>NZ_CP060791.1 GCF_018343815.1 Chlamydia crocodili | reverse complement strand
CAGGGAACATTGAAGAGATAGCGACTCCAGCTCCTGCTCCGAAACCTGTTGTCGGGCCTACTCGAAAACCTGCGGTACCAATAGAAGGGATAGAGGTTGCTGAGGTTCTGCCTGTTCCTCTTACACGAGAAGAGATTATAGAAAACTTTATAATGCTTCCTAAATTATCTCAGGATCAACGGGATCTTTTGACTAGAGCTACCGAATTCCTGAATTTATGTAGCTTTACTAGTGCGATAGAGTATGAAGGAAGGGGTATTTTCCCAGAACACATTCCATGGAAAGGTTCCACTTCCCCTGTTGTGTTTAAACTAACAGGAATCCCAGGACTGAAATTTACTTATTATCCCGGTTATTTATCAACAGATGAATACGGCAACCAAGATATTATTACTTCAGTATCTAAGGCTTCAGAAAAGTTCAGAGAGAGATTAGGGGTCACTGCTGATTTCCTAGAAGCAGTTCCTATTACAACGGATTCAAACAAAGAGGAAGTCGAGAATCTTATAAAGGATGGGCTAAACCGAGATTGTAAATTGGGACTTTTTAATATTGAGATATTCATTGTCAATCAGACAAGGAATTCTTTAGGGGAAAATGTTGGGGTTATAATCGAGAAGAAATTCGATTAAAGCAGCTTGTAGAAGCAGTTTTTATAAATTAGGTCGGAATGGGAATTTCATTTTTTTCCTCTATCAGATTTTCTCAGGAATATCTCGAAGAGATGTCCAAAAGGGGAGCGTCTACCGTTTTAGAAAATATGGTAGAGCGTGTTGATGATTTTTGCTCGAGTCTTGGTTGCTTTAGCAAACGTGTACAGATCATCACAGTAGAAAAATGTGGTCTAGTTTTCAAAAGTAGCTACGAGCGTTTGGTCATAGATCCGGAAGAATCGGATTTAAATTTAATTATAAGGACACTGGCTATTATTCTGATCATTCCTATGATTGTCCTTCTATTTATTAAACTCATTTTGCGTTTTGTTCTATTTTGTAAATACGGGTTCACGGCTATAGAGCGTATTGAAGTAAAACCATCGAATCCAACCGTTCCTGCAGGAATTTCATTTTTATCTTCCGTAACTTTTAGCCCAACTTATCTTAAAGAGATGTCTGATATGGGGCGGTCAACCATTTTAGAGAAAGCTATAGAACGTATTGATGCCCTATGCACTAATATTGGCTGTTTAGCAAAACATGTGCATGTGATTACAGCTAAGAAGGACAGATTGGTTTTTGAAACCAGTCCATCAGAGTTCGCAATAGACGAAAGTGAACCCAAATTACTACGTTTCATAAAAGCAATAGCAATCATCTTGATTATCCCTATTATTTTACTTTTAGTTGTCAAATTTGTTCTCCGCTTAGCGCTATTTTGTAAATACGGAACTCAGGGTTTAGAGCACATAGAGGTGGAACAACCTAAACCGACGATTCCTGAAGCTATAAAACAGCCAATTAAACCAATAGTAAAGCCTGCCCCAACACCCCCAATAATAAGACGCTCGCCTCTATCAGATTCAGAAATTGAGAGTAGGTATTTGACGCCTAGAGTTACTCAAGATAATAGAGATTTGATGTGCGAAATCTTTAGGCTGCTTTTATATGGTTGCGATAGAGATAAACTTGAGCAAATGCAGATTCGTACATGTGGTGAGGTGGGAATACATAAACGCTTCTCTTTCTACACCCAGAAGGGGAATATGCAACGATTTACCTTTACTTATGTTCCTGGTACTTACGTGCCTCCCGGTGGGGTTATAGGGATGCCTATACATGAGGGAGTATTCCGCAGTGTTGATGAGGCGACATTCAAGTTCTATGCGGATAGATGTCTTAATTCGCTCATGGCGCAAATAGACTTAGCTAGCATGAGACAGCGTGGTGTGGATGCGATTAGAAAAAGAATGCGAGAACTTAACGTGGAAGCGCTAAGTGAAGTACAATTTGTATCCTTGCGCAAGAAACTTGTTTGTGAAAGGAATTTACCCATAGTTGCTATAGCTTCCTTAGAGGAAGTTCCTTGTTATCATAACGGCGTACTGGTTGGTCATGCTGGTATAATCGTAGAGGAAATGCTCTAGAGCAAGATAGGTTCGGGGAATAGAATAAAACCAAACTTTTCAATGTTTTTTTATGGTCTGATAATATGTATTATGTTGCATAATTAGTTGTTTATAGACGGGCCATATAGTTAATTATTAATACCTTAACCCTTATTCCTAGTTTCATTTATAATAGGATGACCTTTTAATAATTTTATTATCTGGGTGGGAAATGCCGTATCTTATTTTTTCGGACTATTCTAGACCTTCTCTTCTAGAAAAGACGGTTTCTTTCCTAGATTCTTATCTTTACCTTGGAGGTCAGCAATCCTATATAGTTGCCAGAGATCCTCAGAATAAGGCTTGGGCCGTGACTATTCCAGGACATATCTTATCCACCTTTGAAAAGGTCTTAAGAATTCTCTGTTTGGTATTTATCCCTATTACAATCATTGCTCTAGCAATACGGTTTCTTCTGTACGCTTATCTTTCTTATAAAGGTCGGATTGTCTGTATTGATAACTTAGTTAGCAAAGAAGAACGGAAAATTCTCGTTCTCTATCCTCAAGTATTACAAAATATACGTCGTCTTCCCCTTGTTTATACCTCTTTGCCACTAGAAGACTGTTACATAGCTTTTGATTCTATAGAGTCTTCCGAAGTGAATGACATGAGTTTTTGGATTGATTACCCTAGTCTGTCCGCTAAAATGGATTTTTCAGGAATTCAAATTCCTAGAGATAAGCTAAAAAAGGTTAAAAAAAGCCCTCACGGAGAGCCTGCGGATTTCCCTATAAACTTCCCCTTACTTTGCAGAGAGATTTTAAAGACAGAGTCGGAAGATATAGTTAGTCAAAAAGGTATCGAAAAGCTTTCTAGACTCTTTCTAGCTTTCTTAGTCTATAGATCCCAAAAAAATGATAATGGAAAAATAGAGACTATAGTCCCCTTAGATTCTCCAGAATCTCTATGGGCGAAACTTTTGTTCTTTGATTATTCAGATGAGAATCCTTTGACGAAAGGATTGTTAGGATCTCGAGTACTAAAAGAATTGGAGAAATTAGGGGTTCTTAAGAATCCTGAAATACACCACTACTCGATGAGTAAAGTCGTTGTTAACTGGCGGCTCTAATTAAAGTCATCCTCTTGATCTTCGTTTTCTTCATCGTCATCTTCTTCCTCTTCTTGTTCTTCATCATTCTCTTCTTCTTTATTATCGCTCACATTTCTTTTATATCTAAACCTCTCCCCTCCAGGAAAGACGATTACCTGTGAATTAGGTCTTAATCTGCGCTCTTCTTCTGTAGCAATTTCTGCAACTACATAAATTCTTTTCCTGGAATATTCGCTTTCATCGATCTTCTGCACTTTAAGAATAACATCTTTATCTAGATCGAGTAACATATCTCCAGGTTTGTCACTTTGAGCTTTCACGTGTTTATTTAAACCGAGCAAGGAGAAGTAAATGTTAAAACCTCCTCCAGGTTTGCGATCAAAAAGATCGTTTTGTGTTGTGATTAATGAGATCTTAATACTGCCTTTTGGCATTTTTACAAGTGTATACGTGCGCATATGAGAACGTACCCATTGAGGAACTTGCACTCTGTAATAACCAATAGCGTATTCCAGCATGCTATCTGGAATTTTCCACTTAGGTTCTTTAGAAGATAAATGCATAGCCGAAGCTAGTAAATAGTTATCATAAGCTTTAGCGCGCTTAGAAGAGCCTTTAGTTCTATCGCGAAGATTCCATAACATGTAATCTGATAACGCATAGAACTGTTTGTCAACTCTAGGATCATAGTGTATGATTTGGTCATTAGTTGGGAATATTGTGCTTGCTCTAGAAACTATCCTTTCTTCGAATCTCTTGTCTCCAAACATCATGGGGAAGTTAATTTCTAAATGACGCAACTCGGGACCAACAAATGTCAGAGCTGTTGCTGTAGATGTGGTAAGTTCTGTGTGGGGTGCTAAGATAACAATGTCTTTGAAAATGTCCCAATTCTGTTTGAATTCTTTTAGTGTTAAGACAAACGCTTCATTCTTCCAACTACTTATTATTCGCGTTATGTAAAGGTCTCCACTTACGGGATCTAAATAATACGAACTTTTCAAGATTGTTGCTAAAGGAAGTCTATATTCCTTCATTGCATCAGAGAAAAAGAGCAGGGTCTTTTCTGGACCATTTTTGATCTTGTTAGCATCTATAGTATAAGTTAATACAGACAAGTTTAAAGACCAATATTGGCGAGGAATAGTCAAACGACGCTGTTCATCTTCTCCTAGCGGTAGAATATAGGAATACGAACAGTATTCTCTAACCATTGTGGCTAGGTTAAACGTCTCTTTCCCTAAAGTCAGCTCTAAGTGATCTCGGTAACCTGGATCAATGAATTGATATGGATTTGAAGCCATCAAAGGTTTAGCTTCTTTTTCTAATGTTCTCTCAGAAATACCATCCAGATATCCATTAAAGAAGTTTTTAAATACAAAACGTATAGCTCCTACACCCTTTCCTTCGCGAACAAAGAAGAATTTTAAGATGAAATCTCTATTTTGTATGCTCACTAATTTTTGAGAGTACATCAAGTATCGCGATAATTCTTGTGTTTCAGAATGAATGCGATAACGATAGAAGTCTTCAAGCTCTAATGAAGTAGAGAAGATCTGAACCTCGTCATACCACCTCCATGTGTTATGAGAGAATTTCGTTTTTGGTTTGATATCTGCTTTAAGATATTTAGATTCTAGTATGCTGTTAAATAGGATGTTTCCACTACTTTTGTCGCTGCCTTGGAAATCAAGATATTTAATAGAATAGGCTGGTACTGTGATATCGAAGACTTTTAAGGACGCAAAGTTTCTAAACCTTGTCCATATTTGATTCATCATAGCACCTTCAATATGCCCGGCATGGAGAGTTCCCCATATCTTCAGATTTATCCCGCCTTTATTTTCGATCCCAAGAATATGTTCTTTAGTCTTATTTACTTCACTTAACATCAAGGTAACTGTGTTGTTTAGACTCAGTATACCTTCTAATCTTTCTGGGACTAGGACGCTACTGTGATAAAGAACGTGGGTTTGTTCAGGATGTTGTTGGATTTTACGATGCCACTCCCCTAGAGTTGGTCGGACATACGAGTTAACTTCTATTACTGTTTTCCAAGGAGGATCTCCAGGATCCCAACTTAAAACCATAGGAACTGTATATCTTGGAGAAGAAACTTCCAGATCTATGGATGTCTTACTTGTCATTTTAGCCTTAATTAAACTTGGAACAAGTAAGCCAAGATCAATTAATTGAGGAGCATCCCCGTCTTCTGCTAGTACAATTTCAGTGGATTTGGTTTTGATATTTGGTGGAGAAGATAGGAGATAAGAAGCACCCACAGCACCTTCAACCACCGCCCCAAACTCATCTTGAGCTCGAATATCTAGCTCGGTATGTTTATCGGGTTTGTAAACAAAAAGCTTTTTGTTGTCATAATATGATACGCGACTGTGCTGCTGAACGATGGATACTTCAGGAGCAAACCACCAGAGGTATTTTTTCATCCACCGCACAATATTATCTACGAATCCAGGTTCTTCAGGATGTTTTAATGCCCAGGTAGACTGATCACATTTTGTAAAGCCTAAAGTAGTAGTGTTCGTACTATTCCCTGGGAGAGGTTTTTCTATAGCTTCAACTGTAATGCCATCAGAGAATTTGACTTTAAAATGACCTATCCAATGTTCATATGAACTGCTCTTATTTGCATTCTCAATATATATGCCGGTGCTGTTATCCCCATTGAGGCCTAATAAGTTTAGATTATTTCCTCCAGAATGTAGTTCAAATGAGCTCATGCCGAGTGTAAGATCGTGATCGGTAGAGTTCGAAGTAAGTACAATAGTAAGATTGTTATCTAATTTAGGGATGTAATACCAGTTTTTCCCTGCTCCAGAATATATAATTCCTCCTCCAGGGCTTACATAGAATTTGGTATCACGATTTCCTGTTAAAGTATCTTGGCCTCCAGAAGAACCAATGACTGTAGAAATTCCTTTTTGTCGAATTTTTAAAATATCCGTACTTGTGCCATTAGGTCTTGTTAGAGGAACTGGTTGCTCTAATTGCGCTAGATTAAATTTGACACCCAGTGGAGGTGGAATGCCACGGAATGAAATTACATTTTCAACTCCCGGAGCCCCTGTAATATTGTAATAACCCGCTCCACCAATTTGAACAGTTATCCCTCCTTTGCCCCCTTTAATCGTGATTTTATAATCTTTATATTGTGAGGCGTATGCTATTCTCTCTGGAGAATCACTATCTAAAAGACGTACAGGAATAACAGTCGTTTGTGTATCTCCTGTTATTACCGTACTTTCTTCTTTTTTAGCTGTTAAGGGGGGTACATAATAACGAGATGTTGGGTCTAAGACAGCTTCTTTCCAAACTATTCTATTTGAGAGATAAACAACCTCAGTAGTTCCTTGATATGTAATTCCGTATCCAAGAATAATGGTGTTGTAGATGCCCGCGGGGATTTTAGGAACTTCAGAAGGCCAAAAGCTATTGGCATGTCCTCTTGCTAGGGCATAATATGGAGTAATACTAAATGCGTAACTTAACTTTTCTCTGACTTGTGAATCAGACCATCCTGGTTTATGTCCAATCCATCTATTTGCATTATATGATCTATCTCCTGTAAGAGTAGGGGGATTTTTTCTTAGGTCTAAAACTATATTTCCCAAGACATGATTCCCAGAGAAGTCAAGCAATCCTCTTTCTGGGAAAGCGTTTACAATGTGTTCACTGCCTTCTTCTAGGAAGTGTTTATATTCATTCCAAGCGTTATGACGTTCTTCTGTCAAAGCAATGTTGCGAGCAATTGATGCAGCTCCCATGCCAATAGCAGCAATAGGTCCTGCAGCTAACATTGCAGCAGGAGCAGCAACAGCAGATATTGTTAATGCTAAAGTAATAGTATCGAAAGCTATTTGAACACGTGCTGCCATCGTATCACTATGTGAAGAGGCGTGTTGTAGATCTTCTATACTAGTATAGAGACTCCAGACCCCAGCAACAGCTTCAAGAATAGGAAGCTCTAACATTTGTCCTAATCTAAAAAATGCTTTTCCTAAAGTTCCTCCAACTTTTGTAGAGGCTTTTATGAGTTTCTTAGATATGAGTGATTCTAATCGGAATCCATCAATCCCTTGATCTGTAATGAATTTCTTTCCTACACCTTGGATAACAGTTCCTAAGGTCATTTCAGCCATTTCTTTCCCATCTAAAAATAAGTCAAAAAGAGCTTGAGCCTCACTACCTTTTCCTGCTTGTACCATGCGTGCGTATTGTATAATAGAGACTGCGGACATACCGAGCTCCATATCCATAACGCCTGTACCAGCAAGATCATTTAACATTTTCCCTAGATCTTTAAATAATTTGACTAATCCATGACTCGGAATTTTGATTTTTTTTGTAGATCCTCCATCCTTAAAATCAAAGGAGATCTCATCTCCATTGACATCCACATTGGTGACAGATATCTTATCTTTATCGCCAGCCGATGTGCCTTTAATGGCTTTTCCTATGTCCTCCATTATATTCCGTAACATGGAGCTCACTTGCTGTGCTTTGCTTTTAATCCCACTTATTAAAGCTGTGAGATCTCTAGGAGTTGCAACAATTAATTTCCTACTGACCTCTTTTGTTCCATCTTCTATACCGTAATGATCTAAGATATATAGGATTGTAGAAGCAAGATCGGGATCTAAGACATGCCTAGAAAGAAAATCATGTAAAATATCCCCATCTAATTTTAATTTATCGAGATCTGCTTCAGAGGTCTTTTCATCGATCCTTTTATGATCAATAGTCCCCCCTATTCTATATAGGTCCGCCCAGGATATTCTTCTGCGGCCTATATGGACATCTCCCAGCCTTAGTATCATAAGATCAAGAGTTGTCATATGCTCAAGAGCTGAAAATCCTAGATCAGTAGAAGAAAACCAGGTGTTTTTTGCTTTTGTTGAATCTGTAGTGTAGAGTTTCAGCTGAGATGCTACACTTTTTTCAGGAGATATCCCATAGCGATCTCTTACTTCTGTAGTTAGTTGTACTGAAGATTCTAAGAACAATAGAGCCTGTCGTAATGTTGGAAAATCACAATGTCCAAAGTTGGGATCTGTGACTCTGTAAGCTTTACCTATTACTTGAACAACCATGGAATGGCTGGGAGTAGTTACTAATAGACTTGGCATACTTGTTTGTCTACCAAATGTCTGAACTAACTTATTAATGTCCCACGTATGTTCAGTTAGTATTCCTCCTGTCTTCAGATCTGCATTTCCATGATATTGCAACCAATCAATGTAGGCTTGACTCTTCTCTAAAAACGTATTATCTGCATCTGATAGTCGTAGATGATCACGCTCTTTTATTTGAAATAGAGCACCCACTGTCAGAAGATTTCTTGTGATGAAAGTATAGTCAATGAAATTTTCAGCTGACATATAGAGCATAGAGAGACCCATACAACGCCCTTCTAATTGATATAGAAACGTTTGTGGGTGTATGTGAGCAATCTCAGAACCGAATGCGTGTGCTAAACCCTCCCATTTAGGGATCATCTCTCTAGAGAAATCTGGCCAAGAAAATAAAGAATATTTTGCTCGCTCTACGGCATTTTGTATCGTCGGTACATCAGGAGGAGTGGAGAAAAGATCTTTACTAGCCCCTACTCCGCGATAATCATACGGATTAATCGCGGTTGGATTTTGCATTGCAGTTGCTAAGGGACGACCGAAATTTGCCTCTCTTTGAAAGATATCACTAGCTCCAGGTAAAATGCTGGATAGTAGATGGCCTGATGCTTGTGCAAAATTTTCTGTCTTAGAAAGAGTTTGATGAATTTCAGTTAAGGAGAGATATTTCTTATCCTTTGCAAGCTTGACGAGCTCTTGAATACGATCGTTGTCAATAAAACAATAGACACCTTTATCTTCAAGAAATTTTTTTGCTGACTCTAAATTCAAGGAACCATCATGAATGCTTAGATGTAGTTCATAAAGACTATCGAAATAGTTTGCCATGGTATAGCCTGTTGGATTGAATATACCTGGTATGGTACTCGTCATAATACGATTGGATTCCACACCATTGTCCATACCATACTGCATTCCTAAAGCAGAGACGTACGCATCTACAGGAGGAGTTAGTAGATCAGGGATATGAGATGATTTTAATTTTTCCCTTAATGCTTCTGGTACCTGTTCTAAAGCTGCTTTTGCTTCTTGGCTATCTGGATTGAGAGCTAGGTAATCATATACTTTGTCGAGATTGTCATGCATATTCTCATAATCAGCATCTAGTGTTGTTTGCATCATCTGTACTAGGTGCTTGGAAGGAGAAGGGAAAACACTTTCTGAAGAAAAGATTCCGGAAACACCTGAATTAGCAACCATGAATCTATAAAGATCAATTAAATCACTAAAAGAATAACCGTCTCTATGCATGCGTGAAAATAAATGTTCATCGGATAGAAAATGATCCAAATCCTGTAAAACTACACGTTCACTTGCCTCAAATTTCTTAACAATATCTTCTAATTTTTTCTTTGGATCAGTGACACGTTTTTGTAGTGTCTCATCATAGAGTTTCTCATACCATTTTTCTGTACTCTCTTGCTCTTGCTTATCCAGACCACTACCTCGAGCCATTTCTTTCATTTTATCAAGGATTGCTTTTTTTCTATCGTCATCTGATAGTGTCAACCAACGATCTATTAGATTTTCTAACTTTTTAAATAACTGTCCTGATGAGACATGCTCTTCAATTTCATTGACCTTTGCTTGAAGATTGCGATCCTCTGCTATTTTACTTGTGATTTCTAGGAATTTATCAGTTTCTTCAGGCGTAAGAAAATCTAAGCTCTCCTTAGAACTAAGTTCGGAATATTTTGTTAAAAGCTCCATCTCTGTTATAGAAAAGGGTGATGGGCTTATAGAATCAATGAGATTGCCTATCTCTAATTGTCTTTCAGCTACGGACAGCATATCTTTTAAAAACATCGATAGATCACTTGATGAGCTATGCCATATAGTAATTCCTGTCTGCGAATTGCTATTTAGATATAATTTAATGGCTTTTTCTAGATCTTCTTCAAAATGTTGATGTGGATTTGGGAAATAGTTAACTTGATTGGAAACTGGAAGTTTAACATCACGAATCAGCTGCGCAAGTTGTAGCTGTAAAGAAAACATAGATGCTTGTGCTATAACATCATCTTTTATTTCCATCTTGAAGGCATAGATCTCACGATCCAATTCAGACATTCTTACAATATCTATGTTGCGTTCAGTAATGAGGTGATTAAATCTTTCTAATAACCCTCCAGGTAGATTGTCTTTTGATTTTTGCAACCATAATTTAGTGAATTCAGCTTGATCAACTTTAGTGCGTTCCACTCCTTTAGGAGTTTCTACACGCAATTTTGAAGGATCAGAAAAAAGTAACTCACCCGCACATGGCCGTTTAATATTACACCAGGTACTCTCATCGCCGGGGGTTACATCATTAGATCCTATGGATAGAGGGTTTGTCCAATCATACGTAGTCTCTCCTTCTGGAGTTGTAATCTGTTTATAAGAACCTAAATAGGCATCATCCCCTAATTTGTTTCCATCTTTAGTCAGAAATGCTTTCCCCATAGGACCAAGCCCTTTAAAGTACTTGATCATTTCATTTCTGATTAAACCAGGACCTGTAATTCCTAATGTACTTACGGCTCCAGGAATAATTGAATCTTGTCTAAAGTCGTAGAACAGACTCTTCCCAAGATAATCTTTAACTAAATGGCCTCCTACCATTTCATCACGGTCTAAATGTGTCAAATCCTCTAGAGTGTTAAAAAAATCCCCGCTAAGAACGTTTTCTCTTAAATGTCTTAATTCGGCATAGGCTTGCCACTGGCCCCTAATAACACCATCAACTAAGGCGCTGCCTTTATGTGACATCATCAAACCATTCAATCCACGAATATGCCAACCTGTGGACCACTTATGGTATCTTCGCAAAATAGGCATCGTATCTCGGACTATTTCAGGAGCCATTGTTTGAAAGAGACTTTTCTTGGTTTTCCCTTGGGCCCCACCTTCACTTTTATGTATCTCTTGAAATTTACCGATTAGCTCAGTGACTTTTTTCTTATCGTCATCCGTAAGTTCAGATGTATCGATTTCCTTGGTGATTTGTTCTAAAGTAACTGTGGTTTCTCCGTTTGCTATTTTTAATGCGGCATCGGAAAGAGCGCGTCTAATTTGCAAGCTTTCGAAAAATCTATTTCCACCCTTCTCAAAAATAGCATTAGTAACTTCCTGAGAATATGTGGGCATTATGTCTAAATCGGTATAAATTCCCCCATGTTCTTCTAGCATGAACATTCTGATCTGATCTGATGCAGCAGCATAATTCCATCGCAATAGCATCTCCATCTCATAATTATAGAGATGCATTCTGTCTTTCATTCTAGTAAGGTTTTTGACATCTTTAATTTTAACCCTGTCAGATCCTAAACTCTTGTTAACTTTATCCACGATATCTTGGATTTTCTTTTTATTAGTCTCTATAGTCTTCTTATATTGCTCGATCTCCTCTTTAGGGAGTTTAATGGTTTCCTCAAGATATTCTATGCGTGTTTGGTCAGTAATTGCATCAACCCCTTTAAGCATACAAAAATTGAAGAAGCCATCTTGAGAAACAATTATATTTCTTAAAAATATAGCGTTGAAATGATTCTTCACATGTTCATCTACTCTCTCATAATCATTATACATCTGGAGTAGGTCATCGTAGTATTTTTCCCTCTCGTCAAGGTTTTCTGTGGCATCGTATTTTGCTTTTAAATCATCGAAATATTTAACAAATTTTTTTACATCTTCTCCTGTTTCTTTCCTTAAATCGTTAAGAGATGAATCAAAAGCTATTTTCTTCAAAGTAGATGAGAATTTCGCGGCACCATAAGCAGTTTCATCTACCCAAAAGAGAAAGTCGAAATCGGTATAGGTCTGTAGAAATACTTTAATATAGGCGTCAGTATCATCCGGTGGAGAACCAGCAATCCAGATACCGTGTAGATGCTTATCTACTTTAACTTTGTGTGATAAAAACTCGGTTCTAATAGTAGTCATCACCTGTTCTACAATCGGTTGTTTAGATATTTTTGCTCTTTTTTGGATTGTTTCTAGAAAAGTAGATTGTTTAACTAAAAGGTCTTGCCCTTTCCTTGAGTTTTTCGTTTGTAAATCATTATAGCGGCCTATGGCTTTCTTTAAGTTATTGATCGGTGTTTGGCATGTTCTCTCCTGCTCAGGTGTTAATCCTAATTTCTTTACGATATTCTCAGGTGTAAGATCATATGTATTAGTCGCTGATCCCCCAGCTTGAGCCTCATCTTCTAAACCACGTTTTCTTCTAGAAAGATAATGTAGATCTTTGGCCGCCTTCTGAACGGGTGTTGTTGTATCTTTTTTTATGAGGGCACTACTAGTTTCTCCTATAGATTGCTCTAGAGGGGTAGAACTTTCCGGAAGAAACGAAGTGGAATTAGGAATATGTGTAGGAGAATATCTCGCAGGCGTTGTTGTAGGTTTTCTAGATTGAGAAGAGGCTGAAGCCTTAACAAGCTTAGCCAGAATTCTTTTCTTTCCACGGGAACCCCCCTCCCCCCCCAATAGTAGGCTGAGTTAAAGAAGTGGAGTTCTCAGAAATAGAAGAATTGGTAGTACGCCTAGAGACATGTGTCGAAGAAGTCTCTGTATGATTTTTAGGCGGTGGAAGAACCGTAGGTTTAGTGATTTTAGCCGGTACTATCTTTGTGGGAAAAACATGTGCAACAAGTTGTGCCAAATTATATAAAAAAGATGTTTTCCAATTTCCCGTATGATTCGATGGCGATGCTGTGGGTACTGTAGTATTTGAATTCGTTAAATTATAAAACTCTTCTTGTAACTTTTTCCCTAATTCAACAACGGCCTCTGTGGAATTATTCTGGTTTACAGCTTCATCATAAAGAGAAAGTCTCTCGTCTAAGGAAGCAGCAGCAGTAGTAGTTTCATTGAGATAGGAAGAATTAGATGTGGAAGTAGAGGGTGCTGTGTAGTTGGATTGCGATGCGGGCGTGGATGTAGAAGGAGTTGTTTTTTCAGGAAGCGTCATAGTCCAACTGCGCAGGATTTATCTTTCAATCCCCCACTTCAAAAGCTTTATTATAAAATAGATAGAGTCTTTTCCCATAAAAATTTGGGAGATCCATTATAGTAAACTAAATGATTACTGCAACCATACTTATCCTATAAGGATAGAAAAATTTACCTACCCTGAATTTAGTTCTAAGAAATAAAAAAATCGTAAGAATCGGGTGTTCATTTCTTAGATTTTTAGATGCTTTTTAGAAAAATTTTTTATTCTTTGATTGTTCTATGAGAATCCTTTAACGAAAGGAATTAGAAAAGCTGTGTTCTTATGGACGAACTACGTTATTTTTTATCTTTCAAGGTTCTTTTAAATCTGAATTTTTCTCCTTGAGGAAGGATAACCACATCGGTATCAGATTGAAGTTTAAGAGCTTCTTCTGTAGCGATTTCTGCTACTACATAGATTCGTCTTCTGGCATATTCGCTTTCGTCGATTTTCTTCACATTCAGAATTACATCTTGATCTAGATCGAGTAGCATATCTCCAGGTTTATCAGTATGAGTTTTTACGTGTTTGTCCAAACCAACTATAGTGAAGTAGATGTTATAACCAGCTCCGGGTCGACGATCAAAAAGATCATTTTGTGTCGTAATTAATGAAATTGTAATGCTACCCTTTGGCATTTTTACCATTGTATTTACGCGCATTTGAGAGCGTACCCAGTGTGGTACATAGACTCTGTAATAGCCAAAAGCATATTGCAGCATGCTCTCGGGGATTTGCCATTTAGGATCTCGAGAATATAAGTGCATAGCAGACTCTAATAAATAGCTGTCATAGGCTTTAGCACGTTTAGAAGAGCCTTTAGTTCTATCTTTGAGATTTGATAGCATATAATCTCTTAATAAATAGAATTGCTGGTCAATTCGAGGATCGTAATGTACGATCTGGTCATTAGTTGGGAATATAACACCTGCTCTAGAAACTATCCTTTCTTGTATTTTTACGTTTGCGATTGTCTTAGGGAAATTGATTTCTAAATGACGTAGCTCAGGACCAATAAATGTGACAGCAGTTCCACTAGATGAAACAAGTCCTTTGTGTTCTGCAGATACAATGATATTTTTAAAGCTTGTCCAATCTTGTTTAAATCCTTTCAATCTTAGAACAAATGCTTGGTTTTGTAATTGATCTGATAGAATACGCGTTATATAAAGATCCCCACTGATAGGATCTAAGTAATACGAACTTTCTAAGATCGTCGATGAAGGAAGTCTATATTCTTTCATTGCTTGATCAAGGAAAAGTAGTTTATTTGCTGGAGCATTTCTATTTTTTGGATCTATAGTGTAAGTTAATACAGCTAAGTCCAAAGGTCGATATTTCCTAGGAAGCTTTAATTGATGATCCGTTCGATCTTCCAGTAGAGGTAAGATATGGGCAGAGGAGCCAAAATCTTTGAGCATTTTTGCCAAATCAAATGTCTCATCTCCTAATATTAGCTCTAAATAATTGCGGTAAGCCTTATCAATTAAATCTAGGGGATTATCAGCAAGCACCGCCATGGCTTCTTTTTCCAATGTTCGCTGAGAAATTCCCTGCATAGCTGAAATAAAGAAGTTTTTATATACTAAGCGTATAGATCCTATACCCTTTCCTTCTCGGATATAGAAGAATTTCAAGATAAGATCTCTATCTTTTATGCTGACTAAACGTTGAGCATACATAATATGTTGAGCTAGCGCAAACGTTTCAGAAGCAATGCGATAACGATTGAAATCTTCAAGATGTAGTGAAGTAGTATAGATTCGAATTTCATCGTAGAATTTCCATGTATTATGAGAGAATGTCGTTTTTGGTTTAACGTCTGCTTTAAGGAATCCTGATTCCACCGTACTGTAGAATAAGACATTGCCTCCACTTTGATCACTACCTCGGAAATCGATGTACTCAATGGTATGTGCAGGTACCTTGACAGAGAACTTCTTCATGGATTTGAGATAATCGAGCATCGTCCACCTCAGATCTGTCATTACTTCTTCGATATGTCCAGCATAGAGTGTCCCCTGTATTGTTAGATCTATGTCTCCCCTATTTTCTACACCAAGAACATGTTCTTTGCTCTTTTGCATATCGCTCAACATTAAAGTAACAGCGTTATTTAGGCTTATTATCCCCTCTAATCTTTCAGGGACTAGAACGCTATTGTGATAGAGGACATGCTCTTTTTTAGGATCTTCTTTTAATTGATTATACCAGCTACCCAAAGTAGGTCGAACATTCGAGCTAATATCTATTACTGTTTCCCATGGAGGATCTCCAGGGTCCCAAGTTAGAGTCAAAGGGATTGTATATCTTAGAGAAGAAACTGTCAGATCTATACTTGAGCTTTCTTCCGTGCCATTGGTCATTTTCCCCTCAATTAAACTGGGAACAATTGTACTAAGGTCGAGAAATTGAGGAGCATCCCCGTCTTCTGCTAGTATGATTTTAATGGATTCAGTTTGGATATTTGGAGCAGAAGATAGGAGATAAGAAACACCCACGGCACCTTCAACTACTGTTTTAAACTCACCTTGAGCTCGAAGATCTAATTCTGTGTGTTTTTCAGGTTTGTAAACAAAAAGCTTGTCTTCATCATAATACGATACATGACTATGTTTTTGAATGATGGACACCTCAGGAGCAAACCACCAGAGGTAGTTTTTCATCCATTTCACGATATTATCTACAAATCCAGGTTCTTCAGGATGTTTTAGTGCCCAGGTAGACTGTTCGCATTTTGTAAAACCTAGAGTAGTGGTATTTGTATTATTCCCTGGAAGAGGTTTTTCTATAGCTTCAGCTGTAATGCCGTCAGAGAATTTTACTTTAAAGTGACCTACCCAACGATCATAAGAGCTACTCTGATTTGCATTTTCAATATATATACCTGTGCTGTTATCCCCATCAAGACCTACTAAATTTAAATTATCTCCCCCTGAATGCAGCTCGAAGGAATTCATGCCGAGTGTAAGATCATGATCGGTAGAGTTCGGGGTAAGTACAATAGTAAGGTTACTACTTAATTTAGGTATGTAATACCAGTTTTTCCCTGCTCCAGAATATATAGTTCCTCCTCCGGAACTTACATAGAATTTGGTGTCACGATTTCCTGTTAGAGTATCCTGACCTCCAGAAGAGCCGATGACTGTAGAAATTCCTGTTTGTCGGATCTTTAAGATATCTATATGAGTACCGTTAGGTCTTATCAGAGGAACGTCTTGTATTACTTGTGAGAGATTGAATTTCACCGAAAATGGAGGTGGAATGGCACGGAATGAAATCACATTTTCAACTCCTGAGGCTCCAGTGATATTATAAAAACCAGCTCCTCCGATTTGAACAGTTATCCCTCCTTTACCTCCCTCAACCGTGATTTCATAATCTTTATATTGTGAGGCATAATCTATTCTTTCCGGAGAATCGGTATCTAAAAGACGTACGGGAATAATAGTTGCTTGTGTATTTCCTGTTATTATCGTACTTTTATGATTTTTAGCTGTTAAAGGAGGTTTATAGTAACGAGAATCGGTTTCCATAACAGCTTCTCTCCAAATTACTTTATTCGATAGATAAACGACTTCAGTAGTTCCTTCGTATGTAATTCCATATCCGAGAATAATAGTCTTATAGATTCCTGCAGGGATTTTAGGCACTTCAGGGGGCCAATAGCTATTGGCATGCCCTCTTGCTAATGCTCCAGTTGCACTAATACTAAATGCATAACCTAATTTTTCTCTAATCTGCCAGTCTGATAACTTTGGTTGATGCCCAATCCATCTGTTGGCATTGTATGATCGATCTCCAGTAAGAGTGGGTGGGTTTCTTCTCAGATCTAGTACTAAATTTCCTAAAACATGGTTGTTAGAAAAATCAAGAACTCCTCTATCCGGGAAAGCACCTACAACATGCTCTCCTCCATCTTCTAGGAATTTCCTATATTTACCCCATTCTTGATGACGTTCTTCTGTTTTCGCTACGTTACGTGCAATCGATGCAGCTCCCATGCCAATAGCAGCAATAGGCCCTGCAGCCAACATCGCAGGTGGAGCAGCAATGGCAGATAATGTTAATGCTAAAGTAATGGTATCAAAAGCTATTTGAACACGTGCTGCCATCATATCGCTGTATGAGGATGCATGTTGCAAATCTTCTATACTACTGTAGAGACTCCAGACTCCAGCAATAGTTTCAAGAATAGGAAGCTCTAAAACACCTGCGACTCTAGTAAGAGCTTTTCCTAAAGTTCCTCCTACTCTTTTAGATGCTTTTACTATTTGCTTCGCTACTGCTGATTCTAATCGAAATCCGTCAATTCCCTCATCGGTAATGAATTTCTTTCCTAGACCCTGTAAAACACTTCCTAAGGTCATTTCAGCCATTTCTTTGACATCTAAAGATAGGTCAAAAAGAGCTTGAGCTTCAGCACCTTTTCCTGCTTGTACTAAGCGTACATATTGTACAATGGAGACCATGGACATGCCGAGTTCCATATCCATAACACCTGTGCCAGCCAGACCGCTAGCCATTGCCCCGAACTCTTTGAATGTTTTGACTAATCCATGACTTGGAACTTCTATTTTCTTTTTTTGTGATGATCCTTGTTGAAATTCGAAAGAAATCTTATCGCTATCAGTGACATCCACATTGGTGACAGATATTTTATCTTTATTATCAGAAGGTGTGCTATGGATGGCATTTCTTATATCATCCATCAGGTTCCTCAGCATAGAACCCACTTGTTGTGATTTAGTTTTGAGCCCACTTATTAACGCTGTAAAATCCCTGGGGGTTTCAACAATTAAGCTTCTACTCACCTCTTTTGTCCCAATTTCTGTGCCGTAATTGTCTAAGACGTATAGGATTGTAGAAGCAAGTTGAGCATCTAAGACATTCTTAGAAAGATAATCACTTAAAATATTTCCATCTAATTTTAATTTTTGAAGATCTGATTCACGTGTTTTTTCGTTGATCCTTTTATGATCAATAGTCCCTCCTATTTTATATAGGTCCGACCAGGATATTCTTCTACGGCCTATATTGACATCGCCCCTTAGAGTCATCTTGTATAAAGTAGTCATATACTGATCATAGGAGAATCCTAAGTTAGTAGATGGAAACCAGGAGTTTTCTGCTTTTATTGAATCTAAGGTATAAGCTTTTAGCTGAGACGCTACACTTTCTGCAGAAGATATCCCGTAGCGAGTTCTTACTTCTTCAGTTAGTTGTACTGAAGATTCTAAAAAAGAAAGAGCCTGTGGTAATGTCTCAAAATCACAATGTCCAAAGTTAGGATCTGTGACTCTATAAAAGCCATCCATTGCTTGAACGACTAGAGAATGACTCGGTGTGGTCACTAATAGGCTTTTTATGTTTGTCTGTTCCTCAAATTTTTTAGATAAACTTTCAATATCCCATGTGTGTTGAGTCAGTATCCCTCCTGTTTTCAGATCTTTGTTCCCATGATATTGTAACCAATCAATGTATGTTTGGCTTTTCTCTAAAAACGTGTTATCTGAATCTGTTAGAGGTATATGATCACGCTCTTTTGTTTGAAATAGAGCACCTACTGTCATAAGATTTCTGGTCATCAAGGTGTATTCGATTGAATCTTTAGCCGACATATAAAGCATGGCGAGGCCCATACAACGTCCTTCTAATTCATATAGAAACGTTTGTGGATGTATGTGAGCCATCTCGGAACCAAAGGTTTTTGCTAAATCTCCCCATAGAGGAATGTGATCTCTAGAAAATTCAAGCCAAGAAAATAATGTGTATTTTGCTTGTTCTACAACGTTTTGTATTTTAGGCACATCGGAAGGCACAGAGAAAAGATCTTTACTTGCTCCTACTCCATGATAATCATACGGATTAATTGCTGTTGACTCTTGCATTGTAGTTGCTAAGGGGCGACCAAAATCAGCTTCTCTTCGAAAAATTTCACTAGCTCCTGGGAAAATACTAGATAATAGATATCCTGTCGCTTGTGCAAAATTCATTGTTTTAGAAAGAATTCGGTGAATTTCAGTTAAGGAAATATAGTCTTTTGTCTGAGCATGTTTTACAAGTTCTTCGATACGTTCTTCATAAAGAAAGCAGTCAATTCCCTTATTTTCAATGAGCGCCTTTGCTGATTCTAATGTTAAGGAACCATCATGAATGAGCAGATGTAATTCATAAAGCCCTTCAAAATAGTTTGTTATAATATAACTAGACGGATTAAATAATCCTGGGATGATACTTGTCATGACACGTTGGGATTCGATGCCATTTTCTGTTCCATATTGCATTCCTAGAGCAGAGACATACGTATCAACTGGGGGTATAAGTAAATCTGAAGCATGAGATGATTGTAACTTCTCTCTTAATTCTTCAGGTATGTTCTCTAAGGCTACTTTTGCTTCTTCACTTTGTGAGTCCAAAGCTAGATAATCATATATTTTATAAAGTTGATCATGCATATACTCATAATCTTCTCCTAATATTGATTTCATTATGTCCACTAGATGCTTAGAAGGTGATGGTAAAATACTATCCGAAGTAAAGAGTCCCGAAATACCTACATCGGCTACTAATAGCCGATAGATATCACCTAGATCACTGAAAGAATATCCATCTCTATGCATTTGTGAAAATAAAAGTCTTTCAGATAAGAATTCATCCATATCTTGTAGAATAACACGCTCGCTTTCCTTGAATTTTTCAACAATGTCTTTTATTTTAGTCTGAGGATCTATGATATATTTCTTAAACGCATCATCGTAAAGTTGCTCATACCATTTTTGTGTATTCTCTTGTTCTTGTTTATCCAGACCACTATCTCGGGTCATTTCTTTCATTTTCTGAAGAATTTGTGTTTTTCTTTCTCCTTCTGATAGATTCAGCCAATGAGTTGCTAATCCTTCTAGCTCCTTGAAAAAGTATCCTGATGAGATTTGAGTTTCAATCTGATTGACTTTTGTTTGGAGACCTGGATTCTCTGCTATTTTACTTGTGATTTCTAAGAATTTGTCAGTTTCTTCAGTTGTAAGAAAATCTAGGCTATTTTTAGAGCTAAGTTCGGCATATTTCGTTAAAAGATCAATTTCTGTTATAGTTAGAGGTGATTGCCCTAAAGAATCTATGAAATTACCAATAGTTAATTGTCTTGCAGCTACAGATAAGATGTCTTTTAGAAATAGTGATAAGTTGTTTGAGGAACTGTACCATAATACAATGCCTGTTTGAGAATTGCTCTTTAGATATAATTTGATGGCTTTTTCTAGATCCTCTTCGATATTTTTATATAAATCTGGAAAATAGTTAATCTGATTAGAAACTGGAAGTTTAACATCACGAATCAATTGTGCAAGTTGTAGTTGTAGGGAAAATATAGAGGCTTTTGCCGCATCATCATTTTGAATTTGCATCTTAAAAAAATAGATAGCCCGATCCAATTGAGATATATCTCCGATATCTATATTAGGATCGTTAATGAGGTTGTTAAACCGTTCTAATAAACCTGAGGGTAGGTTTTTTTTTGACTCATCTAACCATAACTTCGTAAATTCTGGTTGATTGATTTTTGTGCGCTCTATTCCTTTAGGAGTTTCCGTGCGTAATTTTGAAGGATCAGAAAAAAGTAATTCGCCTGCACATGGTCGTTTAATGTTACACCAGGTACTCTCGTCGCCAGGAGTTACGTCATTAGCTCCTATAGATAGTGGATGCTTCCAATCGTATGTAATTCCTCCTTCTGGCTTTCTTATCTGTTTATAGGAACCTAAAAAGGCATTATCGCCTAATTTTGTTCCATCTTTATTAAGAAATTCTTCACCAAGGGGACCGAGTCCTTGGAAATATTTGACCATTTCGTTTTTGATTAAATCAGGACCAGTGATTCCTAATGTACTTACAGCTCCAGGAGTAATTGAATCTTGTCTAAAATCATAGAATAGACTCTTCCCAAGATAATCTTTGACTAAATGGCCTCCTACTGTTTCATCACGGTCTAAATGTATAAGATCATCTAGGGTATTAAAAAATTCTCCACTAAGAACATTTTCTCTTATTGATCTTATTTCAGCATAAGCTTGCTTTTGACCTCTAATAACAGCATCAACCGTGGCGCTATTTTTATGTGACATCATTAAGCCATTTAACGCACGAACATTCCAACGATTGGGGCGTTTATGATATCTCCGTAAAATAGGCATCGTGTCTCGCACTATTTCAGAAGCCATTTTTTGAAAGAGAGTTTTTTTAGGCTCACTTTGACTTTCGCTTTTATGTATTCTTTGAAACTCACTAATTAACTCATTAAGTTTTGTTCTATCGTCTTCTGTAAGATTGGATATATCAATCTCCTTACTAATTTGTTCCAAAGTAATTGAGCCTAGATCTCCTATTGCTATTTTTAAGGCTATATCAGAGATAGCCCGCCTAATCTTCAAATTTTCGAAAAACTTATCACCCCCTTTTTTATAAATAGTTTCGATAACTTCCTGAGAATATTGAGGCATCATGTCCAAATCAGTATAAATACCCCCATATTCTTTAAGCATGTACATCCTGAGTTGATCAGATGCTGCGGCATAATTCCATCGCAAAAACATCTCCACATCATAATTATAGAGATGCGTTTTATCTTGCATTGAAGCTAGTTCTTTGATATCTTTAACTGTAACTCTTTCAGAACCTAGATCTTGGTTAACCTTTCTAACGATATCTTGAATTTTCTTTTTGTTAGCCTCTATAGTCTTTTTATATTGTTCAATTTCGTCTATTGGAAGTTTAATAACTTTCTCGAGATATTCTATACGTGTTTCATCAGTAATTGAATCTACGCCTCTAAGCATGCAAAAATTGAAGAATCCATCTTGTGCAATAATTATATTTCTTAAAAATAAAGCGTTGAAATGATTTTTAACATGCTGATTTAAATTATCGTAATGTTCATAGATACTGAGTAAATCATTATAATATTTTTCTTGTTCTTCAAGGTTTTCAGTAGATTCATACTTCTTTTTTAACTCGTCGTAGTATTTAACAAAATTTTTTACATCTTCTCTTGTTTCTTTTCTTAAATCGTTAATAGACGCATCAAAAGCTATTTTCTTCAAAGTAGATGTGAATTTAGCAGCTCCATAAGCTTTTTGATCTACCCAGAAATAGAAGTCGAAATCGGTATATGTCTGTAAAAATACTTTAATATAGGCGTCGGTATCATCCGGTGGAGAGCCGGCGATCCAGATCCCGTGTAGATGCTTATTTACTTGAACTTTATGGGATAAAAACTCTGTTTTAATAGAAGTCATCACTTGTTGAAAACGCGGATTCGTTTTAGAGATTTTTACTCTTTTTTGAATTGTTTCTAGGAAAGTAGATTGTTTAACTAGAAGGTCTTGTCCTTTTCTAGAATTTTTATCTTCTAGAGCATTATAGTAGCCTATAGCTTTCTTCATATTGTTGATTGGTACTTGGCAGATTCTTATTTGATCAGCAGTCAGCTGCAATCGATTAACAATATTTTCAGGTGTAAGATCGTATTTTTGGGTAGTTGATTCCCCAGCTTCAACTTTATCTTCTAAACCACGCTTCTTTCTAGAAAGGTAATGAGGACTTTTCACTTTCTGGACAGAGTCTGTTTTAGCTTTCTTCTCGATAAGTTTTTTTTCAGTCTCATTAATAAAAGATTGCTCTAGAGGGGTAAAACTTTCGGGGATAGAAGAAGTGGAATTAGGAATATGTGTAGGAGAATATCTCGCAGGTGTTTTTGTGGTTTTCGTAGATCGAGAAGAAGCCGAGGCTTTAACAAGCTTAGCCAGAATTCTTTTCTTCCTAAGAGTACCCCCCCCCCCCCCCCCCCCCCCAATAGTAGGCTGAGCTAACGAGGTAGTGTTATCATTAGAAACAGGTTTAGAAATGGTTGTTGTATTTTCTGTGCGATTCGTAGGTTGGGGAAGAATCGTGGGTTTGATAATTTTAGCAGGTAATATCCTTGTCGGTACAACGTGTGCGACCAGTTGTGCTAAATTATATAAAAAAGATGTTTTCCAATTCCCCGTATGATTCGATGGCGACGCTTTAGTTTCTGTAATATTTGCATTAGTTAAGTTGTAAAACTCTTGTTGTAGTTTTTCCCCTAATTTAACAACAGTCTCCGTTGAATTATTTTGATTTACAGCCTTATCATAAATAGAAAGTCTTTCATCTAAAGAAGATGAATTAATCATGCTCTGATTTAAATAGGATGAGTTCGATTTAAAACGAGTTGTATAATTGGACTCAGACTGAGAGGAAGATGCCGCTGGAGTTGTTTTTTCAGGAAGAGTCATGATCCAAATGCATAAGATTTATTTTTAAAAACACCCTAATCACATAATGCTACTTCAAAAGTAGACAAAGTCTATTTCTCCCAAAGAATCGCGAAGGCATTATAAAAAATTAAAGAATTACTTCAACCGCATTTATGTCATAAGGGTGTATTTTACAATAACTTGAGATCATCTTGACTATAGATCACCACTCAATGTAATAAGACTGTTTCCCTTCAAAAATACATTCGTGGATGTTTATTTAAGATAAGATATAAAACCATACATCTGTATTGAAATAACAATTGCCAAACATACGTAACAATCAAGGTCTCCAAATTATAAATTGGTAGGCCAATTTAGGGTAAATCCAGATTAAAAAATATTTTATAACAAGTCTGCAGACCTAAGACCTTCTTTTTATAAATCTATTTTTTAATCTCATCTAAGATAGCTCATTTTTGAATAAAAGTTTGATTTTAATTTCTAATTAATTTAGAATGCTTCGATTTAATTTTTAATTTGGTTGTTTTTGTGTCTGCTTTATTTTCTTTAAATAGTGAAACAGAAAGACAAATTTTTTTAGAAAATCCCAAGTCTGAAAAAAGTTGCTGCCAATCTAAGGTTTTAAAAACATTAGTCGGCATCGTGGGAGTTGCTATTCCTATAATTTTTGTTGTTCTAGGTGCATTAGGTCTTGCTGGATGCGCTAGCCTCCCCCTATTGATCATAGGCGGTGCTTATCTTGGACTTACTTGTCTTGGATTGATAGCTTTTTTAATAAGCTCTATAGTATTAAAAATTTATTTAGACAGGAATGGCCTTGTGGCGAATGAATCTATTTGAAGTTGAAAATCTGCAGTATTTATGAGGAAAAGTTCTGGATATATATTGTGAGCCTTTTCCTAATACTGATTGTGATGATTTTTCCTAGTTTATAGACTAGAGTTTTTCTTCCTATATTATTTTAAATATAACTAATTTCTAAACAATATACCGTCTGATAACTACGTGCTTCATATATTTTATACTTTGTAATTATCTCTGAAGCAGGTTTCTATACTACAAGAGTTAAACAAGACTTATTCGGTACTTTGGGATGAAATTTCGATTTGATTTTAACTTAGAAGATGATGTAGCATGCCGTGGTCAATTTTTTAATCGGTAAAATACATGTCAAGTTTGAGCAAAATTTGCAACTGCCTAAGTTTAACACAAACTACAGAATCAACACAACGAGTTTCTTGTTCTAAGACTATAAAAACCAGTATTTTGGTGGGTCTAACAGTTCTTTCTATTATTTTTATTGTCATAGGAGCTTCAGCAATCGCTGGAAGTGCTAGTTTGGGATTGTTAATTTTTGGTTCAGTTTGTCTCTCTTTGCTTATTTTGGGGGTTGTTTTAGGGAAATTAATTAAAAAAAAGTCCATCTTACCGCTGCCTAGATCTGAAACGATTCAGCCGGCTTTGAGTGCTCAAGGAGAAGCGGCTCTTGATTATGCTAGAAATCAACTCGATAGAGAAAGAGATACGATTGAACCTATTGAATGGGTAGGTATGCGCGCTCCTATGAATAATGATATTTCTTATTTGGTTAATCTAAGGACAAAGAAGCATGAAGAAATTTTGAATGTACTGCGTGTAGATAATTCGGATCATCTTCAATTTATTGATAATGAATCCTGGGGTAATCAGAGATTCACGAGCGCTGTTACGGAGTTTCTACAATTATCTTTTGCGATTGGTATATATTCTCTAAGAGATTTAGAAACTTATAGAGAAAGATATAATGTTGATTCAAATTTGGAAGCTTTGGCAAGACAAAATTCAGCTTATTATAAGACATTTTATATGATGTCCACTGCTTACTCTTTGGTAAGACATCTATATCTATATTGCAATAGAGAGAATATTTCCCAAGAGGATATTACAGCCAGGGTATCAAGGTTCTACGAAGAAGGAACTGTAGAGAGCGAATGGAGATCGATATACAACAGTTTCTGTGAGCAGGCGCGTTGGTATCTTGGTGATGAGCAGGTTGCAGATCAAAGAGAGTGCCGTTTAATTAAACACTCTAAAGCTGACCTTGATCCTGATTTTAGACACCAAGGAACTACACCAACTTAAAATTAACTTTTTATATAGCAGAATAGAAGTTATGTTAGTCGCGCTCTCGCTCCTAAACTGAGCGCGTACTTTTATCTATGAAATAGTACTGAGGTAAGTTTGCTGCTCTTCAGATGCAAACTTATAGAAACTAAGAGTCTATTTGTACAGAGTTCAGGCGGACGTACACACCTCTGCTTACCTCTGTGAATCCTTCAATGATGTGCATTTTTTCTAGGTGTATGAGGATCGAGTTTGTTAAACCGATTCTTATTGGATCAGAGAGATTGCCCCAGAAAGTTGTTGGAGATACAGAACTAGTGGTATTTTGTTCCCTATAGGGAATAAATATCTCTACAGTGTTGGGATCTGTCGGGGATAAAATTTCTTTGATGAATTCGATCGCTAATTGTAGTTTGATCTGCTTATCAGAAAGAGCTCTTAGTTGTGGTCTTTTTTGAAGAATATAGGCTCTGGGAATTGTAACCGCACTTAGATTTAAAGAACGTGCAATTTTTGTGTGATCTAAAGAGTCTAGTGCTGCAGCAACTTCTTCAGAAGTTGCTGTATTTAGTACCTCTACTAAGAAAGCGCTTGGAACCTGTCGTAAAAATGCAGACATTATATTTTTTCTATTTTCATAAGAATCCATGGGTAAACGACTTCCAGATTCATTCATGATAAGTTGATGTCTATTTTGATAATGTTTGAAAGCAGCTTGTTCACCCAAGACATAAGGAACCATATGTCTACTTTTCATGCTTTGATAGCATTCTATGAAAGATTGAGATGAAAAGAGTTTTAAGTTGGCCGCGGTCTCTCCCCGAGGATTAGTAACGATTAATTGTTTGTGCTCTTCTTCGTCATCTAAAACAACAATTCCGGAGCTAATATCACAACCGATATATTTGGGCCAAGATATGTAAGCCGTGCTTCCTTTTTTCTCTATATGGCGTGATTCAAGAACATTTTTTACGAACCTTGCAATAGTAATTTCTTTTGACTCAACTTGAGATGAATTTGTTATTTCACGAATACTAATTGAATTATCATCCAAGGTGCAAATATAATCAGGATAGTTATCAAAGAGAAATTCAGCTTTTAATCCATCATGAATCCCATGTTTCTGTTTGGGAAATCTAGAAATTTTTGCTGTAATCCCCCAATTGTCTTTTAAGCATTTTTCTATAGATTTTGCATCACGCTTACCCGTTAATTCGAATTCAGAAATAAGATTTCTTCCTGCATGAATTAGGTTATAAAGATCTAAATAGTGGGCATTACAGTGATCTTGATTTCCTAAAATATAAAACGTATGAGATTTGCGAGAATCTAAGTAAAACCTTTCGGGAAGAGCACTTGCAAATTCCTCTTTAGGTTTCACTATGGTAATACCTTCAGCACATAGTTCCTGATAAGCTTCATCTTCTGTCGTTAAAATGGTTTTAAAATTTAGAGATTTTGATATTTTTTGGCAGGTAGTGACAATGTCGTTTTGAAGAGACTCAGATAAAGGTCTATCAAGATATACGCATGGATATGCAATGTGTAGGTATAAATGCAAAGCTTGCTGTAATAGCCAAGCCAAAATAACAATGGGGACAAAGATCCAAGAAAGTATTTTCAAGACTTTTTCAGTAGTGGATACTGCCCGTCCTTGATGTTTTACAGCAAATCTAAGTCCTAATTCTGTTGATTTATCTATAACTTTAGTTTGCTTTCCTCCTAGATAAAAATAAGAATCTAGAAGAGCAGAAAACTTCTCTGCTCGGTTAGGAGAATAGTTTAGTGAAAATGTTACAGAATTTAACATGATGTTCTTGGGGTTATCTCCATACTCTACTCAAAGGTAGGGTTATGAGTATTTTTTAAGGTGTTTTATTAATTTTTTATTCATCGGATTATCCAATGGTTTAATACTCTCGATCGCTTGAAGACAGTTTATTCTTGAATCTAGCAAGACTAAACGGCTCGCATCATATTGCAGACGATAATTTTTACTCCTTAATTCAAACCATTTAGTCAAAGTAGGCGCAGACCATAGTTTCAGTATTCTCATACTCAGAGAAGATACCTATACTCACTAATTGATCCACGATGCTCTCTCCTAGACATTTTTCCCGAGCATCTTCGGGTTTAAAGAACATAGATCCGTAGTTGTTGAGCTGATCAATCAGTATCCCCTCTCCCCCTCCAGGATAACTTTGTCCATGCTTATAGAAGACAACCATGTTGCGTCCGTTATCATTTTGACCAACGGTTCTTTGCGAGATGAACTTTAAGAAGTTCTTCACTAACTGTTTCTTTTCTGAATCGGATATTTGTCTTTGTGTAGGATCGGATAGAAATAGAGGTGCTTGAATATCTAAAGTATTGTTTAAGAATTCTTTAGATAGTAAAGAATTCAAATTTTGAATCTTGGATTTTATGGAATTTGGAATCTGATTTAACATGCCTTTGAGATACTCTGGAGGAACACTCTTGAGTATAGGCATTAATGCAGAAACACGACTTTCTATTTTTGTATTCTCATCTGGATGTGCTGTAAACGTGTGTCCTGGATCAATTACCATGGCCATGTGGAGATTTTCAGCACTGTCCACACGGACGAATTTTCTTTGTGATTTTGCAAATACCTTTCCTGGATATCCTGTGAGTACAGTAAAAGTCACAAGATCGTTTAAACCGTTTTGTAGGTTATTATGCTCTTCAATACTTGTTGAAATCTCCTTTTTGTCTAAGGGTTTTTCTGTTAGCAGAGAGCTATGAACATAATGAATAAGCACACCATCTTGTAAGCTAATGCCTATCGGTTTGCTGATCATTAAATTATCTAAATTCTGTTGTTTAGCAACGTTTATTGCTTTTGTACAATTCCAGAGATGTTCCATTATAGACCATTGCATATCGGCAGGTTGTGGCAATGTGATGGATTCAGTGGGAACTACAAATGTAAATGCTATATCCGGGAAGCGCCGTGATGTCATTGTAAGCAAGAGCTGATTACTAGTTTCATCTTGATAAAAATGCACCACCCTTAATCCTTGCAAGCGTAGAGCGGTTCTAAGAGCGTCATTATTAGGTTGTGTAAAACGTAGGTCCAAGAACTTATCACGGATAGCTATGGCGTCTTTTAAGTAAAATGCACACGGTGTACAAGGATCCTGTCTATCGATTAAGACGACCCTATGAGCTTTATGTAATATTTTATGCAGTAAAAAGCGCACAAGGAGAGCGATCAATACGATCGGGAATATGAGATATGAGAGTATCTTCACAATCTTTTCAGCGAGAGGTACGTGTCGTCCTGGATTGGAAAGGCAGATAAGCTCCTGAGTCCTTTCATTTCTAGCAACGATCTCTATCTGTCTTCCACCGAAATAGAAATAATTGTCTACCCCAGATAAAACTCTTTCAAAGTAACTAGGTTCTTTATTAAAAGAACTTAAGCAAAAACTTTCTGGTATTCTCATAAATATTAAAAATTTTAAAAAAAACTTAAAGTATTCTAACATAAAACACTAATTGTTAGAATTATTTTTAATATAATTTAGTTTTGTTAAGATTTTTAATTAGAAAGAAAAAACACATCTAGAGAACGAATCTCTAGATATGAAAATTGTAAAGAACTTTAAAATAAGGAATTACCCTGAGAGAGAAGAAGATCAACGTAGTTGATATCGTAGTCTGAATTAATAAATTTCGGATTGTCCAACATAAATTGGTGGAAAGGTATTGTAGAGTGTACTCCTCCAATATGAAACTCTTTTAGAGCACGTTTCATAATGGCTATAGCTTCTTCTCGGTTCTTACCCTTAGAAATCACCTTAGCAATCATAGAATCGTAATAGGGAGGGATAGCGTAACCGCTATAACAAGCACCATCAACACGTATCGAAGGCCCAGCAGGAGGAAGATAGTAATCTAAACGACCTGGAGAGGGGGAGAAGTTGTTGCTTGGGTCCTCAGCATTAATACGACACTGAATAACATGTCCTGTGAAAACAATATTTTTTTGTTTCCAAGTGAGCTTATTGCCCATTGCTACATAAATCTGTTCTTTAAGAAGATCAATTCCTGTAACTTCTTCTGTGATTGTATGCTCTACCTGAATACGTGTATTCATTTCCATGAAGTAGAATTTTTTATCTTTATCTAATAGAAATTCTACGGTACCCACAGAATGATAGTTTGCACTTCTAGCCAAGTCTACAGCAACCTTCCCTACTTTTGCACGCAATTCAGGAGTAAGTATAGGACTAGGAGTTTCCTCAATAAGCTTTTGGCGACGTCTTTGTACTGTGCAGTCTCTTTCTCCAAGATGGATATAATTACCGTGTTTATCTCCAAGAATCTGCACTTCTAGATGTCTTGGGTTTTCAATGAACTTTTCAATGTAAACATCGGGATTATTAAATCCTGCTTCTGCTTCCGCTCGTGCTGCTGAAAAAGCTCTAAAAAATTCATCTTTTTCTCTGACAATACGGATACCGCGACCACCGCCGCCGGCAACGGCTTTAATCACTATAGGAAAGCCAATTTTTTCAGCAATTTTTAATCCTTCAGCTTCGTCTTTAATAATACCTTCGGAACCAGGAATCACAGGACATTTAATTTTTTTAGCGAGCTGTTTTGCCGCTATTTTATCTCCCATTGTTGCTATAGATTCTGAACTGGGGCCAATAAAGGTCAACCCACAGCTTTCACATATAGAAGCAAAATTCGGATTCTCACTTAAAAAACCATAACCAGGATGGACAGCATCCGCTCCTGTAATTTCGCACGCCGCTAGAATATTCGATATTTTTAAATAGGATTTATTAGCTTGAGGCTCCCCTATACAAACAGCTTCGTCTGCTAATAGCACGTGTAAAGCTTCTTGATCTGCTAAGGAATATACTGCAACTGTGGCTAATCCAAGATCATGACAAGCACGTATAATACGCACTGCAATTTCTCCACGATTAGCTATTAAGACTTTTTTCATTATTCAGCTTTAACTATACGAAATAACTTAGATCCAAATTGTACTGCATCACCATTGGTGATTAAGACTTCTACAACACGACCAGACATCCCGGCCTTAACTTCATTCATAACTTTCATGGCTTCTACGATACAAACAATCGTATCTTCTGAAACGATATCTCCGGGTTTAACGAAAGATGGAGAATCAGGAGAAGGAGAGCTATAAAATGTTCCTACGAGAGGAGAACTAATAAAATCTCCCGGGGCCTGTTGTGATTCTGCTTCTGTTTTTTCTGAAGCAACATCCTTTGCAACCATTTTATTAGGATCAGTGGGAATAGGACGTTCTTGAGAGAAACCCGCAAACAACCTACTATCGTAAAATACAGGCTCTTGATTAGGTTTGTCTCCCGTGTCTCTTTCCAGTTCAAGCTCTAGCCCTTCGCGTTTTATCACAAAACGCTTCATGCTATTTCGTCCCATAGCAATCATGAGCTTTTCTATTTGCTTTAAATCCATACCTGTATTCTCTTATCTTCTCAGACTGAAGTTAGACGCGTTGAATATATTCACACGTACGCGTATCAATTTTTATAATATCTCCAATTTCCACAAAAGGAGGTACTGTAATTTCGACACCTGTTTCTAATAAAGCTTTTTTTGTGCCGCCGGTAATTAAAAGCGAGTCCCCGGGAAAATCTGTTTTAGATACCATCAACTCTAAAAAGTGTGGTAACTCTATCGAAAAAACAATATCGTCATAAACCATGGCGGAAACAGTCACACCTGCTTTCAAGAATAAGAAGTTATCCTTCATGATCTCTTTAGAAATATAAATTTTTTCATAATTTCCCAAATCTAAGAAAAGAAAGTTTTCATCCTCAATATAAAGATATTCAAGATTTCTAGATTCAAACTGGGCTTCTTTTATTTCTTGGCCAATTTTAAAATTTCTTTCAACAATGACTTCTGAATCAGCAGCTTTTAACGAAGCCTTGATAAAAGACTCCCCTTTATTCCCTGTTACCTTAGAAACCGCTACGACTTTATAAAGACCATCTTTTGTAGAAATAAACATTCCTACTGAGAGTTGGCTACTTAATACCATGATTTTCTCCTCGAAGTAGCAAAACTTTTTCTTCCATAGTCAGCGTATCCTTTTGAAACATATAGGATGCCGCCACTAAAATATCCGCACCTGCTTCGCGACATTCTTTTGCAGAAGTCTCGTTTATTCCCCCATCAACTTCAATCAAACAGGAATCTTCTAGACCCATTGTCTTAATTGCTTGTCTTGTAAAACGAATTTTATCGGGGATATCGGGAATAAAGCCCTGACCACAAAATCCAGGATGTACGGACATTAACAATACAACATCACAAAAAGGTAGAAATGGAGGAATGAATTCTATAGAAGTTTCTGGAGAAAAAGCCAATCCTGCTTGTATTCCGCATTTCTTAATATAAGCTAATAATTCTTTAAGATCTTCGGAGGCTTCAAAATGTACGATAATACGATCGGCTCCAGATTTTACAAAGGCTTCTATGAAATCGAAAGGCGTATAGATCATAGCGTGAACTTCTAGAAAGATATCCGTAGATCTATTGATTGCTGCGATGACTCCTGGACCGAAAGTCAGATTGGGAACGAAATGCCCGTCCATAACATCAATATGAATGAGATCGGCTCCGGACTCTTCTATTCTTTTTGCCTCTGCACCTATGCATGCAAGGTCTCCTCCCATAATTGAAGGAGCAATTAATGTCTTCTGACGTTGTTTTTTATTCACCTACTGCCTATTGCAAACACATCAAAAATTAAAGAAGCCTCTTAAGGTGTAATTAGCAAATTATTTATCTCACCATATCCTTTAAAATAGGATAACCACAAGAAAAACTTCGGAGACATAGATTCTTACATCTTTTGATTAAAATTCCTAGAGATCTTGTTAGATTTAGATGAAAAATATGGGATCATTTCTTTTATCTGAAATAATCTCTCAAATCTTCTGGAGAGTATTTTTATCAAAAAATATCTAAAAAAATCTAATTTTTCGTTAGTAACTTAGTGTTTGTATTTTCTCTTTGTCTATGAATATCAAGGGCATAACTTTTAGTAAAGAGCTTGATTTTATACATTCATATAATTAGTCTTTCCGAATTTAAATTATTAAAAATGGAAATAAAGACATGGCAGCACCAGTAGAAAGCACAAGTCCTGTAACATCGAGAGCTTCCTCACCTACTTTTGGAGATCATGATCACGACAGTGGTGAAACTACAATTGTACCTATCTCAACAGAGGGGATCAGTCAATCATCGGCTGCTGTAGCAGCTGCTAGGAAATTAATTATCCCTGAAGGAAGAGTTTCAGTACTTCAAAAAATCTTCCACTTTATTAAAATTATTTCTGCCGTTGCACTATTTGCTGTTGGTATTGCAGCTTTAATTTGCTTGCAGTTTGGTATCGTAGTCTCGACGCCTTCTCTCATTCTTATGATTGCGATTATGCTCGTATCCTTTGTGATTGTCATTATGGCAATTCAAGATAGCACACCAGCACAAGTGGCTCGTCGCATGAAACAGCAAATTCAGCAATTTAGCCAAGAGAACATACGCCTACGTACCGAAGTGGATACTTTACAAGCCGCTAATGCTGAACTCACAGAGCAGATTGATCAACTTAGACAGCTACACACTAGATTATCTAATTTCGGTGATAGACTTGAAACACATACCGGTGATTTCAGAGATCTTATTTCAGAGTTCAAAACTAGTTTGGATGATTTCAAATCTGTAGGTAGTAGAGTTGAAACTATGCTCTCTCCATTTGAGAAATTAGCTCAAGCTTTACAAGACACCTTCTCTAAAGAAGCTGTTCAACAAATGATTACCTCAGTAACTGCATTGAGAACTAGTTTAGATGGATTGAAAAATCTTATAGAAGATAACAAAGTTATTTTAGAACAGCTAAAAGCTGATGCAAAACTTAGGGAAGAACAAATACAGTTCTTAGAGCAACGTAAACAGGAATTGGAAGCTGCTTGTTCAGCACTAACAGCTTCAATTACTGATTTGCGTGCTTCCACAACTAACTTACAAGCAGTTGAAAGTCGTATTATTAGCTCTGTGAGTCACGATAGCGAACATGTAGAGACTTCTACTGCTACGACTACTACAGCGGCATCTCCACAAGATAGTGGCTCTCAACAACAAGGTGGAGACCAAACTGACAGTGGAAGTCAACAAGATGGCCAAGTTGGAACAAATGAGCGGGCAACAAGTGGTGGTAAAGTAACGGGTTATGATGATCAAGGATTTCCTATATATGAGAATCAATAACTTCTAATCTTTAGTAAAATTTTTTAATAAAAGGCATAGGGAGTTTCTCTTGCCTTTTTTTTTATCTCTCTATAAATTCCTCTTCTAATGTCTCGTTACTCATCAAATAAAAAGCATCATTCTTCTAGGAAAACAGAAAGAAGGTCTACCTCTTGGGAGCCCATAGCTGAAGATTATCATAAGATCGTTCAGGGAGAAGGTCATTATTATCATAAAGAAGTCATTCTCCCTAAGCTGCTTCCTTTGCTTGATCTGCAATTTAAAGATTCTGTGGTGGATATTGGTTGCGGTCAGGGAATTTTAGAAAGAGCAATCCCTAAGGAATGCGGATATTTAGGTCTGGATATCTCTCCTAGTTTGATCTCTATAGCAAGGAAATTAAGAAAATCACGAACTCATGAATTTAAAATCCAAGATCTTACCAAAAAGCTGACGTTAGAAGTTCCTCAGCCCTTTTCCCATGCTGTAGCTATTTTAGCACTACAAAATATGGAAATTCCTGATCAGGCGATTAAAAATACCTCAAAGCTTCTTTGCAAAGAGGGTCGCTTTTTTATAGTATTGAATCATCCTTGTTTTCGTATTCCTAGAGTGTCTTCGTGGCATTACGATGAACATAAAAAGCTTCTTTCAAGAAAGATCGATCGTTATCTTTCTAAAATCACAGTTCCAATCATTGCCCATCCTGGGCAAAAACAGTCGGAATCTTCGATTTCTTTCCACTTCCCTTTAAGTTATTGGACTCAAGCATTATCAAAATACGGGTTTGTTATTGAGAATATGGAAGAATGGATATCCCCAAAAAAATCCATAGGAACACGCGCAAAAGCGGAAAACCTTTGTCGCGAAGAGTTTCCATTATTCTTAATGATCTCATGTATTAAAACTCATAAGAATTAATAAAATAAAATTTATAAAACTTAGTATTAAATAATCATTTTTTATTAAAATAAGTAAAAAATGCATTTTTGATTTAACTATGTTTCGAAAGCTCTCGATATTTTCTAAAAAAAAAAAGAATCCAAAATCGGGATTTCGAAATAACAGAATAATCAGATCGTTCTTACTTGCTCCTCAAGTTTTAGTGAGAAATGAGGTTTCTAAAGAAGCCTGTGTGTTAAGTTATTATGGTTTGTTTAGCTGCATTCCAATACTCGTATTTTTCTTAAGGTTATCCCAGCATCTTTTTGTAAATCTCGATTGGAAAGAATGGCTTCTTGTTAAATTTCCTGATTATAAAGGACCGATTCTAGCAATTGTAGAGGCTGCATACCGCTCTACAACCAGCAATATTGGTTTAGTGCTGGTAGGAAGCTTCTTTGTCTTTTGTTGGGCAGGGATTCTTATGCTTTTGTCTTTAGAAGATGGTTTGAATAAGATTTTTAGAACGGGTTGGACTCCGATATCTGTACAGAGATTGATCGCATATTTGATCATCACGCTTGTTAGCCCGATGATTTTTATTATTGTTTGTGGGTCATGGATTTATATTACCCAAATTATGCCTGTAGAATATGCGAAACTCTTTTCTTTAAGCCACTCTATTACTGTTTTATATGTTTTTTCACGGTTAACTCCTTATCTATTCATTTATTTAGCGTTATTTTGCTGCTACGCCTTTTTACCTAGGGTCTCTGTACAAAAGACAGCAGCATTAATCGCTGCCTTAACAGCAGGAACTCTATGGATTATTTTTCAGAAGGTTTTCTTCTGCTTACAATTCTACTTATTTAACTACAGTTTTACTTATGGAGCTTTGGTCGCCCTACCTTCATTTTTACTCCTTCTTTATCTTTATGCTATGATTTATCTTTTTGGAGGATCGTTTACTTTTCTTATTCAAAATCAGGGATGTAATTTTATTCTTCCTACAGAAAAGTACTTGCCAAATTGCTATATAAAACTTGTGGTATGTACCTATATTCTTTCTGTGATATCCAGAGATTTTGATACGGCTTCAACGCCCCCTACAGCAAAGACTATAGCAAAGCATTCTAAGATTCCTATTGGAGAGATCTCCCAATGTTTGGATATTCTAGAAAATGAGGGTTTAATTCTTTCTTATAAGAAAGCGTATAAGCCGACGCATAATATTTCAGGACTCACTATTAAAGATGTAGTAGAGCAACTCCTTCACCTGAAAACTTTCAATCAAATCCACCCAGACACAGCGTTAAGTTTAATACAAAGTAGTCTGAGAAATATATTCGATCAAGCAACGAAAAGTACTTACAACTTAACTCTATCAGATATCGCTGGAAAGATAAAATGAAACGAAGATCCTGGTATAAAACTCTAGGGATGAGTGTAGGCTTGGGAATTTTCCTAACGTTTATCTATTTCCTACCACCTCTACTTTCTCAAGGATCAGGGAAATATCTCTTTCTATCTTTGATTCATAAGGAAACAGGACTATCCTGCGATGTTGAAGATTTAAAACTATCTTGGTTAGGACCTCAATACGCTAAAAAAGTAAAAGTTATAGGAAAAGATAAAGTTGGGGAACTGTTTTCTGCAGAGAAGATAGAAATCGACGGCTCTTTACTAAGATTACTTCTTTATAAACGTCCTAAGGGTATAGCCTTATCGGGATGGTCACTACAAGTTGATGAGTCCTTAACTATAGACAAACCTTCAGTAGGAAATCTCGATCCCGGAGTGTTTGCTTCTTATTTAGCGCATAGCTCCATACTTTCCGAACACGGATCTATAAGTATGAAGACAGTTAAGGGCTCCACATTGGTACTATCAGGATTTTATGTTGAAAAGACTCCCGAAAAGTTAATCGTTAAAGGTGTTGTTACCGAAGATAATATTACCGGAAGGGTATTCATAGAGAGTATATTCTCGCCGAAAGTCAATATCACTGCAGAATTAAACTCCGTACCCGCATCCTTTTTTAAACTATTTATAGCCTCTCCTATCACGGACCGTATTCTTTCCGAGGAGGATATTATTGATCTCCATGCCGCTGCTACTCATAATAATGGGAAAATCCTTATGACGGCAACAGCTCAAGGAAGTCAAATCCAAGCGAAACTTCAAGGATACATTCATCAGTCCATGTTCTATATTGTGGAAGGCAGTCCTTCATTTATAGAGCTGCAACCAAAAATAGCTTCTCTACTATGCTCAGAGTTGCTTTCCTTTCCCACGAAAATTTCTAGTCAGAATATTCGTGCTCATATCTCTAATGCTAAAATTCCTTTAGATTTCACCCAATGGAGAAGAATAGAGACTACACTACAAGCGAATCTTCCTTTAGTTTCTTTATCTCCGAAAGATCCAAATCTTTCTGTGCAAATGAGAAATGTCGATATAGGAATTAAAAAGAGCTCCCGTTATACAAATATCCGAGGATCTTCGGTAGCTGTATTTGGAGGCGCAGCACAATCCTATATTAATGGGATTATGACTATTGATAATAAAAAACAACGTACAGAATTTCTCCTACAACAATCGATGCTGCCTCATACGTATTTGCGCGCTCTATTTCCTCGACCTTTTGTGATTAATCTACCCTTAGAAGTTCCCTATTATTCTCTAGAGATTCGAGGTGAATATAAAAATTCACAATTGAAGGCTGAAGCAGATCTCGATAACTCTCTGTTAAAGATGAATTGTACGTCTTCAGGAACCTTACAAGCTATGTTATTCCAAGGTAGTGCTACTTACCATCTTGAAGACAATTTAAAGAAGAAATTCTCTCAACAATTTTCCTATGCTGAAGCTACATTTTCAGGAAAAGTACAAGTAGCCCAAAAACACCTCTATTTCCCCAAGTTTTCAGGAAAAATTACTGCTGGAGAAAATGAAGTTTTCATTCATGGAAAATTTGGAAGACCCAACGAACCCATACGTCCTGATACTTGTTCTACTTTAGTTCATGGAAAACTTTGCAGCCTTCCTTTGAGTATGATTTCTTCAAGATTAATGCCCCTACAACTTACCAAAGCAAGCTTTTCTTTTCATACGGATGGTGCAAGATCTTTGACTAAGGGAAATGTACAACTTATGATTGAAGATCCTGAAGATCCTATGCTTCCTCCTTCTAGGATTCTTATTCCTGATGTTTTGGTTTCTGTTGTGGATCCTCAAAAGCCTGTGGATGTCAATAATATAAAAATTCAAAGTGCTGGAGAAGTCATTGATTTCCCTGTCGATAGGATTCTTAGGATCCAACAAAAAGAAGCCAATTTATCTACCTATATTGGCCCTACGGGAGATATGACATTTTCCGTTCTCTATAATCCAAAAGAGGAAGACAGACTTATTCTCCACTCTTCTGTTAAGACAGAAGCTCTCAAAGGTGATGTAAAGTTAATTATGGATGATTCCCTAACGTTATCTTCAAAAACACAAGGGACTTTACAATGGGAAATCACTCCCGAACGCTATGCAGGGTTCTTCGAAAAAGCTTCGTGCTCGCCATCATGTACATTGCATAGAACAGCTACAGCTAGATTAGATATTTATAAACTCTCCTGCGCTCAGCAAAAATCTGGACTTTCCTGTCTTTCCTTACTTACAGAAGGAGGTTTTGAAGGATCATTATCGACAAACCCTCTGATTTTCTATGATCATGTATCTAAAGAAACCTTCATTATTAGCAATTTATCAGGATCCTTATATTCGAGTAATCTAGATACTAAGGTGCAATATGATCTTCAGGGAAGTTGTCTTGTTCCAAATCAAGATAATAAAACTTCTGCAGAATTTCTTATCCAAGGTTCTGTAGAACACTTGCTAAATCCACCACAAAGGGAATTTGAACAAACTGCAGAATGGAAACATATTCCCTCCGCATTCATCACAGGAATATTTCCCATTTCTCCTAATGTAAAAATTAAAGTTTCTTCGTTAGCAGGACAAAGAATTAATGTGGCTATGAGTCATCATTTTCTCAGAGGAGAAGGACCTATAACGGTAAAAGTAGATTCTGCGAATCTTCAAGCGTACATCCCCCTCATCTTAAAAGAAAAAGCCATTCTTCTAGAAGACGATCTTGTAGCTACCCTACATATTAACGAAGAAATCAATAAAGCATTTTTCCAAGAATTTAACCCGTTAATTTCAGGAAACGCTTATTCGCAGCACCCAGTTTTACTACAAGTAAGCAAAGAGAATTTCTATCTTCCGATTTCTCCTTACTCATTTGAAGAATTTCGAATCCAATCTGCAAGTTTAGACTTTGGTAAAATTTCCATAGCAAATACAGGAACCATGTACGACCTATTTAAATTTTTGGATATTGAAGAGAGTAAGCAGTTCGTAGAGTCATGGTTTACACCTATATTCTTCTCAGTACAAAAAGGCACTATTATCTGTAAGCGATTCGATGCGCTAATTGATAATAGAATACGTCTAGCTCTCTGGGGAAAAACCGATATTATTAAAGATAGGATTTCTATGACATTGGGAATTGATCCTGAAGTCATTAAAAAATATTTCCATAATACCTCACTAAAAACAAAGAACTTTTTCCTTATCAAAATTCGAGGATCTATCTCCTCTCCAGAAGTGGATTGGTCCTCAGCTTATGCACGTATTGCTCTACTAAAGAGCTATACAATCGCAAGCCCGTTCAGTACCTTAGCGGATAAACTCTTCTCCTCTTTAGGAGATTCAACTCCCCCGCAAACCGTATCACCATTACCCTGGGAAAAACCTCAAGAGACACCTAAAGATAACAACACTAATAAAAACAAATAATTTTTTATTATCAATATTAATAATAAATAATATTTTATTAATTAAAATTGTTTCATTAATGTGCGAATTATAATTAATTATTTGCATAGGATAAAACTATGAGAAAGCGAAACTCTTTCTTTAATCCCACAGCTAACCATAAGAACGAGCCTCTAGCTTCTATGATTCAAAAAACCATAACAATGGTAGAGAAGATAAAGGGAAATTCACAAGATCCAGTGAGTGTAGATCTCAGTAAGATTCACACAGACATTCAAGAGATCAAGATAATTTTAGCAAAACATACTAAGGATATTGATTGTTTATATACAAAAAAAACAGATGAGAAAGTTCAGGATTTAGAAACGGATATGAGTCTTATGAAACTCTCTCTTCATAGTCTTTTAGAAGAATTAAATGGTTTAAAGACTCTTATAGAAGAAGGAATAGATGACTCACTCAATGATCACAATTATCTTGTCCAGGCAGTTTTAATAGAGATCTATCAGAAATTCCTACCTCTTTCTGGAGGGATGCTCACAGGGAATATTGATATGAATAATCATACGATTTTAGGATTGGAAACTCCTAGCAATCCTAAAGATTCTCACGCGGCATCGGTGGGATATGTGGGGAGACAGTTACGTCCTATAGTCGATAAGCTTAATGAAACATATGAAAAAACTAAAAGCCATGACAATTCGATAACAACTTTTAACTTTCAAATGATGCCAGTATCAGGAGGGAAATTTCGTGGTATTGTAGATATGGATGGTTATAGAATTACAGGATTAGCAAATCCTAAAGAACGATCTGATGCAATATCCTTAGATTATCTCGAGCGTTATTTAGAAACGCGATCCCTTCCAGAAGGAACTGTAGAAACCATAACATCACCTCAAGTTGCGCATGTAGAAACTAATCTGCTTTATTCAACGGGATTGAGTCATGAGGTGGACTATCCCCTCCCTCTAGACTTGCTTTCTCAAGGAATATTAGGATTTACTTGGGGAGCAAGAAGTTCCTCATTCTCAGGAAAATTTCCTATAAATTCTTTAAAATATCAGCTATCCCATGAAGATCAGCACTGTTTCGTGTTAGATGATAACATTTTATATGGAAAATATCCTGGAATCTATACTTGGGATTTGACTCTTAAAGCTTTGATCCCCTCAATCTTAGAATGCAAACAGCTTAGCATCAAATTGAAAACTCATTACGATTACGTTGCTTGGAATGATAGGGAAGAACTTCGAAGTAATACGAGCTATGTTGAGATACCTCTACATCATGCAGGAACCACGATGATAGGAGGACATAGTTATGATATAGTAGAGTTAGCTCCTGGAAATTCTCGGGTATTTACTATTCCGGAAAACTGTGGCGGCATATCGATATATTTAGAAAATAATCAGGAGGGAGCTTCCCCTCAAGATCTTTATATTGTACAAGCTGCCTGCTCTTGTAGGTGGAGACGCTAACTAATATTAGAAAACAGCTGCATTTTTGCAGCTGTTTATTACAAATATTTATCGTGCAGAGTTTAAATAGAGATTGAGAGGATGATCATTATCTAAAGCTCCGTAACGTTTATCGTACGTGCTAACAATTTCTCCCTGATCCACAAGATAAACACGGTCTAAACATCCCTGAACAAAGTGCATGTCGTGAGTAGAGACCCCTAATGTAAGGTTTTGATCTCTTAAGGATTCAAGAAGGCGTCTAAAGGCAGAAGTTGAAAAAGGATCTAATGCGGATGTAGGCTCATCAAAAAGTAGTGTGCGTTTATCCATACATAGAGAGCGGACTATAGCAACACGTTGTTTCTGTCCTCCAGAAAGATGATGAGGATAGCTTGTAGCAATGTCTTCAATGTCTAAAAGCTTTAAAAGATCAAAAGCCCTGTCTTTAGCCTCTTCTTTACTTCTACGCTTTACGATCATTTGAGGATGCATACAGTTATCTAAAACTGTCATATGAGGGAAAAGCTCGGGTTGTTGGAAGACTAATGCCGGAGTCTCTCCTTCTATAGAAATATCCCCACTTGATGGCTCCACCAAGCCTACAAGAGCACGTAATATGGTTGTTTTCCCAGAACCGCTCTTACCGACAAAGAGTGTAATATGTCCCTCCTCTAGGGAAAATGATACTTTCGATAAAATGTGCTTGTCGTTTATTGAATAAGCAAGATTTCTTACCTTAACAGTCATAACCCCTCCTTCTTTCTAGCAATCTAGCGACATAAGAAAACAACGATGTCATAAGCAAATATAGAGCAGCGCAGATGCTATACATTTCCATAGGATTTAGCTCTCTAGAAACGATATCTTTACTTACTTTAGTAAGTTCAGGAACACCCACAACCATCAAAATACTACTTTCTTTAATCAAGGCAACAAACTCATTTGTTAAAGAGGGTAGGATATTTTTAAAAACTTGTGGATAGATAATATACACGAAAATCTGCGACTTTTTATAGCCTAAAACTTTAGCAGACTCCCACTGTCCTACAGATAGAGCATTAATTCCTCCGCGGATATTTTCTGCAAGATAAGCCGAGGAATTGATACTTAAAGCAATTAATCCAGCCATTAGTGGGGTGGGATCCAGCCTAATAATGGAAGGAAGACCAAAATAAAATATGAGAATTTGAATGAATAGTGGTGTACCTCGAATTACTGTAACGTAGAGATTTCCCAACCATCGTGTAATGCGACATGGGAAATAACGTGATGTGATTGTTCCAATAATTAAACCTAATAAGGAGCCACAAAGTATGGAAATTCCGCTAACGAATAACGTATATCCACAACCACGCAGTAGCACCTTTGCTGTAGCAGCCAAATGTTCCATAAATCAGCTATGCATATTTATTTACTCTCAAAGCATAATCATGCGCCTAATCTGAAAAAACTAGCAAGAAGTTTTCAATGTCTTTGACTATCAAGGGAATCATTGACTCTGCACTCGGTGTAATAAAAATTGTATCATCACCAGCTAAAGTTCCTAAGATGTTTTCTGAAAACTTATTGTCAATTAAACCTGCTATCCATGAAGCAGAGCCCGGAGCTGTCCGGATAACGATTAAAGAAGAGTTATGACGAATAGAAAAAACCAAATGCTTAATGTTAGATTCGTCTATTGAAGGAGGAAGAGAGTAGCGCGCTCCCTTTTCCCCAGGGATCTTTATTGCATGGACCTTTCTTAACCAGCGAGACACGGAAGATTGTGTCGTTGCAATTCCTAGAGAAGAGAGTTTTTCGCAAATTTCTTCCTGAGTTGAAGCTCCTTCTTTATTTAAAATTTCTTTTAAAGCTTCATCAACTGCTATATTTTTTTTCATTTTGCCTCTTGAAGTTTTCCTTGCTCATATTCAGAAGACCGCTTTACTATAGAGTACTGGTTTATATTTTTCTTTGGTTTTTATGCTTACCCTGGGGTTGGAAAGCTCTTGTGATGAGACGGCGTGTGCTTTAGTAGATGCTAACGCGCAAATCATAGCTAATGTAGTCTCTTCACAAGAAGATCACGCATCTTACGGGGGAGTTGTTCCTGAATTAGCCTCTCGGGCTCATCTTAAGGTGTTCCCTTCTGTTGTGAAATCTGCTTTAAAAGAGTCGGGGGTGTCTTTAGAGGATATTGATCTTATTGCAGTAACAAATACACCTGGATTAATAGGTTCTTTAGCTATAGGCGTTAACTTTGCCAAAGGTTTAGCTATAGGATGTCAAAAACCAGTTATCGGCGTTAATCATGTCGAAGCGCATCTCTACGCAGCCTATATGGAAGCAGAAAATATAGAGTTCCCTGCTTTAGGATTAGTGGTTTCCGGAGCCCATACGGCTATATTTTTTATGGAAGATCCTTTGACTTACAAGTTGATAGGAAAAACTCGAGACGACGCTATAGGAGAGACTTTTGATAAGGTAGCAAGATTCCTCGGCCTTCCTTATCCTGGAGGCTCTTTAATAGAAAAAATTGCATCTCATGGATGTGAGGAATCCTTCCCTTTTTCTCCTTCTAAAGTCCCGGGATATGACTTGTCTTTTAGCGGATTAAAAACCGCTGTTCTTTATGCAATTAAGGGTAATAACAGTAATAGTCGTACCCCCCTTCCAGAGCTTTCTGAAAGCGAAAAAAATAATATTTCAGCATCTTTTCAAAAAGCTGCTTTTACGACCATTGCACAAAAACTTCCTAATATTGTAAAAAAATTTTCGTGCAGATCGATACTTGTCGGAGGGGGAGTAGCAAATAATAGGTATTTCCAAAACTTATTGAAAGACACTCTAAATTTGCCTTTATACTTTCCTTCTTCTAAGTTATGTACGGATAATGCTGCAATGATAGCAGGATTAGGACGAGAGCTGTTTCTCTCAGAAAAAACTACTTTAGGAATCTCTCCATGCGCAAGATATCAATGGGAATCTGTCTCAGCTTCCTTATCTCTTCTTCCCTAATGCTTCATGGATGTAAAAACTTTCATAAACCACAAGATCATCTCTCTATAAATATGAAAGATGATCCGCGGTCTTTAGATCCTCGCGAAGTTCGCTTGCTTTCAGATATTAATTTAATTAAGCATATTTATGAGGGATTGGTTCAGGAAAATACTCATACAGGACATTTAGATCCGGCGCTTGCAGAAAGCTATTCTTTATCTGATGACGGAAAGACATATACCTTTCATCTAAGGCAAGCATATTGGAGTAATGGTGATCCCCTAACTTCTGAAGATTTTATTGCTTCTTGGAAACAAGTTGTAAATCAAGAAGTTTCAGGGGTATATAACTTTGCCTTCGATCCTATTAAAAATATTAAGAAAATCCAACAAGGAATACTCTCTGAAGAGGATGTAGGTTTTCATGCTGAAGATGATAAAACATTGGTTATCGAACTAGAATCCCCAACTTCACATTTTTTAAAGCTGTTAGCTTTGCCTATTTTTTTTCCTGTTCATAAAGATCAACGACAGTCACAATTGGCCTTACCCATTGCTAGCAGCGCCTTTTATCCTAAAAAAATTAAACAAAAGCAGTGGCTACGTCTTGAGAAAAATCCTTACTACTACAAGCAAGAGCAAGTTAAAACTCAAACAATCACTGTGCATTTTATTCCTGATGCAAATACAGCTGCTTTATTATTTAATCAGGGCAAGCTTCACTGGCAAGGTCCTCCTTGGGGAGAGCGTATTCCAACAGAAACCCTATCGCATTTACAATCGAAGGGAAGTCTTCATTCTTTTGATGTTGCAGGAACCTCCTGGTTAACTTTTAATATAAATAAGTTCCCTCTTAATCATACTAAGCTAAGAAAAGCTCTTTCCTTAGCTTTAGATAAGGAATCATTGGTTTCCACAATATTTTTAGATAGAGCGAAGCCAGCTCAGCATTTATTGCCAAATAGTTTACATACTTACCCAAGTTTAGAATTTCCTTCTAAAGAACAACGTAACTATCTAGCTAAAAAACTTTTTCAAGAGTCTTTAGAAGAGCTGAATATCTCAGCAAAAGATTTAGAGAGCCATTCGTTAGTCTTCCCCGCAGGTTCTTCAGCAAGTGCTTTACTTGTTCAGATGATTCGTGAGCAGTGGAAAGATATCCTAGGATTTTCCATTCCTATAGCAGGAAAAGAATTTGCTCTCTTACAAACGGAGTTAGCTTCAGGACATTTTTCATTAGCTACAGGAGGATGGTTCGCAGATTTCTCTGATCCTATGGCGTTTCTAACAATTTTTGCTCATCCCTCAGGAGTGCCTCCCTATGTATTGAACCACAAGGATTTCATGACACTCTTAACAACTATCCAAGAAGAAAGAGATCTAAAAAAGCGTAACGAACTAATTTCACAAGCATCTCTATATCTAGAAACTTTCCATATTATCGAACCGATTTATCATGATGCTTTTCATTTTGCATTAAACAAAAAGCTATCGAATTTTAACTTTTCTCCTACAGGAGTCGTGGATTTTCGCTATGTTAAAGCACCCTAATCCCCCTATAGATAGAAAAGTCCTTTAGTAATATGCTGCTGGCATACAGATTTTTGATTGTCTCTAAAGAAATAGATTTAGAAAACTTAAACAATTTGTTTCTCAAGCGGCGTTATATTTAGAAAACATTCGTAATCTTCTATTTCACCTTAAACAAAAACGTATCCAATATTGACTATTTTCCTACTGTCGTTATGCAACAGTCTCCTGATTTTAAATAAAAAGATAGGGTTAAATACTTAGTCAAATAGAAATTATTCTTAGTTGAACCTCACTATAATTTAAATCTAGATATCCAATTTCATCTGAATATGAATTCGCATATTTAGGAATAAGTAAGTTTCTTCATGGTTATTTTTATTCTTTTTTTGTTATTCTATAGATTTTTAGCTATGTCACGAGGCCCTAAGCACGATGGAAATGACAAGTAATGAAAATAAAGATGGCGGGAGAACTTTGCCTCCATGCCCCCCCTGTGTGATGGTAATCTTTGGTGCTACCGGAGATCTTACAGCACGGAAGTTATTTCCAGCATTGTATCATCTAATCAAAGAAGGTAGACTATCTGAAAATTTTGTTTGCGTAGGTTTTGCTAGAAGAAAGAAAAGTCATGAACAATTTCGCGAAGAAATGAAGCAGGCAATACAAAATTTTTCGCGTGCTCAGGAGATCGATATTCGTATTTGGGAAGAATTTGAGTCTCGTATATTTTATCATGAATCAAATTTCTCTTCTTCCGAAGGTTATGCTTCATTAAAAGAGAGACTTGAAGATATCGATAAGAAATACGGAACACAAGGGAACCGTCTATTTTATCTATCAACACCTCCAGATTATTTTCCCGAAATCATTGAAAACATTAACAAGCATAACCTTTTCTATCATGATCAAGGAGAAGGTAAACCTTGGTCTCGAGTAATTATAGAAAAGCCCTTTGGTGTCGACCTACAGAGCGCTAGAGAATTACAAAAGTATATAGATGATAATCTAGATGAAAATTCTGTCTATCGTATAGACCATTATCTAGGAAAAGAAACCGTACAGAATATCCTTACGATACGTTTTGCTAATACCTTATTTGAATCTTGTTGGAATTCCCAATATATTGATCATGTGCAAATTAGTGTTAGCGAATCTATAGGCATAGGTACTCGAGGTAACTTCTTTGAAAAATCAGGAATGCTTCGTGATATGGTGCAAAACCATATGATGCAGCTTCTGTGTCTATTAACTATGGAACCCCCTTCGATATTCAATTCTGAAGAAATTAAAAAAGAAAAAATCAATATTCTTAAAAAAATACGTCCATTTTCTAAAGAAGATGTTGTCCGTGGACAGTATGGTCCTGGAGAAGTACAAGGTGTATCTGTTCTTGGCTATCGTGAAGAGGAGAATGTGGCTCCAGATTCTACGGTGGAAACCTACGTAGCATTAAAGATGTTTATCGATAATCCGCGTTGGCTAGGAGTCCCCTTTTATCTTCGAGCAGGAAAGCGCCTTTCTAAACGTTCTACAGATATTTCTATCATTTTCAAAAAATCCTATTCCACTCTATTCGAGTCCGAGTCTTGTCCTGTATGTCCTGTAGAAAACGATCTTTTAATTATCCGTATACAACCAGATGAAGGTGTTGCACTGAAATTTAACTGTAAAGTTCCTGGAATGAATAATATCGTACGTCCTGTGAAAATGGATTTTCGCTACGATACTTATTTTAAAACAACAGCTCCAGAAGCTTATGAGAGATTGCTTTGTGATTGCATTTTAGGTGATAGGATTTTATTTACCTGTAGCGATGAGGTTATGGATTCTTGGGAGCTCTTTACACCGATTTTAAAGCGATGGGAGCAAGATTCTTTTGATGTGCTTTTCCCTAATTATGTTGCTGGATCTTCAGGCCCTAAGGAAGCAGAGGAGCTTCTACAAGCGGATGGAAGAAGTTGGCGGCCCCTGTAACTTAATTTTATTTTGAGACGATTATGGCAACATTAGTTAACTTTAACGACACAAATAAACTCCTCCTCACAAAGAAACCAGAACTATTCATTGATCTGGCAAGTAAAGATTGGATAGCAAGTGCTAATAAATCAATCAAACAGCGAGGAGCTTTTTACGTTGCTCTTTCTGGAGGAAGGACTCCCCTAGAAATTTTTAAAGAAGTCGTACAAAATAAAGAAAAGATTTCTGATCCTACAAAGATCTTTCTATTTTGGGGAGATGAAAGAAATGTCCCTCATACATCTTATGAAAGTAACTACGGACAGGCTATGAGTATTCTTCGGGATTTGTATATTCCTGAGGAACAGATTTTTCGTATGGAAACCGAAGACCCCGATGGAGCTAGAAAATACCAGGATCTCATAGAATCTATAGTTCCCGAAGCAAGTTTTGATATGATTATGCTTGGGCTAGGTGAAGATGGTCACACCCTTTCATTATTTCCAAATACACAAGCTCTAAAAGAACAAGAGCGTCTAGTCGTGTTTAATGAAGTTCCTCAATTAGAAACTGAGAGAATGACTCTTACTTTACCTGTTGTCCACAAAGCAAAACATATAGTCGTTTATGTTCAAGGAGAGAATAAAAAGGCTATTATCAGTAGTATATTTTTCCCTAAAGATAAGCAGTCACAGCCTTATCCCATAGAGCTCATTGGACAAGCGAAAACTCCCCTATTTTGGATTCTTGCTGCGGATGCTTATGATTTGAAAGATTTCGACTCAATTTCCTCACTTTATAAATTAGATGTTATCTAATCTATAAATTCGCATCTCCAATCTAAGACAAGAAACTTTTTCTTCCTTAATTCCGTCCCGATCTTGTGGCTTCTTCATAACTTGGTGGAAGGTCAGAATAGGGGGGAGGATTATCCGAATAGGGAGGAGGAGCACTTGGGGTTGGAGATGGATGCCCGGTGCCACGTGGGAATTGTTGTTCTATATTTAGATAGGCGCGTTCCATTTGATTAAATAGCCTTTGAGGATATTTTGTTATGGACTGTTGTGCAATCACTTGACTGATTGTGTTGTTATCGTATTCATTAGGATTATTCAGGATTTGGTCTGCAACCATAGAATAGAGAGTTGCATTGTTTAAATGTAAAACAGCGGCTTGTTGTTTTTTCGCCATATGTACAGAGGCGATGATAAAGCTTATGAATCCAATAAGTATTAAGCTTCCTCCCCCAGCACAACAACCAATAATAGCGGCAGAAATAGCGGCAGCAGCTAGAGGCCCAGAGAAGAAAATACCCAATATAGCTCCAGCAGCTAATGCCAATAGAGCAATAGAGCAAATAATAGCACAAACCAGGAAAGCAATTTTGGAAGCTCTATAATTTTTGTAGGCAGAAATTAGTTCTTTATTTGCCTCTAAACTAATTAGAGCAGCTGATTTCGATCTAGCACCTGCCTGATCATTAATACGGAAGTCTCCTACACTGTAGATAATATCTTTGTTAGAATGTTCTAATCTAGAAATCTCTTTAGAAGCACTATGGATTTTCATGGAGCTTAAAATAGCAGACCCTAAGGAAGAGCCAAAAATTCCTAAAATTAAAGTGGCAAGAATACCAAAAACAAAAGCAACAATAACAGAATCTCCGTTGCCTCCTGATCCTCCACGACACAAATTACATAGAGCATTAATCCAAAGAACATGCTCGACACAGCGGAAAACAGCACCCGAAGTCGACATTATAGCGAATGCTGTTTCTAATTCAGGAGCCGTTCCCGTAGGCTGCAAAGCAGGGCTTGTTGCTGCTAATCTATTTATTGATACAGAGTTCGCATGAGATCGATTGAACAAAAAACGTTTGGCGGGAGAATTCGGAGATAGTTCTGTAAAATCAAGAGATCCTTCATTCGTAAGATTTACAATCGCATAGCGGACATTTTCGTTAGATACTAAGAGCTTATTATTTAAAGAAGGAACCGTCATATTTCTGATTTCTTATGTAAAATTAAATAATCAGGAAAGATTATAAACTATTTCTATTTTTAGTTCACTATCATTATTTTTTAATTAACAAACCAACTCTTTACAATTTCTTTATTTTTAAAAAAATCTTTACCATTTAATCAGATGAGCTAAGTACGCTGGAGAACTTTCCATAAAACAAATAGCTGAATCTAAAGATCCTAGACTTGCGTATTCATTTTGATCAGCTTTGCAAACGAGTATCAACCCTTGAAGAATAGAACCTATTAAAGGTAAAAGTATAAAATGCTCGGTGATTATTTCTGTTCTTAATCTACCAAAAGCTTGTCTTAAAGACATTTTCTCATCCCCTCTACATGGAGCAGTAATGAAATGGAGCAGGAATTTTAATGTTTTAGCAACTATTTTTATAAGTAAAATGGCCCAGGCTAAAATACTCACAATCACAGAGGCTACCGGAAATGTAATGAGATCAAAAGCTACGCACAAAGCTTTTTGCGAAGTTGTATAATCGCTGGTATCTTCATTACCGAAAGTTAAATAACACGCCATGGTCAATCCTCAAACTTGATAAATATTAATTTCTATTACTTTGATTTCTTATTCTATCTTCTTCCATAACCTCTTCATAAGTTGGTGGAAATTCTACATAAGGAGGAGGAATAAGAGGGGGAGGAGGCATGGAACTCCTTCTAAGAGAAGTGGAAGAAGTTGAATTAGACGTAAGCATATCTCTTGTATTCTAGTTCTCTCTACATGTTCCATTTGTTCCATATCGCGCCTTCTCATGGATTCTTCAGAATGAGTGAAAAAAGGAAAGACTTCAGGATCCAAAAGATTGTTATGGGGACTCAAACAGTTTCTAGCTACGATAGAGGCAAGATTATCAGAATTTTGGTCAGATACATGAATTTGTTCGCTAATTTGCAGACAAAGTAGCGAACGGTGAATAGAATCAACTGCAGATTGTCGGCGATTATGGCTACAATTAGTTTGTGGGATAGAAAGCATTCCTAAAAGAAGAAAGGCAAGACCTGCCCCACCTAATGTCCATGCTGCCGGAGACATAAGAAATGCGTCTGAAAAAATACCACCAGTATTAAACGCAAATGCACATCCTACAATGAACGATATAATGGCTAATACTGAAAGTATCGCTGTAGCGAGGCAAAATATTTTCCAAGCAAGTAGAGATAATGCGGATTTTCTAGCGTGATTTAAAGCTGCTGCTGAAGCCAGATAACCGCCTCGTTTAAATGAAGATATGCTATTGTCTTTACTAAGAAGTTTTAAGATTTTTCTCTCATTACGATAGAAAAGAAAACTCTTTTGTATAAGGAAACAGATGCTAACGATATTCTTTATTACGTTACCCAGCGTATTTCGATAGACGGCATTAATCACAGTATAAAGTTCATGAACAAGCAAAAGAAAAAGATTAGAACTTTCTGCTAAGTTAAAACAGAAACTCCCTGGTTGAGAGGGAAATATTGAACATTCGAATCCGAGTTTTACTGCAGAAGTCGTTTCTTGCTGAAATAGTGGAGCCGTTTCTGAAGTAAAAACATTGCTTATGATTGCTAGATTATTGATATCATGATTACCGACAGGTTGGGAGTTAATCAGTTTAGTTAAGGGACCAGATTCACATTTTATAATTTCATAAATAGGACTCTTTTTTGTGATGGAATCTAAAAAACCTAAAACCATGCTGTTAGGATTAAGATTATCTATAGAATTTGCCATTAGGTTAGTTATTTTAATAGTAAAATAGGAAATTAACGAGCAATTATATTTCGGACACGCCCTTTATTTCAAATCCTTTTAAGAAATCAATCTAAGTTATTCAGCTATATTTATTAATGATTTTTACGGCTTAGTGATTTCCAAATAGACATTGATTTTTCTATTCTTGTATTTTTAATGTTTAAATTTTTATTCGAGAGTTTTTCTTTGATGCCGATTTAGAGCATTGATGATAAACTCCTAATTGTATGTAAGAGCCTTTTTCAGGCAAAGACTTGATAGTAGCTATGTTAAAGAATACATTTTATATTATTATGGGACCGCCAGGATCGGGTAAGGGCACTCAATCTCAACGTCTTGCTAATCAACTAGGCCTCCCTCATATCAGTTCGGGAGATCTTTTTCGATCTGCTATAAAATCAGCCACTGTTTTAGGAATCAAAGCTGCAGAATATATTAATAAAGGACTACTTGTTCCTAACGATCTTGTTTGGGAGCTTGTACAAGAGACTTTAAATAAGCCCGAGTGTCAATCTGGATGTATTATTGATGGATTTCCTAGGACTTTAGATCAAGCAATTCTTTTAAATGATTTTTTAGTTAAGTCTAATGCAGACTACCGAGTGATACAGTTAGATGTTTCTGATGAGGAGATTATTCGAAGAATTCATTCTCGATTTATTTGCCCTTCGTGTAATTACGTATATAACCAAAGCCAAGGTTTTAATGAATGCCCAATATGTCGTGTTAAGTTGGTTCGTCGTTCTGACGATACTTTAGAGGTTATTTATAAGAGATTAGAAAATTATGAAAAATCTACAGCTCCTGTAGTTAACTATTATGAAGATCTAGGAAAATTAACACGTATTCCTTCTGAAGTATCTCCTGATGAAGTTTTCCAAAGTATCCTATCTTGTATAGAAGTCTAGGCTTACAAGTAAATTTTTACTATGGAGAAGAAAGATGAAACACTATCAACTTTATGCATCTGTTTCAGACCTTTCCTCTATGAATGGTGATTTAGAGACACAATTACTTTTTGGAGAGCGTTTACTTTTTACTAAGGACACATACTATGCTTACTCTCAGCTGATTCATGATCACGAGATTTGGCGCCCCTATCCAGTTAAGCAGGTGTCTTCAAAAACTTCATTTTCGTGCCCATCTCAATACATTCTACCCAACGCAGTTATTAAGTCTTTTAATGCCTTTTTAGAACCGTGGCATATACCCTTACCCTATGGTTCTCCATTATCGATCGATTCTCGAGGTAAAGTAAAACTTCCTGAAGAAATTAAAAATGAAATGAAGTGTCCTTTTGATAAGGAAATTCCTTTTTGTAATATTAATCACGTACGTTTTTATGGCGCACCACTATCTATGGATCTTTTACTTAAAGAATCGGAGAGTTTTTTAGATCTTCCCTATCTATGGGGAGGCCGCTGTATTCACCACTCTCTCATAGATCATGGGTTAGATTGTTCGGGATTTGTGAATATTCTATTTCAAGCGAATGGATTGAGCATTCCTAGGAATGCTAGAGACCAATATAAAGATTGTGACCTCGTTGAATGTTTTAAAGATCTTCCTCTGGGAGGTTTTGTTTTTCTTCAGAATGATCAAAGCACACAAATTTCCCATGTAATGTTAAAGAAAAGTCCGACATGTTTAATTCATGCAACTCAAACTCTTGGTAAGATCGTGTGTTTCTCTTTAGGAGTAGATATAGAGTTCAGGAAAGATAGATTTCAGACTTTGAATCACCAAGGACAAGCATTTTTCGGAATACCTAGAAAAAGAAAAATCTTCTTCTAAATAGGATATAAATCAAAAAATTTTTAAAATTGTTGTGGGATTCTGAAAACAAAAAGCAAGCGAATTATATTGAGAAAATACCTTCGCTTGCTTTTGATAAAAGAACGGATTTTATCGTTTAGAGAATTGGAAGCTCTTACGTGCTTTCTTATGTCCGTATTTTTTACGCTCTTTCTTTCTAGGATCTCTAGTAAGAAAACCGTGACTTTTTAATTCTTGTTTTGAATCAACGTTCTTCTTCAATAAAGCTCTTGCCAACCCTAAACGAGTTGCAATTACTTGTCCTTGAATTCCACCACCGTTTATACGGATAACTAGATCATATTCATTAATGTTTCCGAGAACTTTCGTTAATGGGGAAAGAATAGTAACTCTTTGAATTTCTAGAGGAAAATACTCATTAAAGGCTTTACCATTTACATCAATTTTACCAGTTCCTGGACGAAGGCGAACGCTAGATACCGCTTGTTTTCTTCTTCCAGTAGCTACTGATTCTTCTATTGTACTTTTTACCACAACTTACCCCAAATTAAACATCTAATAAAATCGGTTTCTGAGCTTCGAATGTCTTGTAGCAATCCCCTTTTAATATTCTTAGAGATTTCAACTGACGTTTACCCAAGCGAGTTTTGGGCATCATACCTTTAATTGCGTGCTCGATAATATAAGATGGTTTTTTAGCTAACATATTTTCGAAAGGAATTTCACGCATTCCTGAAATATATCCCGTATAGTATCGATATATTTTTTGACCTTTTTTAGCGCCTGTTAAATGCACTTTTTCAGCATTGATAACGATAACACCATCACCCATAGCTATGTGAGGCGTATAAGTCACTTTATGCTTGCCTCGCAAGATTTTTGCCACCTCTGAGGAAAGCCTTCCCAAGGTTTTGCCTGTAGCATCGATAACATACCACGACTTATTCTGAGCATCAGATGCTTTAGCAATGGTTGTTTTCGTGTCTTTTCTTTTTTCCATAGTAATATAACCGCCTTATCAGAAGGGGGAATTATAAATTTGTGCAATTTTTTTTCCAAATAAAAAGCAACAAAAGCAATCTTGAGATGCATTTCCAAAAGATAATTAATATAAATTGATCCTTTTTGATAAGGTAAACTGAATCTACTTTATGCTGCTTATAGAGTTATAGGGAGGCATTCCCCTTGTATTCATTAGGCTATTAAATGCTATTTACTCTAAATAAGGTAGCTTTATTTTTATTTTACAGAATGAGAGATCGGATATTGTTTTTGTCTTTTTTAAGAATCTTATTTACAGAATCATAACAAGTAAAACATAGCATCATCACAATAAAGTTTTTAGTAGAACTATCTGATTGCTATAATGCCTCAATGGAAAATACACTTCGATTCTCGTTTGTGTGCTTACAGACACCTAAGTTATAGGATTTTTTCAATCCTAATTCATATAAGCTCAATTATAATTTTTTAATCAAATCTGCGTGTCCTAGGGTGTTTATTATGTCAGGAATTATTTTACATTCCCTTTTTAAGAATGATTGCCGATGCCATGCCTCTTATCCTTTTGATAGGCGTATTCAAGATCGTTTGACTATAGCCATTATCATGGCTGTTATTTCTTCCATTAGTTTGATTTTAGCAATTATTCCAGCAATTATTATGGCCACTCCTATAGGATTCATCTGGGCTGGAATTTTTGGTGGTTTAGCACTCACGTTCTTTGTTTTTGCAATATTAATAAATTACTTAAGAAAGAATATGCCTGAGGGATTTAAGGAAGTCTTAAAAGAAAATTATCCCCATGCCTTTTGTGATTTTATTCAGAAAAATCAACTGACTATTCAGGAAACACGTCTATTGCTCCATAGCTTAGATGAAGCGGGCGAAGATCAGGATATTTATTTTCATAAATATTTAGGAACTTTCCCTAAAAAGTTAAAAATAGCTTTGAATAAATATGGAATTTCTAAATTTATTGGTGATCTTCAACAAAGAGAGTTTATTTCTTTAGATACTGTATTAACTAGAAACTGTCCTATATATTGGTTAAAGAAATTTATAGAAATAGCTCCAAAATTCCCTACTAGAGAGCTTACTAATCCATCTCGTGAAGAAATAGCGTCTTATTGGTTAGGAAAAGTAGGAGGTTGTAGGAATGCTCAAACTATTTTTTTAAAAAATACCTATCTTATCGCTCAAAAGATATCTAGGGAGGATTTCGATACATGCTGTTTGTATGTTCGTAATGAAGATTGGGAAAATGAAGAATTGGAGGCAATAAAACATAGAATATCAGAAACATGTCTAGAGGTAGGAAGAGGAGGAGATGAAGATGTAGGTATTGACGTTACAAGATTTTTTAAAGGAATTCAAAATTCCTTGTTAGAATTATGTATACACGGTGTTTCTTGGGAGCAATTATGTTTAATTAAATCATTAGATTTTGAGAATTGGGACTTGCTATGCGCTCTTGATGGCAATAAACAAGGAGTACGTAAGTTTGCTGTTCCTTGTCTTGGAGAGGTTTCGGATGAAAAGCATCATTTGTATGAACCTTTGATTTCTCTTTTAACTTGGAAGGATTTTGATGATTTAGGATTGAAAAAGGAATCTATTTTTATGGGAGAAATAAGAAATCCGGAAAATAGATTGCTTAAATATTTTAGTAGACAATCGCGTTATCACATATCTATTGATCTATTCAATCAAGAGATGATTTTAGATCATCTTCCTAGATATAATTTAGATGTATCTACAGGAGCAAAAAGAGAGTAATGTCAGAAAAAGAGTTCTCCATTTTGTAAAACCCCCTCTCGATGGCATTGGCGTGCGAGTTGCTTATTATGCGTGACAATAAGCACTCCACGTGAATCATGTGATTGAGATAAAAGAAGATTATGAATGTATTCTGAAGTTTGATCGTCTAAATTTCCCGAAGGTTCGTCTGCGAGTAAAATGGATGGATCATTTATTAACGCCCTAGCAATAGCTACGCGTTGTTTTTCTCCTCCTGATAGATTACAACATCGAGAGTGTACTCTGTGGGATAAACCTATGGATTCTATCAGTTCTAATGCTTTTCTATATACTGAAGATCCTTTAGAAATACTTTTTCGAGCAATGCTTGCAGGCATTAGGATATTTTTGATTACAGTATCATCTTCTAAGAGATAGAAGTTTTGAAAGATAAAACCAATATGTCGGTTTCTAAACTGAGAAAGATTGTAAGTTTTCTTTTCTTTACCTAGAAAAAAAAGTTCACCTGATGACGGTGTATCTAATGTCCCCAACAAATGTAGGAGTGTGCTTTTCCCATTTCCTGAGGCTCCTGTGATAGCAACCACTTCTCCAGGATGTAAGTCGATACTTACATTACGTAATATCTCAATATTTTGATTGCTTTGTTGAATAGTTTTGGAAAGATTTTTCGCTTCAATAAGAGGAGGCATAATTATTCCGCTTTTAAGATGTCCGAGACGTGCATTTTAGCAACTTTCCTTGCTGGCAAGGCTCCAGAAATAGCCGCTAAGATTAAGGTCCCTAATCCTAGTATAGCAATTGTAGGGATATGGATTTCCTGAGGTAGACCTTGACCAAAGAATGTGGAGTTAAAAGCTTCTCTGCCTTGTAGATAACTTAATCCACGGGTAATTAGAGAGAGATTTTTCATTGTTATAATTGCAAAGATTGTGCCAAGGATCACACCAATTGCTCCAGAAAGTGCTCCGCAGAAACTGAAAATGACCTTTAAGCTACGTGAGGGTGTTCCCATAGCCTTAAGGATCCCTATTTCTTTCTTCTTATTATTTACTAGAAGAATGGACATAGTCACCACATTCGAACAGGCAACGATCAAGATAATAATAGAAATCAATAAAAATAATACCTGGTCACTACGAAGCTGATCTAAGATAGGCTTGAAATACTGATAATCATAAAGAGATGATACTTCCCAATATTGATCTACATCCATTTGATTTAAAATAGTTTGAATCTGATTTTTAATCAGAGTTATTTGTTTAGTATTAGGAAAGAAGACATGCAAGCCGTTATGCATTCCTAATCCCGTAGATTCTGAGCGTATTAGGGAAGCTAAATCCATATCAATGAATACAATCTTACTGCCCATGGGAGATAAACCGGGATTGTAGAATCCAATAACATGTACGGGATGTTTAATTTCCTTCTGAGTTTCTGGAGAGAAAATACTAAGATTGCCTTTATCCCCTACCCTATAGCCCATATCACGATAGTTAATGGGAAGAATAACGGAAGATCCCCGATAAGTATTTTGTAAATTTGCAAAATCTTTTTCCCAACCTTCATTAGAACTGTTGAAAGGGTTTAAAATCTCCGAGCTATAATCCGTATGATCATAGGGAAGCACCCTATCTTTATAAATCTTGTCTGAGGGATAAGCAACAAATTGGGAAAATGTTCGAGATTCTGATTTACTAGGATCTATAATCTTATCCATTTGCACATAACCAATACCCTCTTCAAATTCCAAAAGCTGTCCTTGATTTTGATTTAGATAGGGAGTGAGAGATTCAAAGACTATTTTTACAGGATCCTTCAACTCGCCATTTGGAGTTATGTCAGGTATCGGGAAATTCTCAGGAAGAGAGTAATCTAAATCTGGATTATAAGGATCTATAAAAGATGAAACGAGTTTTTCTCCTATAGTCTTTGTTGTATATTGAGAAAGATCCGCATGCCTATCTACTTGATAGTAGTAAGAATCATAATATAAAGCTGAGGGTAAGATTTTTATTGGAGAATGAAGCTGGGAAAGATCATGAATCCAACGCTGTTCTAAACCATAAATTACGGAAATAAAAACAATGGATAACCAAGTGACTAAAGAAATGATGCCTATTGAAAATATAGAAACAATGGCAGAAGATAATCTTTTCTTTCTTGGTATTAGATACTTAAAAGCAATTAGAAGTTCTAATTTCATGACCTACTCAACAACTTAGAATAGAAGCTAGCAGGTAAATAAAATCTTTTACTTAGCTTCTTTGAAAATTACGTGCCTACGCAGTTTTCTATCATATTTTTTGAGTTCTAGTCGACCTGTTGTTTTTCTTTTATTTTTAACAGTCCAGTACATATCGGAACTTTCAGAACTTTTTAATTTAATGATTTCACGATTCTTACTAGCCATTGATGAATCCTTTTAAGAAAATGATAAATCGCTTATGATACTATATTTATTTTCAAAAAGAATCAAGAAAACTTCCCCATAATTTAGAAGAGAATTTTCATGACAACTAAAGAACAGGTTTTTTTTAACCAGGCAACTTCAAAAAATAAAATTCATTTTATTAGTTTGGGATGTTCTAGAAATCTTGTGGACAGTGAGGTAATGCTCGGTATCTTATTGAAAGCTGGTTATGAAGCTACAGAAATACTTCAAGAAGCTGACTATTTAATTTTGAATACGTGTGCTTTTTTAAAAGCAGCTCGAGATGAATCTATGGATTATCTTCAACGTATAATTAAGGCAAAAAAGGAAAGTGCCAAGATTATATTAACTGGTTGTATGGTATCTAAGCATAAAGAGGAGTTGAAACCCTGGTTCCCCTATATACATTATGTTTTAGGTTCTGGAGATGTAGAACATATTCTATCTGCGATCGAATCCAAAGAAGCCGGAGAAAAGTTATCTTCCAAAAGTTATTTGGAAATGGGAGAGATCCCTAGGAAACTATCGACTCCTAAGCACTATGCTTATTTAAAAATTGCTGAAGGATGTCGTAAGCGTTGTGCTTTTTGTATTATTCCAACGATCAAGGGCGGTTTAAGAAGTAAGTCCCTAGATCAAATTATTAAAGAATTTCGTCTATTATTAAATATGGGTGTTAAAGAGATCATTTTAATTGCTCAAGATTTGGGTGATTATGGTAAAGATCTCTCAGCAGATCGCAAATCTTGTTTAGATAGTGTATTAAAGGAGATGCTCAAAGAGCCGGGAGACTATTGGATTCGTATGCTCTATCTATATCCCGATGAAGTTGATGATACGATTATTGATCTTATGGAAAGTGATCCTCGTCTACTCCCCTATGTAGATATTCCCCTACAACATATTAATAATCATGTTTTAAAAAATATGTTAAGAACAACATCTAAAGAACAAATTTTAGACTTATTAACTAAGCTACGTACACGTATTCCACATATTTATATTCGCTCTTCATTCATTGTCGGTTTTCCTGGAGAGACCGATGAGGAGTTTCAAGATCTTGTAGATTTTGTTAGTGAAGGATGGATCGATAATTTGGGGATCTTTTCTTATTCTCAAGAAGAAGGTTCTGTAGCTGCGAAAATGCCTGATCAAATATCTCAGAGCGTAAAATCGAAAAGACTTAAGATTCTTTCTCAAACACAAAAGAAAAATGTTGAAAAGCATAACAAGCAAATTGTTGGGCAAATTGTTGAGGCTGTTATTGATGGATATCATCCTGATAGCGAACTCTTGCTAACAGCACGTTTTTATGGACAAGCTCCTGAAGTTGATCCTTGTATTATTGTTAATGAAGCGCGTTTAGTTTCAGGATTCGGGGAGCGTTATTTAATCGAGATCACAGGTTATGTAGGTTATGATCTTGTTGGTCGAGTAATAAAAAAAGTGCCCGGAGAATAAATTTTACCGGGCAAAGTTGTAGTTCAATATTTTATCTAAAATAAGGTAGCTGAACTACATTCCAAGAAAATGAAGCAACACGCCACCAATAACTTAAGTTTCTTAATAAGAAGAACCCATTTTGTGTGGCAAAGTATGTGGTTGCAACCCATTTCATAGGTTTAGATCTGTAGTAACTTGTTCCTGAGCATGTGGATCCTTGTAAGAATATTTGTTTCCCGCCGACCACAGCCATCAAGAGACATTCTCCTCCTGTCCCATTATCTAACCAACCTCCATGTTTTGCCATAATGACAGTGATCCGGAAGAGTTTAGGATTAGATGGACTTGCTTGAAATGCAAGTTCAGCAGGTCTACTTGATTCAATTTTGAAATCAGGAATTTCCATTTGATTGGTTTGCTGATGGAATCTATCCCAGGGAATATCCCAAATTCCTCCCTTTACTTCTCCTGTTCTTACATGTCCTCCTGAAGTTGCTGAACGCATAGAAACAGAGGTTTTCGTCTGTTTAAATCGTCCATAGGGAACGTACTGTTGTCCATACTCTTGATTATTATTTAAGCTACTCGTGTATTTCACGGTATGGTTTGTTAGATTTACCCTTCCATAGAAATCTATCTTTTGATTAGACCCGATTTTAACATTCATATCCCCACCAACAAATAGGTCTTGACTGCAGTTAAGTTTTCCTGCAGTGCAAGTTAGATTGGTAACAGTAGTGTTCTTTGATGTTATGGTATCTCTTACAGTAAGAGCACGGGTTTTTTTATCCTGAGATAAGTCTTTAGAGTAGATATTAAAACGAACAAACGTAGGGAAACTGATATTAGTTTTAGGTGTTGACATCGTATTTTAATCCTCCTCAGAAAATCTTGATGCAAATGGGAACCAGATCACACTTACAGTAGAAAACATGCTATTTATATGACCTCCTGTAAAGACAGTAACTGAGGGTGAATTAGAACTAGATACATCTGTAATAGAGAAAATAGCGTATAAAGAGGTGCTCGTTCTATCTGTCTTATAATGCCCACGAGTATCTGCTGTACATAAATTCTGAGATTGTCCACTTGAATTTAATCTTAAGAATAAATTTACCTCATCATTTCCTGAGTGTTGTCCATTCATCCTTGTTATTTCAAAAGTTACCTGATAGATGCCCGGAGTTCGAATTCGAATATGTTGTGGATCAACATAAAAATAGTTTCGATACATTGGGGTATAATTTTCGAAATCCTTAGAAGATCCTGTTTTAAAATATACTAAGGAATCTTTATCAATATTAGATGTGCCGCGATGATCTATAAAACAAGTGTAAGCTTGTACGCAACTCTTTCTATAGTAATTGAATGTGATTGCATCGCGTTGAGAAACGGGATCTGAAATATTATTAAAAAGAGGCTGTGTTCCAGAAGTAGATGAAACAGTAATATCTCCGTTAAGAATAGTTTCTTTTAATGAACAACTATCGTTTCCCGAAAGATTTCCACCAACGAAGAAATCACAGTTTGAATTTACATCTTTTTGTACAGTCAGTGAGTCAGCATTAAACTCATCTTCGATGTTTAAATTCCCATCAATACTTAATGTGGCGTTGTTTAGATAGAGATTTTGATCTTTTACCCCCGTTGCATCTGTTTCTACAGTCTTGTTATCAGGATTAGCCGGAGTAGAGCTCAGGATGTTTTTATTTTTATTATTCATGGCTATGTATGATCCTCTGGATAAAAAATGAGACCAAAATAAAATCCGCTTAATACCGCAGTATTTTGCATTAAAAGTGCACAAAATAGAGATTTTGCTACGGTATTTCCATTAGACACAGAATCATTTGGATCAGAAGGAGGATTTTGAAAATGTATTGATGTGCTTAATGCTCCTTGGTCTGCATAGCCTCCGCCACTATAGATAGTGTTAGTGCTATAAATAACGTCCGATGCATCTCTTAAATGAATATCTCCTCCCCAACCATTGTCCCATCCCCAACGCTTATTGATGCCATAATCTATCATGTAGATCCCTTTACTCAATAATTGAACCCATTGAGTTCCTGGATAAGTAACCTTGGAGGCACTTCCTTTTTTATAGTCAACAAACCGTATGTGAGAGAAAATGTTTTGCGATTGATACACCAATCTATCTGGCCCTATAATAGGAATGGGGTCCGATGTATTGATATTGATTCTTCCATATAGATTAAGTGAGCAGAAAAAATATTCAGGAGAGCGTATATAATTTGCTGGAACTGGAGAAGAATCATGAGTAGGTCGAGCTACATTACTGAGCCTATTGCCATGCAAATCTATAGAAGCATTGTTTGATGCATTTGTTATGGTAAGTGAGTTCGCCGAAGTAAGACCGGAAACATTTATAGCTCCATGAAAAGTAGCGTTCCCCGGTTTAGTTACAGAAAAGCTATTTGTAGAAACTATCGAATCAGATTTGGTGTCGTTGGTTTGTACATTTCCCGCAACAACATCACCTTCTAAAGTAGAATCTACATAGAAATAGCAGTCATTATTATTATCATTAGAATTAGAAGTAGTCATTTATTATTTTATTATTCCAATTTTTTCTAATAAAAATCAGATAATAAAATAATGGTCAATTTCTAATATGTTTAGTTAAATTATTTTAAAATAAATTAACTTTTAATAACTAAATTAGTAATAAAAAAGAAGGCGGTAAAGAAAAAGAAAAAATTGGGGGTGGCTGGATTTGAACCAACGTATCCGTAAGGAGTCGGATTTACAGTCCGATGCAATTGACCGCTATGCGACACCCCCAAAAAATGCTGGAGAAAGGACTTGAACCCTCAACCGTTCGATTACAAATCGAATGCTCTGCCAATTGAGCTACTCCAGCGAAAAACTTAGGAAACCTATTGCTTGAATAGAAAACTTTATTAACCAATAGGAAATCAATTTATACGCTATTGGTTATTTTCTTCCAAGTCAGAATCAGTATTTTCTGATATGCGATAGTCTTCTTGTGTAGGAATAAAGTCTTCGGAAACAAAACTTGTGTCTTGATTAGTTTGTTCAATCGAATGCTCTGTAGAGAGATTCGTCTCCATAACTTGAAAATTATGCTTCTTAAGTTGCTCTGAAACCAAACGGTCTTCTTTAGCTTGAGCTTTTTTGACAGTTTTCTTTCCAGGCGCTGTTTTATTCTTGGTAATCTCGTGATATTTATCAATCGCTTGCTTTTGCTCAGACGTCAAACTTTCAGAGAGACGTTGAAATAATTGTGTGCAACTATTCCCTGCTTGACCTGAAGCGAGAACTTCTGCAGAAAATTTAAATTTACCTTCAGAAGTATAACGCGCGGGTTGACTATCTTTAGCAAGACAGCATTGCTTATATTTCTTATTAGAACCGCATGGGCATGGATCATTTCTATTAACTTTTTTTGACATGTAATCCTTTTCAAAGCGAAGCGTTTAAAGGAAAGTTTAAATAAGATAAGGATAAAAACCAATTATAAGTTTTCCTATAAACTAAGATTGTATTGCAAGCTTTGTTCTATCCTTTTACTATTTTTCTATGTCTATTCTGCACTTACATCCACCTTGGATTAAAGCTGGCAAACGCATAGAAAGTTTGGTCCGCAAAGCTTTATACACTTATTCTATGTTAGAAAATCACACTAAGATTGTTGTGGCTCTTAGCGGTGGTAAAGATAGCCTTTCGTTACTTCTAATGCTCAAGGCAATTTCAGGAAGAGGTTTTCCTGAACTTGATCTTTACGCTGTTAATATCGGTGGGAAATATTCCTGTGGTGCAGAAGTTAACCAGAAATACTTAGCAAATATCTGTGATAAAATCCAGGTTCCTTTTACATCTATTGTTTCCCCTTATGATCCTGAGGTTCCAGAATGCTATTCATGTTCTCAGGTTAGAAGACGGCTACTTTTTCAAGCAGCAAAAGAAATAGGGGCTACTGCGGTAGCTTTTGGACATCACCGAGACGATGTCGTGCAAACAGCTTTAATGAATCTTCTACATAAAGCAGAGTTTGCCGGGATGTTACCTGTTTTAGACATGGTACATTTTGATATTACAATTTTACGTCCTTTGATTCTTACCCCTGAATCATGGATACGTAAGTTTGCTAAAGAAAGTGGCTTCGCTCGTGTTACCTGTCGTTGCCCTGTTGTCTCTTTAAGAACAAAAACAGAATCTGTTTTAAAATTGCTAGAAGACATTTTCCCTCAAGCACGACATAATATTGCTTTAGCAGTTGAACAACAAGGGTTGTCAAAAGCACAAAAAATCAAAACTAATTAAATATATTTTTCTAGATTAGTCTTACTAAAATATTTATAGTAAGATTTATTTTCTTGGTAATTCTATGAACAAAAGATTAAAGATTCTATTAACTAACGATGACGGCATTTCGGCGAAAGGAATGAGCCTTTTAGTCGCTAACTTACTAAAAGCTAATTTCGCAGATTTATATATAGTAGCTCCGAGTACAGAACAATCAGGAAAAAGTATGTCATTTTCCTATACACAACCCGTCTCTATGGAAAATGTTGATTATCCACAAGATGTTGCGGGTGCTTGGTCTGTTTCCGGTAGTCCCGTAGATTGCGTAAAACTTGCCCTGGGTGATTTATTCCGCGATTCTTTGCCTGATCTTGTATTATCGGGTATCAATCACGGATCTAATGCGGGAAGAAATATCTTTTACTCCGGAACTGCTGGAGCAGCTATGGAAGCCATTTTATCAGGTATTCCCTCAATAGCATTTTCTCAAGAGCAACACATTTCCTTCTTTCAAGAAGATTCCGCTCCCGAACTATTGAAAAAGCTATCATTATATGCTTTATCGACCCCCTTCCCTATTCTTACGGGTTTCAATGTCAATTTTCCTGCTAGTGAACGTAATGAGGCCTGGAAAGGAATGCGACTTGTTACTACAGGGAAAGAATTTGCTTGCGGTTTACCCAAACTTTTAAGTAGCGATGGTAAACGTAAGAGTTTTTCTCTAAGTGATTGTCAGATAGTAATAGATGAAGATATCTCTGATGAATGCCGCTCTCTTTTAGACAATTACATTACAGTAGTTCCTTTATTAGTAAGAAATTCTCCACTAGCTTTAACTAGTGAATTAGAATTTCAAGAACTACAGGAAGATTTCGAAGTATTCATTGGTTCTGAAGCTGATACTAGATTATCCGATGTCTAAAACAAATAAGTGAGGTAGGTATTTCCGATTGAAAATCATTCTCATGGCAGTCGAAAATTATCTACTTCATAAATTCTTTAGCTAGAAAATGTATGTGCGTCTCATCTTCCATGTTAAGAAATAGATGTTCCAGAATTTTTCATCATGTATAAGTGCTTTATAAGCCTTCTTCGCTATCCTAAAAATTAAAATTGTTTAAATATCACATAGATATTTTATCATAGCTATTTATGATTCTATCTGTTTATTTTTTGTGCCCTAGATAGTCTAAACAAGTATTTTTTATGAAAATTCATTTTTTTAGAATTCAGTATCTTTTTTGCGCGTTATTAATGTGTTTCCCTTTAACAACTGCCTTCTCTAAAGAAAAAGAGGCTAGTGTTTCAGAGAAGTCTGATCAGAGCAAAAAAAGAATGAAAATTTTATTAACTAATGATGATGGAATTTCCTCTAAAGGAATGACCCTATTAGTATCCAATTTATTAAAGGCTGATTTTGCTGATATTTATATAGTAGCTCCTGCTACAGAGCAATCTGCAAAAAGCATGGCATTCACCTGCCGTGAATCTGTAATTTTACAACCTTATGATTATCCTCAACCTGTTGCAGGCGCTTGGTCGGTTTCTGGGACTCCTGTAGATTGTGTGAAAATCGCTTTGAGCTACTTATTTAAAGATGCTTTGCCAGATCTTGTGTTATCTGGAATTAATAGTGGATCTAATGCAGGAAGACATGTTTTTTATTCTGGAACCACCGGGGCAGCTATGGAAGCTATTTTATATGGGATTCCTGCAATAGGGCTTTCTCAAGAAAAGAGAATCTGTGCTTTTCAGGAGAATAATCCTAATGTTCCGGAGATACTAAAGTCTTTATCTTTGTACGCTTTATCCTTGCCTTTTGGTTCACATCCTGTGGTTCTTAATGTTAATTTTCCTGCCAATAGCAAGCCTTGGAAAGGAATGCGATTTGTTTCTGGTGGAGAAGAATATTCTTGTGGGGTTCCTAAACTCTTACTTTGCAATGGAGATTCTAAGATTTTTGCATTAACTAATTGTCCTATGGTTGTAGGAGAAGCTCCTTCTGAAGAATATCAAGCCATCTTAGATAACTATATTTCTGTGGCTCCTTTAGTAGTTAGAAGTTCTCCTATAGCAACTCTTTCTTTGAAAGAATTCCAACAACTACAGGTAGGATTTCATAACTTTGCCAATACTATCGCTATGAGAAAATAATCCTTAGCTTCCAGTTTGTTTAGGGCCGATCCATGGCCCTAATTTCTTATATATGATCATTCTTATCTAATTAACATATACATTAAAATATGCCTTTGGATGTCTTTGAGAGCGAAAATAAAATTAATCTCTCTAATATGCACTTAGAATAGTGAGCTTTCTTCATTATCGGAGTAAAAATGGTTGTGATTAAACTATTTCTTCTGTTAATGTATGCACCTAATCTTGTTTGGATGCGTAGCTCAGCGGTTAGAGCACCTGTCTTACACACAGGGGGTCATAGGTTCAAATCCTGTCGTGTCCATTTGCGGGAGTAGTTCAATTGGTTAGAGCACCGCCCTGTCAAGGCGGAAGTTGCGGGTTCAAGCCCCGTCTCTCGCGAACATTCAATCAGAGGTTGAAAATGCCCCATGGAACTCGTTTAACGAAGTTTAGCTTTCCTCTGTACTTTTCCAAGACCCTGAGTTGGTTTATTCTTGGAGGGTTTCTTGCTGCCTGTGGAGTTCAAATGGTCTTAGTCCCTAATGAACTTATCGACGGCGGTATTGTAGGTTTATCTCTTATTGCCTCCCATTTCTTTGGTCATAAGTACCTCCCATTCTGTTTAATATTGTTTAACTTGCCTTTTGTTATCTTGGCTTTTAAACAAATTGGTAAATATTTTGTCATTCAGATGATGACCGCTGTGATCATCTTTTCTTGTGCCTTATGGCTCATCGACTCTCTCCCTCTATGGTTTGGTTTCAATCCTATAGTTTTCAAGGGATCAGAGATGGAAACCGTAGTATTTGGTGGGGCTATTATCGGTGTGGGTTGTGGTTTGATTATCCGTCATGGAGGATCTACAGATGGCACTGAGATTCTAGGTATTATCATCAACAAGAAAAGAGGCTATACTGTTGGTCAGGTTATCCTCTTTGCGAACTTTTTCATCTTTGCGTTAGCCGGAATTGTTTATCAAAATTGGCACACAGCATTCGTTTCATTCTTAACTTATGGTATTGCTACAAAGGTTATGGATATGGTGATTTTAGGACTTGAAGATACTAAGTCCGTAACTATTATCACTTCTTCTCCAAGAAAACTAGGCCATATTCTTATGGAGAATTTGGGTGTTGGTCTTACTTATATCCATGCTGAAGGTGGATATTCTGGAGAACCTAGAAATGTTCTTTACATTGTTGTAGAACGCTTACAGCTTTCACAACTTAAAGAAATTGTCCATAGAGAAGATCCCTATGCATTTATTGCAATTGAAAATCTTCATGAAGTAATTAATGGTAAACGCACGAATTAAGCGGGATTCGCCCAAACTTTTTCTAAGTCACTTTTTACATCTAATAGAGACAGAATTTTCCCAACAATATCATTGGTAATATCCTCGACTGTTTGTGGTTTGAAGTACCACATCGGCATAGGAGGAAAAATAATAGCCCCATTTTGCGATAATTTGAGTAAATTTTCTAAATGAATCGCATGTAAGGGACTTTCCCTAGGAACTAGAATCAATTTTCTGCGTTCTTTTAAAGCAACATCAGCTACTCTTCTTAATAGATTATCCCCCAATCCCACCGAAAGAGCTGCTATTGTCGCCATGCTACAGGGAACTATAACGGTAGCATCCACATGATAAGATCCTGAAGCTAATTTACTCTCTATAGATTTGATGTTGTGTTGATGAATATAGCAATGGTTTTCTTCGGGAATTAAAGAAAGTAAAGAAGAGGTATCGAGTTCGTAATAAAGTGTTTTCATAGCGGCTGGAGAAAGAATTACCTCAACATCGTGTTTCATTTTAGATAATTCTTCTATCAGCTTTACGGCTAAGATTATTCCAGAAGCTCCGGAGACACCTACAATATAACGTTTCATGCGTATCTATTAACATTACGAAAGTAATAAACTTATCATGACCAGGAAAAAGGATAAAGCAAGGTAAATATTTCCCTTAAAGAAACATCTTTCAAGATTAGCTTTATTCTTGTGCATTTCATGATAGTTTTTAATGGTTTTACAAATGACTAAGATTGGGAAAAGAGATAATACAAGACCTAATTTAGTGAAAGATGCGAGTAAAGACATCACTATATAGGATACTAAGCTGATCACTAAGCATACTGAAGCAATACGTATAGCTTTTTCTTTTCCAAAACATGCAGGAACACTGTAGAGCTTTTCTTTTCTATCGAAATCCAAATCCTGAATTGCATAGATAATATCATTAGCAGCAATGATCATTGCTGCCGTTATTCCCCACAAAGAAACTATGGTAAACACCTTTAAAGAAAGAGGGCCCGAAGATAGGGAATAAAAATTCATAAGAATTGCCAGATAATAAATTAATCCCAGCATCCAATGACATAAGTAAGTAACACGCTTTGCATAAGCATAAGCAACCATAAGAATGGTAGATATTAAAGCTAACCACGCGCACTCTTTATTTAAAAACATACATAGAGTGACAAAGAAGAACAAAGCAATAGCTGTAACTAATAAAACAAAGTTGAATGAGAGCTTTTTTGAAGGTAGTACTCTAAAAGAGGTTCTAGGGTTTTTTTTGTCTATGTTGTAATCGATAATCTGATTTATTAAGATCCCCGCTGTTCTGGCGCAGAAAAAAGCAAATCCCCCAATTAATAGTGTTATCAATCCCTTTTCAGAAAATATTGACGAAATTTCAGGAAACGTCAAAGCAAATGCTGTTGTCGCGGATAAGAATATGATCGAAAATAGGGCATATTTCATGTTTAATAACTGGTTAAAATATTTCATTTGCATGATGAAAACTTTTTAATCTCTAAATTATCTGATTAATAAATTCTTAAAAACACCGTTGACGCACGACTCAATGTACACCTGAAATAGTATTGAGCCATAGACGCTATCTTATAATTAAAATTGTGTAAAGTTTATAAAACACTTTCTTGTATATAGACTTTTATATTCCTAAATAATTAAAATGCTTAGCTTTAGATATAAATATTGTGTTTGTTTATGAGATTAATTTTTTATAAAATGCGATTTATCTGTTTTTCATTACTAATGTGTGTTCCCACATCAATCGCATCTTCTCAGGACTGGGAAGCTAAGCATATTAATGATTGTGAGCAGATCGTCTCTTCAACTCAATTTTATCAAGATCATGGTCCATGGATAGTTGTGGCAGGAGGATGTTGCCCTACAGACGAAAATTATAAAGAGGCTAAAAATGCAGGTCTTTCATTAGCTAAAAACGGTTATTCCGTGGTTACAGGATCAGGTCCTGGAATTATGGAAGCCGCTAATTCTGGAGCTGCACAGGCCGGAGGAGTATCTTTAGGATTCATCTTAAAAGGTGAGGACTTGAATGATCATATACCTCAAGAAAATTATTGTCAGGTTTCCCATATTTCCCACCGTTTACAGGGAATGATCGGAAATTCTTCGGGCTGTATTATATTCCCTGGGGGATTAGGTACAGTAGATGAAGTTTTCTTTGCTTTAGATAACTTTAGGTATCAAGAAGTTCCAAATCCGGTCGTCCTTGTAGGAACAGAATTTTGGGGACCTCTGGTAGAGTGGATGAAGAATTTACACTATACTCATACGTGTCCACAAAACTTATACCTGGTTGATTCATCAGAAGATGCTGTAGAAGTCATTCAATCTCATTACAAGAATCAGTCTTGTAGCTTTTCTTCTAATTAATCAAAATTTGAGAGTCTGCTCTACATGCTTGTGGAGCCGCTCTCACTTCTTGGTTTTTCAAAAAAATAATATTATATTTGTTTCGTTGTATCGTAATAATAATGAAAACTAACTTTGGTTTTTTAAAACAAAATTAGATTTACATGATTTATAATCAGATGGTAGCATATTTCTTTTGAGAAAGTTTTTTGTTAATTTTATGGTTATCCCCGCTGAGATTCAAGTTAGAAATTCACAGAATCAAGTTAGAAACATTTCTGTTTTGGCGAATAACCACAACTTCATTAAAAATGAAAGACAGACTTTTCTCGCTGTTATCGGAGCTTTTGCTCTAGGCATCATCCTACTTCTTGTTGGGGTTTGCGTATTGATCCTTCCTTTGGGGCTCACTTCAGCTTTAAGTATTTCTCTAGGAGTTTCTGGAATTATTATAGGCTCTGCGGTCATTGCTTACTGTCTCAAGGTTGTCTATTTTCAAAACGCTATTTGGAGAAAGAACTACCTAGAAATAAAAAATGCTCTTAGGGACCACGGGCTGCCCATTCCAAAAGAAAAGAATACAGAACCTGTTTTATCTATACTCTTCCCCTCATCGTTAGATGTGTTAACCTATGGTAGGGTCCATTGTATGGGGAAAACTAGAACGCTAATCGCCTTAGGTGAAATTATTCTCGGTATAGGCTGCATAGTTGGTGCTGTTATTTCTCAGCTTTTGCTAACTACTTGGTTCCGTCCTGGAATTAGTTTAGGTCTAGGTATTACAGGAGCCGCTCTATTTATCGGAGGTCTTCAAGATATCCGAGCCTTTAGTTTGAGTGCTCAAGGAGTTACCCATCTGTATTTAATGCAATACGAACAAGAGTTAAGAAAAACAGAAAGAACGGTATTCGAAAGAAGTTTAGAAAGTGCGGTGACGCGCTCAACCTTATTAGAACATAATCTTCAGGAAGCTAATACTAGAAATTTAAACCTAACTACTGAACTCACTTCAAAAAGTGCTCAAATCACGCACTACAAAAACCGAATTTCGAGTTTAGAACTAGAAAAACTGATTACCCCGGCTCCCGCAACCTCGTCATGGTTAGGTGCAATTTCTTCGTCTATTTCATCTACATCACAATATATAAGTTCTTTCCTACCTGGCACAAAGAAAGCCGCTGCTCCGACTCTAGCAACAGAAACCATTTCGAGCACTCTACTAGCCATCACTTATCCAGACACTATTGTTGAAATACAAGGAGATGAACAGACAGGAGATTCGTCCTCTAGTAATGATGCTAATGAATCCGATGACGATTTTGAAGATGCCAGTGAAGGACTTGATGGGTCCTAGCTGAAATTACAGCACCTCAATAGTGCTTAATTGCAAAGAAATCTTGACAACTCTTTAATTTTTAAAGAGTTAAAACTTTATTATAAAGTATTAGCCTCTTAATTTCTAAGGTTTGCATTTTGTTGTTTTGCACGAGGAAAGAAACCTTGAATCTTTTTATATTGTAAGATTTTATTTTCATTTCTTTTTACTGAAAATTAATAACATATTTGTTAAAATTTTCATCGATTTTTATTATTTTAAATAGTTTCAAGTATGGCTTCTCCTATATCACGTTCCTCCTCTCATGAAGAGGCAATAGAAAAGGTTTCCGTATTAAAACGGGTCTGTCAGGATTCTCATATTAGTCGTAAGGTTGTTAGTCTCACCCTTATTGCTGTGGGTATTATTTTAGTTATATCTGGGATTCTACTTTTAACCCTTACGATTGCTAATTTACCTTCAGCATTTTCTATTGCTTTGGGAGCCACGGTTCTTGCCTTAGGTACAAGTCTGATCTCGTTTGGGATAGCTATGCGTATTCTTAGAAAGCCCTCTTCATCCCATCAAGAAGAAGATGTGTTAGCTAGTGAAATTATAAGAATTAAGGGATTAGTCGAACAGAAAACGGAAGAGGTTACCCATCTACAAGCAGAGTTAGGTGAATCTCAAAGACAGCTTGCAGAAATTTCTGGAGAACTTGAGACAGGGAAACAAACTATTACCGATCTACAATCACGTTTACAGCAATCTGAAGAAGGATTAACACAGGCCAGAGAAGAAAACAGCGCGCTTCAGACACGTATGCAAGAAGCTGAAACTACTATTCAGCAAAGAGAAGAGCAAATTCAAGCACTTCAGGCTGAATTGACTTCTGAGAAAGCTAAAGTACAGCAACTCGAAGGTAGAATTAGAGATCTAATTGCGGATGCTCAAGAAAAAGCTAACAATATAGCTACTCTTGATGATGATTTATCTAAAGCTTTGACTAACCAACAGGATTTAATAACTAGATTAAATAATGATTTTGATACAGAAATTGCTAGATTAAATCGTCAATTACTAGAAAAAACAGCAGAATTAAATGCAGCTAAATTAACAATAGACCAAATACAACAACGATTAAATAGAGCCGAACAACTATCGTCTCCTACTCTAATAAGAAGAAGTGGTTCTAGTCTTTCGTTAAATGCTAATGCGTCTGGTAGCCCAACTGTACGTACTCGTTTTAATAACTGGTGGGAAAATAGGAAATCATCCAGAAGCGGCTCGTCTTCCACAACAGTTACTTCCTCTTCTGAAAGTTCCTCATCAAATGAGCAATCGTCTGATGAAAGAAATCAACAAAATAACGATACAGAGGAAGCTGAAGAGGCTGACGAAAACTCCTAGGATTCATCTTCTTTTGTTAAAATCATCTTTAAAAAAGCTCAAAGTACGCTTTGGGCTTTTTTTATATATCTAAACGAATTTTTCTTCTTTCTTGTTGACGACGTAATGTTTGATCTAAAAATATCTGAGCAGATCGCCAAAGTATCTTTTCGACATCTTCTATATGCAAACTATTTTGTAGAATCGTATGGATATTCGGATGATCTTTAGCGGTAGAGCATTCAGGAAAAAACTTTTCATGTTCATCCGAATAGAAAAAGTCTGTTCCCAGGACGATTTTATCTAAGATTCCCATTTTTTCAGCGTGGTAGATATGCTGTTGCAAATCTTTTAAAGATGACCCCACGAAGTAGTTCACAATGTTCAAGCCAATCACGCCACCCCTAGACGCGATTTCTTTTGCATGAGCACTAGTAAGGTTCCTAGGGATATTTTGAACTTCTCGGAAGTTAGAATGACTAGCAAGAACCTGGATAGTAGGCAATTTATCCAGAGTATAGTCTAGGATATCATCGGCAAGCCTATCACAACAATGACTAAGATCTATAGGAATAGCTAGTTGATCCATAACCTCTAATAGACGTTTCCCGTCAGCAGTCAGTTTATGGGGATCTAAAATACCTCCTCCAAAACGATTTCTTCCATTCCAGACAATACCTAAATAAGCAATGGGTCCCATAGAAAATAGATCTATAAGCTTATTCAAAAGTTCTCTGAGATGTTGGTAATCAGAGCCTAATCCAGAGGCGTTTTCTATACTGCGAACAATCGAGAGAAAATTTTTACTAGGATCTTTATCTAAAATACCGGAATCAAAAGAGATGAGTTGTATACGTTTATCTGATTCTGGAAGGCTGAAAAATAGTTGGTTTTGTTTATCAGCACTTGGAGAACTTTCGCTATGCTCAGTAAATATAGCACAAACCTGCTTATTGACTCCTCCAGAGAGCAATTGATTAGGAGAACAACGAACACAAGGATCTTGGTCAGAAAAAGTCTCATGAGAAAGAAGGTCGCAATGCATATCTATAATCATGAAATTCACCTAGTGCATATAAGTATAGGGTGCTAGATAAGACGTAAGTTCTGGATACAAAGATGTTTCCTGATCATAAATAAATATAACAGTAGGTTCCGAGGATCTTAACGCTTTTCGTAAAGTGGGATAAAAGGTACGTGGTTGAGGATCTTTACAGATAATACCTTGAAAATCAGGATGGGATGAAAGAAACTGATTTAGGGCATCATCATCCTTTAGAGTATAAATTCTAATATGTTGAGCAAATCCATGCCTCGCTAAGCAGGGAGCTATCGTTTCCCCCATTATTTCTTCAATAGACTGACGAGAAATTATCCCCTCACGATATATCTTTAAAGGATCTGTAGATATTACTGTTGATTCCAATCCATAGGAACATTGACCTGGAATAATGAAAATATCATCATTAGAAAAATCTTCAACAACCTCTTCAGAAACTACTGCTGGAGGAAAATTTGAAATATTTGCAGAGGTTCCTAGTAAAGGACCTGATAAGTCAATAAGCCTTTCTATTATTGGGAGGGATAGAATCCTAAATCCTAATTTTTCTTGAGAAAATCTAGCATTTTTATGATCTATAAGTAAAGTTAATGGTCCTGGAAGGAACTCATGAGCCAGTTTAATAGCTTGGGAAGATAATGGATAACCAGAGAATTTTTCGATATCCTTAAGTGTATTGACATAGACAACTAAAGACTTGCTTCTATCTCTATGTTTTAGAGAATAAATACATTCTTCAGCATTTGGAGCATCTAATGCTACGGCTAAACCATAGACAGTATCTGTCGGAAAAGCTATAACCTTTCCCTTATGTAAATAATTTGCAGCTTGGCGCAAATAAAAATCTGGATCAGTACCGGACATAAAAGCTCCAGAATTAATCAATTTTAGTACATTTTAACCAAAAACCAAATGATTAACTTAGTAAAAACCTGGTTTAATGTTTGCCTGAAAAGACTTTAGCATAGGTATATTTCTAAATCCAAGTTTTTTAAATACAGCTTCTGTTTTATAAAGAAGATTAAAGTTATTTAATATTAACGACATTAATCCTCTCCTTTATAGAAGAAAAATTATAATTTTCTCTATATCTTACTGATTTATAAGAAAGCCTTGATCTCTAAAATCAATCTGACTAACTTGATCTAAAATTTTATAAAAAATTACCTTTGAGAGCATTCATGGAGTATTCATTTTTTCGTCGTAAGTTTGCTGGATTAGACGCTATAGTATGTCCTGGAGATCCCGATGATCCTGTTATTGTTTTTTGTCATGGTTATGGAGCAGACGCTGATAACCTAGCATTTTTTCCTTCAGCCTGCCCTTTCAAAGGTGTACGCCCTACATGGATATTTCCCCATGGGATAGAACAACTTCCTTATGAATTTGGTGGCGGAAGAGCATGGTTTCCTTTAGATGTTCCTTTATTTCAAAGTTTGATTTCGAATCCTGATATTACTCCAGAAACAGAGCAACAATATCAAAAATTATTTAATATTGATTTTGAAAAGCCAAAAACAGCTTTAGAAAATCTTATTGAAGAGTTGGACCGTCCTAGATATGACGTTATTCTTGGAGGATTCAGTCAAGGTGCTATGATGACCACACATCTTGTACTATCTTCTAAAATTCCCTATCGAGGAGCTTTAATTTATTCTGGAGCTTTATTACTCGACAAAGGTTGGGAAAATAATGTGAATCTTTGTGCTAAAGTTCCCTTTATTCAAAGTCATGGATATCAAGATACCATTCTCCCCTATTATCATGGTGAAAGATTAAATAAACTCTTATCCTCACGTCTACATGGAGAGTTTATTTCTTTTAATGGAGGTCATGAGATTCCTGCTCTTGTCTTACAAAGAATGCAAGAAACTATTCCTTTATGGACAAGCGCTTTAAGTTAACGCGTTAAAACGATTATTCAGTGATGAGAGTTGTAAGGCAACCCATTCCATACAACTTGTCGCTGATGAAGAGTTATCCAAAGCTTGGTAAGCTTTCTCCACAATAATCAACACCTTTTCTAAAGGTAGTATGGGTAGGTTAAGAATATCCTCAGCATATTTAGGATATGTCATCGCGCTTGCGCTAATATTTAAAGAAAGCATAAATCGATCTCTAAATAGCTTAAGAAGGATTTCTAAAAGGTATTTCGCTTTATCTCTAAGCACTTGCTTATCTGTATCAGCGCTGCCTTTAACTATTTGTCCTACTTCTGTGATTTTCATTTTTCCAGAAGCATATTTTAAGAGATATTCAATATCATCTTTATTAGGAGCTATATTCTCATCACCTTGAATATATATAGATAAGCTACGAGAAAGAATCGTAGCAGGTATACGTTGTAGTTTTGCAGATGTGAGTAAAATGACACTATGTGAAGGAGCATCTTCAAGTACTTTTAAAAACACAGAGATCGCTGGTAAAGTCATACGATCTACTTCATGAATGATATAGATCTTATAACACCCTTCATAAGAAAGAATTCCTATCTCCTTTTTGATATCCCTAGGAATCTCTATAGAATGTAATCTTCCTTTTCCAGAAGGAAAAAATTCATGAATATCAGGATGGATTCGCTGGGAAATCTTATATTGTGCTTCAGGGGTATCTTTAAGAAGAATATGTGCCGCTAGATTATATGCATATTGTGAAAGTAAAGTTAACGAATTCCCATACAATAAAATTGCATGAGAGATCTTCCCTTGATTAATATTATCAAGTAAGGCTTCCCAGGGTTGATTAACAACCTTTTCTTCTATTTGCATAACGCTAATTCTGTATAGGCAGTCATAACTTTATTAAGAGACTCTTTGATAGGTTGCCTCCCATCTAAAATAAGATAGCTATCAGGGCGTGCTTCGGCAAGAGATAAAAATCCTTCACGGATTTTTTTATGATATGCTAAAGGCTTATCTTCGAATTTATCCAAGGATTTTTGCTGTTGTTTTCTTTTTAGTCCTTCTTCAGGAGGAATATCCAGGAGACAGGTAAGATTAGGAAGAAACTTTTTTTCTCCTACGACATGGTGACAAAGGTTTGTCACATAATCTTTACCTAATCCCTCAGCTATTCCCTGATAGACAATTGTAGAGTCATGAAATCTATCACAAATGACAATTTTTCCTGATTCTAAAGCTGGAAATATTTTTTCAGTTACATGCTGCGCGCGTGCAGCAAGAAATAGAAATAATTCTGCATAGGGAGAAATTGATATTGTTGATGGATCTAAAATTAAATTACGCACCTGTTCTCCTAGAGGAGACCCTCCGGGTTCTCTAGTGGCGACAACTACTTTCCCCTCAGCTATTAGTCTATCTTTTAGAAGTTCTGTTAAGGAACTTTTCCCTGAACCTTCACATCCTTCAATAACTATAAACACAGCGTTATTCCTCTATACTTGTGGTGAGGTAGTCTCTTCTTCAAGATCTGATAGAGTTTCATCTTCATTTAAAGAGAGTTTTTCCATAGCAACTAGGATATCACCATCTTTAACATGAACTAAGCGCACACCCTGAGTGGATCTTCCCATAACACGTACATCTTGCATATTAATACGGATAGCTTGCCCTTGTGCTGACATCAATAAGATACTGTCGTGATCTGTAACAGAAATAGCCCCAAGAACATCCCCGTTTCTCTCATTAATAAGGATAGAGCGTACTCCAACACCACCACGATTAGTTTCTCGGAAGTCTCCTACCTGAGAACGTTTTCCGAAACCGTTATCGCAAACAACAAGAACAGATTGATCATCCCTAACAATTTGGCAAGCAACTACACGATCATTTTCATTTTTCAATGAAACACCTCGTACACCACGTGCTGTCCTTCCCATAGGACGCACTTTATCATGAGGAAAACGTACTGCCATGCCTAATCTAGTAAAGAGCATGACTTTTTCTTCTTCACTGGTAATATGAGCAGCAGCGATGAGTTCATCTCCATCATCTATTTCTAAAGCACGAATACCTTTCTTTCTAGGGTTGCTGAAGGCATCAAGAGCTACCTTCTTAACAACACCATGCTTTGTTGCCAGGAATAAGAATCCTGCATTTTCAAAATTCTTAACGTTAAGAACCGCCGCAAGTTGTTCTCCAGGACGGATACCTTCAAGGAAATTAATAATTGGCTTACCCTTAGCCCGTCTTTCACCTTCGGGCAATTGCCATACTTTAAGCCAATAACATTGTCCAAAATTAGTGAAGATTAATAGGTAGTCTTTTGTGGATGCTGAATATACCGCTTTTAAGAAATCTGAACCTTTCTTCATGTCGAATCCAGAAACTCCGTGACCACCACGTTTCTGCTCTCTAAAGACTTTTATAGGCATTCTTTTTACATAATCATCACCTGATATGGTAATAATTACAGGCTCGTTAGTGATGATATCTTCAATATCACGAATATCATCAGCATCAAATTCTATCGTAGTTCTACGAGGAGTTTTATGGACTCTCTGAATATCTTGCAGCTCATTTCTAATAATATCTTTGACTAGACCCTCATCAGCAAGAACACGTTTATAATAAGCAATTTTATTTAGTAACTCGTCGTATTCTTTTTGAATTTTCTCAGCTTCTAATCCTGTAAGTTGATACAAACGCAATTCGAGAATAGCTACAGATTGATACTCGGTAAAACCGAAATTCTCAATAAGCTGATGCTTAGCATGTTCCTTGCTATCACTGTTGCGAATTGTGCGAACAACATCGTCCAAACAAGAAAGAGCTTTTAAGAAACCTTCAAGAATATGCGCACGTGCTTCAGCTTTATTCAATTCATAGCGCGTTCTTCTACGGATAACTTCCGTACGGTGACGTATCCAAGCAGAAATCATTCTATGAATATTCATGGTCCTTGGAAGATTTTTATCCAAGGCAAGCATATTTGCTCCAAAAGTCACTTGAATATCAGTAAACTTGTAGAGACGGTTGATAACAATTTCTGACGATTCCCCTCTCTTTAGCTCAAGAACAACTCGGATACCATCTTTATCTGATTCATCTCGAACATCTGAAATTCCAGCCAAGGTCTTATCATTAACTAGATCTGCAATTTGTTCGATTAACCTGGACTTATTTACATTATAAGGCATCTCAGTAAGAATAATATTCTCTCGATGCTTATCCGCATTCTCTTCTACATGAAGACGTGCACGGACTTTTATTTTACCTCTTCCTGTATGGTATGTAGAGCGAATACCCTCACCCCCACAAATTAGCCCCCCTGTGGGGAAATCAGGACCAGGCATGACTTCCAATATTTCTTCAATAGAAGCATTGGGATTGCTCAATACTAGTAGTGTGGCCTCAATTAATTCCCCAAGATTATGTGGAGGGATATTTGTTGCCATACCGACAGCTATACCCGAAGAACCGTTACAAAGAAGATTAGGAAATTTCGACGGAAAAACGACGGGCTCGTGTTTCGTTTCATCATAGTTCGAGACCATGTCTACGGTATCTTTATCCAAATCTTCCATTAGGAAAATTGCACTATGGGTTAGACGAGCTTCTGTATAACGCATAGCAGCTGCGGGATCGCCATCAATAGAACCAAAGTTTCCTTGACCGTCTACCAATGGGTAACGCATCGCCCAATTTTGAGCCATACGAACTAGTGTAGGATAAATAACACTTTCACCATGAGGATGGTAGTCTCCAGAAGTGTCACCGCAAATCTTAGCACATTTACGATGTTTAGCTCCGGGCGTAAGATTTAGCTGTTTCATTGCATAAAGAATGCGCCTCTGTGAAGGTTTCAAACCATCACGAACATCAGGAAGCGCTCGGGAAATAATCACCGACATAGAATAACGAAGGTAGCTTTCCTTCATTTCTTCTTCTAGATTTTTAGGGACAATGATTTCTTCTTTGTTAAACATAATGATAACTGTCTCCTAAATATCTAAATTATTCATCTTAACTGATAGAGCATGATTTTCGATAAATTCTCTTCTTGGAGGAACCTCTTCTCCCATAAGCATGGTGAAGATATGATCAGCCTCTACAGCGTCTTTCAATGACACACGCACTAAAGTTCTTTGCTCAGGATTCATAGTCGTATCCCAAAGCTGATCTGCGTTCATCTCTCCAAGACCTTTATAACGCTGGATTTCTATTCCTTTCCTTCCAAGGGTTTTAAGATGATCGATCACTTCTTTCAAAGTATAACAAGTATAGGGAAGCGTTTTTGAATCTTCATTTGTAATCACCATCTCAGAATCTTTTGGATTAAGATAATGACGAATATCCAAACCGTAATCTCGAAGCTCTTCTTGAATCTCTGCAAAAACTGCTATTTTATATAATTCGATAACCTTTACAGAATCAGGATCTTCGGAGTTTAGAATTTCTTGATCCTTTTCTTCAGTAGAATGGAAGTAACGCCCTCCTTGCTTTCCACTCTTCGGAGGACAGTAGTATAGAGGATAACCTGAGGTTTCTTTTCGCATCTCTAAAAATTCAGAGAAAGGCACCGCTTTTTTCTCTAAAGCAACTATAAAATTTTCTACGTTTAAAATTAGCTTTACAAAGTTATCCAGTGCCTCTCCGCTTATTTCACGATCTCCATTCTTGAAAACAAGTTTACTGTCTCCAATTCCTAGCGTTAAGAGATAATTATCCATTTCTTTTTCGGAAAGGATATAGCGGAAATCTTTTTTCTTACTTACTTTATATAAAGGAGGCTGGGCTATATAAATGCATTCATTTTCAATTAATGCAGTCATATGACGATAGAAAAATGTTAATAGTAATGTGCGGATATGGGAACCGTCAACATCAGCATCTGTCATGATAATTATACGTCGATAACGCAACTTACTTAAATTGAAATTATCCGAACCAATGCCACAACCTAAAGCTGCTATGATCGTTCCAATCTCTTGATTTTGGAAAATCTTTTGTAAACGAGCTTTCTCTACGTTTAAGATTTTACCTCGAATAGGAAGGATAGCTTGGAAACGACGATCCCTACCTTGCTTAGCTGAGCCTCCAGCAGAATCTCCTTCTACAATGTACATTTCACATTTTTCAGGATCCTTTTCTAAGCAATCGATAAGTTTTCCTGGGAGTCGTGCACTATCTAAAGCACTTTTCCTTAGTGTCAACTCTCGGGCTTTTTTCGCAGCCTCTCTAGCTTGAGCTGCAATAAAAACCTTTTCTACAATCATCTTTGCAATTTGAGGATTCTCATCAAAAAATGTCGTTAATGTTTCTCCTGTGATTTGTTGCGATACAGAGCCCACATCACTATTTCCTAGTTTTTGCTTAGTCTGACCTTCAAATTGAGGGTTGGGCACTTTAACAGAAACTACCGCGGTGAGTCCTTCGCGGATATCTTCTCCTGTTAATGACAACTTATCATTTTTAGCTAGATTGTGAGCTTTAATATAAGCATTCAGTACGCGAGTTAATGCTGTAGAAAATCCTGTGAGGTGTGTTCCACCTTGACGAGTAGGAATATTATTTGCATAAGAATAAATTAATTCAGAATATCCAGAATTCCATTGAAGAGCTGCTTCAAATTCAATGTCACCATCATCCCCTGCTCGAATCCCTGAAATATAAATAGGCTCGGGGAAAAGACTTTCTTTATTTTGGTTTAAATAGCTAACGAAAGATTGAATTCCTCCTTCATAGAAAAAGACAACCTTATCAAAACTCACATCACGATCATCTTCGAAAATGATGGTCACGCCCCGATTTAAGAACGCGAGCTCCCTTAGTCTTTTAATAAGAATAGAGCGATCAAAAATACAAGAGGAAAAAATTTTATTATCGGGATAGAAAGTAATTTCTGTTCCTTGCTTATCTGTAGCTCCTAAAGCTTGTAAAGCTGTTACAGGAATCCCTCTAGAAAACTCCATTTGATAAGCTTGCTTATCTTTATAAACCGTTGCTACAAGTTTTTCTGCTAAAGCATTAACACAAGATACTCCGACGCCATGCAATCCTCCGGAAACTTTGTAGCTATCTTTATCAAATTTCCCACCAGCGTGAAGTACAGTAAGAACAACTTCTAAAGCAGAAACATCTCTACCTTGTTTTTTAGATTCTTTTTCATGAATCTGTATCGGAATACCTCGACCGTTGTCGGATATAGTAATACCGCCATCTTCTAAAATCCTTACATGGATTTCAGAACAATAGCCCGCCATAGCTTCGTCGATACTGTTATCCACAACTTCATACACCAAATGATGAAGTCCTGTAATCCCAGTATCTCCAATATACATCCCAGGACGCTCACGAACGGCTTGAAGCCCTTCTAAAACGGTAATAGCTGAGGCGTCGTAACTTTTTTCTTTTGCGTCCATACATTATCCTAACAAAAACTGTATTTCCTTGATCTTAGCGTGAGGAACTACTTGGTGCAAGCGAGCGATTAAACTACTTTGATGCGTTTGCTTTAGCGAAGCGTATAAAGAAGAATTGTAAATCTTTACCAATAGAATATGATCCTTAAATCCTAAAGCTTGGAACATTCCATTATACTTGGTTCCTAACATTTCATTCCATGCTTCTATTACTTCTTTAGGGTTGGCAGCAACAATGTGCTCTATCTTCTTTAAATACCCATTTAAGTAATGCTTTGCATGCTTAATTGTAGAAGCTGTTTTTTTAGAAGTTTTCGTTTTGTGCAACTCTCGATTTTTAAAGAAAGGAAACATAAAACACCTAAAAGAAATACAACATAAATGTCTAATCATACGTTGCATTAAAAGAATGCCTTATATCGAGCAATACGAAAAAAGTCAATATAGCTTTAAACGTTCCTTTTGGCGATCTTTTCTAGACAACAACATGACTTATTCATGTCGTGTTTTTGATAAAAATTAAACAACAATCAAATAGAATATTTAAAAAGAGAAAACTTTTTCTTTCATAACTTTCTTAAAGATTGAAACCAAACTGACTGAATCTTCGGACCAATCACTTTTCTTATCTTTTACCCTCTCTGCATAGTCACTGTCACTCATTTCGTTGAATGCATCTTTGTTAATGATCTGCTTTCTAGGTAATAGATCCAAAACGACAGAACACACGAAAGTAATTGGGATAATAAGAATAAATGTGAGCAACGCTATCAAAACAAGCGCAAGCAAAATAATAGTCTGAAAGATACTGGCGATGAATTCTAGAATTGTTAGAACAATTCCCAAACCTAAAATTTCTGCAATTCCTCTGAAATAATGGCCTCGAGTATAAGAGGTAATACTTTGTGTATGGTAATTACCATCATCCAGATCCTCAATAATAACTCGATTTACTCCTGTATCACGTCCAAAAGTTGCACTATATTCAGAAATTGCAGCAATCCGTTTTATACCAATAAATATTCCAATTATAGGAATTGAGCCTAGAACATTTATCCCCGCATTATCCGGCAATAAAGAGGCTTCAAAAGGAGAACCTAAAGGAGTTTTAGGACCTAAATTTATAAAACCTGACATAGACCCATCCTTATTTCTGTACAAATTGCTAATAATCAGGAGAAAGAATAGGTTATAACAAAAAATCTCTCAAGCAAAATTACTGTCTGAAAATACATACTTTTATAGAGAAACCTATCAATTGATTCGGCCCACTTTAATATGTGGGCTCGATTTATCATTGGAGTAAAAAACTTTCTTTGTATTTTGTGTCAAAGAAGTCTTTCACAGAATCACTCTCAAATAATTGACGTAGTTTTTGCATTCGTGAGTCATTTACGTCTTCAGCACGCACAACAACAACATTAGTATATTTAGATGTACGCACATCTTCTAAGAAAAGACTATTTTTATGGGGATAAAATCCTGCAGCAATAGCAAAATTTCCAGGAATAACAGCAGCATCTACATCAGGTAGGGAAGATACTAATAAAGGTGCTGCTATCTCTATAATAACAACTTTTCTATCCCCACAACTACAAACATCTTTCGCAGTCATATCTAGATGAGAAACTTCGTTATAAGCAATTAAACCACAATCTCGCAATAGATCGAGAGCACGTTGTTCATTTGTTCTATCTACAGGAACAGCTATGCGTAACTGCTTTTTATTTTTAAGTTCTTCAAGAGACTGAATTTTATTAGAATATAAACCCATAGGTTCTAAGTGCACTTTAGCTAAAACAACAAGCTTTCCTTCACAATGATAACGCGAACATTCATCTTTTAAAAAATCTTCATGTTGAAAGTAATTAGCCTCTATTTGTTTATCTAAAAGCAGACGATTAGGCACACGGTAATCGTCTACAGGAAGTATTTTGAGATATAATCCCAAGGATTTTGCTTCTTTTTGCAAGCTGTAAAGAAGCTCGGCATGCGGTGTAGGGCTTGCAGCGATGCGCAAAATCTCTTCAGAATTTTTATTACATCCAGTTAAAGAGAATAGCAAAGCAACTAGCGCTAATAATTTTATTTTTTTCATAAAACCCCCCGACGTCTTAATATACGTCGGCCCCAAGTATCTCCCAAAATCCGGATACCTTCAATAAAAAACAGAGTAATAACCAACACAGATAAAGTTATGGAAAAGTCAAAACGATAGTAACCATATTGCAATAAAATCTGTCCTAATCCTCCGCCTCCAACGAATCCAGCAAAGGTAGAACAAGCGATCAGGTGCACAATTAATGATTTTAATGAAAAGATCAGCTGGGGAAAAATTTCTGGGAAAAGAATATCTTTTACTATCTTTACTTTAGGTATCCCTAAAGCAATAGACGGTTCAACACACGTCAATGCTCCTGTACGCAACGCATCCGATATGAAAGAAGACACTAGAGGTAAAGCTCCCAAAGTTAGAGGGACTATCGACGCTGTTGCTCCTAAAGATGTTCCTACTATCCATCGCGTTACCGGGAACAGGATAACAATTAAGATGGCAAAAGGAATAGCTGTGAGGAAACTTAATACAACGGAAGTTGCTGAATAGATACTCCTCATTGGTTTTAATCCATAGGGAGCTGTTATAAAAAGTCCTAATCCTACAAGCCCGCCTAAAATTGATGAGAAGAAGAAAGACGCGGCCACCATATATAGGGTACTTCCTGTTTCTTTAATCAACAGATAGATCATATCTATTTGCATATTCCATCCTCACTATCTTGACTTTTGGAATTGTTGTATAATAACTCCCTTCTCTATAAGAGCTTCTTTTGCTTGCTCTCTTTGTTCTCTATTTCCAGATAAAGCCACGATGAGGAAACCCAAAGGGACCTTACGGAAGAGATTGATATCTCCAGAAAGAATATTAATAGCTATCTCTCCGTGCTGAATCAGTTGACTGATCATTCCTTGAACTGCTAAACCTTTTGGGAAACCTAGTCTTAGAATTTCCTCATTCTCTTTATGATCGTAAATTCCTTTAGCGATTGAATTCATATGAAAAAGTTCTTCGGTAACCAAGCTACTAGGACTTAAAAAAAGTTTTTCTGTAGGGCCTAATTCTTCAATAGCACCTTTGTGCATAACTAAAGTTTGACAACAGATTTTTTTAACCACCTCAATTTCATGAGAAACAAAAACTTGAGTAATCCCCCTTTCCTCATTTAACTGTAGTAGTTTATCAGTAACATCTTCTGTTGACCTTGGATCTAAAGCTGAGGTAATTTCATCACAAAGCAAAACAACAGGATCGGATACAATAGCTATAGCGATAGCAACCTTTTGTTTCTGTCCCCCACTTAATCTACTAGGGTATGCATGTTTCTTTTCATACAGATTTAAGAAATGCAAAGCATCGTCTACTTTCTCTTCAATTAGAGATTTTGTCATATCGGGGTAACGAATTTTCAAAGGATAAGCTATATTTTCAAAGACCGTTTTCGCTAGAAAAAGTCCGTAGCTTTGAGAAATATAAGCAACATGCTTAGCAAAGATTAGGCGAGAGTTTCTTTTATTTGAATTAAGATTGTGAAATCCCGCGATGGAGATAGATCCTGAAGTTGGTGCGATAAGGAAATCTAGACAACGCAATAATGTACTTTTTCCAGAACCACTATGTCCAATGATTCCGAAAATTTCACCTGGATAAACAGAGAAAGAAATATCATTTAAAATACGATGATTCCCTATTTCTTTATTCAAATTTTTTACATAAATGATAGGAGAATCTTTCTCAAACATGAAATAAACCTGAAAATTTATAAAAATCATGTCTGTATTATTAACACGAGATCTCTATTTTAAGATCAAGCTTAATATAAAGCGAATGGGGATTAAATTATGAAAATTCCTATTATGATACCCGCTTAATACACCTGAAATTCATTCTTATTACAATAGTTTAGGAAGAATCGCTCCTGCTATTTTTCTAGAGAGAATAAGTCTTATTAAATCTCGTTCAGAAATTCCTATAGCCTGGCACAGACCATCAATTTGACGGTAGGTAAACAACCCTAGAGAGTATCCACCCAATATTAATGTTGAGAGAAGAAAACCTATGGCTTCTTTACCTGAATAAGGAAGATAATTTTTCACACGTGATTGTAGTTTTGGTGCACCACGAACAGCTTGCAAGAATGAAAATATCATAGATGTAGATGTCAGAGGGTGCTCAGCTAAGAAGTTCGCTATTTCATCATATCTTGCGTTTAGATTTTCATTACCGCCATTCCATATGTCATAACCTAATCCTGCTGCAGTCATCGGCAAGCTTTCACCAAACCTATCGAAAATATGTTGGGATTCTCTGACAAGATTACTATCTCGTTCTTGATTTTCTTCTGCCAAATCTCCTACTACTGTTACGGCTCGGACACTATAAGGATCAATATTTTCATAGAGTATCTCGAAAGCATTCTGTGGATCGAGTAAAGGTTGACCTTCTAAATCTAAATCATTAATACGCATGATTGCTTTTATATCCGGGTTCCTATCGCCATGTATAAACACCAAGGCTCCAAGAATATTTCCAGAGTTCAACATTTCAAGAATCATCATTTTATCTTCTTCGGATCTTCTTAATGCCTGTATGGAACCCACGATATTCGCAGCGAGGCCCTGATTGCATAGACACCAACCAGACAGCAATACATTTAGGCTGACTAGAGATGCCGTGTAAGCAGTCTGTTGATCCTCAACATTCTCTATTAACTGATTCGATTTCTTCAACACCCGAATAATATCAAATAATGCTTCAGATTGTTTAGGGTCTTCTAAAGCATCGTGTAACCAAAAGGCTCCATAAAGATCATTCGAAAATACGTCTGCTCCGTTACAAGTAATGGACAATATCGAATGGTTGTCTCTACCAAACATTGGTGGGACAAACATGGAGAGTAGCTCCCCATTAGTTACGGGTATCTCTCCTTTTCTTACTTTATCCGAAACTCTCGCAACTGCTTTGCAAAAATTAGAAAATAATTTACAGGCATTTTGATGATTTTTTTTATATTTCGGATGCTTATCTATACCGGGATATGTGCCTCCCTCCTCAGCAAGATCAAGTAATCGCAATAGATTGCTTTGAAATAGGGAATCTACGTCCATTTCTACTGATGGTCCGGCAACAGGTTCAGGAACAATACCCGGGATTGTTCCTTCCTCAATCTGACTTGGAACTTCTGGAGGCAGTGAAGCCTCTTCTCCAGGAGTTGGTAGAGGAGTTTCTGTTGGTTGTTGTGCTGGGGGAGGCACTATAGAGACTGCTGGTATAGTCGGTAAGGCTGGGGTAGGGGCTGGTGTGGGTGTTGATATAGGTGTTGGTGAAGACACTCGAGTTGAAATTAGTCTCGGACCTCTAGGTCGAGTTCTCGAACCATATCGCGGAGGTCGTGTAATTCTTTGTGGTTCTATATTTCGTATCAAATCTAGAGAAAAATTAGCGAAAGCTTCTCTAAGTTCTGTTGAGGCTTCGGAAAGCTCAAAAAGCACTTTTCTAATTTTAAGAAAATAAGAGGCAAAAAATATTAAAGATACTGCTGTCGCGACAACAAGAGCTAACCCCAGCACTATGCTGAAAGCAACTGAAACCCCTGGAATCAATTGAAGAATAAGAATCGTTAATAATAAAACAGCTGCAACGACTGCCGAAATCAGGCTAATGATTTGTGATTGTCTTATTTTACATGCAGTATCTTTCTGTTTTAGGGTAATAGGGAGTGATCCAGCTTGGTTATCGTGAGGATTTGGATTGATTACAGGTTGTGACATTTAATTTTACTCTAAAGCAAATGAAGCGCTATTCTATTTTAAATGTTTGAAGATTTTAAAAAGTATAGTTTTTTATTTTTTAATCATTGCTTTATAAAGATTCTTGACAAATCTTATTGATTACCTACAAACTGACCTTTGTTACCCACTTAAGGAGTTTGAACTGTATGTCGAAGATATATGATTTGCTAGGCAATGACGCGGAAAATTTGTTGAAATATGAATGCAAACATATTCCTAAAGAGAATCTTACCCTACCCTCCCCCGACTTCATCGATAAAGTTTTCTCTTACTCTGACAGAAACAATCTTGTGTTAAGATCTTTACAATCTATGTTTTCTCATGGAAGATTAGCAAATACTGGATATCTTTCGATTCTTCCAGTGGATCAGGGAGTGGAACATACAGCCGGGGCATCCTTTGCTCCAAATCCCATTTATTTTAATCCAGAGAATATTATTCGACTAGCCATTGAAGGCGGTTGCTCTGCTGTAGCCTCCTCTTATGGGGTTTTGAGCCTACTTTCAAGAAAATATGCTCATAAAATCCCCTTTATGTTGAAGCTAAACCATAACGAACTTCTATCCTATCCAACAACATATCATCAGATTTTCTTTAGTCAGGTAGAAAGTGCTTATAACATGGGTGCTGTTGCTGTAGGAGCAACGATTTATTTTGGTTCTGAGACATCTTCTGAAGAGATTGTCGCAGTTTCTCGAGCCTTCACAAGAGCTAGGGAATTAGGATTGGCTACAGTATTGTGGTGTTATTTACGCAATCCTAACTTTATTGTTAATGGTATAGACTATCATACAGCCGCAGATCTAACTGGTCAGGCAGATCATTTAGGAGCAACTTTGGGTGCTGATATAGTAAAACAAAAGTTACCCACATGCCATGGTGGTTTTAAAGCTATCAAATTTAGTAAAACAGATGATAGAGTATATTCCGAACTCTCTTCGGATCATCCAATTGACCTTTGCCGTTACCAGGTGCTGAATAGCTACTGCGGTAAGATAGGTCTTATTAATTCCGGAGGTCCCTCGGGAAAAGATGATTTTGCAGAGGCTGCGAAAACTGCTGTGATTAACAAAAGAGCTGGAGGTATGGGGTTAATTTTGGGAAGAAAAGCTTTTCAAAGACCTCTTGCCGAAGGTGTACAATTATTAAATTTGATTCAAGATATTTACTTAGACCCGAGTATTACAATAGCGTAATCTAAAGAAGGCTCTTATGCATACCCATTCAAAACCCTCAAAACCCCTGGGCACGTTTACTGTTGGAATGTTATCTCTAGCAGTAGTAATTAGTTTAAGGAACTTGCCCCTAACAGCAAAACACGGCTTATCAACGCTTTTCTTCTATGCTCTTGCCGTGGGTTGTTTTATGATCCCCTACGCGCTTATTTCAGCCGAACTAGCATCTTTTAAACCACAAGGAATCTACATTTGGACTCGTGATGCCTTAGGCAAATGGTGGGGATTCTTCTCTATATGGATGCAATGGTTTCATAATATGACCTGGTATCCCGCAATGCTTGCCTTTATTGCAAGTACACTTGTGTATAAAATTAATCCAGATCTAGCCCATAATAAAATCTATTTAGCAACAGTTATCCTTGCTGGATTTTGGGGTTTGACCTTTTTTAATTTCTTCGGAATTAGTACATCGGCTCTTTTCAGCTCGGTCTGTGTTATTATAGGAACTTTAATTCCAGGAGCAATTTTAGTTACTTTAGCTATTTTTTGGATCGTCTCCGGAAATCCTATAGCGATTTCTCTTTCTTGGGGTGATCTACTCCCTGAAATTAATGGTATGTCATCTTTTGTATTGCTTGCGGGCATGCTTTTAGCTCTCTGTGGATTAGAAGCTAATGCTAACCTGGCTTCGGATATGGTAAATCCTAGAAAAAATTACCCTAGAGCCGTATTTATTGGAGCAATTGCCACATTAGCTATCTTGGTTTTAGGATCACTTTCTATAGCTATCGTTATTCCTAAAGAAGAAATTAGCCTAGTTTCAGGTCTTGTTAAAGCATTTTCCCTATTCTTTGATAAGTACAATCTTTCTTGGATGACTAGTATTGTTGTTGTTATGACAATTGCCGGATCCCTAGGGGAACTGAATGCATGGATGTTCGCAGGAACTAAAGGACTATTCGTCTCTACACAAAACGATTGTCTTCCTAGAATGTTTAAAAAAGTAAACTCGAGGAATGTTCCTACAAACCTTATGCTATTTCAAGCAGTTGTAGTTACCTTGTTTACTTTAATCTTTTTATGCTTAGATTCAGCAGACTTAGCCTACTGGATTCTTAGTGCATTAAGCATACAAATGTATTTAGCTATGTACATTTGTTTGTTTATCGCGGGCCCGGTTCTTCGTATTAAAGAACCAAAAGCACAACGTTTGTATTCAGTTCCCGGGAAATTTTTTGGTATCTGTCTACTTTCATTCTTAGGAATACTTTCCTGTTTATTTGCCTTATGGATTAGCTTTTTACCTCCTCAAGAGGTTACGCAGTTGTCAGGAGCTGGTAAAATAGGTTATTCAGCCTTCTTACTATTAGCCTTTTCTACAAACTGCATGATACCTTTTGGTATTTACTATGCTCATAAGAAACTAATCAAATAGGTCTAATACAACCATTGAAGCAATTCCTTAAAAATTTTTAAGGAATTGCTTTTTCATATTTTCTAGCTTCTCTTTTAAGTAAAGCACCCGGAAAACAGAAAATCGAATTTAAATAGCTATTCTTCGAATAAGTTGGGAAATAAAACTTCTAAGAAACGGCCTGAAGAAATTACACTGGTTAAATCTTCTACATTTACTCCCAGATGATTCGCCATTACCTCTAGCTCTCTTCTATTAGCTATCCCCGCACTGAATAAGCCTACAATCATCGGTTTAAATAAAGATTTCCAATGACTTATAGGCATGGCTTTTATGAGCAATCCTTGAATAAAACTCTGATATTTAGAATGGCTATGAAGAAGTTCTATAAGCAAAAAGGGGTTAGCAACTAAGCCATAATAATTATCCCTAATAAATTCGTTTAAATCGAAAATTCCGTTTAAATTTCTTGCTAAAGCAAATCTAAATTTCCAAGAAGAACATGAAGGTAAATTCAAGCAAAAAGTCATTCTCAAGTTTAGATTATCGATAACAGAACGTAACGAAGGGTCATTTTGTATATATCCATCAGAGTTCATCCCACGACGAATCTTATGGCATTCTGTAGCAGCTAAAGCTTGAATAGATCCTTCCAAAAACTCAGCAAATCTATCACGTAAATCGGGTTCCGCTCGCGAGAAAATTAGCTGAACAAAATTGCCACTTTCTAAATAAGCTCGAACATCTTCAGTAAGAAGATCAGGATTATAAGATTCTAGAATATCTATACACGGCTCGCCCATATATAAACCGTAAAGCCAAAGATTAAATGACTGTAGAGCTCTACAGATATAAGTAGGATCTCCGTGATTGATACGCCAAGATTCAGCAATTTCTATAAAATTCCCAAGTAAGAAACGATTAATATCAGGCTTTTCAAGAACAAGAACAATAAAGTCTACAAAAGAGTGCTGTATTAAAAGTTCACTCCAAATTTGCAAACAATAACAAAGCGAGGTCTCTTTTTCTCTAGAACGTATTGAAGGAATAAATAGATCCTTAATTTCCCTAACTATCCCTTGAATTAAGTTTCCTGAAACCTGACCACAATGTACAACAGCTTTAGTAAAGGTAGAAGTAAAACTCATTAGAGACGTTTCTAGGCTTTCTACTCGTGTAGAAATATTATTTCTATACTCTGAATTCTCTCTGTAAAATGTTCCTCTAATAAATACATGTTCAGGAACGCCATCTGATAATGTTGGAATTTCCGTTTCTTTAATCTGCTCAGGAAGAGATAAGTTTAGTAGTGTTTGTAGAAAAATTTGTTCCTCTTTAGAAAATTCCATTTCATCAGGAAGAGTGATTTTTGGAAAAATTCTCTTTTCTGCATTTAAAATGAAAATTAAAACCAAACCCAATAAACATACCGATGTAGCAATACCAGAAAAGAAAAGTAACGCCATCAAAGATGTGAGAACATTAGATCCAACAAGTACTGCACCTACAATAGCAAGAACAACAACGATAGAAAAAAAGATGACCATGATAATGACATCTCTAGAAACACATCGCTTGTACCCATGAGTATCTAAAGGTAGATCCGGGGGATCTTTTTTAGAATGTAAGTGAAATATAGAAGAAATAAAGACCTTTATGAAATTAAGTAATCAAATAATAATTTAAAAAGAACTATTAACTGAAAAAGAAAAAGTTTAAAAATCCTGTGATTAAGAAGAATATCACCATCGACATAATATCATTTAATGCAGTAACTATAGGTCCTGAGGCTAAAGCAGGATCCACTCCTAATTTCACAAAGAAAAATGGTGAAAGCACTCCTAAAGTTGTAGCTGTTAATGATGCTCCCAACACTCCAGCTGCTACAGTAACTCCTAACTGCAACCCGCCTCCAGAAAAGAGATTCATACCTATAAATCCCATAAGATAAACAACAATCCCACAAAGAATCCCTAAGGCAACTCCTGTTAATAAACCAATGCTCATCTCTTTAAAGATTGTTTCTCTACGGCGTCCAAAAGAAAGCGTCCCCGTAGCCATACTTCGGACTAAAATTGTACTACACTGAACACCAACATTTCCAGACATCCCATTAATTAAAGGAATAAAGAAAATAACCAGAGCCAATAATGAGGGGGCAATTTTTTGAAAGTATGCCATTACCGAAGCACTGACCAACCCCGCACAAAGAGTTACTAATAACCAAGGTGCTCTAAGTAAAAATCTCTGAACAACATGACAGCTATGATATCCCACATCTTCCGTGGTCCCTGCCATACGCGCTATTGTTTCGTCAGCAATATCTTCTATAGCCTCTACAACATCTTCATAAGTAATAGCACCTATTAAGAAATTTTCTTCATCAACAACAGGTAGAGCAGCTATCTTATAACGTTCTACTAAGTCAACAACTTCTTCTCTAGTTGCATCAGGCAAAACTTTATGCTCTACCTGATTCATAATCTGCTTTAAAGAAATTTCAGGGGGGTTAATTATTAAACTTCTATCAGTAACAACACCTTGAAGTTCTCCTTTAAAATCCAAAACAAAAACAAGTCGAGTTAAATCTATCCCAGGATTATTTCTAATACATGCAGAAACATCCTTAACAGTAGTTTCCATCAAAAATGCAAAGAACTCATTAGTCATAAGTCTCCCTGCAGTATTGCGGCCATGTTTCTGCAAGTCGCGAATTTTTAATGATTTTTTAGAATCGATCAATTCTAATATTCTACGATAGCGTCGATCAGGGATATCATCTAAGACCCATACAGCTTCGTCTGGGGGCATCTGATCAATGAGTGCACAAACTTCTATATCAGTCAACTTACGAAAAATAGCCCATCGAGAAGCAGAATCTGTATTAATAATGAAAGCTACTCGAGATGCTATACATGAGAGATTTTTATAAAGAATCGCACGAGAATCTGGAGGAAGGCAAGAAACGGCATAGGCTAAATCTATAGGATTATACTCACTGACAATCTTGGAAAGATCATGAGAATGTATATCGGTAGATAAACAAGTAAACGCTTTCTCCAACTTAAAACTTAGCTCATCATCCAGATGACTAGTTTTTGAATCCATTAAGTTTCCTGAACCAAGAGCCGCGTCTAGTTTCTCTTCGCCTCTGTTTTGTTCACCCACCATAGTTTACCTCTTTGATTAGCTACGACTTCATGAAATGCATGTCCAGCTCTTAAATTTGCTAAACATGGATCATTCAGCCATCGTGATTCTGTGATTTTGAAACCAAAATCTACAGAACGCATTACCATCGCCCAAGCCTGACCAATCTCTTTTTTAACAGCATAGAATTTACCTAGAGTATAGTAAGCCTCACCACACCCTAAAGCAATCGCCTGTTCTAAGTATACCTTAACGAACTCTTCAGATTCCAAAGAACGTCGCTTCCAGAATAGAAATAACCAGGCTTCTCCTAATAAGAGTAATAAATCCTCTTGATCAGGATATTCATCGATTAATGGATTTAAAATAATCAAAGCTTCTTCGACCTGAGCTTCATCTTGCAATAGTTTTCCTTTTCCTAAAAGGGTAGAAGCAAGAATAATTTTAGCTCTGAAAGACTGCTTCTCCTCATCTATATTAGATAATAAGGCGTACGCCTCGTCATAATAATCTTGAGATTCTTGAAGCTCGGCCAGCAAATAGCAAGAATGTCCCCATAATTCCAAGATCTCCATTCGATGAGTAAGATCCCAAGCTTTACGATAATAGAATAAAGACTCTTCTAAATAAATTTCCTTATAAACAAGATCTGTTGTCACCTCGGCCAAACATTTTAAAGCAAGGCCTCGATCACTCCAAAATAAAAATACTTCAGGGCGTAAAGAACATAGTCTTTTCACTACTCCAACAGCTTTCTGAAGTAATCTTACATTCTTTTTTCTCACACCCCAGGCAAAATATACATCAAATAATTTCTGCCAACTGTTGATATTTTCGGAATCCCATTCAATACAAGATTTAAAACAAGAAGCAGAGGCTGCGAAATTAGCATCATCGCCAAAATATAAAGCAGAGCAAAGCTGAACCACTCCTAAAGCATGAATTAAATGAGAATTGCCGGGGAAAGCTCTCATAGCAGCAACTAATCGTATCCGACTTTCTCTGAATAAATTTGGCTCATCCAAGTATAATCCCAATACAGCTATACCGTTAGCTAATAAAGCAGAAAGAAGAATAGGATCGGCCCCTTTCTTCTGAGCTGAAGCCAACTTATCTAAACCCATTTCTATATGTTTCATATTACTGTTAAGCCAGCCGGAACGAATTAATAATTCTCCCCATAAAACCCACAATTCAGCAATATGAGGAAAAGCTTGAACAGTTTGATACAATATCCTATTTGCCTGATGAAAATGTTCTTTTTCATAAGTAAGATCAAATAGTCTTACCTTAGCCACAGCATAGCTATAACGATAATTTTCATAAGCAGAGTTATCAATATAACGATTAAAACTTAAGAAAATTGCCTTAGATAAATGGTCTATAGCTTGCTGTAGGTATGAAGAATTTCCTGATTCTAATCCGAGAATTTGTAGGCATTCAGCATAATCTGCATGAGCACTTGCTCGATGTGGAAGCAAATTTAATACCTTAAGAAAAGAATTTAAACTTCGTGCGAGAGCTTCCTTTTCTTTATTCTTATAATATAATGTCAAAAAAGTCTTGCCTATAACTTCATATACATAGGCAGTAGCTGAATGAGAGGCCTCTTCATGTTTTTCTCCCCGACAAAAGTGTTGCCAACCCAAGTTATTATCTAAATGAGGATTAATTTTTAGTAATTGTTCCATCAAATGAAAATCTTTAACGACATGATCAAGAAACGTCGCATCTCCAGTTAAAGAAAACAATTCAAAATTCGCACATATTTTAGCTGAGCATAGAGACAGTCTGTCTGAAGAACTGATTCCCAATTTTTTGAATAAAATGTCTATGTATGATAAACCGTCTATTAAAATCTGAGAGTTCTTCTTATTAATGCCATAATGCATTCCATAGAAGATAACCTTCTTTAGGATCACAACGTGATCGCGAGTAAGCATCAATAAACTTTCAGACAGAGATAAATATCCCTCTCCGATTTCTGAACTTCCCTCTAAATCTATCAATTCAGAAACAAGAAAATCTACAAATGCTTCAGAGCAACCGAATTCATCGAATACATCGGATTGTCTATGGAAATTTTTAGAAGAAATGAAAGGTAAGGATGATCCCATCTTGTGACTGCTGTACTGTCATATTCTTTCCTCATATCTAGAGGATGTTCTAAAAGATTGAATTTCTATCCCCAATGCAGGATACAATCCCAGATAATATACTACTGTTTAAGATTTTCCGAGACGAAAAGATAAGAATTTCAAAACTGATATATTTAGATATTAAATATAAGAGCGTCTGACAGAAAAACTTTGGGACTAGTTTAGCGTATTTAAGTTTTTCATCAAAAATATTTTACATGAGAATACTAAAAGAAACCCAGTCTATATAACGCTTTAAGACCTTGTATCTGTAGAATTAGTCTCTGCCTCACTACCCTGACTATCTTCTAGAGTTGGAGCAGTGACAACGGCTATTCCGGGATAAACAGGAAGGTGCGAATTTGGATAATATTGGGCAGAGATATGCGATCCTGAAACAATCTGACCATCTTTAAATAGGAACATACAAGTCGGCTGGAAACATCCAATCAAGTAGTGACTAAATTGTCCCAATCCCTGACGTGTACCACCACCTTCGAATTTAAAATTACGTTGAGGATTAGCTAACCACAACCCACGAGAACGGATAACATCATCATTCCAATCTCTTTCTACACACGCATAGGCAACACGACCTGCTAAAGGATTAAGTAACCCGTAAAAGACCGTCATCATTGTAGCCGTGCCATAAAAAGGAGCCCTAAGCATATTGACCAAAGATCGGGACATTTCCCTAACAATATCTTTGAAAATAAAACGATCTTCTATGGAAATATCCTTTTTAGAAAAGTATTGGATGACCATTTGCAAAAGTATATGAAAGGGGATCACAATAAATCTAATTAAGTTATAGATCATCTTAATAAGAACAACGAAAGGGGTGGCAATTAGAGGGAAAACGAAAGTTGGAATTCTATAATCCACACCATCTGGATAATAATACACTAGTGCCACACCAGAATTGGTTGCATCTAAAGTAGATAAATCTATATGGCTTTCATGAACTCTCTCTTGAATATTCTCCTTCTCACCCTCCTTAGGTATAGAATAGTAACATACAGGCATAGGAGCCCAGATTCTATTCCCAAAAGGTTTAATTACTGAACCGGATAGAACATCTACCTTTTTGCTAATCCTATGTAAAATGTACATTCCACCGGTTAATAAAATAGTTGGAATAGCCACTGCCACCACAACCGAAACCCATGTCATAACAAATGCTTGCAGTTGCAGGGTGCCAAGAAGCATCGCTAATAAAACCAAAGTGATCAATACGGATAATGCTAACAAAGCAACACGTGTTTGACGATTTGCCTGATACTTTTCTAAATCCAAATGAGTATGGGAATTCTTTGTGAGCTTTGTTTGGAAAGTATTCTTCCATTCTTCTTGGTCTGGAAAACTACTAGATCTAACGGGGGCTAATTTTTCATTAACCGTGGGCAAATTAAAACAAGACATGTTACACTTTTAAAAAGTTTTTATTTTATTTCAATTTCAAAGAAAAGAAATCCTCGAACCACTATACTCTCATTACGCTTTTATTAAAATTTTTTAGTACCATTCATGAGAAAGAAAATCGCAAAATCAAGTTATAATCTCCTATTACTGGGAAGCATGCTAATAGGCTTGGTCCTAGCTTCCTTTAATTCCCCCATAATTTTTCAAAGTGCAGAAATTGTATCAGGAATTTTTTTAAAACTGTTAAGGTTTTTAAGTCTTCCTCTAGTATTTTTTGCTATTGGGTCAACGATTACATCAATTAAAAATTTTCAGATAATGTTGTCCTTGGGTAGAAAAATCTTATACTACACACTACTTACTACAATTATAGCTGCCACAGTCGGTCTAGGATTGTTTATTATTATCTATCCTGTCATGCCTTTAGAAGGTAGTTTAGAAACATCTTCAACCACATGCTCAACAGGCTATCTTAAGGTATTATCAACTACTATTCCTGGGAATATTCTAGAGCCATTTATAGATAATAATGTTATTTCAGCCACATTTTTAGCCGCTTTGCTAGGAATCGCCTCTCTATTTCTCCCTGAAAAAGAAAAGGATTTTACTCACACACTATTTTCGACATTCTTTTCTATACTTTTGAATATTGCTAAAGGTGTTCTTAAGTTACTTGCTCCGGCCACACTAGCTTTTTCTATTCTCTTCTATAAAGAAGTTACACAGAGTCAAGGAAACTTGGTTATCTTTAGTAAGTATCTTCTTTGCGTAGTGGGAGCTAACTTAATCCAAGGGTTTATTGTTTTACCATGGCTGTTGAAAGCAAATAAGCTTTCACCTTTGAAAATTGTTAAGAGCATGTCTCCAGCATTAGTTACAGCATTCTTTTCAAAATCTTCAGCCTCCACTCTACCTCTAACAATGGAATTAGCTGAAGAAGAACTCAAAATTAAACCCTCATTATCAAGACTGGCCTTTCCTTTATGTTCTGTTATCAACATGAACGGTTGTGCTGCCTTTATTTTAATTACAGTACTCTTTGTAGGAACATCTAATGGTCTTAGCTTTTCTTTACTTTCCATGATCGGTTGGATATTTATTGCAACGTTATGCGCGATTGGTAATGCCGGGGTGCCTATGGGATGCTTCTTCCTTGCATCTTCTTTGATCACTTCAATGCATATCCCCCTACATTTATTGGGATTAATTCTCCCTTTCTACACTATATTAGACATGATCGAAACATCATTAAATGTCTGGTCTGATTGTTGCGTTGTTAGTATGACAGACAAACACTTTTCGGATAAACTTGTTGAATTAGGGTAAATATAAATGAACAAAAGTCAGACCCACTTTTCTTCAAGACTAGGATTTATTTTCTCTATGATGGGGATAGCTGTTGGCGCTGGAAATATCTGGCGTTTCCCTAGAATTGCGGCGCAAAATGGTAGTGGAGCCTTTATCTTAATTTGGCTTCTATTCCTATTTATCTGGTCAATTCCTCTGATTGTTATAGAGCTTTCTCTAGGGAAATTAACTAAAAAAGCTCCTATAGGAACGTTAATTAAAACAGCGGGACCTAAATGCGCATGGTTAGGAGGCTTTGTTACTTTAGTGACAACGTGTATCTTAGCCTACTACTCTAATATCGTTGGATGGGGTCTGAGCTATTTTTACTATTCAATTTCTGGAAAAATTTACGCCGGGAATAATTTTTCTCAGTTATGGGAGACTCATTATCAAAGTTCTTTTCCTCTACTGTTCCATTTCTTGTCTTTATTTCTAGCCTATATGATTATTCGTAAGGGTATTGTACAGGGTATTGAGAAGTGCAATAAAATTCTTATCCCCTCATTCTTTGTCTGTACTCTAGTACTCCTCCTTAGAGCAGTGACTCTACCTAATGCTGTTCAGGGAATCAAACAACTTTTCACTTTTGATTTTGCCTCACTTTCTAGTTATAAGTTATGGTTAGAAGCTCTAACACAAAATGCTTGGGATACAGGAGCTGGATGGGGGTTGCTCTTAGTGTATTCTGGATTTGCTTCAAAAAAAACCGGCGTCGTTAGCAATGGAGCTCTTACCGCTATATCGAATAACTTGGTTTCCCTAATTATGGGGATTATTGTATTTGCCACATGCTCTTCCCTAGATATTTTAGGGACTACACAGCTACAACAAGGCGCGGGATCTTCAAGCATAGGCATAGCTTTCATCTACCTACCAGAACTATTTACTAGAATTCCTGGATCTACATATTTACCAGCTATTTTCAGTTCTATATTCTTCCTTGCCTTTGCTATGGCAGCTCTCTCATCAATGATTTCAATGCTGTTTTTGTTATCACAAACTCTTTCAGAATTTGGAATAAAAAAGCACGTAGCGGAGTCCTTAGCAACAGTTATAGCTTTTATCCTTGGCGTACCCTCATCTTTAAGTCTTGCAATATTTGCAAACCAAGATACTGTTTGGGGAATTGGATTAATTATTAATGGTCTTATTTTTATCTATGCCGCAATTAGTTATGGGTTAACACATTTAAAAAAGAAAATCATTAATGCAGTTCCAGGAGATATTCACCTCAATAAAGTTTTTGATTCTATGGTAAAATATTTACTTCCTATTGAAGGGATTGTGTTACTCTCGTGGTATTTTTATGAGGGGCTTTTTCCTGAAGACGGGCACTGGTGGAATCCTATATCGGTATATAGTCTTTCTAGTTTGATTTTACAGTGGTCTATTGGGTTAATTATTTTATGGTCATTAAATAAAAAACTTTCTAAACGCTTTGCTTTCTACAACTTAGAAAATTAAAAGCTTATATCTTGATATATTCTCTTCCTTAAGATATCCTATCTTAAGTTTTATTATTTTTTCCCAAGATAACTTAAGGAAGCATATGGCAACAACATCAGTATCTTCACCCAGTCAAACACAAACTCAAGAGGGTTCACTAGATAGAGTTTTACTGAGCTTCAATGGAAAAATAAATGAATTGCAAAGAAAGGTGGAAAGCCTTGAAGGTAAAGTTAATCAAATAGATAGAGTTTCCTCCCTAGCTCTTACTACGGGTGATAATGTAGCCGCAGATCTAACTCATTTAAGAGATGAAGTTATAGAGCTAAAAGGATGTTTAGCTACGGTTACGGAATTGTTAATTCAATCAGGTTCTTCAGGAACCCCCGGAGCCACGCCTCGTTCGGAAGGCACCAGTTACGTAGTAGGACGCACACCTCCTTCTCTTTGTTCTAAACTCACAGCATTAGCGTTAACAATTTTAGCTTTAATCTCTATCACAATGCTTATTATTTGTATCGTTGCTGTTTGTGGTGGTTTTCCTTTATTTATTTCTCTACTTAACATGTATACAGTTGGTGCTTGTATATCCCTACCCATTATTTCGTGTGCCGCAGTTTCAATGATGATTCTTTGCTCACTGTCTATCGGCTCTTTATTAAGAAGCAGACCCGCAATCTATATGATCAATAATTCTCAAATAGAATCTTAATTATTATAAAAGAATATTTAGGAGAAACTAAGTATTATGACCTCTGTAAGAAATGATTTAAATCCGGCCGATACCACACTCCCATCTTCTTTATTAAATCCGAGTGATCTTGCAACACAATTATCCAATCTTCAAACGACTCTAGCCGGGATACAGCAACATCCTTTAGGTGGATGGCCGCAACATCCTACAGGACCTGGTATAGATCAGAATTATCTGATGCGTATGATGCAGTCTCATATGGCAACTACTGCAACATCAGTGGCCGAATTAAGAACCGAAGTTACTGCAATAAAAACAAGATTGCAGGGATTATCTACCCCAACAGGTGTTTGCAGTGGTCCTATGGCCCTAGCCTCGTTTCTTTTGGCGATCTCTTTAGTCGCTATTATCATTATTGTCTTAGCCTCTTTAGGCCTTGCAGGTATATTACCTCAAGCCGCAGCTATTTTAGTTAATACAGCAAACTCTGTATGGGCTATTGTTAGCGCTTCAATAGTCACAGTAATCTGCCTAATTAGCGTATTATGCGTAACGCTAATTCGACATCATAAACCACTGCCTATTGAAACTGGACCTTCGGGAAATTAAAAAATAAATTATATAAATTTATTCTTTGTTTAATCTCCTATACTCACCTTGAAATTAATTAATTTCATCAGTTAATATATTATTTTCTTAGGTGGGTTTGTTATGCAAAAAGCCCTTCGTCTGCTATTGAACTTGCATCATGGAGAAGAGAGGAGAGCACTTCTATTCCTTGTTTTAGGCTTAATCTGGGGAATAGGCTGCTACGGATCCCTGGCATTAAGCGAAGGGCTTTTTCTTGAAAATGTCGGGACCGAGGGACTCCCCTCTATTTACCTAGGTTCATCTTCCATTCTATGTCTTCTATCTTCACTTATTCTTTATAATTTATTCAAAAAAAGGGTTTCACCTAAAACATTATTTTTAATGCCTATAACTAGCATAATTGTTTGTAACCTCTATCTCCTTTGTTACGCAACAACATGTAGTGAAATCCCTTCAACACCTTTGCTTGTTTATCGCATGCTCTCTTGGAGCTTGATCATATTAGCGTATACAAATTTTTGGGGATTCGTAGATCAATTCTTTAATCTTCAAGATGCCAAAAGACATTTCAGTGTATTCAATGCCATTATATTTCTAGGGGACGCTATTGGTTCCGGTATCGTCAACCGCATCCAATATATAGGTATAGAAAGAATTCTAATACTCTTCATAGTCATTCTATTAAGTTGTTATCCATTAGTGCACTATGTGTCGAAATCTTTGAAAGAGTTATCAGAAGATCATGATCACTTCTTAGATACTGGTCACCCACCATCTGTATCCAAAGCTTTTAAACTCTGCTTGAAGGATAGTTATACTTTTTATCTGTTATGTTTTTATTTCCTAATGCAGCTACTTGCTATTGCAACAGAATTCAATTACCTAAAAATTTTTGAAACTCACTTTGCAGATGGAAATACATACGAACTTACAGCACATATAACTAAGTGGTCCTCATGGATTTCACTAACCAATATGTGTTTTGCTCTATTTGCCTATAGCAGAATAGTAAAGAACATAGGTGTGAATAATATCATCCTATTCGCTCCCCTATGCTTCACCAATCTATTCCTTTGTTGGTCTTTTAAAACCTCAATTGGAATTGCAACAATTGGTATGGTAGCTCGAGAAGGGCTCACCTATGCACTAGATGATAACAATCTACAGTTATTGATTTATGGCGTTCCAAATAGCATACGGAATCAAATTAGAATCGCAATAGAATGCTTTATTGAACCCATAGGAATGTTTGTATGGGCTCTGGTGTGTTTCGCTATTTCTTATCAATATACAGTTTGTCTTATTATATCTTTGATTACAGTAGTCCTCGCCTGTTTATTACGTTCATATTATGCACGGGCTATTCTAAGAAATCTCTCTTCCCAAGCCATTCATTTAAAAAAGACAATGTTGGAATGGATAAAAGCCATGACTTCAAAAGAGAGAAGACAAATTGAACTCCTATTACTTACACACCTCAAGCATCAACATGAACGACATCAAATATTCGCTTTTCAACATTTATTAAATTTGGGAAGCCGTAGTGTACTTCCTAGCTTACTAGCTCATATGAATAAACTAAGCTTGCCTAGTAAGCTAAAGACTATGGAAATGTTAAAAAATAGTCTCTGGGCCAGGGATTTTCTTACTCTAGAACTCCTTAAACGCTGGTCATCGACAACTCCACATCCTTCAATAGCCACAGGAATCCATCTTTATTTTGCAGAACACGATCTATTGCGAATATCTGATATTTCTGAAGATCTTTACGATGAACCGGGGGATAGACTTTTAGCCGCAATTCTTACAGTACGACGTCAGGAAATTAGTGGGCAATATCGTGATATTGCAGATTCAAGACTTAAGGAACTTCTTACTTCTACGGATCCTCAAATAGTATCCATTGGTCTTTCTATTTTAACTCTAGAAAGAAATCCTGATAATTTTCAAATTTTAATGGAGTTTTTAGACAACGTAGGCAATGAAATTTTCATTCAAACATGCAAAGCGTTACAAGCATCTGTAAAGGCTACTCATAAACCCTACTGTAAAAAATTGATACAAGTCTTAAAACAGAATGTTTATAACGATGAGGCTTGCTATTATCTACTAAAAACAATCGGAGTAATCTTAGACGCTTCACTAGTAAAAGACTTCCTTATCACCACATCTTTATTAAAAAGCGCATCTAGAAAACGTGCTGAGGCTATAATCATAGAACTTCCTAAAGAGACAGCAAACTCATTCCTTCAGATTCTTTCTGATAACAGCACACATAATCGGTGTCGAATTCTTGCCGCAAAAGCTCTCTGTAAAATTGATAATAAGCTATTCAAAAAGAATGCTTATAAAATTGTAAAATCTAAAGCACTCAAAGCAATTTTTTATGATTATCATAAAAATTATATTCAAAAATCCTATCCAAAATACAATCTCAGCCTATTGGTTAATACCTTAGAATCCAATTATCAATCAGAAGTTAACTTCATGTTTGAATTTCTAGGTATTTTAGGATCTGTAGAACATTCTGACATTCTTATAAGAGCCCTAACAGGGAAAAATAAAAAAGCAAAAGCTCAAGCTTTAGAATCTCTAGAGAAAAACTGTGAAGATTACCTATTTTCTCTAATCGATCCCTTTATTAATGATACAGGAAAGCGTAGTGAAAAATACTACCTGAAATGCGGGGTTATTCCTTTAACTTTAAAAGAGTTATTGAATATGATGGAAAATTCTCCTTCGTATTTAAGCAAACTTACATCGAGACAGTTAAAGGAAGAATTAGCAAACTGTGATGCTGATTTTCAACCAGCACCACCATATTCAACTTTAGATGAAGAGTATGATCATCATAATAAAGACGACTCTGACAGTCTAGTTCCCTTCTTTACTATTTAGCCAGGAGTCTCTTGATGAATCTAATTGACCGCGCCTTCCTTCTAAAGAAGAATCCTATTTTCAATTCTTTAGATATGGATGTTCTCTTAGCTATTTCAGATAAAACTGAAATTATGATTTTCAAACCTGGGGTGAAGATATTCTCGACAGAAGAACCTAGTTTCAGCCTATATATTATAGTAGAAGGCTACGTTAAAATTACTGAGAATAATTCCTCTTTATCGGTTACAATTTCTTCTCAGGATTGTTTTGGTGAAGAAAGTTTATTTAGTAATAAACTTCGAGAATATAACGCTGAAGCTATAACTCAAGTGCGGACGCTCATCTTAAGCAAAGGACAATTTCTTAGTATTGTTGAAGAATGCCCCTCCGTTGCCTTGTCACTTTTAGAACTCTACGCAAAGCAAATAACTTTTAGACACCCTTCATCATAGAAGCACATCTAAAAATACAATCTAGAAAATGAACTTGGAAAAATAAAACGAAACGGTGCGCTATTTTAGTGAAAAGATGATGCACTAAGGATACAAACGCACCCAGAAAAGGCATGTAGAATTACTAACCCTGACGTGTCTTAATGTATGTAATGACGTCGCCTACAGTACGTAATTTCTCTGCATCTTGCTCTGAAATTTCAAAGTTGAACTTTTCTTCCAAAGTCATTATCAATTCTGTTAAGTCTAAACTATCAGCATTAAGATCTTCGATAAATGAAGAATTTTCATTTACTTCACCCGCATCTACGCCAAGCTGCTCAACAATAATTGACTTTACATCATCTTCTAAACTCATTGCTATATCCTTATGTTTTATCTACACAATTATCTAAAATTTCCTGAAAAAGAGAAGAACAACTAGTATCACAAAAATCTAATTTTTCAATCCAGATCGTTTGTAATCTATTTAGTGTGTCATGCCTCCATCAACACTCACTACCTGAGAAGTGATATAAGAAGATAAGGGTGAGGCAAGAAATAGTGCAACATTAGCAATTTCTTCTGGGAAACCCATTCTCCCCATAGGAACATTTTTTAACCACTCTGTTTTTAAATTATCATTTAACACTTTAGTCATGTCAGTATCAATGCATCCTGGAGCTATACAGTTCACTCGAACATTTCTTGCAGCAACTTCCTTTGCTAAAGCCCTACTAAATCCTATAATACCTGCTTTTGCAGCTGCATAGTTAGTTTGTCCCGGACTACCCATTAAACCAACAACAGAACTAATATTGATTATGGATCCAGAACGAGCTTTAATCATAGAACGAATTACACTCGAACACACATAGTATAGCGAATTTAAATTCGTATTGATAACAGCAGACCACTCTTCTTCGGACATACGCATTAAAAGATTGTCTCGAGTAATCCCCGCATTATTTACTAAAATATCAATACTACCGTGTGCTGCAATAAAATTCTGAACAGCGTCTTTCACAGATTGATTATTACTAACATCAACTTTAGCAAAAGTTGTCGGTTTTCCTATTTTAGATAATTCTTCAGCAGCTTGTTTGCCACCTTCAACATTTAATCCCCATATTTCAACATCAGCACCCTGCTCAACAAAAAGCTTGGCTATGGCAAATCCTATACCTCTAGATCCTCCCGTAACGATCGCTTTTTTCCCCAACAACACATTATTCATACATTTATAGCTCCGCTAAAAAATTATTGATGCTCTCTACTGTGCCTAAACTTTTAATGGGTTTGTTTAACCCTATAGAACGATTTAAGCCCGCAAGAACCTTGCCAGGGCCTATTTCTAAAAATTCATCAACTTCTAAATCTATCTTAGAACAACTTTGATACCATAATGTAGGAGAAGTCATCTGCTTCACTAAACACTGACGAATTTCATCATTATTTGTTAAAAAATCTGCCACCACATTAGATGCGAAAGGTATTTCAGAACTATTCATATCTAAATTATATAAATAAGGAGCTAACTCGTCTTCTGCTGCCTGCATGAGCGGCGTGTGAAAAGCACCGAATACTTTTAACAAAATTGCTCTTTTTGCTCCTAAATCCGTAAATAATACAACAGCCTCTTCTATTTTTTCTCGCAAACCAGCAATCACAAGCTGTTTAGGAGCATTATAATTAGCAATCCAAATACCCTTTCCTAAACTTTCTAGATTTTGTTCAACAATATCTACAGTCAATCCAAGAATTGCTGCCATAGCTCCCGGGTTTTGTTGACAAGCTTGATTCATAAACTGAGCACGCTTACTAATGATATTAAAACCATCAATTGGAGAAATACGTCCAGAGGCAACTAGAGCAGTGTATTCTCCCAAACTTAATCCAGAAACTACAGCGGGTATTATAGAAGTTCTTGAAGCTAAAATTTTTATTACAGCTAAACTATGTAAATATATAGCTAATTGACTGTAAGCTGTTTCAAGTAATTTTTCTTCAGGTCCATCAAACATAATTGAAGACAAAGAAAAGCCTAATGTCTCATCAGCTAAAGTAAATATTTCAGCAGCTTCTGGATAATGCTCTACCAAATCTTTACCCATACCAACATATTGACTACCTTGGCCTGGAAATAAGAATCCTATTTTTCTCATCATGAATTAACCTTCTACCTGCTGTAAAACAACTGCTCCCCAAGATAATCCACCTCCAAAAGCAACTAGGAGCAGATATTCTCCAGAATTAATTACATGTGATTGCAATAATTCATCTAGAGCTATGCACACAGAAGAGGCTGCCGTATTTCCATACTTGGACAAAGTTTTGAATACTTTAGCCTCGTCTATTTCGAAACGCTTAGCTATAGCATCGATAATTCTTTCATTAGCTTGATGTGGAACTAACCAGTCTATATCACCTTCTGCTAGACCCGCCTCAGCAATACATGTTTTAGCTGCAGACTCCATACGTCTTACTGCATGCTTAAATACTTCTTTTCCTTCCATGGCAATAAAATGCTTGCCTTCTGCTACAGTCTCCATAGAAGCAGGAATACGACTCCCTCCGGCAGGCAAACTTAATAAATCTGCCACACTTCCGTCAGCTCCTAAATTTACATTAGTGATTTCTAAAGCTCCTGGACGGCTTTCTCCAATAACACAGGCAGCCCCCCCATCACCAAAAAGCACACAGGTGTTTCTATCTTCATAATTTACAAAAGAAGAAAGTTTATCTGCTGCAATAAGCAAAACATTGTTGTACATTCCTGATTCAATAAAGGCTTTAGCTACTGATAAACCATATAAATAACCAGTACAAGCAGCCATACAATCAAATGCAGGAATTTCTTTTATTCCCAAATAAGCCTGAGCCAAAGCTGCGCTAGACGGAAAAATATGATCGGGAGCTGAGGTGGAAAAAATAATGCATTCTATTTGGTCTTTTGTGAGACCAGCTTTCTGGATTGCTTTCTCTGCTGCTTTAGCTCCCATAATCGATGTATACTCACCAACTGCAGCAATACGTCTTTCTTTGATTCCGGTTCTTGTTACTATCCATTCATCAGAAGTATCTACCATCTGTTCAAGATCAGAATTAGATAGGATTTTTTCGGGTAGATAAGAACCCGTAGCCCAAATAGATGCCTTTCTTGTTTTTTTCACACACAACCACAAATAAAGAAAAAAGCTAGTATACTATTCAAAGAGTTTATACCCTAACTTTTATTTTGGGTATATAAGTCCCTTCTGAAGCCCTAAGACGAAACAAAAAAAATATGGATAGTTTAAAATGTTAAAGTACCCAGATTATTTATCCAAATTGATCTCTTTTCTTAGGAAACTTCCAGGAATAGGATTTAAGACAGCGGAAAAATTAGCCTTTGAATTGTTGGACTGGGATCAAGATCAACTAGAAGCTATGGGTCAAGCTTTTTCTGAAGTGTCTTCGGCGCGAAGTCACTGTTCCACCTGTTTTTCTTTGAAGAATTTTCCAGATAGTCATTGTGAGTTCTGTCAAACCAACCGTGACACCTCTAAATTATGCATCGTAGCAACTCCTAAAGATATTTTTTCTTTAGAACGCTCTCAAATTTTCAAAGGTCATTATTACGTCTTGGGAGCACTATTATCTCCAATAACAGGAAAAAATATTGATTCAGCAAGAATGGATTTATTGAAACAGCGTATAGAATTTTTAAAACCAAAAGAAATCATTATAGCCTTAGACGCTACTCTAGAAGGAGACGCTACCGCTCTTTTTTTAAAACAAGAGCTTGCTCATTCTTCAGTTTCTATTTCTCGTTTAGCTTTAGGCTTGCCAATCGGGTTGTCTTTTGATTATATAGACTCGGGAACCCTTGCCAGAGCATTTTCTGGAAGAAATCCATATTAAACTTGAAATAAAATTTTTCTATTTTTAAATTTTTTTGGCTATAAAAACATAAATACCTTTAGAAGCACTGTAAATACTCAAGATAGTAAGATCTTGTTAAAAAACATCCTAGTCCTTATTTTTGTGCTTACTTCAATAAACAAGTTTTTCTGTCCTAGGGGAAATTCTTTCGAATGTTCATGATACGAAATAAAGTTATTCTGCGGTTTACTGTTTTGGCGCTAATCCAGGCCCCATTGGCTCTAGTGGCTACAGAAACAGTTAAGGAAGGATATACACTAGTTGAATCTATTACGATTACGACCGAAGGTGAAAATTCTTTAAACAAACATCCACTACCAAAACTAAAGACGAAAAGTGGGGCCTTGTTTTCTCAAGCAGACTTTGACGAAGATCTACGGAATCTATCTAAGGACTATGATAGAGTGGAGCCAAAAGTTGATTTTTCCAATGGAAAGACTACCATCTCTTTAGTTCTTGTTGCCAAACCTTGTATTCGAAAGATTTGTATTACAGGAAATGAAGCCGTACCTAATCATAAGATTCTTAAAACTCTACAAATCTACGAAAATGATGTATTTGATCGAGAGAAGTTCTTAAAAAACTTTGACGAACTTAGAGTTTACTATCTTAAACGTGGCTATTTCGAGTCTAATCTATGCTACGACTTAGATCATAACGAACATCGTGGCTATATTGATATCACTGTTCGAATTCAAGAAGGTCCTTGTGGTAAAATTAAAAAATTAGAGATCTGCGGTCTTAATAGATGTGAAAAGGCTGATGTCAAAGAAATCATCCTTACTAAGCAGTACTCAAAAACCACTAGTTGGTTTACAGGGAGTGGTTTATATCATCCAGATGTCGTTGAACAAGATTCATTTGCAATTACTAATTACTTACATAATCTAGGTTACGCAGATGCAACAGTTACTCCAAAACGTGAAGTTGATGAATGTGGAAATATCATACTTTATATGGATGTAGACAAAGGTCCCCTTTATACCTTAGGACATGTTCATATTGAAGGATTTAATCTGCTACCTAAACGACTCGTAGAAAAACAATTGTCTGCGGGTCCTAATGATATTTACTGTCCAGAAAACATATGGGACGGCGCTCAAAAAATTAAAAATATCTATGCTAAATATGGATATATCAACACTAATGTTGATGTGACTTTTTCTCCTCACGCGTTACGTTCTGTTTATGATGTGACTTATCAAGTAAGTGAAGGTTCTCCTTATAAAGTTGGTTTAATCAAAATTACGGGAAATACTCATACAAAACACGATGTTATCCTACACGAAAGCAGCCTATTTCCAGGAGATACTTTCAATAGACTAAAACTTGAAGATACTGAACAACGTTTAAGAAATACGGGTTATTTTCAAAGTGTCAGTGTTTACACGGTACGCTCTCAATTAGATCCTTTAGATAATTCTGAAGAATATCGTGACATCTTCATAGATGTTAAAGAAACCACAACAGGAAACTTAGGGCTATTTCTAGGATTTAGCTCCTTGGACAATTTGTTTGGAGGAGTTGAATTATCTGAAAGTAATTTTGACCTTCTGGGTATTAGACATCTATTCTCTAAAGGCTTTAAATGCTTAAGAGGTGGTGGAGAATATCTATTTCTGAAAGCTAATTTTGGAGATAAGGTTACTGATTATACTGTCAAATGGACTAAGCCTCACTTTTTAAATACGCCATGGATTCTAGGTGTTGAGCTTGATAAGTCAATCAACAGAGCTCTCTCTAAAGATTATTCTGTTGAGACTTATGGTGGAAATGTCAGCACCACATACATCTTAAATCAACAATTAAAATATGGAATCTATTATCGCGGCACTCAGACTAGCTTACATAAAAAGAAAAGGAATCAAGCAGGACCAGATCTTGCTGCTAATAAAGGTTTCGTATCTGCTGCTGGTGTAAATTTAAATTATGATTCTGTAAACAATCCTAGAAATCCAACTACAGGAATACGCAGTGGTATAAACTTTGAAGTTTCTGGTCTTGGTGGTACATATCATTTTACAAAGCTCTCCATAAACAGCTCAATATACCGAAAATTAACAAGAAAAGGTGTATTGAAAATTAAAGGAGAAGCCCAATTTCTTAAACCGTTTGGCGATACAAATCTAGAAGGTATTCCCATTAGTGAACGTTTCTTCTTAGGTGGGGAAACTACGGTTCGTGGATATAAGCCATTTATCATTGGTCCTAAATTCTCTCCTACAGAACCTCAGGGAGGTTTATCCTCTCTCCTACTTACTGAAGAGTTCCAATATCCTTTAATCAATCAGCCTAACGTTAGTGCTTTTGTTTTCCTAGATTCAGGATTTATTGGACTTAAAGAATACACTATCCGATTAAAAGATCTTTGTGGTAGTGCAGGATTTGGTCTACGCTTCGACGTAATGAACAACGTACCTGTTATGTTAGGTTTTGGTTGGCCATTCCGTCCTACAGAAGTATTTGAAGGTGAAAAGATCGATGTTTCACAACGTTTCTTCTTTGCTTTAGGAGGCGTCTTCTAAATATAGCTAAGCAAGAAAGTAAAAGAAACTCTAAATCTTTGGTTGTCTTCAGAGAGAGCTTTTGCTAATCTAAAGCTCTTCATCTCTTAGATCTTATAAAGGTTAATATGAAAAAATCATTACGCTCTGTTTTTCTAGCTTTACTAACTTTAGCAGGTACACAACAAGTTTTTGCTGACAACGACTCTCTTGAGGGTAATTTAGGCGTCGTTAGCTTAAAGCGTTGTTTAGAAGAATCTGCTTTTGGGAAAAAAGAAACAGAAGAACTTGAAAATATGAAGCAGCAGTTCTCAAAGAATTCTGAGAAAATGGAAGAAGAACTGACAGCACTTTATAATAAGTTACAAGACGAAGATTATATAGAGAGTCTCTCCTCTTCAGCTGCTGATGAACTAAGAAAAAAGTTTGAAAGCCTCTCCGCAGAATATAATGCTTTACAGTCTCAATATTATCAAATGTTGAACCAAAGCAATATGAAAAGAGTGCAGAAATTGATACAAGAAGTAAAAAAAGCTTCTGAAGTAGTACGTATAAAAGAAGGTTTACTAGCTATTTTGAATGATGAAGTAGTCCTATCCATTGCTTCTAGTGCTGATAAAACTAATGAGATTATCAAAATTCTTGATGAATCTTTCAAAAATAATTAAGATACCTCAAGAACCAAGGAGTTTTGTATGCCTCAGGAACAGGTTTATACTCTTCAACAGTTAGCAGACTTATTAAAAGTTGAAGTTCAGGGAAATACAGCAACTCCTATTTCTGGTGTCGAAGAAATAAGTGAAGCTCGAGCTCATCATGTTACTTTTTTAGATAATGAGAAGTATTCTCGTTTTATAAAAATTACTGAGGCTGGGGCTATCATCCTATCAAAAGCTCAAGCTCAAAAGTATGGGCATTTAAACAAGAACTTTCTTATAGTTTCTGAGTTCCCATCAATAGCTTTCCAGAAATGTATAGAGCTATTTATCCCTCCTGTTGAATCAGGATTTCCTGGAATCCACCCTACAGCTATTATTCATCCTACAGCCCATATCGGCAAAGATGTCTGTATAGAACCCTATGCTGTTATATGCCAACATGCTTATATTGGGGATTCTTCATATATTGGAGCAGGGAGTGTTATAGGGGCATATTCTAGTCTTGAAGAAAGTTGTCTTGTTCATCCTAAAGTAGTTATCCGTGAACGTGTTGAAATAGGCAAAAGGGTCATTATTCAACCCGGAGCTATTATTGGATCATGTGGCTTTGGCTATATAACTAATGCCTTTGGTCGTCATAAGCATTTAAAGCACCTTGGCAAGGTAATTATCGAAGATGATGTTGAAATAGGAGCAAATACTACAGTAGATAGAGGTCGTTTCAAAAATAGTATCATACGTGAGGGTACAAAAATTGATAATCAAGTTCAAATAGCTCATCACGTCGAGATAGGGAAACATAGTATGATTGTTGCCCAAGCAGGAATCGCAGGCTCTACGAAAATTGGTAACCACGTCATTATTGGCGGGCAGACAGGAATTACAGGTCATATTTCAATAACGGACCATGTAATTATGATGGCTCAAACAGGAGTTACTAAATCTATTTCTTCTCCAGGAATCTATGGAGGAGCTCCGGCACGCCCTTATCAAGAAATTCATCGTCAAATTGCAAAGATCCGCAGTCTACCTAAATTAGAAGAACGTTTAGGATTATTGGAAGAAAAGATAAAGGGATTATCAGAAGAATCCGAAGAAGCACAAATAATCCCTTAGTTGGGTTATATTTTCATTGTTTTAAAGCGTCTTTTCAAAGTTAACATTTTGATTACATTTTTATTGATAATTGCTGGACTAACTTTTCCTGCGGAAATTAATCGAGTTAAGGCCTTTATACCTTCTCCTAGCTCCTTCAAACTAGAAAAAGTAAAACACTCAACTCCATAATTTAATGCTTTAATCGTGTTTTCGACATTCGTAAGCATAGAACATCCCATAAATTTCACACTGGAAAAATCCACGTCTATAGCTAGACCACGAATAGTATTTGCCAAGCTGTAACGTAATGCTATAGGACTCGGTGTAGTTGTTGTAGAAGAAAAATCACAATGATGTAATTTTCCTTGTATACTCCCCGAATGTTTTAATCCTCTGATCAATTCAGAATAATTAGTCAAATCCATACTCACAATTTCTTTAAAAATTAAAGAAATAGCAACTCCGTAATCTTTGAGCAGTGTTCCTATATTGACTCCTATGTCGTATAGATTTTCACAATCCATCAAAGATAAGTTCTGATATGATAAATAAAACTGTAAACTATGAGATATAGAACACCCTAAAAGTAATGGAATTGTCAGAGATTTATTGAAATCATGAATGTATCTACATTGCTTTTCAAAAGAACCGCAAGATAATAATACACCACCTAAGCCACAATTCTCTTCAATTTGGTTTATAGTTGTAGTGAAGTCATCCCATTCTAAACCACAAGAAGGGGCATAAAAAAATAATTGAGCTAATTTCCTATCTATTGAGGTAAGCATCGAGAATAACTCTTTAGTCTCCTCTAACTCCTCATTTTTATACGGCATCCATTGGGTTTTTTTTAAATAATTACTAGCATCCTCTCTTCCACGCTGAAATTCTTGAGCTGAAGTAACAACTCGCTTCGTTATGGTTAATAATTTTTTCTTTAATTCATTATCTTTCTTATTATTGTTGTTATCACGAGAATTCGGGTCTCTCATGACACCATCTATCTGTTCCACATAAAAATGATTCTGACGATTTAGTCTGCTAAAAACGTCCATGTGTCCACAGTCCTTTACTTCTTGGTCGGAAATATACAAATGGGAAGATATTAAAGATTTTTCTTTTTTTTAAAAAACTTAATTACTTTTTTGGTCTTGTCTTTTCAAATCCATGACTTTATAATGGGGTGAACTTAATCCTTGACGCAACTCTCGTATCAAGTATGCCCGACTCTTCTCATTACAATATCGCCTCTATCGAATCGGACGAGGCTACAATAAAAAATATTATTGCTATATACGGCGTGGACCGGTGTCTAAAGTTCATCAAAAATATGTTATTAATTCGCGAATTTGAAGCTCGCGGTGAAGAAGCATATTTAGAAGGATTAGTTGGTGGTTTCTACCACTCCTACAGTGGTCAAGAGGCTGTTGCTACTGCAGCATTAGCCAATACAGGGTTAGATCAATGGTTTTTCTCATCCTATCGTTGTCATGCTCTAGCAGTATTATTAAATATTCCCCTACGCTCACTCGCAGCAGAATTATTAGGGAAAGAAACGGGTTGTGCGCTAGGTCGAGGCGGATCTATGCATATGTGTGGTCCAAATTTCCCCGGGGGATTTGGTATTGTAGGAGGGCAAATTCCTTTAGCTGCTGGAGCAGCATTTGCTATGAAATATCGCGGTGAAGATAAAATTTCTCTAGGGTTCATTGGAGACGGTGCCGTTGCTCAAGGAGTATTTCATGAAACATTAAATTTTTCTTCTCTACACAGCCTTCCTCTTATGCTTGTTATAGAAAATAATGGTTGGGGTATGGGGACAGCTCTTAATCGTGCTATTGCGAAGCAACCTATAGGAGAATCTCAGGGATCTTCTTACGGAATACGTTCATTTACTTTAAATGGTTTTGATCTTTTTAATTGTCTTCTAGGCTTTAAGGAAGCTTACGAATACATGCAAAAGACACATCTTCCTGTTCTTGTCGAATGTCTATGCTCACGATTTAGGGGACACTCTATTTCTGATCCTAATCTCTATAGAAGTAAAGAAGAGATGCAATGTCTTATAAAAAAAGATCCTATTACTTTTGCTAAAAATTGGTTAATCCAACTGGGAGCACTTTCAGAAGAAAAATTTCAAGAGCTACGTCAGGAATGTAAGAATGAAGTCTTGCAAGCCTTCACTGAAGCAAAATCAGATCCAGAACCAGCGATTGCCACATTAGAAGAAGGGGTTTATGCCTAAGTACGTTACATTAGAAATCCGAGAAGCTATTAGAGAAGCTATTGATGAAGAAATGGCCAGGGATCCTAATGTATGTATACTAGGAGAAGAAGTTGCCGAATATAACGGTGCCTACAAAGTTACAAAAGGACTTTTAGATAAATGGTCACCATCAAGAGTTATTGATACACCAATCAGTGAAGCTGCCTTTACAGGTATTGGTATAGGAGCCGCTTTAACAGGCCTGCGTCCAATTATAGAATTTATGAGCTGGAACTTCTCTTTAGTCGCCGCGGATCAGATTATTTCTCATGCTGCAAAAATGCATTACATGACTGGTGGAAAATTTTCAGTTCCTATTGTATTCCGTGGACCTAATGGAGCCGCAGCACAAGTATCTTGTCAGCACTCTCATTGCGTAGAAGCTCTATACGCTAATATTCCAGGTTTAATTGTCATTTCCCCTTCAAATCCTTATGATGCTAAAGGATTATTAAAATCCGCAATTAGAAATGATAATCCTGTTCTTTTCTTAGAAAATGAGTTGGAATACAATCTCAAAGGTGAAGTTCCTATTGAAGAATATTTAGTTCCTATTGGGAAGTCTCATATTATTGAGGAAGGTAAAGACCTGACAATTATTACTTACGGCCGTATGGTTTCTGTAGTAAAACAAGCTGTAAAGGTAGCCAAACAACGTTACGGTCTTTCTGTAGAAATTATTGATCTACGTACAATTAAACCTCTAGACATCTCTGGAATATTTTCTTCAATAAAGAAAACAGGAAATTGTATAGTTGTAGAAGAGGGTCACTACTTTGCAGGAATCTCTGCGGAAATCATTACTGAAATTACAGAACACGTTTTTGATTACCTGGATAGTCCTCCTTTAAGAGTGTGCCAAAAAGAAACTCCTATGCCTTATAACAAGACGCTAGAACAGACAACTCTCCCAAATGTAAATCGTATTTTAGATACTATCGAAAAAATCATGAGGTAAATTTGTGATTTCTCTATTAAAAATGCCTAAACTCTCTCCAACTATGGAAATTGGCACAATAGTAAAGTGGCATAAAAACAGTGGTGATAAGATAGGATTTGGTGATGTTCTCGTCGAAATATCAACCGATAAGGCTGTTTTAGAACATACAGCATCTGAAGAAGGCTGGTTTCGAGAATGTCTTATTAAAGAAGGCACAAAAGTACAAATAGGTACACCCATAGCTGTCATATCTTCTGAAAAAGATGAGTCTTTCAACTTAGAGGAATTACTTCCAAAATCTCCGATTTCACAACCTTCTACAGAGAATAACGAACAAGAAGAAAAATCTGTATCCGATATATCTCATCAAGGTTCCTCAATGATGGTGGCTTTTGGATTTAAACCCGAACCTCCCCTTTCTGAACCTCTATCCCTAAAACAAGCTTCTTCAAAATCCCCAGTTTCTCCTTTAGCTAAACGCGTAGCCAAAGAAAAAAATTTGGATATTTCTGGAATTAAAGGTAGCGGTCCTGGAGGACGTATAGTTGAAAAAGATCTTGAAAAGGCTCCCGCCAAAGGTATTGCAGGCTTTGGTTATCCTGAAGCTCCTGAAGTCCACCCAGGAGCGTATCATGAAGAAACTCTCTCCCCTGTTCGAGAAATTATTGCACAAAGATTACAAGCTGCAAAAACTTTCGTTCCCCATTTTTATGTACGGCAAAAAGTTTATACATCTCCACTATTATCCCTACTTAAAGAATTGCAAATTCAAGGAATCAAACTTTCTATTAACGATTGTATTGTTCGTGCTTGCGCTTTAGCTTTAAAAGAGTTTCCAGAAGTAAATTCAGGATTCAATAGCGTGGACAATAAAATTGTACGTTTTGAAACTATTGATATTTCGATAGCTGTAGCCATTCCTGACGGTGTAATTACTCCGATTGTACGTTGTGCTGATCGTAAGAATATTGGAATGATATCTGCAGAAATTAAGAGTTTAGCTTCTAAAGCTAAATCTCAATCCTTAAAAGAGGAAGAGTATAAGGGTGGGTCCTTTTGCGTTTCTAATTTAGGTATGACAGGAATTACCGAATTCACAGCAATTATTAATCCTCCCCAAGCCGCTATTCTTGCTGTAGGTAGTGTTCAAGAAGAGCCTGTGGTAATGAATGAAGATATTGTGATTGGTTCTACATGCATGTTGACATTATCCATAGATCATCGTGTGATCGATGGTTATCCCGCAGCGATGTTTATGAAACGTTTACAGAAGATATTAGAGGCACCCTCTGTACTTCTATTAAATTAAGACATACTGTGTTTGGTATAGTAAAAAGCGTTTCTAATAAGATAAATTCCCATCTAAAATAGAAGCCCTTTTTACTTAAGATTTATAATTCGTGGGGACATTCCATATATCTTTAGCATAGTCGGAAATCGCTCTATCACTGGAGAAAAAACCCATACCACCAACATTATAAATGGATTTCTTAATCCATTCGTCAGTTTGCGTAAATAAAGTGGCTGCAGATTCATGAACGCGAATATAAGATTCTAAATCTGCCAAAACGAAGAACGGGTCTCCCTCGTGAAGTAACCTATGGACTATAGATTTGAAAAGATCTTTATCTGAAGTATTGAAAAATCCTTGATCTAGTAATTTTAATACATGTGCGATCTTAGGATTATCATTGCATATTCCTTGCGGATAATACTCTCGACGTATTTTTGCTATTTCTTCTTCTAACAAACCGAAAATAAACATATTGTCGCGACCAATATATTCTGACATTTCTATGTTAGCTCCATCCATAGTCCCTATTGTTAGAGCACCATTTAAAGCAAATTTCATATTTCCGGTACCAGAAGCTTCCATTCCTGCTGTTGAAATTTGTTCCGATATATCAGAAGCGGGCATGATCATTTCAGACATGGTCACACAATAATTAGGAAGAAAAAGAACCTTTAAAACTTCATTAACTTGAGGATCATTATTTACACAATCTGCAACGCTGTTGATAAGTTTAATAATGAGTTTAGCGAAAACATATCCTGGTGCGGCCTTACCAGAAAAAATTACTGTTGTAGGAACGATGCTGGAGGCAGCGTTTTCCTTAAGATCATTATAAAGATAAATAACTCTAAGGATATTCATTAATTGACGTTTATATTCATGAATACGCTTTACATGAAAATCGAAGAGAGATTCAGGATCTATTTTTTCTCCGATTTCTTTTTTAAGTTTTAATGCAAAGTCTTGTTTATTTTTTAGCTTAATTTGATGCCACTGTTCTCTGAAACTCGCATCATTAGCAAAAGGTATTACATTATGAATTTGAGAAAGATCTATAAGATGTGCATCTCCAATTGTCTGATCTAATAAGGTATTTAGACGAGGATTGCATAGAGCTAACCACCGTCTCGGAGTAATTCCATTAGTTACGTTAATGAATTTATCAGGGAAAAATTCTACGAAATCTTTGAATAAGGTTGTTTTTATAAGTTGAGAATGAAAAGCAGATACACCATTAACTCTAGCAGAGCCTACAACAGCAAGGCTTGCCATATTCACATGCTTATCACTTCCCTCTTCAATGATAGATAAAGCTCTTCGCTTATCATTATCTCCAGGAAATCTCTGAGAAACTTTCTCCAACCATCGGGAATTAATTTCATAGATAATTTCTAAATGCCTGGGTAATAATCGTGAAAATAGGTCTATAGACCAACGCTCTAAAGCTTCGGGTAATATCGTATGATTCGTATAATTAAATATACGAGTCGTCATATCCCATGCCTTATCCCAAGGAAGCTCTTCCCTATCAATAAGGATATGCATCATTTCCGCTATTCCTAAAGCAGGATGGGTATCATTTAACTGAACAGATACTCTATCAGGAAGATTATCTAAAGAAATATGCATTTTTGTATATCTACGAAGGATATCCTGAATTGTCGCAGACACTAAAAAGTACTCCTGCTTTAATCTCAGCTCCTGACCTTCGGAAATAGAATCATTTGGATAGAGTACTCTCGAAATATTTTCTACTAATGCGATATCCTCTATAGCACGAATATAGTTCCCATGATTGAAATAGTTAAATTCAAATCCGTGGGGAGACTGCGCTTGCCATAAGCGCAAAGTATTCACAGTGTCTATTCCATATCCTGGAATAGGCACATCATAAGCCATAGCTAACACTTCTTGTGTATCTACAAGATCTGCAACTTCTTTTCCCCTAGCATCTGTATAGTGAATCACTCTACCATAAAAACGAATAGGATAAAGATACTCCCCCCTACATATTTCCCAAGGGCTTCCATAGCGCAACCACTCATCAGGAGCCTCTACTTGATATCCATTTACAATTTTCTGATCGAAAATTCCATAATCATAACGAATCCCATAACCGTAAGCTGGAATCCCTAATGTCGCCATGGAATCCAAATAACACGCTGCAAGTCGTCCTAAACCACCATTTCCTAATCCTGCGTCTGACTCCATTTGCACTAAACTATCAAAATCGTAATTTAACTCTGCTAACGCATCTCGCACAAGATCCAATATTCCTAAATTCAAAAGATTACTCTTTAAACTTCTACCAAGTAAAAACTCCATAGAAATATAATAGACACGTTTAACATCTTGTTCGTAATAACTATTTTGAGTCTTTAGCCAGCCTTTAGCTAACCATTCCATTACAGTTTTTGAAACTGCTGTAAATATATCCCTGGTTGAAGCTGATTCTGGAGATTGAACTACTCCAAAATATAGACGATTTAAAATCGCCTGCTTCATTGTTTCTATATTTACCAAATTCTTATCAAAACTCATAAGTCGTCCGAATCAAGAAGTAATTAGAAAGTGATTTTTGTATTTCCATAAGAAAAATCTAAAAAAAAGGAAAGCTCTTAGAAAAGGGAAACAATAGAATCAAAAAAAATACGGTATATTTCGCGTAAAATATTAATTTTTAATTTTAAAAATTAATAAATATTTTAGTTTAAAAAGCTGAAAATCAAAGAACTGCCTATCGTTTAAATTGATTTAAAAATAAAAATATGCTAAATTTTTTGAAAATTTTGTCATCTGTGAGAATATTATGACTACGGCGCATGGGTATGGAGCATTTGCTGGACGTCCAAGTAGAAACGTTTTTACATTAAGTGATCTTAATAACCAAGGCTCTACTGACTCTCATGATTCTGAAACTTCTGGACGGACAACCGGACGCACGGTAAGTATAGCTAGACCTTGTGTTGACAGACATCCTACATGTCCGATGATTCAGCATACAGCTTTATGGGTGATTTTAGGATTAACTGCTGCTTTATCAACTTGCTTATTGTTAGCGAGTGGGTGTCTTTCAATCCCTGCGATTATTGGGGCATTAATTATACAAATTGTCTTAATAGTTGTATCTATTGCTTGCTTAATTATTAAGTATAGAAAAGAGATTACCTCTAAATTCTGCGGGCAAGATTAGCAGCTTATACTAACAAGGGATTTCTTCTTCTGGGAAGAATTCAAGACTCTTATACGCTGAGGTAAGAGATTTCGTTAGTTCTTGTGTAGCAATACTAATGTCGTGCCCCCCTTCCTCTACCTTCTGAGAAATAGTACGTATTGATGAAATTACTGTTGAATGATCTCTAGAAAATACATCTCCTATACGTACATAAGATAAAGATAATTTCTGACGACATAGATACATGGCCACCTGTCTAGGCAATACATATTCTCGAGATTGCGAACGACCTAAAATACTCTCCGGGGACACGCCATAATATTTAGCAACAGCACGGATAATTCCCGAGGGGGTTAATCGAATACTCTCTGCAGCCTCTAAAACATCATGCAATAAAGATTGTATATCATCCTCATAAAGTAGCTGCTGTGCTAATTTTTTGTACGCAACGCGTTTCGATAATAACGTGAGTGCATCTATTAATGTTTTTACATTTGAAGATAGAGAATGAATTAAGAAATCTAAAGCAGTATCTTCTATACGGATAGATAACTGTTGGGCTTGATGCATAAGAAAACTTCTTAATCCTTCTTTTGTTAAAGGATGAATGGGAACCGCAACCCCCCATTCAAAACGACTAATAAGTCGCTCCTCGACAGCCTTTAAATCCCCAGGTGCGTATGCCGAGGAAACGACTATCAATTTACCTTCAGTCTGTAGGGAATTAAAAGTATGAAAAAACTCTTCCTGAGTGGCTCCTTTACCCGAAAATACCTCTATATCTTCTATAAATAAGGCATCAACATTACGATAAAAAGAACGAAATCTTTGCATCTCTCCAGAGCGTATAGCTGAAACTAAGTGTTCTGTAAATAAATCTGAAGCAACATAAAGAATTTTTCCTCCAGATTCTCGAAGAGCACTTACTGCAGCCTGCATCAAATGTGTTTTCCCAGAACCTTCAGGTCCAAAAAGATAAATAGGATTAAATGGGAAGCCTGTAGCATCTTCTCCAGGCTTAGTAAACTCCTGTAGAATACGAAAGGGTAAATCATTTTCAGGAGTCACAAGAAAATTAGAAAAAGTCATTTCAGGATTTACATTGCCATATTGCATAGTGAAGTAGGCAGTCTTTTCCTGTTGAATTTGTTTTTCTTTATAGAAAGGTGTGGTTTTATCTAAAGAAGTTATGTGAACACGAATCAACTTCCCATTATTGTTTACTAAATTAGTTTTAACCTTATGGCGTATATGTTCTTCAAACCAAGTCACTTGAAAGGAATCTTTGGCTTCAAGATATAGATTACACGCGTCAAAACACAGGACTTTTAACGACCTTAACCATTTGTCTACAGTACTTGTACCAATTTCTTTTTCTTGTAGCAAAAGAAAGTCTTCCCACGCCCGCATAAAACTATCTCATCTAAATAGTTTTCATATATCTTTTTTAATATAAAAAAGCTTTTTTTTCAGTTATTACCTTGGTTTTTTCTTATTAACAGAAATTTCATTTTTAAGATGTTTTCCATCTAAAATCTTATTGGTAACCCATTGTTGGATCAATCCAAGAAGCATAGAAGAAAACCAATAAATATTTAAACCTGAAGGGAAGTTATAAAACATAAAGGTAAACAAAAGAGCCATCATTGTACCCATTGTTTCCTGTTGTCTTTGTTGATCTGTAGCAGGTCCTTTTTTCTTCAAAGCAGAGATCTTCTGCTGAGCAAACATTACAATCCCTAATAAGATAGGAAGAAGATGAAATTCGTTTCCAAGAAACCAAATTGGTGTAGTCCAAGAGAATAAAACGTCTGGAGCTGTTAAATTGTCAATCCATCCAGGGATAAAAGATGCCCCTCGAAGTAGGAATGAGGACTTTAATAAATCGAACATAGCTATAAGAAATGGTAGCTGAATCAATAACGGCAGACAGCCTGTAATAGGATTCACTTTATTAGTCTTATACAAAGTCATGACTTCCATTTGAGCACGTTTAGGCTCTTTCTTATATTTCTGTTGGATTTCCTGAATATAGGGGGACAACTTTTGCATACGTCTCATAGAACGTATCGACCAAGCATTCAGTGGATACAGGAGTAATTTTAAAAATACGGTAAGTAGAATGATAGAAATCCCCCACGATCCTGTGATCATTCTGAAAAACTTCATAATAATGAAAAGTAAAGTTGCAAAAGGCTCAGTAATAAAAGCGAATAATCCTCGGAAAGTTATACAATCGAGATACTGAGGACTTTCACCTTTAGAATTGGTATAAGCTTGATCCAGAGCTCGTAAAGTAGGCTCAGCTAAAGGTCCTGCATAAACCAGGAAACGATGCGTACCTTTCTCTGTAGGTAAAGGAAGCAAAGTTTCATATCCAGGATATTTAGAAGAAGGATAAGCTTGGTTTTTAGGAGATAATAAAGATAAACGTGTAGGAACAGAACTCCCAGGAACATAGGAAGCGGCATATCCTGCGGGGACATCTGTAAGTGGTGATAAGATAATACCAAAATATCCATTAGAGTTTAGTATCCACTGAGGATATACTCCACTACGCAAAGCTAGAGGATCCTTAGCCTTAGGCAATTTCACTTTATCTAATTGTCCCTTATTCTTTTTAATAACATGATATTTAATAGAGGGAGTAAATGCGTTGGACATAATTTCAACTTCAGGGACTCCAGAAGTTATCCATATATCATCACTAGCGTGATTTATACCAATCTCAACTTCAAAAGCATAAGGCTGCTTTTGAGGTAACTTATAAGTTTTCTTAATAGAACCGTCATTGCTTTCCAATTCCAACATAGTGCTATTAAAAACAGAAACACGGTATCCCAAAGCTATGGGGTTGATAAGATCCCTCCCGGAAACAATGTTTAAAGCATGATAACTAGATGGGGTGCGTTTTTTAACATCAGAAAGAATTCCTCTACGTAATAAAGGATAGTATCCTCCAATAGTATCGGGAATCTCTTTTTTGTCCTCTCCTATAGAAGGAAGTCCGGGAAAAGAAGCTTCGCTAGGAACCTGAGCTTTTAAATCTCTATCAAAACCGATTTCATTAACTATACTCTTATTATCCTCAGAAGAAAATGGAAGATTTATTCCTTCTACAGAACCACTCTCCTGAGAAACAACCAACTGCATATACTCATTAGAAAGAACAAAATATTGTCCAGAATTTAGATCGACACTTGCTGATTGAGAATCATTAAAAATAGCAGCCTTAGTAATTGGGAGGTCTAAAGATTCTAGCTTTTCTTCCTTAGAGTTATAAATGCCTAAAGGCAAGTATTCATTCCCCGATCTCCAAAATACCAAAGAAGTGCCGTAAACAACACTATCTTTATTATAAATCTTACCTTGTTCTTGCTTATATTGACCTAAGAACACTACAGGTTCTTGATTATTACGAAACTCAACAACTAAAACAGGAAGAGCTTCACTAGTTACGGGAAGAAATACTTTTCCTGTATTTAAAGTGCCTGTGGACTCGTTGGCTTCACTATACAAAGCAACATGAATATTATCACAAGCTGTTGTTTCCTCTATAAAATCCCAACGAATTCCAGAAGAATAAACTGAGCTTGCGGATCTTCCTTGATTCAAAAGGAGCAACTTGTTTCCAACACGCACAGCGTAATGATTTTTATTCACCTCTTCTTCAAGAGATGTAGCCCAAGGAGAAACACTTAATCCCATGGATTTTGTTGCAGCAAGCACTTGTTCTGAAATTGTTTTCTGTTTCTCTGTGAGAGCCTTGCAAGAACGAAAATCATTATAACCAAAAAAGATTTGGCATCCTACAAAAGCTACGCCAACTAAAGAAACAAACAACAATGAACGTTTATTCATCTGATAAACTCTGAAAAATTAAACTAAAAAGCTAAAATATCATAGTATCTATTTATCTCCCATAAGAGATTCCTAGACTACACATGGAACTTTTTCTATTTTATAGATGAAGTCGAAGATGTGCTCTTTTTATTTTTAATAAAACAAGCCACTCCCAAAGAGACACCAAATATAAATAAAGGTAACGATAGAATTTGTCCCATTGTTAATAAACTATCCGGACCTATAACTTTACCTTGATGACTTTTGAAAAATTCAGCAAAAAAACGGATTAAAGATATACCTATTAATCCCCAAGATGTTGCCCATCCAGACCCTAAACGAAGATAACGTTTATAACTTAAGAAAAACAGTATTATAGAAAGTAATAAGTAACCAATTCCTTCATATAGCTGTACAGGGTGCACAGACAAACCCAAACTTCCTTGTGTAGGAGATGAAAAAATTATCCCCCAAGGTAGGTTTGTAGGCTTACCTATAATTTCTTGATTCATAAAATTCCCAATACGAATCATAAAGGCCGCGCATCCAAATACAGAAGCACAAAGATCACAAAGAAATAAAAAAGTTAAGATAGGGATTTTTTTTCTATATCTCCAAGAAAAAATAATCGCCCAAAGAATGAGACCTACCATACCTCCATGACTTGCTAATCCTCCATTCCAAACTTTTAAAATCTCTTGGGGATGTTTAAAGTAAAAATCACCTCCATAAAACAAAATATAAGCTATCCGTGATCCTGGAATGATGAATAAAAGAGAGTAGAGAGCAAAATTTTCTAAAGCCTCACGAAGCTGATTCTTAGAGAACCTTCTTCTATCTTCCTCAACATAAGAAGATAATGCGAGATAAATACCAAGCATAGAAGCAAATAAAATACCTAAAGAAAAGCACAGACCATACCAAGGGATTCTAATAGGCAAATTATCTGAATTCCATAAAAATTTTGAATGATTCCAATATATTACTGATAAGAAGACTCGCATTATTCAATCCAAAATAGAAAAAAATATAACTTCCATATAGAATGGTTAAACTACAACAGACAAAAACATATGACTAATAATAAAAATCATTTACTTATTTATCTCCCAGGTATTCTTTGGTTGTCAGCAGGAGTCAAACTACTTTTAAAAGCTTCCTCGGTTGTCTACGAACCCAATTTTTCTTTTAAAATTTTTGCTCCCCTAGCTATGGGAGCTTGGGTTATTGCATCTTTGAAGTACCGGTATTTATTATTAAAATCCGTATCTTCTCAAAATGAACTATCCTACCAACTACTCTCAGAAACTATATCAAAAAAGATTTACATAAAAAAATCTTTTATCTCTAAACGTTTCTTAATCATGGTAGCAATGATTTCTATATCCTTATTGCTACGTAGATACATTGATAACCACATTATTCTATTTTTCATTCGCTCTACCATTGGTTATGCTCTTATTAAAACGGCTTTGACCTACTTTGCTAAATCTCACAAAACGCTCTTAGAAAGTATTTAAATATAGATTTTCATTATGCAAACTGCACATATAGGAACTGATATCATTGAAATTTCTAGAATTCGCAAAGCAATAAAAACTCATAACCAAAGAATGTTGGATAGAATTTTCACAAAAAAGGAACAGGAGTACTGTTTAAGACTAACTAATCCCTATCCTTCTTTTGCAGCAAGATTTGCTGGGAAAGAAGCAGTGTCTAAAGCTTTAGGAACAGGGATAGGAAAAATTATTTCCTGGAAAGATATAGAGATTCTTAAATCATCAAAACAACCCGAGGTCCACCTACCTCCAAGGATATATAAAAAATTAGGAATCTCTAAAGTATTATTATCCATTAGCCATAGTCGTGAATACGCTACAGCCATGGCTATAGCTCTAATCTAAAAAACGTTCAGCCTCTAAAGCAGCCATACAACCACTTCCTGCGGCTGTAATAGCTTGTCTATAATGTTTGTCTTGAACATCTCCTGCTGCAAATACACCAGGAATAGAAGTTCTACTCGTCCCTTTATCAGTAATAATATAGCCATGTTCATCCAAAGCTAATTGACCAGATAAGAAATCCGTGTTTGGTTTATGCCCAATGGCAAAAAATACACCCGCAGCATCATGTGAAGAGATTTCATTAGAAACATTATTTAAAATATCAACTGAACGAACAACAGTATCCCCAGAAATTTTCACTATTTCACTATTCCATAGAAAAGTAATTTTTTCATTGGATTCTGCCTTTTTTATCATGACTTTAGAAGCTCTTAAAGTATCCCTTCTATGAACAATATATACACGTTTTCCATAACGAGTTAGAAACATTGCTTCCTCTAAAGCAGAGTCTCCCCCTCCTATTACATATAAATCTTTATTTTTAAAAATAGGAGAAGCTCCATCACACACAGCACATGCTGTAACACCTTTTTGCCAGAATTCATTATCCGATGCTCCAGGAATTTCTAAACGCTTTGCAGAAGCTCCCGTTGCTATAATACATGTATCACAGGTATATTTTTCTTCATTGGACATTACCACAAAAGGACGTGCGCTGAAATCAACCGAAGTGACATCTTTTGGAAGAATTTGCGTTCCAAAACGTCCAGATTGAGATTTCATATTATCCATTAACTTTTGACCTAATATACCCTCAGGGAATCCGGGAAAATTTTCTACTTCGGTAGTAGTCATTAATTGACCACCAGCAATCCCGGAAAAAAATCCCTCGAATAAAATAGGATTTAAAAGTGCTCTTGAAGCATAAATCGCTGCAGTATAACCTGCAGGACCTGAGCCAATAATAATTACTTTAGTGTGAGTCATTTATTTTTACCCTACCGAATAATTTAGAAATAAAATCTAAAACAAATAAAAAATTTTTAAGCAACAAATTAGAATAAAAAAACTGCTGCAAGGGAGATCTTGCCTTTTTTAAGGTTTATATTTACACTATCTTTTTTGACTTTGTAGTTTTTAGGAGAATAACATTAAATGCCAAAACAATCCGAATACACTTGGGGATCCAAAAAAATTCTTGATACTATAGATTGCCTCTCGGAAGACGTTGTTGAATTCAAAGATCTTCTATGCTCAACACACGGAATTACTTCAAGCGACGAGGAAACTACCAGTGAGATACAACCTGGCGCCATCCTAAAAGGTACTGTAGTTGATATCAATAAGGACTTCGTAGTCGTTGACGTTGGATTAAAATCCGAAGGAGTCATTCCAATGTCAGAATTCATAGATTCTTCTGAAGGTTTAGTTCTTGGTGCTGAAGTAGAGGTATACTTAGACCAAACTGAAGACGAAGAAGGAAAGGTTGTTTTATCTAGAGAAAAAGCTACTCGCCAAAGACAGTGGGAACATATTCTAGCTCACTGTGAAGAAGGCTCTATCGTCAAAGGACAAATTATACGCAAAGTCAAAGGTGGTCTTATTGTTGATATTGGGATGGAAGCTTTTCTCCCTGGATCACAAATCGATAATAAGAAAATTAAAAACTTAGATGATTATGTAGGCAAAGTCTGTGAATTTAAAATTCTTAAAATCAACATTGATAGAAGAAATGTTGTTGTTTCAAGAAGAGAACTCCTAGAAGCTGAACGAATTTCTAAAAAGGCAGAACTTATCGAACAAATTAATATTGGTGAACGCCGCCGAGGTGTTGTTAAAAATATTACAGATTTCGGTGTGTTCTTAGATCTAGATGGTATCGATGGCCTCCTACACATTACAGATATGACATGGAAACGAATCCGTCATCCATCTGAAATGGTAGAACTCAATCAAGAGCTTGAAGTTATTATTCTAAGTGTTGACAAAGAAAAAGGCCGCGTTGCTCTAGGTCTGAAGCAAAAAGAACATAATCCATGGGAAGATATTGAGAAGAAATATCCTCCAGGCCAACGTGTTACCGGTAAAATTGTTAAACTTCTCCCTTATGGCGCCTTTATTGAGATTGAAGAAGGTATCGAGGGTCTAATCCACGTTTCCGAGATGTCTTGGGTGAAAAATGTTGTTGATCCTAGCGAAGTAGTAAACAAAGGCGATGAAGTTGAAGCTATCGTTTTATCTATTCAAAAAGACGAGGGCAAAATTTCATTAGGTCTAAAACAAACGGAACATAATCCATGGGATAACATCGAAGAAAAGTATCCTATCGGCCTGCATGTACATGCAGAAATTAAAAATCTAACGAATTACGGAGCTTTTGTTGAATTAGAGCCAGGTATTGAAGGTCTAATTCACATCTCTGATATGAGCTGGATAAAAAAAGTATCGCATCCTTCTGAACTATTCAAAAAAGGTAGCACTGTCGAAGCTGTTATTCTTTCTGTAGACAAAGAAAGTAAAAAAATCACTCTCGGAGTCAAACAATTAAGTTCAAATCCATGGAATGAAATTGAAGAAATGTTCCCAACAGGAAGTAATATTTCTGGCGTAGTAACAAAAATTACTGCATTTGGCGCATTTGTAGAATTGCAAAATGGTATAGAAGGTCTGATTCACGTTTCAGAACTATCTGAGAAACCTTTTTCAAAAATTGAAGACATTATCTCAATTGGCGATTCTGTATCTGCAAAAGTCATTAAACTTGACCCAGATCACAAAAAAGTATCGCTTTCAGTGAAAGAATATTTAGCTGATAAACAACATGATCATATGGACTCAGATTTAAATAATTTGGACCTAGAAGATTTGGTTGGTTCAGACAAAAAGAAAAAAGGGAAATAATATTACTTAAAAGGTTGAGCTTATGTTTTTTATAGCATAAGCTTGCCTTGGTTTAGCACTCTGTCTGTTTCCTTATTTATAAGAGGAGTATAATGAATAAAGATCTTGTAGCTATTTTTGACTACATGGAGAAGGAAAAAGGAATTCAACGTCCTGTTATTATAGGAGCCATTGAATCAGCCTTAAAAATTGCAGCAAAAAAAACACTAAGAGATGATGCTAACGTTTCTGTAAATATTAATTCTCGAACTGGTGACATAGAAGTCTTCTGTGAGAAAGAAATCGTAGAAGTGTGTGAGAATCCCAGTAAGGAGATTCCTTTAGACAAAGCTAGAGAATACGATCCTGAATGCCAAATCGGGCAATATATGGACGTTCCCTTTGTTTCTGAGCATTTCGGAAGAATTGCTGCTCACGCAGCCCGACAGATTATTGGTCAAAAACTACGTCATGCTGAAAGAGATGTTATCTATGAAGAATATCGACATAGGGTCAATGAAATCCTTTCTGGTGTTGTTAAGCGATTTGCCAAAGGATCAAATTTAGTCATAGATTTAGGAAAAGTTGAAGGGCTTCTACCCGCCCGCTGTTATCCAAAAACAGAGAAACACAAAGTCGGTGATAAGATTTACGCTTTATTATACGAAGTTCAGGAATCTGAAAATGGCGGGGCTGAAGTTATTCTCAGCCGTAGTCACCCCGAATTTGTTAAACAACTTTTCTTACAAGAAGTTCCAGAATTGGAAGAAGGTTCTGTAGAAATTGTTAAAATTGCTCGTGAAGCTGGCTACAGAACTAAATTAGCTGTAAGTTCATCTGACCCCAAAACAGATCCTGTAGGAGCTTTTGTTGGAATGAGAGGTTCTCGAGTAAAGAATATCATTCGAGAGTTAAACGACGAGAAAATAGATATTGTAAACTATTCTCCCGTGACCACAGAATTATTACAAAATTTGCTTTGCCCCATAGAAATTCAAAAGATTGCGATCTTAGAAGATGACAAGGTTATTGCTATAGTTGTTCAAGATACTGATTACGCAACAGTAATCGGCAAGCGAGGAATTAATGCTCGATTAATTAGTCAGATTTTAGACTACGAGCTCGAAGTCCAACGTATGAGCGAATACAATAAACTATTAGAAATTCAACGCCTACAATTAGCGGAATTTGATAATCCTCAGTTAGATGAGCCGCTAGATATGGAAGGCATTAGTAAGTTGGTTGTCCAGAATCTTGTACATGCAGGATACGACACGATCAGAAAGGTATTATTAGCTAGTGCTAATGATCTTGCTTCTGTTCCTGGAATCAGTTTAGAACTTGCTTATAAGATCCTTGAGCAAGTCAGCAAATATGGAGAAGGCAAAGTTGACGAAAAACCTAAAATTGAAGATTAAAAACGCTCAATTAACGAAAGCTGCTGGATTAGACAAGTTAAAGCAAAAATTAGCTCAGGCAGGATCTTCAGATACGAAAAGCTCTTCAGAAAAGCCTTCAACCAAGGTTCCTGAAAAAGTTACAAAAGAAAAAGTCTTGAAGAAACAGAGTGTTGTAGATCCAAGTGTGCCTACGATGACTGAACCTGTCCCCACTGAAATTTCTCCACGTAGAATTCGAGCTAAAAATCGTTCATCGTTTGTATCTGAAGATTTGAACACTTCTTCTTCAGTTTCAGTGGATTCAGACGCCGTTGTGTTATCTGATTCTGTAATGGAAGAATCGGATTCTTTCGTAGATGCAGAGCAAGAAATCGCAGAGTCAACTCCTCCTTCTGCAATTGAAGAATCTGAAACAATTACTAAAGAACCCCCTGCTCCAAAAAAAGAGCCAGAAGTTATAGTTAAAAAGGAACCTCCTAGGAACGTTGTTTCTATAAAATCCAATTTTGGACCTACCGGGAAGCATATTAACCATTTATTAGCTAAAACATTTAAAGCTCCAAAAAAAGAAGATAAGCCCGCTCCAAAAGAACGAACAGGAACACCTCAAACAAAGCCTCAGCAATCTTCTGAGACAACAAATGATAAACAACATTCTCCGAATAATCGGACATCTCAACCATTTTATCGTAGAGATACGTCCAAAAAACCAGGATCTGATTTTAGAGATCGTGCAAAAAAAGATGACAATCCTAAAGCATTTACTGGAAGAGATCGCTATGGGCTGAATGATAGTAGCGACGATGATAAGTGGAGAAAAAAACGTGTTCAGAAAACCAAAAAACACTATGACGAGCACACTATACAACGGCCTACACATATTAAAGTACCCCTGCCTATCACGATCAAAGATCTTGCAGCAGAGATGAAGCTTAAGGCTTCTGAGCTTATTCAGAAGATGTTCATTCATGGTATGACTTATGTTGTAAACGACATTTTGGATAATGAAACAACAGTGCAATTTATTGGTTTAGAGTTTGGTTGTACAATCGATATTGATTCGTCTGAACAAGATAAACTCTGTATTGAAAGTAATACTGTTAAAGAAGAAATCCAAGAAACAGATCCATTAAAACTGATTATTCGTCCACCTATTGTAGCTTTTATGGGTCACGTCGATCATGGGAAAACTACTTTGATTGACTCATTAAGAAAAACTAATGTAGCAGCTGTAGAAGCTGGAGCCATTACTCAACACATGGGAGCTTTCTGTTGCTCGACGCCTGTTGGTAATCTTACTATCCTAGATACTCCTGGACACGAAGCTTTTTCTGCTATGAGAGCTCGTGGAGCAGAAGTTTGTGATATTGTTGTTCTCGTAGTTGCTGGTGATGAAGGAATCAAAGAACAAACATTAGAAGCTGTCAAACATGCTCGAGCTGCAAATATTACAATCGTTGTAGCTATTAATAAGTGTGACAAACCCAATTTTAATGCAGAAACTATTTACAGACAGCTTTCTGAAATCGAACTATTACCAGAAGCTTGGGGTGGTACAACCGTAACAATTAATACCTCTGCGAAAACTGGAGAGGGTCTATCTGAACTTTTAGAAATGCTTGCTCTACAAGCAGAAGTTTTAGAACTGAAAGCTAATCCATCTGCTCGTGCTCGTGGAATTGTTATCGAATCTGAACTACATAAAGGTTTAGGCGCGGTTGCGACTATCCTAGTGCAAAACGGGACTCTTCATCTTGGTGAAGCATTAGTCTTTAACGATTGCTACGGTAAAGTTAAAACAATGCATAATGAACATAATCAGCTCATGACCTCGGCAAGTCCTTCCGTACCCGCTTTAATTACTGGGTTATCTAGCATGCCAAAAGCTGGTGATCCTTTCGTGGTTGTTAAGAGCGAAAAAACAGCTAAAGAAATCATTGGAGCTAGACTTGCTGGTCAACAGAAATTTGCTTTGCAGAAAAAACGTCCTAACTTTGACGCTATGCTGCAAAATAAAAAGATCTTGAAACTGATTATCAAAGCCGATGTTCAAGGATCTATTGAAGCTTTAGCTAATTCTATCTTAAAGATCGCATCCGATAAAGTGAGTGCAGAAATTCTTTCTAATAGTGTTGGAGAAATTTCTGAATCAGATATTCGTTTAGCTGCAGCCTCTAAAGCTGTTATTATTGGTTTCCATACTGGAATAGAAAGTCATGCCGAATCTCTAATTAAAAACTTGGGAGTTAAGGTTCAGCTATTTAATATTATTTACCATGCTGTAGATGCTGTTAAAGAAATGATGACAGCGTTACTTGACCCTATTGCTGAAGAGAAAAATTTAGGTTCTGCTGAAATTAAAGAAACCTTTAAGTCTTCTCAATTAGGTACAATTTATGGTTGTTTGGTTTCTGAAGGTATAATGACTAGAAATCAAAAAGTTCGTGTTGTACGTGATAATGAAGTTATCTGGAAAGGCAATTTATCTTCTCTAAAACGAATTAAAGAAGACGTTAGAGAGGTTAAGAAAGGACTTGAATGTGGTATTTTATTAGAAGGATATCAACATGCTCAGGTAGGTGATATTCTACAGTGTTACGAAGTGATCTATCATCCACAAAAGCTTTAAAATATTATGACTGAAAATAGGCGCATAAAAAAGGTTAATTCATTACTTCGTGAAGCGATTGCCAATGTGATCTTAAAAGATGTAAAGCACCCGAAAATTTCGAATCGTTGGATTACGGTGACTAGGGTGTGTTTATCTAAAGACTTACACGCAGCTCGTGTCTATGTTTCAATTATGCCTCACGAAAATACATCAGCTGAAACCCTGGAAGCGTTAAAAGCATCAGCAGGATATATTGCTTATAAGGCTTCTAAAGGCGTTGTGCTTAAGTATTTTCCTGAGATAAATTTTTATATCGAAGATATTTTTTCTCCACAAGATCATATAGAAAACTTGCTCTGGAAAATAAGAGAACAAGATAAGAATTAATATTATCTGCCTAGAAAGATCTAACATTGACGACATCATTATGGAACTTGCTACAGAACTTAAAGAAGGTATTCTTCTAGTAGATAAGCCTCAAGGAAGAACTTCATTTAGTCTCATTCGCACTTTAACAAAATTAATCGGAGTAAAAAAAATTGGTCATGCAGGAACCCTCGATCCTTTTGCTACAGGTGTGATGGTCATGTTAATAGGTCGTAAATTTACACGACTCTCTGATGTTTTGTTATTTGAAAATAAAGAATACGCTGCAATTGCCCATTTAGGCACAACTACGGATTCTTACGATTGCGATGGTAAAATTGTTGGTAGATCAAAAAAGGTGCCAACCTATGAACAAATAATTGAGGCTTCGCAATATTTTCAGGGAGAAATCCAACAAATCCCCCCAATGTTTTCTGCAAAAAAAATTAATGGGAAAAAACTCTATGAATATGCCCGGCAGGGATTATCAATAGAGCGTCGCCAATCTACAGTTCAGGTAAGTTTGCAAATCAAAAAATACGAATATCCCCTGTTACATTTCTCCGTGCAGTGTAGTAAAGGAACTTATATTCGTAGTATTGCTCATGAACTAGGAAACATGTTAGGCTGTGGAGCTTATTTGGAAGAACTCCGACGTTTACGTAGTGGAAGTTTTTCTATAGATCAATGCATTGACGGTTGTCTTTTAGACTGTCCTGAATTTGACATATCTCCTTACCTAAGAGACTTCAATGGAAACATTCTATAGTTTAACATCGATCCCTTCTTCTGTGGATTCTATAACTATAGGTTTTTTTGATGGTTGTCATTTAGGTCATAAACAGTTACTTACTGCTCTATCTTCTTTCCCAGGAACATCAGGGATAATTACTTTTGATTTACATCCTCAAGCGATTTTACAACTCTCCACTCCCAAGCTAATTACAAGTACCAAAGAAAGGTTCCTCCTTCTACAAGATTTCTCTATAGATTATTTATGTATTCTTCCTTTTACGAAGGATTTTTCTAATCAATCTGCAGAGCATTTCATACTTTCTCTACATCAAACTTTAAAATGTAAACGTTTAATATTAGGACATGATTCTAGATTAGGTAAGGAAGGGAAAGGAAATGCTATAACATTACAACCGCTGACGAAATCTTTAGGAATCGAAATTATCGAGATACCTCCATATAAGATTGATAATGAGATAGTCTCTAGTAAGAAAATTCGCCAACTTTTAATACAAGGCGATCTAGATAACGCGAACCGGCATTTAGGATATTCCTATAAATATATAGGAATAATCAAAACAGGCTATGGTTTAGGAACAAAATTAGGCGTTGCTACTATTAACCTTCCTCAAGACCAGTGTTTGCTGCCTTATGGAGTATATGCATGTGAAATAGAACATCGTACTAGGTCATATGAAGGAATTATGAATCTTGGAGAAGCTCCTACAATAGGTAGAGATTCCTTATGCTTAGAAGCCCATCTATTTAATTTTTCTGGAAATTTATATGGCGAGATAGTTGCTGTAACCCCTAAGAAATTCCTTAGGAAAGAAAAAAAATTTGCTTCTAAAGAAGACTTATCAAAAGCTATTCACAAAGACATTATTGATGCGAAAGTATTTTTTACTAATTATGTAAAAAAAGCATGATGTCGCCGTCTTGAACGATATAATCCCTACCTTCTGCTCGTAATTTACCAGCTTCACGAACTCCTGCACGACCGTCATAAGTTACCATATCTTCAAGAGTAACAACTTCTGCACGAATGAATCCTCTTTGGATATCCGTATGAATCTGTCCTGCAGCTTCTGCAGCCGTAGATCCTATAGGAATAGTCCAGGCTCGAGTTTCTTGCGGTCCAGTTGTAAAGTACGAAATCAATCCAAGCGTTTGATAGGATGCCCGTACCAGTCGATTCAATCCTGATTCTTCAAGACCTAAGCTATTTAAAAAATCCCGGCGTTCTTCTACGGGTAAAGAGATCACCTCTTCTTCTAGTTGGACACAAATAGGAACTACTTGAGCATTTTCCTTTTTAGCGATCTCTTGAACAATAGCAACATAATCATTATGCATAGTTGCTATAGAATCCTCCCCTATATTTGCTATATATAACATAGGCTTGGCTGTTAAAAATGGATAAGGCTTTAACTGCATCTCCTCTTCAGGAGACAAATCTAAAGTACGTACAGGCTGACCACTTTCTAAATGTTTAATTATCCTATCTAATAAAGGTAAAACAACCCCAAGGTCTTTTTTACCCTTAGCTTGCTTTTCTAATTTATTATAAATACTTGTTGCTGAAGAGAAATCAGAAAAAATCAACTCTAAATTTATGACTGAAATATCGTCGCTAGGATCTATCTTTCCGGATACATGGGTAACGTCATCATTATCAAAACAACGAACCACATGAGCTATAGCATGAGTCTCGCGAATATGAGAAAGAAATCTATTTCCTAATCCCGCACCGTCTGCGGCTCCTTTTACTAAACCTGCGATATCAACAAATTTCATATCAGCATAAATAATTTTCTGACTTTGACTCATCTTAGCCAAAATATCTAGACGGTTATCAATAACCGGAACAATACCAATATTTGGATCAATTGTACAAAAGGGATAGTTACAGGAGGCTACTTGTGCTCCAGTAAGGGCGTTAAATAACCCTGACTTACCTACATTAGGAAGTCCTACGATCCCACACTCTGTATGCCCCATATGTCATCTTTTGTTTAACGTTCACCTTTAAATAGGCAAGAATTCCCACAAACATTAGGATCGTTGATCCTAAGCCTGTGGGAGTTTGTACTAGACTCCTTAGTATTTCGAGCCTAATACCTTTAGTGTGATCACTAAAGACAATAAAGGATTAGATGTTTCCTGACTAATATTTTCTTAACAACTTATTATTAGATCTTTCTAAGAAAAATCCAAAAAACTTTATTAAGAAAATACAAAGTTATAATAATTAAGATTCAATCTCCTAGGCTTCTCTCTTGTGAAAAACACGCTTATGAGGTAATTTGCAGATTATTCCTATTTAATGCTCTTTATCCAAATTTGGCCAAGCGATGGGTGAAAAAACAGAAAAGGCGACCCCGAAGCGTCTTAGAGACGCCAGGAAAAAAGGCCAGGTAGCAAAATCCCAGGATTTTCCTTCCGCGGTAACCTTTATCGTTTCGATGTTCACAACATTTTATCTATCGTCGTTTTTTGCAAAACATCTTGGTAGTTTTTTAGTTTCTATTTTTAAGGAAGCTCCTACAAATCATGATCCTAGAGTCACGTTATACTACTTGCATAGCTGCTTAACTTTAATTCTAACGACTTCTCTTCCATTACTTGGAGCAGTAGGCTTTGTTGGTATTCTTGTTGGATTTCTTGTTGTAGGTCCAACTTTTTCTACCGAGGTTTTCAAACCCGATTTAAAAAAGTTCAATCCTATTGAGAATTTAAAACAAAAATTTAAAGTAAAGACTTTAATAGAGTTGCTAAAGTCTATTTTGAAGATTTTTGGCGCTGCCTTAATTCTGTACGTTACACTAAAAAACCGTGTACCATTGATTATAGAAACTGCAGGGGTCTCTCCAATTGTTATTGCTGTGATCTTTAAACAGATACTTTATAAAGCGGTCACATCAATTGGTATTTTTTTCTTAGTTGTTGCTGTTCTTGACTTAGTGTATCAAAGAAAGAACTTTGCTAAAGAACTAAAAATGGAAAAGTTTGAGGTTAAACAGGAATTTAAGGATACAGAGGGTAATCCAGAGATCAAGGGACGCCGTCGTCAGATTGCTCAAGAAATCGCTTATGAAGATACCTCTTCTCAAATTAAACATGCAAGTGCGGTTGTCTCTAATCCTAAGGATATAGCTGTAGCTATCGGTTATATGCCGGAAAAATATAAAGCTCCATGGATTATTGCTATGGGAATTAATTTGCGTGCAAAAAGAATCATTACAGAAGCTGAGAAATATGGTATTCCTATCATGAGGAATGTGCCTTTGGCGCATCAGCTTTGGGATGAAGGAAAAGAGTTGAAGTTTATTCCAGAGTCGACGTATGAAGCTATTGGGGAAATCCTTCTCTACATCACTTCTCTTAATGCACAAAATCCTAACAATAAAAATATTAACCAACCCGATAATCTATAATGAACAAGCTACTCAATTTTGTTAGTAGAACCTTTGGGGGAGAAGCAGCCCTAAACATGATCAATAAATCGAGTGACCTCATCCTTGCTTTATGGATGATTGGCGTCGTTTTAATGATCATCTTGCCCCTGCCTCCGACTATTGTCGACTTGATGATCACTATCAACTTAGCTGTTTCTGTCTTCTTATTGATGGTAGCTTTATATATTCCTAGTGCGTTGCAGTTATCGGTTTTCCCATCCCTACTCTTAATTACAACGATGTTTCGTTTGGGAATTAATATTTCTTCATCAAGACAGATTCTTCTTAAAGCTTATGCGGGTCACGTCATTCAAGCTTTCGGAGATTTCGTCGTTGGGGGGAACTATGTTGTTGGATTTATTATCTTCTTAATCATTACGATTATTCAGTTTATCGTTGTCACCAAAGGTGCTGAGCGTGTTGCCGAGGTTGCTGCAAGATTCCGATTAGATGCTATGCCTGGTAAACAGATGGCCATCGACGCGGATTTGCGAGCAGGAATGATTGATGCACAACAAGCTCGTGATAAACGAGGAATGATTCAGAAGGAAAGTGAACTTTATGGAGCCATGGATGGTGCTATGAAGTTCATTAAAGGAGACGTTATCGCAGGTATCGTTATCTCCTTGATTAACATTGTTGGCGGTCTGACTATTGGCGTAGCTATGCACGGGATGGATCTTGCTCAAGCTGCACACGTCTATACTCTTTTATCTATTGGTGACGGCTTAGTCTCTCAGATACCCTCACTACTTATCTCCTTAACTGCTGGTATTGTGACTACCCGTGTTTCTAGTGATAAAAACACGAACTTAGGTAAAGAGATTTCTTCTCAATTAGTTAAAGAACCTAGGGCATTGCTTCTAGCTTCTGCAGCAACTTTAGGTGTGGGATTCTTTAAAGGATTCCCTCTTTGGTCGTTCTCCATTCTATCTTTTATCTTTGGTTTTCTTGGCGTTATTCTTCTTGCCAAGAAAAATAGTACCGCTAAAAAAGGAGCATCGGGGGCATCAACAACAGTGGGAGCAGCTGCTGATGGAGCAGCAACAGCTGGTGATAATCCAGATGATTATGCACTAACCCTACCGGTAATTTTAGAGTTAGGTAAAGATCTATCTAAGTTAATTCAACATAGAACAAAATCAGGGCAAAGCTTTATCGATGATATGATTCCTAAAATGCGTCAGGCTCTGTATCAAGATATTGGTATTCGTTATCCAGGAATTCACGTACGCACTGATTCTCCTTCTCTAGAAGGATACGACTATATGATCCTTCTTAATGAAGTTCCTTATGTTCGAGGGAAGGTTCCCCCAAATCACGTGTTAACTAACGAAGTAGAAGAGAATCTTAAGAGATATAATCTTCCTTTCCTAACTTACAAAAATGCTGCAGGCCTACCTTCTGCGTGGGTTAGTGAAGATGCTAAAGCTATTTTAGAAAAAGCAGCTATTAAATACTGGACACCTCTAGAGGTGATTATTCTCCATCTTTCGTACTTCTTCCATAGAAGTTCTCAAGAGTTCTTAGGAATTCAAGAAGTGCGCTCTATGATTGAATTTATGGAACGTTCGTTTCCTGACCTCGTTAAGGAAGTTACTCGACTTATTCCTCTACAAAAGCTTACTGAAATTTTCAAACGCTTAGTTCAAGAGCAAATCTCTATTAAAGATTTGCGTACAATTTTAGAATCACTAAGCGAATGGGCACAGACAGAAAAAGATACTGTATTACTTACCGAATACGTTCGGTCTTCTCTTAAACTCTATATTAGCTTTAAATTTTCTCAAGGCCAATCTGCAATTTCTGTTTATTTATTAGATCCAGAAATTGAAGAGATGATTCGCGGAGCGATTAAGCAAACCTCTGCAGGATCTTATCTTGCTTTAGACCCTGATTCCGTAAACCTCATCTTAAAATCTATGAGAAATACAATTACGCCAACACCTCCTGGAGGTCAACCCCCTGTGCTGTTGACAGCAATTGACGTAAGACGATATGTAAGGAAATTAATAGAGACAGAATTCCCTGATATCGCTGTGATTTCTTATCAAGAGATTCTCCCAGAGATTCGTATCCAGCCATTAGGAAGAATTCAGATTTTCTAATAAGTATCTGTCGATTCTTAAAGAGGATATATGGCTGCATCTGGAGGAGCTGGTGGCTTAGGTGGTTCACAAGCTGTTGACGTTGCGCAAGTGCAAGCTGCAGCAGCGAAAGCTGATGCTCAAGAAGTTGTAGCTAGCCAAGAGCAATCCGACATCAGTATGATTAAGGATTCTCAGGATTTATCAAATCCTCAAGCAGCGACGCGCACTAAAAAGAAAGAAGAAAAATTCCAAACTCTAGAATCTAGAAGAAAGGGTGCTGCTCAAACAGAGAAAAAGTCCGAAGGTACTGGAGATAAATCTGACGCGGATCTCGCTGACAAATATACCGAAAATAATGCTGAAATTTCGGGTCAAGATTTACGCAGTATTCGAGATTCTCTGCACGATGACTCCTCTGAAGAAGATATTTTAGATCTTGTTAAATCTAAATTTTCTGATCCCGCACTTCAAAGCGTTGCTCTAGATTACTTAGTCCAAACAACACCTGCTTCTAAAGGTGCTTTAAAAGACACTTTAATTAAAGCACAACAAAACCATATGCAACAGCATCGACAAGCTGTTGTTGGTGGTAAAAATATTTTGTTTGCCTCTCAAGAATATGCGTCTTTATTAAATACTTCTGCTCCAGGATTGCGAGCTCTCTATCTTCAGGTAACTTCCGATTTTCACTCTTGTGAGCAATTACTAACAACTCTTCAATCACGTTATAGCTTCGAAGAGATGGGTACCGTTTCCTCGTTCATTCTTAAAGGTATGGCTGCAGATTTAAAATCCGAAGGATCTTCAGTTCCACCTCCAAAATTACAAGTCATGATGTCAGAAACCCGTAATCTTCAAGCTGTGCTTACTGGTTATGATTTTTTTCAGGCGAAACTCCCCACACTTACTGCATCTTTAAAAGCTGATGGAGTATCGGTTCCTGATCTTAAATTTGATAAAGTAGCAGATACTTTCTTTAAGTTAATTAATGATAAATTCCCCACAGCCTCAAAAATGGAACGTGGGGTTCGCGATCTCGTTGGTGATGATACAGAAGCTATTACAGGGATGCTAAATCTCTTTTTCGTTGCCTTAAGAGGCACTTCACCAAGATTATTTGCTTCAGCAGAAAAACGTCAGCAATTAGGCACGATGATGGCTAATGCTTTGGACACTGTGAATATTAACAATGAAGATTACCCAAAAGCTACAGACTTCCCCAAACCTTATCCTTGGTCTTAATTTTTACGGATTATCATGCAAAATCAGTTCGAACAACTTCTGGAATCCTTAGGAACAAAACTAAATACCTCCCTAGTTCCTGATAAAAACCAAGCATGTTTGATTCGTTTCAGTGACACTCAAGTTCCAGTACAACTTGAAGAGGATGGAAATTCTGGTGATATTGCTGTAGGCACAATTCTTGGAATGCTTCCTGAAAACGTATTCCGTGAACGGATTTTTAAAGCTGCTCTTTCTGTAAATGCCTCTCCTCAATCAAATATCAAAGGGATTCTCAGTTATGGAGAAATCTCACAACAGCTTTACCTATCTGATGTTTTAAATATGAATTATCTAAATGGAGATAAGCTTTTCCACTATCTAACTTTTTTTTCCATGCACGCAAAAATTTGGATTGCTGCATTAGAAACTGGTAATCTTCCTGATTTACATGTTCTAGGTATGTATCATTTATAACTACTGATAACTACAAATTTCTCTAAACATGCACGTTTTAGGTTCATATGATTTATGACTCCATTTTCTAAAGCACTACGTTATATTCAAGATTCTCCCGCAAAACAAAGCTGGAAAACTCTAGGAACTATGCCCAAGCATGGAATTTGCATTCCTTTATTTTCCCTACATACAAAAAATAGTTGCGGTATTGGAGAGTTCCTAGATCTTATTCCTATGATCTCCTGGTGTCGAAAACATGGATTTCAAATTATACAAATTCTTCCCATTAACGATAGTGGTGAAGATAGTAGCCCGTACAATAGTATATCTTCAGTAGCTCTTAATCCTCTTTATCTCTCTCTAGCAAGTCTTCCCCACGCTCAAGCAGTTTCTTATGCTAACGCCAAGTTAAGAACGATGCAGCAGCTTTCTAAACTTCCCTATGTACATTATCCACAAGTCAAAGCTGCTAAATGGGAATTTCTCCGCGACTATTATCAGTACGTAATGCAAATTGGAGCGTTAAAAGATGAAGATTTTGAAATTTTTTGTGAAAAGGAAAAGTATTGGCTACGTCCCTACACGCTATTCCGCTCTATTAAATACCACCTAAAAGGAGCCCCGATAAACAACTGGCCTAAAGCCTATACAGAGATTAAAAACTTCACAGAATTCGAAAAACAATTTCAAGACGAGTGTAGATTTTTTGCTTACCTACAATATCTCTGCTTTCAACAAATGTCTCAAGTAAAGGCTTTTGCAGATGACAATCAAGTTTTCCTTAAAGGAGATCTTCCTATCCTTATTAGTAAGGATAGTTGTGATGTTTGGTATTATAGACAGTTTTTTTCCTCCTCAGGATCTGTAGGAGCCCCTCCAGATATTTACAATTCCGAAGGACAGAACTGGCACCTTCCTATCTATAATATGCACAATCTTGCTCAAGATAATTATACCTGGTGGAAAGCTCGTCTTCGTTATGCAGAAAATTTTTATTCTCTATATAGACTAGATCATATCGTAGGATTCTTTCGCTTATGGATATGGGATGCCTCGGGAAATGGAAAATTCCAACCAGAGTCTCCTGAAGAATATATCAGCCAGGGAACTCAGATACTTACACAGATCCTACGCGCATCTCGTATGCTTCCGATAGGAGAAGACCTGGGAAGTATCCCCACAGATATAAAACAAACATTATTAAAATTAGGGATATGTGGGACAAGAATTCCTAGATGGGAGCGCAACTGGGAGGGGGACGGAAATTTTATTTCCTTAGAGAACTACTCTCCTCTTTCAGTAACTTCCTTATCAACTCACGACTCCGATACGCTAGCCCTATGGTGGCGTCATGCCCCAAAAGAAGCTCAAAAATTTGCGAAATTTCTAGGAATGTTTTTCACACCAGTCCTATCAGAAGAAGACCAAAAACATATTCTTACATTGTCTCATAAAACATCGTCTATTTTTCATATTAACTTAATTAATGACTATCTTGCTCTTTGTCCTGATTTAGTATCTAATAATCTAAAATATGAACGCATAAACATGCCGGGCACCCTATCGAAAAATAATTGGGTATATAGAGTGAAACCCTCGGTAGAAGAAATTCTATCTCACGACGCATTCAACGCAAATATAGCGGAGATCTTTTCCCGTCTTTAAGATCTAGATCTCACTATTCTAAGTAAAATCAAGAAAAAATTTCTTTTTAAGTAGCTATAATTAAAATTTTTTGAAGAAAAAATCTTTCAGATATATCAGAAAATGTCTAACATAGGTTCTTTTCAATTATATATGTCTTATTCTTGCGATAACGACGAAGTTAATGTAGGGAAATCATGTCAAGAAAGTGTCCACTTACTGGAAAAAGACCTCGCCGTGGCAATAGCTACACCATCCGAGGTATTGCAAAAAAGAAAAAAGGAATTGGTTTAAAAGTTACAGGGAAAACTCCACGACGTTTCTTTCCTAATATGGTTACCAAGAGACTCTGGTCTACAGAAGAAAATAAGTTTCTTAAACTTAAAATTTCTGCTTCTGCCCTACGGCTTATTGATAAACTTGGCTTAGAAAAAGTAATAGCAAGAGCTAAAAGTAAAGGCTTATAATCTTTATAACAAAAGGGAATAACCTATGTCTTCCTTAAGACGTCTTGTTTCCCTTTTGCGATCCCAAAATGACTTGATTGATATTTTTGCTCCTGTAGATCCTTATTTGGAGCTCCCTGAGATTCATCGTAGGGTTATTGAAAATCAAGGTCCCACTCTTTTATTTCATAATGTTCAAGGAACCTCATTTCCCGTTCTTACAAATCTATTTGGCACACGTAAACGTGTTGATCAAATCTTTTCTAGAGTCCCTAAAGATTTAATACCTCAGGCTATTCGTTTATTATCTTCTCCTCCTAAAATATCTCAATTATGGAAAAATCGTAATTTGTTACTTAGAAGCTTATCTTTAGGATTACATAAAGTTCGCTTCTCAAAGTTTCCCTATAAAAAAATGGCTTCTGTAAATCTACACCAGCTGCCCATGCTGACAAGCTGGCCAGAAGATGGTGGTGCTTTTCTTACACTTCCTTTGGTTTATACAGAATCGCCTAGTTCTAGAATTCCTAATTTAGGGATGTATCGCATGCAAAGGTTTGATAGCGATACCTTAGGTTTGCATTTCCAAATCCAAAAAGGAGGTGGGATGCATTTCCATGAGGCGGAACAGAATAATAAAAATCTTCCGGTTACTGTGTTTTTATCAGGCAATCCTTTCCTGATACTCTCTGCAATAGCTCCCCTACCCGAAAATATATCGGAGCTTCTCTTTTGCACATTTTTACAAGGATCAAAATTACGTTATAAAAACGATCCGGATACACCACATCCTCTAATCTATGATTCTGAATTTATCCTTATCGGAGAGGGGATTTGCAACATACGGCAACCTGAAGGACCTTTCGGAGATCATTTTGGCTACTATAGCCTTCAGCATGACTTCCCGATTTTTAAATGTAGAAAGATCTATCACAAAAAAAATGCTATTTATCCTGCTACAATTGTAGGTAAACCCTATCAAGAAGATTTCTACTTAGGGAATAAGCTTCAAGAATACCTTTCACCTCTATTTCCTATCGTTATGCCAGGAGTACGTCAACTAAAGAGCTATGGCGAAGCAGGATTTCATGCGTTAACAGCTGCTGTTGTTAAAGAGAGGTACTGGAAAGAATCTCTAGCGACATCTTTAAGAATTCTTGGAGAAGGACAATTATCATTAACAAAATTCCTAATAGTAACAAATCATCATGTCGATCTGGATAACTTTCCTAAACTTCTAGAAGCAGTATTATCTCGTATTATTCCCGAACGCGATCTGCTTATCTTCTCGGAAACGTCAAATGATACTCTAGACTATACAGGACCTAAATTGAATAAAGGTTCCAAAGCTATTTTCATGGGTATAGACCCAGTAATTCGTGACCTTCCATATAAATATCAGGGAAAAATCATCCCTAATATCACCGATATAGGAAGTTTTTGCCCCGGTTGTCTGGTTCTTCAGACTACATTACAACAATTAAACATCGATACATTATTAGATAATACCGATCTTTGTTCTTGGCCATTCATTGTCCTTACAGAAAATCTTCAAGAGACGTTAGCAAGTCCAAAAAATTTCCTATGGAAAACATTCACACGCGCTGCTCCTGCGACAGATCTGCATGTACGTTTCAATAAGGTCATTAATCACAGACCGCAATATACCTTTCCTATCATTCTTAATTCCCTAATGAAGCCGGGCTATCCTAAAGAAGTCGAAGCTGATAAGGATACTATTCAAAAAGTTTCCTATCGATGGAATGAGTATTTCCCTAAATATTCATCTAAGTTATTCTAGCTGATTTATTAAGTTTTCTTTAAAAATAATGATTTTTTATAAAAAAACTCTTATTACTAATTTTTAAAAGAAAAATACTAAATCTAACTAAATCTATGAAAAAGAAAACAAACTCGAAATTAAAAATTATTTTAACCGTAGGATCGCTACTATTCTTTGGTGTTCTTACGAAATCTCAAACTCCCGATACATTCCAAACTTTTACTGCTTCGCAAGAGCCCGTAATTTATTCTAAACAGTGTGGTGATGATTCTCTTAAGGTACTTTGTGATGCCATAGATTCTGCGGAAAAAAATATATTTCTTCGTATATATCGTCTGAGTGCTCCTGAAATTGTTACAAGCCTCGCCAATCAAGCTAATGCAAAACGTAATGTCGCCATTCACTATGAAAAAATGGCAAAAATTCAAGAATTCCCTAAAAACAAGTATGTGACATTAGTTGAACATCCTTCTGAGGGAAGAAAGCTAATGCATCAAAAAGCTCTTGCTATAGATGACAAGCAAGTCTGGCTAGGATCGGCAAATTACACACACGTTTCCTTTCTTCAGGATAGTAATTTAATTATCGGTTTAAAAAGTAAGGAACTTTGTCAATATATTAAGAATGAATCTTGCGGAAATTGTGTTATTGATGGCCAAAATGTACAATATTTCTCTTTACCGGGTGATCAAGGAAAAGCATTGTCAGCAGTGCTACAAACACTAAGAACCGCAAAAAAAACTATCCGATTAGCCATGTTTGCCCTAACCTATCCTCCCGTATTTCGAGAGCTTAATGAGGCTAAAAAACGCGGTGTGGATGTAAAAATTTTGATTGATAAAGATTTTAAAAAATTATCAATCAAACAGATTCAAGCTTTAAAAGATTCTAGTCTGACACTGCACACGAAAACAACTCGTTATCGTCTACATCATAAATTTGCGATTGTTGATCAAAAAATTCTGATTGCGGGATCTGTAAATTGGTCAGAAGCCGGATTTTGTATAAACTCCGAAGACATGTTTATCCTAGATAATCTTACAAATAAGCAGGTGAAAAAATTGAATAGAATCTGGGAAGATCTAGAGAAACAAAGCGCTCTTTCTTATCCGATTAGTGATGAGGATCAAAAAGTGATTCAATTGCCTAAAGAAAAACGTGCTGCCTAACATTCGTCATCTTTATTCCAAAATAATAGGGAGGCCATATCCAAGACACCCCTATTGCGAGCAATAACCCAAGCTTCTGCGGCATTAGCAATAGCCTGAGCTGCAGATGCACCTATTTTTACCGGCTTCTTACTTCTAGCAATATTGAAAGTCTTCTCTTGTTTTTGAGATTCACGATCTTCTCGACTATCTTCATCTTCTTTAAATCCCGCATTTTTCAAACTTCTAAAATCTAAATCTACATTGCGCAATTGGGATAGAAGAACCTTTGCCTGTTTACGATTGAGAATTTTAAAGCGATGCCTTCTCTGTCTTTCATCTTTCTCTTGATCAGCAATAGCTAATAAAGCCAAACGCATAGCTTCATTTTTAGCTATCTCATCAGAGATCTTCTGATTTAATGGTGTATTGCTGTGAGGATCTTTACTCACTCCCTGAGGAAGAAATGCTCCGTATGGATCAAAAGGTATTATGCGCACTTTAAACTCCCTAATCTAATTCCATAGATTTGCCTTTTTCATCTTTATCAGAAAAACGCCTGTTATCTCGATCCTGGTTTTGTCCTGAAAATCCTCCACCAGTTCCTCCTCCATCATCATGCACAGAAGCAGCCTCTGGCTTCCCTTGCACCCCAAGACGCGATGAGGAAGCAAACGGTTGCGGAGGTCTAAAAATTAGGGGCGGATCTATAGCTACGTTGCGGTATTGATAAATTAAAGGATCTGGAGGTGCTCCAGGGCCTTTCCTTTTCTCTACTTCATGTTTGTATTCAGATAAAGAGCGCGGTAGTGGTGCTAGCAAAGATATTCCCTGATGAGAGGAAAATAAATATGCTGAACTTACCGTATCAAATCCCGTTGATCCTGCAGAGGCATTATATTTCGGTTCAGGGTTTTCTTCAGGAACTGGTAAAAATACTGGATCATTATCTGACAAACCAGAGAAACTTACAGCTCCGTTGTGACTTAAATCCGGAATACTATCACTAGAAGAGGGATCGACAGGAAAACGATAGGTTTTTTCACTATGATCTGCAAATAACGGAAGACTTTTTACCACATTTCCTGATTTATCTATAGATGAAAAATCTGCATGTCCTTGATCACTAGAGACTCCCATAGGAGAATGTTCCGGTTTATCATTATAACTTTGTGTCACTGTCCCAGAAAATTTTGGAGGAGGAAAGCTTGTACTTCCCTCCGACCATGTAGCTCCTAAAGGCACATAAACAGATGCAGGAGCCCCGGAAGATAGTAAACTTTCCATCATTTTTGCTAGAGCAAGCTGGTCTTTTAAAAGATCTTCTCGACTTTCTTTCTTTTCAGCTTCTTTCGCAGAGGTTTCTAAAATCCCTGATCCCTCTAAATCTACATCCTCAACTCTGCCAGCATCACGACCTGAATCAATAATTTTTGTATTTTTTGAGGTGTTTTCTGCACGCATATCTGTGCTAAGACCGCGATTTTCTAAATCCGACAGATCTACCATACCCTCATTACCAACAAGAGAAGCCCTACGCAATAAAGAAGAAGTCTCTATATTTGGATCTAAGATTGTACTAATTATTTCTCCACCTAGACGGTTTACGGTCCAGGCAGTCACTGTAGACTCTGTTATCGACGTTCTAGCCATCTGAAATGAACCAAATGAAGCTACTGAAGAGGTTTCCGCAGCACTGATCTCCTCTCTTGATATCGAGAATGAGGCTAAGGATGTGGAGCACAACGACTCTAGAGAAAGCATAGAAACATCTGAAGAGGTGTCACTAATCCCAGATGCATCTAAATAAAATCCCTGCATTTCTGGAGAAATACGGTTCCCCTTCTTACTGACCATTTCCATATCACTGGGCAACATGGATCTTCCTTCTCCATCAGCCTCTGCCTTACGAGCAGAAATTCTAGAGGCTCTTGTACCAAACCCTGAGAGAAATCCCTGGACACTAGCACGCACTTTTGAAAAAGCTCCCCGTAGTTTTGATTTAGGAGATGATGAGGCTTTTTCCTGCGTCTTTCGATATTTTCCCTCATTAATCTGGAGATCGGTCTCATAATTCGCGCTAACTCCAGACTGGATCATAGCCTCCTGCTTTCTAGAAGAGGTTTCCTTTGTTTCAGAAAATATCGACTCTTTAGGACCCGATAATGACTCCGGCTGTTTTCCCATAATTGCGGGATCCCATTTATCAGGTCCTGAAGGAGAAATATTGCTATTTCCGGAAATTGACATAATTTATTCTCAGAGTTTTTAAAAAATACTCATTAGTTATGTTTTAATTTTAAAACAAAAAATAATTAATTCAAAAAAAAGAACTTAAGAAATAATTAAAAGAGAAAAGACAAAAAAAAACGCAAGGTGGCGGCACCTTGCGAAAAAACCTAAAAATAAGGGAAAAGGGAAGAGAGCCGGTAGGTGCAAGAAAGTGCACCGCTGTCGTTCCAGATGAGGTACTCGTACCAAACTGTCCGGCAATATTGAGATTGTGGAGATCTCAATATTGCGGCAGCTTCTGGAGCGCAAAAATTAGCCCAGGCTACCCTCAGCCTTACTACGGGTTTGTCCCGTTCTGCAAGTTTTTATTAGCTCTTTATGTTCATCCTTATAGCTTTATGGAATACTTTCCAAAATTATTAACGTCAGTAAGAACGAAACCGTCCTGATAGTTAAAAATTAAAACATGATTAGCATCATGAGTTTTTCTATCTAATAGGGAACGCACTAAATTGTCATATTTCTCAGCACGATGGCGAAGTTGTTTTTGGTCTTTGGAAATAAGGAACTTAGACTTTTTTCCTTTTATTTTTTTAGGCTTATTCAAAAGCTGCTCTGTTTTCTTCTGAATTACCCGAGACAAATCTTGTCTATTTCTTTTCTTTTTTGTCCCGCTCATAGAAATAAATTTTTTCTAATCAAACCTATAATTAATTTTAGTTAAAAATTAATTAATTAAACAAAGCAATTAATTTAAATTGATAGAAATTATTAATTAACAGGATGTTTTAAGGAATAAATAAAGAAAATATTAAGAAAACAAGAGAAAACAATCTTGAATCTTGATATGAACTTTAGTAAATCTACCCAAATCTTCTCATGGACCGGTTAGTATCTTTTCAATGCCTTTTTCTCTCTCTATTGAGTTTCTTCATCTGCCCTCAATACTATCCTGACCTACGCCCAATCTTCTTTGCTCCCTACCTGGTAGCTAACTTTTATAGATTACCCAAAGAAGAAATACTGATTCATGCGCTAATTCTTGGTCTATTTTGCGACGTTGGATCCTCATATCTATTTGGAATTCATACATTTCTGTATATCACTACTTCAGCGCTTCTGCATAAAATGCATAAAATTTTTCTCAATGATAGGTGGTTATCGATACCCATCATTAGTTCTGTATTTGCTTTAGTATTTTCTTATTTCTCCTACCCAACTCTCGCCTTTTTTAATCATAAAATTAATTGGAGTCTGCATTCCTTGCTACTAGATGTAAAATATGCTTTTACTATCGATTTCATCTATAGCGGAATAATTTATCTACTCCCTTGTACAATAACTCGAGGAATCCGTAAGATGAGAGGCTTCTTAAGGAGTCGCTCATGTTATTAAAAGGTGCACCCGTTGCTGAGCGGGTCTTAGAAAAAATCAAACAGGAAATCTCTAGCAGCCCAACACCTCCCGGTCTTGCAGTAGTGTTGATCGGTAATGATCCAGCATCCGAGGTTTACGTTGGGATGAAGGTAAAAAAGGCTACAGATTTGGGCATGATATCCAAAGCTCATAGACTACCTTCTGACGCTACTCTTACCGATATTCTTAAGCTTATTAACAAATTAAATAACGATCCTACTATTCATGGTATCTTAGTACAGATTCCTTTGCCTAAACATTTAGATGCAAATGTCGTGATTCAAGCTATTGCCCCCGAAAAAGATGTAGATGGTCTACACCCTATTAATATGGGGAAACTTCTATTGGGACAGTTAGGGGGATTTGCTCCCTGTACACCCGCGGGTATTATTGAATTACTGAATTACTATGAGATTCCCCTTCTTGGGCGTCATGTTGCTGTTGTTGGAAGAAGTAATATTGTTGGCAAGCCTTTAGCTGCCATGTTAATGCAAAAACATCCTTCAACAAACGCTACAGTAACCCTACTTCATAGCCAATCACAAAATCTTAATGAGATTCTAAAAACAGCAGATATTATCATTGCGGCTGTAGGGGTACCTTTATTTATTAAAGAAAATATGGTCTCTTCTCAAACTGTCGTGGTTGATGTAGGCACATCACGAGTGACGGCAAACAATGATAAAGGTTACACATTGGTTGGCGATGTCGACTTCAATAACGTTGTTGCCAAATGCAAAGCTATTTCTCCAGTACCTGGAGGTGTGGGACCTATGACGGTGGCAATGTTGATGAAAAACACATGGGAAAGTTACAAAAAATCCTCTTTCTAATTCTCTTTTCCTGGATTCTTAATGGATGCAGCACCCCAAAGCTTACGACTTTGGAGGGAGAAAAAATGACAATGCCTTATCGTATTGTCATAGGAAAGCATCTATCACATCAAGAAACCAAACAGCTAAAAAAAGAAATTAATGCAGTCTTTCATGTTATTGATACTGTCTACAATAACTGGAATAGAGAATCGGAACTTTCAAAAATTAATCGCACACCTGCAGGAGTAGCCATTCCTTTATCCAAGGAGTTATGTGATTTCTTAGAGATGGTAGATAACTTTTACCACATATCCGGTGGCAGATTTGATCCTACTTTAGGACCGTTAAAAACTCTTTGGCTGTTACATCTTAAACAACATTCGATCCCCAATGAACAAGTATGGAAATCTTATTATAAACATTCAGGATGGAAACATATTGATCTTGATATAACCAACCGAACACTTACAAAAAAACACTCTGATCTACAACTTGATCTTTGTGGTGCAGTAAAAGGATTTGCTGTCGATTGTTTATTAGAAACTTGCCAGAGCTTTTGTTTTAATAGCTATGCAGAATGGGGAGGAGAAATTAAAATTTCAGGGCGTCATCCCTCAGGAAGGCCCTGGCGCATCGCTTCTTCAGCGACATCCGAAATCATAGAACTAAGAAATACCGCGGTTGCCACAAGCGGAAATTACCATCAGCAATGGTCTGTAGATGGAAAAACCTATACGCATATCTTAGATCCCCATACAGGGAAACCCTTAGAACTACATAACTATCCTATTGTATCTGTAACTGTTATTCATCCGAGCTGTGCGTTTGCTGATGCCATGGCTACAGTACTCATGACCTTCTCTACAAAAACAGAAGCTTTAGCATGGGCAAAAGAAAATCATATCAAAGTATTCATCAATGATAACGCTTCATAGCAGATTCTACTTCTCGTTGTTTCTCTCTCGCCATGATTGCTTGTCGCTTATCATGAGCTTTCTTACCACGACAGCAGCCAAGACGAATTTTTATATACCCTCGAGAAAGAAACATTCCCAGTGGAATGATCGTTACTCCCTTCTGAGCTACCTTACCCTCTAATTTTCGAATCTCATATCTATGGAGAAGAAGTTTGCGTTTTCTTCGTTCCTCATGATTATAAATATTACCAAAACGATAGGGAGCAATGCTGGCATTTAATAACCACGCCTCACCCTTGGAAATAGCCACATAGGCATCACCGAGATTTCCACCATGATCACGTAATGACTTTATCTCGGTTCCCGTAAGCACAACTCCAGCTTCTAATGTATCTAAAACCTCATAATTACGTAAGGCTTTGCGGTTAGAAACAATTTCCTTACTGGCCATAATTTTTTCCCATTTCTCAACCTAGAGATTTGGGAGGAAGTATAACAAAAAACCTAATTTTCTTTCTTGAACTTAGCAAGTAGCTAGATTAGAAAAATCCTAGGAAATATCTAGAAGACCATAAAATCCCTTTATAGTAATATCCTGCTTTATCCCAGGAAGCTCTCTCGAAGAGATCCTGAGGAACCCCTATTCTCTTAGGGGCAGGATTGAATTTAATGACTTACAGTTGTAGGAAAATATGAAGTTCGTCGTATCCCGAAATGAGTTAGGAAATCTTATAAAAAAAATCCAAAGCGTTGTTCCTCAAAATACTCCTATCCCTGTGCTTACCCATGTACTTATCGAAACATGTAACGATGAGCTTGTCTTTACTGCTACAGATCTTACGGTAAGCACCAGATGCGTAGCTCAGGCAAAAGTCTATGAGTCTGGCGCCATTTCCATCCCCTCTAAAAGATTTTTTCAACTGGTGAAAGAACTAACAGAAGCTAATCTTGAAATCTCCGCAACTACAGGAGAAATGGCGAAAATCACCTCAGGATCTTCTTGCTTCCGCCTACTTAGCATGGGTAAAGAAGACTTTCCTATGCTTCCTGATATCCAAAATTCTGTACGGTTTACTCTTCCTGCAGAACAGCTCAGAGAAATGCTACAACGCACATCTTTCGCTGTTTCTCGAGAAGAAAGTCGTTATGTTCTTACAGGAGTTTTATTAACTATTGCTAATGGTATTGTTACTGTAGTAGGTACGGATGGGAAACGATTAGCAAAGACCGATGCCGAGATCTCTTTAGATAAAAGCTTTTCTGGCGATTACATCGTTCCTATTAAAGCTGTTGAAGAAATTATTAAACTCTGTTCCGAAGATTCTGAAGCTACTATCTTCTTAGATCAAGCAAAAATTGCTGCAGAGTGTGGCAACACATTATTAATTACCAAACTACTTTCTGGGGAATTTCCTGATTTTTCTCCAGTAATCTCTACCGAAAGCAGTGTACAATTAGACCTTCACAGAGAAGAATTAATTACCTTACTAAAACAGGTAGCATTATTTACTAATGAATCTTCGCATTCCGTAAAGTTCACCTTTACTCCCGGTGAGCTCACTTTAACAGCAAATTGTACAAAAGTTGGCGAGGGTAAGGTTAGTATGGCGGTAAACTATTCCGGAGATCTATTAGAAATTGCCTTCAATCCTTTCTTCTTCCTCGATATCTTAAAGCATAGTAAAGATGAGTTGGTACGCTTAGGCATTTCGGATTCTTATAATCCAGGTATTATTACTGATTCTACCCGTAGCCTATTCGTTATTATGCCAATGAGATTGCATGATGATTAATGAAGATTCTTTCCCTGCGTCTTAAAAATTTCAGAAATTATAAAGAAACTGAAGTTTCTTTATCTCCAGATATGAATTATATTTTTGGAGAAAATGCTCAGGGTAAAACAAATCTTCTTGAAGCCCTTTATGTTTTGTCTTTAGGCAGATCTTTCCGTACCACACATCTTACAGAGGCTATTTGCTTTGGCAATCCTTATTTTTTTCTGGAAATGACCTTTGAAAAAGACGGTTTTCCTCATACACTATCTATTTATGTAGATAAGCAAGGAAAAAAGATTCTTTGTAATCACTCTCCTATAAAAACGCTATCACAATTGATAGGCATGGTGCCTATTGTTCTATTTTCCTCTAGAGACCGCTCTTTGATTTCAGGAACTCCCGCAGACCGTAGACTCTTTCTTAACCTACTTTTATCTCAATGCGATCCTCAATATAAACACACGTTATCTTATTATCACCGAGCCTTATTACAAAGAAATACTCTACTCAAAACTAAGCAAACTTCCACGTTATCAGTTTGGAATGAGCAACTTGCTACTCTAGGTGCTTATTTAACCTTAAGTCGATATTCTTGCTGCGAACAATTAAATAAACTAGTTCAAGAATTATGGAGCAATTCCTTATCAGAACAACTGCGTATTAAATTTAAAAGCTCACTAATTAAACAAGATAGAACTTCTCAAGAGATTATTACTGACGAACTTAGAAAACAGCTAACAACAACACTACATCGTGATTTAGAGTTAGGAACTACATCCGTAGGCCCTCATCGTGAGGACTTTACTTTAATGATTAATGATCTCCCTGTTGCACAATTCTCTAGCGAAGGGCAAAAACACAGCTTACTCGCCATTCTTAGACTTGCAGAATGTCTTTATATAAAAAACATCTATAACGCATGTCCTTTATTCTGTATGGACGATATTCATTCAGGATTAGACAATCACAGAATCTCACAATTACTCGACCTTGCTCCTACTCTTGGACAAACCCTAATGACCTCTACAAATACCCCTCATCAAATGTTATCCGAAACCAGTAGGATCTTTTCGGTTAATCAAGCTCAAATATCAATTCATTCTCATTCGATTATTAAATAGTAATTTTTATTACTTTTATAATTAATATCTTAATTATTTTTTAAAATAAGTTAATTAAACACGCTGGTTTTTAATAAAAAACTTATTAAAATAATAATATCGGTGTGCAAATGAATAAATTATTATTAATTTTACTATTTTTAATATCTGGAACGTCACTTTTAGCAGATACTTCTATAATTCAAACACTTCCTTCAGGAATTGGTGGGATTAGAGAAACATCTCAGCAAAAAGAATCAGTAATCTGCGTTCACGCATTTTTAAGATCTTATAGATCATTAAAACCTATTGGTAATGTCTTAGAAAAAGAAAATTACGACGTATTTATCTGGAACTATGAAACTCGCAAATTTACGTTAGAAAGACATGCTGATCATCTTGTTAAATTAATTAAAAAGATAGCGGAATTAAAGCCTGGTGTTCCCATCAACTTTGTAACACACTCTATAGGAGGTGTTATTGTTCGAGTAGCCTTGGCAAAACCTGATTGCCCTCAGGAAGCAAAATGTGGTAAAGCCATACTCATGGCTCCTCCAAATGCGGGATCTACATTAGCGAGACGTTATAGATCTTTAGCTATTGTACAATTTATCTTCGGAGGAAAATTAGGTAGACAATTACTTACCTATTGCCCAAGAAAAATGCTTGATGTGGGGAAGCTTCCTTCTACAGTAGAGGTTCTTATACTGAGTGGAAATAAGCGCAGTAAGTTTCTTCCCTTTCGTTTAGAATGTGAAAATGATGGAAAAGTTTGTACTGTAGAAACTTGCTTAGATACCCCACACAAGGGATATGTGATTAACACAAACCATACCTATATCATCACAAACAGAAAATCCATTTTTCTAATGAGAGAGTTTCTAAAACACGGTAGCAAAACTACGGCTATAGAACAAGTTCCTGAAGAAATAGAACAAAAGGTAAAGGAAAATAAACAGAAAAGCTCTAGACTAAATACGAGCAAAAACAAGGATATCTACGTTATCCATTGTTTTGGCTCTCACCCTTATAATCTTTACGGCTTTCCCAAAACTTGGAAACCTAACTCACAGCAAAAAAACGAAATAAATCCTGAAACGTTAGAAAAATAAAGAAAGCTATCAATAATAGAGAAAATGGGATTAACATTTTCTCAATAAGCTTCATATTCAAACGACGTCTTGAGATCATCTCCCAGAGGCAAAGTACAATATAGCCTCCGTCCAATACAGGAATCGGAAGAAGATTTAAAACTGCTAAATTAATGCTCACCAATCCAATCCAAAATAGAGCTTCGGAAATTCCTAAGGACCATCCTTTATGTAGCATATGAACAATCCCTACTGGTCCCGACAACCACTGAGGATTCAGTCGGCCTACAACTAAAGCCTTCATAGTACGTAGACTATCTTTAGAAATATTAATGATTAAAGCATCCGGAGTAGGATTATACTTTACAGTCATATCCTTCAAAGGAATTCCAAGAGATAGTTTTTGTTTTTCTATTTCTATTCTATCTAGATAATAGCGTTGTTGATCTTGATTCTTAAATTTTTTTGCCATTTCACGGCGTTTATTTAAAAGATCATCGGAATAAATGCTTATCCATGGTTTAGGTTGGATCGGAGATAATAAACGATATTGACCCGACTCACGCACTTCTTGGGCACTTCCTATTGAATTAATAATTGCTAATAGGTTTTTAGCATCATAAGAACGGATAAACCTTTCATCAGCAATGGAAGAATCTACATCCTCTAGTTGCTCAGAACTCATTTTTTGAATAATTATTGATACCTTATGGTTTTGAACCAAACGCAAAATATCTGTACTCCCACTAACAGGGGTGCCATCTATAGCTAAAATACGATCTCCCAATTCTAATTTATCTTCCATAGGAGGAAATGGAGATTCTGGATCTATAGGCTGTAATTCTCCTTCTACATAACCGTAACTATTAATCATATAGGGTAAAGTATATAGAGAAGACCATTTACCTTTAATGCCGGCTTCATACTGATTATCAATAAGTTCATTCCTTACGTAAGGAGATAGATATAATGTGCTTGCTAGCATCCTAGGAATGCGTAATGATAATTCCTTGTCATAACGAGAAACTTTAACAAATGCATACGCTTCATTCAGTATTTGAGAAACTTGCATCGGAGAAAATAAGATTTGTCCATCCATCCATACCAATCGATCACCCGGCAATATATTCGCTGAATACATCGGAGATTCTTTTGAAATAGGCTCCTGATAACGGTATAAAAGATAGCTAGCTCCAGCAAGAGGGATACCATTTTTATTCACATCGAATTCTGTATCCAAGGAAAATTCGGTAGAAGTTTTTGAAAGATACGCGGGATGTACTCCCTTGAAAGATAGATGTCTGTCTAATAAAGCTGAGGTAATAGCGTCTTTATCTGAATAATAGGATTTGCCATTACATGTAAGAATCTCATCCCCCAGGTTTAGACCTTTTTCTTTTAAAATAGGATTCACCCAGCCAACAATACGAGAGTACTCAGAATAAGCCTTATTTCTACCCCCTGAGATATACAATGCACCAAAGGCCACAAAAGCCAATAAAATATTAGCTATAGGACCTGCGGCAAGAACAATAATTCTTTTCCACGGAGATTTGCTGAAAAAACCTTGAGGTATGTCGTAAACAGAATCGGGATCCGCATCCACGCCCTTTTCTCTTTTATCCATACCCTTAATGCGAACATAACCACCAAAAGGGAAAATACCTACACGATATTCTATATTCCCAATTTTCTTTTTATATAAAGCCGGACCAAAACCAATACTAAAACTCTCAACAGCCATACCTACAGACTTAGCTGCTAGTAAATGACCCAATTCATGGATCAATACCAAAACCCCTAAAGCAAGGGCTGCAAGAATAAAATATATTATTGTCATATATGTACCGGGTTATATCTCTTGAGCAAGGGCTCGAGCTTCTTTATCAACAGCAAAGACATCATCTAATGAAGTGCACGAAGAAACTCTATAATTTTCCATAAGTTTTGTTAACTTATTTAGAATATCGCACCAAGCAATTTCCTCTGTTAAAAATCTTTGAACTAAGACCTCATTAGCGGCATTAAAAAATGGTCCCGCGGATCCTTTCTCTTTTAATACCCATCTAGCCAAACCAATACTTGGAAAACGCTCCTCATCTATAGGAAGAAACTCTAGCGTTTGTTTTATAGAAAAATCTATCCCTTTGAGAGGTGATGGACAACGTTTTGGAGTGGTTAATACATGTTGTATGGGAAAGAGCATACTAGGAGGATTCATTACAGAAAGCACCGTCCCGTCTTGAAACTCTACCATACCATGAATTAAACTTTGAGGATGAATTACAGCATCTATCTCCGCATTTTCCAATCCAAATAACCAATAGGCTTCTATTATTTCTAAACCTTTATTTACCAATGTTGAAGAATCTACGGTAATTTTAGCCCCCATATTCCATATAGGATGCTTCAGTACATCTTCAATAGTTACACAATTTAATTCTTCTCTAGACTTGTATAATAAAGGGCCTCCAGAAGCAGTTAATAACAACTTTTTTACTTCCGAAGCATTCCTCCCCTCTAAACATTGATATAGAGCATTATGCTCACTATCTATAGGCAAAATTGTCGTTTGATATTGCTTAGCAATCCCTTTGATAATCTCACCAGCAGAAACTAAAACTTCTTTATTTGCTAACGCCAGGATTTTCCCCGATTTCATTGCTTCTATAATTGCCGGTAAAGCTACAACACCTGAAGATGCGGCAACAATAGTATCAATTTCTACAGCTGTAGCAGCTGCTAATAATCCTTCTTCACCAAGAAATACTTTAATATTAGGAAATTCTTTACGAATTTCAAAATAAATTTGTTCATCATATACAGAAACTATAGAAGGAGAGAACTCTCGAATTTGTTCGAAAAATAAATCCTTATTATTACCGTATGAAGCAAGGGCGACCACATTGAATAAATGAGGAAGAGACCGAATAATTTTTAAAGTCTGCTGTCCTACACTTCCAGTGGATCCAAAAATAGCTAAATGTTTCAAATAGCAACCTTAACAAATTGAAAAAAAAATCATAACTCCTAGATTAGAGAGTTGTCAATTCTGTATTCAGGCTATTTTTTGAATAAAATCTTTTATAGGCTAACTTCTTTCCATAATGAAATAAAGAAACAACAACATAACAAGCCATTAATATAAAAACTGAAATACCTGAAGTTGATAATCCCACATCATATGATGTTAAAATTGCTCTAGAACATGCAGGAGCAGTTAATGCTGTAAGAGCGCCAAAAATTAAAGACCAAAAAAGCATCCCCCGTACAGAAACAACAAAAACTTTCGCAATAAGTCCAGGGATTAATAAGAAAGCTAAAGCCATTAAAACTCCCACCGCTCTAAATGCTCCTACTAGGCTTGCTGACAGTTGTAAGATGATTAAGTAATCAATGATTTTCACAGGAATTCCTAAAGAAGAAGAGAATACTGAATCAAAAGAAACACAAACAAAACTACGAAATCCTATCACAGAAACAAATAGGTTAACTAGAAGAATAGTATACACAGGGAAAATATCGCCACGAGTTAATGAATCTGCATTACCTAAGATAAGTTCAGTTCCTATATGTGCGTTACGTGTTAGAAATACTAAAAGAAGTAAACTCATTGAAAATAATAAAGAGAATACTAGAGCTGTACTTGCTTCTTCAGGAACCCGAAAAATATTCCTTATGAAATGAATAAGAAAACCCGTAAGTAAGGCAGTTGAAACAGACGCTAGAGTAAGAGTTCCCAAAGATAATGATGTTAATTGATGAGTAAATAAACAAATACTCACTAAGCCAAATAATACTGTATGAGAAACAGCATTAGCATACATTGCCATCTTCTTTAAAACTAAAAAACTACCTACAAATGCTCCAGAAAGAGCAATGGCCAAAAATACGATAACCTGAATATCATCGATAAACAAGTGTCCTAGAAATAGCTCTCCAGAAAAAAATCTTAAGAAAAATACCTTGAAAAATTGAATAAAGGACACTCCATGATATGGCGAAAAGGCTCCTATCATAGTTCCTCCTTCTGTTTTGGTTTCTCTGGAATTAATTTATCATGTGGATCGTAATGAGGATTATCTAACATTTCTGTAATCGCATAATCTAATTCATCTGTTAAAACATGCTCCATTTCTTCAGCAAAACCATGAACATCTTCTTCCTTGAATTCTAAAGAATGTACGAGATAACATTCCCACAATCTGTGAGCTCGAACTAATCTTTTTGCTCTGATCTTTCCTTTCTCACTAAGACTCCAGCGATAATTGCTATATTTTAAAAATCCCTGATATTCAAGAAGCCAAATTCTAAATCTTGGAAAAGGCCTAGGTCCAAAATATTCCTGATATTTATGAGAACAAACAAAATCACGTGCCCCAGCCTCAGTCAATTGATCTTCTAGCAAATACCAAAACACTTTAAGTAAATGCTCTTGATTCTTTGAAAATGAGAAGTGTTTCCTGCGTATGTAGCGTATTACCCATCCCGATTTTGGAGAAAACATCAAGCAAAGGAAGGTTAAACAACCAGATATAACAACAACGAGTGGGCCCGTAGGCAAAGTGATTACACCTAGATGTCCAGAAACATTACAACTAAAAGCAACTGAAACATAGCTACCAAGAGCACCACAGACTCCTCCGAATAAACAAGAAAGAAGGAAAATAATATTCAACCTATCCGATAATTGACGGGCTGCTAAGGAAGGAGCAACGAACATTGAAGATATCAATACAATACCTACAGAACGTACACCACTTACAATTACTAAGGAAATAAATACAAGGACAATGGTTCCAGAAATACGAGTACTCAGTCCACAAGTTGAAGCATAATCCTTATCAAAGATAGTCACGACAATTTGACGATACCACCACCATAAAGTCACCAAAGAGATAAGAAAGACAAAGGCTGCAAGTTTAGCTTCTACATAACCTAAAGTAGCCGCCTGTCCGTATAGATAGGCGTTGATACGATTATATAATAAAGGGCAACAATCTTTCACATAACTGGCTAAAATAACTCCCATGCCAAAAAAAACAACCAGAACAAAACATAGAGAAGCATCCTTATGAACTCTTAATACTCCTTCTAAAAATACTATAATTCCATAACCAGAAATCGCAGCTAGACAACCAAAAATAATCACTAAAATAATAGAATCTGTGAAAAAAGATACTTTATAACTCAATAAAGCGCCCAGAAGCAGTCCTGGATAAGAAGCATGAGAAAGACTCTCGCTTAGAAGAGGTTGTCTACCCACAAGTAGCACAGTCCCCCATAAAGCAGTTGTCATGCAAATTAAAGTAACAGCTAGAAAGCTCGACAAAAAAATAGAATCAATAAAAACGCAATCGAGCATTTAATACGCTCCTTGTTGCTTTCCCCTGGATAGTTTAAGAGTGCGGTCCAAAAGCTCTAGTTCACAACCATAAGCCTGAAAAATATTTTTGTTAGTTAAACATTCATCAACCGGTCCAGAACAAATAAGATGTTTGTTTAATAAGATAACATGATCAAATAATTGGCGTACATGACTAAGGTCGTGGTGCACCACAACGATAGTGCGTCCCTGTTCTTGCAAATCACGTAAGACATCTACAACAGTCTGATACGAAGCCATATCTATAGCGGAAAATAATTCATCCATAAGATATAGATCTGCTTTTTGCATAAGAGCTCGAGCAAGAAATGCCCTTTGTTGCTGCCCACCCGATAGCTTTCCTATTTGCCTATTGGCTAAAGCAGATAGACCTACACGCTCTAAAATATTGTAAGCTTCCTTACGATCATCAGCCGTTATTCTTCCCCACATCCCCTTGTATCCATAGCAACCCATGAGAACAAGATCCAGAACTGTCATAGGAAAATCCCAATCTACACTAGCTCTCTGTGGCATATAGGCAACACGTTGATGTACTTTTTTAAACTTATTTCCAAAAAACAAAGTATGACCGGCTGAAGGTCGTATTAATCCAAGTGAAGTTTTTAAAAGAGTGCTCTTGCCCGCACCATTAGGACCTAAAACTGCTGTCAAGGATCCTCTTCTTAAAGAAAAAGAAACATGGCATAAAACATCTGAATGATCATAGTTCACACATAGATCATGTACTGACCAAGCAATTTCATTTTGTCTATTCAAGAAATAGTCCCTCCTAGCTCCTCAGTAATTGTGCAAACATTATGCTTAAATGTATTAAAGTAATCATTTTTAACATTATCGCTATATAAAGGGCGGCTTGCCAATCGGACACTGTGTCCTTTTTTTAAGCATGAAGCAATTTTTTTAAGCGCATCTTGATTTAAAGTATCTTCAGGAAACATAACAGTAACATTATGTTCGTGGATATAATCTACAACGAGCATGATATCGCGGATACTAATTTGAGCTTCAGGAGATATTCCTTCAGGAGAAATGCATCTTTTATTCCAAACATTTGATTTCACCTCCTCTGGAGTTGCTAAATATCGTCTTGTGAAATAACTAAACGCATTGTGACCTGAAACCAAATATCTCGATTCTTCGGGTATTGTAGATAAACATCTTTTCGCCCAACTATCCAACATTTGCATTTCCTCTATTAATTCATTAGAATTAATAGTGAATTCTTTTTCATATTCTGGAAATTCAGAAATTAAAGCAGCGGTTATCTCTTTAGTTCCCTCTGTCCAAATACTAATATCTGTCCAAATATGCGGATCATAGAATCCGTCTTCTTCCAAAGGAGAAAACACTTCACGGGCTATTAATCGTTCTCCAATATTCACAGATTTAGGATTACCTTCTAAGTGCTTGCGTAAGCTTGCTGTATGTTCTAAACCAAGACCATTACAGAAAATGAGCCTGCTCATTGCCATTTTATCTTCATCACCTTTGACCATTTCGTATGCGTGAGGGTCTATGGCACCATCGATCAGTACTATTGAACAAAGTTTATCTCCTACAATTCTAGACACACAATCATGTATCATTCGATTCATAGACAATACATAAATTTTATTATCACTATTGTGCACCTTAGAAGAAGAGCATCCGGAAACAATAAAAATTAAAATTAAGGAAAATGAAAGTTTTACTCTTTTGAACAGACGTGCTAACAACATATGCCTCCATTTAGGGAGATTATTCTCAAGAAATTAATAAAATCGGAACAATGAAAATCATAAGGTATATAAAAGAGACAAAAAAATCCCGCTATTTATTTAGAAAATCTGGTGTAGGAATTAATAAAGATGGGAATAATGAAAAGAAATCAGAAAGATGAATTTCATATTTTTTTGCATTTTATAAAAGAAACAAAAAAACAAGTTTCATCACAATGAAAAGGCTTTTAATTATAAAGAAATAAATGTTATAGCAACACTTTTTGTCCTTATGATTGTTTCTTTTAAAGTTATTTATGAAACAAAAAGATCTTCTCCAGGAAAATAACATTGCGAAAAAAAGCAAAATCCAACATAAATTACGTCTCTAAATAAACAGAACTTTAATTTTATTTTTCTAAACGTTAAATTGAAAGTATGCCAAATTCTTTCTTATAAAATTTATAAAGTAAGCATCGATTAATTTTTACGAAGATTTAGCAAGTTATAAAGGTGGGTTTCATGGCCGTAGAACAGTCGAATATAAATGAAGAAATAGAAAAACTGATCTTAAAAGCTATTAGAAAGGTCTGCGGAGATAAGGAAAACGATTTATGTCGCTATCTTCCTGGACCGAGTGGTGGCTATATGCACCATTTTACATTAAAAAAAATGAAAAGTGCCGCCCCCGAGCAGTTTCTAAAAATGTTAAAAACATTTATTCTAGAATCTGATTCACCACGAGCCATTAATCCAAAGCCTCGAGCCCCTAGAGGATCTAAAAAACGCAGAGATTTTATCAACTTCACAAAAACTGATATAGAACGTGTTCTAGAATTAGCCAGACAGGTAGGAGATAAAGATCTCTTAGCACGATTTAGCCCAAAAAAACCCCTACCTTCGTTAAAAAGAGAGCTTATTCGTTCCATCCGCAACGGAATGGTTAGTGTTGAGCTATGGAATGCATATGTAGAAGCTGTAAGAACTAATTCTTCAAGTTTGGATTCTCCTCAGTCTTTTGTTTAAAAGACCTTATAATCGGCTAAGTAAAGTAAATATTTTAGCCGATTTTTTCCTCAGTCTCTCGAGTGCTCTGGGAGAGCCTATGGCTTCTCCTCTCCTTTTTTCTTGTCAATAGAGAAAAAAGTTGGTATGCTAGAAGGCTAAAAAACTAAAAATTAATTGTTTTAAAGACAAAACTATTAATAACTTATAAATTATAAAACTAAGCTATTTCAGAGGGTAAATATGACACAAACAGCGGAAAAACCTTTTGGAAAATTGCGCTCCTTTCTTTGGCCAATACACAAGTATGAGCTGAAAAAGGTGCTGCCAATGTTCCTAATGTTCTTCTGTATTGCGTTCAACTACACCGTATTGCGTGATACAAAAGACACTCTTATCGTAACGGCTCCCGGCTCTGGTGCAGAGGCTATACCCTTCATCAAACTGTGGCTTGTCGTTCCTTGCGCTGTTGTCTTTATGCTTATCTACGCCAAGCTAAGCAACATTTTAAGTAAACCGGCCCTCTTCTATACGGTTATCACCCCATTTCTTCTATTCTTTGCTCTATTCCCAACAGTAATTTATCCATTTCGTCACATCTTACATCCAACGGATTTCGCTGACAAATTACAAACTATCCTCCCTCAAGGATTGATGGGATGTGTCGCTATGTTAAGAAACTGGACCTTTGCCGCATTTTATGTGCTTTCGGAGCTATGGGGAAGTGTTATGCTTTCTTTGATGTTCTGGGGTTTTGCTAATGAGATTACTAAAATCAGCGAAGCCAAGCGTTTTTACGCTTTATTCGGAGTGGGCGCTAATATCGCTTTATTAGCTTCTGGACGTTCTATTATCTGGGCTTCTAAACTACGTGCTAGTGCTGCAGGAAATACAGATCCTTGGGGACTTTCTCTATATCTCTTAATGAGCATGGTTATTCTTTCCGGTGGTATTATTATTCTGTGCTACTGGTGGATGAATAAGTGTGTTCTTACTGATTCTAGATTCTATGATCCTAAAGAATTAAACAAATCTAAGAAATCCAAACCAAAGATGAGCATGAAGGAAAGTTTTGCCTATTTAGCAAGATCCCCTTACATGTTACTGTTAGCCCTACTTGTTATTTGTTATGGGATTTGCATTAATCTCGTAGAAGTGACATGGAAGAGCCAATTGAAGATGCAATACCCAAATGCTAACGAATATAGCCAATTTATGGGTAATTTCTCATTCTGGACCGGAGTTGTTTCTGTTATCGTAATGCTATTTATCGGCGGTAACGTTATCCGTAAATTTGGTTGGTTAACAGGAGCCCTTGTAACACCAGTTATGGTATTATTAACAGGCGTGCTTTTCTTTGTTCTAGTTATCTTTAGAAATCAGGCTTCTGGAATCGTAGCTATGTTAGGAACTACACCTCTAATGCTTGCTGTTATGGTGGGAGCTATCCAAAACATTCTATCTAAATCCACAAAATATGCCCTCTTTGATGCAACCAAAGAAATGGCTTATATTCCATTAGATCAAGAACAAAAAGTTAAAGGGAAGGCTGCTATTGATGTGGTTGCCGCTCGTTTCGGCAAATCCGGGGGTTCTTTAATCCAACAAAGCCTTCTGGTAGTTTGCGGAAGTATTGGAGCCATGACTCCTTACTTAGCAGTAGCTCTCTTTGTAATTATTGCTGTATGGTTAGTCTCAGCAACAAAACTTAATAAACTGTTCTTAATTCAATCTGCAATCAAAGAACAAGAACTTGCAGGAGAAGAAGCCGCTGTTGCTTCCGAAGATGTTGGTTCTTCATCAACAATCCAGGGAACACCTGCTGTTGAAAATGCTTCTTCATAATTGAAGTAGATCTTAATAGAAGAAATCCTCACTCGTATTCACAGTGAGGATTTTTTTTGTCTTTAAATATTTCCAGAGATCCTGGTTCTTATACCAGTTTTTAAATCAACAACGTATCTGTGAAAATTCATGATATTCTTTAAATGAAAATCTATTTCTATTTTTTTCTTACGAAACCTCATTCGATGACTGAAATAGCAACAGATGTTGCTAAGAGGATTAGTATCTTTTTGATTTCTATATCTTCTATATTGAGTAATATTTCTGTATTCTGAATAAGTTGATAGAGCAATGTTTGGTTCATAATTAGGATTAGATTCGTGAATAAAATCTTTTAGAAAACATCCTGCAAGTATTCGCATACCTCGCTTAGGAATAGAGCCGTCTATCCATGATAAAAATTGCCAAGAAGAAATTGGTGTCGATCGGATGAGTTCTAGTTGTCTCCAAGACAACCCGTGCAGACACATACATAAAAGAAGATTTCTTACTTCTTCTTCTGTAAATTCTACACGAAGCCCTGTAGATGTCTTATCTTTATCTTTCTCACTGATATACCTACTGTAATCTCCCTGACAAATAATCAACAATCTATCAACTATCATTGCTACATCTTGATGATTCCAGGTATTATTTTTAATATGACGCATCAAACAAGAATATTCTGATTCGTCTATTTCTTGAACAAGTCCATACAAATGTAGATTAAAAATTGTTTGTGGTTTTAAATTATTATCAGAAGACCGATGAATTAAACCTAATTCAGAAAACCAATAGACTCCAGAACAGCTCCAGCTCCGTATTATTTCATTTTCATTTAAAACTTCATTATTACCTAATTCTATAAAACGTTTCATCCAATATAGAGGGCAATTTTCCACAAATAAGTCATCCAAGTTAAGAATCTCCTGGCTCTTGATTTCTCTATCTAAATCATCAACACCAAAAGCTTCTACAGCACTTCTTAACTGTGAAGAAAGTTTATCCAAATTATTCTTAACTGATGAGTCTTGATATTCTCTAAAATGAGAAATAGAAGTTATCAACTCTCTGAATTTCATAATATCCAAGTCCTGAGTGGTTACCAAATCAAAAAAAACTTTAGGGAATTTTGATTTAATCACCTGGCGAAACCCTAAAGGAATTTGGATATTTTTTGGTTGCGAATACTTAATTATCAGCTGTGCGGTAACAAAAGATAGAATACACCAACCCAAGCCTCCGAGCAGTAAAGAAACAATAAGATTCATGGACGAGGGCAAAGTTGATAAAAAAATCAGACCTGAAACAATGCATAACATACTCGAAACAACGAGTATAATTATTTGAAATATTGTTGGTCTCCTCGATTGCATGTATCGACAAACCACTTCTTGCTTTGGAAGTGTTTGGGGAACAAAAAGATTCGAAGATTTCATGAGTCATACTAAATAAAATAAAAATCAAAATATTAAATTATAATTATTGAATTTCTAGATTTTTATATTTACAACACAATGTTCTGAAAACAATAAAACATGTAAGTTGCAAATACAAGTATTATTCTATTTTTGATCTTCGTAAATAAATTAAACTCACCTTCTTGTATTCTAGTAGTATTGACAACTAACTATGCTCAGTCTAACATGACTCTCTCTGAAACTGATAAAACTCCTGCTGTATTTTGAAAGAGTATAAATTAGAAAATATTCGAAATTTTTCTATTATTGCGCATATTGATCACGGAAAATCTACAATTGCTGATCGCTTACTTGAAAGTACAAGTACGGTTGAGCAGAGAGAGATGCGTGAGCAGCTCCTTGATTCTATGGATCTTGAAAGGGAACGCGGTATCACTATTAAAGCCCATCCCGTAACTATGTATTATGAATACAATGGTGAAGTTTATCAGCTTAATCTTATAGATACTCCTGGCCACGTGGATTTCTCTTATGAAGTATCACGCTCTTTATCTGCCTGTGAAGGAGCTCTACTTATTGTTGACGCTGCTCAAGGTGTGCAAGCTCAGAGTTTAGCTAATGTTTACCTAGCATTGGAGCGTGATTTAGAGATCATTCCTATTTTAAATAAAATTGATTTACCCGCTGCTAATCCCGAGAGAATTCGGAAGCAGATTGAAGATTATATAGGATTAGATACTACCCATGCAATTGCCTGTTCAGCAAAAACTGGAGAAGGAATTCCAGAAATTCTTGAGGCAATAATTGAGCTAATTCCTCCTCCGAAACTCCCTGAAGAAACGGAACTAAAGGCTTTGATTTTTGATTCTCATTATGATCCTTATGTAGGGATCATGGTGTATGTTCGTGTTATCAGTGGAGAAATTAAAAAAGGCGATCGTATTACCTTTATGGCAACAAAAAGTTCTGCGTTTGAAGTCTTAGGTATTGGAGCTTTCCTTCCTGAAGCCACTTTAATTGAAGGATCACTAAGGGCAGGTCAGGTAGGCTATTTTATTGCTAATTTAAAAAAAGTAAAAGATGTAAAAATCGGTGATACTGTCACTACAGTAAAACATCCAGCAAAACTACCTTTGGAGGGGTTCAAAGAAATTAATCCCGTAGTTTTTGCTGGCATTTATCCTATTGATTCATCAGATTTTGATACTTTAAAAGATGCTTTAGGTCGTTTACAGCTTAATGATTCTGCTTTAACTATAGAGCAAGAAAGTAGCCATTCTCTAGGTTTTGGATTTCGCTGTGGATTTTTAGGCTTGCTACATTTAGAGATTATTTTTGAAAGAATTATTAGAGAATTTGATCTTGATATTATTGCTACAGCACCCAGCGTAATCTATAAGGTCGTCTTAAAAAATGGAAAAACACTATTAATAGATAACCCCACAGCCTATCCCGACCCTTCAATTATCGAGCATTTGGAAGAACCTTGGGTACATGTAAATATCATTACGCCTCAAGAATATCTAAGTAGTATTATGAATCTATGTTTGGATAAGCGCGGTGTGTGCCTAAAGACGGAAATGTTAGATCAGCATAGGTTAGTACTTTCTTATGACCTACCTTTAAATGAAATCGTCTCTGATTTTAATGATAAATTGAAATCTGTAACCAAAGGTTATGGGTCTTTTGATTACCGTTTAGGAGATTACCGTAAGGGATCAATTATAAAGCTTGAAATTTTAATCAATGATGAACCTGTTGATGCTTTTTCATGTCTAGTACATAAGGACAAAGCAGAAGCTCGCGGAAGAAGTATTTGTGAAAAGCTTGTTGATGTAATCCCACAGCAACTCTTTAAAATTCCTATTCAAGCTGCTATCAATAAAAAAGTAATCGCTCGGGAAACAATTCGTGCTCTTTCAAAAAATGTTACTGCAAAGTGTTATGGTGGAGATATCACTAGAAAACGCAAGCTCTGGGAAAAACAGAAAAAGGGTAAAAAACGTATGAAAGAGTTTGGAAAAGTTTCTATTCCTAATACTGCTTTTATTGAAGTTCTTAAAATAGACTAATTCTTTCTACTCAAGAATCAAGATTTTTAAGAGATAATCCTTATTATCTTTGTTTATTATTATTACATAATCCATCGAAACTTAAACGTTTAGAATAAACAAAAAAAACAAAGAGAAGGGATACTAAGTATCCCTAAAGAAACAAGAGACTTGTCAGGAGAACTAGTCATTATGACAAAACTCCCACATTTCTCTCAAAAATTATTTTACAAGCGTTGTAGTTTTGGTCCCTATCCAATCTGTATGATAGAATTCTCCTCGAGGCCTATCCTTACGTTCATACGAGTGTGCTCCGAAATAATCTCGCAATCCTTGAGCTAAAGCTATTGAGGAATCTTTTGTTCGGTAACCATCATAGAATGTCAAAGCAGCTGCTAAACAAGGTACGGGATATCCCGAGCCAATTGCGTAAGCAATTGTTCTGCGCCATCCGGATTCAGAGTTTTGCAGTGTGGATTTGAAATAAGTTTGTAAAATTAGTGAAGGCGCTTCAGGTTCGTTTTCGAAACCTTTGTAGATAGCATCTAAAAATACGCTTTGGATAATACATCCCCCTCTCCACAATAAAGCTAGCTCTCCGAAATTTAGATTCCATTGGTGCTCTTCTGATGCTTGTTTTAATAGCATGAATCCTTGAGCATAGCTAATGATTTTTGAAGCATATAGCGCCTGGAATACATCTTCGATAAAAAGATGAGGATCTTTAGGTTTTTCAAAAACTATAGGAATACCTGGAAGCTCCTTTGCTGCCTGTTCTCGAACAGTTTTCCATGAGGAAAGAAAGCGTGCTAGTACGGATTCGATAATCAAAGAAAGAGGAACCCCAGAATCAATAGCATCCATTGCAGTCCATCGGCCTGTACCCTTTTGCCCCGCAACATCTAAAATCGTATCAATAACTGGAGAACCCTCAGAATCTTTTAAAGACAGTACCTCTACGGAGATCCTCATAAGGTAGCTTTCTAATTCCCGACCATTCCACTCAGAAAAAATTGCTGATACGGCCTCGGGAGATATATCTAAACGTGTTCTTAACAATCCATAAGCTTCGCAAATTAATTGTATATCTCCGTATTCAATGCCATTATGTACAGTTTTTACATAATGTCCTGCTCCTCCAGGGCCAACCCAACAACAACAGGGATTACCATTAACCTTAGCAGAAATACTTTGAAAAATAGGTGCAATAGCTGGCCAAGCATCACTATTGCCTCCCGGCATAATAGAGGGTCCATACCTAGCCCCCTCTTCACCTCCAGAAATCCCCATGCCTATAAAAAGAATACCTTTTTCCTTAAGGTCTCGGCATCGCCTTTCCGAATCTTTATAGTAGCTATTTCCTCCATCGATAATAATATCTCCGGCTTCAAGATGGGGTAGTAGTGATTCAATACTTTGATCTACAGGAGTTCCTGCTTTGATCATAAGCATTACTTTTCTAGGACGTTTTAAAGAACAAACAAAAGCTTTTAAATTTTCATGCCCCTGAAGGTTTATGTTTTGAGAATGCTCCTGAAGAAACTCTCGGGTTTTCTCTGGACTCCGATTGTAGACAGAAACAGAAAAACTATGATCTATCATGTTTAATACAAGGTTTTTCCCCATAACAGCTAAACCGATTAGCCCAATATCTGCTTGCTCTGCCACTAGTCCTCCTCAACACTTAAATTAGACGCAAAACTAATTTTTTCTTTTTTCCCTGTGCTAATAAAACATATCGATTGTAACACACTTGAGACTCTTCAAACACACTTTGCTCATCAGCTATGGGGTCACTATTTACATAGAGACCTTTTTGTTCGATCAATCTTCTAGCTTCTCCTTTGGAGTTGCAAAATCCCACTTCAACAAAGAGATCTATCCATCGTTTGCCGACAGTCTGTATTCTCTCTAAAGATACCCCCTGTCCCATAGAAATAAGATCTTGGAAATCCTTCTCAGAAACTGAAGATACCTTACCAGGATGCATACTTTGAGTAACTGCCTGAGCCTCCTGAAGTCTATCCTTACCATGTATAGAAGCTACTATAGTTTCAGTAACAAACTTTTTCACAGCTATAGGATCCGAAAGAAACTGATGATCTAAATCAAAAATTTCCTCATTGCTCAATAAAGTTAACGTACGTGCTATTTTAGGAATCTCTGAATCTGGCAATCTTAGAAAGTACTGGTATAGCTCATAAGGAGATGTTAGAGCAGGATCTAACCAAATAGTTCCCGATTCAGTCTTTCCGATCTTCTTACCTTGGCTATTTGTTAATAACGGGTAAGTCAAGCCATAGGCCTGTCCTAATCCCTTACGACGAATATAATCAATTCCAGAGGTAATATTCCCCCACTGATCACTTCCTCCGCACTGCAAAGATATACCATACTTTTCGAACAAGTAGGCGAAATCATACGATTGCAAAAGTATATAACTAAACTCAGTATAGCTAATGCCCTCTTCGGATTGGATACGCTGTTTAATTGTATCCTTGCCCAGCATGGTTCCTAATCTAAAATGCTTCCCTACATCTCGAAGAAAATCAATGACTGTAGTATTTTTAAACCAATCCATATTATTCACTATTTGCACTCCAGGCAAATAGTGTGAGAGACATTCAGAAAGCTTCTGACTGTTATGCACTACCTGATTACTTTCTAATAGGGTACGTTCTATACTTTTGCCAGAAGGATCTCCTATCATTCCTGTAGCAGAACCTACTAAAGCCACAGGAGTAATACCGAAATTTACCATTCTACGTAGAAAGCATATCCCTATCCAATGTCCAATATGAAGAGAAGGTGCTGTTGGATCAAATCCGAGATATGCGGAAATGGGAGAGGTTATTCTATCTAATCCGGAGGAAAAATCTTCTAAAATTCCTCGATCCTTCAAATGTCTTATGAAATCCCGCATGGCAACTACAAAAAAATCTTAATAATGGAAGTATCATCTTAACCATCGGTCTTCTTATATGCAAGATTCCCTTCTAAGTTTAATATCATAAAGAAAAAATGATAGAAAAAAAATCCATTTTTATATTAAAATTTATCAATTTTTTAAAGGTTTCTTGTGACTTCTATAACTTCAGATGCAATCAATACTACAAGTATTCAACAAGCACGAAGTAGAACATCAAAATTTATTCCCTCAGCTTTATGCGTGCGTATCACTTCGGTAATTCTTATTACTCTAGCAATTTTAGCTACAGTAGGAAGCTGCGCGGCTTTAATAATTACCTTAAATCTCTGGTTCTTATTATTAAGTACTGTTGCAGGAGTGTGCTTAAGTCTTGGAATTATTATAAACTTTATGCTTCCTGTTAAAAAAGAAAACGGACATATTTCTTAAAGGAAGGCTGACAAAGCCGCTCGAAGTTTAATAAGGGCTTTGGAATGAATTTGGGAGACACGTGATTCACTAACTCCTAGGATTTTTCCAATCTCCTTAAGAACTAGCTCTTCATAATAATATAGGGCCATGACCTTGCGCTCCTTCTCCTCTAGCCCCTCTATAGCATTTGCTAAAAATGAGGAAAATTCTTTTTTATCGACGATATCGTATCCTGTTTCTGCTCGTTCATCAGGAATACGCTCTTCTAAAGCTACGCCAGGTTCTCCATCGGATAGCGAAGGTCTTTCCTCATTCAAGGAGATAATCAGTGCAGGACGTGCTGAAACAAACCATCCGGAAAGTTCTTGTTGGGAAATTTGGAAGTACTCACAAAGATCTCCATCGGTTGGCTCTCTTCCTAGAGATTGCCTTAGAGTATCTATAGCATCTGAAAGCTTATTTGCCTTTTGATGAACACTTCTGGGAACCCAATCTTGTTTCCTTAAATCATCAATAATCGCAGCTTTTATTAAAAATAGAGCATATCCCTCAAAGCGGCGACTTTTCTCCGGATCAAAACGCTCTACAGCACGTACTAATCCTTCAACTCCGGAAGCATACAAATCTTCGGTTTTTACATGGGAGGGCATACCTGAAATCAAACGGTGAACTACGCATTTGACTAAATGTAGGTAAAAATCGATCAGAGTATCTCGACACTCAATTGCTTGAGTCTCCCAATATAATTCCCAAATCTCAGAAATATTTTGCGTATTTTGTGTTTTCACAAATTTTTTTCTTCGGTAATTATCTTAAGAATAAATAAAAAAGATATTTTAAACAATATTCTAATTAAAATAATTTATTCGTTTTAATTAGATTGATTTCATAATTAAAGTATCAAAACTTCATCTGAAACAGATCCTAGTAAGGAAAGAGGGATTTCTTCAGGAAGTTCATTATGTGATAAAACAAGAAGATCTGGGAAGTAAGGTTCGATCATTTTTCTTAATTCAAAACGGGATTCGCATCCAGTAATAATAGCTCGAAACCCTCCATCCTCCGACTGCTTTAGGAGGTTCTGCACTTGATGAACAACTTTATCACACATTAGGGGATTAGATTTTAAGTATAAGTCACCTATCATTCGTTCTACATGTGAATCTACAGTAATAATTTCTAAAATATTTTCCTTATCCCAAAGAGCCCTCCCTATATGTTTCCCTAAGTATTTCCTGATCTTTTCAGAAAGAATTTCTAGACTTTCTTCATGAGAACCGTATAACGCTATTGCTTCCAGTATCTTAGGGAACAACCTTAGGGATATACGCTCTTTAACTAGAGCCTTCATTAAAAAAAGAAGAGAATTCTCAGAAATTTTTTTCGGAATAATCTCATCAATGGAAATTCCAAAAACGTTTTGCGTATCTCTTATCAGAACTCTAATATCTTTTCCATGAATAGCGTCTGGGACTAGATTTCTTAATATTGGCAAAAGACAAATCAAAGATATCTCTTTGATAGAAAAATGTTGCCCACCATAACTCAACGAAGCTTTTTTATCAGCATGAGCAACCCGTATTTCCTTAGGCAACAAAACTCCTGTTTCATTGAAGATAACTTCACAAGCTTGCGTATAGATTTCTCTGGGATTTGTTCCTTTATAATCTATTGGAAGCAATAGATGTATTTGTTGAAACTCTTCGGTTATAAGTTCAAATCCTTGTATAGTATCTCTTCGTTTATGTGCAATGAATAGGACTATCACAAAGGCAATTATAGGTCCCTTAGGAGTTCCCGAAACAAATAGTAATGAAGAAAGCAAAACGGCAATTGTTTTAAAATGAGTCCTAGCTTGCTCATAATAATCTATCATGTGCTCCAGCAAGGATTCTTTTTGTCCTACCTTGGATATCAATGTAGCTGCAGCACATGATGTCAATAAGGCGGGCACTTGACTTACTAGAGCATCTCCTACAACCGTCAACCATAAATTATCAGCAACACCATCTAAAGAGTATGAAAAGTAAGAAGCTGCTATAGAATTAACAATAAGCAAAATACAGCTAACAATCGCATCTCCTTTTACAAAGCGAAATACTCCCTCCATAGAGGAAAAAAAATCACTCTCCTCAAAAAGATCTTGTTTTTGCTTTTCAACATCAATACCAGATGCCCTTCCGGATAAAAGATCGGCATCCAACGACATCTGCTTACCGGGGAGCGCTTCTAAAATAAATCGGGCACGAACTTCAGCAACTCTTTCCGAACCCTTAGCAATCACAAGAAAATTGACTAGAAAAAATAGACAGCAGGCAATAGTTCCTGCCCCCAAACTTCCTAGGGAAAAGAAATTCCCTAATGAAAAAATCATAGGTGAGGCCCAACCTGAGGACAAAATCAATCGGGTTGAAGCAAGATTTAATCCCAAACGAAATAAGCAAAGATATAAAAATAATGAGGGGAAAAGCTTAGCCTCGTGACTAGATTTTAAAGAAAATACCCAAAAGACAACAGTTAAAGACAGGATAAAATTGATACAGAGACCAGCATCTAAAATCCCTTGGGGCAAAGGCATTAAGAAAGAAAGAAGAATGCCTAAGGGAATGAGAGCCATTCTCCACAGTTTCTCTTGTTTGCTTGTCACCAAGCTCCTCCCTTCTGAGACTCTCCTAGTTTTCTTAAATAATGACAAAAAATATATATCTTCAAGAAAAACTCTTATGTCACAAAATAGCGAATTTTAGTTTATGTTTATCTTGTGGACTATTTTCTTCTATGCTAACGTCTTTATTTCTTAGAGACATTTGTACGGAGTATAGCGCAGCCTGGTTAGCGCGGTTGCTTTGGGAGCAATAGGTCGGGGGTTCGAATCCCTCTACTCCGAATCGTTTCATTCTTTATAACAAAAGATTTGCAGGAAATCCGATGGCAAAGTTGATCATTTCATCCGACGACGAAACACAAGAGTTTGATCTGGAAGATGGTTCTAGTATCGCTGAACCTTGTGAATCTTCGGGCGTTCCTTTTGCTTGTACTGAGGGCGTTTGCGGTACATGTGTTATTGAAGTCTTAGAAGGACAAGAAAATCTTTCTAATTTCACCGATGAAGAAAAAGACTTTCTTGGTGAACCTGAGGATTCTAATGAACGTTTAGCCTGCCAGTGTAAAATCAATGGCGGATGCGTTAAAGTCACTTTTTAAATCTTGATCCTAAAATAATCTGAAACATTAAGATATTTACATTTGATTAATTGTAAAAGTCTTGATTTTTTTATTTATTAAATCGAGAAATAAAGAATTTCATTTGCAAACCGAGATATTTTCTTTCTTTTTCAGTCTTTCAATCACAAATTTCTTGAAAAAAAACTTCCTATCTCTTAGAGAAGATATGCTTTAAAATATTGATTACGTTTAGCTTTTAAAAAAATCAATATTTTATATGTCACAACTTATCAATACTCAAGGATCGTCTCATCCTATTCCTGGGACACCCTTTTCTGGAATACAGCGAAGCCAAAATAAACAGGGGGTCGCTAAGAGAGTAGCTCTTGCCACTGTGGCTGCTTTGTCCCTTGTAGGGTTTGTAACCACCCTAGCTCTAACCATTACCCTGAGTATGCCACCTCTTGCAGCTGCCGTGGTAATATTCTCTATAATCGCTGTAGTCTGCTGTGTTCTTCTCAGGAAGACACCCACAAGAGTCGCTCCTCTTCCTCAACCTATAGAAGAGGGAACTCCTGAGCATCCCGGCCTAACTATTCCAGAATTCACCCCAGAACCTTCTCTTCAACCGGTGAAAGAGACTGAAGGACAACCTAGTCCTGTTGCTACACCAATAGAGACTCCGACACCGACCCCAGCACAACCTCAGGACTTACCTGCATCTGTGACTCAAGCACTTCCTACCGATGCACCTGTATCCTTATTACCTATTCCTAGCGCTCAGCAATTACTTGATAGTTGGACACAACTACCCTCCTCAAATTCTATCGATACACCTAAATTTGATCCTGTTGATGCCGCAACTACATTCAAAGGTTGGAAAGTCCCAAATACTAAAACAATCCTAGTGTCTACCTGCGGTGATATTACCAAACCTAGATTTACCACACAGGGTCTTTGCCCTATGTTGGTAAACGCTGCTAATGATACCATGTACAGAGGAGGAGGAGGAACAAATAAGTTCTTCACAAAAGCAGTAAGCGTGGAAGGGTGGCGTAATTCTACAGAAAACAAGAGAATGTTACAAATTGGTGAGTGTCTCGCGGGAAAATGGATAAATGCTGACGGCACAAATAACGACTCTAATCCTGCAGGCCCTGCACTTCTTGCACAACTGCTAGGACCTATGGCCAGCCAGATAAATAACGATCCAGAAAGATGCTATCAAGTTGTTACTCAAGCTTATGAAAACTGCTTAACAAAGGCCTTACAGAAAGACTCTATGTATGTTCAGGTTCCTCTTATTTCATCCAGCATTTACGCTCCCGATCCTAACTTAGTTGTAAATGGACGTAATGTTCGCAATCAATGGATAGATGCTGTAAAAGCTGCTTTGGTAACTGCTGTTCAAAACTTTGCAACGCAAAATCCTAATGTACAGATGATTCTTGTCGTCACGGACATAAATAACCCTCCTTTAGGATAGAATTAAGATAGGTCAAGAAAAGTCATGCATCTTGAATAGGAATCTTATTTGAGGTGCATGATAACTTGTCCGCATAAAGATGATTACTATTCCTTTCTTAGGCCTTCTGAGCGTCTATTGTCTAAATATATTTTAAGAACTAGTTAGAAATTTTCTGCTATTTAATTAAAAGATCTTTCAAAAATAATCTCTTAGTTAAAATCTAAGTTGCCAACTTTATTGGGCAGCATCTACTATATCCGCAGATATTTAAGATATAAGTAATTAAGAAAAATACGCATAAAACTACAATAAAGCACCCTACTTTATGATTACATGACAACCATCTCTATTGCTCCATTTTTTGAACAAACACAGCATTCATCTGAGATACTTCCTAAAAAAAGTTGTGAAACATCAAGGGTTGTCTACATTATTACGATTATCATTACAGGTTTAGCAGCAATTGGAGTAGTTATTGCTTCTGTAATTACAGGAATCCTCCCTCTTCTTTCTATTTGTGCCCTAGCTATCCCACTACTCCTTATATCTCTTTTCCTTCTTAGAAAATCATCTTTACAAACTAAAACACCTGCTCAAACCGATGTAAAAGCTCCTCCTACAAGTCTGCCTTTCCTTCTTGAAATTAATGAAAATACAAAGCACACAAAAATCTTGGAACACTACGGAGAGATAATTACAGACTGGAGTAATCTACCCCATATTTTTGGAGAAACTACACCTTCTCTACTTAATAAAGCTTGGAAAATTAATCATTCAAAGACAGCTCTATTTGCCACCACAGGAGTTATCTATTCTCCGCGTATTCATTGCTGCTGCAACCTTCTGATTATGTTAGAACATAATACAAGCATCTCAAACTTAGATATATTAAACATTTCTTGTGAAATTCCTAATATACAGGAAGGACAGTGTGTCTCTATGCCTTGGAAAAACTCTGACGGATCTAGCAATAAAAAGAAACTTGGATTACCCAATTTTCTAGGTTTCATTGAAGGACCTGACCCTGAATCCCATAATCACCATCCCGTTGTCGCTTTCGCTCTAGCACAAACTGCCTATTCAAATTGTTTAAATGAAGCTGTTAATCAAGGTGCTGATATGATTCAAGTACCCTTGATATCCACAGCACCAGCTAAACTCTCTCAAAATCCTCAAGAAGCCGCTTCTTGGAAAGCAGCCATACAAACAGGTTTAGTTACCGCTTTAGCTAAATTTGCAACCTCAAATCCCAACACAATCATGAACGTTGTTGTCGTGAGTTCCCCTGGATTAGGACTCTCATTATAAAAATTAAAACTATAAACAACTAAACACGAGCATAATATAAATTTATTAAATAAAAATAACCAAAAGTAAATTACTTTATTTTTATATTTATTTATAATTTTAATTATGTCGCCAAAAAAAATTTCATCGGATAATAATCCGCTACCACCACATCAAATATTTAATTTAAATCCTAAACAGAGCTTCCCCTTAAAAGGATATCTGAATAGGGTTTTACATAATCCACGCACCAGAGAGACCACTCAGAAGGTTCTTGCTATCTTAGGAGGAATTGCTCTAGTTGCTGGAGTTGCTTGTGGAGTTACTTTAGGAATACTTGGAGCCCCTGGCTTAGCAGTTGCTACAGCTGTAGGGATTACTCTAGGAACAATTTTATTAGGAACATCTCTAGCACTTTTACCTAGTGGTACTAAAGGAAATATCAGGAAAAGAATTCACGGTGCGTTTGAAAAAAGCAGAGACTATGATTTTCTTTCTAATGATCTTGCTGAGACTTTGAAAGCAAACTTTAAAGAAAGTTTTTCTCTACCCAAAGACATGCAATCTTCTAGTGTAGAAGATATCAATGTATTTACAACGAAAAGCAACTCTAACGTTAGGTTGGCAACCTTTAAAATTCCAACATTCTTTTCTCCGATTGTATCTCACGGTACAGAAGTATCTCGGGTTTGTTTCATACCTCCCGAAGCCGATCTCACACATCCTAATACTATTCACAATAGTGCTTTAGATTTGTTTAGATTCGAAACTGGGGATCATAATTGGAATACAAGCTTAACAGCATTTTCCCAAACACCTAAAACTCCTGGGAAATGGGCACGCACGGAATGGATAAATTCTAGGTATTCCTCCCCTCAAGATAATAATCCAAAGCATCTCATTAACATATGGAATCCCTTTGGACATTATCCAAAAACAGCAAATGAACGACCCGGTGATAAACGTCATCCTCTTTATGGGAAAGGCAGCTTGGAAGATCAAAAAAAGATGTTTGTTGAACTCTTTAAATCCTTAATTTCAGATGGGATTCACAATATCGGAATTTATGGACACGATATCATGTTCCCAAAAGATCACAAAAATGAATTCTATATCAACACATTCGCACCACTTGATGTACAATTCGAAAGTAGAGTGTTAGTAGCATTATCTTTAGCCCTATCTGAAGTAGCCAATGATAAAAATAATGACCTAACTGTTTGTCTTTACGGCATAGGAGGCAATCCACTGCGCCAAAATAAACCTATAATCTATGGACAAATCGATGATTTCGACGATGATGATTAAAGAAAAACCTTTATTAAAAATTTCTATCGCGAATCTTCATAACTCTACGCTAATTTAAGAATGATCTATTACTAAACCTTGACCATTCTTAATTCATAAGAATAAGTTATATAAGTCTCATTTGAAATTAAAATTTTAAAAATAAAAATTTTAATTTCAAATATAATGTCTTTATTGTGCTAAGATTTTCCTTTACTGAATCTATTCTTTTCTTTTTGATGAATACCCTTAAATGGGTTAAAATTTACTGTCGCTTTTACTCCAGAGCTATTTTGCTCTCCTTTAGTTAATAAATCTTCACGCCCACAAAAAAAATTATTTTAGGTTTTTATGGTTATTTCGCCCTCTAAAAAACAAGCTACTAGACGTTATACGCACTCAGTTAAAATTGGGAATCTTTATGTAGGCAGTGAGCATTCGATAAAGACACAATCTATGACAACAACACCAACTGCGGATGTTGACGCTACAGTTGCACAGATCTGTGCTTTAGTAGAAGCCAAATGTGAAATCGCTCGCGTGACTGTGCAAGGAATCAAAGAAGCTCAGGCGTGTGAACATATCAAAGAACGTTTACTTGCTATGGGTATAGATGTTCCTCTTGTAGCAGATATTCATTTCTTCCCTCAAGCAGCGATGCATGTTGCTGATTTCGTAGACAAAGTACGTATTAATCCAGGAAACTTCGTTGATAAACGTAATATGTTCACTGGAAAAACATATACAGATAAAAACTATGCCGACAGCCTTCTTCGATTAGAAGAAAAATTCACTCCGCTTGTGGAAAAGTGTAAACGCTTAGGCAAAGCTATGAGAATTGGCGTGAATCATGGTTCCCTCTCGGAACGTGTTATGCAACGTTATGGAGACACCATAGAGGGTATGGTAGTTTCTGCTCTTGAATATATCGAGGTATGCGAAAGACTTGGTTATCGCGACGTTGTTTTCTCTATGAAATCTAGCAATCCAAAAGTCATGGTAGCTGCTTATCGTCAGCTAGCAAAAGATCTTGATGCTCGTGGCTGGCACTATCCCCTACACCTAGGTGTTACAGAAGCAGGGATGGGTATGGATGGAATTATCAAGTCTGCAGTGGGTATTGGCACCCTCCTTACAGAAGGTTTAGGAGATACTATTCGCTGCTCATTAACTGGGTGTCCTACTACGGAGATTCCTGTCTGCGAAAGTTTACTAAAACATACTACGATGTACCTTGATCTTCCTAAAAAAGAAAACCCTTTTGCTTTAGAAAACTCAGAAAGCTTTATCAATGCTTCGAAGAAAATCACAAAAACAACCCCATGGGGTTCTGTTTATGGTGTATTCATTAAACTCATAGAAGAGCATCTCTTAAATAATTCTATTGAAAAGCTACTAGAGCAACTCGGTGTTAATCCTACAAACGGGAAAAAAGATTTCACAGCCCCTGACGGAGTGGTTGTTCCCAAAAGTTTTATAGGAACTTCTCTTGTTGAAAAATTAAAAGAACACCTGTTGGTTTTTCATCATCATGAAGTCCCTTGTCTTTATGATTATAACGAAGAAATCTGGAATAGCGAGCAAGTGTTAAACGCTCCTTTCGTTCACTGTCACGCCACAAATCCGTTTATTCACAGTACGAGAGAATTCTTTAAAAAGAAACAATGTGAAGAGCAGCCTGTAAAACTAGTATTTTCAAAAGATCTTGATGATGAATCTGAAGCAGCTGTGTCTATAGCTACAGAATTTGGGGCTCTTCTTCTCGATGGCTTAGGTGAAGCTGTAATTTTGGATCTTCCTAATATCCCTCTACCCGCTATTCGAGAAATTGCCTTCGGCACTTTACAAAGTGCTGGCGTACGCTTAGTAAAAACAGAATATATCTCTTGTCCTGGATGTGGAAGAACGCTCTTTGATCTCCCTGAAGTGACAAAACGCATTCGAGAAAGAACAAAACATCTTGTGGGATTAAAAATTGCTGTTATGGGATGTATTGTTAATGGACCTGGAGAAATGGCGGATGCTGATTTTGGATTTGTAGGATCTAAAACAGGGATGATCGATCTCTATGTAAAACACACATGCGTGAAAGCGCATATTCCTATGGAAGATGCAGAAGAAGAGCTTGTTCGTCTTTTGCAAGAACATGGTGTATGGAAAGATCCTGAGTAATAGGTTTTTAACTATGACGCAATCAAATTCCGAAAATGATCTAATTAAACTAACCTTTCCAGAACTTTCTGATCTACCTTTACGTCATGGATTATTCCCCAAACAAAAAGATGCGGAAGGCTACGTCTATGTTCCTAAAAACGAACAGATCCGCAAAAACCTAGGTGCCGAATGTTTCTGTGATCTTCATCAGGTACATGGGACAAGCTTACGCCATACTACATATACGACCCCTTCAGGATGTCCTGCAGATGGGTTGTATACTCAAGATCCCCTCATTTCTTTACATATCCGTCATTCGGATTGCCAACCTGCTATCTTTTATGATCCAGAAAAGCATGTTGTTGCCAATGTACATTCAGGATGGCGAGGGCTTGTAGGGAATATTTACGCTGTAACAATAGCGACGTTAAAACGTATGTATAACTCGCATCCTCGAGATTTAATTGTTGTTATTGGCCCTTCTTTAGGTCCCGACTACGCTATTTATCCTGATTATAGAGAACTTTTTCCCCCGAGTTTCTTCACTTTTATGCCAAAAGAAAATCATATGGACTTCCGAGCTATAGCCAGAAAACAGTTGTTAGATCAGGGAATTTCTAGTGCTAAGATCACAATCTCCGAAAGATGTACATATACTGAGCATGAGATTTTCTTCTCTTCTCGTTATCGCAACTATTATCCGGAGCCCAATGTGATAGATACGCCAATAAAAAAGAACAACGTTACAGCTGTTCTTCTTCTTCCTAGATAACAAACCTAAAAATCAAGCAGACTTTCAGGTTGTTCTATAGCATCTTTAATTTTGATAAGAAAACCTACAGCTTCCTTACCATCGATAATACGGTGATCATAGCTAAAAGCAACATACATCATATCTGCAATAGCTATGGTATTATCAATAACTACAGGACGTTTTTCTATTTTATGCATACCTAGTATTCCCACCTGAGGAGGATTGATAATAGGCGTAGAAAGTAAAGAACCATAAACACCACCATTAGTGATGGTGAAACTTCCCCCCTCAAGTTCTGGAACAGAAATCAGACCATCACGAGCTCTACTTGCTAGATCTGCAAGTTTTACTTCAATGTCCCCACTGGAGAGCTTATCACAATCACGAATCACAGGAACAACAAGACCGCGATCTGTTCCTACAGCAATAGAAATATCATAATATTGACGGTAGACAATTTCATCACCGTCAATATATGCATTCACGCGAGGATAAGCCTTTAATCCCTCAATAACTGCTTTTATAAAGAAAGACATCAGGCCTAATTTTACATTATAACGAGAAGAAAAGGTGTCTTGTTTCTCCTTCCGGAGCTTCATAAGAGGAGTCATATGAATCTCATTAAACGTTGTTAACATTGCCGATTCATGAAGAGCAGAAACTAAACGACGAGAAATCGTTTTACGTATTGAGGACATACGCTCACGAACTTCATTTTTAGATCCTGAAGATTGAGGTGTATTTTGAATTTTATCACGTAAAGGAACAAAATTCTTTCCCTCTGCAGGAGGTTCGTGAGCTTTAGATCTTGGGAAACAGATAATCTCCGCATCTACAGGTTCATTAGCAGGTGTTTCCTCTATAGGGCTGTCAGGAACAGCTTCATTAGCATCATAGATTTTAGCAACGATTCCTCCAACAGCAACAATATCTCCTTCAGCAACTGACCAGACAATCCTTCCAGATGTAGGAGCATAAATAAGCTGATTTACCTTTTCGCTTTCGATCTCCATAATGCCTTGATTCTCCTGAACCAGACTCTCTGAAGTCACCAAAAGAGAAGCTATTGTTACTTCGCTTATGGATTCAGCGACGTTGGGAACGCGTACTTCTGTAATCATACATTACCTAGAGAAAACAATGTTTCCATTAATGTTAAAAATTCTTGTTGGCTAAGACGTGCAGATCCTGTGGCTGTGGAACTACTTCTTGGTCTGCTTATACATGTAAGTTTTTTAGGGAAAATCTCTTCAGTTGCCATGAATATATAATCAAAAGCACCCATATTCTGGGGCTCTTCTTGAAGCCATACATAATGGTCAACTTTAGAATATTTGCTAATCAAAGAAAGAAGATCTTCGAGGTATAAGGGATACAAACTCTCAATACGTAAACAAGCAAAGTCTTTCTTACGCGCTTGAGGTAAAGCTCCTTTAAAATCGTAATATACCTTTCCAGAGCACAATACTAAAATCTTAGCATCATAATTAGGCTCTATATCTTCAAGGATGGGACGAAACCCTCCAGCAACAGTAAATTCATCTATAAAGCTTGTGCATTCAGGATGGCGCAAAAGCATTTTTGGAGTAAAGATCACTAAAGGCAAGGATAAATCTCTCTTCGTATGCTCACGAAGTATACGGAAATACTGCACAGGAGTTGAAGGTATAACAACCTGGAAATTCCAATTTGCAGCTAGTTGTAAATACCTTTCTATACGTGCTGAGGAATGTTCCGGGCCTTGGCCTTCATAGCCGTGAGGTAAGAGAACAATAAGATCAGAATGTAAATCCCATTTCTGAATTGCAGAAGAAATATACTGATCGAAAATAATCTGCGCTCCATTCGAAAAATCTCCGAATTGTGCTTCCCATAAAACAAGGGTACGCTCTGCTTGTTGAGCATAACCATACTCAAAGCCTAAAACAGCATACTCTGATAATGGAGAATTATAGATATCCACAGATCCCTGATCAGGAGATAGATGATATAAGGGTGTATAGGTGTCCCCAGATTTCACATCACTCCACAACAAATGACGCTGACTAAAGGTTCCACGAATGGCATCTTGTCCTGAAAGACGTAAGGAAAACTTCTCTATTAATAAAGAAGCAAAAGCGAGTTCTTCAGCCATTCCCCAATCATAACCGATTTCTCCATTAGCCATTTTCATTCTCTTATCAAGAAGAGCTTTAACCTTAGGATGGGGTGTGAAATTCTCAGGAAGACCACATAATTTAGAACTTATATGAAATACTGTATCCCTGCTTAAAGAAACATCGATATCGTTTACTAATAACTCACCGAGATCCATACGATCACAATGACGACAATCTCTTTTAGGTAGAGTTTGACTTTCTTCCTGTTTTAACGTTTGAAATTCTTTACTAAGGATATCTTGAACACCTTTTTCGGTTTGTGTTAAGTCATCCTCCGAGATTTCTGAAGAATAATTATCTAATAAATACTTTCTATAGATTTCACGAATCGTCGATTTTTTCTTAATCTCATCATAAAGTAAAGGAGCTGTTATTGAGGGGTCGTCACTTTCATTATGACCATATTTCCGATAACAACAAAAATCAATGATAACATCACAATTAAACTCTTCACGTACTTTTAGCGAATATTCTATAGCCTGCAAACAAGCAGTAACATCTTCAGCATTCACACGAAATACAGGAATCCCCAACATCTTAGCGATATCAGTACAGTAAGGTGTAGACCGCGATTCTCTAGGTTGTGCAGTGAATCCTATATGGTTATTTACAACAATATGGAGAGTTCCCCCTGTAGAATACCCAGGAACCTGACTTAGTTGTAAAGTTTCGTAAACAATTCCCTGTCCTGAAAATGCGGCATCTCCATGAACAAGAATCGCCAAACACGAGTGTTCTTTTCCTGAATCAACTTGATGTTGTAAAGCAGCAACAACACCTTCAACAACAGGGTCTACTGCTTCCAGATGGCTAGGATTCGGCAACATAACAAAGGTCACCTCCTCACCATTTTTACTATGAGATCTAGAAACATAGCCTTTGTGATACTTCACATCTCCGACAACATCCAAACCTCGAGCTTTAGGGTTATCCTCGAACTCCATAAATACATGAGAGTAGGGCTTCCCCAACACATTCGTTAAGACATTCAATCGTCCACGATGAGCCATACCAAGAATGTAGTTCGTGATATCTTGAGTAACACCATAGTGAACAAGATGCTCAAGCATAGGAATTAAGCTTTCAGCACCTTCTAAAGAGAATCTTTTCTGTCCTGTAAATTTTATCTGTAAAAATTCCTCAAAAAATGTTGCTTTACACATATCTTGATATGTGCGCAAAAGCTCTGCTGGAGATCTTTGAGGAGGCTTGCTCTCCATGAGCTTCCATACATATTCCTGTAACTGAGGAGAACACGTAAGAGTTTCCACGGAAATACTTCGGCAATAAAAGTTTTTTAAAGCCTGAATTAAATCACGGACAGGAACTTTAGGCTGGGGAAGGAGACCTAAAGAAGGGACAATTTCATTAAGATCTATATTCTTGATCTTTTCTTGAATTAAAGGAGAAGGATTGACAGAAGATAAAGGAGAAATCTGACTTTGTAGATATCCGTAATAACGGTATATCATACAAAGAAACTGAGCTTTCTTTTCTTGTAAAGTAGCATATGCTTCTTCATTTCCAGAAGATGCTGAAGTAGCGCCTTCTTGACCTAATTGGTACCCTTCAAAAAAATATTTCCATGAAGGATCCAAGGTTTCATGATTTAGAAACCTTTGAAACATAGCCTCGATCCAGTCCATATCCGAAGAATGGACTTGTCCAGCAAACTCGGAATCCATATGATGTTTGTTCTCGATAGATGCGATCTGAATTTCGTTTCATAGCAAATTTTTATTTTTCAAAAAAAACAATCTTTGCTTTTTTTTCTATTATTGAAAAAAAGCAAGGGATACATTACATCTGCTCTCTAGAATACAGGATGGTGCCCACTAGATGAAAAGTGAACGTCTAAAAAAACTCGAATCTGAATTGCGCGACTTAACCCAGTGGATGCAATTGGGTTTAGTTCCAAAAAAAGAAATCGATAGACACAAGGAAGAAATACGTTCTTTAGAAAACAAAATCCATGAAGAGAAGGAGCGCCTGCAACTTCTAAAAGAAAGTGGCGAAGTTGAAGAGTTTGTTACTCCAAGGCGTAGTCCTGCAAAAACTGTGTATCCCGATGGACCAAGCATGTCGGACATGGAGTTCGTTGAAGCTACGGAAACAGAAATCGATATTGATCCGGGTGAAACTGTTGAGCTCGAACTTCCCGATGAAGATCGCGAAGAAGGTGCTGTAGAAATCGATTATTCCAGTGATGACGACGAAGACCCTTTCAGTGATCGTAATCGTTGGAGACGTGGGGGTATTGTTGACCCCGATGCTAATGAATGGTAGAAAACCCTTAGCCCTTTATATCCATTTTCCTTTTTGCTCAAAGAAATGCCACTACTGTAGCTTTTATACGATTCCTTACAATCCGGAATCTGTAAGTTTGTACTGCAATGCGATTCTTCAAGAAGGATTGAGTAAGCTATCTACTATTCAAGATACATATTTTATCGATACTATATTTTTTGGTGGAGGAACACCTTCGTTAATTCCTCCCCATCATTTACATAACATCATCAAAGCCCTAGCTCCTCATGCTCAAGAAATCACCTTAGAAGCAAATCCTGAGGATTTATCCGAGTCGTATTTAAGAGATCTTACCCTAACTCCCGTTAATAGGATTAGTGTTGGAGCACAGACCTTTCATGATCCCCTTCTTAAAGCTCTAGGAAGAATACATTCTGCAGCAGCATCTTTAGATGCTGTCCATCGTTGCTACGAACATGAATTTAATAACATCTCCATAGACCTTATTTATGGTCTCCCTACACAATCTTTGGCCGATTTTCTTTCAGATCTTCATCAAGCTCTGACTCTACCTATTTCGCATATTTCACTTTATAATTTGACCTTAGATCCTCATACATCGTTTTATAAGCACCGTCGTATTCTAGCGCCCTCTATTGCTAATGATGATATATTAGCAGCCATGAGTCTCTCTGCCGAAGAACTTCTATCTTCGCGGGGATTTTCTCGCTATGAACTTGCTTCGTATGCAAAATCTCAAGCAGAATCAAAACACAACCTCTACTACTGGACAGATAAGCCCTTTTTAGGGTTAGGCGTTTCTGCATCACAATATATTGATAATATACGCTCGAAAAATTTCTCAAGAATCTCACAGTATCTACGTGCTGTGCGAAAAAATCTTCCCACTCATGAATCTACAGAATCCCTACCAGAAGAAGAGCGTATCAAAGAAGCTCTAGCTTTAAGATTACGTCTTACCAAAGGAGCACGATTAAAAGATTTCCCATCTTCACTAATACAATCTCTCACGTCCATCCCTCTAATTAAAGAACTGTTCGATCATAACGATGAGTTTCTATCCTTAAATAAACAGGGTCGATTATTTCATGATACTATTGCTGAAGAAATCATGAATCTTTCTTTTTAATTTTAATAAAACATTAATAATTGTTATTAGATTTTATTAAAAACAACAATTAATTGTTATTAAAAATATGAAAGATAAAATAGATAATAAAGAAACTGAAGATTTGTCATTTGATACTACTAGTAGAACAAGAGCAACGACAGATCCTGATCCAGCTTTATTTACCCTAACAGGGACCACAATCACATCAATGAAAACCATTAATATGAATAACCAAAATATTAGTGGTTTACCTGCGCCTAGACAAGACTCAGATGCGGTATCTTTGGATTATTTAAAGTCGAATTACGTATCAAAGAGTGATCCCCAATCTGGATATCTCCCCACAACAGGTGGAACTATGACCGGGAATATTGATATGAGTGGTCACTCAATTATCAATGTACTCATGCCTACAACTGGGAGTTCGGGGTCGAGTACTTTAGATCCATCAGCTGCTGCAACCGTACAATATGTTATGGCAACAGCTGATAAAGTAACAAATAATCCTAGTATTAATGATGCGGTACAAAAGATCTCTGAGGTATCTACAAAAGTCAGCACTATCGAATCAGCTTTAGGACTGACACCAACTAACGATACAGATCCAGATGCGCCACCCCCACCAGACACTTCGCTATTTGTAAAAATTGAAGGAAGTACTATGACGGGTGATCTAGACATGTCTAAACACACTGTCAAGGGCTTAGGAACACCCACTGATCCTAAAGACGCGGTAAATGTTGAATACCTACAAGCTAGAATCACGACACCACAAATTGGATTATTGGGGAATACAATATCTACTTCAACTACAGTCACAGGTGATTTCGATTGGAAAACAGCAACAGTCACACCTCCGACTCCAGGACCGGTATCGCCAAGCCCCCAACCCAGTCCAAATCCATCAATACCTACACCTTCGCTGCCAAAACCATCAATTCCAAAACCTATAAGAATGGGATCTGAAATAACGGCAACAACAACTACAGGGCCAACGGCAACTCCAAAAACTGATAATATGATTACCACACCGGTAACAGAACAATATTTAAAGATAGAAGACTCTGATACAAAAACTATCAAAGTTCTTGCTCCAGGAATTGTCACCTTATCTGTAACAGCTAATTGGACTGGGGGTACTACTGCAAATATAGGTGTAATCTTAAATCCATCGACACCAGCAACAGGAGGCGGATCTTCAAGTGGTGGATCATCCACAGTAACAGATACTGTTGTTTATAGTGTTGCCGCTTTAAGCTCGGGACAAAATTTATTCTGTCAAATTCCTGTTGAAAAACCTTCTGACCTTAAATTAAAATTTACTCCGCCGACAACTGGGGGTAGTGGTAGTGGAGGAAATGATCTAACTGTGACTTCTTGGTCATGGCAAGCAACTCTTCTTCCATCAACATTCACAACTACATCTACACCGTAGTTTCTTAAAATAAGGCTAAGTTTATTCTTAGCCTCATTTCATAATTTAATAAGCGGCGCCTACAAAAGATACAGCCCATGTTCGTTTAGCAACTGATGGAGTAGATGTAACTTCAAAACTTAATGTTGTCTCTATCGATGCTTGATTTCCTTCAACAAAAATATAAGTCTTTCCTATCAATGTAGTGTCAGACTTACCTGTCAATTTATAGCACTCTGTTTTTGTACCACTTTTAGGAGTAAGAGATAATGTACAACTGACATCTGTAGCTGGAGTAGGCGTTCCAGGTGGTGTAGTTGGAGGAGTTGGTTGAGTGAAATCATAGATAAAAGAAACGCAATAAATGCCTCTACGCAATAATGTGGCACTAGTTTCACTAGTAGATGTGATATACTTCTCAGAATTTTGAGACTTTGTATAGTTTGGGGTTGAAGATGAACTGTTGGCTCCTTGTTTCAAACAAACAAAAGAGACGTCCATACCCGTCCATTTAGGATATGAAGTATTATTCTTACTTATTGTATCCAAAGTTTCTGTAAGGTCATTTACAGCAACAATCCTTTGAAGATTTTCTTTCGTTGTCCCTGTAGAAATAGCTCCAACAGCTGAAACACCACTTGCTATAGAGCCTGTTATTGCAAGATTTTTAATAGTGGGTTCTGGATCCGTAGGTGTACTTTGCTCGCTTTTTTTGAATCCTAAATTGCCAGTCATAGAGTTTCCTCCAGCACGCACTAACCATTTTGCTTCAGAGGGTTTTGTCACAGTTCCATTAGATGGCGTTCCTAAATCTTTTATAATTTTATCTAAACCATCCGCAGAAGAAAGATTATTTATACGATCGATAAGATCGGTTACTTTAGCAGCAAGAGAACCTATATCTTCTGAGACCATACCTACAGAAGCTATATCATTATCATTAACAACAGTGGTTTTATATGATGTAGGCAGACCAACGATAGTATGAGTAGATCCCATATTGATATCCCCAATCATCAATCCGCCTGTTGTCCTTAGAAAGATTCCTCTTGTAGTGACACCTCCCTTTTGAAGATAATCACTAAGATCACCTTTTAAAGCGATACTCCCACTAGCAGGATTTCCAGATCCACGAGCTATATTTGTAATTCTTTGATTCGAAACGTTCCAAGGTTTACGCATAGCATTCTCGGTAACACCATCACCTCCGCAGGAAAATTGAATCTGATCATCAGGAATAGCTTTTCCAGAATTTTGCGCTTTTATATCTTTAATTGTATTTTTCATTTTTTAATTTATTAAAACTTATATTGATCAATTTTTAATAAACAAATAGAATAAAATATTTTTTTTAAAAATAAAAATTATTTAATAATAAAAATGTCGACGGATTTACGGAGGAAAAGCTAAGGTATATTGATCGAAAAACAAGGAGAATACTGTGCCCCAACAAAGTATTATGTCGACGATCGTTAATTTGATTTTTTTCCTATCGCCGTCCGTACCTGTATTAATTTTTTATAGAATCTTATTTAAAAATGAACCCTTAGCTCCTAAGAAACATTTTAAAAAGTACAAGAATCTTGTATACCTCTGTGCTTTTATTATTATTGCCACCCCGATCTTGTGGAATGTATTGTACATTGTCGCCATGGCCTCTGGGAAAATAAGAATGCGCAAGCATGTGCCCTCTATGGATCCATCTTATGTAAAACTGATGGGCACACCTATTCTCGTCTTATTTGTCTGGTCAATGATAGAACCATTTGTTCTTTGTAAGAAAATGCGTAAAGTAAAAAACCATTACGCAAAACTTGCTAAAGAAGCAGAAAGTGCTCCTGTAAAACAAGAGCAACCTTTTGTTGAAAGATGCTGCTCAGAAGGTTCTTGCTGCAGCAATATGGATATCTAAGAAATTCATGATGAGAAACCTTTACTTCAAAGGTTTCTATCTTATTTCTAAACGAGAGGTTATCTCGGAGTATGAAATAAAAAAATTGCCGGGGTCTTTGTGATTTGTTTAGTTACCTTATCAAGATCTGCAGATCGCAACCAAGCATTTACCGATCTTGTAGAGACAAACTCTTGATCTCCGGTAATGTCTACACCTACACACAGCTCAGCATATCCCGGTAGAGTTTCTAATAACGCTTGGAACGTATGAACATTACGGTACGGAGTTTCAATACATATTTGCGTATGTTGTTTTCCTGAGCTACTCTTTATACAACGTTCCCTATCCTTAGGATTTTGTGGAAGGTACCCTAAAAAAGTAAAATTCTGTCCGGGCAATCCCGATAGCATTAGCGCTAATGTTATAGAACATGGACCTGAAAACGCCTGAATCGACAGATTAAGAGCACGAGCACGACGCACGAGTCCTGCTCCAGGATCCGCAATGCAAGGAAGCCCAGAATCTGAAACTAATCCCCAATTTTCCTGCTTTTTTACAATAGGCTCGAGATAAAAATCCCAAGCTTTTACAGAACGATCATTTTTATTTAGCACAGCGATGGGAAACTTATGTGTCTCTTGTACTTTCCAGAGACTAAGAAAAGCACGTCCCCCACGATCACTTTCTGCTATTAAACCTTGAAGTTTAGGGATAATCTCTCCGATAACCGCAGGCAAAAGGTCCACACGTCGATTACCTAAAGTATTTGGGAAAATATACAAAGTCATGAATTTGTCATCCTAATCAGCAAAGTTTCAACAGCTATTATAGAGTCTTGGACATTATTCTTAATAATACTCTCGGCATAAAATAAATAACTCAGAGCTTGATGGAGTCGTTCTTTCCCATAGGAAATAAAAAACCGGTGTTTCCTATCTCCTGTTTCTTCTTCTAAACTACGTAAACCATATAAACACTGACCACGAAGAAAGGCTATCAACCCTAGAGGATCTTCCCCATGTTCATAGAGCAAAGCTTGTAGTAATGTCTGACTTTCTAAAGTATTCCTCTGCAAAATAGCATCACGCAATTTCCATAGAGATACTTGTTCTTTTTTTACTACAAAGCTTTCAATATCGCTATACTCGAGTGCTGGCTTTTTCCCTATGCAACAGAGCAGCTTATGAAATTCTGCAATAAGGTTATGCATCTCCCCCTGAGGAAATTTCTTAATAAATGCAGAGGCTAGAGCTAAAGAACATGAGACTCCCAAAGACGTGGCTCTTTGAGAAAGAAGAACAGTCATACGCTTCTCTCTATCCGATTGCCACTCACCAAATAGTGATAGGGAAGCAACAGAGACTAATTCCTTACGTAAAGATTGAAAGGACGATTGTTTCGTAGTGAATAAAAATATAGTGAGATGTGGGTGAGGATTTTTGGCATAACGGATAAGAAAATCGCGAGTTTGTTGAGACAACTTCTCAGTTTGAAAAATAGAAATCACCTCTTTGGAGGCAAATAATCCATAAGATTCTGTCGACTTTGATAAATCACTAACTGTCAATCCTGAAGCATCGAATTCCTGAGCTTTCCCAGAGATAAGAAGTTCAATGCATACATTCTTATCCTCTTCAGAATTTGAACCAATGACTGTAAGAGCAGGAGCCTTTTCCTTATAGAATTTGGAAAAATCTTGGAAGCAAGTGTATTCTTGCATCTCCTAAACCTCCTAGCACATATACGCGTAGAGATTTACTATACCCTTTACTCATCTAACTGTACAGAGGGAGTCTGTAGAATCTACAATGTAGGCAAAAAAAACGGTAAGAGGTTTTTATACCCTTACCGTTCACCATCGTCTAATGAAGCTAGTTTCTATCGAGAAACAAGTTTCATCAACTGTTGACGCCAGCCATGAGCTGTACGAACACGGCTTTTAGAACCACATCTTCTTTTAGCTGAAGAAGAACATACACGCTTGCAAGCAGCTGTATGTTTATGATGCTTATGGCATGACATAGCAGGCTTTGCTACTGTCTTTCTAGCAGCTGTCTTACGAACTGTGCTTTTTCTAACTGCAGGCTTTTTAGCTACAGTCTTACGAGCTGTTGTAGTTTTTCTAACTGTTTTGCGAACAGTAGCTTTCTTAACAGCTGTCTTACGAACAGTTTTTCTAACTGCAGGCTTTTTAGCTACAGTCTTACGAGCCGTAGTTTTTCTAACTGTCTTACGAACAGTAGCTTTTTTAGCAGTTGTCTTACGAACTGCTTTCTTAGCAGCAGGCTTTCTAGTAGCAGTCTTCTTAGCTACAGTCTTACGAGCCGTAGTTTTTCTAACTGTTTTGCGAGCTGTAGTTTTCTTAGCAGCTGTCTTACGAACTGTCTTTCTAGCAGCAGGCTTTCTAGTAGCAGTCTTCTTAGCAGCAGCTTTTCTAGCAGGTTTACGAACAGCTTTAGTAGCTGTTTTCTTGCTGCTACGTTTTTTTTGTACTCCTAACATTTTCATTTCCCCTAATTAGACAGGTAATTACTTACCTCATCTATCGGCAGGAAATTGAAAAAACTTTAATAAAACGCGTATTTATTTTTAATAATTTAAAAACAAATACGCATTACTAAATCAAAAGAAGTTTAAAAACAATTACTTAGATAGAAATTTTTCTATGTAATAAATAAGACAACGAACACCGAAACCAGAAGCATATTTTGGATAGAAATCTTCGTCTTTTTCACGATATGCAGTACCTGCAATGTCTAAATGCGCCCAAGCTACTGATTGATCTTCAAGAAAACGCCTTAAGAAAAGTGCCGCTGTAATAGCTCCTGCACGGTTATTCCCAATATTTTTCATATCAGCAATATCAGAATGCAAAGCTTTATCATATTTTTCAACAAGAGGAAGTCTCCATAAAGCTTCACTAGTGTCTGCTGAAGCTTCTGAAAGATCCTGAGCTAATACATCATTATTAGAGAAGAAACCAGCTACATCCTCTCCTAAGGAGACGACCATGGCTCCTGTTAATGTAGCGAAATCAATAATTCTTGTAGGCTTGCAGTGCTTTAAAGCATAAGTCATTGCATCTGCGAGTATTAAGCGACCTTCTGCATCTGTACTACCAATCTCTACTGATAATCCTGACATACCTGTATAGACATCTCCCATCTTATAAGCAGCAGCATCTATAGCATTTTCTGTAGCAGGAATAATAGCAGTAACATTTACGGGGAGCTCTAAAGCGGCTATTCCCGAAAGAATACCTAATACTGTAGCAGCACCAGCCATATCTTCCTTCATGGTTAACATAGCTTTGCCTGGCTTAAGATCTAATCCTCCTGAATCGAAAGTTACGCCCTTTCCAATAAGTACGGTGTGATCTTTAGACTTTGGCTTACCTTGATAGCTTAAAACAATAAAACAAGGATCTACAGCTGATCCCTTAGCAACAGCAGCTAAAAGACCCATTTTTTCCTTAAGAATAGCATCTTTATTTAAAATCTTAGCATCAACGCTAGGAAATTCCTTAGCCAATCCCTTAGCAATATTTGCTAATTTTTGAGGGGTCACCTCATCTGCATTACCATTCACAAGATCTCGAGTCAGGTAAACACCCTCAAAAATATTTTCTTCTTTTCTAAAGATTCTATCGGAAATCTTAGGAACAATTCCCATTACATTGACTTTAGTCAATAAGGGATCATTCGATGATTCTTTAGTGTATTTAGGATAATTATAGTTTAAAGATAGGATCCCCGAAGCTAGATTTGTAAGGAAATCCTCTACGGAGATACGCAATTCAGAAATTGTAGGGAGTACAACATTCACCGTTGTACATTTTGCCTTACGCAACAAACGTGTTGCTTTGGCATAAGCTTCTAAAACTTCTTGCGAGGTTAACTCTTCGTTCTTTCCTAATCCTAGAAGCAAAATACGTTTTTCTTTTCCCTGTCCAAAGCTATAAATAAGTTCGACTTCTCCGCTTTTTGCCGAAAAGTTGTCTAAGGCAATTTTATAATGTAATTCATATTCTTTTCCCATTGAAGATGCGCATTTAACTTTATCTTTAGACTTCCAAAAAGGAAGAATAATCGCATCGGCTTTAACACGTTTACTACAAGACGCTTGAGAATGAAATAGAACCACAATTACCTCTCTATAAAAATCATTATTTCGTTAGCCATTAAAAAGGGACATCTTCAGATACATATTGTTGACCTTGACCATAGCCAGCGTACATATCCTTATCCGCTATAGCTTCAGCATCCAAACTTTCTCCCTCAAATCCCACAGACATATTGTCGTAAGACGTTTGAGCTGAGCTGTTTTCAGCTGACGAAGAACGAGATTCACTTCTGCTGAAAGGACTAAATTTAATTGTATCAACACTAATCACCAAAGAAGACTGCGGAGTTCCATCTTTACTCATATAACTTTCTACAGAGATATCTCCTGCGATAATTACTCCGGATCCTTTTTTCAGATAAGGGAGCATTTTATCATAACGGTTGTGCCAGACATTACATTTGCACCACACAGTTTCATCTTTAGTTCCTATGCGAGATTTTACGCCTAGACGCAATACAACTACGCGTTTACCTTTCGAGGTCATTCTTTCTTCAGGATCTGCTCCTAAATAACCGACAAAATAACCAAACATCATAAAATCACCTATTGAATTTCCTTATAGAGCCAACGCTTCTTTGCTTATAGCAGCAGAAGCCGTATTGCCATTTTAATATTGCGAAAATCTGACATACCTACAAGGCTTAAGCCTAAAGGTTTTAAAATCTGACTTCTATTAAGTAGCCTTAATTAATACCTCAAAGATACAACAAAAGACACTCATACGCATACCATGAATTTATCGAGAAAATCACGTCATTTGTAATTCTATCCATAAATTCGAACTAGCCCTGGAGTTTATTTGAAAAGCATTATGTACTGTTCGCAAGAAGATCCACATACGACATACTTTTTAAATATCTAGTTAGATATGGCCTATGACCTAAGCTTCAATATCAGAGTCTTGGTCAGCTTACCTTAAAGCTAATATCACGAGACAATGTGTTATACATCTGCCAAGTAATATCGTCAATATGAGTCGTTGGAAAATAAGGAAAAAGAAAGGTAGAGGATGCTTGAAAAAGCAAAAATAAAAAACATCTCACCTATGATTTAAATCATAGAATTACCTAATCAAAGAAAACATTAGAAAAGTTCAGTATACTTTCCATTTAAAGAATCAAAGAATCAAACAATCACGTTTAGGAACAAGGAGCGTCTTTGCCATATAGAAAAAGACCCGCGACGCACCCTGGATTAAGTTACGCACGAATGCCTGTAGGAGGAGGTTGTATCCCGCCAGCACCACCAGACTGAGGCATTTGAGGCATAGTATCTACAGAAGGTTCCCTACCTGCGCAAATATCAGCACAAACAGTTCGCCATTTTACCACAGTTTCAATAAATAATTGAGCAAATGCCTTTAAAAGATTTGTTTCAGCGTATTTCATGTCTAAAACGCAGTGCATCAAAATGAGCTGTTCTTTAGTAGCAACTCCAACACCGCCTCCAGCCATTTGTCCACCAAGCATAGATCCTTCTAAAAGCTTTTCATATAAAGCTAATTTTCTTTGAGTATTATCTGGCAAACCATCTAACAAGGGAGCATAGACATATAAACGATCAGAATGCTCTTCGTAAGTGAGGTGAAGGGAAAATTCGCCATCAACAAACAAAATGCACGTATTGTTCTGATCAAAAGCTACATCAGGAAGCTTTAGTTCTCTAGCAAAATTTTTTAGATTTTCCTCAGCATTTTGCCTGGACATGAGGGAATCTCCTTGTGATAATTGTTATTTCTTTAAGTTAACATATTGTAGATTTGTTAGTAAACGATTTCAAAGACTTAAAATCAAAAACTTTCTTGTTTTTCTCAACCCATTGTGCTATCGAGTTAACAATGGGCAAAATTAGTTTTTATCCAGGCTCTCCACTACCTCTGGGAGCAACTCAGCTTTCTTCTAACCGCTATCGTTTTGCGTTATTTTCTTCACAAGCTACTCAAGTAGTTCTTGCTCTTGCCGATAAAAGTTTCCATATCCAAGAAATAGTTTTATCACATGAGCAAAACCGGACGGGAGCTATCTGGCATATAGAGGTGGAAGGAATTTCTGATCAGTGGTCTTATGCTTTTCGCATAGACGGTCCTACAAACGCAACAGCTAGGTTTGATTTTAAAAAATACCTTTCTGATCCTTATGCAAAAAACCTTCGTTCTCCACAAACTTTTGGCTCTATAAAAACCTCTGGAGACTATGCCTTTAGTTATTTAAAAAATGAAGAGTTTTCTTGGGAAGGAGATCGCTGTCTCAATTTACCCAAAGAAGAATCAATCATTTATGAAATGCATGTCCGATCTTTTACTTGGAATAATTCTTCTCAAGTACGTTATCCAGGAACTTTCTTAGGTATTATCGAAAAGATAGACTATCTGAAAAAACTTGGAATCAACGCTATTGAACTTCTCCCTATTTTTGAATTTGATGAAACTTACCATCCTTTCCGAACTGCAAACACACCTCACCTTTGCAACTACTGGGGATATTCTTCTGTAAACTTTTTCTCTCCTTGTCGACGTTACGCTTATGGCTCAGATCCCTGTGCACCAATCAGAGAATTTAAAACTCTAGTTAAAGCTTTACATAAAGCAAATATTGAGGTGTTTCTCGATGTTGTTTTTAATCATACAGGATTAGATAACACAATTTGTCCTTTGCCTTGGATAGACCTTTCTTCATATTATATAGTGAATTCTCAAGGAGAATTCGCAAATTATTCAGGATGCGGGAACACAGTAAATACTAACCACACGCCCACAACACAGTGGATTTTGGATTCCCTACGCTATTGGGTTCAGGAGATGCATGTAGACGGGTTTCGTTTCGATCTTGCTTCTGTATTCTCACGCGATCCTTTAGGCAATCCCACTCCATTCTCTCCAGTCCTACACGCTATCAGCTATGATCCTGTGCTTTCAGAAACAAAAATCATTGCTGAACCTTGGGATGCCGCTGGTCTGTATCAAGTAGGCTACTTCCCTACCTTAAGCCCACGTTGGAGCGAGTGGAATGGGCAATATCGTGATACTATAAAATCCTTTTTAAATGGAGATCAACATCTTGTTGGTGCTTTCGCTTCAAGGATTTCTGGATCTCAAGATCTCTATCCACAAGGCTCTCCTTGCAACTCGATTAATTATATTTGTAGTCATGATGGATTTACTTTGCGTGACACAGTTTCCTATAATGACAAACATAATGAAGGAAATGGGGAGGATAATCGCGACGGAAGCAACGCAAACTATAGCTATAATTTTGGAGAAGAGGGAGAAACTAAAAATCCAGAAATTCTTGCTTTACGCGAACGTCAGATGCGTAATTTCCTATTAACCTTATTCCTTTCTCAAGGCATTCCGATGCTGCAATCAGGAGATGAATATGGTCATACGGGAAAAGGAAATAATAACCGTTGGGCATTAGACACGGATGCTAATCATTTCCTTTGGGACGAATTATCTAAAAATACTTCTCTTTTTGATTTTGTCTGTGGAGCCATTCGTTTCAGGAAACAACATAAGGAAATCTTCAATAAAGGGTTCCTTACTCACGAAAATATTATCTGGCTCGATGTAAACGCGAATCCTATAGAACATTGGAATCCTAGTAAATTTTTAGCTTATGAGCTTAGATATTCGAAGTACAGTCTATTCACAGCATTCTATACAGGAGATGAAAGGATCCAAATTCACCTACCAGAAATAAGAGAGAATTTTCTTCCTTATCAAAAAATAGTAGATAGTTCAGGTTTTATATCAGAAAGCTTGTCAGAGAAAGTATTTTTAGATTCTTATATGATGCTAGTTGCTATAAGTTATACGAGTCATCCTAGCTAATTTCATTAGCTTCATCATTCCAAGATTCTATAACTACAAAATCAGCATCTTTATAGAATTTTTCAAGAATTTGACGTGCATTGTAACCTTCTATAGCAAGACGATCAACATTAGCTTTAAGCAAGCCATCAGCATCAATAATCAACCCTTCAGGATTATCAACAATCAATCGTGATGTCCAATCCACAGCATCTTCAACACCATAGAATTGTCGTGTAGCTCCGTAACCAGCATAATTATCTTCGGATCCCGTGACATGCCAGAAGTTTTGAGGATTTTTAGCAAGAAGCCTTTCGTATAAAGCGGTTCTTTCTAAAATTACACATGCTGATAAAGCTTCTTTATCTAATTCTCTGAGATATTTTGTGGAAAGAATTGATTTAAGGTACTCTTCAACAGTTAGCTCATTAGTCACAACAATACAATGCTTATCTGTCTTATGAATATAGAGAGCCCCCTTATATTGTAGTCCATTTACAAATAATGATGCAGAGTCATCAATAGGCTCTATTTTTAAGCATTGGACTCCAGGGAAATTTTCCCCCCATCGAACACCTCCGTAAAGAGCGTGGGCAGCACAGCGTAAACCTTGAGGTGAATGCTGCAATAACGCGTTGTCACCATAAAGGCGATAAGGACCTTTAGCTTCTATTAAAGCCGTGGTACTCTCATTCAAAAGAAGAACGCGAATTTTAGGTTCGGAAACAACAGGTTGAACCATAAAAGTATCAGAAACCTTAACTTCTGTATACCCGGCTACGCCCATACTGAAGGAAAGTCCTAAAAGGATGTACTTCAATATCTTCACTTTTCTTCTCCTAAACTCTGCAAGTTATCTGAACACCTTTTCAAATGATTATAAGCAATTTGGGTAACCATTCTTCCTCGAGATGTTTTCTTTAATAGACCCTTTAAAATCAAGAAAGGTTCATACACATCTTCTAGGGTTTTGATGTCTTCTCCTACGGCCACTGATAAAGTTTTAATACCCACAGGGCCGCCCTGATAATAGTCTATTATTGTGGTGAGAAGTTTAATATCAATCTCATTTAATCCCCAATCATCTATTAATAGCATAGCCAGAGCTTTTTCGGCTACGTCACTATTAATACAATTACCCTCGCGCATTTGAGCAAAATCTCGAACCCAACGCAAGAGATTATTCGCTAATCTAGGCGTTCCTCTAGATCTTCGGGCAATCTCGTGTAATGCTGAAGTATCAGCATCAATTCCCAATAAATTAGAAGATCGTTTAAGAATTGTTGTCAAATCTTCATCGGAGTAATATGACATACGGCCAGTAAAAGAAAAACGAGCACGCAAGGGCTCACTTAACATTCCAGAACGTGTTGTTGCTCCTACTAAACTAAAAGGAGCAAGATCTACAGAAACAGAGCGTGCACCAGGGCCTGAGTCAATAGTAATATCAATTTTATAGTCTTCCATTGCGGAATATAAATATTCCTCAGCAACTTTTCCCATCCGATGAATTTCATCAATAAAGAAAACATCACCTTCTTGCAGACTTGTTAACAACCCCAATAAATCAGACGGTTTAACAAGTTGAGGTCCTGAAGCAACGACTAATCCTTTACCTACGGTATGAGCAACAATATGAGCAAGTGATGTTTTACCCAATCCCGGGGGACCGAAAAAAAGACAGTGACCGGGAACTTCTCCTCGTTGCACAGCGGCATGAAGGAACAATTCCAAGCGTTCCGTAAGTTGCTTCTGACCACAAAATTCTCTCAGTCCTTTGGGGCGTAAAGAAATATCGAACTTTTTATCTTGATGTAAGACAGATACCTGATGTGTCATATGTTACCGCATTTCTCTTAGTCTCACAAAGGATAGGAATTTCTGTCTTCTAAGAAATTTGTGTGAGCTACATTATTTGCTCTTTTTCATAAGAAATCTTAGAAAATAAGATCCGTATTTTTTGAAATTTTCATCGCATAGTACATCTGCCAAAATGTCGTTATACATAGGCTAATTCTATAACGTCAATACAAGTCCTTAGAAAGGATAAATTAAGAATATCCTAAAAAAATGAAAACAAAACTAATTAAGATAGCTCTCTCGTATAAAAATAAACTTAGGATTGTATGCTCATAGCTAAGAATGATTAAAAAAAATCTTAAGAAAAAATAAGGTTTGCCTTTTTCCTACGCTATTATCTAACATCGGCGTAGAATCGCATCAATTATAAAGTTCTTCTCTTTTAGAGAGACAGTGTGTTCTATTTCAAAAGTTAAAAGACCTTTGAATTTTTTAAGTATTTGCTTATACCGATAAAAGATGTATTCTATTGCTGTATAGAAAACTGTATCGCCAAGATTACAGTTTCTATGAAATCAAAATACTATGAAAACGTTCTATAGAATCTAACTACTAAGGTTTCTAAATGAGCATTAAAGAAGATAAATGGATCCGTAAAATGGCATTGGCTCATGGTATGATCGAGCCTTTTGCAGATGGCCAAGTAAATACAGACGCAGAAACTGGAGAGAAATTAATCAGCTACGGTTTATCTAGCTATGGTTATGATCTCCGTTTGTCTAGAGAGTTTAAAGTATTCACTAACGTATATAATTCTCTTGTTGATCCAAAGCATTTTACAGAAGATACATTTATTTCTATTACTGATGATGTTTGTATCATTCCTCCGAATTCATTTGCTCTTGCTCACAGTGTAGAGTATTTTCGCATTCCAAGAAACGTCTTAACAATGTGTATAGGGAAATCCACGTATGCACGTTGTGGACTCATTGTTAATGTAACCCCTTTTGAACCTGAATGGGAAGGATACGTTACCATAGAAATTTCCAATACCACTCCTCTCCCAGCAAAAATTTATGCTAATGAGGGAATAGCTCAAGTCTTGTTCTTTGAAGCAGACGAGATGTGTGAGGTTTCTTATGCAGAAAGAAAAGGTAAGTATCAAAAACAGCAGGGAATTACTGTTCCGTTTGTTTAAAGTTAGAAGATGCAAAAAGTTCACTGGCAGACATGCCTTGAAGAAATTGTGGTTAACTCTTGGTGGTTAATCCTCTGCATGCTTATTAGTGGGTTTATGTATGACCGCGCTATTCATGAACTGAAACAAGAGGAAATACGTTTACAAAAGCGTGTATCAGGACTACAAGAGAAAATCCTTTATGCTGAAGAAGAGCAAAAAGAACTTCGATTGCATATTCAACATTGGGATGATCCTGCGGTGATTGAATCTGCTTTAATTCGTAGACTAGGATTAATTCCTAAGGGCTATACTAAAGTATGTTTCTCTCCGATTATAGAATCGAAGAGCATGGATTGAGACACAAGCATGATTTCTACTGTTCTGATTTTTTTAATCATATGTTTTACCCTGTGTTCTGGATTTATTTCGTTATCACAGATAGCTCTTTTCTCTCTTCCAACCTCTTTAATTTCTCATTACAAGCGCTCTAGATATAAAAAGCAGCAGTTAGTAGCTTCTCTACTTTCTCATCCCCACCATTTACTCATTACCCTAATCTTTCTTGATATCGGATTGAATATTGGGATTCAAAACTGTGTAGCTATACTTGTTGGCGACAAAGCTTCGTGGTTACTTATTGTTGGTTTCCCTTTAGCTTTAACTCTAATTTTATGTGAAATTTTACCTAAGGCAGTAGCTCTTCCGTTTAACACACAGATAGCCGCTTTTGTTGCTCCTCTTATTTTAGTATTTACAAAGGCGCTTCGACCTTTACTTTACTGGGCAATCAGTGGGATTAACTATATTGTACAATGGATTCTTTCATCTCAGAAGGTAGATATTATCCAACCTCAGGAATTGAAGGAGGTTTTACAAAGTTGCAAAGACTTTGGTGTTGTTAATCAGGATGAAAGTCGTCTGCTATACGGTTATCTCTCTCTTAGTGATTGTAGTGTTAAAGAGCGCATGAAACCTCGTCAAGATGTTTTATTCTATGACATTCAAACACCCCTCGACAATCTCTATGATCTATTTTCTCAGCAACATTGTTCGAGAGTTCCTGTATGTAATGACAATTTACAAAATCTATTAGGAATCTGCACAGCGAAAGCTTTGCTACTTTACGGTAAACCCTTACAGTCATCCGAAGACCTGTTGCCTTTATTGAATAAGCCTTATTATATGCCTGAGACAATATCAGCAAAAACTGCTCTATGTCATCTTGCTGCTGAAGATGAGACTTTAGGCATGATCATTGACGAATATGGTTCGATCGAAGGATTAATTACTCAGGAAGATCTCTTTGAGATTGTTTCTGGAGAAATCGTTGATCAACGAAGTGAAAAAGTTCTTTATACAATGTCGGGGAAAGATGTTATTATCGCAGCAGGCACTTTAGAACTGAGCGACCTCAGTGAGATTTTCAATATCAATCTCCCTACAAATAACAATAGTGCAACTTTAGGAGGATGGTTAACTGAACAGATGGAATCTATTCCAATTACGGGAACAAAACTCACTTGGAACAATCTTATGTTTCAAGTTTTGGACGCGGCCCCTAATCGCATACGCCGAGTGTATATAAGGAAAATGCATGACTGATTCTCCTTTCTTTTGGCTTGGGGTCAATTTTTTATGTATTGTTCTTCAAGGATTCTATTCTATGATGGAAATGGCTTGCGTTTCCTTCAATCGTGTACGCTTGCAATACTATCTAACAAAAGATCATAAGAAAGCACGCTATATTAATTTTCTTATTCGTCGTCCTTATCGTTTATTTGGGACAGTAATGCTTGGAGTGAATATAGCTCTTCAAATTGGTTCTGAATCAGCCAGGAATTGTTATAAAGCTCTGGGATTTTCTCCGGATTATGCCCCTTTTACTCAGATATTTCTTGTCGTAATTTTTGCTGAGCTTTTCCCTTTAACAATATCACGTAAAATTCCTGAGAGGTTAGCGCTTTGGGGAGCTCCTATACTGTATTATTCTCATTATCTATTTTATCCATTAATTCAATTCATAGGGAGTCTTACAGAAGGAATTTACTATCTACTAAAAATAAAAAAAGAGAAGTTAAACTCAACATTAAGTCGTGACGAATTTCAAAAAGCCTTAGAGACGCATCATGAAGAACAAGATTTCAATGTTATTGCCACAAATATTTTCTCTTTAAGTGCAACATCTGCAGAACAGGTATGTCAACCCCTAGATTTGGTGACAATGTTACCTTCTACAGCAAATGTTAAAGATTTATGTCGGAAGATAAAAAATACTGACATGGAGTTTATCCCCGTATACCACAAGGTACGTAAAAATGTGATAGGGATAGCGCTGCCTAAAGATTTTGTGAATAAAAATCTTGATGATGCATTAATTCATAACCTCCATTCACCATGGTTTATTACAGCAAAATCTAAACTGATACGCATCCTAAAAGAATTCAGAGATAACCGCTCTAGCGTAGCTGTTGTATTGAATTCTTCTGGAGAACCCATGGGTATTCTCAGTCTAAACGCAATTTTTAAAATTCTATTTAACACATCAAATATTGCTCAATTAAAACCTAAAACTGTCTCTTTAATAGAAAGAACATTTCCTGGGAATACACCTTTAAAAGATCTACAGAAAGAGTTGGGAATTGAACTTACGCGTTATGGAGTAGAAACTCTAGCGCAGCTAGTTTTACAATTACTTGATACTCCTGCAGAAATTGGAACCTCAGTAATTACCGATAATCTTCTTCTAGAAGTTAAAGAAGTATCGCTATATGGAATCAAAAGCGTCTCTATCAAAAATCTACTTTCGTAACTTTACCAAGCACTTTTCAAATGCGTACTTATCTTTATAATCTTCTCTATAGATAAATCAAGATCTTCTTGTGTTAGTAAATGAGAGAAAGAAAATCGTAAAGTAGCTAGCGATATATCCTGATCAATTTTCATAGCAACTAAAGATTTGAAAGCTGTAGTTGCTCCCGAAGAACATGCGGATCCATAACCACAGGCGACACCTTCAACATCTAAAGCTATTTGCATCACCTCACCTTCTAATGGGGGAAAAGCAATAGCAGAAACGTTATTCACACGGGGTTGACGCTCGCAATGAATTCTAATCTCAGGAATACGCTTTTTTAAACACGCCTCGAAGTAAGTGCGATATCGTAAAATTTTTGAAGCTATTTCTTCTTGTTTTTCAATAAGAATATTGAAAATATAGTATAGTGAAGCAATCCCCCAGAGGTTTTCTGTTCCAGAACGTATACCTCCTTGCTGACCACCTCCCCAAAGCAAGGGAGAAACTTTAAATCCTGGAGCTATAAGAAGAACTCCTATTCCCGATAAAGCGTGAAACTTATGTCCACTAAAAGCAACCATAGAGACACCTTGAGGAATGGTTACCTTTTCTCTACCAATGATTGCTGTAGCATCTACGATAAATTGTAAATTATGCTTCCTAGCAATATTAGCAATTACTTCTATATTTATTTTCGCACCAATCTCGCTATTTGCCCATCCCAATACGATTGCTGAGGTGGTTGGTATAATAGCAGCTTCTATTTGCTCAGGACTAATTGTACAGTTTCCAAGCTGGGGATCTAAATACGAAACGAGAAGGTTGGTATTTTTTAAAGGCTCTATTATCGCAGGATGTTCGCAACTGCATGTAATCACATGACTTCCCTTAGGAAGACTCGCAATAGCTAAATTTAAACTTTCCGTAGCACTCGAAGTATAAATTACCTGCCCAGAAAAAGACAGTGTCTTCTGAATTAATGTTGTTGTTTCGTGAATTATCTTCCGAGATTTTTTCCCTGGACCATGTATACTTGAAGGATTAGCATAGACCCCCTCATGGAAGAGTTGTTGTAGAAATTGCAAAAGACCTGGCTCTAAAAAAGCCATGGCATTGTTATCCAAGTAGATCATTATACAGTTCCTTAAATCGGATGCTACTGTATTCTGACTAACACCACGGTAACATTATCAGATCCCCCACGACTATTGGCTAAGGAAATCAAAATATTTCCACTTTCTTCTAAAGTCGTAGATTGAAGTAAAATATCCCGCATATCTGTATCAGAAACCATGTTTGTCAAGCCGTCCGAGCAAAAGACAAACAAATCTTCTTTTTCATAAGAAATATCCCGGATATCGGGGGTCACATAGGGACGACTTCCTAAAACATTAGTCAGAACATGCCGATAAGGATACACCTTATCCGATTGTTTAGAAAGCCCATAACGATTTTTCAATTGATTTGCTAGAGAATGATCCTCTGTCAAACAGGAAAACTTCTCACCACGCAAGCGATAAATCCTACTATCTCCGACATGAAGCAACCACGCCTTTTCCCTAAGAAACTGCATGAAGCTCAACGTAGTTCCCATACCCTGAAGACGTGATTCCATGAGACCATGCTCATAAATCAAACCATTAACCTTGGAAAGAATTACCCTTAATATTTCTCGATACTGATCATCCTTAAACTCTTCTAGCTGGGATTGCTTGGCGTTAATCAATTCCATTAAGCTAAAAATAGCTTCATGAGAAGCTACATCGCCTCCTAAACATCCTCCCATACCATCTGCAATGGCAACAGCTCCTAAGGAAAGGTTTACCTGCCAGAAATCCTCATTCCTAGAGCGCACCATCCCAATATCGCTTAGACCAAAATAATCGAAATCTACAGTATTTTGCATGGAAACTATAAATTACTAAACACAGATAAAAAATTAGAGATTCTCTGAAACTGATTGGTTCAATCAATAGAAAATTATAATTTGGTATTCCCTCTGGGATATACCAAAATGACAATATTTAGAGAAATTTTTATATTTAGATTTCCTTACTTTCTTACATATAAATTAATACTAATTAGCTAAAATAGAAAAGGTTGAGTTATAATTACCTCGTTATAGGAAATAGTTAGTTAAAGTAGGGTATCTTTTAACAGACTCCCGCTAAAATAGAATCTTCTCATAATCCAAAATCACAAATGTCAATACAACCAACATCTTTAAAACTAGATATTCCTCCTCATGATGTTGATGCATCGAGAACTTGTTCTCAATTTTTAAAAAAATATGAGAAAAGACTTGTAGGATGTATTCTGGGCCTTGCCGGAGTTTTGATTTTATCAGGAATCGTCCTCGCTATAGCATTCCCACTAGCAGCATCTGTCGTGATCTTGTCTTTGGCCTCTATTTTGATGGTTTTTTGTTGCCTTCTAGATTTAATAAATACACAATCCGATCCTATAGCCATACAGCCAACGCCTTTTATCTTTCCAGGACTACCCCTAGAAGCAAATAGTCCAATTGATGAGGAATCTACCGTACGCATACCATTCGTAATACCTAAATACGATGATTTATTAACAACTATGTGGACAGAGTCTCGATGGTGTAGCCTTCCCTATAAAATACGCCCTCTTCCAGATAGCGTGCAGCAAGCTGCTTGGCGGCTAAATAGCAACCCAGGAATTATCCTGATCTCCACTGTTGGCGATGTCACCGAACCCAGAACAACCTCCGAATGCACATTAATGATGGTAAATCCCACTGATGCGGAAATGAATAGAGGAGACTTGTTTTGGGGACGCTACTCTTTCTATAGGACTGTAAGCCTTGACTGCTGGGATAGAGCGAAACAAATCTCAAGTGATAACACTATACTAACTCCGGGTACCTGTTCAAAAAAATGTATCTGGGAAACTAATGAGGGGGTAAGAAATCTTCCCAATACTGGCCTACCTTTTTACTTCTCTCACGTCTATAACCCACTAACACCAGAGAATTATGATCCAAGAGCAGCTTTCCATGCATGTAAAGAAGCCTATATAAAATGTTTTGAAGAGGCGATTTCTGGAGAGATTCCTGCAACCATGGTGCAAATCCCTCTATTATTCTCTGAGCCAAATCGAAGAGATCGCTATGATGACGAAATCCTCCCTATGGATAACTTGCATCTAAAAGCCGCAAAAGCCGCTCTCGTCGTTGCCCTTCAAGAATTTGCAGAGAGAAATCTTAACATATTCTTAACAATTGTTGTTGTAAGGAAGGAAGGCATGCCTATAGAACCTCCTCTCTTCTTTCCACAAGATTAAATCAAACTAAATAACCAATATTAAAAGACTTAAAATCTATTTTCTGTTAAAATAATGTAATTAATAGTTTTAATTTTTGGATAAAAGCATGTCATTATCTTCAGCATCTTCAACATCTTCCTTAACTCCGGATGTAGCGGTAAAACCACAGAGTTTTATCACTCCCGAAGCTTATCATAGAGGATTAAGAAAGGCGAAAGCCTTATCTATCGTTACGATTGTGGCTGCAGCATTAATATCCGCTGCGGGTATAGCGGCCGCTGTTGTTACAGGGATTGCGGGTCTATGGGCCATACCTGTAGCTGCTCTCGTTCTTTCCGTAATTTTGGTTCTAGTAATTTATAGAGCACGACCCAAACTCTCTTTTATACCTTTTGGTGACGACTCTTTTTCCAGCCCTCCAGTGCTAGGATTTGCTAATACTGAGCCAGGTTTTACTGAGGGATTAGGAGCTGATCTTCTTAAACAACAGTAAAACATTTACTATAAGTAAGAATGTTAAGGAACCCGGATGAATATCTGCGGTTCCTTTTTTATTTCCAAATTCTTTATAAATCTTGTGTAGACCCAACACGAAATTCAATTAAGCCATTCACCAGAGCATTACATAAAACCGTTAGCAATAAGCAGTTAACAAAGCAAAGCGCGCTTCTTAAACTAGTGTGTTATTTCTCTGGAAAAAGAAAATAAAATAAACTAAACCTCACTAATTAAAAGACTTAAAATCATAAATTCCCCTAGAATGTCTGCAATCAACACTAATTTAGGTGAAAATTATGACATCATCTGTACCTCCATCACCAACTAAAGAACATATAACTGACCTCTCTTCCACACAAAAGACTGATTTTGATAAGCTAGTTTCAGACACTGAGAAAAAAATAAAAAGATCCAATATTCTATCTATAGTCGTTATAGTAGCCGCTGCCTTACTATCTGCAATTGGCATTATCTGCGCCATTGTAACTGGAGTTGGTGGACTTTGGGCCTTACCAGTAGGCGCAATACTCTCTGCTATAGTTCTATTAATGGCAATTCATCAACACCGCTCCTATTTGGAGTCTAAATTACAGGTTCCTGCATTACCAGGTCCTAAAGGAATAGATATAGACAAAATGAAAAAAGATCTAAGTCTAGATGGGGGACCGACACCAGAGAACGATTCAAAAACACCTGTAGATGAAAATAAAAAACCTCCCACTAATGAGGACAAACAGGGCATTGATGGTTCTAAAAAAACTGGTGATGGGGAAAACAACAATGTAGAAAATTCCTCAAAAATTGAAAATTCTGGAAACACTAGTGAAACTGAAGATTCAGATAATGAATCTGATGTAGAAAACAATACTGGCACAAATCAAACTGGTGGTACAAGTAATTCTGAAAATACAGACCAGTCATCCTCTACCTCTACTGAAACTGAGGATTAGTTAACCTAAAGGTTCTGTCTAAATTTTTCTTTGTTAAGAAAATTATGCCCGTAAGATTACGGGCATTTTTTTATTATTCTCAGATTATCCCTATGCACATCTAAAAAAGATTAAATTTATTCCAAATAAACATGTAAATAGACTTTGCATAAAAGTATTCTTGCGCTTATGAACAGATAGAAAAAGACAACGTTAAGGATAAGTATAGTAATGAAATGGTTTCTTTCTATTCTTGTATTCTCATCCCCTGCGCTATTAATTCCCGGATGCACACTAATTCCTAAAGAATGGGATTGTCCTTGTTCCTATCATCAGAAAGAATCTTCTCAAGTAAAATAACGAAAACCTATGAGAATGAATCTAGGGTTTTCTATAATTTCGGGACTTGTTTTTATTTTTTTCTTTGTTATAACTTAACAGGAACAATAACTCAGTATCCCTATCCATAGGAAAACACGAATTCCTTTGAAAGAATGGGGCGCTTTACAAAAGTAAAATTCAATACCCGAGTAAACGGTATTCGTTAATATAAGGACAGCAATTATGCGAAAACTCCTCTTATTAGTTTCTTGTGGACTTTTGTCTATAAACCTATCTAGCTGTTCTCTACCAGCATCGGGGAGCTATCATCCTAAGCTTTACAAATCAGGAAGTAAGGCGAAGGGTGTTGTTGCTATGTTGCCAGTATTTTACCGTTCTGGAAAAGTCTCTGAAGTACTTCCATGGAATTTACAAGCGGAATTCACTCAAGAAATTGGCAAGAGATTCCATTCTTCTGAAAGGTTATTTCTAATTAAACATTCTGCATCTGCACAGGTCATCTCACAATTTTATTCTCCTGTGGTTCCTGAGTTTTCTCCACAAGCAATAGTTGAATTTCTTCCAGCAGAGTTTGTGGTAGCTACAGAACTTTTAGAGCAGAAAACATCACAAGATATGTTTGGCCACGACTCTATAACAGCCTCTGTTCGTGTTCGTGTTTTCGATATTCGTCATAATAAGGTTTCAATGATCTATCAAGAAATCATTGAATCTAGCCAACCTCTCGCTACAACCGCAAGCGATTATCATCGTTACGGATGGCAAACGAAACATTTCGAATCTACACCTATGGGGCTTATGCATCACCGTTTATTTCGAGAAGTCGTTGCCAGAGTTGAAGGTTATGTCTGTGCAAATTATTCGTAATTTATGATTCGTTCTTGGTTGTTCCTTCTTATATTTCTAGCTCTAGCAGCTGTTGTATCGAGAAATTTTTTTACCTGGCCAAAACCCTCAGAAAAAAACCCATTACAACTACGGCATATTCTTGTCGGCGTTGCCCTTTTGTTTCTTCCTGGATTGATTCCTTTTATTACAGGATCACATTCTGATATCACCGCTCGTTCGCTACACGGGATCTTTCTAGCATCTGCTTACATTTTTTATCTTCTAGGATTACCTATTGAAGTTACACGTAGTGTAATTTATTCAGGGAATAAGCCCGAGGCAACATTTTTAGGAGCAATTTTCTCTGCAATACGAATGTGGATTATTGTAATCCCTATTACTCAAATCATTGGTTTGGTGCTGAATAAAGGCTTAATGCTGATCTTACCTATGGAGTCTCTACAAGAACAAACACTCACTCAGGAAGTCCAAGATACTCTGACATCTACAGTGTATGATCGTGGATTTATTCTAAGTTTAGGAATTTTAATTCCTTTTGCTGAGGAAATATTCTTCAGAGGTTTTCTACAAACCTTTCTGAAAAATAAAATGAATAGAGTTTATGCTCTTTTATATTCTTCAGTAATCTTTGCTCTTACCCATGTGGAGCATTCCTGGGGGAGCTTGATATTTGTCCCTGTTCTTTTAATTTTTTCTCTATTTACGGGATTTCTTTATGAAAAAGAACGTCATATCGCTGCGCCTATAGTATTGCATATACTATTCAACGTTACAAATATCGGAATGTTATCGGTATAAAATTGAAAAAGAAAAAGAGTAAGCTGGAGAAGCACTTCTAGCAAAAGAAAGCTCTTCTTAGGGCTGCTACCTTCCAGTCCTGACCCGGTTCGTAGGTCTCTTCTCTTAAAAGGTCCCCAACTTACTGCTCTTTGATATCATACTCAGTGAATTTTACTAAAGAGGAAAGCCCTTAGAACTTCCTATTTTTCACTTTTCTCTTCGAGTTTAGCAAGAGCCCATGCTATTCTCGCTTCCTCATAAGAAATTGTTTTACTTGGATCGAAAACATGAGGAGCACGACGACGAATTTTAGCAAGGGCTTCAGTAATAATTGCATCTACCGAAGACATTCCTAGAAATTCCATCTTGAAGCACAATAACAACACAAGAGTAAGAACATCCCCAGCTTCCGAGGTGACTTCCTTGACAGGATATCCCTCATGAACAGCTTCCGAAAGCTCCCTACACTCCTGAAGAATATGACTAAGTATGGAATCAAAATCCTGATGATCTGTCCAAGGACAGATACCATCTGAGACCATTTTTCTAACAAGCTCTATCAATTGAGAAAAGTCTTTATTTTTCATGAACTTAAACCTTCACAAGTTCAGGATTAGAAAGAGTATAAGCATTTTCTAATAACCAGCCCTTTATTTTCCTATGTCCGGAAGAAAAAGGCAAAGAATCTAAGATCTCTATAGGATAGAGAAATTCAGATTTTGGTTTAGATTTTGCACGGAAGATTCTTGGAATAAGACGTACCTTATAATGGGTAAAGGCATGACGTTGTTCCTCCAATTCTCCATAAAATACCAACGGAGTTCCCACACGTTCCTCCATTTCTTGGATAAGCCCTTCTATATCCGAAAGATCATCAAAAGACTCAACCTCTATATAAGGAAATTCGTATAAACCAGCCATCATCTCCTCAGGTTTTCTCTGTTCAAGAACGATAGCATCTTCATAAAGAATAATCGCTACCCAACGAAATAATGTAACAATTTTTTTCCTAGCATGGCGTATAGGAAGAGATTTTTGCCGACCTTCTTTATAAGCACCACACATAGTATTTAAAGGACAAATTTCACATTTCGGAGCACGCTTACAAATACATGCTCCAAGCTCTATCAAAGCTTCGGTAATTATCTGCGGATCTTTAGCGGGCAAAAGAGATAAGGCAATTCTAAATACCCAAGTTTTAGTAGATTCTAAATCTATAGAAGCATCTATTAAAAATACTCTGCTAATTACCCGTAAAACATTGCCATCTACTGCAGCTGTTCTCCTTTTAAAAGCAAAAGCTAAAATGGCATGTACTGTATATGGACCCAATCCTTTTATCTGCATTAAATCTAAAGGATCGTCAGGAAGCTCTCCTCCGAAATCCTTCATCACCATGCGAGCTCCATCCAAAAGATTCCGCACTCGAGTATAATAACCTAAACCTTCCCAAGCTTTAATCACGTCTTCTTCTTTAGCCGTAGCTAATGCTTTTATGGTAGGAAACTTCTCCATCCACTCAAGAAAATAATTTACTACTACTTCTGCTCGAGTTTGCTGGAGCATCACTTCGGAAACCCAGACATTATACGGTGAAGGATTGTCTCGCCATGGGAAGCTACGCTTATTATCTGCAAACCATTTTTTTAACTTTTCCACAGGAAATTTCTTTGCTCTTTCAGAAAAAGCTATCTTTGCCATACAAATTCTCGTAAAATTTTACCTAAGTTCTAAATTTTGCTACTTTATGAAAGAATTCTCATGGGTTGCTGATGATGTAGAAAGATTATCATCTTTCTTACGTTCTCGGCTTCCCGATTATAAAAAACATATCATTCTTAATTCGGTTCGTTATCACGGTTGTCGTGTAAACGGTCACTTGGAAAGGTTCGAATCTTATAAAGTTCAACCTGGAGATTGCATTACTTTAACATTGCAAATAAGATCAGAGCCAAAAATTCTTTGGGAAGATCTAAATTGTTGTATTTACGACAAACCTTCGCATATCTCTACGGAAAATCTAGCAAAAATAACCGGATTCAATATAGTCCATAGGCTGGATAGAGATACCACGGGATGTATCCTATTTGCCAAAAATGCAAATTCTGCTAATGCCCTCGCGGAACTGTTCAAGAAACGAAAAATACATAAACAATACACTGCTTTAGTTTTTGGTCATCCAAAAAAATCTTCAGGTACGTTAATTTCTTATACTGCTCCTAAGTTGCGCCGTTGCGGTGCTGTAATTTTTGGAAATACAAATAAAGATTCTGGGAAATTAACAATTACAAATTGGTCGGTGTTGTGTACTTATAAACACTATACTTTAATGCGCTGTGAGCCAATTACAGGAAGGACACACCAAATTCGTCTACATATGCAAACTCTCGGTCATCCGGTTGTTGGGGATGTAGATTATGGTAGGAAAGAACAACCGAAAAATGTATTTCGTCCTCTACTCCACGCACATAGCCTAACCTTTACATCGCCATTTTCTCAAGAAAAGGTAGATGTTATAGCATCCCCATCAGGAGATCCTAGAGAAGTAGTCCCCCACCTACTACAGAAAAGTTAAACTCGAGTTTCTGTTACACCTCCGGTATTACCTCCTCTATTGTTGTTGCCGTTTCCCCCTTGTCCCTGATTATTTCCTCCTTGATTAGTGCCATTGCCTCCTCGAGGGCGTGCGCCTTCCTCATCATAATTACGTTCGTTTTGTCCCTCTCCTGTAGGTGGCGTTGCTCTCAATCCGCTAACTGTAGCACGTGTAATTATAGGAGCTGTTGAAGCTGGAGGTTGTGTTGTAACAGGAGTCGTCGGAGTAATACCTGCTGCTAACATCCATCTACTAGATAGGCTTGTTAACAGCTGTTGTCTAGATGCATCTCCAGGATTTCTCATTCTCTCAGCACGTTGAGCGTGTTCAGCGAAACATCTCGCTGCTAGATCTGCGTAAGGATTTATGGAGGGAACGTAAGGAGCAGGTCCACGATTACGCTCATTCATTAATCGACGATTATCTACGTCAATGATCAACTGTCGTATTCTACCTCTCTCATATATCCTTGCTCTTTCAGGATCTACAGCATCAGAAACAACGCAGATACCTCGATAAGCAAGGATCATACATACGAGAGTCATCAAATCATTTACATTGATCCAAATCTGTCGTCCTCCATGAGATGCTTTCATCAAAATCTTTCCTAAATCCTGCATTACAGCTGCAGCTGTAATCACACCTAGAGGTCCTACTGCTGGATTGCGACGCGAGGTGACGGTAAGTTCTGGAAGAGTAAGAGCTAACCTTTCCATATCAAACTGTGATGCTGCTATAACACCTCCATCTCCTCCCCATTTATGGAGTACGCGTATACAATCTTTTAATTGATTGGTATTGATATCGCAGCTACTTGCCATTCCAGAGACAAAACACCCTCGTAAAAATGTATTTTTTAAAACATCGCGATATCCTTGTGCAGCAGCTGTCCACATAGCATTTGTTTTATTTTTTAAAATCCCTGGAAGATCTCTAGAACAGTTCCTGCATTCCTCTCGAATCCTATCCATAGAAGGAAGTGTCAAAGCTGTACTTCCAGATAAGAGACCCACGGTATCCATACCTAGATTGCTTAATGCCATCAAAAATATAGAATCACCGAACTCATCCTCTATTTCTTGTAATTCTTTCTCTAAAGCTCTTCTTGAATCAACTTGCACACCGCAGCAATTTCCGAATAGACCACATAAACATCTTCCCAAACTTCCACAACCACATTGTCCATCACTACATCCACATCGAGGACAACAACAATTCCCCTCACAACATGTATGGCAGTTATCATAGCAGAACCGTCCACCTCGACGCGCAGACTCGCTAGTTGCAGCAGCAGCAATAATAGAAGCTAATGAGCCTACAGCAACACCTGCGGGACCTGCCAAACCCGCTAACCCACTTAATGCCTGTACGGCTGTTCCTATATTAGACGAAGTGGTTCCCTGACCGCTTACTAAGTTTGCTAAAGCTCCAAGCCCTTGCTGCAAAGCTGCGCCATTTTGTCCCTGAAGTAAGCTCAAAATAGATTGCGCACCTTGCTGGTAAGGACCCGAGGTAGATGCAACACCTTGAAGTAAACCTATAAGCAATTGCGAACCTTGACCAGAAATACCACCAGGACTCTGTGCAAATAAACTTAAAAGTGTCTGAAGCATTTGTTGAGTTTGATTTCCTACAGCAACCGGTTGCGTCATCACAGGTATTGGCAAAGGAGCTGGTGTAGGCGTTGCTACTGTGCCTCCTGTGGCTTGTGTGAGTAAAGTTAAAAGCGCTTGTACTCCAGGAGTCGGCGCATTTGCTTGTGGTATGGTAATCCCAGGTACAGGTTGTGTGGTAACAATAGGCACCATAGGTTGCGTCGGAGACGGATTAGGTGTTGCTACTGTGCCTCCTGTAGCTTGCGCGAGTAAATTTAAAAGCGCTTGCATACTAGGATCCACATTAGGAGCGGGTGTAGAGGTTGGAGCCGGAATAGGAGTAGAGGTTGGAGCTGGAGCCGTACCACCTTGTGTCAGCAAACCTAAAAGCGTTTGAATATTCGCAGAAGTATTTACACCACCACTAGGACCTGGTTGTGCTGTAATTACTGGAGGATTAGGTCGAGAAGCTCCATCAGTCTGTGACGTGATATTTCCTCCAGAAGAACGACCATGTTGAAACCAATCATAAATACCAGCAGCTATCCCTCTGACCCCTCCTGTCCCCTGTGATCTATCTCCTCCCACTCTAGTAGAATTTCCACCAGTATTTGAACTACCATCATCAAAAATAAAACCAGGATTCGTATTACCTCTACCTGTAGGCGATGTCATTTTTATTCTCCTTAACTAAAACAAAAAACACAGGGCAAAAACCCAAAGTCATTGATTTTTAAAAAATTAGCGCATGGGAGATTAGATAAGATGAAACGAAATGTATAGAAAAAATTTGAATTTTTAAAGAAATGAGCATGTAATAGCCATTTTTGTTGTTTATTTCAGTATCCTTTACGGCTGAGATGCCTATAAACAACTGTGATTGAGTTACTACATGCTCGGATTTGTTGGTTTTTAAAATAGTCTTAGCTATTTTCGAAAATGATTTAATATACTTAAGTTATACAGAAGTTTCTCTATACTCTTGAGCAACATAGATACCTCCAGAAGCTCTTGGAGATCTCACAACAGGTTGATCAACCTCATCGTATGCTTTTCCAGAAGCATTCTTTAAAACTAAACCTGAAGCCCTCATCCATGGCATCGACATCTTAATAACAAGATTATCTCTAACTTCAGTCCTTGCTCTATCTTTCAAAACTCTATAGTTATTTTCTCTCTTAGATGCATTCCGAGCTATACGCGCATATAGAACGGAAGTATTTATACTGGCTCTGATATCACTTTGCTTGTTCCTTTCTACTCGAATACGATTCTCCTCAACTACGGAGAATAGGTCTTTGATCTCTTGAACATCATGGATTCTAGTACTCTCAGAGCCTTCTCCATCAACAACAGAAAGATTTCTGTAGGCTAAAACAATACAAACCAGTGTCATCAGGTCCTCGGTAGATAACCAAATATTATTTCCCGTAGATACAGCTGCTGAAAGAATTCTAGAGACGCAAGTCATAACATCAGAAGCATCAGTAGCACCCAATCTACGATGCACTGTCTCCCCACGTTTCATAACCACAAGAGAAGTAAGAGAACCTACTAATCTTGACGAATCAAAAGGTTCGTTAGTCGAAACAAATCCATGAGATCCCCAAGAACAATCGATAAGCACTTTTGCTCGCAATCTATTGTCATTAATAACGATATGATGATTGGATAAACCTGCAATAATTCCCTCTTTAAGAACTGGATGAGATAAAAGATTAGAGTAATTGCATGCAGCCTCGCCCCACATCTCTTTAGTTTTACTTTTGATAATACGGTTAAGATCTTTAGAAGTAGATTCGCATTCGGACTTAATTTGATTTAAATTAGGTAATGTTACTTGCTTACCAGCAAGAAGATCTACCGTATTTACACCCAAATTATTTAAAGCAATCAAAACGACAGCTGAACTGTATTTACTTTCTAACTTCTTAAACTCCTCTTCTGTAATACCGCCCCTACGCGTATCTAAACTGAAGCATCCTGCAAAAAGACCACATAAGAATGAACCAAAGCTTCCACAACCTACAGCACCATCAACACATCCACAACCCGCACAACCACAATTTCCTGAACAGGAATCTGCACAACCATCGTAACATGATTGCATAACACGACGAGTTGTTTCACTTTGTAATACTCCGGAAACTAAAGAAATAATAGATACTGCAGCAGCTATGTTCGATTCCCCACCGGGATGTGTAGTTTCATATAAATTTTTGAGCGCAAGAAAAAAAGAACCCAATCCTTCAGGAAGTGGCAGACCAAACGTTTGTGTTAACACACCCATTAATTCATGCAACATCACTAAAGTAACAGAACCACCTTCTCCTTTGAAGAATGTGAATAAGGTCTGTAGCTCATTTGAAGATTTAAATACAGGTGTCGACATAAATATATCGCAAAACTTACTGATGTCTTGTGTAGAGGTGAAATCTCCTTCTTTAATTAAATCCAATAACTCTTCGTATTCTTTTCGTGTCATACCTCCAGATAGATGATCGAAGAGTGCTTTGACTCTACCACCACTAATATTATCGTGAAGTAAATCTTGTTTTAAAAGATCTATGAAAAAACCAAAAACTTGTGTTCGTAGTATAGGAGACTTAGTCTCTTCTGTGCCTGTTAAAGGTGTTGTTTCAGTATCTTCAAAAAGTGAGATATCGTCTAAACACTCCATACTTGCTGGACGAGGTTGCGTGAGTATCGAAGATCTTGCAAAAAGATCCGCCCCACATGAAGCAGAACGAGCTGAAACAAATTCTCTATCATGATCCCGCAAAACAACTTGATCTCCATACATCTCTTTTAAAAATTCTTCACAAATTATTTGATCTGTTTGTGATGCGCTGTCACGTTTGATCGGATCCATATCTACATAAATATCTTCCAAGCTCGCATCTAAAGCTGATAAAGCTACGTTAGCCGCAGCCATAGCAACATCCCCTGCTTCTGAAATAAAAACAGAAGAGGTCACCGTAGAAGCACTTGGTGATGTTTGCGAATTAGATGGTGTAGTTGAATTAGTCAACGCTGTTTCAGCAACAGTAGAAACCAGTGATGTGTTCTCTGTAACATTTGGTTCTTCTTGAGGTTCTCCAAAACCTAAAAAAGAACGAATATTCCCTAATGGAAATGCCATGATTTTTCTCCTATTTTAATTTTATCCTATTCACTTACAGATCACACTAAACATAGGATTTTCCTTGCAAACTTGGGCAAGGGGCAGAGAGTTTATGGTTGTGAAATTAAAATGTAAATAAAAATTTTAGTTGACAATCAGGAAAATGAATAAAGAAAAATGCTTTGATGATTGATGACCAAAGCAGATTTTCAAAGAGTTTCGTAATAATAAGGAATCTGCTAACCTCCCCATATCAATATGGACTTAGAAATAAGGTTGGCACATGTTAAAGATCGATTTAACTGGCAAAGTAGCTTTTATAGCGGGTATTGGTGATGATCAGGGCTATGGCTGGGGAATCGCTAAAATATTAGCAGAAGCAGGAGCTACTATCATCGTAGGAACTTGGGTACCTATTTATAAAATCTTCTCCCAATCTTGGGATTTAGGAAAGTTTAATGAATCAAGGAAATTGTCCGACGGAAGTCTCCTAGAAATCAAAAAAATTTACCCCATGGATGCCAGTTTCGATAAACCCGAAGATGTTCCTCAAGATATTGCAGAAAACAAACGCTACAAAGGGATCTCAGGGTATACTATCTCTGAGATTGTTGAAGAGATTACGAAGGATTTTGGTCATATTGATATTTTAGTCCATTCTCTAGCTAACAGTCCGGAAATTTCTAAACCGCTTTTAGAAACATCACGTAAAGGCTATCTAGCGGCATTAAGTACTTCCAGTTATTCTCTGGTTAGCTTGTTAGCACATTTTGGACCCATTATGAATACCGACGGTAGCTGTATTTCCTTAACTTATTTAGCCTCTTCACGTGCTGTACCCGGCTATGGAGGTGGTATGAGTGCAGCGAAAGCCGCATTAGAAAGTGACACCAAAATGCTTGCTTGGGAAGCAGGAAGAAAATGGGGAGTTCGTGTAAATACTATTTCTGCAGGTCCTCTAGCGAGCCGTGCAGGAAAAGCCATCGGATTTATCGAACAAATGGTAGATTATTACTTAGATTGGACTCCAATCCCGAAGCCTATGACAACAGAACAAGTCGGAGCCGCCGCTGCATTTCTAGTTTCTCCATTAGCTAGTGCAATTACCGGAGAAACTCTTTATGTAGATCATGGAGCAAGTATCATGGGAATTGGCCCCGAAATGCTTCCTAAGCATTCTTAATTCTTTGATACATTTCTACACCTGCCTCCCACGCTGGAAGAATTCCTAAATCTTTCGCCGGGGAGGCAAGAAAATCCGCTACGCCATGCATGTGTTTTGGAGCAGAATTCATCACAATCTTAAAATCTCCACGTTCAATTAAATCAATATCGTTAGCATCATCCCCTGAAGCCATAATGAAAGGTCTTTGACCTTCGTAGATTAAATCAATAATACGGTCAACAGCATACCCTTTAGATACAGATTTGTCTGTCATGAATAAGATGGCATAATCAAAATCAAAAGGCCATCGCATGAATGTGATAGTCAAATTCTCAACTAACTCTTTAGATTTGTGAATTCTTTCTTGTATCTTTTCTACTTCACTTCTTTTACCAAAAATTTTTGCAACGGCAAACATTTCATGAGGATAATCTCTAGAAAGCTTTTTACTCTCTACTAATCTCTCTCTATCTTTTGCAAAGGGAAAATATACAGGATCTAAATGACGCAAGAGTTCTTTTTCACTGGGACAGGATGTAAATCGATAATATCGATCTTGGTTCATAGCTCCAGATTCTATGGAAAAAATCACATCACCATCTTCCACACATATCTCTAATTTATATAAAATCTCATTGGGAATATCTTTAAAATAAAGAAATTTATTCTCTTCAGACGACCAAACACAAGCACCATTTTGACATCCTAATAGATACGGAACCGAAAGGTCTTTGAATAATTGATTGGCATAAGAAAAGTATCTTCCAGTAAGGAAAAATATTTTCCATCCAGAATTATGAAGGTGATGTAAATTCTTAATAATTTCAGGATCTAAATGATGCGGAAGATGTGTAATTGTACCATCTATATCTGTAATCAGTAATCTATCCATAAAGCAATCCACCACTCCCCTTAAACTTATCATGACTTTCCTACACATACCAATATCTACATAGACTGATCATTAAAAAATTACATCTATTCTAAAGAACAAAATCAACATAAAATATGATGAAGAAAGAAACTATTAAAAATCCTTCAAGATCGATTCGAGTATATTCTTTTAAATTTCAAAATTAGTCATCTTAATTACATCGTTCTTGCAGGAATATACAAAGTTACAGTTTAATTTATTCTTGGAATCTGTCGAACATTAACTTATAAAGAACTAATCGAAAACAATTCGTTAGTGAAATGTCCTAAAACCAAATTGTTTCTTAGTTATTTTATGACTATAGAAACGCAAAAAGGTCTTAAATATGCCTTATAAAATTTTTTCTTATCTAACATTTTGCATGGACGATCTTGCTCTTGCTGATGCTTCTAGTGAGCAAATAAATCTTCAAGGAATGTTTCCAGAAAATATGAAGCTGGAAATGTTTAAGATGCTAGGATCTTTAATATTACTTCTTACATTATTTGGTATTGGAGTATGGGCATTTAAGAAGTTCCTAAAGTCTAAAGGTCAAGGTTTTGGAAATACTTCAACAATCAAGATTCTTGATCGACGCTCCTTAAATCAAAAAACTTGTATCTACATTATTCGCGTGGTAAACAAAATTCTTGTCATTGCAGAAGCAGGAGAAAAAATTACATTACTTTCAGAATTTCCTCCAAATACAGATATCAATGAACTCCTACAACAAAATGAAAAAAAAGGACCTTCGGATACTTCTGATTTTCTTAGCAAGAGCATACGGAAATTTCATAAAAATAAAAAAGTAGATAGTACTCAGGTCTCTAATCTTACTGACAAAGAATTTTAAGCATATTTTATGAACAATTTGGAGTGTTTTAAATGACAACATGGTCTTTAAATCAAAATAATCTATCAAAATATCTCACACATGCAGGATTAGAGCCCCTTTTAGAAAGAGAAAGTGGATTAACTTATATCAATATCCAAGCTGAAGATCACGAGCTGCCTTTATTTTTTGTAATTCGTAGTGAAGGAGAAATTCTTCAGATGATCTGCTACTTCCCTTACCAACTCTATGACAACCAAAAAGAAGCTACAGCACGCCTTCTCCACTTACTAAATAGAGATGTCGATATTCCTGGATTCGGAATGGATGAGGAACAAGGACTAATTTTCTATCGTTTAGTAGTCCCTTGTCTAAATGGTGAAATTAATGAAACATTATTGCGCGTATATATCGACACAATTAGGTTGGTTTGCGATAGTTTTTCTCACGCTATAGGCTTGATCTCTTCAGGAAATATGAATCTTGATGAATTGAAAAAACAAGCACGTAAAGAAAGACAGGAATAATTTAGGAAGATTTGATGACAGCACTAATTTTTTACGATACGGAGACTACAGGAACACAGATAGATAAAGATCGTATTATAGAAATTGCTGCCTATAACAACGCTACTAAAGAATCTTTTGTCACCTATGTAAATCCTGAAATTCCTATTCCTGAGGAAGCATCAAAAATTCATGGGATTACTACATCTACAGTGACTTCGGCTCCAAAATTTCCTGAAGCCTACAAGCAATTTTGTGATTTTTGCGGAAATGAAGCTATTCTTGTTGCACATAATAATGATAGTTTTGACTTCCCACTACTTGAAAAGGAATGTCGTAGACATTCCTTACAGCCTTTATCTTTAAGGACAATAGATTCATTAAAATGGGCACAAAAATACCGCCCAGACTTGCCTAAACATAATTTACAATATTTACGTCAGGTATACGGTTTTGCAGAAAACCAGGCCCACCGCGCTTTAGACGATGTGATTACCCTACACAATGTATTTTCCGCACTTATAGGAGATCTTTCTGCGGAGCAAGTACTTGCTCTAATGGAAGAGAGCCGTCATCCTAAAGCATTTAAAATGCCTTTTGGGAAATATAGAGGCAAACCTCTAACTGAGGTCCCCGCATCGTATATCCAATGGTTAGAAAATCAAGGCAACCTGGATAAAGATATGAAAGCTGCCATTGACTTAATGAAACAAATGACATGATACTCTCAGCTGCTTTTTCACCCTGCCCTAATGATATTTTCTTATTTCGTTCTTTTTTAGAACGTCATGAAGGTTTTTCATTATTAAATCAAATCACCATTGCAGATATTGCAACATTAAATGAATTAGCCTTACAACATCGCTTTTCTCTAATAAAAATATCGGCAGCGTTATTTCCAAAAGTTGCCGATAATTATACTCTTATGGAAGTAGGCACGATTATTGGTTATGGTGTAGGACCTCTAGTATTAGCTTCCGATCCTATAGCACCTCTAAAATCTATAGCAACTCCTGGAGAAACAACAACAGCGCATTTACTCTGTAAAATATTCTATCCTGATGCGAAACTCATCCCTATGAAATATAGTGAGATCCTTGCGTCTATTTTACGTAATGATGTAAATGCAGGTGTGATCATTCACGAGGAAAGATTCAGCTACAATTCACAACTATTTTTAAGAGCAGATCTTGGGAAACTATGGGAGGAGAGAACACAACTTCCCTTACCTTTAGGATGTCTTGTTGTGTCAAAAACAGTTCCACAAACTGTTATAGATATTTTAACCCTAGCATTAAGAAAATCTCTATTTTTAGCATTAAAAGATCCTGAAGGTTCTGAAAATAAAGCTTTAGAATATTCTAGAAATAAAGATACCACAGTTATTCGCAAGTTCATCGATACATATGTAAATGATGAAACTCTTGTATTATCTAATTCAGGGAAAAAATCTCTTTATACATTATCAAATTATGTCAGCTGCCTTATCTAATTACCTTTGTAAAATTCTTCTTATTCTCGCGGATATAAACGAAGCTAAATCTCTCATTGAAGATTTTGCTTTCAAGCGAACTGATAAAAATTTTTATCAATGTCGAGATTCACATATGTCTATAGCCATGGATATGATCCTTTTAGAACAATGGGGAGAAGAGGGCGTTATAAAAGCTTTAAGAGATATTGAATTAGAAAATTATGATTCCTGTGTGAACTTGGGCTTTGCTGGAAGCTGTTGTCCAGATCTTCCTTTACAGACTTTCTATACTATCGATAAAGTATCTCAGCTTAGCAAAACCAATCCAAAACAACTCGATTCTGCAGTTGAATTAGCGGTCATAGCTATTCCTAATCTCCCAAGAGCCTCTTTAGTTTCTGCCCATGCTCCTTATAAATATGGATTTCATGAAACATTCCGACTTGTGGATATGGAGGGGTATACCATTGCTAGATTATGCAAAAATCATAACCTACATTGTATGATGATGAAAATCACTTCAGATTATACTATACAAGAAGGTGGGGAATACCTTAAAAAACACAAAAATATATTAGCTGAAAAGCTTTCTTATGCTTTCTCTTCTTCTATCTATGATATTGTAGAAACTTCTATCCCTAGCCAAATCTAATTCTTGCTTCAGCGAAGAGACAGCGGTGTAATCAAATCTGAACTTGTAGATGGAGACGCTTCCCAATCCTTAGTTCCTGATAATTCCCACATTTTTAAGAAAGCAGGACATGAAGACAAAAGCTCATCTTTTATTCCTTCTGCGACTTTCTTACCTTGCTCTAAATAAATTACCCGATCTACGTATTCGAGAGTGGAGAGCTTATGAGCAATGATTATCTGAGTACACTGACCTTTTAGCTGCCCAATGATCTCTTTAATATAGTTTTCACTAATAGCATCTAAAGAAGATGTAGCTTCGTCTAAAATCAAGATGGAAGCATTTTTCAATAAAGCTCGTGCTATAGTCAATCTTTGTTGTTGTCCTCCAGAAAGATTTTTTCCAGATTCTTCAAGAAGGCTATGTACTCCTTGGGGCATTTTTTGAACAAATTCATAAGCATAGGCTTGCTTTAATGCATGAATGACATCATCTTCGGGAATATCCTTACCACAAGTAAGGTTATTCCAAATAGTATCATAAAATAGAAACGGGTTTTGTAAAACACAGCCGATATGATTTCTAAGAGAAGATTTGCTGTAGTCTTTGATAGAAATTCCATCTAAAAGAATCTCTCCCTGCGCTATCTCGTATAGTCTAGGCAATAATTTACTAATTGTTGTTTTCCCACTTCCTGTAGGACCAACAATACCAATTGCCTCACCTTTGTTTATTGTAAAGTTCAACTCCTTAAGAACTGCTTTTTCATTATCATAAGAAAAAGAAACATCTCGAAATTCTATACTTCTTGTTAATCCTAAGAATTCTTGACTATCTTCAGACTCATGATGAAGATCGGGGTGGGAAAGCACTTCATAGAACCTCTCAGCAGCTGCACAACCTTTCATAATGGTTGTATTCTCATCTCCGAATTTCTTCACAGGATCGTAGATAAGATATAGTAATCCACAAAATACAATGAGCTCTTCAGGAGGAATATTGAACTTATAGAGACCGATGATCACAACGAAAGCAAAGAATAAAGAAGCTATCGTATGTAGGAGTGGGCGTGGGAGCAAACCATAGACCGCACTTTTTTCTTCCAGATTAGCAATCTGATTGTTTTGATCACAATATTTCTTAAAGGCAAAAGATTCTGTACGGAAAACCTTTACAGTGACAATGCCTGCGAGAAAATCTAAAAGTACCGAAGAAAATTTATCCTGATTTTTCTGTATTCTTTTCGCTAAGGCTTTGATTTTTCTGGCAATGATTACAATAGGAAGAATCAATACAGGAAAGGCAACCGACACCAAAAGAGAGAATTTCCAAGATATCGATAAACATACTGCCAAAGCTAGTGTTAGGGTTATCGGAGCTTGAACATAGTTAACCATTAAAGAGTTTACTGCCTGAGCAATGCTTGTAGAATCAGTAACCACGCGACTACTAAGATTTCCCATATCGTGAGTATGGAAAAATGTCATCGGAAGCCTTTGTAGAGCTTTAAAATAATCTCTACGAAGATCGCAGCTTACACGAATAGCCACTACTTGGGATAAAAATCTCTGGAAGAATAAAGTTACCGCTTTAAAAATCGCCACAACAACTAAAAATAAAGCTAAAGAGCCGAAATGTGATAGATCTATATGCTGAGAAATAAGACGTGATAATCTGCTCGTTATGGATGTAGTTCCTCTTCCATAACGAGAAATATAAGCCTGTGCTTGTGCAGAAGTTATTGTATCGGAATTAGGAGAGATGTCAGACCATCTCTCTAAAATCTGCTCTTGGCTTAACTGAGGGGCCTTTAAGAGGCGATTGTTTTCCTTGCGAGCGAAAAGAACAAAAGCGTCAGGTCCTGTTTTTGCTATAATGCCTAAAGAAAAAATCTCTGCTTGAGAAGAGATGGTTAATCCTAAAATAGCAAGTAGGGAAAAACCCAATAGCGTAAGATGCTTTTTATGCCTCAGGACTGCTTTCAGAAGAAGTTTCATAGAGACCTATAGTTCGAAATTTCTGATACCGCTTTTCTAATAAATCTTCTATCGATAGGTCTTTTAACCGTAACCATTCCTGAAGAATGAAATTTTGAACATCGCGATATACAGTAGCAGGATCGTGGTGTGCCCCACCCACCGGCTCCTTAATTACAACATCCACAATAGCAAATTGCTTGAGATCCTCACCATGCATTTTTAACATGGCAGCTGCCTCACTATTCTTTTTAGGATCTTTCCAAAGAATAGAAGCACAACCTTCAGGAGAAATTACAGAATAATAGGAATGCTCTAACATAGCAATCACATCGCCGATTGCCATTCCTAAAGCACCTCCAGAACACCCCTCGCCAATAACAAGAACAATGATTGGGGTTTTTAATCTAGCTAATTGGAAAAGGTTATTAGCAATAGCCCATCCCTGACCACGTTCTTCGGCAGTAAGACCGGGAAAGGCTCCAGGAGTGTCTACTAAGAAAATGATAGGCAAACCAAACTTTTCAGCCATTTTTGCTAGCCGCAATGCTTTACGGAAACCTTCAGGACAAAGCATCCCGAAATTTCTATGCATACGAGAAGAGGTGTCACACCCTTTTTCCTGACCAATAAGCATGAAGCGCTGGCCTTGGATTTTAGCTAATCCCCCAACCACGGCGGGATCATCACGAAACGTACGATCTCCACAAAGCTCGACAAATTCCTCACACATCCCTTCGATATAGTTGACCGATCGAGGACGAGAGGGATGACGGCAAATCTGCACACGCTCCCACGGCGTCAAATCAGAATAAATCTTCTCTTTTAACTTATCTAAACGCCTTTCCAATTTCTGTATCTCTGAGGAGGAGAGTAAAGAGTTTTTTTTATTTTTTTCTTTAAACTCGGCTATCGTTTTCTCATACTCTACCACTTGTTTTTCGTGGGGAAGAAGCTCCATAATAACGTTTTCTCCTCTTACAGAAAGGATAATTTTAATACAAATAATTCTTAAAAAACAATTATAAGATTATTTTATTTTGAACTTTCAAAAAATAATAAACTATTAATTGCATTTCTCAAAAACAACAGAGACACTGTCGTCCTGATAGGGAATATTAATCAAAAAATTACTTCCCCAAAATCTTTCTTTTCCTTGTAAAGAAAAAATTTTCATATGGAGACTGGAACACAAAATACGTAAGGAATCCCGTTCTCCATGAATTATCACATCATTCGTCGGTCCTTTATAAGAGTCCAGAGAACTTGACCGTAATCTAGGACCTTCAACCACTTGACAACTTTTCCCCTTACAGAAAATAGAAAACGTAGACTTACATGGATCTTCCTCTATTGAAGAGCGTACCTGACACTGTCTTTCTGAAATCTTGATATGATGACGAATCTTTGACCCTAAATAAGCATCCTGTAAATAAGAAAAACCTGTAGCCCTTAGATAAGGTAATGCCGTGGCACAGAGAAAGGAGATTTCCGTAACACCATGACTTTCTACACTGGAAAAATCTTTAACCATCCCACAAAGACCAAATCCCTGACAATCACTAATATCCCCACAACACGGACCATAGTTTACTATACCTACGTCTCCGGAGTAATAAGCTCCGACACCACTTTTACATCCTGATCCAGAAACAAAAATGGATGCGGAACGTGTTCGTTGCATCCAAAAACCTAGATTAGGATCCGTAAAGCTATATTCACTAGCTACCTGCTGATCTAGTTGATATAGAAAGGACTTACTTAATGTGGTCTTTTCTTTTATAGATCGAGTATGCTCCTGACTCCATAAAGCAGGAAAAATCGTAGCCTCATGCATAAATAATGCCTGCTGGAAAGAGTTCATCTTTTCAGCATATTTTAAACTGTTATCGTAGAATCTGGAGATTTGCAAAAGTAAAAGTCCGAGCTCTGCATGTTCTCCTGGATAAGGAAGACCTTTCCAAGGGAATCCTCCACGACAAAATAAACGTGCTGCTCCAGAACATTCTTGTTCTAATTTTAAGAAATCCAATCCTAGGTCCTGCCCCTCTTCCAAAGCCATAAGCAAATAAATTGCTCTTGCTATGTCGTGAACTTTTAATAGAGGATGATGTCGGAAAAACTTAAAAACGAAATTACGAAGTTTCTTATCCTGACAAGCATAGATTAATTGCTTAACCTGCGAATCAAAATTCGAATGGGGAAACACTTCGATACATTCTTGTAATCTTAGCTGTGATCCCATCACTATTCACAATTTTTTACTCAGAAACGGATTGCGTCCAGACAATAATAACAAAAAACTTTAGAGTCAAGTCCCTAAGTAATCCTAAAAACTTGACCCTGATAAATTAGATAAAAGAGAAAGGCACGAAATTAGGAATGCTTCGAAGGAGTTTCGATTAAGCGTTTCATTCTTTTTCCTGGAGTAAATTTCACGGCACGTCTTGCAGGAATGTGAATGGGAACTGTAGCGTTTTTAGGGTTACGCCCTACTTTAGGTTTTCTTTCGACAACCTGTAAAACGCCGAAATCTCTAAACTCTAACCTATCACCTTTGACTAGAGCATCTGTCATTTTATCCAAAAAATTTTGGATTACAGTACGCACATGATTCGGATGAATCTTGTGATCCTGTGATATTGTACTGATCAGTTTTTTCTTGGTCATGGTAGCCATATTAGCCGTTGCCTCCTAATTAAAGTGCCCTAAAGTAACTTGTTGAGTAGCCCTAAATAATAAACTTTTGAAGTATAAGCGTATCATATCTATTCATCCTTTGGATTCAAGACATTTTTTAAAAATACGTAGTTGTTCTATATCGTTATAAGTAACGAAGATTCGTATTTGCCAAAACTTATGATTGCTGCATCTTACAGTCCGACAAAAAAATTCTAAGCTTTCATATTCTAATTTAATAACGGCAAACGCGTGACTTCTTTAATCTAACTTGATAAAGTACTGAACCAGGTGTCCTCGTAGCTCAGCAGGATAGAGCGGTTGCCTCCTAAGCAGCAGGCCATGCGTTCGAATCGCATCGAGGACGACCCCTTCTTCCCTTCTTTTTTTCTCATTAGAAATTCAACTCGCCTTTGCAGAAAGTTTTCTGGCCTTAATATTCGCTAAATTCGTTTTTTGAAAATTAGGACCAGTAAGAAACGTGTGGATGCCCTCGGCTATGCCTTTGGCTATATGCATTCGGTAACGTGCATCTAAAAACGCCGCTCGCTCTCTAGAATTAGAAAGAAATCCGGTTTCAATTAAAATCGCAGGCATTGTTGTTTCTCGAATAACAGCGAAGTTCCCGTACTTCACCCCTCGATTTTTTAACGCCCCATTTTTCTGCATTGCGTTTAGGACATCCTTAGCTAGAGCTTCTGAAGCACGGCTTCTGGAAGCAACATTATTCTTACCATTATAAAAATATACTTCAGTACCAAAGGCTGATGTGTTAGACGAATGGTTACAGTGGATACTGACAAAAATATCAGCTTTATTTTGATTTGCTAAAGCCGCTCTTTTCCCTAGATCTACATAAACATCCGATGTTCGGGTAAGAACTGGCTTATACCCCATTCTCCTGAGATAACTCTGTACTGAAAACGCAAGAGATAAGGTTAAAGACTTTTCCTCATAATGAAATTCTTTACTCGCCGTGCCTTGATCCTTACCTCCATGTCCTGGGTCAATAAAGATCACTTCATTGCGACGTACGCGCTGTGGAGGCGCACTTTCAGCTGCGATTCCTCCAAAAGTCATTCCAAAGATACAGAAAGTGAGCAATGTATAGCGATTAGACATGAGACGACAATACCTCGCGCACAATTTCCTTATCATCAAAAGCGATGGTTTGATGTTTAAAGATCTGGTATGTCTCATGCCCTTTCCCTGCCACTAACACTATATCCCTATCTGAGGCAATGGACAAAGCATATGTAATTGCTTGTTTTCTGTCGATTTCGATGGAAAAATTTCTTTTTACAAATCCCGAACAAATATCCTTGACTATGCTTTCTGGATCTTCCCCTCGGGGATTATCCGAAGTCACAACAGCAAATCCGTATTTTTCGGCTACCTGAGCCATAATTTTGCGTTTGCTCTGATCTCTATCTCCTCCACATCCAAAAACAATAATGAGTCTTCCTTCTTCAGGAAGTAAAGTATGTAGTGTTTTACACACATTTTCCAAAGCATCTGGAGTATGTGCATAATCAATATAAATAGGACATGGCCCTGAAAATACAGGTTCTAAACGTCCTTTAGGAGATTCCACATTCGCCACTAAAGAGATCAGACTTGGCAAATCATAACTACATCTTTGATGCGTGACAGCAATAGCTGCAAGAATGTTATAAACGTTATATTTTCCTATTAAAGGTAAGCGACACGGGAAGGATTCCCCTTTATAGATCAAATCAAAGTCTGTTCCAAAAGGAGAAGATCTTAAATTCGCAGCTCGATAATCTGATGGCCGTTCTACACTATAAGTAATAGGCTGTGCTTGAGTGATTTCTAAAAATCGTGAAGCATAAGATAAATCACTATTTACAACGGCTAGTCCCGTAGGCGGAAGTATAGAGAATAATTTCAGCTTCGCATTTACGTATTCTTCAAATGAACCGTGAAAATCTAAATGATCAAGAGTTATATTAGTTAAAATTCCAATATCAAAATCGATGTAAGCCAGCCGCTCTAAAACAAGACCTATGGAAGAGACTTCCATAACCGCAGATGTCAGATGATTTTTCACCATCTCGGCTAAATACTTTTGTAATAGACAAGATTCGGGAGTGGTATAACCATCTTGGATACGATTGTTCCCTAAGATATGCTCGATCGTTCCTATCAAGCCCGAAGGCTTATCGCAAGCATCAAACAGGAATTTTATTAAATGGGAAACTGTAGTTTTCCCATTAGTACCTGTAACACCTATAGTACAGAGTTTTTTAGAGGGGTAATTATAGTATTTTGCAGAAAGTTCTGCTTCAAGCCGAGGAAGATCTGAAGAGATGATTTGAACAACAGGTAGAAAAGGATTATAAATTGAAGAAGCTATAGCAATAGCTCCATTTTCAATAGCAAGAGCTGAAAAATCATTACCATCATAATTTTTGCCCTTATTGGCTATAAAAATATCTCCCAATCCAACACTACGGGAATCTTTAGTGAGATTTCTTACCTCTATGGGGGAAATTTTCCCATAAACCTTCGCTTCTATGTTGTTAAGGAGTTCTTTTAAATTCATTTTTTAGCCTGAGGTTCCTCTTTCTAAGGAACTACCCCTTCTATATACAAAATTGTTCTTAATATGTCTGTAGATACTCTTTTATCCGTGAATACAGAAACAAAGTTCCGTTCATGCTCATGCATTGTAAATAAACTTTCGAATATCAACGATGGCTCAAAAAAATTACCGCCGAACTAGTTTACTTACAACAATTAAAATAGTCCATCTAATTTTTTCTTCTGCTTAAAAAATATGATATTCTTATAGCGGCAAGAGTCTCTTTACTGATAAAATCCTCTCTTCGATTAGAAGTAAAATCCATGAGGATAAAAATGAGCCGGTGTCTTGAATATCAGGCTAATGTAATAGAAAATAGCTGTTTTTATAGAGATAACGAGCAATTTGTTGCGCATACTAGAAATTTCCCGAAAATCATTCGATGGGGATGCATACGCAATCATAAAGGTATCGTGCACAATGACTGGCTGTTGAATAATAAAAATTCTATTTTAGAAACCCTCGCACGTGCGCTTCCCATATTAGGGAATATCCTAGGAGCAGCTAAATTATTCAGTATCTTTGCAGCACCCACGGAAACAGATAGTAAAGTAGATATTACTTTTCATACATTCGCAGGCATCTTTGAAACACTTAGCTTAGGTTTAGTTATACTGGTTTTAAAAATAATTTTTACAATTATATCGTTGTTAATTCATCTTTGTCAGAAACAACAGGAGTTTTCTCAATCCCCTATTTATTACAACTTAGCAATATAAGCTTATTTTCCGGAACGATTCCATTCCTCATACAGAGATTTCATAGAAGCGACTTCCTTTTTGTAATCATATTTCTGCTTATCCTCAGGAACTCCTAGATAAGATAATACCCGATCAGCCACACGACCAAATACAGGAGCAGCACACCTGCCTCCCATATAATTTTTAGTGCCATCCTCCCGAACACCGTGATCAGGATCGTCTATAGAAACAAGCATAACAAGAGGAACACTAGTTTCTTCTGCAGGATATATAGGCGTGATTCCGATAAATGAAGAAATATGACGGTGCTTGTCATACTTGCCATTAACGAGTTTTTCTGTTGTTCCTGTTTTCCCAGCACTGGAATGATTTTTAGGGGAAGCTCGATATCCTGTGCCTCCAGGATATGTAGTAAATCGGATAGCTCTCAACACTTCGTCAACGATATTTTGAGAAAGAATTCTTTCTCCCCTAACTTGAGGATGTAAGACATATTCTTGTCCCGAAGTAGTCACGATTTTCTTTATCAAAGTAGGGCGGACATCATAACCACCATTAGCAAGAATCGCATAAGCCCTCACCATCTGTATTCCTGTGGTAAGAATATTATAACCCATAGCAAGAGAATATGGTGTTGATAGGGACCATTCAGGAACACCATTGATATGAAAACGCTTTGGTGATGGCACTAATCCCGATGCTTCTCCAGGCAACTCTATTCCTGTTTTCTTGCCGAATCCTAATAATAGCAGCTTCTCTTCATACCAATGACTTCCTAAATTTTGCACTATTCGATCGGCAAGTTGTGCAACATAAACATTGGATGATTTTTGTATCGCCATATACATGTTTAAACGACGATTTAATGAGATGTCCTTAAGTGGAAATTGCTTTCTTCCAGGAAAAATGGTACGAGTAACATCGATAGGTTCAGAAGGATCAAATAGAGGCTTCCCTGATTTTGCTAACATCTCTTCATTTGCAAGCAATCCAATAGCAATAGTAAGAGGTTTCATAATAGAACCTGGTTCGAAAACATCACTTACTGATTTTACTTTGGTATCTTCTATCTTTTCCTGGTCATTGAAAAAATCCTTATAATCTGCAGGATTAAAAAAAGGGTATTGCGCTAAGGCTAGGATATTCCCAGTATAGGCATTCATTAAAATCAGGCGTCCACCTTTAGCTCGAGCTTCTTTAACACCTTTTTCTAATTCCTCTTCAGCAATTGTCTGTATACATGGATTAATAGTCAGATAGATATCTGATCCATCCTTAGGAATTTTTGCAACTTTATCAAGATCTAAACGATTCAAAGGAGAACGAAGAAACTTACGCTCTCCAGGCTCTCCTTCAAGAATATGATTGAAATATGCCTCTAATCCACCGGTAGGAAAGGCTTTTCCCGTTTTCTCATCCTTTACTTCCCTTAGCGTATGGAGAACTTGACCTAGAAGTTTTCCGAAAGGATACGACCTTTGATAATCAGTCATAAAAAATAATGCATTAGAAGGTATTTTAGATTTGGATGCATAAACTCGCCACCAAGAAAGAATTCGATCACGTTCAGCGCGATCCAGCCATAGAAACAACTTTCTATGTCTAGACTTCTTATCAAATTCTCCTCGCAACTTTCCATAATCTCCTTCGCCAACAAGATTAAATATTTTCTCAGCAACGGTATCGCGATGTTCTTCTGGAATTGCTATAGCATCTAAACAAAGATGAAATTTAGTAATATCGATAGCTAGGGGCTGTCGCTCCTCGCGATCTCCTTTACGCAAATTCATCTGAGAAAAGAATGTTCCCCTACGAAAAGGATCCTTAACTCGAAATTCATGCTGCCCCAATGCTTCAGCAGCCCAACGTTTTCCCTCACAGATCTGAATTTTATAATAGCGTATAATAAGGAAAGAGTAGGAGAGCAACACCCCACAAGTAATCATTGTTAAGTATTTACGATGATTCATAGGTCACAACACAAACACTATCTTCTGTAGGATATTGGAGATATTGATATTCGGGAAGGCTTGCTATATACATGAGATGTTCAGGGCTTTCTATTTTATCAATAAGAAAGCCTAAAGCAATATTTTCTTGTTCTCTTTGGCGTAATTTTGACCATAAAGAAGGAATTTCTAATCGTAATTTAGTCAGGTCATTTTGTTTATTAATATAGGAATAAAGTAGACCACCTAGAAAACAAAAACAAAAAAACAAGCGCAAAAAACGATATTTATTCATGAGGATTTCTTTTCAAAGCAACGGAGTTTTGCCGATCTACAACGAGGATTTTTCCTTGTTTCTTCATATGTAGGCATAACGACTTTCTTAGTAAGAATTTTTCCTAATCCCGACTTCTCAGCCTCTTTAAAAAACCATTTTACAGGACGATCTTCCGAACTACAAAATGAAATAACCACTAAACGCCCCTGAGGAGCAAGCCAACGCATAGCAGACTCTAGCAATACTTTCAATTGCACGTCTTCTTGATTTACATACACACGTAAAGCTTGGAAAATTAAAGTTAACGGATGAATTTTCTTACGTAAACGATATGAAGGAAAAACCTTTCCGGTTGCTTCTTTTAAATCTTTGACAGTAATGATTTTCTTATGTCTTCTAAAATGTACTATAGCTTTAGCTACATTTTTCCAATGTGGTTCTTCTCCGTATTCACGAAAAATCTTACCTAACTCCTCTTCCCGAAGCGTGTTTAATACTTCACTTGCAGTGATCCCCTTAGAAGTATCCATACGCATATCTAAATCATGATTTTCTCCTTGAAAACTAAAACCTCGAGATAAAGTATCTAGCTGCATAGAGGAAACCCCAAGATCAGCGAGTATACCATCATAAATATCTTCCCTAGAATCTTTAGAAAGATCCTCAAACGAGGCATGTCGAAGATGTACGCGATCTCCAAATTTTTCCAAACGTTCCTTTGCTAACAATAAAGCTGATGTATCACGATCAGAGCCGTCATAAGAAATTATAGAAGGATAGGTAGAAAGAAAAGCCTCGGCATGACCTCCAGCTCCTAAAGTGACGTCACAAAAAGATCGTGGATTTCGATTAGAAAACCACGATAAACATTCGTTTACTAATACCGGAATATGGGAAGGAGTCTCAGACACAAAAAGGCCTAAATTATTCTAAAAACAACAATACTAGAAAAATATACACCATTAGAGAGAATGGGGAAAGATTTCTATTATTTGTCATTTTTGATTTTAAGAATAATTAAGACTATTGACTTTTTCCTTTACCCTATTATGATTTAGAAAGTAGGGTTTTAAAGGCTGTATTATGGTAGAAATTTTTAATTACAGTGCTTCTGTTTACGAAAAACACGCGTCTAACAATAAAGTAGTGAATGATTTCCGTAAGGAAGTTCACATGGAAAGTTTGACGATCCGTGATGTGGCCAAACATGCCCAGATTTTGGACATGACGCCAAAACCTTCAGCTTTATCTTCTCTTATGCAGACGAATAAGAAAACCCATTGGGCTTTCTTTTCACCTCCCAACAACTTCCATAAACAGCGCTTCTCGACTCCTTATTTAGCTCCTTCATTAGGCTCGCCTGACCAACAAGATGATGATTTAGAAAAAATTTCTTCTTATTTAAAGGTGCTGACTCGAGGAAAATTCTCTTATCAAAGTCGTGTAACACCTTTTCTTTCTTATAAAGACCAAGAAGAAAGCGAAGAAGAGGAAGAAGAAGCTTCTGATTCTGAAGAAGACATTATCGTTCAAGAAGGAAAAATCTTACTCAAAGCTATTGACCTAGGATTGAAATCTTCTAATATCATGATCGATTATGTTATTTCTCGTATTTTTCAATTTGTTCAAGGCTAAACTATGTTGGATAATGAATGGAAAGCCATCTTAGGATGGGGAGATGAAGAACTCGAAGAATTACGCATTTCTGGATATATATTTCTTCGTCAAGGACATTACCAAAAAGCTATCCTCTTTTTCGAAGCCTTGGTTATTTTAGATCCATTAAGCATTTATGATTTCCAAACTCTTGGTGGACTATATTTACAAATTGGAGAGAATGCTAAAGCTTTAGGAGTCCTAGATCAAGCTTTACGCATGCAAGGAGATCATCTTCCTACATTACTAAACAAAACTAAAGCTCTCTTTTGTTTGAATCGCATTGACGAAGCCTCTGCCATAGCTGTCTATCTTACCTCGTGTGATGATTCTATGATCGCTAATGATGCCGAAGCTTTGCTTATGAGCTACGCTAAAAAAACGATCAAAAAGCCTGTTGCTCTTTCTAATTGATCTTGCATACACTTATTAAGAACGGTTACGTTCGTATTTATAATAATTCCTCATCTATTTGAAATCATCCTGCTGTTTTTTTTGCAGAAAAACTGTTGATTGCTTATCAATACCAATGGTACATTGGCAATTTCTTCCTAAACGAGCATAAGTTGCCCGTCTATAAGAAAATTCTCGATACATTAAAGAGAGCAGCATGTTAACCTGTAGCGATTGTAGTACTTGGGAACAGTTTGTGAATTATGTTAAGACACGTTGCTCCAAAACGGCTTTTGAAAATTGGATTTCTCCTATTCAAATTATAGAAGAGACACAAGAAAAAATCCGTTTAGAAGTTCCCAATATCTTTGTTCAAAACTACCTTCTTGATAATTATAAACAAGATCTGTGTTCTTTCGTTCCCCTTGATGCCCAAGGAGAACCAGCTTTAGAATTTGTTGTTGCAGAAATCAAAAAAGCTCCTATCCAACCCATTGCACCTCGAGAGCAGCAAGAGAGCCCTGCAGAAACTTTTGAAGAATCTAAAGATTTTGAACTGAAATTAAACACAGCTTACCGTTTTGATAATTTTATAGAAGGCCCTTCAAACCAATTTGTCAAATCTGCAGCTGTAGGTATAGCAGGACGTCCCGGACGCTCTTACAACCCTCTATTTATCCATGGAGGTGTGGGTCTAGGGAAAACACATTTACTCCATGCTGTAGGTCACTATGTTAGGGAACATCATAAAAATCTTCGCGTTCATTGCATTACTACAGAAGCTTTCATTAATGATCTCGTACAACATCTTAGACTGAAATCTATCGATAAAATGAAGAATTTTTACCGTTCTTTAGATCTACTTCTTGTCGATGATATTCAGTTTTTACAAAATAGACAAAATTTTGAAGAAGAATTCTGTAATACTTTTGAGACTCTAATTAATTTAAACAAACAAATCGTCATTACTAGTGATAAGCCTCCAGGACAACTGAAATTGTCAGAGCGTATCATTGCTAGAATGGAATGGGGATTAGTTGCTCACGTAGGAATTCCTGATTTAGAAACTCGTGTAGCAATTTTACAACATAAAGCGGAACAAAAAGGTCTGCTTATTCCTAATGAAATTGCCTTCTACATTGCCGATCATATTTATGGAAATGTTAGACAACTAGAGGGAGCTATTAATAAGCTCACTGCTTACTGTCGTTTATTTGGAAAAACACTTACAGAAAGTATTGTTCGTGATACCTTAAAAGAGCTTTTTCGCTCTCCTTCCAAGCAAAAAGTCTCTGTAGAAAGTATATTAAAAAGTGTTGCTACTGTCTTTCAAGTAAAGCTACAAGATCTTAAAGGAACTTCGCGTTCTAAGGAACTTGTTTTAGCTCGGCAAGTCGCTATGTACCTTGCAAAAACTTTAATTACAGATTCTCTAGTTGCTATAGGTTCTGCCTTTGGGAAAACTCATTCTACAGTACTTTATGCTTGCAAAACTATAGAACAGAAAATAGAAAAAGATGAAACTCTAACGCGTCAAATTAGTTTATGTAAAAACCACATTGTTGGGTAATCTAGGAGAATTCCTAATGTTCCGTAGAACTGGAAAAAGTCCCTTCGAAGATGTTCAGACATTATACGAAGAAGAAACAACTTCACATTCTAATTATCCCTCCTATCCTAGATCTGAGCGTTTGGATTCTCCTCCGAATCTTTTTGATTCTCCAAAATCTCCAGAAACACGTCCGTTATCTTCTTCTTACCCTATAGGTGAAGAACCACAAAAATGGACGTCTCCATCTTCTGAGGCCGGTTCCCTACTCTCATTTGCAGAAGAACCTGAAACCACTCTTGGAGAAGGTGTAACATTTAAAGGTGAATTAGCTTTTGATCGTTTATTGCGCATTGATGGCACCTTTGAAGGTATTTTAGTTTCTAACGGAAAAATAATTATAGGGCCTAAAGGTTGTGTAAAAGCTGATATACAACTTCAAGAAGCAATTATCGAAGGTGTTGTTGAAGGTAATATTACAGTTAATGGGAAATTAGAACTCCGCGGTGAAGCAATGGTTAAAGGTGATATCCAAGCAGGGACTTTGTGTGTTGATGAAGGAGTGCGTCTTCTAGGCTATGTGGCTATTGTTGGAATTAACGAAGAGTCTCAGAAAGAAAAAGACTTATAAGTATCGCAGGTCGTGGAGCATGCTTTTCAATATTATTTTGGCATTCACGAGATAACGGATAGTCAGATAAAATACATATAGGTCCTGTGTCTATGTGTTTTTTCAAACTATTTAATTGGCATTCTAAAGGTAAAATTCCCTGGTAAGGGACTCCTGCTTCTTTAGATAACTGTTTCACTAAATCTTTAGGAATTTTTGATATCAGATAGAAAATCTTTTTAGGAAAAATTTCGTGAAATTCCCACTGATGTCTTATAACTCTTGTAAAAAATTTGATAGCGGGCAATTTGCCAAGACAAGCCTGAGAATATAGAGAAAGTGCTTTTGCAGAAGGAACATATAAACAAAAAGATTTTCGAGAAAATGATGGAAGACAATCTCGGCAAGTCGCCATTTCATCTATCCCCAAAATATGAAAACAATGCGGACAACGTCCTGTTACCTTTTCTATTTTTAAAGTTACCAAACACTCATCGCATAAAAATTCTCCCGGCTCTCGGCAACCATAACAGAGCTTAGGGAAAATTAAACTAAGAAAAAAACTAAAGAATCTCTGAATCACCGAAAATTTTTATTCCTAAAATTCCAACCAATTTGTTACGTTCTTAAACGTGTAGAAGCTTCAACTTCCCTCTCAGTAGCAATGCTTAAACGATTTGTTAATTCCATCTGGGAAATTTGTCAAAAGGACAAGTTTCAACGCTTTACTCCAGTTGCAGACGCTATTGATACGTTTTGCTACGAGCCCATCCATAAATCTTCATCTCCCCCATTCATTCGTGATGCTGTAGATGTCAAACGTTGGATGATGCTTGTTGTTATTGCTCTATTCCCAGCAACGTTTTTAGCCATATGGAATTCAGGAGTTCAAGCTTTAGTCTATGGGTCGGGAAATGCCCAGCTCATGGAATCATTTTTACATATCTCCGGATTTCGTAGTTATCTCTCATTTATCTTCCACGATATCGGCTTATTTTCCGTTCTTTGGACAGGATGTAAAATTTTTATTCCTCTACTGATAATTAGTTATTCGGTAGGAGGTGCTTGCGAAGTGCTCTTCGCTGTCGTTAGAAAGCATAAAATTGCTGAGGGATTACTCGTCACAGGGATTCTCTATCCCCTAACATTACCACCAACAATTCCTTATTGGATGGCTGCCTTAGGAATTGCTTTTGGTGTTGTCGTTAGTAAAGAATTATTTGGTGGGACAGGAATGAATATTCTCAATCCTGCTCTCTCAGGAAGAGCTTTCTTATTTTTCACATTTCCAGCAAAGATGAGTGGGGATGTTTGGGTAGGGAGTAATCCAACAAAAATTAAAGAAAGCCTTCTTGCTATGAATTCTACAGCAGGAAAATCGATTATTGATGGCTTCTCTCAATCTACCTGCCTACAAACATTAAACTCTACATCTCCTGCCGTAAAAAGAGTTCACGTAGATGCTATAGCTTCTAATATGTTACATATGACGCATGTTCCTACAGAAAGTGTGATACACTCACAATTTTCTATCTGGACAGAGTCTCATCCTGGGTTAGTGTTGGATAAACTTACTCTAGAACAATTACAAAATTTTGTGACCTCTCCTCTTAGTGAAGGAGGACTTGGTTTATTACCAACACAGTTCGATTCAGCTTATTCAATTACTGATGTTATCTATGGTATCGGGAAATTCTCTTCAGGAAATTTATTCTGGGGAAATATTATTGGTTCCCTAGGAGAGACATCAACATTCGCTTGTTTACTTGGTGCTGTATTTCTCATTGTAACAGGCATTGCCTCTTGGAGAACAATGGTATCCTTCGGTATAGGAGCCTTCGTCACTGCCTGGTTATTTAAAATTTTTAGCATTCTTATTGTTGGGAAACATGGAGCTTGGGCCCCTGCAAGATTCTTTATTCCAGCCTATAGACAGCTATTCCTTGGAGGTTTAGCCTTCGGTCTTGTATTCATGGCTACAGACCCCGTATCATCCCCAACCATGAAATTAGCAAAATGGATTTACGGACTATTTATTGGTTTTATGACAATTGTTATCCGATTGATAAATCCAGCATATCCCGAAGGAGTTATGCTTGCCATTCTTCTTGGAAATGTATTTGCTCCTCTTCTTGATTACTTTGCTGTAAGAAAGTATAGACGAAGGAGAATATAAAACTATGTCTTCAGAGAAATCTAAATCCCATCTGAATCAAACATGGTATGTTGTACTTTTCATTTTCGCTTTAAGTTTTTTCTCTAGCGTTTTCCTTTCTACCGTATATTATATCCTAGCCCCTTTCCAAGAAAGAGCGGCTATTTTTGATCGCGATCAGCAAATGCTAACCGCAGCACATGTTTTAGATTTTTCTGGAAAATTTCAGATCTATGAGAAAGGTTCTTGGCAACCCGCTATATATGATAAAATCTCGCACCTACTTAAAGTTGCAGATAAACGTGCGCCTGTTGTCACGAGCTCGGTTTTAGATTCGTACGCACAAGGGTTTGTTCGTCCCTTACTCGCGGATAAACATGGTCAAATGTTTTCCTTCGAAGAAAAAAACATTAATGTTACAGAATTTGTTGAAAAACATCAAAACGGCCATTTTTATCAACAACCCTTACTATTATTCTATGTAATCTTAGCAAATACTGAACAAGCTAGGGCAATGAGTGCTACTGATGTTATCAAAAATCCTTCAGTAGTACGCGCTATTATTATTCCCATTTCTGGATTTGGTTTGTGGGGACCTATTTACGGTTATCTCGCTGTAGAAAATAACGGTGATACCGTTTTAGGGACAGCGTGGTATCAACAAGCAGAAACCCCAGGATTAGGAGCAAATATTGCCAACCCTCATTGGCAAAAGCAATTCTATGGAAAGAAAATCTTCTTACAAGCAGCGTCAGGAAATACAGATTTCGCTACAACACCTCTAGGTCTTGAGGTAATTAAAGGATCAGTACAATCAGCATTTGGAACATCTCCAAAAGCACTATCATCTATCGATGGTATTTCTGGAGCAACATTAACATGTAATGGTGTTACCGAAGCTTATGCACGATCTTTAGCTCCCTATCGTAGTTTGTTAATGTCTTTTGCTAAGCTTAATAACCAGAGAGATCACAATGGCAGCAAATAAATCATATAAGAGTTATTTCCTTGATCCTCTTTGGGACAATAACCAACCTCTAATTGCTATTTTAGGGATTTGTTCAGCACTTGCTGTAACAACAACAGTAAACACAGCCATTACTATGGGGCTTGCTGTAAGCTTTGTTACAGGATGTTCCTCATTCTTTGTATCCTTATTACGAAAAGCTACTCCTGACAGCGTTCGTATGATCACTCAGCTAATTATTATTAGTTTATTCGTGATTGTTATTGATCAATTTTTAAAAGCCTTTTTCTTCAATATCTCAAAAACTCTGTCCGTATTCGTTGGGTTGATTATCACTAACTGTATTGTTATGGGAAGAGCTGAAAGTTTAGCAAGGAACGTACCCCCTATTCCAGCATTTTTAGATGGTTTCGCATCGGGATTAGGCTATGGCTGGGTATTAGTTTCTGTGAGTATAATAAGAGAGTTCTTCGGCTTCGGTACTATTCTAGGATTACAACTAATCCCAAAATGTTTTTATGCTTCTGAAACTCATCCTGATGGCTATGAAAACTTTGGTTTGATGGTTTTAGCTCCCTCAGCATTTTTCCTTTTGGGCATTATGATTTGGGGAGTGAATATTCTTAGATCTAAGAAGGCAAAAAGGTAGCTTTATGTGGTTAGGCGAATATACATGGCTAAATGTCTTTGGCATCTTTTTACAAGCAACCTTCATCCAAAATATCCTTCTATCGAATTTTCTTGGGATGTGTAGCTATCTTGCTTGTTCAGCACGAGTTTCTACGGCTAACGGCTTAGGAATGTCTGTAGCATTGGTTCTGACAGTTACTGGAAGCATTAACTGGGTAGTACATAAATTTATTACAGGACCTAAGGCTTTAACTTGGATATCTCCTTCATTAGCGAATGTAAATTTAAATTTCCTTGAGCTGATTATCTTCATTGTAGTTATTGCAGCCTTCACACAGATTCTAGAATTACTTTTAGAAAAGGTATCCAGAAATCTCTATCTCTCCTTAGGAATCTTCTTACCATTAATTGCTGTAAATTGTGCAATTTTAGGGGGTGTGCTCTTTGGAATCACACGCAACTATCCATTTATCCCTATGATGATATTCTCTTTAGGTGCGGGATGTGGTTGGTGGTTAGCTATTGTCTTATTCGCAACTATTAAAGAAAAACTCGCCTATTCTGATATTCCTAAAAACCTCCAAGGAATGGGGATCTCTTTTATTACCACGGGACTTATAGCTATGGCCTTTATGAGTCTTACAGGTATTGATATCTCTAAGCCATCAGCAACAACGCCAGTATCTGATATCTTAGAAACATCCAATGTTTCTTCTGTAGTAGTAAAAGATCTGAAACCTATGAAAAAAGTACGAACAGTACAACAACAACGTGCAGCTAAAGCCAAAGCAACAAATATAAAGAAGGGGAAATCTCAATAGATTAACTATTAGAGGAGATCTCAATAGTATCTTTAGCAATTTCTGGAAACTGACATAATACGTGTTTCACCATAAACATTGCTATACATACAAGAGTACAGCAGGCAAAGAAAATTGCTGTATACAACGCTGCGGGAGTGATTGTTGGTGATTGAATGGTGAATACTATCATGACAAGTATTGCTAGGGAGGTCATAAGCGCTGATAATACTCTACGAAAAGTACGCAATCCTTCTGATTCACCTAAAGGTCCCTCATGCAGCCGATACAATAGAGTTGCTGTATTCGGAGTGTCTGGAGAAGGTCGTTGAAATCTTTGAATGTTAATCATCATAAGTCATAATTCCTTGTATCTATTCCTGTATCGGCTCCCCGCTACTAAGGAGGTTTTTTTCATAACGACGAAGAAGATGGTATTTCGCACAAGAACAAATCAATGCCACTAAAGTCATAGAGGCACTCATAATCCATATCATTAATTGTGTTGCTATCAGGGGAGTTCCAAAAAGCCCGTAACAGGCAAGACCTATCACAGCTAAAGCCAATAATACCGTAATAGCGGTTAATACCTTAAGCTGCATTGAAAGCCTCAACTGAATACTCTTTATCTCTATAGGAGTAGAGACACTACCTACTATTAACGAGGACATGATAAAATGTGTGTTAAATTCTTTTAGGGAAAAATTTTACTCCTTCAGCAAATAAAAAAAAACTCTTATCAAAACTCAAAAAATATAACTAATGTAAGACTTTTTTTTAAATACTAACCTCACTACTCTCTAAGAGAAAGATTTTCCGTATTCAATTTTTGATTGAGTTTGACAATCATAAACCATCCAGATTCCTCTGGAGAGTTATTAAGAAGCTCTATGTTCTCTTTAAGATTTTCATTAACTTCTATAATTTCTCCCGAAACAGGGCTTAAAACTTCGATAGCAGATTTTGAAGACTCTAGGACAACAAGAATCTCACCTTCCTTACAGAAACTACCTATCGCAGGTAAATCGATATGAAGAATTTGGCCTAAGTTTTCTCCCATCCTAGCTGTCAATCCCAAACGGACAACATCATTATGAATCGGTAGAATCCACACATGATAATCAGAATCCCACATTATCTGACTCCTTCCTCAATAAAATGTTCTATATAATTCCCTAAAATTTCTTCATTTAAATGCCCCTTAGCTAGGAATAGTTTCCCTACACTAGCAGGCTCACCACATATTTGATGTGATAAACATTTATAGAAAAATGGGCCTTCTTCAGGATTGAATTCAATATTTGATAACGTCCCCTCTTCCATAGAAGCTAAAATAGGATAGGATTGAGGGATATTTTGATCTCCACGAGTAAATACTTTTATAGACTTTTCAAGATTCCAGGATAAGGTTCCTGATTGATACGTTCCGTCTTTATATTCTTCTATCAAAGACCATAGACGTTTTTGCCAAAGATCTTTGCCCTCTTCCTCTGGATATCGAGATTTTAAAGCAGAAATCACCTTATCAATATGTGAGGAATTTTTATGTGAAGAAATTAAGGTTTTAGCTAGATCTTTACGCAACACTTCACGATAAGGGATTACTTCTTCACCTTCAAAACACGTATCCACGATAAATGTGTAGTAGTGCTCGCCATCCTGACTGTAGGCTTCTAAAATCTCATTATCTAATAGTAATGTGGCTAGCTCATTTCCATCCAAAATTCCTTCTAAGACACTATCTTTCCCACAAGAAAGGAAAACTTCATGACTCTCGTGCTTACACTGTGCTAGACCTTCCAAAATTCTTTTAGGATGCGCTCTTAAAATCTCTTTTCTGGTAAAGGAATAGATCTTTTCCACAAGAGAAGGTTTAAAAGCTTGGAAATCCTTACTCGAATTACATGTTTCAATTTTAGGAAACTGTTGAAGTAGAATTTGGAAATTCTCAGGATTTTGTTGCCACTGGTGTACTTCCACCATAGGCACCTTCGTTTCCAGATCTTCAAGTTTTATACTCTTATATGAAACTAAAAATCTTCGACCCACTAACTTGGGTTCTTTGGCCTTTATAGTTTTAACAGGCAAAGCAAAACGTGGAACATCAAGACAATCCTTAACTGGAACACCTACGAGATTGATATAAGTTTCAAAAACTTCTAGATCTTCTCTGTTCTTAAATTGGTATTCACGAGGAAGCTTAACCATTTCTACAGATGTAGAATCTTTCCCCATAGAGAAAAATTCTTGCAGAGGACGATAATCAAAAGTTACACTACCCTCTAATTGTAAAAAGGCTCTCTTACACAAAAGTATCTCACGATACATTTTAAAAAATTCTGATTCATTCACTCCAAGGAAATTGAAATAAGAGGCCACAAATTGGTCAAAACCTAAAGTAAGGCCAGCGTGTTTACTCAATTTAGTAAACGCATGTTGAGCTTTATCGTGAAAATCTTGTTGAGCCTCTTTTAAAGAAGGCATAGCAATATTTTTTTTCTGCTCATTGACAAAACGAAGTAAAGCTTCGATAGCAGCAGAAACATACGCATCTCCAAACCAGTCGGCAATATTCTTATAACCAAATAACCGTAGATCTTTCCCTTGAGCCAAGGCAGCATCTTGAGGAAGATTAAACATCTGTCTACGGTATTCAAGCATCTGCTTAAGAATATAATGAGGAAATTTTTTCTCTTCTAAAAAAAGTTGAACTCTGGCAACAAACCCTTCAGGAGACACAGGATTATCTATTTCTTGCAAGGTCGTCAAAGCTTGATATAAGCGAGGAGCTGAAGACTTCCAAACTTCTTCAGAAGAAATAAATGGGGTATCAAATCTTCGATAAGCTTGATATCGCTTCTCTTTACTGAAAGCCGGATAATCTTGAGAGTAGATTTTTAAAAAGAGCTTTTCCCCAATTTTATTTGTTAAAAAGCGCTCTGTAAGTAATCCTTCATTTAAAAAATTCCATTCCTGAGGATTTCCTGTGAAGGGATAAGCCTCATTTATAAAGAATCTCTTAATAGCTAGAAACTCTCTCTCGGAATATTTTTTCCCAGGTACAGAAAATACAACTTTCCTAGAACTATTACGCGCAGATTCTCCTGGATAGCGTCCCCAGCCTATGCCTATTCCAGATACGCATACACCAACAACAACTAAACCAATGAATTTTTTCTGATGCTTATAAAAGAACGCTAGCAAAGCCACCCTCTTGGAATAAACAGTAAAAAACTTAGTGTAAACTATTGATCGGAAAAAACCAAGAAGGATCCCCTGAGAAACAGAAAAGAGAGAACTTCTCTCTTTTCGTTATGGAATTTTATTTGAAGATTAAGCAGGCATAAAATTAATTTGTAAATGACCCATAAGATTGCGAACAGGATTGAAATACCAATCAAAAATCTCAGAATTATCTACAGGTTTGGACAATCTTAAATCTTTTTTAAAGACAATATCGGCTTTTTGAGCAACCTCTGGAGAATCAATTACAACAATACTTTCGTAGTCAAAAAGATCACTTTTCTTACCAAAATTGTAGCTCCCTATTACAAAAACACAATCGTCTACAATCATACATTTCTTATGTAACTGCGTATCCCGAACAAAATATTCACTCACAAAAAAAGAACTATTAGGTTGTCTTTTAGAAAATATGAATTTTTTCCATAGTGAAGGACGCTCGCCATAAGATAAAAAGAAATAGTTCATACGATTGCCCCAAGCATATACTGCTGTAAGATCGGGACTATTTTCCGTACATCCATTGGTAATGATTTCCAATCGGATACCTCGATCAAAACACGCAGATTTTAAACTCTCAATAATCTCATCTTTAGGAATGAAATACATATTTGCAATTTTGATAGATTTCTCTGACCTATTTATTAAATCCACATATTCTTGAGTAATCATATTTTTACTTTCATCAGGACCAGAAAAAATCACACGAATATTTTTAAGATCTGTCGTTACAAGATCAGGACTTTCTTCAATGGCATTGCAATATATAGATTCAGCTTCTTCAATGGTTAATTCAGGATAAGAAAGTGTCCGAAAATCATTGAGATTTTTATTAAACCAGGGTTTTTTTGCGTAGGCATTCCAAAGAGCGTAATGCGCATGAAATTCCTTTCTTAGTTCTGTCCCGAGTTGCGCAGAGCTTATAGTGATATCTTGATCACGAAAAGCTCTAGGTCTTTGAGTTCCCGCTATAACTAAACGTGAAGACTCTACAGGTTCAGGAATCGCATCTCCCTTAGTACACATAAAATCTTCGAAATTCGTTCCCCCCATAAAAATGTACTTCCCATCCACAATAGAAATTTTAACATGACTTTCTATAACATTGGGTGCAAGAATACTCGACCCTGGAGGGCATCCAGTAAATAAATAAAAAAATCTATCGGGCCAATTGACTCTTGCAGTTTCAAGGATTTGTTTATCCTTACTATCAATAAATGTAGGCTGAATAAGGATATAAGCACACAGCTGAGGAGCCTCAGACATACGCCTATCTAGATGCTCAATGATCTCCTCCAGTAAATTTCCACCAGCCATACAGGGACATAATTCAACATAGTGTTCGGCAACATCTATTGCTGATAAAAGCTTTTCATAAACCTCAATACTATTATCATGAACAATAACACCCACATGTTCCTTAGAGGCAGGAAAATGCACCGTAAAGGCAAAAGCATCTTTTGTTATAAATGAACAAAAGAGTGCAATAACTAAACCCCATCGTATTTTATTCATAAATAGCCACTTGAAAATCTTTGAATTAACCCTTCTTTTATTTCTTTTCTTGCCTCTGAAAGATCTGAAGAAGGCGCTGTCAGACCTAGAGGGAAAAATGCCCGTTTTTCAATTGCTGGAACTATAATATCAATAACCCCAGGCAAAAGAAACTTTTGGTAAAACTCTAAAGAACTCCCAGATAAAAATATGGATCCTTGATGCAAGAATCCTTGTTTTACTGTACGCTGAGCAGCGCCCCCCACCTTTCTATCACCCATTAAAACATCATATTTTGAAGCTCTAGCCATACAAAAATTAGATGTCTGAGGATGATGTGCATCCTCGTCAAAAGAGAGCTTACCCTTGATACGGAAAACCTTATTCAAAACCTGCAACACCATCTGATTTACAGTGTAATAATTCTCCAATACAGTTGGTGCGTACATAGGATGTTCCGATGACATTAATAACGAAAATGCGTAGTCTCCGTGATGAAAAACAAAGCCTCCTCCCGTAGGTCGGATAGCTGCATCCATGCCTAAGTCGGCTCTATTATCAACTAAAAATTTTTCTGGACGCATAAAATAGCCATAAGTGAGAGGGTATTGGCTATCCCACTCATAAAGATGCAGGATCACTTCTCCTCTTTTGAGGTGTTCTAGCAAATACTTATCTCTGGCCATATGGGCCTCAGAACTTCCTTTTCCTGAATCTACTATGCTAACAGTCATAATGAAATGGGGAGATGTATCAAAGGTGAATCATTCGTTAAAAATGTAGAAGTAGTATAGCATAGGAGATGGATTCTTTACTATTTTCGTAAAAAAAAATCTTTCGTCTCAGTAATACTTTATCTATTTATCGAAGAGTTGCATCATTATTTTAAATTTCGTATATGCTTAAGGAAAGTTCTACCCGGTCTTTTAGGTTTTTATGTTTGAGAAGTTTACTAACAGAGCAAAACAAGTCATTAAATTGGCTAAAAAAGAAGCTCAGAGGTTAAATCATAACTATCTAGGCACAGAGCACATACTCTTAGGCCTACTCAAACTAGGCCAGGGTGTAGCTGTAAATGTGTTGCGTAATTTAGGAGTGGATTTCGACACTGCAAAGCAAGAAGTCGAGAGATTGATCGGTTACGGACCAGAAATTCAGGTTTATGGTGACCCTGCACTTACTGGCAGAGTAAAAAAATCTTTTGAATCAGCAAATGAAGAAGCCGGTGTTTTAGAACATAATTATGTGGGTACTGAGCACCTTCTTTTAGGGATTTTAAATCAAGCTGACGGTGTTGCTTTACAAGTTTTAGAAAACTTACATATTGATCCTAGAGAAGTTCGCAAAGAAATTCTTAAAGAACTGGAAACATTCAATCTTCAACTCCCTCCCGCATCTTCTTCTAATCCTCGAGGTTCCTCCTCCTCCTCCTCTAAATCTTCTTCTTTAGGCCATACCCTAGGTGGAGAAAAAAGTGATAAGCTATCAGCATTAAAAGCCTATGGTTACGATTTAACGGAGATGTTTCGCGAATCTAAGCTTGATCCTGTTATTGGCCGTTCTACGGAAGTTGAACGTTTGATTTTAATCCTTTGCCGCAGAAGAAAAAATAATCCGGTGCTTATCGGTGAAGCTGGTGTTGGGAAAACTGCTATTGTTGAAGGATTAGCGCAAAAAATCATTTCTAATGAAGTTCCTGACACTTTACGTAAGAAGCGTTTAATTACTTTAGATCTTGCTTTAATGATTGCAGGAACGAAATATCGCGGTCAATTTGAAGAACGTATCAAAGCCGTTATGGATGAGGTACGCAAACACGGAAACATCCTTTTATTTATCGATGAACTTCACACTATTGTAGGTGCTGGAGCTGCTGAAGGCGCTATTGATGCTTCAAACATTTTAAAGCCTGCATTAGCACGTGGAGAAATTCAATGTATTGGAGCAACAACAATTGATGAATACCGCAAGCATATTGAAAAAGATGCAGCTTTAGAACGTAGGTTCCAAAAAATTATTGTCCAACCACCTAGTGTAGATGAGACTATTGAAATCCTACGTGGTCTGAAAAAGAAATATGAAGAGCATCACAACGTTGCTATTACCGAAGAAGCTTTGAAAGCTGCGGCCACATTATCCGACCAGTATGTTCATGGACGTTTCCTTCCTGATAAAGCTATCGATTTATTAGATGAAGCTGGAGCTCGCGTACGCGTAAATACTATGGATCAACCTACAGAGCTAATGAAACTCGAAGCTGAGATTGAAACTACGAAACTTGCTAAAGAACAGGCTATTGGAACTCAAGAATATGAAAAAGCTGCGGGTTTGCGTGATGAGGAAAAAAAGCTTCGAGAACGTCTTTCCAATATGAAACAGGAATGGGAAAATCACAAAGAAGAGCATCAGATTCCAGTAGATGAAGAGGCTGTCGCTCAAGTAGTCTCATTACAAACAGGAATTCCTTCTGCAAGACTCACTGAAGCAGAAAGTGAAAAACTACTTAAATTAGAAGATACTTTACGCAAAAAAGTTATTGGTCAAGATCAAGCTGTAGCAAGTATTTGCCGCGCTATTCGTCGTTCTAGAACAGGAATTAAAGATCCTAATCGTCCTACAGGTTCCTTCTTATTCTTAGGCCCCACAGGAGTTGGAAAAACATTACTTGCTCAACAAATTGCTATTGAAATGTTCGGTGGCGAGGATGCTTTAATTCAAGTAGACATGTCTGAGTACATGGAAAAATTTGCCGCCACGAAAATGATGGGATCACCTCCAGGATATGTTGGTCACGAGGAAGGTGGTCATCTTACAGAGCAAGTACGTCGTCGTCCTTATTGTGTTGTTCTATTCGATGAGATTGAAAAAGCTCATCCCGATATTATGGACTTAATGTTACAGATCTTAGAGCAGGGACGTCTTACAGACTCATTCGGCCGTAAGATTGATTTCCGTCATGCAATTATTATCATGACTTCTAACTTAGGCGCAGATTTAATTAAGAAAAGCGGAGAGATTGGATTTGGATCTCGATCGAATTTTGATTATAAAGTGATTCAAGAAAAAATTGAAAATGCTGTGAAGAAACATCTAAAGCCAGAATTTATCAATCGTTTAGATGAAAGTGTTATCTTCCGTCCTTTAGAAAAAGATGCCTTATCTGAAATAATCCATTTAGAAATTAATAAACTGGACTCTCGTTTGAAAAATTACCAAATGGCATTAAGTATTCCAGACTCTGTGATTTCTTTCTTGGTCACGAAAGGACATTCTCCAGAAATGGGTGCACGACCTTTACGTCGTGTTATTGAGCAATATCTTGAAGATCCTCTTGCAGAACTTTTACTTAAAGAATCTTGCCGTCAAGAAGCACGAAAACTTCGCGCTAATCTTTCCGAAGATCGCGTTACTTTCGAACGTGATGAAGAACAGGCTACTGAAAGTATTGCAGCAACTATACCAAACGGGGAGTCATAGAAACTTCTATGACCCCACCCCCTAGGCACTTCTCCCCATCATAAAAGGCAATTGTTTGCCCAGGGGTGATTGCCTTAATGGGGGAAGAAAATCGCACTTGCACTTCACCATTCTCCTCTGAATAAAGAATTTCACATTTTTCATCGGCAGAACGATAGCGTACTTTTGCACTACATTGCATTATAGATTCTGGAGATACAAACCAGTTCAATTCTTTAGCTGTAAGTTCTTTTTGATAGAGTAAGGGGTGATCTTCTCCACGCACTATATATACAATGTTTTTCTCTATATCCTTACCAACAACATAACAAGGTTTTTCTGAGCCACCCAGATCTAACCCACGTCGTTGCCCTATCGTGTAATAGTGAGCGCCTTCATGTCGACCTACAACTTTCTGAGAATCACAATCCACAATATCTCCTTCTAAGTTTGGCACAAACTTTTCAAGAAAACTTTTAAATGGACGTTTCCCAATAAAACAAATACCTGTGCTGTCTTTTTTCTTAGCGGTAGCTAATCCTGCTTCTTCAGCAATAACGCGCACTTTTGTTTTTGTCATATCTCCTAAAGGGAAAAGTACATTATCCAGGGATTCTCTTCGTGTTCCACATAAAAAATAACTTTGATCTTTTTGGGAATCTATACCGCGAAGTAAATGAACACCATCAACATCTGAAGATAAACGACAATAATGACCTGTAGCTAAGAAATCTCCCCCCAATTCGCGGACTTTTCTCTGAAGAAGATCAAATTTTATTTCTCGATTACAAAGAACATCGGGATTCGGTGTATAACCTTTAGAATACTCTGAAAGGAAACGAGAGAAAACTCTTTCACGGTATTCCTTAGCAAAAGATACTGTGTAGTAGGGAATGTCTAATTGATTAGCAACTCTTTCCACATCCTCATAATCTTTAGCTGTAGAGCACAGGCCATCACTATCTTCTTCCTCCCAATTCTTCATAAAGAGGCCAAGAACTTTGTAAGGAGTAAATCTTTTTAATAGATAGGCAACTACGGAGGAATCTACGCCTCCAGACATAGCAACAACAACAGTTTTATTCATAAAAAACTAAAATAGAAAAGAATTTAAAAAGAATTACTTTATGTTACGTATTGAATAAAATGAATATATTCTTTAAATTTCACCACTATATTTTAAGGAATTTTGTGGTATTAAGTCTTTCTAATTCTATTTCCCCAACTCTTCTATCCCTGCCTAGTCAATGTTCCCTTCTTTTCAATGTAGAACGGGATGCTACAATGTTACAAAAAAAAGTTGCTATTTTCATTGAGCAAAGCTCTCTTTCTTACGTTTTAGCTATTATACTTTTGATCGGTACGATGATAGGTGGAGCCGTAATTGTAGCTTTTGGATGTATTTCTTCTAGTCTTCCGGAAATAATCAGTGGTGTAACTTTAATGGTTGCTTCTTTGGTTTGTATTCTTTTACTTATTAGCACGATTTATTTAATCAAATGCCTACCGTCTAAAATTCAGCAAACTATAACTCTAGTAAAAAATAAAACGTCGTCCTTATCCTCTTTCCAGTTACTTCAAACTGCTTATTCAAAATTGATTTATTCAATCATAGAAAAGGAACAACGCATAGAACAATTAAAACAAGAAGAACAACGTCTTTTGATAAGACTACAAACTTGGCAGGAAATATCAAATTCAGCTCAAGAAATTTATTCTTCCCCGTCAAGCAATCCGAATTTAATAAACTGAGTCACGTTCCCATGACATTAGCACCTATATCTATAGACAAAAAGGTAGTTCTTCTCCTTCCCTGGGACAATTATCGTGCTAATTTAATACTACGCACTACGGTGTGTTTTGCTATATCAATACTTACGTGTTTAGGAATGATAGCCTTAATGAGCTATACCATACTCTATGGTAACTGGCTAATTTTTGGTATCAGCTTAGGTATAATTCTTTTACTTATTTCCGTTGCCCTTATCTTAGATTTACCTGTAAAAAATAAATTTTTTGGCACCTCATTAACTAATGAGATTTCTCAAGATATATCGAATTTAGGGGTAGAATCTATCGAAAAATTCCGCTTAGCGTTTGCAAATATACGGAATACGTTTATTCCAAATATGCGTGACCTACATGATAAACTACAAAACGATTACGACGTAGCCATATCTACAAAAGAAACGCAAATTCACGATCTATCTCAAAACTTGGATTCTATGGTGAATGATAAACGTCGGGAATTAGCAATGTGGATGGAAAGCAATCCCAACTCTCCTCAAGCTCGTGCACTACAAGAGCAATTAAATCGTTGGGATAAATTTGAACAGAAGGGGTCGCCTAGAAGACACTCTACTTGTTAATAGGGAAACTTCCCTTTAGGAACATTTCCCACATTAGGGCGGATTACCCCTCCAGATTCTACAAAAGCTATCAACCGCATTTGCATTCCCACCAAGTGATTGAGGATCATGTGGCAATTGCTACTTACATCAGTCCAAATACCTATGACTTGTTCTGAGTAGTTCTCGAGTCTATTTTTCCCAGCTTGCATCTCAGCAAAGAGTTGCTCAACCTTCTGAATGTCTGCCTTCATTGCTTGTATATCATTACGATAAGAGGTAAGCACTTTATTCACGTCTTCATTTAAAATGAAATAGTCTTCCTCATTCATTACTGCTGGCTTTGCTGACCACATTTTTTCAAGAGCACGTTTACCTGAAGGACTCCATCCACCACTGAATCCTAACTCATCCTCATCTAAATGCTGTTCGTAATCACCTATAAATGTCACACCACTGCTATCCTTTTGTCGTCTACTTCGAGCAGCATCTGTACCTTTAGATACTAATTCATCAAATCCTGCAGTATCATTTAACAGACCTTCTCGATCACTTGCTGGTACCTGAGGATTATAATCATCTTCTTCTTGAGCATTCTTCCTATCAGAAAGGACAGACAATCCTCTTTCCAACCTACTAGCTCGTTGCTGATATTCTTTACTGAGATACTTATATTTAAACTCTATCTCTGCTAGATGTTCATTTAAAAACTGCAATGTATCCCTTACTTTGTTATATTGCGCATAAAAGTCTCTGTTATCCAAGGTCATCTTCTGATCAGTTTGCAGGGAGACTTTCAACATATTCATAAGAACAGATTGATCTCTAGTCATATCTTTAAGATCTTTAATATTAATCGTATCTGCAAGATCTTTAAATAATTGTTTTTTATTTGTCTTTGATCGCTTTAATATTGTCTTTATTGCATAAGACAAGCCTAAAACAGCAAGACCGACTCCTATAGCAGCTGCTACAATCATCGGCAGAGCAAAGATCCCTCCAGGAATGATCGCAGCGATAACCCCTACAGCAGCAATACCTCCGGCCACTAAACCTAGAGTTACTCCTGCATGAACTTTCGACATCGTACTACTTAATTCCTGCATCTTTAAAGAAAAGACCCCGCCACCTTTAGACAATCTCGAAGTGATGCTATCTCCTAATCTAATAAGTAATTCATTTTTCTTAGCAACACTGGGATAACTATCATCGCGCTGAGCATAATCCTCTTTGGAATAAACAGACTGACGCCCTTCAAGTAAACTAACACAAGTTAAGTAATCGCTAGTGATTTGATCTAAGCTCTCTATAAACTCGAGACCTTCTTTTTTACCCATTTGCTTCAAAATACTTTTTTCATGTTTGCCTATTTCTATATTTAAATGAGCAAACCCATCAACCATGTGATCATATCTAGGCCACATTCCTTCTAAGATTTCATTTTTTGGTTTTATTTCTTCTGGTTTTTCCTGAAGTAAAATCTTCTGACGTTTGTTCTCTATAGCTGCTCTTTTCATAGTTTGAGCCAAAGAGTTCACAGAAGTGAATAGCATACTTCCACCGACTCCGAGCAAGACTCCCCCTAATGCCATAGAAATCGGTAAACCTACGGGTGTTGCCAAAATCAAAAATACAGAAGCAACTATAGCTAAGACAGCTAGTGCTATTCCTGTAGCTTGAATAGCCTTAGCAATTTTTGGATTATTATCTAGGGATGATTTTCCAATCTCCACCTGATTTAAAGCAGGACTTTGATATATTGGCTTGGGCTCAGACATAATAAAAATAAAATAAATGAAATACTTTAATTATATAATAATCTTTTGAAGCCAATTAATTAATTATAAAATTAACAAACTCTATTTAAAATAGAGTTTATAAAAATAAAAAAAAAGACAGAAACTGTTAAGTCTCTGTCTCTTTCACATAAAACTCACATTCTAAGTGGGTCTTTATGGAGTAGGTTGAGGATTAGGTGGTGTAGGATTAGGAGGGGTTGTTCCTCCGCCAGTAGTTGTTGTAGAATCCGAGGCATTCGCGATAATGATGGCTCCAACAATCATAGCTATAACTGTAACAACCATGGTGCATACGGAAATACTTGTATGTGTACGACGTTTGGCAACGCATGAAGAACAAGGCCAATCTGTCTCAGAGGAGTCACAACGATATTGCTTAGCATTAAGATAACTATTTACGTTAGTATTCCCTGCTGAAGAAGATACGCCGTAGAAATCATCAGTCGGTGTATTGCTAGCAATTTGCTCTTGTTGATCTGTAGAACCAGGTTTTACATTTTGTGCAGATTCTTGTTGATTCTGACCATTACGGGCATCTCTTCGAGTATTCGATGCTTTTTGAGCACGAACTTGAGGATTTACAGAGGCATTACGTCTAACTTTAACAGCTGCAGCCTTTTCAACATCGTAACGTAGTGTTGAAGTAATTTTCCCGCCTCTAGGAATTTTACTTTCTTTTACACGAGCTTCAAGAGCTTCTCTAGAAGATTTTCTCTTAGCAACTCTCTGCTCTCTGGCTAAATCCTGAATAAGTTTATTTCTATCTTCACGAACTACTTTTACATCAGGACGAACAAAAATTGGTAGTACTGGGCCTTCTTTAATATCATGAACAACTTGAATTGCTTCTTTATCTTCAGAAGAAACCTTTGCTTCCCTATTGACGATCATAGTTTTTAATAATGATCTAGGGGTTTCAGTATTAGGAGCTGCGCGTACTATTGTACCGGCTCTTTTTCTAATTTTAGCTTTTTCTCTAGCTGATAAACGAGGTGGTGTCTTTACAGATTGCTCACTTACAATAACATTTTGATCACGGTTATTAGATCTGTGATATCTTTTAGAATACTTTCCACCACGAGTTAAAAGACTTCCTGTTCCATATTGAACAAGCTCTTCGCAGCAATAATCCACACTTTGTTTAATTTGTTGAGCAAAGGCTCGTTGTTGTTCCTTACGCTCTTCAGTTTTTAAACGACGTTGTTCTCTAAAAGAAACGCGTTGTTTCTTACGCTCTTGGCATCGAGCTTTTTGCTCTTGATTCAATTTTTCTGTAAATGCGAAGGAGATCTTATTAGACTTTTTAGCCTTCTTTTTTGCTGCAGCTTTAGCATTTTTTTTAGCTTCTACAGCTTCTTTTGCTTCCTGTCTCGCACGTCTATTCTCTTGAATCTTTTGGATTCTTTGTTCTTTCTTGCTTTTTTTGCTTTCCAAAGCAATTAAAGAATCTTCAGAATATACTGAGCTAACTTCAAAAGGAGCAACTGCAGCACTTGCGTAACCTACAGAGTGGGTAAAAGTTAACAAAATGGAAAGCATTGCAAGTTGCGAAGTACGCTTAGAACTCATCATGCTGCTATAATCTCCTAGATCAGCCTATGAGATCACCATAACAACAATAGGACTTTTTTCACAACTCGGAGTTGCAAATCTTTTATAGAGATTGATAGTTAATGGATTTGCGACTCCCAATTCTTAATATAAGCAAGGAGTTGTTCTTTTTCTGGATAGCTCGTTAGAAAACTTCGGGCTTCTAAAGACATTCCAAGATGCACAATTTTATTTATTAAATTTAAATGACTTTTATCTTGGGAGGCGAAAAGGAAAAACAATACGTTGACTGGTTTACCATCAAGAGCACCGAAATCAATGCTTGTTGATAAAAACATAGGAACAACAACATCATAGTACGCATTAATTAGAAAATCTTTAGCATGAGGAAGAGCGATTCCTTCTCCTATACCTGTAGACATGAGACTTTCACGATGAGTAAGCATCTCAAACAGCACACTAGCATCCAGGTTAAATTTCTCTGCTATATAAGAAGAAGCATATTGGAGGGCTTCATCTTTGTTTTTTACAGATATATCACGGATAATTCCTCCGCGATAAATTGCTTTATACAAGCTATACTTTAGAGAAAGATCTCGGAACTCTTCTTCTTGTTTTTCATCTTTTTCTAATCCTACTAGAACTTGATTATGTAAGATCCAATCCTCTATTTCTTCTCGATTGAATCTATGCTCATTATTCATGCTATAACTAGGGATAGCCCCCTCATCCAGCCATCGGCGAACAGTATTTTCAGAAACATCTAATAAAGAAGCTAATTCTTCTAATTTTAAATCCATAACCACTACATTCCTAAGAACACATTCATGACTTCTTCAATCGTTGTAACTTGTAGCAACTTCTCACGCCGAGATTCATCTCTAAGTGAAAGAGTCAGTGTGGATAACAGCTTGAGATACTCGGCTTGAGCATTATCAGGCCCTCCAATCAAAAATACTAGACGCACTAAAGCTCCGTCTATCGCATCCCAAAGAATCCCCTGAGAATGGATACCTATAGCGATAAAGAAATCAGAACAACTATGTAATTTACCGTGGGGAATTGCTACTCCCATACCGATACCCGTGGACATGATATTTTCACGAGTCACCAAAGCTTGAAAGAACTCTTCCTTATTCTCTAGTAAGCCAGCAGCACCTGCAAGATCTGTAAGATCTTGGAGAATCTCCTCCCGAGAGTTTTTGTTCAAAAACATAATAAGATTGGGAGATAAAAGAGAAAACAAGGAAAAATCAGGTTGACTCTCACAATAGAAAGGCATGTCACTTCTCTCCGGTATGCCCAAAACCTCTACTTCCTCGAGATGTTGCCGTTAATCCTTCTTCTTGATCCACGACCATAAACTTTGCTTGGACTACAGGAGCAACTACAGCTTGAGCTATACGCATCTTAGGCTCGATAATAAAAGTTTTCTCTCCAAAATTTGCAAGTATAATACAAATTTCGCCGCGATAATCGGCGTCTATTGTTCCAGGAGAATTAACAACCATAATCCCATGTTTCAGAGCCAAACCACTACGTGGACGTACCTGCACTTCATAACCTTGAGGAATTTGCATTTTTATTCCTGTAGGAATTAATACGCGTTGGCCCGGTAAAACAGCAATAGGTTCTTCTATGTTAGCTCGAAGATCTGCGCCCGAAGCGCCTTCTGTGGAATATTCTGGAAGATCTACTCCAGACTCTAATTCACAAAATATAGTCATAAGAACAGTGCCGTGGTTACTACGAGTGTCAGGCATGATGTTTCATTCACTATCATCTGTCAATAAAAAAATTTCTTTAAGGGTCTTAGATAGATCCCTAGGTGCTTTATCTTGGCCGCCAGTGTATTCTTGAGCACAAAAGTAATCAAGTAAACTCTGCAAAGTACTCTTCAATTGTTTCCTCTCAACTACTTTATCAATCATTCCGTGTTCGAGAAGAAATTCAGATTTTTGAGCACCCTCGGGAAGATCTTCACCAATAACTTGGGCAACGACTCGAGGACCGGCAAAACAGATCAGAGCTTTAGGTTCTGCAATAATCACATCGCCTAAAGAAGCAAAAGAAGCTGTGACTCCTCCGGATGTAGGATTAGTCAAAACAGAAATGTAGGGTAGGCCTGCTTCGTGTAATTTTGCTAAAGCTGCAGAAGTTTTCGCCATCTGCATCAAAGAAAACACAGATTCTTGCATTCTTGCGCCTCCGGAAGCGCAAACAATAATTACGGGAAGCTTTGACACTATCGCCTTCTCTACGAGTCGTGTAAGTTTTTCTCCAACGACAGCGCCCATAGATCCTGCCATAAAATTGAAATCCATGACAGCCAAAGCTACAGGATGTTCGCCTATGGCACAAACACCAACAAGCACTCCTTCACTTTCTGTATTATCTTTTCTAGCCTTAGCTAAACGATTTGGATAAGTATCAGTATCAACAAATTTTAACGGGTCTTGTGATTTAAGATTTGTATAAAGAGGACGCCAGGAATCTTTATCAGCTAGTAGTTTTATCCTCTCAGCCGCTGTAATACGGTAGTGATAAGAGCATTTGGGACAACAATTAAAATTTTGTCCCAATTCATTCGCATGAATCATCTCGTGACAATGCGTGCACTTCAACCAACCGCTAAAACCATCAGCCTTTATCTTTTGCACTTTAATCTTAGGTTTATCATAAGAAAATAAACGCACAAGCCACCCAATCCAAACTTTTTAGCAAGAGCAATTTTAAATTAAAGTTATTAACTCTTCAATTAAAAATACTCTTTTAATTAGTTAATTCAGAAAATCTTTTCTCAATATATCCCCAATTAATTACTCGAGGAATTGCTTTTAAATAATCTAATCTAACATTTTTATACTGGAGATAGTAAGCATGCTCCCAAACATCTACTCCTAGAAGGGGCACCTTACCAGTGGTCGCTTCTAGAGGATCTTGGTTAACTGTTGCATGTAGCATAAGCTCCTGTTTTTTGGGACAAAAAGCTAGCCATGCCCATCCTGATCCTTGAATAGGAGCTGCAAATTCAATAAATTCTTTTAAGAAATTATCGAAAGTTCCCCAGAATTTCTCAATTAGCTTGAGCAATCCATGTTTTGGGGGTACGCCTCCACCACGATCTACTGGAGCCAACATCTCCCAAAATAGAGAGTGATTGATATGCCCACCGCCATTAAAACGTATGGCGGGCTCCAAAGAAATAAGACGTGTAAGATCTTGTTGCGCACCGGCAATATCTAATTTTTTCAAGGCATCATTTAAATTATTTATATAACCTTGATGATGCTTCTGATGATGTAAACGCATAATTTCTGCACTAATCACTGGTTCTAAAGCATCATAATCATAGGGTAATTCAGGTAAAGTATAGGGTACAAAGGTCATAAGGAAGTCCTTCATATCTGTCTTGAGTTTATCAAGAGCATGGTTTGGAAATATTCTATTTCATAACGGACACATTTTGACTCAGATCTCGTATAAAAAAGAGATAGGATGAGAACAAAAATCTAGCCAGCTTTCTGCATCGCCAGTGTAGATGCGCTGCAGATATTACTACAAGGGGATTTTAATTTTATTATTCGGTCTGTAAGGAAGAAAACTTCTCTTTAAATTCGGAAATAAAATTTTCTAATTTTTTCTGACTGTCTTGTTCTCTTTGGACTTGTTCTTGTTTCTTTTCTGCTGCCACATCATAACGATTTACAAGTTCAAAATATAATTTTATTTTAGGCTCTGTACCTGAAGGACGCACTATAATCTTACCCCCACTATCGTAGTAGTAACACAACATGAACATCTTCGGAAGATGGAGTTTATAAGTAGTTCCCGAGGGTGTATTAATTCCTACACCCTGATGATAATTTTCAAATGTTACCACACTGTCCCCTACTAAGGACATAGCAGAAGGATCAAGAGCTGCTAACTTCTCTATTTGCGATTTCATAAAACCTTCTTTATCTGGTTCAAAAGATAAAGAGACTGTTTTATTCATAAAATATCCATGAGTCTCATATAAATCTAAAATGGCTTCTCGAAGAGTTTTTCCTTGAAGCTTTTTCTGCAAAGCAGCTTCTGTGATTAATGCTGATGTACTAATAGCATCTTTATCTTCTACATGCGTTCCATAGAGATAGCCATAGGATTCTTCAGCACCAAACACATATCTTTCTAGTTTATTTCTCCAATCTTCTATTTTCTCTCCAATATACTTAAATCCGGTCCCCACATTCACAATATCGCCGCCATAGAACTTTGTGATTGCGGATAACATTTCTGTAGTTACTAAGCTTTTAACTACCTTGTCTTCTTTACCCAAAGGAGAACGAGCTGACCAACCCTGCAAAATATGATCCGCAAGCAAACAAGCAATTTGATTTCCATTGAATATATATGGACAGTTCTCATCCAAACATACAACTCCCAAACGGTCTGCATCAGGATCTGTGGCTATAAAAATATCATCCTGATTCTTTATCATTTGCTGAATTCCCAAAGTTAGCGCTTCAGGATCTTCGGGATTAGGTAAACGTACTGTAGGAAAACTTCCATCAGGAAGTGCTTGTTTCTCAACAAGCTTGACCATAGGGAAATTCCAATCTTTTAAAACTCGAGGAATCATAGTTACTCCAGTTCCATGGAGTGGAGAATAGCTTACGTGAATCGCTGGTCCTGAAAGACGATTATCTTCAGGATATAGCTGTAATTCATGTACGGTTTTCGTGTACAAAGCCTTATATTCTTCACCTACAATATGAATATAGGGATCTTCTAAAGAATCGACGAGTAAAACTTCTTCAATATCTGCTGATTCTCGAATAATCTCCTGATCTAAAGGAGGCAATACTTGTCCTCCTGAAGCCATATAGACTTTATATCCATTATATTCTGGAGGATTATGAGAAGCAGTAATCATCACTCCTGCTAAAGCTTGCTGAGATCTTACAGTAAAAGAAACTAGAGCTAAAGGTTCAGGATCCTCAAATATAAGTGCGTGGATTTTATTGCCCGCGAGAACTTTCGCAGTTTCCTGAGCGAAATCAAAAGAATGATGTCGTGTATCATAACCGATGACTACGCGAATAGAATCGCCTGGATGAGGATTCTGTTTTTTTAATACTTGTGCCAAACCTTGAGTAGCACGTCGCACTGTGAAGACATTAATTCTATTGGTACCCAACCCCATAGGACTACGCAGTCCTCCCGTACCAAAGGCAAGAGTTTTCCCAAATAGTTCCTCAAGACGCTGTGGGTTGTTTTCTAGAAGCTCAGCTATAGCACCCTCGTCATTTTTTCCAAAATCACTAGATAGCCAAGTCAAGATATTCTTTGCAGTTATAGGGTTGCAAAGAGTTTCTATTTTCTGCGGAAGATGCTTCATAAAAGCTCCTAAAAACAAATCGCGATCTTATGCAGTCATAACATAAAAATAGCTCTAGGCAAACAATTTCGTATATTTATCTAAAAGAGAGAAGTGTCTTTAGGAAATAGGAATCCCTGCAGAAGAAAAACCAAGTAAAAGAGCCGTTTCTCCTTTCTCAGGAAAATAAAGCTCTGTAGGATAGGGTCCAACAAAAAAGACTCCCTGGCCAACTTTATCTCCTGATAAAGATAGGAGTAATTGACAATCTTCTTCCCTTTCGATAACGCTATCTTCAGGGAAAACCCAAAAATCACTAACTAATAATAATCGAGGTCGATGCACAAGATTAGCAGCAAAAATATCCAAATGTCGCTTTTTAACTAAAGCTAGCACTTCAGGAAGGGTGCGGAAAATATTGTCTCTCCAGCGCGCATCTAGTGTATTTTTGGAGACGGATTCCACGAATTGTCTTAGTTTTGTTTCTAGAGCAAAACAATCGTCCGCAGAGACCAGATCTTCGAATAATATACTACCTTGATTTTGAAAATGGCGCAGGTGTTCTAAGTGTAGAACAATCCTCATACTTATCCATTTAAGAGAGTGTAACCAAAAGTACTATAGACTTTAAGCCCTTTTCCGCCTATAAAAAAACTCCGATAACTAATGCGTTATATTTTAATAGGGCAACATTTCATAATTTTATGAATAATCTGATCAACATTAAAGAAGTTGAAGCTAAATTAAATTTTACATTTACTCAACCGAAACTCTTAGTTACTGCTCTCACACATCCTTCTTATAGGAATGAGACTGTGACTATTACCGAAGATAGCGAGCGTTTGGAATTCTTAGGAGACGCCGTGTTATGCTTAATCGTAACCGAACACTTATTCCTATTATTTCCTTCTATGGATGAGGGCACATTGTCCACAGCACGTGCAGCTTTGATAAATGCAGTTTCTTGCTGCCAATATACTGACGCATTAGGATTAGGAGAATACTTACTTATAGGTAAAGGGGAAAGAATTCAAAATGAGCGAGGCAGAACCTCAGCCTATGCCAATTTATTTGAGGCTATTTTAGGAGCTGTTTATCTAGATGGGGGCTTAGCTCCAGCAAGACAAATTACGGTACCTTTGTTGCCTTCAAAAAAGGATATCCTTCCCCTTATGCTTGGAAATCCAAAAAACCGTCTACAACAGCTCACACAAAAACAATTGCGTATGTTACCTGTATACCAATGCACCCCGTGGACATCCCAACAAGGCGCTCCGGGTTACCATATTCGGGTAATAGTCAATGATGAAGTTTGGGGAGAAGGATTTGCCTTATCAAAAAAAGAAGCCGAGAAACTAGCGGCTCAAGAAGCTTTAGATGCCCATGACTACGAAGATAAAAACACAATGGACTTGTAATGAATGCGGAACCAATACACCAAAATGGTTAGGTCAATGTCCAGGATGCCTACAATGGAATACATTTAGTGAAGAATTCGTCTCCCCTTCTCAAAATGGAAGACGTTCTCGATCGCAAGCAACTGCAGTATCTTTAAATACTGTAGAGCTTCGCGAAGAAGAACGTTTATGCATAGGAGAACCCGGATGGGATCGGATTCTGGGTGGTGGTGCCGTTCGTGGTAGTCTTACTCTATTAGGTGGTGATCCAGGAATTGGAAAATCTACCTTACTTTTACAAACATCAGCAAAATTTGCTAATCAAGGTCTTAAAGTTCTCTATGTTTGTGGAGAGGAATCTGTAACGCAAACCTCTTTAAGAGCACGACGTTTAGAAATTTCTAATGCAAACATCTATCTATTCCCCGAAACAAATCTTGATGATATTAAACAACAAATAGCAACACTCAACCCTGATATTTTAATTGTTGACTCTATCCAGATCATATTTAATCCTGCACTGCATTCTTCTCCAGGATCTGTAGCTCAAGTACGAGAAGTGACTTCTGAGCTGATGCATATTGCCAAACAATCACAAATCACAACTTTTGTTATAGGTCATGTAACAAAATCTGGAGAAATTGCTGGTCCTAGAGTCTTAGAACACCTTGTAGATACTGTTTTATACTTTGAAGGTAATTCACATGCCAATTACCGCATGATACGCTCTGTGAAAAACCGTTTTGGTCCTACGAATGAATTGCTTATTTTATCTATGCATACTGATGGATTAAAAGAAGTTACCAATCCTTCTGGCCTCTTTCTACAAAAAAAAATTACAGAAACCACAGGTTCCGTAATTATTCCTATTATCGAAGGATCTGAAACCTTTCTTATCGAAATGCAAGCCTTGGCATCGTCTTCTCCATTTGCAAATCCGATTAGAAAAACCTCAGGATTTGATCAGAATCGATTTTTACTACTCTTAGCTGTTCTAGAAAAGCGCGCTCAAATAAAATTCCATACCGCTGATGTTTTTCTATCCATAGCTGGAGGATTAAAAATCACAGAGCCTGCTGCAGATTTAGGGGCAGGACTCGCAGTAGTGTCATCGCTCTATAATCGCCTTTCTCCTCAAAACTATACATTTACTGGAGAAATAGGTCTAGGGGGTGAAATTCGTCACGTTACTCATCTAGAAAGACGCCTTAAAGAAAGTAGGCTCATGGGTTTTGAAGGCGCTGTAATTCCGGAAGGACAAATTCCGGGATTATCTTCTGAAATTAAAGATTATTTAGATATTCGAGGGGTGAAAAATATAAAAGATGCTATCCGACTGCTACACTGATCCTTTTCTTTCTGATTTTTGCGTGGGACGACGTCCTTTACGTATAGCTTCTCGAAAATCTACCTTGGCACAAGCTCAGGTACACGAATGCGTTCGTCTTCTTCGTTCATGGTTTCCTAAACTTTGGATTCAGATACAAACAGTAAATACTCGTGGAGATAAAGACAAGACTACTCCTCTGCGTCTCGTAGAAAATTCACAATTTTTTACGGATGCTGTGGATAAGCTTGTTCTCCGAGGTAACTGCCATCTTGCCGTGCATTCCGCTAAAGACCTACCCGATCCATCCATCACCTCTGTTGTAGCAATAACAAAAGGTTTAGACCCTTCGGACCTTTTAGTGTATAGTGAACGTTATCTTTGGAAACGCTTTCCCAAACATCCTAGACTCGGGAGTTCTTCTTTGCGTCGGGGAGAAATGCTAAAAACTTTATTTCCTAAAGGACAGATTCTAGACATTCGAGGTACAATAGAAGATAGACTCGAGCAGCTTGAAAGCGGAAAATATGACGCTATCGTTGTTGCTAAAGCTGCTATTATTAGACTACATCTAAATTTACCTTATACTAAAGTGCTTCCTCCTCCTTACCACCCTCTTCAAGGACGTCTAAGCATTACTGCAGCAAAAAATATCGAAGCCTGGAAAAAACTTTTACTCCCATTAAATACCTCGAATATTGTTCAAGACAAACACTTAGTCTCTGTTTAATCTAAAACATATAACTTAAAACTATATCTAAAACAGACTTTGTTAAACGTTATTAGAATATCTCAATCGAAATAGCGCTGATAAATAATGTTGCAATCGTCAATCATAAAATTCATGAGGCAATACGATGTTTACCTCGTACGTTACCCTGCCTACTCATATACACACTACAAACAACAATACTTCTATATCTGTTCCTGCAACAAAAATCACTGTGTGTAAAACCGCATATTTTCCTGAAATTAGCATGCGTTTCTTAGTCTTCCCAATTTCAGGACTCATTTTTACAATTTTTCTAATCTATCGTAGATTCACGGTAATGCGTGATGCCTATTCAATTTTAAATTATATACCCAATAAAAGTTGTGCTGATAAACTTTGCTCTCGTTTGCATCCTAAATACCATCTTCCCCTAATTGCATTCGGAATCTTAGGGGGTATAGGAGCATTAACTCCCTTTCTTATTATCGGAGCTATTCTATGCCTGATCCTAAAGATTTTAAAAAAACTCTATATTTTTATTTGAGTTTATGCTAAAATATTTCCGCTTATTTTTTTCTCTATTGAAACAGATAAACAAAATTCTTGAAAAACGTTATATCTGATCTCTAATAAAAAGAAAATCTTTAGAGAAAGCCTTAAAAATAGTCCTTAATTAAACTTTAAAGAAGGTAATTCCCTTATGCCTCTTACCTCTACACTCATTCCTGCGCATACACATACAAACAAAAATGGTTGCGTATTCAATGTAGAAGGATCCCATGTATTACACGCTCCAAGATATCTAGTTGATCCAGATACCAAATTACACCGAGCTCAAAAGCTTGCTTCCTGTATTCCTATTGTAGGTTTATTGATTACAGGTCGTCTCCTGTATCTAAAATTTTTGATGAATAAGGAATATGCAAAACTAAACTATATTCCTAATCAAGACTGTAGGAATCTAACTTGTTCTAGACTAGATCCAAGTCATTTAAATCTTGCTATCGGTGTTTCTATACTTGGTGGATTAGGTCTTTTATTCCCAATTATAATTCTTCTGGGATCCGTTTTACTGATTATGACTCTCTATTCAAAAATTGCGTCACGCTGCCGTGGTTCTCAATCCTATGGATCATTATAAAATCTATCCCGTGAACAGCTGGTGGGCATTCTTAATAAAAATGCCCTTATCTATTGAATTTGAGTTTTGGATAGGACATTTGAATTAAAGTATTCTTAATAAAAAGTAAGATTCTATCAAATTATTTTTTGATTTCTTTTTGTTAATCTACCTTAACTATTTGTTAAACCGGCTCTCGAAATAACAAGACTGTCTGGATCAAGATTTCTTGTTTTTTAAGGAAATCAATGGAACTAATTTATAAACGTTAATAAAATAGTTTTGTTTTAGTTATAAAACCATAATTCTCATTGAAATATAATTTACTACGAATTTTCTAAATTTTTAATATTAAGTAGGGATTGATGGGAATAGTTCTACTTCCTAGACACATTCACGTGAACGAAAACGGTAGCCCTTGTCAAGCACCTACTGTCATATCCTCTGAGATAATTGATGGTTATCCCGTAGCTCTAGAAGCCATAATGACCAGGCTCCAGCATATTCCTATGGTCTTAATTCCTATCGTAGGGTTGATTTACTCCGGAGTGTTCTACCGAAGATATATTCGAGCTCAGGATACCTTCAAAAGAGAGCATGATTTTACACCGAATACAAAATGCCCTCAATGCCGAGAAACAGTATGGATCATGCGTTTACCCATAATCATTAGTGTTCTGGGTGGTTTAGGATTTATGTTACCTCTACTTATTCTTCTTATTCCGATCCTTTTAATTATTGGCTTATCGAAAGCTGTTTTAGGTATTGGTAAGGGTATAGTGGGAGGAATAAAATACTGCTCAATAAGAAAGCTTGATAACGTGGACATTTAAAACCTATCCGCAAGCTTTTATTAGACACAAGGCTTTAAAGCCATTTCAGGATACTTTGCACGAGAATGCAAAGCACTATAGAGTGTTTTGACCATAGTTTCACAGATGGTCGTAAGCTCGTCTAAAGTTATAGGAGAATCTGCAAATTGTCCGTCATGCATTTTTCCAGACACAATCTTATCTACAAGATCCCGTAAAGCTACCATGCTTGTCCCCTCTAAAGAACGCGCTGCTGCTTCAAATGAATCTGCTATCATAATAATTGTAGATTCTTTAGAGGAAGGTTTTCTTCCTGGATAACGGAAAAGTTCCTCGTCTGAAGCCCCTGTATTAGGATTATTTTGTAAATGACGATGATAAGGAGAAAGAATGACTGATGTGCCGTGATGTTCTTCAATAACACGAATAAAAGAATCAGGAAGACCCGCTTTTCTTGCTAGCTCTACTCCTTCAGGAATATGCCGCATAATCATTTTTGCACTCTCTATCGGAGAGAGACTGCTTTTTGATGTACCAAGCATCTGATGATTTTCAAGGAAGAATCCCGGATTAATCAACTTACCGATATCATGATATTGCGCCACCACACGACAGAAAAGCCCATCAGCATGAATAGCATTAGCTGCGGATTCTGCAAGAATACCCACTAAAACTGAATGCTGGTAAGTCCCAGGAGCCTGTTCGAAGAGTCTCTTTAATAAAGGATAGTCAGAGTCTAAATACGCCAATAAATGATTATGAGTACAAGCGCCAAAAGAAGATTCAAATACAGGAATCAAGGCTCCAACACCTAAAGCAGTAATCAAGCTATAAACAAAGCTTCCTAAACAATCAGCGCGGAAAGCTGTTATAGATGCGGCACCGAAGAACAAACGGAATCCTGTTAAAATTGCTGTAGATACCCACCACAACTTCATACAACACCAAAACAGCGAAGATAGACGCGTTACTCGGCTCAATGTGAATAAAATCCTCCATGAACTTAATAGGTTCATAGCGAGGAACCAACTATTATTCCAAATATCTGATTCTAAAGTATAGAGAACCCCTAAAAATGTACAAGAAGCTCCTGCAAGAGGAATGCCTACAAGATGACCAAGGAGAATAGCTGTAAAAGGAAGAATCAAGGGGTAGGAAAGATAAATCTCCCAACTTTGTGAGCCTAATGCACAAAGAGTCTCGGTAATTTTTACCCCGATCAATGACAGGGAAAAGATAGCAATATAGAGCATAAAACGTTTTGGCGACATCAATAACTCAGGACAAAACGTTACCAACGAACGGTAACCCCAAATTAAAATAACTACCACTAAAAGAAGAACTCCCAAAGCTCCGCGGTAAGAAAATAGCGTTGTTGAGGAGACAAGTTGGTGACGTAAGCAACGAAGGATTTTCGCATCTCTCGCACTAATTCTTTGATACTGCCTTATAATAGAACTTCCTTTTGGAAAATGTTCTAATCTTCGTGTTCCAAGTAAATCTCCTTTAACGTAGCCGGATTTTTCCTTATCAACAGCGATACCTAAAGTCTTCTCTTTTAGATTATCTATAATATGCAATCTACAAGATGCCGGACAATTTTCAGATCTTAAGAAGTTATCTACGTGTGCAACACATTGATGTATAACTTCTCTAGAATCAGTACCTACATGAATTCCCAGCAAACGATCTCTTTCTTTCAGAGCTGAGGGACGTAAATGAAGATCTTGGAGACAGGTTTCGGTAGAATTATCTATAAATCCCACAGCACCAAGAAAATCCTGAGTTTTTTTTAGCCACCGCCGTGTTTCTTCTTCTTCGGGTTCTTCAAAACAAGTGTTTTCAGAAATACGATAGACCTTTCCAAATACTTCAGGAACTTCAGCAGTCTTACTATAAAATGCATGCACGTTCCAACTTATGGAAAAATCGATAGGAGAACTCAGAGATACCTGAGCAATATCCCCCTCCTTATATACAGGAATATGAAGAACTCTAAGATAGATAAAAGAAAATAACGTTAAACCAAAAATACCCGTAATACCAAAATATAAAAGATACCTAGACCACGGCCGATCTATTTCAGCAGTAGTACAGCTACGGTAAGTTTGCCTACGGTCTTCCATTTGCTTGATCATATGCTCAATACAGGATATATCTATTATTTTTTTTAGCTATCACACCAAAGAACAAAACACCATTTTTTATTCAAAACGAGCGCTTCTATCTTTTCACAAATAAACTCTGTCACTTGTAAACAAGAAAACTCTAAAAATTTCATAGCAAATGACATCACTTAAAGCACATTATCATGATTTGCGAACTTTGCTCTATTTTAATTAAGAATCTCATACTATTGACTATAACTTGATATATGACAAAGAAAAATGACGATTTCTCGTGGTACTCCATACCTTACCTAGACAACATCATATTCTATCTAATACACCAATATATTCATTAAAGAGGGACAATTTCCAACTCTTTATACTATAGTAAACATAGAAAAACCTTCCCTAATTGCAAGCTCGTTAGTGAGCGCATTTTTGGGACACCTAGTCTAGGAATCCCAGGAAAAATAGTCACCTGAATAAAATAAAAAACTCCTCGCAAGAATTTTTAGAGGCTCAACAAATGACATCTACAACATATCAAGTTTCTTCTAGAAAGTACCGTCCCCAAACATTTTCCGAAATTCTCGGACAAGATGCTGTAGTTACTGTTTTAAAAAATGCTCTACAATTTCAACGTGTAGCCCATGCTTATTTATTTTCAGGAATTCGCGGAACTGGAAAAACGACCTTAGCCAGAATTTTTGCTAAAGCATTGAATTGTATAGAACCAACTTCTAATAACGAACCTTGCAATCACTGTTGTGTTTGCAAAGAGATTTCTTCAGGAACCTCCCTAGATGTTATAGAAGTTGATGGTGCTTCCCACAGGGGCATCGAAGATATTCGTCAGATCAATGAAGCGGTCCTCTTCACCCCAGCGAAATCACAATATAAAATCTATATTATCGATGAAGTGCATATGCTGACAAAAGAAGCTTTTAATTCTCTGTTGAAGACTTTAGAGGAACCTCCTAGTCATGTAAAATTCTTCTTAGCCACTACAGAACACTTTAAAATTCCTGGAACGATTTTAAGCCGTTGTCAAAAAATGTACTTAAAAAGAATTCCCGAGACAATGATTGTGGATAAGTTAGTATCCATATCTCAAGAAAACTCTATAGAGACTTCTCGGGAAGCTCTTCTTCCTATTGCCAGGGCAGCTCAAGGCAGCCTACGCGATGCAGAATCTCTTTATGATTATGTCATAGGGCTATTTCCTAAATCCTTATCTCAAGAAGCTGTATCTGATGCTTTAGGCGTAGTCTCTCAGGACACTCTATGCACTTTGGCGGAATGTATTCGCACACAAAAATATGCCGAAGCTGTACTGCCAGTGACTACCGCAATAAATTCTGGAGTAGCGCCAATAACCTTTCTTCATGATCTCACTATTTTCTATCGCGATGTGCTTCTCAATAAAGATCAGGTAAATTCCCCTCTATCAACAACAGCGATGCATTATTCTAGTGAATGTTTACTAGAAATCATTGACTTTCTCGGAGAGGCAGCGAAACATCTACAACAAACTATCTTCGAGAAAACATTTTTAGAGACTGTAATTATTCATTTAATTCGGATATGCCAACGTCCTTCTTTAGAAACTCTGTTTTCGCAACTTAAAACATCAACTTTTGACACCCCTAGAAATATCTCCCAACAGCAAGAATTTCCTAAACCCATTATACAACCCGAAAAGCACTATGAAGAACAAAGCTTCTTATCTCCATCTTCAAAATCTCCTATTCATAAAGAACCTTCCTATCAAAAAGAGGCTTCCCCTTCTTTAGCAGGATCAGCTACTATAGATACGCTTTTACAATTTGCTGTTGTTGAGTTTTCAGGAATTTTAACTAAGGAGTAACCATGGGCAGTGGATATGCTAAAAAGAAAAAAGAAGCAAAAATCATGGAGCAGCAATTCCTAGAAATGGAAGCTTCTCTAGAACAAAAACGCTACGAAGGACAAGCAGGTAATGGGCTCGTTTCCGTAGTGATCAATGGCAAATGTGATATTGTTTCTGTAAAAGTACAGCCCACATGCCTTGATCCCGAAGAACCTGAAGTTATAGAAGACCTATTCCGTTCAGCATTTAAAGAGGCCAAAGAAGCTATGGATAAAGAAATGTCTATAATGCGCGCAGGGATGCCTTTCTAAGCTAATAGGGCCTGAACTTCTTCACAGGTCCTTGCTCTTAATAATTTTTCCGTATGTTCTACACAATTACTCAAATTTAAAGAGGCTATTTTCTCTCTTAGCTCTACAATAGCCGGCATAGCAACAGACAATTCCTCAACTCCCAACCCCAAGAAAAATGGTGTTAAAGATAGATTTGCTGCAGCCTCTCCACAAATAGACGTGTAGACATCATGCTGCTTAGCATTAGACACTACATGACGAATCATTCGCATTACCGAGGGATGTAGTGGATTATCAAGGTAATAAGGCAGAGCCCTTTCTCTGTTATTTCCTAAGGTATATTGCATAAGATCGTTGGTGCCTATGGAAATAAAATTACATTCTTGAAGAATCTCATCAATCATCAATACAGCTGAGGGAATTTCTATCATACTTCCCCAGACAATATTTTCTATATTATGATCTTTATTGAATGAACGACGTACATTTTCTAATCGACGTTTCACTTCAATAATTTCTATAACATCGGCTGTTCCGGGAATTAATACCTTTAAAGGACCTAATGCTGAAGCTGTTAAAATAGCCCGAAGCTGATCATTGAGCATTTGAGAATTCTTCAATAAGTAACGTATTGAACGCTCTTGAATAGGATCTTGACCGGGGCATAGCTTATCATCTCCAAAATCAAACAAACGTAAAACAGACACACGCTCTGGAAATAAAGCTAAAGATTTATACACCACAGCTTGTTCTTCTTCCGTAGGCAATCTATCTTCAGCAATCGCCAAAAATTCAGAACGAAATAGCCCAATAGACGTTTGAGGGAAAAATTCTGAAAGCATACGCAGTTCTTCAAGACTAGCAGCGTGAGAAGATACTATTGCATGTGGTGATGCTTGTGGATAGGATTTTACACTGTAAGATTTACTTTTTTGTTTATAACAATTCTCAAGTGTCTTTGATTTAGGATTAAAGATAATCTCACCACGAATACCATCAATGAGCACAAGCTTACCGGAATATTCTTGAATACGTTCCCAATTTTCATCAGAAAAATTTGCTAAATAAGGAATATTTTTTGCTCTAGAAACGATAGCGGTATGCGACGTTGGAGCACCAACTAAGGAAACGAATCCTCGAATATAGGAAGGGTTAGCACTAGCAACTTCTGACGGAGTAAGCTCTTGTGAAAAAACGATGATATTTTGATCTGCGTCGCCTAAAGAACTCTTATGCTGACAACATAAATGACCAATCACACGATTAGAAATATCATGAATATCTTGAACACGATCTACAGCTAAAGGAACTCCTTGTACCGCTGTTAAAGATTCTTCTATTTTCCCCATGACAGAAGAGAAAACGTATTCAGCATTCTTACGATCTTTTCTAATAGTGTTCACCACCTCTTCAGTCAAAATAGGATCTTTAATTATCTCTAAATGAGCCTGTAGTATCGAAGATATCTCTTGTTGACCTTGTTTTCCTTGAACTTCTTGTTCTAAGGCAACAATATCCGATTTAGAACGATTTAATGCTTTATAGTAACGATGTATCTCATGTTCTACTTCCTCTTGGGGTAAGGTAAGTTCATGAATTTGCAAAGGAGAGGTTCCTAGGAAAAAAGCTTTCCCTATGGCCACCCCAGAAACCAAGGTCATTCCGGGAACTCGCCATTCTTCATTTTGTTCTATAGAAGGCGCGGGCGTGTTCATCTACAACTCTCCAAAGCCTGAATCAAAAGCATCCTGCACTTTCTGCAATACTCGATTCGCATCTTTTCCTTTAATACGCACAAAAATCTCTCCATTTTGTGGTGCTCCCAACATGAGTATGCTCATTATACTTTTGGCATTCACTGTTTTCCCTGCGTAGGTAAAGCTTGCTTCGCAATCTTCACCATCAAACAACTTAACAATGGCACCAGCAGGGCGAACGTGTATTCCAGAAGTATTTTTCACAATACATACGCATGTCAGTTCATCATTATCTTGAGAATTCTCAGGAACGTCCATATCCTTGACATCTAACACACGTTCTCTACAGTCATCCACCATATACCTCTTCGCTATGTAAGTAGTTTTCCAACCAAGAAAGGAAAGAAGGATAATGACTTGTAGTTAAATGTAAAAGCTCAATACTTTCTAAATTTCTATGAAATAGACTTTCCTCGCTCAATAATATATTCGGTGAAGGAAAATCCCTACGCACTTCGGGATCAGAAAGAAAACATTGGTAAGCCAAAGGTTCTTCATAGCCATAGAAAGGAAAAATTCCCAAAGAAGCACAATTGTCTTCAGGAGAAATCTTTTTTAAACGCAACAACAGCTCTCGCAATTTATGCTGAACTTTAGCTAGAGAACGGTAGGAAAAAATTCCCTCATCTTCCCATTTTCCAAATCCATTATGAATCGTGAAAAACTTCTGATAATCATTATCCCCTAGTCTAGGAAAGCAATGTCTCTCGATCTCTAATAAAGGAGGTCCGCCTTGAAAGCCACAACGGCCGTCGCTAAAAGTATAGAGCATCTTTGCGTCGTAGGGTTCATTAGCAGAGCGATAAATATAAATATCCAGACTATCTAATAGAGAAAAAAAACGACAAATACCTGGAAATTGATTACCATGAATTCCTAAAACAGTAAGCCAATACTCTTGGCAAAAATCTAACCTGTCCTTTTTTGGTAATCCCATCAGCTCGTACCAGCCTCGGGGCAAACGAGGAGCTTTCTTGGAAATCTCTTCCCAAGAGATTTCTTCACGTAATTGCTCTATAGAATACACTTCGAGTTTGGGAAAAGAATGAACCGATGCTAAAACGTTTTGAAACTTTTTCATTCTCTGTCCTTATTCAAACTTTTTATTCCTTATGGATACAGCTAATTCATTCTTGTCGATACTTTCAACAACAACATCCTCTATTAATCTGCGCTCTCTATTGGCTAACAGGGACTCTAGCGCGTCCCTATCCTGTATGTGGGATATTCCTACTTCTAGCTCTTTCTCTTTTTATTCCAAAACAACAACGCAAACAACAACTCTTTATAGGAATTTGTTGGATTATACCTCTGATAACTCTATCAGCATCTTCTTCTATTCATAAAGGGCAATCATCGGGAAGCTTTATCATTAAGTCTGGAAGAGAAAATAGATATTTTGGAGAAGCTGTTCACCTACAATATCCCTGTGGAAAAAAATACCATCATATTCCTTGTGTTATTCTTATAGACGCACATTTAGAACTAAATAAAAAATACTACATCCAAGGAACGACGCTAGATCATACATCTCAAATTGTTTTTAAGTCTAATGGTTGCTATGAAGAAATACAGCCAACAAAAATAGCATTTATTCAAAATAAATTACGAGAATCATGTCATAAACGCATTTTACATCTATTTTCTCCTGAGGAATCAGGAAAATTTGCCTCTAGCCTTCTTCTTGGCACTCCCTTACCAAAACATTTAAAAGAAATTTTTAAAAATAAAGGACTAGCTCATTTATTTGCTATTTCTGGATGGCATTTTTCCTTATTTGCCTCATCTCTGTTTCTTATTTTCGGTATATTCTCATCAAAAATAAAATATTTACTTACTTTTATTGCTCTTTCGGGACTAACTCTTCTATTTCCCTGGTCTCCTTCGGTATGGAGATCATGGATTTCCCTAGCGCTCATTTGTTTTTCTCCATTTTCTTCAGGATACTGCTCTAGTCTAAATCGTTTAGGAATCGGATGTATTTTGTGTTCTTTAGTATTTTCTCCCCTATCTCCAGCTTTTGCCCTAAGTTTTTTAGCTACTTTGGGTATTTTACTTTTCTTCCCTCATCTATTTCGTTTTTTTTATACACCTTGGAAAGAAATAGCTCCTGAGTATTTGCTTCCCTTTATTCGCTATTTCTGGGGAGCCCTATCTATAGCACTAGCCTCGCAGATCTTTCTCTTTTTCCCTATAGTGAACTTCTTTGGGTATTTTCCATTGGAGGGTCTAATCTATAATCTCTTTTTCCCCTTGCTTATCCTTCCAATTTTCTCTCTAATTCTTTTATCTTTGATTCTTCCATTTGTAGCTCCTGTAACAAAATTTTGTATTTCGTGGATCATTTCACATCCTCTTCTTCATAGTCATAATTTTCTGACATCCCTATCCCCCGTTCCTGTGTCTCCAGAAAAACTTACCCTGATTCTCATTCTTCTATTTTTTCTTGGAGTTAGCCTAGAAAAAACAAAAACAGTAGGAAATCTCTTCCCAACCAACTCTATTTCTGAATTATAGAAAAATTTTTCATTCACAATAAAATTACTGTGTAAAAAATTTTTTTATTGTGAAACCTACGCGCTTTGCTTAAACTAGATAGAAAATACGTAAGTATATCATTGATTATATTCAACTTAAGGCAAGATTGTGTCTACTTCACCCACCAATAATCAAAGCACAAATCCCACTCCAGAAACACCAATTACCTATGTGCATCTTGGGAAATTGAAAATACGGCTTACACGCATTCTGCAGACAATTACTGCATTAGGAATCGCATTAAATATTGGGGGTATTGTTTCCCTATGTTTAGGCTCTTCATTAGCCATTGCCCTACCTCTACTTATTATTGGCATTGCCTTATTGATTCTTACTTGTTTCTTTTTAGCTTCGCGTATAAGAAAACCCTCTCTACCAACACCAGCGCCTTCTTCCCCTCCAATCACACCAAAACCTACAGGAGTTAAACCCGGTGGTACGCCTGCACCCACACCTCCAACGACACCACCAACAAAATCTCCGGTGACAACACCTCCGGTTCCTGTAGAAACTCCAACTCCAGTTCCCGTGGCTACACCTCCCATACGCCCTATTGTTACAGTACGTGTTCCTGAAATTCAAATTCCGGGGTTTTTAGACTTCACACCACAATACATAGCTAATTTGTTAAAAATGCGCTTTGGAGTTACTGGAATACATCCGTCAGGAAGTATTAATAAAAATACGCAATACGTAACGGTACGTAGTAATAGACATAATCTACATATATGCTTCCTAAAAGGACATCCTCTTGAAGATCCGTTCTTAAAGAAAACACATTCTGCAATGCTTGTCCTGACAAATTCTGAAAGAGAGAAGCATTTGCTATTAGGGAGATCCTTAGCTTTAGGTCCGCATATAGAAAAAGTTTGTTGGGATGATATTACGAAACCAGAGTCCACTAAATTCCCTCCAGAATCTGTTGTTGCTGGACCTTGGGTAAATAAAACTAAAGATATTCCACCCACAAGTCACCTCATTTGCGTAAATCCTCCTCTCATCACTCTTACACGTGATGTACATCGCAGAGCGATTAACTTTGAGGATTTCGATTATGAAAGAGAATTCAGAGCTACAGTAAGAATGTATCAAGTCATATTCGGCATCTGTAAAGAAAACGGCATTACTTCGATTCAACTTGAACTTCTAGGATTAAATAATATTGGATCAGATCAAGAAGAATACGAAGCTTGGTACTCAGGATGTGCCCTGGCTTTATTAGAAGCTATCCGTATCGAAGAGGAAACCGAGGGAAGCACGCTCACACATATCACTATAAATAGCAGGACAGAACTTCCTTTACTCTCTGCTTTACAACAAGCGTATAGATCTTAACATGGTGTTCTCCGGATCTCTATAATCTGGAGAACCTTCCCATCTTTTATAAAAAGATTTTTTATAAACCATAAAAACTGACGAAATTCTATTGTGCAAGCCTTTGTAAATGGCTTAAAATATGCTGCCAGAAAAAAAGTATAGCGTTGACTATCTTTAACTTATGGCAATCCCATGTCCACTTCACCTATAAATAATCAAAGTCTGTGTTCAGTTAATCCAACTGCAACTACTTACATACATTTAGGGAATATAAAACTACCACTCATACAGATTATACAAACGATTTCTGCTTTAGGAATGGCTTTGAACCTTGGAGGTGTCATAACCCTGGCTTTAGGTTCTTCATTAGCAATTGCTCTACCATTATTAATTATTGGCTTTGCTCTACTTATTCTTAGCTGTTTCATTTTATTAACATGCCTAAAAAAACCTCATGTAGCCCCAATCCCTTCTGTAGAGACAGAGTACATCACACCACCGATATCTCCTGTAGTAAAAAAACCACCAATACCAATAGAAACGCCAAAGACTACTCCAGTGGCCACACCTACGCAACATCCCATAGAAATCTTTATTCCCGAACCTGAAACCCCAAATTTTTTAGATTTCACACCTGAGTATACTGCTCATCTTTTACAAACACGCTTTGAACTTACTGGTATATATCCTGCAGGACGTATGAATAAAAATACGGAGTATGTGACTATACGGAGTAAAAATACTGATCTCAATGTATGTTTCTTAAAAGGGCATCCCTTGGATGATCCATTCTTAAAAAAAACGAATTCCGCAATACTTGTTCTGACAAATGCGGATAGACAGTTGCATCTTTTAGTAGGAAGATCGCTCACTTTGATGGGACAGATAGAGGAAAAATGCTGGAACAAGATCACCAAGCCACACTCTAAGAAATTCCCACCGAGAACTATTGTTTCCGGATCTTGGGTAAATGTATTGGGAGCTCCTCCTGCAAGTCATCTCATTTGTGCTAATCCCCCAGACATTCTCCTTACAAACGAAGTGGACAATAGATTAATTACCTTTACGGATTTCAATTGCGAAATAGAATTCCAAGCTGCTGTAAGAATGTATCAAGCCATATTCAGGATCTGTAGAGAAAATGAAATAACCTCTGTACAGATAGAACTCGTAGGATTAAATAACATTGGCTCACATCAAGAAGAATACGAAGCATGGCATTCAGGATGTTGTCTGGCTTTATTAGAAGCTATACGTCTGGAAGAAGAAAATAAATTCAGAACACTTATCCATATTACTGTAAATAGCCTCTCAGAGTTGCCTCTTAGCCTATCTTTGCAACAAGCTTACCAACCTGAAACATTGTTTGGCATGCTAACCAAATGGCTATCTTTTTCTAATTAACAACAAGAATTTATAAAAAATTCTTATCACTATCAAAAATTTTATTGTTAAGCTCCTTTGCTTATTTTACAATTTTACGACTATATCTCTGATTGTATTTATCTTAGGACTTCTTTATGCCTTTAATTCACCATCATGTGAAAAATCAAACCTTAAGCACTTCTTTAAGGTTATCAGAGGCATATGTAAGCCTATGCAATTTAAAAATAAAAACATTGCATATCATACAAGCAATAGCCGCTTTAGGGTTGGCATTTTTACTAGGAGGTATACTAGCTCTATCTGTAGGGCAATGTTTTGCTTTTTCCTCTCCTCTACTCGCTTTAGGAGCTGTTTTCCTTATCCTTAGCGGTCTGATTTTAATAATGGTAAGAAAACGTCTTTTGTCCATTTCCATACCAACTTTCTTAGATCTCACATTATCGGGTGTTGCAAAACGCTTGAAAAACACTTATGCCTTAGGCTTAGTGCTTCCCTATTCAAATAAAATTAATAAGAATACGGAATATATCTTTGTAAGCAATCCGAAGACCGGTATGCAGCTATCCTTTTATAAAGGACATCCTATAAATGACCCTCTATTAAAAAATAAAAGTTCCGCGATTGTGCTCTGCACAAACTCTGAAAGAGATTCCACTTATGTAATTAATAGAACATTAGCATTAATTGGACGTATAGAAAAGGAATGTTGGAATGATATTACAAAACCTAATTCCACGAAATTTCCCCCGGGTTCTATAGCTTATGGACCCTGGATAAATAAGTCTCAGGAAAGAGCTCCCGCTTCTCATTTGATCTTTATCAACCCACCTACTATTGAAATTCTTCTCCATACTAAGCGGTTACAAAAAGCCATTACCTTTCAAGATTTCAACCACAAGGAAGCTTTTAAAAATCTCGTGGATGCTTATCTAAAATGCTTCCGTATTTGTAGAGAAAATAAAATCACCTCATTGCAGCTTGAACTTCTAGGATTAAACGATATTAGTTCGCATCAAGAAGAATACGAAATGTGGTATTCTCAGTGTGCTTTAGCCTTACTAGAAGCTATACGTATAGAAGAAAAATGCAAAGAACGGACGGTAAAACAAATTACCGTAAACCACCAAAAAGAACTCCCTTTGCTGTCTATCTTACAAAAAGCTTACAACAATTAGAATTCAGCTAAGCTTTTTGCTGCTTGAAGAATTTTCTCCTTCTGAGGAAGAACTTCATTTTCCAGTATCTTTGAGTACGGAACAGGAGCATGTAATCCAGCAACGCGACGGATAGGAGCATCAAGATAAGAATATGCCTGTTCGGCTACAGTCGCAGCAAGTTCACTACCGAATCCACAAAACTCTGAAGCCTCATGAGCAATAAGAAGTTTCCCTGTTTTCTTCACAGATTCTAAAACCGTAGCGAAATCACAAGGAACTATTGTTCTTAGGTCTATAACCTCTACAGAAATATCTAAAGATGCTAATTCCTTAGCGACTTCCATACTCATAACCAATGACATTCCCCAGGAAACAATCGTTAGATCCGAACCTGAATGGGTAATCGCCGCTTTACCAAAAGGTAAAACATAATCCGAAGAAAATACTGGACAGGCACTAAAAATACGTCGTTGATATAACGCCTTATGCTCTAAAAAGACCACAGGATTAGGATCACGAATAGCGGCCTTTAATAAAGCTTTTGCATCCGCAGCATTAGATGGATACGCAACTTTAATTCCTGGGCAATGTGCTAAAAATGCTTCTATACTTTGAGAATGATAGGGACCACCCTGTATATACCCTCCACAAGGAGCTCTAATAACCAAAGGGACTTCCCACTCTCCTGCGGAACGGTAGTAAATACTAGAAGCTTCAGAAAATAACTGGTTAATTCCTGGCCAAATATAATCAGCAAATTGAATTTCAGCAACAGGCTTATGAATACCATCCATAGCCATACCAATTGCAGTTCCTATAATTGTAGCTTCTGCTAGCGGTGTATTAAAACAACGTTCTACACCGAATTTATCAGTAAGATTTCTTGTAACACCGAAAACCCCACCTTTATCCCCGGCAACATCTTCACCGAAAACAACTACTCCCGAATCTCTGTTCATTTCTTCAATCAACGCTTCCGTAATTGCATCGCGCATTACTTTTGGTTGCGTATCACGTAAACGCTGAGCTTCTAAAGAATCTTCATAATCAATTAGAGAAATTGTATGTGGAGAAAATACGTCATGACTTGTAGAACCTTTGCTGGGGAAAGGCATCCCCTCAGCAAGTTCACAAGCACGAGAAATTTCTGCCTCAGCCTCGGCTTTTATTTCCAAGATCTCAGCAGATGAAATACCGCATTCTTCTATCATCTGTCGTTCTAAACGAATTAGAGGATCGTTACTTATGCAATGGTCTAAATCTTCACGACTACGATATTTCTCATGATTATCAGAGTTGCTATGTGGCTCTAAACGCATAACTTTGATAAGAATTAAAGCGGGAATAGAAGCATGTCTAGCTTGATCCACAGCTTTAGAAAATGCATCCACTAAACCGAAGTAATCACCACCATCCACTTCATATACCGAAAGACCTTGATAACTTTCCCCTAAACGAACCAAATCCGTAGAGCATTGATCTTTAAAAGGAACAGAAATCGCCCAAGCATTATTCTGGACTACTGTAACTAACGGCAACTTATGTAGAGCAACATAATTTAACATCTCATGGAATTCTCCTTGAGATGTAGATCCGTCTCCTCCAGAGACATAGACTACTTCTTTAGATTTTGTATGTTTCGCAGCCCAAGCTCGTCCCGCAGCCTGAAGAAATTGTGTACCGACAACACTAGACTGACAACAAATACGCAATTTTTTGTGGGAATAGTGGTAGGGCATCATCCTACCAGAAGAGTGATTAGGAGCTAATCTTGCAAGAAAAGAAGCAAAGATCTCAGCAAAATCACATCCGAGCCCTATAGGGAATCCTTGATCTCTATAATAAGGGAAAGACCAATCTTTGCCCGGTATGAGACTCTTTCCTGCGATAACTCCTGCAAGTTCGTGACCAGCACAGGATAACTGAAAAGTTCCTCCAGAATCGCTTTGTCGAGAAAGAAGGAGCATTTTGTTCTCAGCAAATCTCAAACTCCAGACTAATTTCAGAACTTCCTTAATAGAAGATCCTAGTTCATGCTGTATCGCTACCATATCTGCTCCTCGGATAGACTCGCTATCCCTTATCTATACGGCGAAGTCAGAAAAAAAACCCTTTATTTTATCCAAGAAACTACGTTTCTTAGGGAAATTCTCTGCCTTTTCCGTAGTTGCAAACTTACGGAGTAATTCCTTTTGTTCTTCTGATAGATTTTGTGGAGTCTCTACAGAAACTCGAACGAGCAAATCCCCACGTCCTCTACCATGAACATTCGGAAATCCTTGATTTTTAATCTTAAGAATCGTGCCGCTTTGGATTCCTTCAGGAACGGTAAGGCGACATGTACCTTCCTTCAAGAGAGTGGGGATCTCTTTCTTCATTCCTAAAGCCGCGTCGACAAAACCAATAGGCAATTCTAAAATCAAGTCATCTCCGCGTCTCTCAAAAACAGGATGCGTTTCTACATCAATAAAAACATAGAGATCTCCAGCAGGAGCGCCATTTTGTCCAGCATCTCCATAACCTTCCATCTTTAAACGCATTCCAGAATCAACTCCGGCAGGAATTTGCACATGAACATTTCGTTTATCTTTAACTCTTCCTTGTCCTCGACAATTGGAACAAGGATCTGTAATTACTCGCCCCTCTCCACCGCACTCAGGGCATGTGGATGCCATAGAAAAAAATCCACGACTCTGAACAATTTGTCCAGAACCTTTGCACCGATCACAGCATTTGATTCCCTGTTCACTAGCAGCACCACTACCGGAACAAGTTTCACAAGTTTTATATCCAGAGACAAGGAGTTCTTTCTCTACGCCGCGAGCAGCTTCTTCAAATGTTAGGGTGATATGAACTTTCTTACTAGCTCCCTGACGGGCTCCCGCAGGATCGCCGCGCATGCCAAAAGCTTCTCCAAGACCACCAAATAGACCTTCAAAAAAGCTTCCGCCGCCTCCAAACTCTCCACCGAAAGCCCCCATAAAGGTACGCAGAGCATCTTCCATGTTGCCCATACCGCCCGCACCACCGAAACCACCGGCGCCGGCAAAAGGTCCGTCCTTACCATAGCGATCATAAGACTCACGCTTTTGGGGATCACTCAGAACTTCATAAGCTTCCGAGACTTCTTTGAAGCGTTTTTCTGCCTCAGCATCTCCTGGATTTTTGTCAGGATGATACTTAACGGCCAACTTACGATAAGATTTTTTTATTTCCTCGGGAGAGGCAGTTTTAGAAATACCTAAAACATCATAGTAATCCATAAATCAAACACCACTAGATAGGACATTTTTCTAACGACTGCGGTATTTAGCTGCGGCTTTAGATTTAGCTCGCTTCTTTACTGAAGGTTTATCATAAAACCTGTGTGCTTTAGCAGCCTTTAAGATCCCTTCTTTGTCAACTTTCTTTTTCAAAATTCTCAGAGCTCGATCTACAGGCTCACCAACTCTAACTTTAACACTGGGCATGCATTACCTTATTTCGCATAATAATCACTGTTAAGCCTAAAACAATACAGCTATACGTCTCACTCTGCTATGTTAGAGGCGCCTCGATTGTAACATCAGATCTATTACCCTTCAAGAGTTAGTTGACGCGCAACGCACTGAAAAAGTGATAGGATTGATTTTAATCCATCGTGCCTACTGATTGAAATGTTTTTAAGTTAAAAAAAACAGGAACAGCTACGGTAATCTGGGATTAGTTGATGATTGCACTCTAAAAGCATAAGTTGAGAAACCACATTTCTCCTAATATGGTCAATTGAGGGTGCCGCTTCTTCTACACGGATTCTATTTGAAAAACTATCGATGAAAAGTTGTGGATTGGGAGAGATGACGTGATAGTAATCATTTGCTAAACAATACTCGGAAGCTTCTCCATAGGGCAATAAAATTCCGGGACCAACCCCGTTCTTTTCATAGATAAACCCATCTTCCGAGAGATCTGAGCTAAGAGTTAACACCCCGCCCTTCTTTCCTAAGGGGAGCATCAAAGCTTTTCCCTTATCTTTGGGGGTCAAATACCCCTCCAAGGAACTATAACCTATCATAGGTACCTTTCGAGATAAAGCCAAACCCTGAGCAAAAGACAGTCCAACCCGGGTTGCAGAAAAATTCCCTGGACCAGCAGCAACTCCAATCCCCTGGAAGCACAAAGAACTATTTTTAAAAATAAATTCTAGAACCAATCCTTGATCTGGACCAACGGGTAGATGCCAGTGTTTTAATACTTTCTGGTGATCTACATAAGCTAAAAATGGTTGATACCCAGAAGTATCAATAATAACGTATCTATGAAAATGCATAATTCAAATGAGAATTGAACAGGTAAACTATAGCAATTAAAAAACTTTTAATCAAAAAAAATAACAAAACTAAATAATAAATAAGCGATTCTAAAGATTTAGAAACATTTAAAACCAGCATACAAACACAATAAATCCAAAGTAGATTTATTATGTTTTAAAAAGTCTCTTAAGACTTTTCTTTGATCTAAAAATATTATTATTTTGATTGAACGACCGTTCATTCTCTTTATTGCAAAGAGAATTCGGACTACCTCTTCTAAACCAGGAAATTGATAACAATTTCTTTGATTATCAGAAAATCTTTTAGAGACTTCAGACAATCCAAGTAACTAGTAATAAGAGGGATCCCGATGATCTGAAAGTTATTCTAAATCAAGATCTGATAAAAAAACATGAGAAATTATTTAATCTGAAACATATAGGCAAAAATATTCACGAATTGTTTTTTTAAAAAATCAAGAAAAACGATTTGCGTTAAACCCTCATCTTTTTTAATTCTTATTCCTTGGCTCTGCTATTTCTCTGGTAGTTGTGTAGGTGCACTAATTTCGATTATTTTGTAATATATCGAAAAGAGGATCTTTATTGTTGAAAGTGCTGCTATCAATAAGTTATCAGAGCGACTTAGATAAATGTATCCGATGATTTTAGTATAAGGACAATTGTGGACTCTACAATAAATAACGACTCTCAGATCTTGGATCCTAATCCTGAAGAAGTAGAAAAACTCTTAGATGAATCTGAAGAAGTCGAAGAAAAATCAGATGATCGTTCCTTACCTTCAGAATTATTTATCCTCCCACTGAATAAACGTCCTTTTTTCCCAGGTATGGCGGCTCCGATTCTTATAGAATCCGGACCTTATTACGAAGTTTTAAAGCTTCTAGCAAAATCTTCGCAAAAATACATAGGTTTAGTTCTTACCAAAAAGGAAGACGCTGATATTTTAAAAGTTGGTTTCAACCAACTCTATCGCGTAGGTGTGGCAGCACGCATCTTGCGTATTATGCCTATAGAAGGAGGCAGCGCCCAAATATTACTCAGTATAGAAGAACGCATCCGCATTGTAGAGCCTCTCAAAGATAAATACCTTAAAGCACGGGTCTCCTATCACAAAGATAACAAAGAATTAACTGAAGAGTTAAAAGCATATTCTATTAGCATTGTTTCTGTAATCAAAGACCTTCTGAAACTTAATCCCCTATTCAAAGAAGAGCTCCAAATTTTTCTTGGACATTCTGATTTTACAGAACCAGGGAAGCTCGCTGATTTTTCTGTAGCTTTAACAACAGCCACCAGAGAAGAGCTTCAAGAAGTTCTTGAAACAACGAATATGCACGATCGTATTGATAAAGCTTTGATCCTTCTTAAAAAAGAGCTGGACCTGAGCCGTCTACAAAGTAGCATCAATCAAAAAATTGAAGCAACGATCACCAAAAGTCAAAAAGAATTCTTTTTAAAAGAACAGCTGAAAACGATCAAAAAGGAGCTGGGGCTAGAAAAAGAAGATCGGGCTATTGATCTAGAAAAATTCATGGACCGGTTAAAAAAGCGCCAGGTCCCCGATTATGCCATGGAAGTTATTCAAGATGAGATGGAAAAACTTCAAACCTTGGAAACATCGTCAGCAGAATATACTGTATGCCGCAACTACCTAGATTGGCTAACTATCATTCCTTGGGGAATTCAGAGCAAAGAATATCACGATCTCAAGAAAGCTGAAGTGATTCTTAATAAAGACCACTATGGTTTAGAAGATATCAAACAACGCATTCTAGAATTGATTAGCGTGGGAAAATTATCGAAAGGTCTTAAAGGAAGTATTATTTGCCTAGTAGGTCCTCCAGGAGTAGGTAAAACGAGTATCGGCCGTAGCATAGCAAAAGTTTTACATCGAAAATTTTTCCGCTTTTCAGTAGGCGGAATGCGTGATGAAGCTGAAATCAAAGGGCACCGACGTACCTATATTGGTGCTATGCCTGGAAAAATGGTTCAAGCATTAAAACAAAGTCAAGCTATGAATCCCGTCATTATGATTGATGAGGTTGATAAGATTGGTGCAAGCTATCATGGTGATCCCGCATCGGCTTTACTAGAGGTTTTAGATCCGGAACAAAATAAAGACTTCTTAGATCATTACTTAGATGTACGAGTAGATCTATCTAATGTTCTATTTATTCTAACAGCAAACGTATTGGATACTATTCCTGATCCTCTTCTGGATCGTATGGAAATCCTTCGTCTTTCGGGTTATATTCTTGAAGAAAAGCTTCAGATAGCAACAAAATATCTTGTTCCGCGAGCACGCAAGGAAATGGGACTAACAGCTCGTGAAATTGTATTCCAACCCGAAGCTTTAAAGCACATGATTAATAACTATGCTAGAGAAGCTGGTGTGCGCACATTAAATGGAAATATTAAAAAAGTTCTAAGAAAAGTCGCGCTTAAAATAGTTAAAAATCAGGAAAAAACTCATCCAAAACATACACAATATAAAATTAATGTAAGTAACCTGCAGGATTATTTAGGCAAACCCATTTTCTCTAGCGATCGCTTTTACGATAATACACCTATCGGGGTCGCCACTGGATTAGCTTGGACATCTCTAGGAGGAGCTACTTTATATATTGAAAGTGTTCAAGTCCCTTCAATGAAAACTGATATGCATCTTACAGGACAAGCTGGAGACGTTATGAAGGAATCCTCTCAGATTGCTTGGACGTACCTACATAGTGCATTAGAACGTTATGCTCCTGGTTATAGCTTTTTCTCTAAATCTCAGGTGCATATTCATATTCCTGAAGGAGCCACACCTAAAGATGGTCCTTCAGCAGGTGTAACGATGGTGACTTCTTTGTTATCTTTACTTTTGGACACACCTATTTTAGAAAACTTAGGTATGACAGGTGAAATCACACTGACAGGCCGTGTGTTAGGAGTGGGAGGAATTCGTGAGAAACTCATAGCCGCGCGTCGATCACGGTTAAATGTCTTAATCTTCCCTGAAGATAACCGTCGTGATTACGAAGAACTTCCTGCCTATTTAAAAAAAGGTCTGAAAATTCATTTTGTTGCACATTATGATGATGTTTTCAAAGTTGCTTTTCCACACATTAATTAACTCTTATGACATAATTTAGAGCCGTTTTCTTCATAAATTGACGGCTCTAAACTCTTCCTAGAAAAAAAACTGTATATTTACAAACGTTCCCAAAATTTCTAAACTGCACATTCTTAAAATAAACCCATACAGTAGACTTTCATGACCGTCCCTGGATTAATTCCCGATGTTGCTGTCCAAAAAAATCATACCAACCACACTATAACAACAGATACGGCAAAGAAAGTAGAAGGTAGCAAAGGTGGCAACCTTATTGCTTTAATTTGCATGCTCGTCTTAGCTTTACTAACAGCAGTGATGATAGGAGGTTTTCTAGTTACTCCATTTCTTCCTGAAGGGATTTACATTGGTATTACTGCCTTAGCCTCACTTCTTGTAGGTATGGTACTATTTCCCATAGTGATGAGCTGTTTATCAAAACCTCCCGCTTCTGTACGCCCTAGAGATTTAGATCTGTCCAAACTAGATACACGACATAACCGTCTACTTCATGAAATCATCAAAGATGATGAGAAAAAATATGCCCAAGAACAGGAAGAAAAAGTCCGCAGAAGACGACGAAAAACTGTAAGAGCTCGTCCTCAACAGACGCGAGTTCAAGATACATCTTCTGATGAAACACTACAACCACGGAGAAAAAGCTCAGCAGTCTTAAATCTAATTCGGCCCAAAAGCTCCTCTCCTAGAGCATCTTCTAATCTGTCCTCTTCTGATTCTAATTCAGATTCTGATTCTTCCGGATCCAGAACACAACCTAATGCTATAACGAAACCTTGCTTACCCTCGAAGTATAACGATTACTTCAATTGCGTAGATTAAATTGAAAATAAAATTCATAATATACAGAGGTAAGTTCTAGTAGAGTATTTTTACTAGATTAGTTTATTCTATTTTTTTCTCCGGAAACTTTCTCCTAAATTTATGAGCTGTAGAGAATTAATTATTTTAGGTTGCTCTAGTCAACAACCTACGCGAATGCGCAATCAAGGAGCCTATTTATTTCGTTGGAATAATGAAGGTTTGCTTTTTGATCCAGGCGAGGGAACACAAAGACAATTCATTTTTGCTAACATTGCTCCTACTGTAGTCTCTAGAATCTTTATCAGCCATTTCCATGGGGATCACTGTTTAGGTTTGGGTTCCATGCTTATGAGACTGAACTTAGATAAAGTTACCCATCCTATACACTGCTACTACCCAGCTTCAGGGAAAAAGTACTTCGATCGATTACGTTACGGCACTATCTATCACGAGACCATAAATGTTGTGGAACATCCTATAGATAAAGAAGGAATTATTGAAGACTTCGGAAATTTTCGTATTGAAGCGCGTAAACTCGATCACCTTGTAGATACTTTGGGATGGAGAATCACTGAACCTGACACGATAAAATTCATTCCAGAAAAAATCAAAGCTTCAGGATTACGTGGGCCCATCATGCAAGATCTCATTCGCAATAACCAAGTAACAGTAAATGGAAACACTATATATCTTAAAGATATAAGCTATATAAGAAAAGGCGATAGCATTGCTGTTATTGCCGATACTCTTCCCTGTCAATCTGTTATAGATTTAGCTAAAGATGCAAGAATTATGTTATGTGAAAGCACATATCTTGAAGAACATCGTCATTTAGCAGAAAGTCATTACCATATGACAGCAAAACAAGCTGCTACCCAAGCTTTGGCTGCTGGAGCGCAACAACTTGTACTCACACACTTTTCTGCACGTTATTTAAATTCTAAAGAATTTGAACTGGAAGCTGGGAAAATTTTCCCCAACGTTGCTGCCGCTGAAGAATTCCGCAGTTATCCCTTTCCTAAAAACCCCTCTTCTAAATAAATCTCAGTAAAGAGATACTTTAGAAAAGTACTTAGGGAAACTATGGTCTCAGCTTTTTATGCTTTTCTTGATTATCTAAAAAACATAAAAACGGCATCTCCTCATACTTTAAGAAACTATTGTATAGATTTAAATAGCTTCAAAAGTTTCCTAGAAAAACGGAATAAACTCTCTCCATCTGCACCTATTTGCTTACTCGCACAAGAAAGAGAAGAAGCTGAGATTTCATTCTCCTTATTTACGAAAGATCTAGTACGCCTCTATATTTTAGAATTGATGCAGAAAAATAAAGCAAAACGCACGATAAAGCGTCGCCTATCAGCCATTAAAAGTTTCTCACAGTATTGTATAAAACACCGCATCATCCTTGAGGATCCGACAGAAACAATTCATGGACCTAGACTCCCTAAAGAATTACCCTCACCCATTACTTATGAACAAGTAGAAATTCTTATGGCAACCCCTGATCTATCGAAATATACAGGATTTCGTGATCGTTGCTTATTAGAACTATTTTATAGCTCGGGATTACGTATTAGCGAAATCGTCGCTATCAATCATTGGGATATCGACTTTAATTCTAATCTTATCCGCATACAAGGAAAAGGGAAAAAAGAACGTCTTGTCCCTATTACTCCTCATGCAGCCCAATGGTTACAACAATACTTAAATCATCCCGAAAGAACTACTATAGAGCAAGACTCTCAAGCAATTTTTTTAAATCGTTTTGGGAAAAGATTAACTACTCGTTCCATTGATAGAAAATTTCAAAAATATCTTCGTCAATCAGGCCTGTCAGGGAATATCACGCCTCATACAATCCGTCATACGATTGCCACACATTGGCTAGAGAACGGTATGGACTTAAAAACAATTCAAGCACTTCTTGGGCACAGTTCCTTAGAAACTACAACTATCTATACTCATGTATCTATGAAGCTTAAAAAGCAAACTCATGATGAGTCTCATCCCCATAGTTAAACCTTAGGCAAACCTCTTGTGCTCTAAGGTCCTCTTTGTTATGCTAGACGCTATGAGCATCGTACTTGATAAAATCGGCAAAACTTTAGGCACACGCGTACTATTCGACGACGTTTCTGTCGTCTTTAATCCTGGAAATCGCTATGGATTAACAGGACCTAACGGTGCGGGGAAATCTACATTATTAAAAATAATCACAGGCTTCGTAGAGCCTACTCGTGGATCCATTTCTTTGCCTAAAAAAATCGGCATCTTACGTCAAAATATTGACAGCTTTGGAGACATTTCTGTCTTAGATTGTGTGATTATGGGCAATGCCCGTTTATGGGATGCTCTGCAAAAAAGAGATGCTTTATACTTAGAAGAGTTCACTGATGCTATTGGTATCAAACTCGGCGAGATGGAAGAAATCATCGGCGAAGAAAATGGTTACCGAGCAGAATCTGAAGCTGAAGAGCTTCTCACAGGCATTGGTATTCCTGAAGAATTATTCAATAATAAAATGTCCACGATTCCTATAGATTTGCAGTTTCGTGTGCTTTTATGTCAGTCTTTGTTCGGCCATCCAGAAGCCCTACTTCTTGACGAACCTACGAACCATTTAGATATTTACTCGATCAATTGGCTAGGAAATTTTTTAAAAGATTATGATGGCACTGTAATTGTTGTTAGCCACGACAGACACTTCTTGAATACTATTACTACTCACATTGCCGATATTGATTATGACACTGTTATCATCTATCCTGGCAACTATGATGCCATGGTAGAAATGAAAACAGCTTCTAGAGATCAAGAAAAAGCCGACATTAAATCTAAAGAGAAAAAAATTTCTCAGCTTAAAGAGTTTGTTGCTAAATTTGGAGCAGGTTCTCGAGCAAGTCAGGTACAATCTCGTTTAAGGGAAATTAAAAAACTCCAACCTCAAGAATTAAAAAAATCTAATATTCAGCGTCCTTATATACGCTTCCCTCTATCAGAAAAAGCTTCTGGCAAGGTGGTCTTTTCTATAGAAGGGATCTCTAAAAGTTATAATGATGAAGATCCCGTATTTCATCCTTTCTCTTTAGAGATCTATCAAGGAGATAAGCTAGGCATTATTGGCAACAATGGTCTTGGGAAAACTACATTAATGAAGCTTTTAGCCGGCGTAGAGGTTCCCAATCAAGGATCTATAAAAATTGGTCATCAGGTTGCCTATTCTTATTTTCCCCAAAATCACTCTGATGTCTTAAAAGACTGCGGAGATGAAACGTTGTTTGAATGGTTACGCAACCGTAAAACAGGTATCAATGATCAAGAAATCCGTAGTGTTTTAGGAAAGATGTTGTTTGGCGGGGATGATGCCTTTAAACAAATTAAGGCGTTGTCTGGAGGAGAAACCGCACGTTTGCTTATGGCAGGGATGATGTTGGAAAATCACAACGTACTTATTCTTGATGAAGCAAATAATCACTTGGACTTAGAATCTGTTTCTGCATTAGCCTGGGCCATTAATGATTATAAAGGGACATCCATATTTGTTTCTCATGATAGAACTTTAATCGAAGAGTGCGCAACAAAACTTCTTATCTTTGATAAAGGTAAGATCACTTTCTTTGATGGAACCATGGCAGACTACACAAGCAGCAGCAAGCTAGCCTAAGCTGTGTAACAGTCTAGAACATATTTTATTGAGGGCATATGGAACCACAATTGATCTTAGGCTCTTCTTCTCCACGAAGAAAATCAATTCTACAATATTTTCGTATTCCCTTTACTTGCATCTCATCAAAATTCGAAGAACATACTATTCCCTATCAAGGTGATCCTATTGCATATTCACGGGAATTAGCTGTAGGGAAAGCTGAATCTATAGTCAAAGACCATAATCCTGAAGGTTTGATTCTCACTGCCGATACTGTTGTCGTGTATAAAGGAGCTATTTTCAATAAGCCGAACTCTTACGATGAAGCTATTGAGATGTTAAAAACATTAAGCGGTCAAACACATTCCGTAATCACCAGTGTTGCTCTTTTCAAGGATCAGAAACTAGTAACTGGAGAAGAGACAACGCAAGTAACATTTACTGAGCTCCCTGAAGAATACTTAGGAAGGTATGTCGAGGCATTTTCTACTTTGGATAAATGTGGAGGCTATAGCATTCAAGAAGGCGGGGGATTAATTATTCATAATATCCAGGGCTGCTCATATAACGTCCAGGGTCTTCCTATTAAAACATTGCAACATCTCTTGTTGGAGTTCAACGTTAATTTATGGGATTATCTCGTCTAATCGCACCCCTAGGATTACTATTTAGTTTACCCAGTTTAGTCTTTGGTAACTTTCCTGATCCTTTAAGCCATAAGATCCTTTACACTAGCCAAAAATCTGTAGAACAAGCTCTTATTGCCTATTTAGAAGCTTTAGATACTCATGGGGAACACGACTTTTCTTTATTAAGAAAAATTTCTGAGAACTGCTTGAGACAAGGATTACACTCAGAAGATCCCTATATAAGAAAAAGTACAATTATAGGTGCAGGTATTGTAGGTTCTTCAGAAGCATTAGAGATCCTCTCACAAGCTATGGAAACAGAGGATCCCCTGCAGCAATTATTAGTATTATCTGCTCTATCTTCGCACCTAGGGAAAACATCCGATGAGCTTTTATTCAAAGCTCTAGCCTCTGCCTATCCTGTGATTCGTTTAGAAGCAGCCTATCGCTTGGCAGGTTCAAAAAATATTAAAGTTATCGATTACCTCCATTCTTTCATCTATAAGCTCCCTGAAGAAATCCAATGTCTTTCTGCTGCTATCTTCTTAAGATTAGAAACTGAAGAATCGGACACCTATGTACGTCAGCTGCTCTCATCAACAAAAACTACAACAAGAAATTACGCAGCCCTACTCATTGGAGAGTATCAACAAAAACGGTTTTTACCTACATTACGGCATTTATTAACAAGTGCTTCTCCTTTAGATCGTGAAGCTGCTGTTTATGCTTTAGGCATGTTAAAAGACGGTCAAAGCTACAATGCTATAAAAAAACTCTCAGAAAGAAATGATCCTGATTTATCCTTGGCTGCTGCTCAAGCATTAATTGCTATTGGCAAAGAAGAAGAAGCTCTTCCTATTTTTGAAAAACAGGTACGAGAAGAACGTTCAAATGCTCTCTACACAGCACGATTATTATCAAAAGAAGTGGGAGTTCCTCTGTTGCTTCCAGTATTTTTAAATACCAAAAACAGCGAATCAAAGTTAAATGCTGGTTTAGCATTAATACATTTAGGATGTGATCACCCTCATCTTCTTAACTATATTACAGAATGGTTGATACAGCCGCACTATAGCCAAGCTCTCATCCCAGCATTTTCTAAAGGACGTGCTACACAAGCGTGGAAATGTCGAGGAATTATCCTTCCTCATAATCCTACGGAACGTGCTAAGGCTTTATCGGCAATTCAAAGTTCTGAAGAACAAATTCTTATGTCTCTATTGCAGCTTCCTAAAGAAGCGTATCTTCCCTATATAGAAAAGATATTGTTAAGTCAAAAAACCACCCTCGCTTCTAAGGCAATAACTTTTTTAGCACATTCTTCACATCAACAAGCTTTAGAAATTCTTTCACGGGCTTCCCAGCTCCCTGGAGAACCTGTAATTCGTGCTTATGCTGATTTAGCTTTGTATAATCTTACTAAAGATCCTGAAAAAAAATTATCCTTACATCGCTATGCTCAGGATCTCATCCAAGAAACTTTATTGTTTATTGATACGGAAGATAAACAACCACATCCTGACTCTCCCTATCTTCGCTATCAAATCACTCCAGAAACACGAGCTAAGCTTATGCTAGATATCCTTGAGACTCTGGTAGCCTCGAAAACTCATGAAGATATCCGCTTACTCATCCAGCTTATGACACAAACAAAAGCAAAAAATAGTCATATTCTAGCTGGGTTGTTGATGAAAATCGTAGAATAATGGGAGATGTATGAAGCGCTGTTTCCCCTATCTCCTTGTATCCTCTCTCCTAGCATTTTCATCTTCAGCGGACGCATTAACGCATAAAGAAGCCGCAAAGAAAAAAGTCTCTTATCTTAGTCATTTTAAAGGATTATCTGGAACTTTAGATATCGAAGATGGTGTGCTTAATATTCATAATAATCTTCGTATACAGGCAAATCGTGCCTATGTAGATAACGTCCCTGACCGTGGGATGAAATTAATTGCCCACGGCAATGTGATGGTTAATTATCGAGGAAAGACATTAGTTTGTGATTACTTAGAATACTACGAAGACACCGATTCATGTCTTTTGACAAATGGTAGATTTGCTATGTATCCATGGTTTCTAGGTGGGTCCATGATGACATTGACCCCCGAAACTCTGATTATCCATAAGGGATACATATCTACATCCGAGGGCCCTAGCAAACATATTTGCCTTTCTGGAGATTATCTAGAATACTCTTCTGACAATGTGCTATCCATAGGAAAAACAACATTTAGTATTTGTAATATTCCTATACTCTTTCTTCCACAATTTTCCATTATGCCTATGGAAATCCCTAAACCTCCTATCAATTTCCGTGGAGGTACAGGAGGTTTCTTAGGGTCGTATTTAGGGGTTAGCTATTCACCGATTTCTAAAAAGAATTTCCAATCTACATTTTTCTTAGATAGCTTTTTTAAGCACGGCATTGGCGTCGGTTATAATATGCATTTTTCCCAAAAAGATAATGCTGAAAATGTCTTTAATATGAAAAGTTACTACGCCCATCGTCTAGCCATCGATATGGCAGAACCTCGAGATCGCTATCGCTTTCATGGGAATTTTTCTTTATCACGAAAACAAGCAAAATTATTAGGAGAATATCATGTTAGTGATAGCTGGGAAACCGTAGCAGATATTTTCCCAAACAACTTCTCGTTAAAAAACACGGGGCCTACGCAAGTTAGCCTTACGTGGCGAGATACATTATTTGATGGAAGCCTATCTTCTTCTGTGAAGGTTAATCCTTTTCAGAATGTAAACCAAGAACTTCCCTACTTATCCTTGAAACAGCATCCTGTAAATATTAAAAATACGGGAATCTTTATTGAGAACCTGTTCGAATGTGGGTATTTAAACTTTGCCTTTAGCAATAATATTCCAGGATCTAACTTTTCTTCATTACGGGCTTCGGCATCTCCTAAGATCTACCGTACAATTCCTTTGCTTATAGGAACGCTAACACCAACCGTATCCGCATCTGCAATTTACTACAGTAATGTTCCAAAAACTTCTTTAAGACATACTCAAGCTTCTGCACAGGTAAATTTAGACTATCGTTTCTCTGCATATAAAAATTACCTCCATACAAAACATATCATAGAACCTTTTATTGCCTTTACCTCGGCTACGCATCCTTTAGCAAAAAATCATGAACACCATATCTTTTCTATAAATGATGCCTTTTCCTCTCTACATCTATGTAAGATTGGCTTAGAGTCTTTTATATTAAATAGGGTTTCTCCTAATGCTCCCCGGACATCGATAAAACTTTGGACAACGCAAATCTTTAAAAATACATTTGCTAGATCAACATTTCCAAAAACAGCATGTACGATCTCTCTACCTTTAGATCGTAAAAACACTTTATCTCTAGATGCTGAATGGATATGGAAAAAACATTGCTGGGATCACATGAATCTTCTTTGGCAATGGGTAGGAAGTGATAATGTAGGCTTAACCTTAGAGTTCCTTCATAGAAGTAAATATAGCCTTCTTAAATGCGATAGGGAAAATTATATCTTAGATGTTAGCCGCTCTCCTGAAGAGCTTTTTAATTCCCCTCTATCTGACCGTCGGAATCTCATTTTAGGGAAGGTTTTTATTCGTCCTCATCCCTGTTGGAATTATCATTTAACACTAAGATATGGCTGGCATAGGACGAACACACCAAGTTATCTTGAATATCAGATGATTTTAGGAACAAAAGTCTTTGAACATTGGCAGCTATATTCAGTATATGAGAAACGAGAAGCGGATAACCGCTTCTTCTTCTATCTAAAACTAGATAAGCCTAAACGCCCCTTTAATAAATAATCTTTGAATAAGAAAGATAAGGATCCTCATAAGATTCAGAGAAATCCTTGGAATAATAAATACTAGTCTCAGTTAAGAAGCGCGATCTTCTTCTTTTAAATTAGCATTATAACGACGTCGTATTTTTTCTAATGCTGCCTTAAATTTCTTAGGATCTTTAGGTTCTTCCATCTTATCAATGTACAGAACACCAAGGAGATGATCGTTTTCATGCATGATAATACGTGCTGGGAATCCCTCTAACTTTTCTGTGAATTCCTGACCATCAAGATTAAGAGCTGTTACGGTAATACTTTGAGGGCGATAAACATCTGCACGCAATCCCGGAATAGATAAACACCCCTCCCTACCAATTACAAGATCTTCAGAAGGATCGGAAAGAACAGGATTAATGTACACCTTAGGAAAATCACAAAAGATCAAATCTCCATCCTCTGTTTCTCCCTCAACACACATAACAAAAAGACTTACACTTTCTCCTACTTGAGGAGCAGCTAAACCTACACCTTTATGAGCTACCATAGTTTCATGCATATCCTGAACTAACTGACGAATCTCAGCAGTAATTTCAGGAATTATATCAGCCTTTCTACGCAATGTATGGCTGCCATAATATTCTAATTCTCTAATCATTTGTTTATCACCCGCAGATTAAGCTATTAATTAGCTTCTTCTATTAAATAGAAGGGACAGACCGTAGGTAATGATGAAGGATGCTCTATCTCTTCCTGAACTTCTTCTATAGAAAACATTGTAGCAACAGGTAGTAGACCACAGAGACACAATATATAGAAGATTTTTTTCATAAGATTATGACTGTTTAAAATTTATTTCCTAAGAATAAATGGTGCGCTCCGCATAAAATTTATCATCTTTATATAGATATTATTCGTTAGGGACTTCCTCTCCATTTGGAGAGACTTGTTCTAGAGCATTTACAGGGAGCTCTTGAGATTTTTTTCCTAAGTGTGTTGTAGCAAAAGACAACAGTAGGCAGCTAAAACAAAAAGCTACGGCAAGCCAAGCGGTTACTTTCTTTAAGATATCTGGAGTCGATACACCAAAAACAGAATCTCCAGAATCTACACCAAAAGAAGAACCTAATCCCATGCTCTTGCTTTCTTGAATCAAAATCAGTCCACAAAGAATTACGCATAAAAGAAGAAAAATAAATAAAAATGAATAAAACAAGCCAGTCACGACGCTTCTCCTAAATCAACAAACCTACTCGGGGTGAATCCCTAGCCCTTTAACTTATTGTCTTCTTATCCTAAAGTTTCCGAAAAACGAAGCACTACTCAACATATAAAAATCTGTTTTATGCAAGCTTCTCAAAAAAACTTAAAAATCCCTAAAAAGGCTCAGATAACATTCTCTTATAAAACTAAATTAATCGCCATATTGAAAAACATTTTATTGCTTTGAAACACTATTCTCAGACAGAACCTTAGCATAATTTATGAGAATTTTTCATAAACTACGGCTTCAAAAGCCAATAAATTTTTTAACACACAAAATCTAGAGATTAAAATTCTCTATGACACTGGCAAAAATTTTAGGATCTAAAGAAGCTCCTCCAACTAATAAACCATCTACATCTGGACAATGGGCAAATCCCTCAGCATTATCTGCCTTTACAGAACCTCCATAAAGAATAGAAATTGCATCTGCTTTTTCCTCAGAGAAGATTCGAGAAAGAACCTCGCGACAAAACGCGTGAACTTCTTGTACATCTGCAGTTGAAGCAACTTTACCTGTACCTATTGCCCAAACAGGCTCATAAGCGATAATTACAGAAGCAGTCGCAGGAAGCTGAGCTAGGCCTAGTATCAACTGATTAGATAAAATATCTTTTGTTGTTCCTTTCTCTTTGGCTTCTAAAGTCTCTCCAATACATAACACAGGGACAACTCCCTCACGAGATGCAGCCCCAACTTTAAGAGCAATTGTAGCATCTTCTTCATGAAAGATATGACGACATTCTGAATGTCCTAAAAGTACGTAATCTACATTAAATTCTTTAAGCATAGGCAAGGAAACTTCTCCGGTAAAGGCTCCAGAAGTATCTTGGTGCACATTTTGCGCGCCCAACCAAATAGGATAGTTAGAATTTTTTATTACCTCACTACAAGCACTTAATGCCGTGAATGCTGGAGTAATGCCGATTACAGATGCGGGTAATGTTTCTTTAAGAAGTGGACCTAAGACAGCTATGTACTCTTTAGCTTCTTTAACTGTCTTATACATCTTCCAGTTACCAAAAACATAACTCTTACGTCCCATCTATGTCCTCAATTTGTTACTTAATACTCATATCTCACTATAGACACGGATTCACCGCTCTTGCTAGTTTTCTACTAAGAAGGTACTTTATTTTTAAAATAAATAGAACTTGAAACCTCTCGGCATTCCAGAGCATGACAACCTCATCTTCTCCTCAAGCAGTAACAACTCTTACAGAATCTATAAAGAATCTCCTTGAGTCAAATTTTTGCCATATTGTCGTCAAAGGAGAGTTAAGTAATGTCTCACTACAGCCTAGCGGACATTTATATTTCGGAATTAAAGATAGTAAATCTTTTTTAAATGGGGCTTTTTTCCATTTTAAAAGTAAATATTTCGATCGTCGTCCTAAAGATGGTGATTCTGTAATCATTCATGGAAAACTCACTGTATATGCTCCACGAGGTCAATACCAAATTGTAGCCCATGCTTTAGTGTATGCTGGAGAGGGAGATCTTTTACAAAAATTTGAAGAGACTAAGAAGCGTCTCTCTGCTGAAGGTTATTTTGCTATAGAGAAAAAACAGGCCCTTCCTAACATTCCTAAATGTATTGGGGTGATTACCAGCCCTACGGGGGCAGTAATTCAAGATATTTTACGTATTCTTTCTCGTCGCTGTTATCAATACAAACTTCTTATTTATCCTGTAACAGTCCAAGGAACAACCGCAGCAAAAGAGATTTCTCAAGCTATTGAAGTGATGAATCAAGAACAATTAGCTGATGTTCTTATTTTAGCACGCGGTGGTGGCAGCATAGAAGACCTCTGGGCTTTCAATGAAGAAATCATCGTAAAAGCGATAGATGCTAGCTCGATTCCCATCATTTCTGCTGTCGGTCATGAGACTGACTATACATTATGTGATTTTGCTGCAGATGTCCGTGCTCCCACACCTTCTGCTGCTGCAGAAATTGTTTGTCAAAGTAGCCAACAGCAAATCCAAATATTTAAAAGCTATTTGCACTACCTGAATGCGCATTCCCAACAACTTTTTTCAGGAAAAATAAAACAAATTCAGCAATGGAAGCGTTATTTAGATCACGTAGATTTTTTCCGTTCAGCCCAGCAATCTTTAGATTATCTTTGTTTATCCGTAGAGCGGTCTATACAAACAAAACTTTCACAATGCAAACAGCGCTATACGCAATATACGCGATGGCTGCAAAGTGACATACTTCAACGTCTAACATATCGTCTTCATGATCTTTGGAAAATGATCGTTCAGGCTTTTCACAATCGCCTGCTCGCTTTAAAACATCTGTGCGTGCATATGAAAAAAAATCTTGTTTTTCATAATACGCAGCAGTTTTCTCAAAGATTAGATCCTTGGAAACAACAAATTCATAGGGCTTTATATCAACGCTTAAGATATTTTCATCAATCTTTAGCGCATAAGCAAACACTATTAAAACATTTTAAAATTAAATTATATCAGCAATTTATTAAGGAAAAACAAGCTCTTAATCTTTTAAAGAAACGTTTGATCAGTATTTTTATCAATACTGTTTATGAGCATCGAGAACACTATTTTCGCATTCACGAAAATTTTATACTTTCCCTACACCACCTTGTAGAAAGAAATCGGGAAAAATATCACACAGCCTCTAGACAACTGAGTTCATTAAATCCTAAAAATGTTTTAAAACGTGGTTATGCTATGCTCTTTGACTTTAATGAAAATTTCGCTATTATCTCCGCAAAAAGCTTACACAAACATAGTTGTGTAAGATTGCGACTGCAGGACGGGGAAGCCACTCTTACTGTAACGGATATTCAGAATTTTGAAACTCAAGAGTCCTAAATTATGGAAGAAATTCCCTTTGAAAAGGCTATGGAAAGGTTAGAAGAGATCTTAGATCTTATGAATCAACCTTCAACCTCTTTAGATTCTTCTTTAAAACTTTATGAAGAAGCAGATGCGTTAATGCGCATTTGTGAGTCACGTATTCATAAAGCAGAAGAACGTGTGCGTGAGTTATCAGAAAAGCGAAATGAAGATCTTCTTTCTGAAGAAGAATCTTTCGCACATTAACTGTAGAGTGAGCGATGTCGTCTAAGGATTTAAATTCCATAATTCAAGAACTTCGTTCTCTACAAAATTACTTGGATTCTCTTGACTCTTTGGATGATATTTTAGTTACATATGAAAAAATGTTTTCTCTAATACACGAGAGTTTAGATCGGATTCTAGTCAAAGATCAACAATGTTATATTCTTTCCGCACAGCCTAACGGCATTCTAAAAGATACGTTAGACCAGCCTGTTTTAAAAACATTTTCTATGACTATAAAGCCATGACTTCTCAAAATTTCTCTATTTTAAGTCAGATATCCTCCCCCACAGATCTAAAAAAGCTTTCTTTTGCTGAGCTTTCTCTTCTTGCTGAGCAAATGCGTCATAAAATTATTTCTGTTCTCACCAAAACTGGAGGACATCTTGCTTCTAATTTAGGTATCATTGAATTAACGATAGCTTTGCATTATGTATTCTCGTCTCCTGAGGATAAATTTATCTTTGATGTCGGTCACCAAGCCTATCCTCATAAATTACTTACCGGAAGGAATACTACAGAATTCAATCGGATCCGTCATGATCATGGTTTGAGTGGATTTACCTCTCCTTTTGAAAGTGTTCATGACCTTTTCTTCTCAGGTCATGCAGGTAATGCACTTTCGTTAGCTTTAGGGATGGCAAAGGCTACAGAAAATTCTAGAACTCACATTCTTCCTATTCTTGGTGACGCAGCATTTTCTTGCGGATTAACTTTAGAAGCATTGAATAATATACATCCTGACTTATCTAAATTTATTGTCATTTTAAATGACAATAACATGTCCATCTCTCAGAACGTGGGTGTAATGTCCAAGAGTTTATCTCGCTGGATACACCACCCCAAATTCAGCTTACTTTCTAGAAAACTAGAAAAATGGTTAATCAAGATTCCCCGTTATGGCAATAGTATAGCCAGGCGTTCACACAAAGTATCTACCTGCTTGAAATCTTTCTTTTGCCCGATTCCTATTTTTGAGCAGTTTAACTTAGCCTATATGGGACCTGTAGATGGTCACAACATAAAAAAGTTAATATCTTTATTTCAAACGGTACGTGATTTACCTTTCCCTATTCTTATTCATGTCTGTACAAAAAAAGGTAAAGGCCTAGAAATCGCCCAAGAAAATCCTTCTAAGTACCATGGAGTGAAGGCAAATTTTAATGCTACTGCAGAAGATAAGCTACTTCCTACAGTTAAGCCACAGCTTACCTATCCCGATATCTTTGGAAAAACACTGTGCTCTCTTGGAGAAAGCTCTCCGAATTTACACGTTATTACTCCAGCAATGTCTTTGGGATCACGATTAGAAACGTTTAAAGAAAAATTCCCAGAACGTTTTGTTGATGTTGGTATTGCTGAAGGCCATGCGGTAACATTTTCAGCGGGTATCGCTAAAGCTAATACTCCTGTTATTTGTTCTATTTACTCTACATTCTTACATCGTGCTATGGATAATGTATTCCATGATGTATGTTTACAAAATTTACCAGTAATTTTTGCTATAGATCGTGCAGGTTTAGCTTATGGCGATGGTTGTAGCCATCATGGCATTTACGACTTGAGTTTCCTTCGTGCTATGCCCAATATGATTATTTGTCAGCCAAGGAGTGCAATAGTTTTCCAACAGCTCCTTCAATCTTCACTTCAATGGACACGTCCTTCTGCGATTCGCTATCCTAATATCGCAGCACTTCAAGGTGATCCTATAGCTACGGATGTCGACATGTATCGCGATCCGGGATTGGGAGAAATCCTCAGTCAGGGCGAGGATGTATTAATTGTGGGTCTTGGGCATATGTGTAGCGCTGCCCTATCAATAAAATTGCAGCTACTCGCTCATGGAATTTCTGCAACCGTTGTTGACCCTATATTTATCAAACCTTTTGATAATAATCTCTTTAGCATTCTATTAATGCATCATTCTAAAGTCATCATTATAGAAGAGCACTCTATCCGTGGAGGCCTAGCTTCGGAATTTAATGATTTCCTAGCTACCTACAGCTTTAAAGTCGATATCTTACACTTTGGAATTCCTGATGCTATTTTTTCTCATGGGGATAAAGATAACTTATTAAAAAGGGTGGGATTAGATACCGATAGCATGGTTAAACGTATTCTTACACACTTTAACTTCCGCACAAAAACATTTCCGTCTAACAAACTGAGTATTGTCTAAATACGATTTGCTTAGGAATTATGAAATTCTCTAAATAATCTCTCCACCAATTAACCCATCACGGAAGCTACAAATGTAGTTGTTCCACAACAACGGCTAAAGGGTGATAAATATAGAGTAGGAAGACATTGATCCGCTTGCAACATGATTGGGGATAAAATGGGAAGGCAGGGAATATAATTACGCGTACGCACTTTGGAATAATATAACCAAGTCTCCATGAGAAATTCCTAGAGTATTTATTGAAATATTTATTAGAAACAAAATCTTAAGGGGTCAAACCCTATTCTTCTGTAATCTCGACGGAAGATAGTATCATATTGTGCTTTCTATTTCTTTCTTTTTCGTTAAAAAAACGACTTTATAAAATAAAAAAATCACTAATAAAAAGATAAAATTAAAAGTTTATATACTTAATGTGTATTTTAAATATATAAAGTAAAAACCTTCTTTAAGAAGATCCCGAAGCTGACTTAAGAATGCGGAGATAGAAGATAAAAAAGTTTTAGATAATCATCGAGAGAAAGTGTTTCTGGACGAGTTGTTTCAGAAAATTTTAACTGCTTTAGAGCTTCAAAAACTTGTTCCTTAGGATAAAGATCTTTAAGAGAATTCGCTAAGAGCTTTCTTCTCTGTCCAAAAGCTGCCCGAGTGAGGGAAAAAAATTGTGCATGAAGAGAGGTTTCAAGAGGAAAAGTATCTTTCACTGTCATATGGACAACCGCTGAGGATACCTGAGGTTTGGGCAAAAAACAGCCCGGGCTGACTTTAAAAGCGTAGCGCACGTCAGCAAAAAACTGCAAAAAGATAGTCAATGACCCGTATTCTTTCCCTCCTGGCTGAGCGGTAATACGACGGGCAACTTCATCTTGCATCATCACTGTGACTGTTTTCCATTGGTTAGGAATTTCTAAGAACAATTTCGTTAGCAAAGGTGTTGTGATATGATAAGGGAGGTTCGCAACAACTCTTCCCTTCCCCTGGTAACCTTTGGTTTGCAATTGCGATAACGGATATTTACAAGCGTCTGTAATTTCTAAATCTATAGAAAGTTGCTTTAATGTTTCCTCGAACATGGAATCTTTTTCTAAAGCAATAACACGGGCTCCTTGATTAACAAGAACTTCGGTAAGAGCTCCAAATCCTGGCCCTATTTCTAAAACCCAGTCTCCCGCTTCCACACAAGAAACAGAAAGGATTTTTCTTAAAATATTTCCATCTATTAAAAAGTTCTGCGATAGGCCTTTTTTAGGACGACCATGAACCTGAGCTAAAAATTTAGTAAGTTGTTCTGGAGAACTACGTAACAAGCGATCTCCTAAAGCAATGAAAATAACGGTGGAGCTTCTTCAGAAAGCAATTTAGCAATCATAGAAGAGTCAAAGCCATAACGAGAACGTAATTTTATTTTATACTGGCTCTCTATTGTTTCAGCATAGCTCATAAATAATGTTTGCTTAATCTGCGTCTCCATTTCTTCTAAAGACTGCATTGCCATTGCAGATTTATCAAGAAGCACATAAAGCTTGTATCCAGATTTATGTGCTTTAGGCTGACTACAAATAGTTATAGGATACTCTACACTAGATAATTCTGTTTTATGAGCATCAGAAAGCTCTTTATCATTACGCATAAACTCTTCGGAACAGACAAACTGTCCTCCTTGAGAAAGAGCGAGAGCAGATAAACGCTCTTTATTCCAACTTTTTGTTTCATTTAGCCGTGCACATATCTTATCAGCGATCTGACTTGATAATGATTCTGTAGCCGCTTTAATTGTGACTACACGGTATTTCCATACTGTAGTCTTCGCTGCTTCCTGAGCTAATTGATTGTAGTGTTCGCGAATTTTTCCTGGGGTAACTTTTAACATAACTTTAGAGCGTACCATCATCCCCATTACTCTCTGAGCAATCAATGTACGATTTACTACATTGAATATATCCTCGGGAGTCATATCGAAATGTACGTAAAAATAAGACAAATCTCTACCGAACATCGCTTCAATTTCTTGATTCACAGTGGTAGGATCTACATAAATTTTTTTAGCCTTAGCATCAGCAACCATCAAAAACTCATCAATCACGGACTCTAAGACCACCGGCCACATCGCCGTGTAATATTGTGAACGTGCAGGATAAGAATCTATGAGCTGAGGATAAGAGGAAGCAAAAAGAAGATTTAACTTTTGGATAACATCTAAAGTAGTGACGACATTCTCTTCATCAATTTTAAATAGCACACGATCGTGAATAGCAATTCCTGCAGGATCTTCAGGAACTTTTTCCGAAAGATTTTGATACTCGCGTTGCGTAGGAAGAGGACCCTCGTGTCCCAATAAAAATCCCGGCGAACAAACCAAACCCACCAAAGAGAAAACGCCTAGTGTTTTGTTCTTCATGATTTGCTACTCCCTAATGGTTGACGTGTCTAGGGATTAACTATAAGAAATTAACCAAATTTTGACCACTTCGAGAAAAATCTTCATGCGAAATATATGGAACACAAAGAGTTATTTTGAATTTAGATAAGTGCGAAACTCTTCAATATTAGAAAATTTCCTTCCCATTCCTGATTCTAAAAGATAAATAACTGTGGATGTTTGTCCTTCCTTAGGGATTAGACAGTGTTCATATTCAGGAAGAATCTCTTCTAGAGATTCGCGATCTTTTGCACTCATCCAAACAACAGAAACCTGAGGAAGGAATAACCGTGCAAAGCAAGATAAGACAGCTTCACGATCTTGATCATTAGCTAAAGAAATAAGAATTTTTTGATGATTACGGGAAAAATACGCCTGTGCGGCTAATAAATTTCCCAAAGAAGAAAACTTATGCGTATGCCATCGAGCTTGGGCAATCTGTAAAATATCTTCAGCATAGGTAAGATAATGCTTCTTTTCTGTGAGCATATGCAATTTTATCAATGCTTGGCAAACAAGAGCGTTTCCGGATATTGTCTCTCCATCAGAGAGATTCTCCTGTTTTAAAAGTAGAGCAGCATCCCTACCATCTGTGGTGTAAAATCCCCCACTTTCTGAACGGAAAGACAGGATAACCTCTTTCATAAGATCTTCAGCAAGTAGCAACCATTGTGCACCACAGCCTGTCTCATAAAGGGCAAGAGCTCCTAAAATCACTCCTGCGTAATCTTCCAAACCTCCGGAATATTTAGCATCACCATCGCGCCATCGACGCATTAAGGTGGAATGCTTATATAAATTCTTACAGATAAACTCTCCACATTTCTTCGCTATATCTATATAGGAAGAATCTCCAAGGATTCTCCCTGCGTATGCTAGCGTATAGAGCATCCAGCCGTTTTGAAACGTTAAAGATTGATCATCTTTAAAAGGACGCGCTTTAGTATCTCTATGGAGGCGTAATTTTTCTTTTAGCCTATCGATAACTTCGTGAAATTCTTCAACACTACAGCCGTATTTATCTGCAATTTCTTCAATATCGATATGAGAAGGGATATGTAAGATATTCCTCCCATTACAGAAGCCTTCTCTAGAAATCCCATAATATTCACAAAACAGCTCAGCGTTTTCTCCGAGCACCTCGCGAACTTCCTCTCCTGACCAGGTAGCATATCTCCCTTCAGAAGCTCCCCAATGTTCTCCATGTTCTGAGGTATAAAAAGCTCCCACTTCAGGATTATAAAGCTCAGAAAGAATATAGCGTAAGGTTTGCTTAGCAATTGAGATATATTCAGGTTTTTTAAGACATATGCCCGCATCAAGATAATCAATCACTAAGAAGGCATTATCAATAAGGCGTTTTTCGAAACAGGGAATTAACCACTTATCATCTATAGTATAACAGTAAAATCCCCCACCTAAATGATCGAAAATCCCTCCTTTAGCCATCATATCCAAAGAACGATCTACAAAGAATAAACTTCTGTTATCCTGATATTCCACACCATAGCGTAAGAAAAACTGACTTAATAATGCGGGCGGGGTTTTTGGAAATGCCTTCACTCCTCCATAATGAGGATCAACATCCTTGTATAGTGCCTCTACTGTCTTACGCAGAGTCTCCTCTTCTAACATCTCTTTTCTTGAACATCTTTCTATAAATGAAGCGATTTCAAGGATTTTGTGTGCTTGATGAACAAGAATCTCGCGTTCCTCTGGATCCTGCCACATCAAATTCAGCTTCTCTATCGTTTGTGAAAACGAAGGCACTCCTAATTTTATCTCAGATCCCAAGTAATTCGCTGAGAAAAATGGCAATAGATCAGGAGTTAAAAATACATTCAGAGGCCAAGAAGAAGAATTTTGATGCTCCTCAGAAATAGAAAGCATTTGCGCAAGATCAAAATAAAGGTTAGCCACATGAGGAAGCTCCTCTTTATCTACTTTTACATTAATAAAATGCTCATTTAGCATTGCAGCAACTTCAGGATTCTCGAAACTCTCCTGAAGCATCACCTGACACCATCGTGAGTGTGCACAACCAATGGAAAGGAAAATTGGCTTATCTTGTTCTATAGCGAGATCAAAAGCCTCGCCACCCCATGGATACCAATTCACCGGCGTATGAGCATAAAGAAGCAAATACGGAGATTTTTCACTGATAAGTCTGTTCGTATATAGCGGCTGCGACATGATAAAATAAAAAACCAAAAATCTATAATTCATTTTAAATCAAAAAATCTACTTTTAATATGGTTTTTATACGTTTAATTTATTAAATCGCTTATCTATAAACCCATAATTCTAATTAATTTTATTTTATATTCTCCATATAAATAAAAGAGATTCCTATCTCGTTTATTTTCAACAAACTGCCTTAAGAATCTGTTTTAAGATATAGAAATACAAAAATACAAAAAGATAGCCTGACGATCTTGTTTTTAGTACTTTAGGGGGTATAGAGAAAATTATCGTTGAGCTTGATTTCCTAGCAAGGAATGCCTACACTAGTATGTTCACGGAAGAGTGGCAGAGTGGTCGAATGCATCTGATTCGAAATCAGAAGTTCTCTTACAGGAACCGGGGGTTCGAATCCCTTCTCTTCCGTTTTCTATTTTTTAAATGATTAAAAATTAAGGAAAAGTCTCTAGACTTTGTGTCTTAGAAGGCTTTTCCTTAATTTCTTAAGACTTTATCCTTGGCCCTCAGGACCAATCACATAGGTAAGCAAAGATTGAAAATACTTATCGGAAAGTTGGTTGTGGAACTGTAGCCATTGTAGATTCGCAATATCTGATTTATATCCTTTTATACGTTTTACAGCTGGGCTGTAGTGCATACCTATGAAATAGACATTAGCTTGTTTACAAGCCGCCTCTGCAGAGATTAAGTTGTCTTTATTTGCATCTAAATAGATCACTTGCTGTGGCAGTGTCTCTAAAGTTGCAAATAGAGTAGAAAGAACCTCTTCCATGGTAATTCCGTTAATAAGGCCTCCTGTGAAGAGTACCTGATCTTCTATGAACATAGCATGTTGAGGTCTTCCAAATGTTTTTAGATGTTGCATCCATCCGTCACTACGAGCGGGTAAGCATGATGAAAACCCCAACCCTAAAGAAACCGCAGAACGGAGAAAATGGTTTGCCATGGGTATCGGCAATTGGGAAACTCCCATTACCCAGGCTTCAGAGAGTGATAAAGCAGCTATAGCCTTAGGAACTTCGGGATGAATAAGCTCATAGTCTGTAGCGAAAGACACAGCAATTTTCTCGCCAAAAGCTTTCTCCATAGGATCACAATCCGATTCTTCTTTTTTCAAATTTTCCAGACGTTCTTGAAACCATGCTGTTGTCCCTAACATTTGTTTAGGAAATACGATAGTTTCATCTAATGCTAGTAAAACCAAAGAACCTTTTTTTGCGTATTTATTGATAGCTTGTACGTCAGAAACTTTGATGATACTTGCGTCTAGGGAAAATACGGAAAAGAAAAACGTGATAAAAAACACTACCTTCATAGCAACGCTCTCAAAGAAAAAAATCATCTCATTGTACGGAGCATCTCTTTAGGAGGAAATATCTTTTTATATAAAATCGCCCCTAAAATTTTTATCTATTGAATAAAAATTAAAAGGGCCCCAAGCATCCTCTCAGGGGGACAGAGAGGACACTAAAGGCTTGTTTCAAGTAAATGATGTTAACTCTTTTGATTAAGAGAATCTAGAGATAATTGTGCGATAGCATCTGAGATAACTGTCAACGCCTGTTCTTCTTGAATCTCTACGGCTGCTGAATACGGATATACATAAGAAAATAGAGTTTCCGCAGCAGGATAATACACTATACCAAAAAATGTGATTCCAAAATCAACACACTCTCTGCCTAAAGATTTTATCTCTTCAGGATTATCACTCAAAAATACAATATTTTTTGGTATTTTATTCTCATAAATAAATAATTGCTTCATAGCTTCTGATATCTCTGAAGCTCCACAAAACAAGATTCCCTTCTGCACTAACGCAGAATCACTACACTTCGTTTTCGTTCCCAAGAAAAAATCCTCGGTAGGGAATGCTCGAGAATGTATTTCCAGACCGCAGTCTTTAAGATTTTTTAAGGTTGAAGAAACTCCTTCGATTCCTAATAAAGAAATCCCTAATACAGAACATTGACATTCTGAAAGTATACGGGAAAACTGATCAATAACATTAGCTTCTAAACATTCTTTGCTTGTTAGTGTATCTATAATAATCTGCTCTTCATTGACTCGCTTTTTTGCTTGGAAAAAATCTCCATAACGTTTGGATAGCTTAGTCAACCTATTTTGATACCAACCTGGGGAACCTATATACTTATGTTGAATCACGCTATCTACATTAATACAAAATAACGTTTCCTCACTGCTTTTTTCTAAATGTGCAAAAATATCGCCAAAAGAATACGCCATTGTCATCGCCACAGGCTTTTTCTTTGCAGCTTCAGCTGTAGTCAACATGCCTAAGGTAATAACTGTAACCACAGCACACTTAGGAAGATATTTCAGCAATCTCATTACGATTTACCGCATCCTGGTTATAATAAGGGGAAAAGTCATAGGAATTTTTTGAAATAAAATCAACTAAAAAAAATTTTTATCTAAAGAAAATCTTCTCCTATTCACAACCTAGTTTCAACCATTTTTTCTTCCGTTCTCAAAATACAAATTCTACAGAAAAATTTTCACTTCCCCTCTCCACAACCAAATCAAAGTGTAAAGTATTTTTTTGAAAAATATAGATTTTAAAAAAATTATTTGATAATACTTCTCCCCACTTAAAGTGCTGAGGGTCAGAAACAAGAGATTTTTAGAGATAGGAAATTTCTACGAACTCTTCCCCATGAGTGCTTAAAAAAACAAAAAGGTTCGTTTTTAGTTGTGAATTCAAAAGACAGATTTTGGCTGTTTTTCCTTATGTATTTAGAAAGCTAGCTATGCGTAAGAAATACATCACGGGTGCACAGCTTTGAACAACTTTTAAAAGAGGTGATAATATGTGCTTTCCTGGTTTCCCCAATATTCCTGGTTTTTCATTCACTTTTCAGAGAACAACTGAAAATGAAACTGATGAAAATCAACCTGGTACGAGTAATCAATCCGTGCCGTTAGTTACACAACAACCAACTTCCACGCAATCAAAAAGCAAAACAAAAACAGAAGTAAAAATTTCTTTCGGTGGTGGTAATAATGAAGAAAATGAAGAAGGCGGAGTCGAGGGTACCGCCGCGCAAATTCAAACAATAGTAGAGACAACGCAACACATCATTCATAACCCTCAAGTACAAAAAGGCTGTATGGTCTGTTACGATCACTGCAGTGGTCCATGCATTGATCGTTGTGGATGGTTTGGAAGTTGGTTTTGTGCCTGCTTTAAAGCATGCTGTATTTTAGAAACGCCTATGGATACCAATATTCCTGATATTATGAGAGACATGGATAAGCGATATGGTCCCTTAAGCTTAGCTATGGCTGTACAACATTTAGGTTGGGACGTTCCTGATATGGTGAAACGCGGACATGATGTATCGACGGAAGATGAAAAAAATTTAGAAGATGAATGTAAAAAAGCTAAAAAACAACTTACAGGAAGTTTTAATCAACTTTCTCAACAATGTTTCTATGATAAATCTGTAGATATTCTCGATGATGAAAACCTAGAACACGTTTTACCTACTTTACTTAAAATTATAGGAGATCAAGCTTGGAAAGATCCTAAACATAAACCTAATCCTCCAAAATGCTGGGTTTTAGAACCTGCAGCAAAAACTGATTCAACATCACCCACTTCGGTTCCACTCCAGTTAGATTTGCGTAGACCTTCATTATTCCCTCAATCAGAAATAAATGAAAACTATGATCGAGCCACGGCTACAAAATATGATAAGAAAAAAATGACAAAGTGCCTAGCGAATCTTGATGTACTATCACTTGAAACTGGAGCTGTGGGAACACTAGGAGCAAAGGAAGCTCATCTAGTTATTACAATATTTGAACTCTTTCTCTGTTTAGTTGCTGGTGAACATTCCCCTCTAGTACTCAGTGGTGGCTGTGTCTGCTACGATATAAACAAATTTATCAAACTCTTGATGTTAATTTTGCTTTGCTGCGGTTATGTCCCTGTGGATAAAGATGGGGATACCGTCGTAAAACATGATGATGATACTGATCCATTTGTAAAAATATATAAACGATCTCTATGTAGTTATACCCAAAAACAACAGGCAACTGCACCTGCAACAACCGAAAAGCCACTTGGAGCTGTTGGTGGCGCTATAACACATCAACCAATAGCTTTCCCTCTAGGAACATCGAGAAGTTCTCATATTTCTGTAAGAACAATTGTGTCCACGACTTCAACAACGAGTACAGATGGATCTAGCCGATCACAGAGAAGAACACTTCAACGTCAACATAGCATACATAACCCTGTCGATGATTATCAACCCGGGGATGATGATGATTGGCTAAAGAAAATGATTGATGGTAATGATGATGACGATGATGATGATACCGATATTTTCCAACAGAGAATGCTCATCGGCAGCTCTAATGGTCTAAAGGATATATTTGCTGCCATGCAAAAATTTAACAACGGCATATAGCCTCTCTTTATCAAACTTGTTTAAGTGGTTTCTTGAAATGAGAGACCACTTGAATTCAAAAAAATTTTATATACTTAAAATAATTTCTTGAATAATATGTGCGCACCTAAATGCTTGTTAGCACAGAAAATGAGGATAATCCACGCTTTGGTTTCTTAAAAATTTTCTACAAACTTAGCAATGTATACTCCCTAATTTCATAAGGGTGACGAACTCTTATGAACCCTCTTCAAGACGACTTTAAAAGTGCATAAAGCCATTTAGCATGGGATTAAGAATCATCGATAGTATGAGGATTCTTAGTAAAAAACATTGTTATTTATGGAGTAAATTATGTGCTGCCCTGGGATTAACATGAGCTGCCGCTCAAATCAAGATGCCTACACAGAAGAAACAGTTTCTTTAAATGGGATTACAAAACAACCTGGATCCTCTTCAGAATTTAATTTAAAATTTGGTGATCCTTCATTATTAGATACAATCCGAGCTGCTGGAAATCTTGTTTCAGATGCTTTAAATTCTGAGAGAATTCAACGTACAAGCCAGTTCTGTCAAGATTCTTGCCGACCCTGGTGTGCTGATAATTGTTGGAGTCCTTTCCTATGCTTTTTCGATTGCCTTTGCACTTGTATGATCACCCCTGATGATCAAGTGGGATCTGAAGAAAAATATGACGATTTATTTGGATTCATACAAAATCAAAGAGATGAATTTGGTCCTATTTGCGTTGGTGTCGCAATGAAAAATGGGCCTTGGGATATCTTTAAACTATTAGCAGAGGGTCTTACTTTATCCGCAGAACAGAAATACCAATTCTCTGAGAAATGTAGAGAAGCAAAAGACCAGTTAGGAATATGCTTAAAAGGTGGATCTCAACAAGAACTCTTTAAAGTAGCTAATAACGCACATCAACTCCCCTCGAAAGGATCTACAGAAATAGAAAACGTGAGAAAGTCTTTAGAAGAGTCTATTGATGGCGCTTCTATCCCTTCTATTCCTACATGTTTGATTCTTTATCCTTCTGAAGTTAATGAAGGAGCTTCTAATGATCAAAGATCAGGTTACAATCTTAATATCCAAAGATTGCAGCATCAGCTTAGCCAATTAGAAGTTTTAGATTTAAATTCTGAAGATACTGGTTTCTTAGGATTTCAATCTCGAGCTGTTGTAAATGTTTTACAACTCACTTTGAACAAATATGTAGACGAGGCAAAAAATACTTTTGATTCTCCAGGATTTGGCTTAAATATTGAAGAGGCAAAATACCGTACTTTGCTTCTTCTTTCCCTACTATCTTTAGGATTTGTTCCTTTGGGTGCAGAGCAAGAGCAGCCTACATGCTTAGAGCAACTTCAAAATACAAGTAAGGAACTGCGCACAAAAGATAAAACTGCTCCGAAATCCCCAAGACTCGATACACGATTCTTTGGAACGGAAGTACGAGTCAATGCTGGAGCAACTCTTCCTCTACCTAAGTATGGACAAAGAGTTATTCTCAACGGACGTTTACCTGCAAGTGCTGCTGGAGCATCGTGCGTCGATGGAGTAACACCAGGAGCCAAAAATGGTGCTGAGCTTTGGGATCCTACAAATCCTAAATCTCAAGAAGCCCTCTTGAAAACGGCTAAAAGCATCACAGCTATGACTTCAAGTCTATTTCTAAGATAATTATCAACACACGATTTAGAGGCGGCTTCCTCCGCCTCTTCGATCCAACAAGCCCTTCAACTTATACAGATATTCAATAATCTTGACTATGTGAAAATCTATGAATTTTCACACGACTCTGATCCTTGTATCTATCTTTACAACCCTATTGCTCATCTCACAGATTTTCAATGCCTTATCGAAAAAACTCCTAGCCAAAAAAAATCGCATTTTGAGATTATTTTTTATTTTTTAATCACAAAATACAGGCCATGAACATCTTATGCCCTGTCTTTTACTATAATTTCGGAGAAGAGCTATGTGCTGTCCCATTGGGTGTGGTTGTAAATTTACTGTACAAGAAGGTCACCATTCTGGCCAGCAAGAAAACCAACCATTACAGAATCCTATAACTACACAGCCTGGAGGGAAAGCATCTTTAGAGATTAAGCTCGGTGATGGCAATGATATACTAGACAAAATAAAATGTGCAGGACAGATAGTATCTTCAGTATTAAATGCTGCTAGTACACAACGTGGTGCTGGATATTGTAGGGAACATTGTGGGCCCTGGTGTGATAGCCACTGCCCGAATTGGCTATCTCATTGTTTCCAATGTTTATGCACTTGTATTATAAATCCCAGTGATTCTCAAAGAGCAAATCAAGATCTTTCAAAATTCCTATCAGATATGAAAGACAAGCACGGCACTATTGTTTTAGGGATGGGAATGCAACACAATGGAATAGATTTCCCCTATCTTATGTCTGAAGGGAAAACTTTAAATCAGGATCAAAAAAACAATTTCGATAAACAATGTTCAGAAATAAAAGAGAATCTGAAAAAGCTCTTAATGGGTGGTCTTCAAAAAGAGTTATTCGACACCGCTAATGATTCTAAAAAACTCCCAAAAATAAATGAAAACGACACGATCATGACAAAAAGAGGTTATGGCGATGTCATGAGTGGAATACATCATACACCTCCGTCTATTTGGATTCTCTATGATAATGATGAGAACTCTAAAGATGATTCTAAAGGAGCTGCTGGGGGTTCACAGATTCATTATACTAAGCAGTTAGACTGGACAAAACTCCGTCACCAATTAAATCATCTTAGCGTAGTACAATTAGATAGTGGTGAGAAATTTCCTCTAGGAGGGAAAGAAGGGAAAAAAGCCATAGAGGTATTGCGAAATACCTTGTATTGGCTAACTCAAGGAGCATCATGCTTTGAAAAAGGAGAAACGGGCTACGGTCTCACGATTACTTCTGATAAACTATTGAAATTAATCCTTCTTTCTCTTCTATCATTAGGATACTGCCCTACAGATAAAAAGGGCAAGGTTCCTGGTATAACATATGCGGACTTAGAGAGAATTTCAAAATTCTTACGAGAAAACAGAAATCATAATGAGCATCTATTTGGACCAGGCGACCCTAACGATCCATATGACGATACTGAGGTTGATGGTCAACATCAATCAAGCGGCTCCTCATCTTCGACAGATACGGGAAATAATCAAGATGATGACGATTGGTTCTCCAACAAGCATCAAGACGACCTACTCAAGCTTTCTGGAGGAGTAAATAGCTTAGCCGGAATCCTTGGATAAGGAGTTCAAGACAGATTAAAATAGATAAATAAAATAGGCAAAGTTTTGCCTATTTTATATTTTACAATAAGATTTCTCATTATTCTAGAAAATAGATAGTAGGGATCCCAGCCACCAAATTACAATACCGCTTGTTACGATAAGTCCTGCCCACCAAAGATTTGACCAACTACGAATAGCTTTTTCTGGAGAGTTTCTTCCCCCCATAGATTCTAAATCTAAAAGCATTTCCATATTATGTTCTGAAAACTCTTTAAAGATTTTCATAACATAAGGATGGTCTTGAAGAATACGCTCGCTATCTAATCCTAAATAGGCTGCGTATTTCTTTATAAATCCTTGAGCATAAATTGGAGAAATGAGCTTGCCTAAATAGCCATTTTCTATAGCTTCTAAGCATGAATAACGTATAGATGTTGCTGCTTCCACATCTTTTAAGGATAAGGATTGTTCTTCACGTTTCGTGCGAAATATCTCTCCTAAATGTAAAAGCTCTTTATGAATTTGTTCCGCCATAGAGATTCCTTTGCAGGCACCTTAAATAAAAACCTCTAAATATTTTTAGAGGTTTCCTAATTCTCATTTATAGAAAATGAGAAACTCTCCCCTGTTTTAAGATCCTGCCCACTTGCAGGAATATACAGGATTAACGTTTAATTTGTACTTCGAAATCCGCATATACACTATATATCCTTGTGCTATGTATAGCATAACGATAAATATGCCTAGTAAAACATAAGGATAGGAATTTCTATCCTTGGTACGCCAAGATAATTTGACGCTTTCTTTTTATGTCCACACCGTTTGTTACCCAACTATCTCCTTCTTTACACGGCTTACTCAAAGATCGTCTTGAGGAAAAAGGTTTTACTTTAACACAACCTCAATATACGATTTTTCAAGCACGTTCTCCATCAGTAAGCTGCACTCTTTATACTTCAGGGAAACTTGTTGTACAAGGAAAGGGATCTCAAGAATTTATCGAGTTTTTCCTAGAACCTGAAATCTTACTGACCTTTACCCATAACCGTATAGAAGAAGATCTTCGTCCTCGTATAGGTGTAGATGAATCAGGAAAAGGAGATTTTTTCGGTCCTTTATGCATTGCAGGAGTTTATGCTCATGATGAAGACACGCTAAAGAATCTCTATAAGACAAAAATTCAAGATTCAAAAATGCTCAATGATACACAAATTGTATCATTAGCAAAAACTATTCGTGCGTGCTGTAGCTATGATGTCATGATTCTTTACCCTGAAAAATATAATCAGCTCTATGGGAAGTTTCATAATCTCAATATCCTTTTAGCTTGGGCACATGCTACAGTTATTGATAATCTAGCTCCACACCCCTCGGGCGAAGTGTTTGCTATTTCCGATCAATTTGCATCTTCAGAAAGCGTTTTACTCAATGCTTTGAAAAAGAAAAATACCGATATCTCGGTAATTCAGAAAGTACGCGCAGAACAAGATATCATTGTCGCTGCTGCATCTATACTCGCTCGAGAAGCTTTTGTCACTACAATGACAAAGTTAGAACAACGCTTTTCTATTAAGCTTCCGAAAGGCGCTTCAGCACAGGTAAAGACTGCTGGAAAATCTATCCTCAAAACACATGGAAAAGATGTTTTATCTCTTGTTTGCAAGACACATTTTAAAACGTTTGATGAAATTTGTGACTCTACAACCTCTTAAAAACATAGTGTGGAAAGAACGGCGATTGCTATTGAAATAAAAAATACGCTCATCATTAACTCCTGTGAAAATAAGTAGTAATCTATCCTATGAAAGTATAGTCTAACTTTTATTAAGATAGATCAAAATAGCTAAGACTCATTTCCAAAAACCGGGATAGTATCTCTTCCTCTTCACAAGATATTCTAAGAGATATTTCCTGCAGGAGCTGTAAATAGAGATATGTTGAAGTTGTTATTTCATGTGATGACTCTTGCTGGTCATCTACTCTCCACACCCATCTACATTGTTCATGATGCCTGCGGCGTTGATAAAGAAGCTCGTGATGCCTGTCCCAGGCCACGTCCTTTTTCTCTACAAACGCAATATTTACAAGTAGAAAGTGCTGACTTTAAAAAACTCTCCAATCAATCTCTTGGCTATCGCCAATTTGATGCAACTTTCCTTTGTACTCTTCCCCTAACTCCACAATCGGGAATACTATTTTCTACAGGTTATGTAGGGGCAAATATTCTTTGGGATAATACTCAACCCGTACCTGGGGATCCAAATTCTCTAGGATACTATACTTTCCAAGACAAGTCATATTATAGCTATATTTTGCTATCTGCAGGTGCCTACACACTATCCTTAAGAAATTGGCAATGGTCTGTGGTTCTTTCTAGCCTTATCGATCCAGAAAATATGGAAGCAGGCTACGGGCTATATCAAGCAGTACTTTCTGGAAAATATCAAGCTACGCAACAACTTTCTGTGATTTTTGGTGTAATCAATGAAACAGGCTTGCACCAAGAAAAGGCCTGGCCTTTACTAGGTGCCACCTACAAACCTAATGATAAACTCACGATCAACTGCATCTATCCAGTGAACTTCTCCATAGAATATAACTGCACCTCTGTTTGTGATTTTGGAGCCGCCTATCGCCTAACGCGGTTACGAAAGAAACTTCATTCCAACGATCTTGCTTCTTCGGAAGGTATTTTTGAATACCAAGGCCGTGAAATTGAAGGTAATGTAAGACTCTGCCCTTGGCCAGGAAGCTTTATTAAGCTCTTTTATGGATGGTCTATCGGCAGTGACATTTCTCTAGCAGATAGTCACAATAACAACGTGACAAACCATCCTTTTAAATCTTCTGCCTTCTTTGGTGGATCTGCTGTACTTTCTTTCTGAAGAAAAATAAAAAAAATCTTATGCAGTTATATTGTGTATAATTAGTTTTAGTTAGAATTTAGATTGTACTAAATTTTACAACTATCTAAACTTTTTGCATTCTAATGTATAAGTTCATTTTTAGGTTAAAATGAATTGTCGTGAAGTTTGTAAAAAAAGCTCACAAATTTATTTCGATTGCACATTTCCTGAGAGGGTCCTTGCACGTCGCTGTCAAAATAAAGCACAGCAATATCCGAAAACGGCAATGGCTATTGAGGTAGTGGCATCTGTTATTCTTGGGACAATTAAAATTATTACCTTCCCTTTAGCCACATTCTCGGCTTTAGGATTGATTCCTTTTACCTGCGCATTAAAAGCAATTTCTACAAGAAGTTGCAAACATGCTCTTCCTTATCTGGCAGCATGGTTCATCAGCCTTTTGGTCTCTGCTCTTATTATTGGTGCTATTTTTGGCTTAGTTATGGTCGCTCCCGAGGTCGTCTTCTTTATGATCGGTGTCTGCGGAGCTGTAGGCGCCAGCGCTACGCTTTTAAATATCCATAGGGAATTATTTTCTTTAAGATCTTTACAAATCGAAGAGATTAAAACATCCACGACTTCAGAAGAAACTTCATCTTCCTCCTCATCATCTCTGGACCTCTCTCATCCTAGCCGGAAAGGTTCTTCCGAAGTTACGAACCACAACGTGGAAGCTACTTTAGAAAACGGAAATTCCTAATTTTTTTACTGCTTCCATCCCTACTCTTTCTTGGAAAATCGTTACCTAATGTTTCAATAAACATTAGGGTCTTTACCAAAAATTAACATAATTAAAAAAACAAAACTATCACAACTAAACAACAACAACTTTTATAATATAATTAAGTGGTTATGAAATAACGGTTTTAAAAAAGTTATATTCATATCTAAAACAATATAAAAAAACAGAGCTACGTGCATGAGTAATCCTATAGATCCTTTAGGGCAATCACACCGACCGGTTCCTAAAAGTCAGATACCCACGCCACATACGGGCATCGGAAGTCGTATTCGTACTTCTTCCACAGGATTTTTCGGAAGACTTCTCTCTCTCCCCGATCGCAACCCCAAGATGCGCTATGTGTTCGATATTGGGATTATCGCGATTGCTGTTATTTCCATTATTGGTATTCTTGTTGCCTCTCAGGGACAAGGTCTTTTGTTATTTGGGTTAATCCCCGGGTTTATTTTTGGTGCCCTAGGAGTGACTATGCTCATTTCTGATGTTGCCAATACACCAAGATCTCAGAAAATCGCCGACACTATTACTGCTGTTCTCTTACCATTCATTCTTTTGGGAATAGCTTCAGCATTAATTGCTTCAGCATACTTTACAGCTGGAGGAAGTACCCTTATTCTTGCTAACCCGCAATTCCTTATGGGCTTCATGACCATAGGATTGGCTTTAGTCTCATTGAGCAAGGTCACATTCCAGCATTTTAAAACTGAAGCTTTGATTAAAGCTCAGCAAAAGGTTATTGAAGTTTCCGAGCAATCAATAACCCCAACTACACCTTCCGAAAAAGATGTGAAGCGTGTTTCTCAAGAGAGAAGAAGAGATCATGCTGCAGATGCTAGACGTGAGCGCGAAGATCAAGAAACCCGCACGCATACACGTCAGCGACATATCTCTAGAAGCTCGCAGGGAGTGCTTCAACATAGATCGAGAAACCAAATAGAAGTTGAACAAGCTGATCCCGATTATCTATCTTCGGGTGATGAATTTTCCCCTCAAGCACAAGATGACTTTTCTTTTTTACATGATACCTATAACCCATTCTCATCCGTATATCAACCTCCTCAATCTCTAGAAGATTCCTCCTCTGCCATACAAAATGTCCCTTTAGGTCAACCTGTCTCTGGAGACACTACTACAACAGGCCCCGTCACCTCAACACCTCGTAGAGTATCTCGCATAGGAGCTGCAGGATCATCACGATCTAGAAATAGAAATGAGGATGAAGAAAGACAAGAAAGAGATCAAAGTCAAGGTGATGATGAATCTTCAGATCTAGAGAATTCCGATTCACAACGTAAACAAAGTAGAAAAAAGAAAAGAAAGAAAAGCTAGGTTTCTAAAATTTTTCTAATTAAGGATAAAATAAAAAGGCTCTCTTGATGTTTTTCAACCTCAAAAGAGCCATTTTTCCCTTAGATACTCAACAGCTTACAAAAAACCTCGAGATTTTTCAACTATTATTTATCTAATTCAATAAGTAAAAGTTCATTCACTCTATTTGGAGGGGCTTTTCCTTGAGTGCGTTTCATAATTTGCCCAACTAAAAACCCTAAGGCCTTGGTCTTACCACTCTTATAATCAACAACAGATTGCGAATTAGCCCCTAAAACTTCAGCAATAATCGCAACTAAAGCACTTTCATCTGTCATTGGCAACATTTCAGGATGTTCTTTAAGAATATCTTCAGGACTCTTTTCCGGAGATTCCATCATCATATCGGCAAGATCTTTAGCTATCTTCCCAGTAATCACTCCCTTATCAATAAAATTGACAAGCTGAGCTACGCTGCTAGGAAGAATCCCCGAAAAGGCAAGGTTCTTACCTTGTATTTTACAACGTCCTGCAAATTCCACAGTCACCCAATTAGAAAGAGCTCGATAGTTCTTACATTCTGTAGCGGCTAATTCAAAGAAGTTTGCGATATGCTTATCGCTAATTAAAATAGCGGCGATATCCTCAGCAAGAGCATACTCACGCAAATATCTTTGATATTTGTCATAAGGAAGTTCAGGAAGCGTATCACGTATTTCATTGATATACGCTTCTGTTAACTGCAATACAGGAAGATCCGGTTCTATAAAGTATTTGTAATCCTCAGCTCGCTCTTTAAGACGCATCAATACCGTTTTTTTCTTTTCAGGATCCCAACGGTATGTTGCTCCAGGAATGACAGTTTTTGGATCTTTATTAGGATTTTCTAAATAGGCATCTATCTGTCGGCAGCGTTCTGCTTCTAAAGCTTGCGCCATAAAAGCAAACGAGTTCATATTTTTAATTTCTACCTTATTGCGTAATTCTTCACTACCCCGAGGGCGTACAGAAACGTTCACATCGAAACGCACAGATCCCTCTTCCATATTACAATCAGAAATCCCAATGTAATCTAATAAAGATACAAGAGCTGTAGCGTATGCAACAGCATCGTCTGCACAAAACATACAAGGTTTAGAAACAATTTCTATTAAAGGTACACCGGCCCGGTTGTAGTCTACTCCGGCAAATTCTCCGAAATGTTTTAACATCCCTGCGTCATCTTCAATATGCGCTTGCGCAAGTTCAAAATAACGCTCTTCACCCTGAACAATAGCTTTTACATGTCCCCCTCGCACTATAGGATGCTCAAATTGCGTAATTTGAAAATTCCTAGGACTATCGGGATAAAAATAGGACTTTCTATCGAAACGGCTTAATAAAGCTACTTCACCTTGAACTGCACAACCAAATAAAATAGCCTTTCTTACTGCTTCTTTATTCAATACAGGCAAAGACCCTGGCATTCCTGTACACACAGGAGAGATATTCGTATTAGGTTCATCACCAAAACGATTTCGTGCACAGCTAAATAACTTTGATTTGGTATTTAACTCTACGTGGACTTCAAGACCTATGACGGATTCCCAATCAGCATAAACATCGCTCATTATTTCACCTCTCCATCAAAAAGTTTGTTACATCCTTTAGGATATAAATTCTTAATCCCTGCATGTTCTTGGAAACTATAGCCTACCTGACATACCTGCTGATCTTTCCCTTTCTGACCAATCACCTGAAATCCTAAAGGTAAACCTTCTTTAGAAAACCCTGAAGGGACAGCGATAGCAGGTAAATAGGCTAAATTCATAGCAACAGTATAGATATCTTGTAGATACAAAGAGATGGGATCGAGAATATCCCCATCAGCAAATGCAGGACAAGAACATACCGGCATAGCAATTACATCACATTTTTCATAAGCTGTTTGGAAAGCTTGAATGATTTTCGCACGAATTGCTGTACCTTTTTTATAGTATACGCTTTGACGCTCTGCAGATAACACATAGTTTCCTAACAGGATCCTACGCATAACTTCCTTACCAAAACCTTGAACGCGAGAAATAGTATAGACATCTTCCATACTATGAGCTTCTGGAGAGCGGTATCCATAACGGATACCGTCAAATCTTGCGAGATTCGTAGTAGCCTCTGCAGAAGCTACTATGTAGTATACAGAAACAGCGTGATGTAAAATATCGAGGTCTATATCAACGATCCGGCTGCCCTGACGCTCTAAAATATTCAATGATTCAAAGAAGTTCTCTTTAACATCATCTCTCAAGCCTTCTAAAAATCCCATAGGCACGCCAATCAAACTAGGCACTTCTAAGGATAATGCATCTTGGAAAGATCCTGAGAAAAACTTCTGAGAAGTAGCATCTCTTTCATCTTTACCAGAGAAAACGTCCATAGCTAAAGCCACGTCTTCAACAACGGTCGTTAAAGGGCCTATCTGATCTAATGAGGAACCAAAAGCAACTAAACCATAACGAGACACAGCACCGTATGAAGGCTTAAATCCAACGACGCCACAAAATGCTGCGGGCTGACGTATAGAACCTCCGGTATCAGAACCTAAGGCTATAGGACAAAATCTTGCAGAAACAGCAGCTGCAGATCCTCCGGAAGACCCTCCAGGAACACAAGATAAATCCCAAGGATTTTTTGTTGGATGAAAAGCAGAATACTGAGTCGTAGAGCCCATGGCAAACTCATCCATATTGAGCTTACCTAAAATAATCCCATCTTCAGCTTCTATACGTTCAACTACAGTAGCATCAAAAGGTGCTATATAATTTTCCAAAATCTTAGAAGCACAAGTCGTACGCAATCCCATAATATGGATATTATCTTTTATTCCTATGGGTACACCTGCAAGTTTCCCTAAAGGCTCTCCCCTTGCACGTTTCGCATCCACACTAGCAGCTTTTTCATAAGCTCTTTCCTGGCAAAGAGAAAGAAAGGCTCCTATGCGACTATCTTCCGTTTCTATTCTATTATAAAAATACTCTGCTATCGCTGTAGCTGAAGATTCCCCGCTCACTACAGCATTTCTTAACTCTAAGGCACTCTTTTGATACATATTCCTAAAACCGCGATCTCTACTTAATTACTGTGGGTACTTTTACTAATCCCCCTAAAGATTCGGGGACATTAATAAGAAACTCCTCACGAGAGAAACTTGAGGCGACGACATCTTCTCGTAAATCTTCAGGGCTGATGACATGAGATAAACCAACTTCAGTAACTACATCTGTTACATCCATGGAAATAGATGCCTTCATAATGCCGATGACTTCGTTTAACGAAGTCTCATATTCCTGAATAAGCTCTTCACTTAATTCTAAAGCCGAGCTCTTCGCTAAAAGTAAAATTTCTTCTCTAGTTACATAGGGTTGTGTCATTTCCTAATCCCGATAATTTATTGTAATGAAGCTAATGTCCATTTTGAGTTTTTAATGAAAAAACTTCTTGCTCAACTTAACTCCTTGTATGCAAAAAGTCAATGTCTCCCCAAATGCCTGAAAACAAAAAAAAACTTTATTAAATTATAAAAAAGATTAAAAGATGGAATTAAGTATACATCACTTAGGAGAAAAGCAATGCTAGGCAAACTCGTTCGGGGATTATCCTCTCTTATTGTTGTTCTTTGTGCATTGAACGTAGGAATTATAGGATTAACTCATCATAAAGTAAACCTTATTGCTCGACTATGCGGAGGCGCAAGCGCAACAGCAACACAAATCACTTATATTGTTATTGGAATCGCTGGGATTATTTCTTTAATAAGCTATTGTAGTTGTTGTTCTAAGAAGCATCAAGGTGGAGATTGCTGTACAAAGGGTCATACATCTCATCATTGCGATCCTAAAAATTAGACCTTCTCTTCTCAAAACCTGAGATTTCTTCCTAAAATAATTCTCCTAGTTTTATAGACATCAACGAGAAAATCAAAAGCCACATAAAATAATGTGGCTTTTGATGTTTTTCATTTCCAATACTCAAAGTATTTCCCCTCTTTTTCCTTCTCTGTTGTCTCTTGATTTTTTAATTTCCATTTCCTATTTCGTAAAGGAATCTTCCATATCACCAAAAGAACCTTGTTATGAAGTCTTCCGTTCCTTGGTTGTTAATCTCATCAGCAATTACACTTCCATTATCCTCTATTGTTGCTGCCGAAGAAGCAGTTGTAGAAGTTTCTGAACCAAAAGTTTCTCAATCTCAAAATGGAAACGTAAATTTAGGTCCTAGCGATAATTATCCAGGAACAGGAGGTAATGGATCTGGATTTACTTATAAGGAAACCTCAACTCCCACAGGAACTATCTATACACTGACGGGTGACGTATCGATATCTAATGTAACCGCTACCCAAGCACCGGCTTCCAGCAATCAACCTGAAGTTCAGTCTCAGCCTAAAGTTGAATCTATAGAGAAAAATGGTGCTGAATCCGAAAATGGAAAATCTAATAGCGAAAGTGATAAGGAAAATAAGAACGCAAGTTCAGAAGGAGATTCTTCAACCTCTTCAGGAGAGCGTTCAAGTACAGAACCAAAAATAGAAGAATCATCCAGCGCAGAATCTCCACAACCAAGTACTACAGTTGTTAGCACTGAAAACAATTCTAGCTCTAGTTCTGAATCCACTGAAGTTACATCAAATTCTGGAACTGAAACAGTAACAACATCTCGCGTTTCATCTAGATCACTAAGAGCTGATATTGTCGCCTCAGACGCAAGCAGTTCATCTAGCTCCGATTCTTCAAATCCCAATGGATCTCAAGTCTCTCAGACCCCGACTAAAAGTTGTTTCTCAAATACTGCAGGCCCTCTTACTTTTGTTGGAGCTAGTCATTCCCTCATTTTTGATACTGTAACCATAGAAGCTCAAGGAGCTGCTATTAATAATAGTGCTGGATCAGCTTTAACATTGTCAGGATTTAGTAACTTATCCTTCACTAAATCTACAAACCAGGATCAAACAAAAGCAGACAGTGCTATCTATGTAGGACCTAAAAAATCTGAGGTTCCTGCAAACGGAGGTGTTGGAGTGGTTCCTGGAGCTAGTAGTGTTCCTGGAAATTCTGTGAGTAACAGCGCATCAGAACCAAATGCTGCAGCAAGCCTCTGGATGATATCTTCGGATACCAGTGCATCTGAGAAAGGTAGTTCTGGTGAAAACAGTGTTGCCAGTCCAAAAGCTGCTGAAGAAGCTGCATCTACTCCAGCCATTATCCTTAAAGAAAACGTCAATATCACATTTTCTGGTAACTCCTCTAAAAAAGCTGGTGGAGCTATTAATGTTGACGGTGGTTCAGCAACAATAGAAAATAATACGGGAATATGTACCTTCTCAAATAACAATGCTAAAGAACAAGGTGGTGCTGTATCTGTTACTGGAAATTTCGATATCGCTGGAAACAAAACAGTCGTCTTTTCCGGAAATAAAGCCGAAGTTGTTCCGTCACCTACGGAATCACCTGAAGGAAAAGCTGCAGCAGTTGTTTCAAATCAAGCTCAAACACCAGCGACAGGTACCGGTGGAGCCATTCATTGTTTAGCTGGTGATGCCTCTGTTCCCGCTGCTAAAGCTCCAGAAAAAGTTGTTGCCGCTGCCACAGAAGGAGTCCTTCCTTCTATAAGAGCTGTATCGTTATCAGCAGATAGTCCGGCTCCTAAAGTTGAGAAACAAGCGGATGCCGCTGCAGCCGCTGATCCATGTGTAACCATCTCAGGAAATACTACTGTTACATTTGATAATAATTCCTCTACTGTTAGTGGTGGAGCTATTCATACTAAGAAATTAGTTCTATCTTCTGGTGGCGATATCACCTTCTCTAATAACTCTTCCGGAAAAGGTGGAGCTATCTTCATTACTGATGGTGGAGATATCCGCATTACTGCTGCTACAGGATCAATTACTTTCCAAGGCAATACAGTTACAACAGCTGACCCAATCACTATTCCTGCCAAACCACAAGCAGGAGCCGCAGATTCTGCAGTCGCTAGACCAGTCTCTAGTAATGGTCAAGCTGATGCTCCTCAGGCAAATGCTGTTCAACCTGAGGATGGAAAAATTGTAGCTGCGTTTGCAACTTTTGCTAATGCTCAAGTAGATGCTAAAGCTAAGGCAGATCAAAATCAACCTCAAAAACCCTCCCACAATGCTATTCATTTAGGTAGTGGAGCGACAATTTCACAATTACGTGCTGGAACTGGGCAAACGATTTTCTTCTATGATCCTATTACAACTACCAAACCAGCTGCTGCTAGCGCAGGATCGTCTGGATCATCAGGACCTGCAGGCCCGACTGGAGCTTATGGAATAAGAGCTGCCGCAGTTACTGCTGCTGGAGCAGCTCAAGCTGCAACACCTAAAACTCCTCTAAAAATCAATGCTCCTGATGCACAGGAACCAGCATTAAAAGAAGCTCCTGTTTCTGGAGAAACAAAACAAGCCACTTACAATGGTACTATTGTCTTCTCTGGAGAAAAACTCTCAGCCGAAGATGCTAAAAATCCATTGAATGCAATGAGCGTTATTAATACTGATGTATCTCTTGAAGCAGGAACTCTTGTTTTAAGAAGTGGAGCTGGTCTTCTTGTAGACTCTTTTGTACAGAAAGATGGTTCTTTGATCATTATGGATGGTGGAACATCAATTATAACAAATGTTCCAGCTGTTTCAAATCCTAGTTCTAAGGCTGCTTCAGTACCAACAGTTCCTAATAATGTAGTTCCTGTTGTAAATGCGTCCTCTAAATCAGACCTTAAAATTATATCTGATTTAGTAGCCTCCTCTTTAATCAACTTTAAACCAAGAGGTCCTTCTGCATCTGCGCCTGCTGTATCTAACTCACAAGTACAAAATCCAGACGGGTCAATTACAATTACTAATCTTGCTGTTAATTTAGATTCTCTGAGTGGAGGAAAAGTTATCACTCTTGCCGCTACTGGAACAGGAAATGTTACTTTGACAGGAGATTTGAAATTCCAAGATAGCAGTCAGAATTTCTACGATAATCCGATGTTAAACAAAAACTTCTCAGCAAATATCTTAGATATTTCAACAACTACTGGAGGCAAAGTAAATACTGAAGGTTTCAATATGATCCCTCAAGGTTCTACGAGCTCTAATGTTGGTTATCAAGGAAAGTGGGAAGTTAAGGAAGTTAAAGATGCTAGTGGTAAAGTCTCCTTTGAACTTCAATGGATATCCACAGGTTACACACCCACTCCAAATCGCCGTGCAACTTTAGTGCCTAACAGCTTATGGTGTTCTGCTATTGATATTCGTGCTATTCAACAACTTGTTGAAGTTAGCACCCAAGGCGAAGACTTCCATAAGGGTATATGGATTTCAGGAATCTCTAACTTCTTCCATAGAGACTCCATGAAAGTACAGAAAGGGTTTCGTCATATTAGTTCGGGATATGTTGTGGGCGCAAGCACACAACCGATCACTGATAGGGTTATTGATATTGCTTTCTGTCAGATGTTTGGTAAATCTAAAGATTACCATCTTGCAAAAACTAGATCGCATATCTATGCAGCATCTATCCATACGAAACGTGAAAAGCTAATCAATCACTACAAGCTCTCGAATAAGAAAGGTTCTATCCTTAACAAACTCCCTGAGCAAATGCCTGTAATCTTTGATGCTCAACTTAGCTACAGTTTAAGTCATAACTCTATGACTACAAAACACACTCCCGATCCTTCATCAAAAGGTAAATGGAATAACCACTGCGTAGCTGGAGAACTAGGAAGCTATCTTCCTATAGTTATTGATAATCCATTTATTGAAGAGTTCTCTCCATTCATGAAACTTCATGTTGTCTTCGTACAACAAGAAGACTTCAAAGAAACTAAAGGAGGAGATGCAAATAGGAATTTCCAAAGTGCTCACTTTGTAAATATTTCCCTCCCTATTGGTATGAAGTTTGAGAAAACAAACAAATATAACATTTATAATATCAGCCTTATCTATCAGCCTGATATCTATCGTGATGCTCCAAAATCTAAAGTATTCCTACCCTCTACAGATACTGGGTGGTCTACAGGAGCAACAAACTTAGCTAGACAAGCTTTAATAATTGATGGCTGTAATCATCACCATTTAACAGATAGTTTCGAGGTCTTCTGTCATGGAGCTTTCGAACTACGCGAATCTTCTAGAAATTACAACCTTGACCTAGGAGGTAGGTACAAATTCTAAAACCCCGCTCTCTCTGAAACGACCGGGCCTCTTATCAGAAATGAATAAAACATGTCAAGTCTTTTCTGTATTAGACTTGCTTTCTTTTGTACTAATGAGTATTTAACGAAACTGTTTTTTTCATTTCACCACAAGTGTATAAAATGAGGCCTTCTTTATATAAGATTTTAATATCGTCAACCCTGACGATACCATTATCTTTTCACTTCTCGCAATTGCATGCGGAAGTGGCTTTAACTCAAGAATCTATTCTCGATGCAAATGGAGCATTCAGTCCGCAATCTACAAGCACTGCGGGAGGAACTACTTATAACGTTGAGAGTGATATTTCTATTGTAGATGCAGGACAAACAGCAGCTCTTGCTTCCGCTGCTTTTGTTCAAACTGCAGCTGATCTAACTTTCAAAGGAAACGGACATAGCCTATCCATAGAAAACGTAAACTCTGGAGCAAACCCCGGAGGGATTAACGTTTCTACTGCAGATAAAGTCCTTACTCTAACAGATTTCTCTAAGCTAAGTTTCACAAAATGCCCAGAGGCTACGGTAAATACTGGGAAAGGAGCTGTGAAATCCGGAGGAGCATTAAACTTAGCAAATAATACTAGTGTTCTTTTTGATCAGAACCAATCCGCTGAAGATGGTGGAGCTATTTCTTGCAAAGCTTTTTCTCTAACCGGCTCGAGCAAGGAAATTAGCTTCACCACCAACACGACTGCGAAAAAAGGTGGTGCGATTGCTGCTACGGGAGTTACTAACATCTCAGACAACCAAGGAAAAATCGTATTTTCTGGAAATACTGCTGTTAATTCCGGAGGAGCAGTATATGCAGAAGGCAATACGACTATTGCAGAAAACAGCTCTGTTGTTTTTAACAACAATGCTGTTACTGGAACAACAGATGGTTGCGGTGGTGCTATCCATTGTAGCAAAACAGGTTCGACACCGACCCTTACTATAAGAGATAACAAAGTCTTAATTTTTAAGGAAAATACTTCTGCAGCAAAAGGCGGGGCTATTTATGCAGATAAGCTCTATCTAACTTCTGGTGGTCCTACGTTATTTGCAAATAACAAAGCTACCAATGCATCACCTAAAGGTGGGGCTATTGGTATTGCTGCTAACGGAGAATGTAGTATAACAGCTGAACATGGGGATATTACCTTTGAAAATAACCTCACCTCTACAGCAAATAATGCTACGATAAAAAGAAACGCAATTAACATTGAGGGCAATGGAAAATTCATAAATCTACGTGCTGCTTCCGGGAAAACTATTACCTTCTACGATCCTGTAGTTGTTGAAGGCACTGCTGCTGATCTTCTCACTTTAAACAAAGCTGAAGGTGATAAAGTCTACAATGGTAGAATTATCTTTTCTGGAGAAAAGCATACTCAAGAAGAAGCTGCTGTTGCCGACAACTTAAAGACTATATTCACACAGCCTATTACATTAGCAGCTGGTGAGCTGATTTTAAGAAATGGTGTTGAAGTAGAAGCAAAAACTGTTTCGCAAACAGCGGGTTCTCGAATTCTCATGGATACAGGAACAAAGCTATCCGCGAAAACAGAAGACGTCACCTTGACAAACTTAGCCATCAATCCAAATTCTTTGGATGGAAAAAAATTAGCCGTAGTTGTCGCAGATGCAAATGCTAAAAATGTAACTTTGTCAGGGGCTATTGGTGTTATCGATCCTACCGGGAAGTTTTATGAAGATCATAAGCTAAATGAAGCGTTATCTCTTCAAGGAATACAACTTTCTGCAAAAGGAGCTGTAACAACAACAAACGTACCTAGCACTACTGTAGGAACTCCTGAAAGACATTATGGTTATCAAGGGAACTGGTCCGTTGCTTGGGTAAAAGACACTACATCAAATCCTAAAACGCAAACAGCAGTTTTTAAATGGAATAAAACAGGATACATTCCAAATCCTGAGCGTCGTGCTCCCTTAGTATTAAATAGTCTTTGGGGATCCTTCATGGATGTACGTTCTATTCAGGACGTAATGGAACGTAGCGTAGATAGCATATTAGAGACACGTCGTGGTCTTTGGGTTTCTGGAGTGGGAAATTTCTTCCATAGAGATCAAAGTGCGGCAAATCGTAAATTCCGTCATATCAGCTCCGGATATGTACTAGGTGCAACAACAAACACCTCTAAGGAAGATACTCTTAGCGTAGCTTTCTGTCAGCTATTTGGAAAAGATAAGGACTATCTTGTAGCAAAAAATGCTGCGAATATCTATGCAGGTTCTATCTATTATCAACATGTAAGTAAGTTTGATGATCTAACAAGACTATTTAATGGACCAAACACTTGTTGTTCAGGATTCTCTAAAGAAATCCCTATTTTCTTAGATGCTCAAATTACCTATTGTCACTCCGGCAATAATATGACAACTACCTATACAGACTATCCTGAAGTTAAAGGCTCTTGGGGTAATGATACTGTTGGCGTAGCGTTATCTACTAGCGTGCCCATTCCCATATTTAGTTCTTCTTTCTTTGATAGCTATGCACCATTTGCAAAATTGCAAGTTGTCTATGCTCATCAAGAAGATTTCAAAGAACCTACAAGCGAAGGTCGTGTCTTTGAAAGTAGTGATCTTCTCAATATTTCCGTACCTATCGGTATAAAGTTTGAGAAGCTTGTCTATGGAGAAAGAACAGCTTACGATCTTACATTCGTGTATGTACCCGATGTATATCGTCATAACCCAAGCTGTATAACAGGATTAGCTATTAATGACGTTACTTGGTTAACAACAGCTACGAATCTTGCTAGACAAGCTTTCATAGTTCGTGCAGGTAACCATATCGCCTTAACATCTGGATTTGAGATGTTCAGTCAATTTGGTTTCGAATTGCGAAGCTCTTCAAGAAACTATAACGTAGATCTTGGAGCTAAAGTCTCTTTCTAAAAAGCACCCCCCTGCCCATACCTGGGCAGGGCTTCTTCTTTTCAACACTCTCAATCCCCTTGACTTTTAATTATTTTTATGATCGGTTAATACTATCTCAATTCACCCAGAGCATGAAATATGAAACACCCAGTTTACTGGTTCTTAATATCTTCGGGGTTAATCGCCTCGACCTCATTGAGCTTCGCTCAAGGAGAAAGTCAAACTTTGACCCCTGCAGATAGTTATAATGGAAATGGAACATTTACGCCGAAAACCTCAAGCAATTCAACAAGTACAACCTACACCTGTGAAGGCAACGTGTGCATTGCTAATGCAGGCAATTCCTCAGCTCTAACAAGCAGTTGCTTCACCCAGAGCGCAGGCGACCTCCTATTCATAGGAAACGGCTATTCCCTTTGTTTCGAAGGCATCAACACGACGTCTAAGCCAGCTGCTATTGATGCAAGCGCGTCAAACAAAAAATTATCTGTTAATAATTTTTCATTATTTTCATGCTCTTTCTGCCCTCCAGGATCGAATGGAAAAGGTGCTATTAAAATTGTAGGAAATTCAACTTTTAGCAGTAATTCCGACATATTATTTAATAGAAATTGTTCAACAGATAGCGGTGGAGCTATTAATTGCGGTGAAGAATTAATATTTGAAGGAAATAGAAAACTAATTTTCTCTGAAAATTCATCTTCAACTAGTGGTGGAGCTATTTATACAAAAAAGCTAACACTAACTGCGGAAGGCCTTACTTTATTTTCTAATAATTCAGTTTCTAAAGATAGTGATCCAAAGGGTGGTGCCATCTGTTTAAATGACTCAAGTAGTGAATGTAGTTTAAATGCTGCTCTCGGAGATATTATTTTCGATGGAAACAAAATAATAACAACTGGGAATAGTGCGAAAACGGTCAGAAATTCCATAGATCTAGGTACTGGTGGAAAATTCATGAAATTAAATGCCAAAGAAGGTTTTGGTATTTTCTTCTATGATCCTATTTCTAATGGCGATGCTAATTCTGAAATAGAAATTAATAAAACCGAAAACTCTATTAATTATACAGGTCAAATTGTCTTTTCTGGAGAACGTTTAACTAAAGAAGAAAGACAAGTTGCGGACAATCTCAAATCCACCTTCAAACAAAAAGTAAAAATAGGCTCGGGCTCATTAGTTCTTAAAGATGGTGTAACTTTAGAAGCTAAATCCTTCACACAAACGGGTGGGACTGTAGTGATGGATTTGGGTACTAACCTACAGGCTACAAGCACTTCAGGAGAAGATATCACGCTAACCGATCTCGTCATCAATACCGCCTCATTGGGGGGGGGGGGGGTATCCCTTCACCAGCACAAATTTCAGCCGGTACAACCGACAAAAATGTTACAATCCAATCTATTAATCTAGTCGATTCTGACGGAAACGGCTACGAATATCCTATCTTTTCCACAACACAATCCTTTTCGGCAATAGAAGCTAAAGCAAACGGTTCTGGAACAGCCACAAAACCAACAAACAATCTAACTAACTATGTCCCACCTTCACATTATGGCTATCAAGGGGACTGGACAACAACTTGGAAACAAGGATCAACCACTGCCACACAAACAGCCACATTCGATTGGAAACAAACTGGCTATCTCCCCAATCCGGAGCGTCAAGGTCCACTAGTTCCTAATACATTATGGGGGTCTTCCTCGGATGTACGCGCTATTCAGAATCTTATGGATGTTAGCGTCAACGGTGCTGACTATCAGAGAGGCTTCTGGGTATCAGGATTGGCTAACTTCTTACACAAAAGCGGTACAGAAACAAAACGTAAGTTTCGTCACAATAGTGTCGGGTATCTCTTGGGAGCCTTTGCTCAAACACCCTCCGAAGATATCTTCAGCGCTGCTTTCTGTCAGTTGTTTGGAAAAGATAAAGATTACTTAGCATCTAAAAATAGCTCCAATATCTATGCAGGCTCTATCTACTATCAGCATACTTCCTTCTGGAGCGCTTGGGATAGACTGCTACAAAATACTATCGGTGCGCAAGCTCCGTTAGTCCTTAATGCACAACTCACCTACAGTCATACTTCTAATGATATGAAAACGAATATGACTAAAAAATACGCTCCGCAAAACGTCGTCTACTCAGAGATCAAGGGTGATTGGGGTAACGATTGTTTCGGATTAGAACTTGGCGCTGTTGTGCCTATCGAGTCTCAATACTCTACCCTATTCGATATGTATTCTCCATTCTTGAAGTTCCAGCTTGTTCATGCTCACCAAGAAGACTTTAAAGAAAATAGCAGTACTGAAGGAAGATACTTTGAGAGCAGTAATCTTACGAATCTCTCCATGCCTATTGGAGTTAAGTTCGAAAGATTTTCTGCGAACGATAGTGCTTCTTATAATTTAACTCTGGCCTACTCACCAGACATTGCAAGAAGCAATCCTGACTGTACGACGTCTCTGCTAGTTAGCCCAACTACAGCTGTTTGGTTAACTAAAGCGACAAACTTAGCTAGACAAGCCTTCATTGTCCGTGCTGGAAATTACTTATCTTTCAGTCCAAACTTTGAAATCTTTAGTCAGTTCGGTTTCGAGCTCAGAGGCTCTTCCAGAACCTATAATATAGATCTCGGATCTAAAATCCAGTTCTAACTCACCTCCACCTCCCCTGCCCCCACCACGGGGCAGGGCCTACCAACTCTTTCAATATCATTGACTTTTAAAATTTTTTATGATGGTTTTAGTCTATCTAAACCTATCTATGATCTAAAAATATGAAATATCCAGTTTGTTGGTTCTTATCCTCTGGGTTGATAGCCTCGACCTCTTTATGCTTCTCCGCAGCAACAGAAGAAATCTTAACTTCCGAAAATAGTTTCAACGGAAACGATGGCACGAATGCAACATTCACAACACGATCTACATCCAATAATGAGGGAACTATCTATAGATGTAGTGGAGATATTTGTATTGCCTATGCAGGGAAAGGAACTCCTCTAACAACTAGTTGTTTCACCCAGACTGCGGGAGATCTGACATTTATAGGTAATTGGCGTAAATTATGCTTTGAGAATATTACTACTGATACTGGAAATCCAAAACCTGCTGCTATTGATGTAACAGCTGAAAAAACTCTCCTTATTTCAGGATTTTCTTCTTTCTCATGTTCCTACTGTCCACCATCACAGAAATCAGCTATACAAGCAGCAGGAGCTATTAAATCTGTAGGAGAAGTAAAATTTGAAAATACTTTCAATGTTCTATTTCAAAAGAACCAATCTAAAGAAAACGGTGGAGCAATCAATTGTAAAGCCTTCTCGTTAACAGGCGTCACCGGAACTGCTAATTTTACAGACAATCAATCTGTAAAGAGCGGTGGAGCAATTTACGCAACAGGTACAACTACCATTTCTAGTAATAATAAAGTATTTTTTACGAATAATCATTCCGCAACCAATTGCTCCGGGGGAGCTATTAATTGTAGTGATACTACTAATCATCCAGAATTAAAATTAGAGAATAATAAAAATCTCATATTTTCAGATAATATAACCGAAACTAGCGGCGGAGCAATCTATGCTGATAAGTTAACCATTACGTCCGGCGGTCCTACTCTATTTTCTAATAACTCTGTACATCACACTACCTCACCCAAAGGTGGTGCTATTTGCTTAAAAGATTCTGCAGGAGAATGCAGTCTAAGTGCGAATCTTGGTGATATTACTTTTGTAGGGAATACCATAGTCGCTGATCAAAAACCTACTAGAAATTCTATAGATCTTGGTACTGATGGGAAATTCACTCAACTGAGAGCTAAAGACGGTTTTGGTATTTTTTTCTACGATCCTGTGACATCATCAGGAACACAAGCAACCAGCTTAACTATTAATCAGTCAGAAGGGAATTCAACCTATACTGGAAAAATTGTCTTCTCCGGAGAAAAACTAACTCCTCAAGAAAAACAAGAACCTAAAAATCTAAATTCAACATTAAAACAACCCGTCACATTATCTGCAGGATCATTAATTCTCAAAGATGGTGTAACTTTAGAAGCTAAATCTTTCACACAAACGGGCGGTTCTGTTGTTATGGATTTAGGAACTACATTACAGACTCCGAATGCAGATGGAGACAGTATAACCCTTACTAATCTCTTTATTAATGTTGCTTCGTTAGGCAATGGTGGAGTTGCTACTCCTGCTAAAATTAAAGCAACAACAACCGGAAAGAAAGTTACCATTAATTCGGTTAGCTTTGTTGATGATAATGGTAATGGTTATGACTACCCTATACTTGCCACAAACAAGCCTTTCACAGGTATAGAAATTACTGCAGCTACAGCTAGCACTCCTGATATTCCTGCACAAAATCTGACTAATTATGTTCCCCCAACTCACTATGGCTATCAAGGAAACTGGACAGTGACCTGGGCAGGAACCGGGGATACAAAAACCGCAACATTAATCTGGAACAAAACCGGTTACGCTCCCTCTCCTGAACGTCGAGGAACTTTAGTTCCTAATACGTTATGGGGAGCTTTTTCAGATGTAAGAGCAATTCAAAACCTTATGGAAGTTAATGCAAATGGTTCTAACTATCATAGAGGCTTCTGGGTATCAGGATTAGCAAACTTTTTACATAAAAGTGGTACTGCAACAAAACTTAGATTCCGTCACGATAGTGCTGGATACCTCTTGGGAGTATTTAATCAAACACCTTCGGAAGATATATTTAGTGCTGCATTTGGTCAGTTATTTGGTCGAGATAAGGATTATCTCGTCTCAAAAAATACTGCTAATATCTACACAGGATCTATCTACTATCAGCATATCTCATCCCTTGCTGCTTGGGAGAGATTATTAACCAGAGCTTTAGGTCTACAAGTAGCCTTAATTCTTGATGCTCAACTAACTTATAGTCATGCTTCCAATGAGATAAAAACAAATGCTCCTGGAACTGTTCCTCCTCAAGATACTATTTATTCACAAGTTAAAGGCGATTGGGGTAATGACTGCATTGCAGTAGAGCTTGGAGCTACAGCACCTATCGAATTAGGCTACGCTTTCTTTGATACATATGCTCCGTTTATGAAAGTTCAGTTCGTATATGCTCATCAAGAGGACTTTAAAGAACACAACAATGATAGAGGAAGACATTTTGAAAACAGTCATCTAACAAACGTCTCCTTACCTATAGGAATACGATATGAAAAATCTGCTAAAAACAATCGTTCTTCTTACAATCTAACACTTACTTATATTCCTGATATTGTCAGAAGCAATCCTAATTGCACAACCTCTCTTCTATCCAATCCTACTGGAGCTATTTGGACAACAACAGCAACAAACTTAGCCAGACAAGCTTTTGCTATAAGAGCAGGAAATTATAAGTCTTTTAGCAAGAATTTCGAAATCTTCAGTCAATTTAGTTTCGAACTCAGAGACTCTTCTCGAACCTACAATGTAGATCTTGGATCTAAGATCCAGTTCTAATTTCTCTCATCTTCCCTGCCCTATTCCGGGCAGGGGTTCTCTAAACACTCTATGTAATTCTATTGACTTTTAAATATCTTTGTGATCGTTTTAAGAAATCTCAAATCACCCAGAGCATGAATATATGAAACATCCAGTCTACTGGTTCTTAATATCTTCGGGGTTGATAGCCTCAACTTCTATGAGCTTAGCAACCCCCGTAGAGATAACATTACCCTCATCAGATAGTTATAACGGAAACAACTCACCAAACGCTACATTTACACCTAAAGAGACAGCTAATGCCACTGGAACAAAATATATATGTACCGGGGATGTGTGTATCGCAAATATAAGTACTCCTCAAAACAAAAGTTGTTTCTCAGATAGTCAGGGAGATTTAATTTTTCAAGGAAACAATCATTCGTTATGTTTTGAAAATATAAATACAACAACAAAACCGGCCGCTATTGAAGTGACTACTTCTGCAGGTAAAAATTTATCTGTGACAGGATTTTCTATGTTTTCATGCTCTTTCTGTCCACCTGGAACAACGGGTCAAGGAGCAATTAAATCTACGGGAACTACAACTTTTGACAATGATTCCAAGATTCTTTTTCAACAAAACTGCTCAACAGAAAATGGTGGAGCCATTACTTGCAAAGGTTTAACTCTACAAAACTCATCGAATTCTACATTATTTAGCGGTAACACATCTCAGAAACATGGCGGGGCAATACACTCTGAATCGACAACTAATATTATTAATAACAACAATATAGACTTTAGTAATAACAAAACAATCGGGAGTTCAGATTCTTCAGGTGGAGCTATTTATTGTAGTGAAACTTCTAACAACCCGGAGCTAAAATTCGAAGGTAATGGACAGCTAACTTTCCTAGGAAACTCATCCCAAGTTAGCGGGGGAGCCATTTACGCAAAAAAGCTTATTCTAACATCAGGTGGCCCCACCATATTTGCTAATAATTCTGTAACTGCAACAGCTGATCCTAAAGGTGGTGCCATTTGTTTAGACACTAGTGGTGAATGTAGTTTAACTGCCGATCGCGGAAACATTATCTTTGACGGGAATACTGTAACCACTTCCGGAAACTCAGGATCAAGCAAAAGGAATTCTATAGATTTAAATACAAGTGGGAAATTCACGAGATTGAATGCTAGAGATGGATTTGGTATTTTCTTCTATGATCCGATTGCAAATAACGGGGATACTGCTACTACACTAAATATCAATCAAACAGCCGATTCCATTAGTTATACAGGAAAAATTGTTTTCTCAGGAGAGAAACTATCACAGGAAGAAACCGGTAAGCCGGAAAATCTTTCTTCTTATTTTAAACAGCCTGTGACTTTGTCTTCTGGATCATTTATTCTTAAGGAAGGCGTAACTGTAGAAGCTAAGTCTTTCACCCAGACAACAGGATCTTCTGTCATCATGGACATAGGAACTACTCTACAAACTCCTGACAACGGTGGGGACATCATCAATCTCACAAATCTTTCCATTAACGTGACTTCATTCGGGGGGGGGGGGGTCGGCTCTTCTTCAACTGCTAAAGTCCATTCTCAAACAACAAGTAAAGCTGTTACCGTTACAGCTATAAGCTTCGTTGACAACGATGGTAACGGTTACGAATATCCTGTATTTTCTAAAACTCGAGATTTTGTTTCAGCAGTGACAATTCAAGCAGCAACAGGAACTACACCAACTATACCAGTAGCATCTAATTCTCCAGATCTTCCCCCATCGCATTATGGTTACCAAGGATATTGGACTACAGCTTGGAATAATGGCACTGACACCAAGTCAGCTAATCTAACATGGACACAAACCGGTTACCTCCCCAATCCAGAACGCCAAGGACCCTTAGTTCCTAATACATTATGGGGATCATTCTCGGATGTACGAGCTATTCAAAACCTCATGGATGTTAGTGTCAATGGCGCTGATTACCAAAGAGGCTTCTGGGTATCAGGTCTAGCTAACTTCTTACACAAAAGCGGCACTGCTACGAAACGTAAGTTTCGTCACAATAGTGCTGGATATGTTTTAGGAGCGTTTGTAAAAACACCTTCTGAAGACATCTTTAGTGCTGCTTTCTGCCAATTATTTGGTAAAGATAAAGATTACTTAGTATCTAAAAACAGTTCCAACATCTATGCAGGATCTATCTATTATCAGCATACTTCATTCTGGAGTGCCTGGGATAGACTGCTACAAAATACTATCGGTGCGCAAGCTCCGTTAGTACTCAATGCACAGTTAACTTATAGTCATACGTCTAACGATATGAAGACCAACATGACTCAACGTTATGCTCCTCCAAAAACAACATACTCAGAAATAAAGGGTGATTGGGGTAATGATTGTTTTGGAGTAGAGCTCGGAGCTACTGTGCCTATTGAATCTCAATATTCTTCCTTATTTGATATGTACTCACCATTCTTAAGATTCCAATTGGTTCATGCTCACCAAGAAGATTTTAAAGAAAACAGTAGCACTGAAGGAAGATACTTTGAGAGCAGTAATCTCACAAACCTCTCTATGCCTATCGGCGTGAAGTTTGAGAGATTCTCTGACAATGATAATGCTTCTTACAACTTAACTTTGGCTTATGCTCCGGATCTTGCAAGAAGCAACCCTGATTGTACAACTTCTCTGTTAATTAGCCCAACCACAGCTGTTTGGTTAACTAAAGCTACAAACTTAGCTAGACAAGCTTTCATTGTAAGAGCAGGAAATTATCTTTCCTTATCTTCTAACTTTGAAATCTTCAGTCAGTTCGGTTTCGAACTCAGAGGCTCTTCTCGAACCTACAATGTAGATCTTGGATCTAAGATTCAGTTCTAATTCCATCCACCTCCCCTGTCCCATTCCGGGACAGGGCCTCTCGGAACCCCTCTTCAATCTCCTTGACTTTTAAATATTTTTGTGATCGTTTTAGCCTATCTCAAATCACCCAGAGCATGAAATATGAAACATCCAGTCTACTGGTTCTTAATATCTTCGGGGTTAATTGCCTCGACCTCATTGAGTTTTGCTCAAGTAGAAAATCAAACCCTGTCTTCTAACGATAGTTTTAATGGCAACACTGCGGGTAATGATGTATTTAAACCCAAGGAAACCACAGGTGCAGATGGTACAAACTATACATGCGAGGGTGACGTGTGTATTACTAATGCCGGAAATCCGACAGCTTTAACAAGTAGCTGTTTTTCTCAAACGGCAGGGAACTTATCATTCATAGGCAATGGCCATTCCTTATGTGTTGAGTATATCACCACAGCCTCAAACAAACCTGGTGCCATTGAAACAGTTAATGATAAAACATTATCCGCCTCAGGGTTCTCTATGTTTAACTGCTCTTTTTGCCCCCCAGGAGTGACAGGATCAGGTGCTATTAAATCCGGTGGTGCTGCAACTTTCGATAATGATTTTAATATTCTGTTTAAGAAAAACTGTTCTTCAGCCTCTGGCGGGGCAATTTCTTGTAAAGGACTTACTTTGAAGGGAACTTCAGGAACTGCTAATTTCATAGAAAATAAATCTACAGACAATGGTGGCGCAATAGATGCTTCAGGGGTTAGTTCTATTACAGGCAACTCAGGAACTATTAATTTTTCAGGAAATACTTCTGCAAAACAAGGTGGGGCTATTCATTCAAATTCAACCACCACAATTTCTAATAACAATAGATTAGTTTTTTCAAAGAACTCAACTACAGGAGCTTCTACTTCCTCTGGAGGAGCTATCTATTGCAAGGAAGGTAGCGGTAATGCTTCTGAACTGAAACTAGAAGGTAACTCTCAGTTGATCTTCTCAGAAAATTCATCGACAACTAGCGGTGGAGCTATATTTGCAAAAAAGTTAACAATTACTTCTGGTGGAACAACCATATTCGCAAATAATTCTGTAACCCACACAGCCCCTAAAGGTGGAGCTATTTGTCTAGATGATACAAGCAGCGAGTGTAGTTTAACCGCGAAATCCGGCGATATTATCTTTGACGGTAATACCCTAATCACTACTAACGGAGGAGGTAGTACATCAAAAAGAAACTCTATAGATTTGGGAACTAATGGTAAATTCACAAAATTAAGCGCTAAGGATGGATTTGGTATTTTCTTCTATGATCCTATCGCCAATAATGGAGAAGCTTCTACCACGTTAAACATCAACCAGACAGAAAATTCCACTAACTATAATGGAAGAATTGTTTTCTCAGGCGAAACTCTCTCTACTACAGAAAAAACAATAACAGCTAACCTAACTTCAACATTTAAACAACCTGTTACACTTTCTTCCGGTGCTCTCATTCTTAAAGATGGAGTAACTTTAGAAGCAAAATCCTTCACTCAAACAGACGGTTCTGCTGTTATTATGGATGTAGGCACTACCTTACAAACTCCAACTACTGATGGCCAAACTATTACTTTAACAAATTTATCAGTTAACGTCGCCTCGTTGGGGGGGGGGTTACGCCCTCTTCGACTGCTAAAGTCTATTCTCAAACCGCAAGTCAAGACATTACTGTCACAGCTATAAGCTTTGTTGACGAAGATGGCAACGGTTACGAGTATCCCATATTCTCCAAAACTCGCGATTTTGCAAATACCATAACACTTCAAGCTACTACCGCACCAACAGCACCACAAACTCCTTCCATACCACAAACTCCATCAACCCATTATGGCTATCAAGGAAATTGGACTATTGCTTGGGCTAGTGGAACCAGTAATGATCAGCTAGCCACCCTAACCTGGACAGAAACAGGCTATCTCCCCAACCCTGAACGTCAAGCGCAGTTAGTTCCTAATACCTTATGGGGATCTTTCACGGACATGCGCGCGTTGCATCAACTTATGAGCATAAGCGCTACAGGTTTAGAACACGAACGTGGTCTTTGGGGAGCTGCTATTACAGATTTCTTACACAGAAAAAAAACAACGACAAGCAAGAAATACCGTCACGTTGGTGTTGGCTATGCTGTAGGCGCTAGCGTACAAACACCAACTGAAGATCTATTTTCTTTAGCTTTTTGTCAGCTCTTTGATCATGATAAGGATTATGTAGTATCTAAAAACCGTACACATGTGTATGCGGGTTCTTTGTTCTTTGAACATTTTCATATGCTACATCCTCAAGCCTACTTCATTAAAGCGGGATCGAAATTTCCTTCTTCGTTCTTAGCGAAACTTCCTGAAGATGTTCCTATGATTTTCAACATACTGTTTAGCTACAGCCATGCTGAAAATGATATGAAAACACGCTACACAAAGCGTTATTCTCCTAAACCTCTTACATATCCCGAGGTTAAAGGTAGCTGGGGAACTAATTGCTTCGCTGGTGAAATTAGCGGGAGTTTCCCCATGGAGCTTCCTGATTCCTACATCTTTGAGAGATTTGTTCCTTTCATGAAGGTACAGATGATCTACGGTGAACAGGAGAGCTTCCAAGAACCTACAAGTGAAGGACGTTCTTTTGAAAATAGCCATCTTGTGAACTTAGCTTTACCTATCGGAGTGAAGTTTGAAAATGTATCTTCAAATAACAAAGATACTTTCGATCTTACACTTGCCTATTCTCCAGATGTCTATAGGGATAATCCCCACTGCGCAACTTCTTTAGTTGTTACAGGAGCTGCTTGGGAAACAAAAGCTACCAACTTAGCTCGTCATGCTTTTGTAGTTCGTGCTGCTAATAACTTTACCTATTCAGAACATGTAGAGTTATTTGGACACGGAGGATTCGAACTTCGTGGATCTGCATATAGCTACAACTTTGATCTTGGTGGAAAAGTCCGCTTCTAAGATTTTTAATATTCCCTGCTTAACCTAAGCAGGGAATATCCCCCATATTTTCCACATCACTATATAGCAACTCTTGCTTTATTTTCGGATTTCCCCTATGTCCTGTAGAGCCGCAAAATATGCAGGGAATACTAATGAAAAACTCTATTTATGGGGTTTTACTGTTTTCCTCTTTTGCCTTGTCCATTGCTACCGAACTTCTTGCAGATGCCGATACTGTCAATCTTGCAGCTGGATTCAACGGCTCCTCTAGTGAAACTTTCGATGTAAAACAAACAAATAATGCTGACGGAACTACATACAATCTATCCAGTGCGATTTCGTTCTTAAACGTAAGCAAGTTAAATCCAGCAAATACAAGCTGCTTTGCCAATTCCGCTGGAGACCTTACGTTTACGGGGAATCGTCGTCTTCTCTATTTCGATGATATTATATCAACAGCAAAAGGTGCTGCCATCAGCACTACTGCAGATGCTAAGACTCTTACCATATCGGGATGTTTGAGATTAATTTTCCATGCGTGCCCTAGAGCAGAAATAGGAAATGGAGCGATTTATTCAAATAGCTCCATGTTAATAGAAAGCAATCTTGAAGGAAGCTTTGGATATAATAAATCTTCAGGGAAAGGCGGTGTTATTTGTTGTGAGAAAAGCACAACTGTAGGCGCAACATCACCTACATTAACAATGCAAAATAATGGTGAGCTTCTCTTCTTAGGGAACCTAGCCACATCTTCAGGTGGGGCAATTTATGCAGAAAAAATGCTTCTATCTACCGCAGGCAATACGGTTTTTCAATCTAACGTTACTAAAGATAAGGGCGGAGCTATTGCCATTGCTGCTAACGGAGAAATCAGCCTGTCTGCAGATAATGGCAATCTGACTTTTGAGAGAAATATCATAATCACAAATAATCAAACTATCCGTAATGCTATTCATCTAGAAGACGGAGCAAAGTTTCTTCAGCTACGCGCTGCTAAGAATAGATCCATTTACTTCTATGATCCGATTACTACTACAGGAGATATAGCTGATCGCTTAACTATCAATGCCCCTAACGGAGCTAATCCCTATGAAGGGACAGTTGTATTTTCCTCAGCAACATCTTATGTAGATTCACCTATTTCTAAACTCACCTCATTCTCTCAAGATCTTACACTAGCAGCAGGATCCTTAATTTTAGAAAAAGAAGTAAGCATAAAGGCAAAATCTTTCGAGCAGAATCCACAGTCCCTATTGTTCATGCATCCTGGAACCAAATTAGAGACCGTCAATAATATCTCAATAAAGAATCTTCATTTAGATCTTAAAGATATCGCAAATGCTCCTGCAATACTAACCGCAACTGCTGACGGTGCTGCTATTAATATCCGTGGGCCTGTGGTTATGCACCTCAATGATGAGATTTTTTATAATCAGGAAGCTTTGGCTAACACATTATCTTTTGAATGTTTAAATGTTGGTGCACAACATTTGGACAACATTATTATTGATGATATTCCTGACATTCCTACGATCACAATGGAAACTCATCGTGGATATCAAGGGAAATGGACGCTTTCTTGGGAAGAACAACCTGAAATTGTTATTGGTAACGTTGCATTACAACCTAATAAAAAGATGTCTTTAGTTTGGAAACCTTCTGGTTACATTCCTTTTGTAGGAGGCACAGGAGAGTTTAGCTCATCTTTAGTTCCTAATAGCTTATGGAATCTCTTTTTAGATACACGCTTTGCCCAACAGGCTATAGAAACCAACGCTCAATCATCAGGTAATAACCTTTGGATTTCATCACTCACCAACTCTTTCCGTAAAGGCTCTACTGACAATAACCATGGGTTTCGTCATAAGAGTTCGGGATATATTGCAGGAGGGAAACTACACACTCCTCAAGATGATATATTTAGCATAGGGATCTGTCAGCTATTTGGAAGATCTAAAGATTTTGGATCTGCAAAATCTAAAGATAAATTCTTCTCAGGATCATTATATGCTCAGCACTCGAGATATTTACTTCCTATTGCACGTTTCCTTGCGGGAACATCAACATACAAACCAAGATTCTTATTAAATATCCCTAAGGACTTCCCTATCAACTTTGATGCTCTCATAGGCTATAGCTATGGTAGAAATCATATGACAGTAAAATACTCTGATCGCACACGAACAACAAGTTCATGGAATACCTACGGGTATTCTGCCCAAATTGGAAGTTCTTTACCGTTTGCTTTGGATGTTTCCCATACATTTTTCCAATACATCTCTCCATTTATCAAATTACATTGGATTTATGCACATCAAGTCCAATTTCAAGAACAAGGAATAAAACGACGCTCTTTTAGTAATAGTAATTTAAAAAATCTCTCATTGCCAATTGGTTTAAAAATCCAAGGACAATCACTACATCGTCTCTCTTATGAACTCACTGGGATGTATATTGCCGATCTCTATCGTTGCAATCCTGAGAGTGTGACTTCATTAATATCTGGAGGCTTGCTCCCCTGGACAACAACAGCGACAAATCTTGGTAAACAAGCTGCTCTGTTGCAAGGATCAGGCAACCTCTCCCTTACATCACACATCAATATCTTTGCTCAAGGAACTGTAGAATTTCGCCGTTCCTCCTATAGCTACAACATGGATTTTGGCAGTAGGGTGCATTTTTAACAGTGTAAATCCCTGATATCAGGGATCTACACTCTTAATGACACCTTTGATACCGAATTAATCTGCTTTTTTGAGTAGGCATAACTGCTAAGGTTATGCCCACTCCTAAAAGCAGAAAACATTTTTTCCTATAAAACAACAGGGAATATACTATGAAAAACTCTCTCTACGGGTTTTTAATCTTTTCTTCTTTTACCGCATCTATGGCGTTTGCAGACGCTACCGACTTACCATCTTCGACGAGTTTTGATGGTTCTACAGGAGCTGGACAATTTACTCCGAAAGAAACAACAGCCTCTGGAGGAACTAACTTCACACTCACCGGTGACATAACCATTCAACATGTTAAATCAACAACACCAGCAAATACAAGTTGCTTTAAAAATTCTACAGGGAACATTACCTTCGCAGGAGCAAACTATTCTTTAATATTTGAAGATATCATTTCCACAGCTAAAGGAGCTGCTATCAGTAATAATACTGATGCAAAAACACTTACAATGTCAGGATTTAACATCTTATCCTTTATTGCTGCTCCAAAAGCAACCACAGGAAATGCAGCTATTTATAGTGTGGCATCAACAACTATCAAAGAAAATAAGAAGTTAACTTTTGATACAAACCACTCTATAGCAGCAGGCGGAGCTATCCATTGTGCAAAAACAGGATCAACAGCGGCAACGCTAACTCTTCAGCAAAATGAATCTATGATATTCAAAAACAACTCCTCAGCAACTACAGGAGGAGCTATTCATGCGGAGAAACTCGTCCTTAAAGCTGGCGGAGCTACCCTATTTGAAAATAATCACGCCACGCAAAAAGGCGGGGCAATTTCCATTGCTGGATCTGGAGAGATTAGCCTATCTGCAGATGACGGAAGTATTATCTTTAAAGGAAATACCATTACTGACGCAGGAAATAAGGTAAATAACGCAATTCATGTAGGAGCTAACGGGAAATTTTTAAAACTAGAAGCTAAAGAATCTCAGTCTATTCTATTCTATGATCCTGTGGTTGTTGAAGGAACAGCTGCTGATAATTTAGAAATTAATAAAACTTCAGGAGCAACCACCTACACAGGATCTATAATCTTTTCGGGAAGATATATAGAGAGTCCTCACAAAAGGAGAAAACACATTTCTAAATTCACACAACCTCTGACTCTATCCGCAGGATCTTTGGTTTTAGAAAAAGGTGCGCATTTAGAAGCTAAATCTCTAACACAAACTGCAGGATCTAAAGTTATCTTAGATCAAACGTCAAGTATAGAAACTAAAGAAAATATAGATATTAAAGAACTTTGGCTACGTCTTGATGAGTTCAAAAATCCTACAACAGCAACTATCTCCACAACAGGAAGTGCTCATACTGTCACTGTTAAAGGACCTTTAGGTATTTTTGCAGATCATGAAACCTTCTATGACAATCATGCTCTTGCCTATGACGTAAATCAAGAAGTCCTACAACTCTCTGATAAAGATATATCAAAAATTGCTTTAGTAGACATCCCCCAAGCAGTTAGGAAAAATATCGCTTCGCATCGTGGATATCAAGGCGATTGGACTATAGATTGGAAAACGATTCCAGGTTCTACAAATGCAGGCGTTACAACTTTAGGGACAAAAATAGCAACGATACATTGGAGACCTACAGGCTATATCCCTTTTGGAGGAGCTCAAGAAATCACCACTCCTTTAGTGGTTAACACTCTATGGGGAAATTTCTCAGACATTCGTAATTTAGAAAGAACAGTAGAGTCCTTAGCAACAAATTCTCTATCCTCTGAAGGATTCTGGGCTGCAGGAATTAAAAACTTCCTACATTCTAATAGCTCTGCAAAAAATTATGTCTTCCAACATAACAATGCTGGCTATGTCATTGGTATGAATAAACATACACTATCAGACAATGTATTTTCTGCAGCATTTTCCCAGCTATTTGGTAAGGATAGAGATGACGCTAATGGTCAAGTAGATCATCAAACACTTTCAGGATCTTTTTATGCACATCACGTAGGCTCGCTACCTATGTTGCGCTTCCTTTGTGGGGGATCTACAGATTGCCCTCCTGAACTTCAAGCATCTCCGTCTATCCCTGTTATTGTAAACGCTCAGCTAAGCTATAGCCATAGCAATAACCACCTTATAATAAATCACACAGACACAACGAAAACAACAGGCATGTGGTCTAACTATTCCTTAGCTACAGAACTAGGATCGACATTCATCTATACTCTGAGCAAATGCCCTTCTATACTTAAACACATATCTCCATTTGTTAAACTCCAAGGAGTATATTCTGAACAAAGGAAATTCACAGAAGAAGGACTACGTCGCTGCTTATTCTCGAGTACATATCTAGCTAACCTAGCTCTTCCCCTAGGGATTAAGATCCATGGAGTATGTCCTAGAGAACTCCTCGCCTATGATCTATCCGCTATGTATGTCCATGATGTATTTCGCATCGATCCTGAAAGTATGACACTATTTCTAATTGGAGGCTTGGCTCCTTGGGCTACACAAGCCACCAACTTAGATACCAAAGCTGTGGTCGTTCAAGGTTCTGGAAGATTCGCTGTTAGACCAAACATCGAAATTTTCGCAGAAGGTAACTGTGAACTACGCTCCTCATCTCATAGTTATAACTATGATTTTGGCGCTAAAATACATTTCTAGATCTCCCTTACTTCCTGCTCTTTAAGAGCAGGAAGTCCCCCCTTCTCCCCACAAACTCTCTTTGATAAGCTTGAAATTTTTTATTTTTTTATCTATTTCGCGAGATAGTCCCTCATAACCCAAGATACCTTCATGAAACTCTCTGTTTATGGGTTTTTACTCTCGTCATCCTTGCTATCCACCCACATAGCATTTGCTGAGAATGCCTCAGTATCCCCAGCAGTTCCGCAAAATGTTCCCGCAGCAGGAGCTAGTAAAACCATCACTGAGCTAACTGAAGGTTTCGATGGGTCTGTGAATCCACCAAAAGAATTCACATCGAAAGCAACAAGTAATGCGGCAGGGACAACTTATAGCCTAACTACTGATATTTCTTTCACGAATATTACAACACTTACTCCTACGCCTCCTCCACAACCAGCATCTGGGAGTAAAACTAATGAAGGAAGCTGCTTCAGTAATACTGCTGGAGATTTAACTTTTTCAGGAGCCACTCACTCACTCACATTTGAAAATATCTCCCTAACAGCAAAGGGTGCTGCCATTAGCAACACAGCATCTGGAACAACACTACAGTTAACCAATCTTACTAATCTTACTTTCTCCAATTCTCCAGGATCTTCTGTTTCTACAGGTAAGGGAGCTATTTATTGTGAAGGATCCTCACTTAAAGTAATTAACAACGGAAACGTTACGTTTTCAAATAATCATTCCGAAGAAAATGGTGGAGCAATTTGTTATAAAGCAGCAACCGTTTCTCCACCAGTCTCTCCTCCTCCGCAACCTCAGCCACAGCCACAACCATCTCCCATAACAACTGTAACTACGCCCCCAACAACAATTGCACTACCAAATACTCCTATTCTCTCGTCTTCCACTGCACCAACACAACCTCCCGGAGGTAGTGGGAGTCCTGGTAGCCCTAGTGGTCCTGCTCCAGCCCCCGATGTTCCAGGTTCTGGAGCACAACAAGCAGCTCAAAATACATTCACCTTCGGTGGTAATGATAGTCTAACATTTTCAGGCAATTCGTCTGATAAATGTGGTGGGGCGATCTATGCTCATGATTTAATCATTACCGCTACTGGTCAGACATTATTTACTAATAATACCGCTAAAGAGAAGGGTGGCGCCATTGCTATTGCTGATGGAGGTACAATTTACTTATCAGCAGAGGGGGGCGATATTATCTTTGAGGGAAATACAGCAAAAGACAATACGCCCAATGCTATAGATCTTGGATCTACTGCTAAATTTGGAGATTTATGTGCTTTAAAAGGTCGCTCTATAATCTTCTATGACCCAATTACATCAAACGGTACAGATGTTTCTGATAAATTAATAATCAACGGTCCGGTTACACAGCCTGCTCCCTCTCGCGGAGGTTCTTCAACACCAACTGTGAGATCCGCAGCAGCTGTTCAACCAGTACCTAGACTTTATGAAGGCACTATAGTTTTCTCAGGTAAAAAGCAAAATACATCGAAGACTAAAGCATTAACTAATGCCTCTAGCTTAAAACAACCTGTAGAACTAGCTGCTGGAACACTTGTCCTAGAAGATGGAGCTCTATTTTCTGCAAAATCTTTCTCTCAAAAAGATACTACTTCAACAGTTGTATTAGAACAAAACACGCAATTACAGGTATCCGATTCAATAGATTTGAAAAACCTATGGATAGGAGTTACAAATGTAAATTCACCAGATTTTGCAAGAGTTAGTACTACAGGAAGTACCGGAACTGTCAAAGTTACAGGAGCTATCACACTTGCTGTTTCTGATCCTAAATTTTATGAAAATCCAGATCTTGCTAAACAGCTTAATAAAGAATTCATAAAAATATCAGCACAGGGAAGTGTCACTATTACCGACAGCCCTAACACACCTAATCAAGATATCTCCTCACACCTAGGTTATCAGGGTGTGTGGCAATTGACCTGGGCAGATGTTCCATCTGGAGGCTCAGGTCAACCAACTGAAAAAGTAGCCACCTTAGGTTGGCAACCCCAAGGTTACCTCCCCACTCCTGGAGATACACAAAGCTACACCTCTTTAGTTCCTAATAGCTTGTGGGGAATGGTTTCTGATGTTGCTGCTATCCAACGTTTAATTGAAGGAGAAGCAAATTCCGCACAGGGCAAGGACATCTGGGGTGCAGGATTATCTAACTTCTTAAAAGGTAAGAAAACAGATAAGAATCGCAAGTTCAGAAATTTCAGCTCTGGCTATGCTGTAGGAACAAGCTCTCAATCCCTTCATGGTTTTAAATTCAGCTTTGGTTTTTGCCAGCTATTTGGAAGAGCTAAAGATTACGCAGGTGCAAGGATTCATGAGAAAATTCTTTCAGGATCTTTGTATACACAATATGACACAGAGCTATTACCTATTTTAAAATTCCTTGCAGGAACGTCCGTATTCAGACCAAAAATTTTAAAACAGATAACTGATGATTTTCCAGTAACCTTCCAAGCACAATTTGGTTATTTTTACGGAGACAACTCCATGAAAATAAAATACCTCGATGCTACACAAACAAACAGCTCTTGGGAAAACCATTGTTACTCTGGAGATATTGGTACATCTATAGCTATTCCTATACAGAGTAAAGATGGCATTATCCAAATGGCATCGCCGTTTGTAAAAGTACAAAGTGTCTACGTATATCAAAAAGGATTCCATGAAAAAGGCTTAAGACGTAGAGCTTTTGATCATACCTATTTGACAAATATCTCTATACCTTTAGGGCTGAAAGTTTATGGAGATTCTGTATCTAAAGATCTCCATTACGAACTCTCTGCAGCTTATGTAGGTGATGCTTACCGTCATAATCCTAAAAATACAACAACACCAATTGTAACGAATGTTGTTGCTACACCATGGATAACAACCGCCACAAATCTACAAAGACATGCAGCAAGATTCCAAGGTGCTGGAGATTATGCCCTAACCTCATATATCCAGCTATTTGCTCAAGGAAGTATCGAGCTACGTAAATCTGCAAGAAGCTATCACGCTAATGCAGGTAGCTCTATCCATTTCTAAAGGATTTCCTCTGCTCTATAGGAGCAGGGGAAATATATTCATGAAAAATCTATCTGCTCTAATCCTTTAGATATAAATATCTTTAGAAAAACATCCCCTATTAATCTTGATTAATTTCAGAAATTTTTCTATGTGAGGAAAGGCTTTTTCTCATTTCCCTCCCCTAAGCAAAAAAAACATTCTAAAAATATACTTTTATACCATATGACGCAAAGACCTAACCCATGGATTTTTTGCTGCTGTGCTATGTCCTGTTTGTGTTTTTCACCAGCATACTCTGCTGTGTTAAAAACACTCACCTCTGCTGATAATTTTAACGGCATAAACAATGCGGCTTTTTCTATTAAAGCTTCTGACAATGACGAAGGAACAACCTACATCTTATCCGACAATATTTTAATACAAAATGTCGCCGTTACTAAACCTGAAAATAGTAGCTGTTTTAAAAATACCAAAGGAGACCTAATCTTTAATGGCAATAACCGAAATTTAACCTTCGATAAAATTACCACTACAGCCGAAGGGAAAATGATTTGCAATTCTGCGGGAACCTTCCTTACCTTATCATGCTTCTCCAAGCTTGCGTTTTTAGAATCTAACAACTTAAGAACAGGGAAAAGCGCAATCAGATCTAAAGGATCTTTAATGTTTAGATCCAATGATCAGATCATCTTCTCAGAGTGTTACTCATCAGATAAAGGGGGTGCTATCCATTGTATACCTACTCCAGGATCACGAAACACATGTTCCTTATCATTTCATAGAAATCGCGGGATAACATTTTCTAATAATACATCCGTTCAGGGTGGTGGAGCTATTTATGCTAAACAAATGCGTCTAACCGCTATGGGCCCCACTCTATTTCTTAATAATACAGCTTCAGGAGATGTCAACTCAAGACCCGCCGGGGGCGCTATTGCCATTGCTCCTAATGGAGAGCTTTCTTTATTTGCTGAGGAAGGAGATATTATCTTCGAGGGAAATAGGACAATAAGAGGCGGTCATGGCGGCCATATTGAAAGAAATGCTATTCATTTAGAAAATGATGCATTTATTAGCTATATAGGTGCTGCTGAAGGGAAAATCATTAAATTCTATGATGCTATTACTGCCACGTCTTCTTCTGATGTTCCCCTCCTAATCAATCAAATAACAGGCGGGGCCATCTATAAGGGCACAGTGTTTTTCTCTTCAGGGGCATGTACTCATACTTGTTCTTCACTGGCTTCCATAAATATGTCTAGAATTTTACAGGATGTAATACTAGCAGGAGGCACTCTAGACTTAAGTTCAGGTGCCATTCTTGGAGTTTTGAACTTTATTCAACGTCCTGACACAACATTTATTCTAGACCAAAGTACCATGCTTAGAGTACACGGAAACGCTGAACTTTTAAATATTACTATTCCTGTGAAACTTTCTATTTTAAATCCGAAACCAAAAGATCCGAAAATAAAGTTTCATTCCTTATCATATCGACAACCGGGGCAGATTTTAATTCTATCAGGAGATAAGAAAATATCTCTATCGGGATCTATGAATATCGATATTCAAGATGAAGATTTCTATGAAAATATAGAGTTAGCAAAATCTGTAAAAATTCCCCTAATTAAAATTGAAACTCGTGAATTAGATCTTGCACATACAGAAGTTAATCGTATTAATGTTTCAATGGATCCCTATGGGTATCAAGGATCTTGGAAACTCGAATGGTTAGAACAAGCACCGAAACCAATAAATACACGTTCAAGAACGAATGCAGAAAAAATTGCTCATCTTGTCTGGACACCTAAACATTATCGACCACGTCTGATTGATTCCCAGGGAAATTCCTTAGTCCCCAATAGTCTGTGGAATGCTTTCGTAGATATCCGCGGTATCCATAACCTTATGGACACCGTTTCTGATGGCAGCTTATATCGCAATGGCTTATGGGTTTCAGAAATCTCTAATTATTTCCATAAAGATCATCATAAAGATAACCACGGCTTCCGTCATACCAGCGGAGGCTATGCTTTAGGGCTATCACAACAAACTCCCTCTAAGGATATTTTTAGCATAGGCTTTTTCCAAATGTTCGGGGTTTCTAAAGATGCCTCTTTAGCAAAAAATCGTGAAAATATTCTCGCAGGATCTGCATATTTGCAGCATAGCACACCTATAAAACCTATCCTAAATTGGTCTTTAGGGAACCTGTTTGCTCGTCCTGAATTCTTATCCAAGATTTCTTCAGATCTCCCATTAATTTTAAATCTTCAAGCAACGTACAGCCATAGTAAAAATAAACTCACGATAACACGAAAATCTTCAGAAATTACTCATGGGTATTGGAATACCCATTGTGTAGGTGCTGAACTAGGATCTTCTCTATCCTTTGATTTCCACGAAGAGCATAATATCTTCCATCACATCCTTCCCTTTATGAATCTTCAAGGTGTCTATGCCTATCAAAGGAAATTTAAAGAAGAAGGAGAGAAAAAACATGAAATTACCAGTAGTAAATTAGGAAATGTCTCTCTACCTATCGGTATACGTTTGGAAGGACATAACTCGCGTTGGCCTATTTTCTATTCGACATCTGTAGCCTTCATTGCAGATCTATTCCGACAAAATCCATGTTCTACAATTACCTCCACCTACGCACCTTTTGCTACATGGAAAACTTCAGGAACAAATCTCTCAAGGCAAGCACTAGCAGCGCAATTGTCGATGCATTGTGCAATCTTAGATAACATTACGCTATTTTCAAAATGCTGTGCAGAGATACGCAAATCTTCACAATACTATTTAGGAGATATCGGTAGTCAGTTCTTATTTTAAGACATAACATTTAAAAAGCATGACATCTTAAGAAATTCAGAAAAATTTTTTATAAAAAAATTTCTGAATTTCTTCTATGGCTCAACTTGCAATATTTTCGGAAGAATCTCTCATGTAATGATCATTCTCACAGAGAGAAAATCAATAAAAACTCCCATCTACACAATAGATTATCAAACAATATAAAGCTTTTAATGCTAAGCATTTCATTGAAATGCTTTCCTATCCTATTGATCTTTTAATACTTTTTATTTATTAGCAAAATCAATCTTGTTGCATCCTCTTGAGCAAATGAAAGCGTCTCTCCGTAAGTTTCTAATTTCAACAACGCTAACACTTCCTTGTTCATTCCAAGCCTTTTCTTTGGAAATCGTAGTTCCTAACGGAACTTACGATGGTAACCTTAGAGAAATGTTTCCCTATACGATTACATCAAATGCTGAGGGAACTACGGCGATATTGTCAGGAAATCTGAATCTTTTAAATCTTGACAATTCAATGGTAGCAACACCTTCAAGTTGTTTTTTCAACTCCGTTGGGCCCATGACAATTGTGGGTAAAAACCATAATCTAACATTTACAAACCTGCGCACATCGGTAAACGGTGCTGCCCTAAGCTCTATTCCGGCAACAACTCCCGAATCGTTCCCTTATACGATTACGGGGATGAATACCCTGTCGTTTTCTAACTGCGTAGCCTTAATGGCTCGTACCACTCCTGCAAATACTCCAACGAATCCAAAAGGCGGGGCGTTATACTCCAAAGCTCCTGTATTTCTACAGAATATTCAGAATCTGATATTTAAAAATAATAGCGCTGCAGATAATGGTGGTGCTCTATGGGCACAAGTAGTAGGAATTAGCAATATCAAAAAATCTATGCAATTCCTTAGCAACGTCGGTGCAAACGGCGGAGCTATCGGTGCATCTAAAAGTCTAGATGTTACACAATGCCCTTCTATTCTCTTCAGATCAAACTCTGCTGAGAAACTTGGCGGTGCTATTCATTCGGTTGATCCCACTACAGCAGGAAGTCCTCCTCCTCCAGCAAACGGACCAGTAAATACTGTCGTCAGTTTTTCAGGAAATGGTGCCATACAATTTGACGCGAATAATGCGAAATCCGGTGGAGCTATTTATTCCAAAGGGAACATCAACTTCACAAATAACGCACAATTACTCATGCAGAATAACTCTGCATCTCCTGAAGTTGCTGATAATAATGAAGTATTAGGACAAGGTGGGGCTATTTTCTGTATAAAACAGACTACAACACCTCCTGCTCCCACCTCTCCAGAGTTCACAGGATTAACTATAAGCAATCAAAACGAAATCTTCTTTGCTAATAACTTCGCTGCAACCGCAGGTGGAGCTATTTATGGAGAAAAAGTCAGCATTACCTCTTCAGGAAAAACGGTGTTTACAAACAACATCTCAAAAGATGGTGGTGCCATCTATATCCCCTCTGGAGGAACTCTAAGCTTATCTGCTGATTATGGGGATATGATTTTCTATGAAAATCTAAAAAATGATGGCAGTACTACCACAAGAAATGCCATCAACTTAGAAAAGGGAGCAACCATTACATTATTAGCGGCCTCTGGAGATCATAAACTCTGTTTTTATGATCCTATTGTGACTACACTTCCAGAAACAGCTCCTAACGGCAATAATACTCTAACTATCAACCAAGATAGACAACAGAATACTCCTTTTACTAACTACATCGGAACCGTACTATTCTCTGGAGCCCATGTAACTTCTGCGACGGACACAAAGAATTTTGAGTCAACTATCTATCAAAAAGTGGTTCTAGGTGGCGGGAAACTTGTTTTAGCTGATAAAGCAAACCTATCCGTTGTTTCCTTTGAACAAGAAGCTGATTCTATTCTCTTAATGGATAATGGAACTACCCTAGCAATTACAGAGCATTCTCACACAACTGCTGCTGCCGCGGGAGGTGGTGGAGGTGGTGCTGGAGCAGGCGGTGCCGCAGCTCCCACCAATCAAGATAATGCTAACGGAACCATCTCAATAAAAGATCTCCATATCAACGTTAGTTCTCTTACACAACCCGGTGAAGGAGCTAAAATTGAAACAAAAAATACTGCAGGATCTATTACATTAACAGGCCATATATCCCTAGATGATGTCTCAGGAACTGCTTACGAAAATCACGATCTTTTCAATAAAGATACTATTACTCTCAAAGTGCTTTCTCTTTCTACAGCAGGGGATAATAAAACTACTACAGATGCTCTTACACTCACTCCTAGAGGAGATGCTGAGCCCCAATACGGTTATCAAGGATCTTGGAAACTTACATGGGAAGACGGTACAGGTAGTGATGCCAATAAAAAGAAAACCTTAAAAGCCACTTGGACAAAAACAGGATTCATTCCTAGTCCTGAACGTCAAGCATCTTTAGTTCCTAATAGCTTATGGGGAGCTTTCATAGACCTACGTTCTATGAATGCCCTAGCTACAGCAAGCTGTGATGGCTTTGGCTACGGTAAGGGTTTATGGGTGGCTGGTCTTTCCAATGTCTTCCATCATGATCGCAACAGCGTATCCCATGGTTTCCGACGTATTAGCGGGGGCTACGTTATTGGAGCAAATTCACAAACAATTTCTGATTCTGTATTTGGAGTAGCCTTCTCCCAGGTATTCGGTAAATCTAAAGATTACGTAGTCTCCACAACAAAATCACAAGCTATAGTAGGTAGTGCCTACCTATCCATAAAACATCCGTTAAGCAACACTATCTTCACATCCTTTGCTGCAAGAATTAACTACAGCCATACTAACGAAGATATGAAAACACGCTATACCTTCATGCCTGAAGAAGATGGCAATTGGGATAACAATTGTTGGTTAGGAGAAATAGGTGGAAGCTTACCTATTGTTTTACAAACCACTAAATTACATCTAAATCAATTTGTTCCTTTTGTGAATGTTCAGCTTGGCTATGCTGAACATGGATCCTTTAGAGAAAAACTTGCAGAAGCACGCTCATTCTGTTCGTCTCGTTTGATTAACTTAGCGATTCCTTGTGGATTTAAAATTGATAGGCGTTCCCACTCCCATCCGGATTTTTATAGCTTAGCTATATCCTACGTTCCTGATGTATGGAGAAGGAATCCAGGATGTGACACTTTATTACTTGCAAACGGATTCCGCTGGAAAACACCTGCAACAAATCTAGATAGACATGGTTTATTGATGCAAGGATCCACACATACAGCTGTGAACAATAATATTGAAATCTTTAGCCATGGCAGTTGCGAATTACGTAGATCCTCACGCAACTACAATATAAATGTAGGAAGTAAATTTCGATTCTAAATACTACTAACGATAGGGTTGAGGCATGCCTCTTTCTTTAAGATCTTCTTCTTTTTGCTTTTTGGCTTGCTTATGCAGCTCGGGGTGGGTTTCTGCCCAAACCATAAATCAAGCTAAGCTTACGCCTCCTTTGTATGATATAGGAGAAGCTTTCCACCTGACTTCGAATTGTTTCATTGAAGATGCCTATGGAGCTAAGTTCCCCTCATCTTTCTTAGGATCGAGCACAAACTTCACTATATTCGGAAGAAATCGCTCACTAACATTTGCGCAATGTCATGCTCCTGTAAAAGAAGGTTCATCGTTAATCTCAGCTACAGAAGCACTGACATTGACAAATCTTTCTAAGCTTGTTCTTAACGAAAACGTCTCTACAGGAAAGAATGGCCTTATCTCAGGGAAAAATATCTCAGTCACTTCCTCAAGATCCGTAATAGTTACAAATAACAGAACCCCCTATACTCCTGTAGTTACTAGCGTTACCACTCCTAACGCCTCAACCACAGTAAACTGTTTTTGCGGTTCTGCAATTCGTACAGAGACAAAATTAGATATTACGAAAATTCGTGGTAATATTACCTTTGATAGCAACTCCGGAAACTTCGGAGCAGCTCTCCTTAATGATACGGCAGCCACCTGCAACATTGAGAATAACTCCGCAGCAATCTCTTTCTCTCAAAACTTTGCTGCTTGTGGTGGAGGAGCTATTTATGACGGAACGATTACCTTTAAGAATAACTCCGGACCGATTACCCTAGCGGGAAACACTGCAGCAAATGGATTACTAACAACTACTCCCACTCCTGCTAAAGTTATAGGTGCAGGTTGTGGAGGTGCGATTTGCGCACCAACAAAGTCTGTGAGCTTTGCTAATAATACTGGTGAGTGTGCCATAAATTATAACCTTGCTGAAAAAGACGGCGGGGCAATTTATGCGACTACATGTGATCTTACAACTAGTTCTAATACCTATTTAAATAAAAATGCTGCCAAAGGAAACGGTGGAGCTATCTGTACAAAGGCTCTTACTATAAATTCTAAAGGCCCTATGGTGTTCTTTAACAACAGGGCAGAGAAAGGTGGGGCTATTTATGTTGCTTCTACTGTTGGTGAAACTAATAATCCTCCAAATTCAACGTTAAGTTTAACAGCAAGTTCTGGGGATATGGTCTTTATCGGCAATATGCTCGACAATCGTCCAGGAACACGTAATGCTATCCAAGTTGAAGGAGATGGTAAAATCACCTCTCTTAATGCTACAGGATTATCTAATATAATCTTTCATGATCCTATTACAAATAAGGGTCCCACAACTACAAATCCCACAACTTTAGACACGATTAAAATCAACTCTACTGGCTTTGCTGGATCAGTAAAATTCACTTCAGAGACACTTACCATATCAGAGAAGTTAAACCCAGCAAACTCTACAACTTCCTTATTTGGTAAAGTTGTTATTGAAGACGGTCAACTTGTTGTAACTAACAATGCTACAGTCAATGTTCTTGGTTTAACTGCAGAAACAGGCAGACTAACTTTAGGTTCTGGAGCATCTGTTGGCTTGCTTACAACAACAAATAATCAGCCTACTCCAGAAAACTTTAGCATTAAAAAATTAGGTTTTGATGTTAAGTCTTATCTAAATCCCAATTATACCACCGCCACTGTCACAACATCTAATAGTAAGACAATTACATTAGAAGGTTCTTTAGATGTTGTTTCTGAGGATAACGAAGATCTCTATGATAATCCCTTATTGTTAGCCTCATTGTCTATTCCTATAGCTACCTTCACAAGTAATAACGGTAGCGCTACTGATCCAATAAAAACGAACTTCACCGTAGGAGATCTTGCTGTTTCTCAACATTACGGCTATCAAGGAGTGTGGTCATCTACATGGACAACACCATTACTAGCTCCTACACCTAATGGCGGCATCCCAACAGGAACAAATAATCGTACTCTCTATGTTGTATGGAGACCAGATCCCGCCTACCATGCTCCCTATGTTTTAGATCCTGAACGTCGTGGAGAACTTGTATCCAATACCCTATGGACTTCCTTCTTAGCAACGCAGGCATTCTCAGAAGCTTTAGAAGAAACCTTCCTTTCTGAACACGAAGGTGTTCTTGTTTCTGCAAAAGCTATCGGTAGCTATGTCCGTCATCCTGTACAGAAGACACATGATGGATTTAAAGGAAGATACGGAGGTTATCAAGCCTCTATTGGTATCCATTATCCTGATGATGCTTCTGTAGGCTTAGCTTTTGGTCAGCTTTATGGTCAGGTAAAGAGCAAACCTTACGATGCACAAAGTACAGAACAAATCAGTTTAGTTGCTTTCTTCGGGAAATTCCCCGTTGTTACAGAAAATACTGCAACGAGCATCTCCTGGGAAGCTTCATATGGTTACGCAGTAAACCATATGAAAACAAATTACCTAAACTCCATCACGCAAAGAACCAGAAAGTCTAAGGGACGTTGGCATAACAATACATACTATGCTTCCGTATCTGTAGAACATCCGTTCTTAACATGGTGCACTCTTACACGTAAAGTTGCTCGTGATCTTGAGCTCTCAGGATTTATATCCGCAGAGTTTATGGGTGGTTGGCAAAATGCATTTTCTGAAAAAGGTGCGCTACCACGTAGTTTTTCTAGAGGTCGTGGGCACAACATTACCCTACCTATTGGATTTACTTCCGAATGGTACACACCATTTAAAAAGGCACCTTCAACTCTGACATTAAAACTCGCTTATAAGCCTGATGTCTATAGAGTGAACCCACATAACGTAATCACTATCTTAGCTAACGGTGAGAGTATTCCTATAACGGGAGCACAAATCCCTCGTAATGGATTCTACCTACAGATGCATGACAGTGTAGAACTCTCCCAACACGCTACAGGATTCGTAGATTACGTATTTGATTCGAAAAAATCTTATGCAGGCCATCGCATCACGACAGGACTGCAAGGAAGATTTTAAACACCTACCGAGAGAAATTTTCTTTGCCCTAGGGGAATTTCTCTCTCTTTCTTCTGCTTCATTCAACACTCTTTTAATTCACAAGTTACCCGTAATACCACAGAAAATTTAGCTGTTTTTCTCTAACCTTTTGCTAGCAAAGTAAATATCTTCAGTAGGCACTAGACAAAGATCCAAAAAAACTTTATATAGCGGGAAACCATATCCTCTACGACCTTCTCAGATATGTATTTAGCGCCTCTCTCTTTAGTTTTGTTCCTTTGTTTCTGCTCTTACGGATACGGAAAAGAGCATTCTACAACGGATGATAATTCTTCTCTTTCTCATTTCGACTTTCCTATTCCTATGAGGGAATATTCTCCGATAGACAAACGTTTATCGAGAGATGTCTCTAAAGATCTGTCAATATCGAATTATCTTCAGACGGAATTCTTCTCTGATCAATCTAACAGAGATAAGGGGGGCGCGGTTACCTGCAAATCTCTGAATCTAACGAACAATCTGGGGACCATTTTCTTTGTAGGAAATAGGGCTTTACAAAACGGTGGAGCCGTTTATGCCGTAGAAAATGTTTCAATATCCAAAAACACTAGTGTTGTTTTTTCTAAAAACAACTCTTTAGATTTATTTTCTACACCAATGAATTCTACTTGTTTTGGAGGAGCTGTAGCTACAAAGAACTTCGAAGCTTCTTACAACACGAAATCTTTAGAATTCATTGCCAATAGTGCTAAAATGTATGGCGGAGCCATCTATGCAGAAACAAAATGTGCTTTTTCCAACAACTCTGCTGATATTCTTTTTGAAGGGAATCTCTCTACGTTTATGCCTAGTTTTGGTGGGGCAATTTATACAGCAACTTGTGAAATTACTAATAATTCAGGGAAAATCACTTTTATTAATAATGGAGGACAAGGTGGGGCTATTCAAGCCACCACATCAACAACTATCAAAGATAACACTGGCACAATTATTTTTATGAATAATCGTGCATCTATATCTGGTATGAATCCTTTCACAGCCAATGATGAATATTCCGAAGGCGGAGGTATTCTTAGTTCACAAATTACTATAGAAAACAATACCGGACCTATTTACTTCGATGGGAATATGGCTTCTGCTTACGGAGGAGCACTAGATTATACCAACCTTACCATCAAAAATAATGGCCCTGTATATTTCTTAAATAATAGTGCACATCAAGGGGCTGCTTTATATGTAAAAAACGGTAGCGGCACAACCACTATCTCCGCAGATAATGGAGATATTATTTTTGATAATAACGTTATGAATGAAGGCAATCGTCTTCGCCGGTCCATAAATTATTTTCGGGGTTCTCATACTCTATCCTTAGGAGCTCGCCAAGATTATAAAATATGTCTCTATGATACGATAAATACCTCTAATCTCACGACTTTATCTATCAATCCTGAGGCTTACCATATAGGGGCCGTAGTATTTTCAGGAAAGCATGTACAGCCTGCTTTAGCTAATGACATAGAGAATTTTCAAACCAGCTATACTGGAGAAATCACCCTTAAATACGGCACTCTAGCTATAAAGAGCGGTGCTCAGCTTTCCGCATATAAAATTACACAAAGTGAATCTACCTACCTAGCTCTAGGGAAAAATACTGTTGTTAGAACACAAGAGAAAAGTTCTTCTGATAAAACTAGCGTTTTAGAGCTAAAAAATCTCCTCATTGATCTTCCGGAAGTTTTAAGTCCTCAATCTGAACCTCCGATGATATGGATTTATCCAGATACAAATAATAGTAATTTTACGGAAAATACTACGGCGAAAATCACGATAACAGGCTCTGTGGAGCTTTACGACGGGAAAGAAAAAGATTTTTACGACAGTTTAGATCTCTCTCAACCTATCAATGGTGTAGCTTTGCTACACCTTTCCGAGACTTCTGGCAATCCCATTACAACTACAGATTTGAATATCCAAACGATAAATCCTGGTGAGCACTACGGTTATCAAGGTCTTTGGTCTCCCTATTGGGGAGAAATTACAACAGTAACAAACGATGCTAGTGCAGCTACAGCTAATACTAAACATAGATATCTCTATGCTGATTGGACACCGTTAGGCTACACACCAAATCCTTTATACAAAGGAGATCTTGTTCCTAATCTCCTTTGGCAATCTGCCTACCTTATAGCAAATATTCCCTCATCGATGCCTAAAAGCAATCTCGAAGAAAATATGTTTATCGAGGGAGAAGGATTAGGACTCTATATCCATCAAAAGAATAAACATGGAAATTCAGGATTTTCTTCTCGAGCTTATGGCTATGCCGTAAAAGGGCAAGCAAAATCAGCAACAAATCAGTGCTTCGCTTTATCTTTTGCTCAGGTTATTGAGAAAACTCTAGAAAATCAAACGAATCATAAAAGTAACTCCCACAGCTACCTTGCTAGTCTTTCCTACCATGTGCCTTGGTTTGATGAGTCTTTAATTACATCAGCATCTTTTAGATACTGCTATTCAGATCATCATCTGAAAAACTCTTACAATCATGGACAAGAAAAATCACAAGCTGAGTTCTACAATCACGCTTTATGTGCAGTTTTTGGATGGGCTTTACCCGAATGGTATGCTTTTTCTCATTTTTCAATCACACCATTCATGCAGATGATTGCTCTACAAGTAGAGCAAACAAATATAAAAGAAGTTGGGGATCATGCGCGTACATTTTCTAATCAAAATCCCCTAAGAAATATAGCCTTGCCTATAGGAGGAGAAATCTCCGGTTCTTCTTATTCTAAAATTCCTACAACATGGGAATTAGAATTTTCCTATCGGCCAACAATCTATAGAAATAAACCGAAGGTGCTCACCACTTTACTTGCAAGTAAAGGATCATGGACATCTTCAGCAACCTCCGTAACGAAAAATGCCTTCCATGCTAAGGGAAAATATTCCATTGATCCTTTCCCTAATTTACGTGTTTTCTTGAACTACCAACTCGACCTATCTTCATCTACAACAGCACATTATATACATGCAGGAAGTAGGTGGTTATTTTAATTATGAAGCTTAAAAAGATACTCATGCGCAATCTCTCTCTACGTCTACTTGCTCTGTTTTCTCTAACCTTTATTACTTCCTTAGAAGCTAGAGATCTATCTTTCCCCTTCATTATCCCTTCCTTAGGTCTTCCCTCTTTCCCTGATTCTTTAGAAGCTTATATGGAGGAGACAAATTTATTAGGAAATACACGTGGAGCAACTTCCCTTACTTTAGATGGTTATCAAAAACTCATAGCCTCCGCACAACTAACAATTTCACAAGGCGCTGTTTTAGATTGTCACAACTTAGATATTTGCAATACGCAAGGCCCTATGATCTTTGTAAACAACAGTACACAAAAAGCAGGGGGAACATTTTTTGCAAATAAATTGCAGATATCTGGTAACAATGGCTTTATTCTATTTTCCAATAACTCAGCAAGAAATAGCTCTACCGATATCAACGCTAGTATATTTTCTTTGGCAGGAGCTATACGAGCAGACCAACTTGGAATAACTAATAACAAACAACCTGTTTATTTCTTAATGAACTCCTCAGTTACTGATGGAGGGGCTATACAAACAACAAATACCATCACGTTATCAGATAATAAAGCGCCATGTCTCTTTTATAGTAACTTATCCCTATGGGATACGGGTAGAGGTGGGGCTATACGAACAAATAGTTTCGAAAGCTCGAAGAATACTAAAGACATTTTATTTATTGATAATCGTGCAGGAACAGGTGGAGGAATTGCTTCATACGGTGGTTGTACTTTTTCTAACAATCAAGGAAATATCGTCTTTTCAAATAATGTATCTTCTAATCTAGGCGGAACAAATAATTCTAATGGAGGCGGTATAACAGCTAACTCTTTAGGATTTACTGGAAATTCTGGAAAAATCATTTTCCAAAATAATTCCTCCACAGGATCAGGAGGAGCTGTTCAATGTAGCTCTTTAAATATTAGCGAAAATCATGACATATATTTCCTTGATAATTCTGCAGAAAAAGGCGGAGCTATAAGCAGCGGATCTCTATCTATATCTGCAGATTACGGCAATGTAACTTTCAGCAATAACCTTTGTCTTCCTGTTAGTGGGGATATATATAGAAATGCCATAAATGTAGGAAATAACTCTAAAATAGAGTTAGGAGCGAAATACTCCCGAGCTATTCTTTTTTACGATCCTATAGAACATGACGGTACGGGATCTAGTATAGTCATCAATCCCCATAGCGATCATCAAGGCTGTGTGGTTTTTTCAGGAGCTACTGTCTACGAAGATCTGAAAACAGAGAAGAATCTGTTTTCACAATCTAAAACTAAAGTAGAGCTTAAAAATGGGGTTCTTGCCATCGAAGATGGTGCAGGAATAGCTACCTACCAATTTGAGCAAACCGGTGGCAGGTTATGCCTTGGAAGCGGAGGAACTCTCGCAGCAAAAGAACAAAGTGATAGTGTGAAAACTGCTACAGCGACAATAACAGATCTTGGTCTAAACCTTCCTTCACTACTTTCAGGATCACAACCTGCAAAATTATGGATCTATCCTTCAGCTACAACAACAGCTGGGGCCACAACAACATTTGCAGAAAATACTGCAGCTTCCATCACCCTATCGGGAAATCTTACACTAACTGATGAAGAAGGCAATAACCCCTACGATACTCTAGATCTATCTCAAGGTAGGAATCATATTCCCCTACTCTATCTTTGTGATAATACGGCTTCGAAAATTACTTTAGACAACCTCAATGTCAATGCGATTAATGATACAGAGCATTACGGTTATCAGGGATTATGGGCTTTAAAATGGGAAGCTAAGACAACCGTCACAGACAGTACCTCAGCAGATAAAGCCAATACTAATCATAAATACCTGTATGGAGATTGGACACCAACGCACTACCTCCCTAATCCAAAATACCAAACAGTACTTGTTGCTAATGCTCTTTGGGAGACTTTCTATACAACGATGTCAAGCATGCGCACGTTTCCTGATATCATGGAAATTCCCGCTATCTTTGAACTGCAAGGACAGGGATTGATAACATCGATTCATCAAGACAATCGTCTGAAGAAACCTGGATTCCGCATGGAATCCTCAGGATATGCTGTAGGCACATCTTCAGTAAAAGAAACACAACAGAGAATCTCTTTTTCCTTTGCTCAGCATTTTGCCCATCTTAAAGAAAAGGAATCAGAAAATAAGCTTTCTTCGAAAAACTATGTTGCGGGTATGCAGCTGCGCCTTCCTTGGTTTGATAAGGATGTAATTACAACCACAACATTGATTTATAACTATGGCTCTCACAAAACAAAACACAACTATAGAAAAGAGAACAAAATCTCTCGTGGAGATTTCTATAGCCATAGCTTTGCAGCATCTTTCAACACCACATTTGAGCTAAATCCAATTTATGAAGGTTTTGACTGTGCTCTATTCATAGAAGCTATGGCCTTTAGAGGATCATTATCTAGTTTCTCAGAAATCGGAGATTATGCAAGAAGCTTTGCGGTTATTCATCCACTATATAATGTTACCCTACCTATGGGGATTCTCTGCCAATGGTCACATGATGTACATCTTCTATCCTCTTGGAAACTACAACTTGCCTACCATCCTGTGATCTATAGACACTATCCTGAATTGCGCACTACACTATTAACAAGTAAGGGATCTTGGGAATCCGAAGGTACTCACGTTGCACGTAATGCACTAGCGTTTGCTGTAGGCAATGAAACCTATCTATTCTCAAATCTAAAAGTCTTTTTAGATTACCAAGCGAATTTCTCTTCTTCTACATTCTGCAACTATCTAAAAGCAGGTAGTACCCTAGAATTTTAAGAAATGCCAAACTTGTTATAAGAAAGTATTATCTATCCTAAATGAAAAAAGGGCATGGGATCTCAGAAATCGCTTATGAAGTAAAAGTTAATACTTTCTAAATTCTCATAATAACACAGACATCTACTTCACAAAATACACAATAAAAACATTCATTTAGAAAGAATAAAATATAATCTATGTATTCCCAAAATGTTTGATTATCTGTAGATTATTTAGAGTAAATCCCCCATCTCGATTATACGATACTCTAAATACTACGGGGATTATGTTCGCAATCTACATAAGCCCCGAGAGAATGATATGGGATCTAAATTAACGAAATACTTCACATCTATAAGTCTTACTCTTGCACTGTTTAGCAATGCATATGCTGATGATGCAACTCAAACCTCTACAAATCCAACAACTAAAGAAATCGAAATAAAGACAGATCGCAAAGGGGATTTTGTAGGGAATATCTTTTGGCAATCTACCTACGCTGCAACATCTGGAATGAATGCATCCAGGTTATCTTTAGAATCTCTAAGTGATAAATCCTTTTATTTTGATATTGAAGGTGGTGCTTTAGGTCTCTGTCTTTATCAACAAGATATCGGGGAAAAAGTAGGATTCCATATGGATGGTACAGGATACTATACTGGTATCTCCTTTGGATCTCCTTCCCTTTACAAAATTGGTTTTAAATTTGCTTCCCAGCATACCAATGCTAATGCTAATATTGGTCATAATGAAGTAGCATCAGATTATTTATCCTTAGGAAGTTACTGGGAAATCCATTGTTTTAAAGGGAAATTTATCCTATCAGGAAACTATCTCTATACCCAAGGTCTTCATGAGCTAAACTATACTCATCGTCAACTTTTAGGAGCTTGCTATGGCTCATTCGAAAGTCAAACCGTAGGTAGCGCTCTCTCCTTTTACTTCCCTTTAAAGGCTAGAACAAATGATCGTTTGACTATCATTCCATTTTTCCGCTATCAAGCCTTTATCTCAAAACAAGATAGCTTCACAGAAGACGGTGCTCGCGTACGTACTTTCGTAACACCTGATGATCTTGTTGATGTCAGCCTACCCTTCGGATTGCATAATAAATTAGCCTTCCATGGATGCTGCCCATCCATTTGGGAATTAGAAGTTGCTTATAGACCAACACTCCTAAGAAAAACACCTTTAGTGGGTTCCGTATTAGTAGCAGATAACGGCTCTTGGATTTCTTCACCTACAGATGTGAACTATCATGCTTTTTCTATAAATCTTAAAAATGAAACGCGATTATTCAAACATCTACATATAAACTTTGATTATCAATGTGATATCTCTTCATCTACATGTAGCCATTACATACTGGGTGGAGGGAAACTCTCTTTCTAAAACTATAAAGATAAAGTTTAGGAAGCTCTCAATCTGCTAATTTATTTTTAAAAATAAACGATATTAGAAGGTTTGTTTTACTAAAAACAAACCTTCTTCATTTATAGAATAATATTAAAGAAATAGCCTTATATTCTAACAACAAAAGAAACTGGTACTTATCTTTTTATATCTACAATATCAGCAGTAAATTCGTATAGAAATTCTAGACAAAGATAAAAGAAGTATTTTATAGGAGGGAAAACCATATCATAACTATGTTTTTTTTCAGATATGTCTCTAAAATCTCTTCTTTATTCTCTCATCTTATCGACTTGTGCTCACAGCATTATCTATAGCAACGACATTATGATACCTTCTGAGGGGATCCATAAACAACTTTATTATTTAGATTTTGCATTAACTCTTATAAATCAAGCTCCTTTACAAAAGAATTATGGAGTATTGCGTAGTCCTTCAGAAGACATTGTCATCTCCTATGATAAGCAACCTAAAGTATTTATATGCCAATCTAATGTAGATAATGGTGGTGTGATTAGTTGTAGATCTTGCAATCTTACAAACAATACCCAACCTATTTTCTTTGGAGATAATAGAGCTACCAATAATGGTGGAGCGATTTCCTCTACTGAAAATGTAATTATATCAAAAAATGCTCGTATTATCTTTTACCAAAATAGTGCTTTTAATCAGAAGAATGCTTCCGGGAACAGCGCCGGAGGTGCTGTATATGGGAAAAATTTCGAAGCCTCTTTTAATAATAAAGAGTTTTTTTTCATCTCTAACTTAACTAAAACAAATGGCGGCGCTATTTGTTCTTCAGAAACATGTAAATTTCTCGATAATGCTTCCACGATGCGATTTGATAACAACCGCGGTTATCACATAAATGGACTCGGAGGAGCGATTTATACAAAATCCTGTGAATTTACTCGCAACACTGGAGAAATCCTATTTAACAGCAATAAGGCTGGAAAAGGCGGAGCCATTTACTCTACTACTTCTACAAGTATTACCGACAACTATGCGCCTATTACGTTTTTTAGTAACGCTGCTTGTAACGGTACGTCTAATGCAAATGGAAATGGCGGAGCTATCAATAGTGTCTCACTAATCACGATCAAAAATAACAAACAATCTTTGATATTTGATGGAAACTCAGCTGCTCACGCTGGAGGAGCCCTTTCCTATCAGAATTTAACCATCGAAAATAATGGTCCTGTCTACTTTTTCAATAATACGGCTTGTTGGGGAGGTGCATTTTACGGACAAACAGACAACGGCACTACTAAGATCTCAGCTGATCATGGCAATATAATTTTTGATAACAACATTGCAATAGATAGAGTTGGTGTCTGGAGATCAGCTATGTTTTTCTCCTCTAATCATACCCTATCTTTAGGCGCCACTCAAAATCAACATATTTACCTTTTCGATACAATAGATACTAGAAATTTGACTTCTTTTATCATTAACCCTGAAGCCAAGCATACAGGGGCTGTGGTTTTTTCAGGCGCTAAGGTTCAATCTAACTTATCTACAAACGTTAGAAATGTTCAAACTAGCTATGGTGATGAACTGACAATTAAACATGGTATTATATCTGTAGAAAATGGAGCCAGGCTATCAGTATATAAAATTACATCAGAGGACAATACACATTTTTGTTTGGGCAGAGATGTTACCATTAAAACTCAACAAAAAAGCGACGCAATAAAAGACAGTAATCTACAAATAAAAAATGTTGCCATTCTCCTTACGGAAGTTTTGAACAGCAATAGTCCTCCAACTATTTGGATTTATCCAGGAGGATCATCAGGTAGATACACTGAGAATACCGATGCAAAGATTTCCATATTGGGTTCTTTATCTCTTTGGAATGAATATTATCGTGATCCCTATGATAGCGTGGACCTCTCTCAATCCATAGACAGGGTTCCTCTTCTACATCTCTCTGAAATACCAAACAATTTAATCACAACTAACGATTTTGATATTCACTCAATAAATTCTCACAAACATTATGGTCATCAAGGCATATGGACTCCATATTGGGAAGAAATCATAGTACCATCCATCACAACATCATTAGATACGACAAACTCAAAACATAGGTATCTTTATGCTAATTGGATGCCAACAGGATATACAGTCAATCCTCAACACCGTGCTGATTTGGTGGCAAACACTCTCTGGCAAACAGCCTATAGCGCTACAGCTTTCTATCCTTCATTAATAAACGAGTCTTCCCCGTCTTTTTATTTGCAAGGTCAAGGACTAGGAACGCATAGATATCAAAAAGATAAAGATACAATTTTAGGATTCTCCTCGAGATCTTTAGGGTATAGTGGCGAATGTCTTCTTTCTTCAGAAACTAATTGTAGGTTCTTACTCACATTCTCACAAATAAGTGGGAAGATGAAAGAACACATATCAAAAAATAAAATTGACTCTCATAGCTATCTCTTAGGCTTATCTTTGCAAATGCCCTGGTTTAATGAACACCTTATAACTACAGCTTCTCTAAGCTATTGTTATGGCGATCATCATATGCAAAGTTTTTATACACAAAATAAACAATCCAAAACGGAATTTAGAGATCACGCTCTCAGTGCACGTATAGGCTGCTATCTTCATGAAAAGCTTGCTTTTTTGAATCACTACTTCACACCATTTATTCAACTAAGAGGCGTACGCGTAGAGCAAACGAAAATCAATGAAACTGGAGATTTTCCTAGAAAATTCTCTAATCAACACCCATTGATTGACATAGCTTTGCCTATAGGAATACAAACTTTCTGGCTTTCAGATACCTATTTAGCAAATCTTTGGGAATTCCAACTCGCCTATCAGCCCTCAATCTATAGACAAAAGCCAAAAGTCCTCACAACACTACTGGCAAGTAATGGATCCTGGACAACCTCAGGATCCCCAGTAGCACGTCATAACTTGCATGTTGAAGGAAGAAACTCTATCCATCTATTACACAATATAATTGCTTTCTTGAACTACCAACTGGATCTATCTTCATCCACAACCTCCCATTATGTAAACGCCGGGAGTAGAGTGGTATTTTAACAAATTGAGAACTTGAGAAAACTTACTATGAAACATAAGTTTATTAACAATCTTATTCTTTCCACATCATGGTTGGCTTATTTTTATAGTATAGATGCTAGAGAAATAGTTCTTCCCTATCCCACAACCTCTGTAGAATCTCTATATATCCCCAAATCTATAGAGCTATTGCTACAGAAAACAAACTTAACGGGAAAAACGCACTCCTCGGATTCATTGACATTACAAAATTACCCAGAGATATTTTCTATTTCTCAGATTACCAATGACTCAGCAGGAGCTAGTTTAAGATGTAATAAGCTCTACATTCAAGATACTCAAGGACCAATTATCTTAATTGGCAATATTACTCCACGTTCAGGAGGTGGAATTTATACCGATAATAACTTAGAGATCACGAATAGTGATAAGTCCATTATTTTCTCAAATAATCTAGCTAGAAGCACAGCTGTAGAAGTCCGTTCGAATCATGGCGGCGCAATACACACAAGATACCTTGATATTAAAAACAATAAAGAACCTATCTACTTCCTTAGGAACTCAACTTCCGCAAGTGGTGGGGCAATTATGGCAGCGAAGATCTTTAATCTATCGGACAATAAATCTTCCTGTATTTTTTATGATAATCAATCCTTATCAGATACTGGTCTAGGGGGAGCTTTACGACTAGAACACTTTAATTGCACGAATAACTATGGTGATACGCTATTCGTCAATAATCAATCTGGAACAGGCGGGGCGATCTCTGCAATCTATGATTGTCTGTTCTCAGGTAATCAAGGAAACATCATCTTTAAAAATAATGTAGCCTTTTCAACAGGAAATAATGACATTTCTGGTGGAGCTATAGCAGCAAGAAATGTCACCTTAGAAAATAATACAGGAATTACATCTTTCCATAATAATTCTTCCGCAGTTCACGGAGGTGCTTGCAGATGTGTAAAATTTATAGTTCGCAATAGCAATGATGTCTATTTTACAAATAACTCCTCTCAATTAGGAGGAGCGATAATTGTAATGGATAGTGGCTGCGGTATCGAACTATCCGCAGATAAGGGAAATATTGTTTTCAATAATAACTTATCTATAACCCCGACAGATATAATTCGCAGGAACTCTATATATATAGGAAGTAGTAATTCTAGCATTGTTCGATTTGGAGCAAAACTAGGACACCACATTCTTTTCTATGATCCTATTGAACACGAGTTGCCCACCTCTAATAATATGATCATTAATCCTAATATTGAAGACCAAGGCTGTGTGATCTTTTCAGGGGCTACAGTTAGTGATGCTATTAAGACTGAGAATAATTTATTTTCAAAATGCAAAAACACCATAGAGCTTAAAAACGGAGTACTGGCAATCGAAAATGATGCTGCGCTTGCAACATTTAAATTTATACAAACAGGAGGAATCATTTGTTTAGGAACAGGAGGAACTTTAACAACAAGAGAAAAGGACACCAATAATAAAGCTGCCGATCTTCAACTAAGCAACCTGGGATTAATCCTCCCTCAATTACTTACAAGTAAAGCAAAAGCTGCAAAATTATGGATTTATCCAACAAAAACTACACAAAATTCTACCGACTCTTTTCAAGAAAATACAGCAGCAGCCATCTATGTTTCAGGAGATCTTCTACTGACTAATGAAGAAGGACATAGCCCATATGATGATACGGATCTCTCTAGAGGTATCACGCGAATTCCTCTTCTTTATCTTTGTGATAACGCCACAAAGAAAATTAATATCGACTCTCTAAATATTCATGCTATTAATCAAAAAGCTCATTATGGTTATCAAGGCATATGGTCTACTTACTGGGAAGAATACACAACAACAGCAAATTCCACATCAGCATTAACAGCAAATACTTCTCATCGTATACTTTATGCTGACTGGACACCAACAGGCTATGTTCCCAATCCAAAATATACATCAGCTCTAGTCGCTAATGCCCTTTGGGGATCTGTCTATACTACACTCTCAGGAATGCGCACATTACCTTCTCCAGTAAACGCTCGTTCACATTTTGAATTCGGTGGTCAGGGATTGGGAATGACTATTCATCAACGCAATCGCCTGGGCGTGCGTGGATTCCATATGGAATCTGCAGGCTATGCAGCAACCTCGTCTGCTGTCACAAAGATAAATCATAAAATCTCATTTTCATTCTCCCAACAAATTTCTCATATTAAAGAACGTGCGTCATCTAATAAAATCTCCTCGAAAAACTATTTCGGAGGTATGCAGCTGCGTCTTCCCTGGCTAAATGATAGTTTCGTTACTACAGGGTCACTAGCATATAATTATGGGGACCATACAGCAAAACACTTCTATACAGAAGAAAACAAAGCTTCTGAAGGATATTTCTATAGCCATACACTCGGAGCTTGTCTGAGTTGCATATTACAGCTAAGTCCAACAAATCGAGCATTGTCTGTAGCTCCATTTATAGAAGCTTTAGCTTTTAGAGCTACGCTCTCAAGCTTTATAGAACAGGGAGATTTTCCACGGAAATTTACTGTAAATCAGCCTCTACTTAATGTTACTCTTCCTGTGGGAGTATTTATGCAATGGGTTCGTAATGTACATTTACCAACTCTATGGCAAATACAGATCGCTTATCACCCTGTTATTTACAGAGATTATCCTCAGATATTGGCGACATTAACTGCAAGCAATGGAACATGGCCAATACTTGGAACACCTATTACACGCCATGCTCTCGCTTATAAAATAGGAAATGAAACCAAGATCTTTTCTCATTTGAAAGTCTTTCTCAATTATCAAGGAAATATCTCCTCGTCAACCTTTTGCAACTATCTAAAAGCTGGGAGCACATTAGCATTTTGAAAGAATAGTTTTCTCAAAGAAACACAACAATAATCTATTAAGATAAACTTATTAAGTCTCCTATCTATGGATACCTAGAATTAAGAAAACAAATTGCTCATTAACTCTGAATATCTCTGTTTTATAAAAATCTAGACAATCTTACGTTTCTTCGCGTATAGGGAATGGCATGTGTGGTCTCTGATCTTTATTATCCCAGTATGCGCCCCTACACCTATTCATTTTTATGCTTAATTAGCCTGAGTATTTGCTCACAGAAACTCATCTGTCTTGCCAAAGAAAAGAAAGCATGTTCTTTCCACGAGATCACAGAATCTGGCCATATTTGCCCGTGGTCAAGTCCTTATGGAATTGATCAGGTTCTTAAAACATCCCCCATGTCTCATGGGGAACTACATAATAGCAGTGCTGATATAGATATCTCTGGAAAAAAGTATTTCTGTGTCAATTATCAATACAATAGAGGAAGCGGCGGGGCTGTTACAGCTAGAACGCTAAATATCACAAAGAATATCGGGCCTATAGTATTTCGAGAAAATATCTCCAATGATAATGGAGGAGCTGTATCTTCGACAAATTGCAACATTACCTATAATAAACAAGAGTGTTGTTTTATTAATAACATGGCCAATGTTCTGATTGATCAAGCGAATGCTAAATCTGGTGGAGCGATTAAATGCACGCAACTTGAGATCTCTAATAATACTGGAGTTTGTCAATTTTTAAATAATACAGCTTCCCTTTCAGGAGGAGCAATCTTAGCGGATAACAACGTAAACATTTCTAACAATTACGGCGCAATAATTTTAAGAAATAACAAATGCTTAAAAGAAGAAAGTCAGGGTGGATGTATTTATAGTGCTAATTGCTCTATTACATCTAATTATGCTCCCATAACTTTTATAGATAATCAGGCTGGTTCTACCGGAGCTATATATGTGACCGGAGCGTGTACGATCTCTCATAACTCAGGCATCATTAAGTTCCTTAATAATAGCTCAACGCGCCAAAATAATCCTGCTGGAGGAGGGGCTATTTACTCCACCTCTTGCACGATTACTAATAATCCTAAAGGTGTGATTTTTCAAAATAATGCTTCAAAATGCAATGCAGGTTCTATCTATACTCAAAATCTCACTATCAAAGATAATGGACCCATTCTATTTATAAATAACTCCTCAACATGGGGAGCTGCTATTCAAAATCGTGATAGTGGAAATTTTTATCTTTCAGCAGATTATGGGGATATAATATTTAAAAGAAATTTTTGTCTCAACTCCTCAGGAAGTTATAGAAACGCTCTCCACTCAACTCCCAACTTAAATTTACAAATAGGAGCAAGGCAGGGTTATAGCGTTAAATTTTATGATCCTATTGAAAATGGACATCCTTCATCCACGGTTCTTATATTTAATCCAGAAAATTACCATTTAGGAACTGTTTTATTTTCTGGAGCTGATGTATCTCCAAATAACACCAATCTCTCTGATCTCCAAAGTCAAATGAGAAATACGTGTAAAATTGCTCACGGTGTGCTTGCTGTTGAAGATAAAGCTGCTTTGGCAATTTATAAAATTACACAAGATGAAGGAATCTTACGCCTAGGGAATAGCGCAGTTATTACCACTATAAAAAATGCCGCTAATAATCAACAAACAACGGTTGGCTGTACACTCACAATTACTAAACTTGCCCTAAACCTTCCTTCTATTTTAGCAAAAGGTGCTCAAGCTCCTAAAATCTGGATCTATCCTTCTGTTAGTAGCAATAACTATACAGAAGACGACAATCCCACAATCACTATTTCTGGACCTCTAACCCTATTAAATAGTAATAATGAGGATCCCTACGACTCTTTAAATCTTTCAAGCGGTATTACACGTATCCCATTTCTTTATCTTTGTGATACAACCACCAAGAAAATTACCGTGGATGATCTAAACATTGAAGCCATCAATGATAAACAACATTATGGCCATCAAGGAGTCTGGTCTCCTTATTGGGAAGAATATACAACAACAACAAATCCCTCATCCGCATTAACAGCAAATACACATCATAAATATCTCTATGCTGACTGGACACCTACTGGTTATATTCCTAATCCAGAATATCGTGGTGATCTCGTTGCTAATGCTCTCTGGCAATCCGCATACAACGTAATCACCGGTCTACATAACCTACCCCCCCCCCAAACGCAAGCCGTTTAGGGTTTGCTGGAGGTGGATCAGGGGCGTATGTCTCTCAGAAGACTCGCAACTTAAAACCGGGGTTTGATTTATTCTCTAAGGGTTACTCTGCTCGAGCTTCTCGTTCTACAGAAACAAATCATAACTTTGCATTAAGCTTCTCTCAATTCCATAGTGAAATAAAAGAGTCTAAATCGAAAAACAAAGTCTCTTCCAACTATTACTTTGCTGGAACTCAGCTACAAATCCCCTGGTTTGATGAAAATATCCTCACGTCAGCTTCCTTGGGTTACGCTTATTCACACAGTCGTGTAGAAACAAAAAATCAAACTACAAATACCTCTTCCAAAGGACATTTTCATGGGCATACCCTAGGAAGTGAGCTGTGCTGTATGCTGCCTGAAGGCAAAATCTCAAATTTACAATTTCGACCTTTCATAAAAACCTTAGGCATACATGCTGTTCAAGAAAGCTTTACGGAAACTGGAGAACAAATCCGCAGTTTTGAAACAAAAGATCCTCTAATTAACGTGACCTTACCTTTGGGAATTTATTGCTATACGGAAAATGAAGCAAATTTAAAAACGTGTTGGGAAATCCAACTTGCCTATACTCCAACTATCTACAGACAAAAACCTAAAATCACTACTACACGATTGATAAGTAAAGGTTCGTGGATCACCTCAGGAACTCCTGTGGATCATCATGCCGGATCCCTCTCTATGAAAAACACTACAACTTTATTGAACACCATAAGTTTGAGCATTAACTATCATGGAGATTTCTCAAAATCTACATTGTGTAACTTCCTAAACATAACGAGTGAAATCAAATTTTAGACTTAGAAAATAAGTACCTCTATGAAAATATTGCCTTCTATTCTCTTCAGCACTTATCTTCTGACTTCTTCATTTGCTGGTTTATCACTTGTCTTAGAAGCCTCCTCAAAAAAATCTACATGCCCATTTCAGAGTTTCGGTTACGAGCAACTCCTCTGTCCAGAAATCTTCCCTGATATTCCTGATGAACAAAATACTCTTGAAGGGCTCTCACGTTCAACAGGAACTATCACCGTTGAAAACTACAAGAATATTATCTGTTCTCAGCAACTCTCTAATAAAAGTGGCGGGGTTTTCGATGCTGCGTCAGTAATTTTACGAAACATCACAGACGATATAAAATTTATTTCAAACATAACAGCACAAAAAGGTGGTGCTATCTATACTACAGGCAACTGTAGCATTACTGAAAACTCAGCAAAACAATATTTTATTAGCAACCAATCTATTGCCCCAGCTACTACGAGTTCCTCAACAAACTATGGCGGAGCTATCTGTTGTGGAGGAACTCTTGAATTATCTAAGAATCGTGGAGCTATCTGTTTTGCTTATAATACAGCTAGAATTCGCGGAGGAGCCATCTCATCAGATAGAGATTTTAAGATATCAGGAAATTCCGCTCCTATTTTGTTAATGAACAATTTAGCTTTTCATCTTGTTTACGTAAGCAGCGGCAATAAAACAACTAATGCTCAAGGTGGTGCAATCTATTGTCAAAATTGCGAAATTTCAGACAATTCTGCTCCGGTATGTATCACTTCTAATACCTCTCCTGTTGGAGGTGCCTGTCATGCCACCTCTACCGTCACAATTAAAAATAATTCTGATTTGATTTTCTTCGCGAACAATTCTGGTGTATGTGATCGCCCCCTGGGGGCCATAAGCTCAGGTGGAGCTATTTCTGCTACAACTATAAAAATAGAAGATAATTCCGGGCCTATTTGCTTTAACAATAATATTGTAGATCGCAATGGTGGTGCTTTATGGTGCCAAACTTTAACCATTAAAAATAATAGTTCTGTTCAATTTATCAACAACCGAAGTAAATGGGGCGCTGCCTTTCTAATTAAAAATAATGGGACCTGCGATCTATCCGCAGATAATGGGGATATTATCTTTGATAACAATTGTGGAATTACAGGGAATAATCAACTGTATAGAAACACCATACATTGCACGACAGGAACAACGTTAAAAGTCGGTGCAAGAAAAAATTACTGTGTTAAATTCTATGATCCTATTGAGTGTGTGTATCAATCCCCCTTGGTTTCATTTAATGGCGAAGAATATCATGAGGGAACAATTTTATTATCCGGGGTATTCGTTCCTGATTCTTTCAAGGGAGAAGGAAACTTCATTAGCTATATAAGAAATCCTATAACGATCAAAAAAGGTGTTCTTGCAATCGAAGATCGTGCCGGTCTAGCGGTTTATAAGATCACTCAAGAAAACAGCACTTTAAGACTAGGTAATGGTGCTATTCTCAGGACAAATATACAAGCTACTGCAAATAATCAGAATCAAACTACCGCAGGCTCAGAATTCGCAATCACAAGTCTTGCTTTAAATCTCCCTTCTCTTTTACAAAAAGGTGCTCAGGCTCCAAAAATCTGGATCTATCCTACAAGCACTACAAATAGTGGTAATACTACCTATACTGAAGATAATAATCCTGTCGTTACCCTTTCTGGTCCCTTACAACTATTCAATAGTGATAATGAAGACCCCTATGATTCTTTAGATCTCTCTAGTGGAATTACACGTGTACCCTTCTTATATCTTTGCGATAATGCAACGAAAAAAATTACAGCGACAAACTTAGATATCGAAGCTATTAACAAAGCCAAGCGCTACGGTTATCAAGGAGTCTGGTCTCCTTACTGGGAAGAGTATACAACAACAGCAAATACTACATCGGCAGAAACAACAAATACCTCTCACCGTATACTTTATGCAGATTGGACCCCTACAGGGTACATCCCTAATCCAAAGTATAAAACTCCCCTAATTGCTAATGCTCTTTGGGGATCTGTATACTCAACTCTTTCAGGAATGCGTACTCTCCCTTCTCCAATAGCTAATCCTAATTATTTTGAACTCGGTGGTCAGGGATTACTCATGACTGTCCATCAACGCAATCGCCTAGGAATCTGTGGATTCCATATGGAATCTGCCGGTTATGCGGCAACCTCATCGGCTGCAACAGAGACAAATCACAAAATCTCCTTGGCATTTTCTCAGCAAATGTTGCACATCAAAGAGCATGCAACATCTAATAAAGTCTCGTCGAAAAACTACTTTGGAGGCATACAACTGCGTCTCCCTTGGTTAGAAGATGCTTTGGTCACCACAGGATCTCTAGCCTACAATTACGGAGACCATACAGCAAAGCACTTCTATTCAGACAATAATAAGGATTCTGAAGGGTATTTCTATAGCCATACATTCGGAGCTTCTCTAAATTGCATTCTGAATCTCAGCCCAATTAACAATGCTTTTTCCGTATCGCCATTCATAGAAGCTCTAGCCTTTAGAGCTACGCTGTCAAGCTTTATAGAACAGGGTGATTTTGCACGAAAATTTACTGTGAATAGGCCTTTAGAAACTATCACATTGCCTATCGGAATCGTTATGCAATGGAAACGTGATGTACACTTACCAACAATCTGGCAAGTGCAACTTGCTTATCATCCTGTCGTCTATAGACACTACCCTAAGGTGTTGACAACACTACTAGCAAGTAGTGGAACTTGGCCCTCTCTAGGAACACCAATCACACGCCATGCTCTCGCTTATAAAATAGGAAATGAAACTAAGATCTTCTCTCACTTAAAAATCTTCCTAAATTATCAAGGAGAGTTTTCCTCTTCCACCTTCTCTAATTACCTAAAAGCAGGAAGCGCTTTAACTTTTTAAAAAAATAAGGCTATAAATCTCTTTATAGCCTTTTACCAGCACACCTTGATGTCTTACTGCTTATCCTTACGTTGATCTCTAAAAATTTTTGCCCTCTCTTGTACTAGTCTCATCATCTGCATCATTCTACCACTTCCATAAGGAGTCTCTGGGGGGTTTTGCAAAGGAGGAGGCACAGGCAAAGGACGGTTAGTGTTAGGATCATAAGGTCCCTCAGGTCTAGGAGGTAAAGGACGATTAGCTCGAGGATCAAATATTGGAGGTACAGGAACAGAAGGTAAAGGACCACGATTTGTAGCGCCCTCTGCTCTCATTCTAGTTTCTTCAATTAAATTATCAATTTGTTCTGCAAAAGAAACTGCTCCTACGCCATTTCCAAATCCTGGAGTCACTCCAAGAGCAAATCCTAATTGATCGTCTGGAACCATATAGCCATCATCATAAATCTGATTAAATATCTCAGGCCCAGTTCTTGGAGCATCATAGACATTATCCTGAGTTCCTCTTCTTGATGAGCTTATCGGCGTACCATCAGCACCAGGTCGTGGCATGTCATAAATATTGTTGTCATCGTCACCACGTTTTATGGACATTCTATTTTGAAGACTTGGAAGATCATAAATGTGTTCTTCATCTTTTTTACGACGACTCCCTCTTATCTTATCGTATATAGATCCACCGATGTTACGATTTCTATTTACTCTTGTATAAAGACCTTCGGGATCAGGACGTCCTGCCATATTTTCATAATCTGTATCATTTGGATGATTGTCTGGTAAAACAGGACGCATATCCTCATAGCCAGTATTCCCATATGGCAACCAGCTAGCACCGATTATCTCGTACATCCCTTCACGATCATTAACTCGAGTTCTCACAATTTCATGACCAAGAATTCCTCTAACATCAGTAATATAAACAACCTCAGGTTGTCCATTTACCCAAGCGTTCACCATGGAATCAGGAATTATAAGAGTGCCGGGATCATAGGGATCGTCTGATTCGGTGTGTTTCTGAATAAATCTTGCGACTTCCTCAGCATACTCTTGATCTCCGGGGAGGAAGCTATAATGACCGTGTTTACGAACGCAACAGCGCTTTACAAGCTCTCCAAGAGATCGAAGACCTTTTCTTACTAAACGCGCTAGAGCTACCAAGTTAAGTTTAATAATGGTAAGTATGTTGATAATCCCTTGACGCAACTTCTCAAGAGCAGCTTTAATACGCTCTCTTAATGTAGGTGTTACGCTTTCGGATATTCCTGCGTCAAATTGTAAACGCAGTTTATTAGCTTCTTCTAGTACTCGTTTTGCTTCAGGACTGATATCTCCTAAGATACTATCGGCATCATCGCCCTTTTCTACATCATCTAAAAGCACTTCTTCAAATACACTGGATAAATCTGTATCCATATCTAAAAATACAGCTTCTCCAACGCCATCGTTATACTTTTTAGAAGAAGACCTACTTGTATCAATAGAGTCGTCTAACGGATTGAACCTATCTGTAAGTGAGCTAGCTCCTGCACTCAACATCTCATTAACACGAGCTTGATATGCATCACGGTACTTGGTGAACTCCTTCTGCTCTTTTTTATTGTCCGTTTCGGCAATCATCCGATCATACGTTCTGACCATATCGACTAACTCACCAAGAGTCATACCGGTAACTCCATCGGCAGGGGACTCCTGTTTCCTAGTGGCGTAATCCCACCAACCACGAACACGAGCTGCTAATCCACTAGCACCGGATCTTACTGAGGATGTAGAAGCTCTGGAGCTATCTTCTGTATCAATATCTACTAGACGCCCTACAGGAACTTCATCAGTCACATCCGTAACATCTGTATCTCCAGTATCTACTTCTATTGTTGTGTCTGTAGAATCTATTGAAGAACTATCTTGAGAACTTTGATTCCAATATGCTTGCATTGCTCGAGCTTCAGGAAGACGCACCCCATGCTGTTTATATCCCGGAATGATAGGTGAGGAAATTTCCATAGGCTTTTGAGTTTCTTCACTCTTTTTCCCACCTGTGAATATCCCCTTAACAGCTGACCATATACGAGAAAAGAAGCCAGGTTTTGATGTTCCTTCTGGAGAAATAGATGATCTCTGAGTTTCTTCTACCTCTTCAGGAGTAAGCACTTGAAAACCACTCTCCATGAGCATACGAGTTCTTTCCTCTATTGAGCTATCACTACTCGAGCTGCTTGATCTAGAGTGATTACCATCCCCATAAACTATATTATGGCCTCCGAAACTGGCTGATCCAGATTTTTTATCATCATCATTGCCATGAGGAGGGATTTTTCCTGGCCCACCGCCACCTCCAATTCCGCTTACCCCAGCCATATTCGTGCCTCTTTTATATTAAATCTAAAAAATTAAATTATTATAATTTTAATTTTATCAACTTTTTAAAAATTAACAAAACAAAGACGGCACATTTATTTTTAAATAATAATTAAATATAAAAGGATTACCTATTTACAATAACAAAGAGAGAAAAGAAAAGATCTAGTATATTTTTAACGCAAGTCACAAACAGACAAGAGTTTATTCTTCGAAAGCATCGGCAAACACATCGTCATCTCCAACCTCAAGATCAAAATCATCAAAGTTCGCATCAACAACGAGATCTTCTGTAGAGATTTGTAATTTTCCAGAAATATCATTTAGATAGGTTCTTCGTGAACGTAAACGCTCTCTTAGCATAACTAGCTGATCATAGAGCCATGCCGTAAGCTTTTGTAAATACATAGCAGCTCCAATCGTAACTAACGTTGAACCGATCGCCAATACTCCGGCAATAATCGGAGCTAATGCAGGAATCAGAGTAAGGAGCATGACTCCGACACCTGTAGCAATAAAAATTCCCGCAACGATCACACTATTAACACCACGACCTTTTTCAAAAGCGGTAATTTCTTCACGAATAGCACGATCAGTTTCAAGAATCGTATCTTTCCCAACATGTAGCCAAGCTTTATCAATATCTGCTTTAGGGAGATCCGAAGCATTGGCTATGCGTTTTGCAAATTTTGATTTGGCCCTGGCCTCTTTCCAACGCAGTTTAGCAATGCTTAATCGGGACTTACATTGAAATACATTATAAACCAAACCTGAAGAGGCCATAGGCAATACTGTAGAAGCAACCGAAGAACCTACAGCAGCAATAAGAAGTACTTGCAATGCAGGCAATCCTGCAAATCCTGCAGCAACGACAGCAGCCAACCCCGCAAGGACGAGCAATACAGATAAAGCAAATATCACCTTTTGTCTGGGAGTTAGAGATAAACGTTTATCCACTTCCTCAGCGGTAATTCTCTTATTTTCGAAAATCTCTTCAGGATTCTCAACGGTAGAAACCTTCTCTTCTTCTATCTCAATCTCTTTCCTAGAAATCTCTTCTAACGGCTCTTCAACAAGCTCTTTTACAGCTATATCTTCATTACGAATGTTTTTTAACCCTGTATCGGCAAAAAGCATCTGACCTTTTTGCGCTTCTAAAAAGCTCTTCCATTTCCCAATGCTACTATGCAATAACGTCTGAAGAATTAATCCTATTCCTATAGAAATAAAAGGAGGAGCGAGAACAATCAAAGCTGTAGCAGGTGCTCCCCCCAAAAGAATAGTACCCACGATAGCAAGGGCTACCCCCAAAATCACAAAACCAGTACCTATTACTAAAAGACTTAAGCTGATGCGATGTAGCTTCTTAGCCTCTTGCATAATCTCTATACGCGATAAAGGCTCTCCAGAAGCAGCTTTTTCAGAACGGGAAAACTTTACATATATGTAATGCGTGATACTTGCGAATCCCGACTGGCTGCCTTTAGAATACGCAGCTCCTCCCAGGTTCCCGACGACACCTCCGTACCCTCCAGGAATGAAACTCGCACCTACTTTCATAGCCAATCCTAATCCAGTAAATCCAAGCCCTACACCTGCAGCACTTTTTAACCTCTGCCTCTCTGACATTTTAGGAGCGAAAAGATCCCGAACCTTATTAACCACGTTTTTCATAACTGCAAAGCCACCTAGAGATACCCCAGATAAAGCTAACGCTAATACAATACCTTGAGGAACTCCAGGAGCTAAACATGTCAAAGCCACAACAACGATAACCATAGCTAAGGCAAAGACCATCAATCCCGCTAGCAACCCTACAGAATGAGAAAATCTCCTCTTATCCATAGCTGTATTTTCAATACGCATAGGACGGTGTAGGTGTGCACCTACCGTATTACCCTGAGATACTTGAGGGGAAGCTCCCGCTCTTATAAGCCCGGAACGTCTATGATCATCGCCTGGAACTTTAGAAACTGACATAAATTAAAAAACAAAAAATAAAATTCGTTGTTAATTAATTATAATCACAAATTCAGATATCAAACATTGACCAATTAATTAAATAAAACGCAACAAAATCAATGAAAATTATTTAAATATAATTAAAAAATAAAAACGTCTTATTTTGAAAAGACAACTTGAAAAATTAAAGTTGCTAGAGGGGGAAGCTCTATAGCGATTCCCCAAGGAAAGTCATGATCTATACAGAGTATAGGCAAGCGATTGCCTTTTCCTGAGCCACCAAAACTTATATCATCACTATTAAAGAGCAACTTACATGTTTTAATGCCTTGGCAGTGTAAAACATAGGAAGGAAAATATCCTGAGCTAAAATGGTGAATGCAGAGTAATGCACTACTACGATCCTCTCCTGAAAACCTGTAATAAGAAATTACATTATTTTCGGTATCTTTAAAATCTACCCAGAGGAAAGACTCTTGTTTACCATCTCCTTTCCAAAAGTAGGGAAGATCACAGTATAAAGCGTTCATCTTGGCTACACATTTATGCAAAGATGCGTGATAAGGATTGTCTAATAAATGCCAATCTAGAGGGCTATCGGGAGACCACTCTCTCCATTGGGCAAATTCCCCTCCCATAAATACGAGTTTTTTCCCTGGCTGACATAATTGATAGCTTAGCAACAAACGCATATGGGCAAATTTTGTCCAAGTATCTCCGGAGATTTTTTGTAATAGGCTTCCCTTACCGTGAACAACTTCATCGTGAGAGAGAGGCAGAAGGTATCTTTCATTAAAGGCATACCATAGACTAAATGTCAGATCATTATGATGATAAGAACGGAATAAAGGATCCACTTTGATATAGCGAAACGTATCGTGCATCCATCCTAAATTCCATTTATAATCAAATCCTAAACCTCCAGAATTTACGGATTCTGTAACCTTAGGAAAATCTGTAGACTCTTCGGCAAACGTCAACACTCCAGGAAATTCTCTATGCACTACAGAGTTAAAATGTTTAATAAATTCAATAGCATCAAGATTTTCTTTTCCCCCATAAATATTTGGGGACCACTCACCTTCTTTTCTCCCATAGTCTAAATATAGCATCGAGGTCACAGCATCCACACGTAAACCGTCGATATGCATTTTATCTAGCCAAAACAAAGCACTTCCTAAAAGGAAGTTCACAACCTCACTACAGCGATAATCGAAAGTATAAGTATGCCAATGGGGATGTAAGGGTTCTTTATGATCTACCGATTCATAAAGAGCTTCCCCATCGAAAGAAGCTAAAGCAAAAGAATCTGTAGGAAAATGACCTGGCACCCAATCTAAAATTACGCCAATACCCTCACTATGGAGATGGTCCACAAAAAATTGAAAATCTTGGAAAGATCCATACCGCCACGTAGGTGCATAGTATCCCGTTACCTGATAACCCCAAGACTCATTTAAAGGATGCTCCGTAATTGGCAATAGCTCAACATGCGTATAGTGCATTTCTTTACAATATTGGGCCAATCTCTTCGCTAGTTCTCGATAACCTAGAGGTCTACCATCATCCCATTGCCAAGAGCCCACATGCACCTCGTAAATAGCTAAAGGTTGGTCCTTTGCATTGCTACGGCTTTCCATCCATTCTGTATCGTGCCATGTATAGCGATCGCTATTTACAACTCGTGATGTAACTTGGGGAGGGATATCAAAACCTTTCCCGTAAGGATCAGTTTTGATAAGAATTTCTCCGGAAGGACTAATAATTTCCCACTTATACAGCGTTCCTTCATCAAGACCAGGAATAAATAATTCCCAAACTCCAGAATTAGAAACCTTACGTAAAGGATTAACCAAACCATTCCAATAGTTAAAATCTCCAATTACAGAAACACGTTGTGCATGGGGAGCCCATACAACGAAAAGCACTCCTGAAATTCCTCGAACATCACAAGGAATAGCTCCCATATGCTCATAAATTTTATAGTGTGTACCCTGATGAAATAAAAAGGAGTCCATCTCTCCCCATAAAGGAGAAAAAGCATAGGGATCGTGAGCTAATAAGCCATTTTGATGATAAATACGATAATCATGAGGGAGAGTCCCCTTAGGAGTAGCTAGAGAAAATATTCCTGAATGATGATGTGTAGCATGCTCGATATTTCCTTGAAGCTCCACAGCTACAGAATGTGCTCCAGGTCGAAAAAGAATGATTCTATCTTGTGAAGAACTTTCAGAAATAATCCCTAGAAACTTATGAGGATTACTTTGCCTGCCAGAAATTAATAAGGAAATATCTTCAGAATTTAAAATCCTCTCGACCATCAGGAAACTATCTTACTTATGGAAACAATCCCATAAATACGTAGTTCCTGCTTTTATCTCCATACTTTCTCCTAAGCAAATCTTAGAAGAATTTACTAGCTGCTTCTTTTCCCATTGTCGTAAACGACAATGAGATAATTCTGGAGAGAAACCTAAAAGTAGAGGCGTTGCTTCCTGAGCATACAAACAAACACGACGGATTGTCTTTTTACTCCACTCCAAAGAGAACTTTCCTATTCCCTGAAGATACACATTGACGAACCTCCCACAGGGAAACTCTGGAGGTAAGGAGGGAAGGATTTCTACAATTTCTCGATCACGAAAAATAAAGAGATCACGCAGCATAGCCATGCTATAGACAAGCAATGCAAAAGGAATATTCTCGCGTATAGTTTTTTCAGGAAGCTCATTAAGAATTCCCTGATATTCAGTATCGTATACCCTGGGCAAAAGATTCTCAGAAAACCCTGCGAGATATAAAGAAGATAATGCTGAATAGATCTCCATCTTCTTTCTTGCTTGAATCTTTTCATAAGCATCAACGAATAAGATCCCACTTCCCTTCTTTAAATACTCCTCACCTCTTGAAGAAGCGGGAGTAAGAGAACTAAGTCGTAGCAATAAAGGAAGAACCTCTTTTAGATCCCTGCGATAGCGAATCTTATGTAGATCTGCGTGTTTATATACCCCTAAAGAAAGTAGGGGTTCTGCGGAATCTGCACAGGGTAGATGCCCTTTCAAAGAATCTACCTTTTCCCCGGAAGGAAGAATGTAGTATTTATACTGCTCAGAAGCAACAGTTAAACCTCCACGATGCAAATCTTGGAAAACAGCAAAGCGTTTTAAAGGTCCCTGAGCGTCTACGTAACCTTCATTAAGAAGTTCATGAGAAGCTGAAAATACACGCCATAACGTAGGGAATATCTGAGCATAAAGCTCAGATCCTGGAATAGGCATAAATGTTCCTGGGATCAACGTATAAGGCTTAAAACTCTGAGTTATTTTAATCATACACGTTTTCCTTTAAGTACATCTTCTTCGACAGCATCTATACATACATCTATTAACGTATTCACAGCTACATTACGATCTGCAGGAAAGCCTACCATATCAAAATATGGAGAATGACCGTAGGCTATCCCCTCATCAATTCTTTCAACAAGTACAGAAAGCGTTTCTCCAATACGCTGCGCCATCTCCTTATGGGCAACTTCTTTTGCCACACGAGCAAGGTGCTTCTTTCTTTCATTAATTACAGACTGGGGTAGTTGAGAAGAAAACGTGTAAGCCTTTGTTCGTTCTCTAGGACTGAAAGGGAAAATATGTACTTTGATAAAACCCACATCTTCAATAATCCGTAGGGTATCTTCAAAATCCTGATCTGTCTCACCCGGAAAGCCGACAATGACATCTGTCGTGAAAGCATATTTAGGATCCACAGAACGTAAAGCATCTACACAATCTAAAAAATCACTTCTTGAATATTTGCGATTCATGCGTTTTAAAATCGCATTAGATCCCGATTGCAAAACGAGATGCGAAGAATGGCATGTATGTCTTCCTGAAAGCAAAATATCTCTAAGATCTTCCTGAACATCTTCGGGATCTATAGAAGAAATCCGTATTCTTTCTATACCTTCAATCTCGTCTACCTGACGGATAAGATGTGCTAAAGACTTTCCCTCATCTTGATAATCACCAACGTTAATTCCAGCAATTACAACTTCTCGGTACCCCTGAGAAACTAATCCAGAAATCTCCTCAAGGATTTCCTGAATAGGTCGTGAACGTGATCTACCACGCAAATAAGGAATAATACAATACGAACAAAAGGAATTGCACCCATCCTGAACTTTAATGAAAGCTCGAGATTTCCCCTCAAAACTACGAATACGAAACTCAGGAAGATCTTGAATAGAAGGGAAAATCTTCTCCATTAATTGATGTTTTTCCTTATTGGACACAAGAAGGCATTGCCTTTCTAAAGAATTAAAAAATTCTTTATCAGCTTCTCCTAAACAGCCTGTAACGACTAAGAAAGCATCGGGATTCTGTCTACAAACTTGACGTACAGCATGACGTCCTGAACTCTCTGCAGATCCTGTAACAGCACACGTATTGACAATACATAGGTCACAAGGCACCTCAGGATCGGTAATTTCGCGATAGCCTAAGAAATTCAGCTGATCTCGATAACTTTGAATTTCATATTGATTTACACGACATCCTAAACAAACAAGCTTAAACGTTCCCTTTACTTCTACAACTGTCATAAGTTTCTAGTGAGATCTGAAAAAAATAAGAAAACAGTATTCTAAAGTATCCCTACTTTTACTCACTAATCAAAGATTCTCTTTTTCTTATTAGCCTGTAAAAAACTTCCTAGAAAAATCTAATCTTCTTTTTTCTTTTGAGAAGAACGAGAAATAAACGGTTGGTACTTCTTCTCCAATTCTTTTGGTAAATAACTCTCTACAATTAAAATATCATCTTTACAACGATGTGAAAGTACTAATCCTGCATCATAAAGCTCGGTAAATTTCCCATAGTCTTTATAAGAAAATTTTAATGTTACTTCGGGGCATCCTTCGGTAATAATATCTGTCATTACTTCAAGAAGATTTTGAATCCCTTCTCCTGTTTTTGCAGAAACTAACACAGCACGTGGGGATAATAAACGAAGCTTCGTGGATGCTTTACCATCAGGAAGCTCATCGATCTTATTCAATACTGTAATAATTTTAGGATGATCAATTCCCAATTCTTGTAATATTGCTTTCGTTGTTTCTATATGCTCAAAAGCTAGGGGATGTGAAGCATCGACAACATGAAGTAAAACATCTTCATGTAAAGCAGCTTCTAAAGTGCTTTTAAATGCTGCAACAAGAGTGTGGGGTAATTTACGGATAAATCCTACTGTATCTGTAACGAGAACACGCTGCCCGCTGGGAAGAATACATCTACGAGTTTTAGGATCTAGAGTAGCAAATAGTTTGTCTTCTGCATAGGTTTCTGCAGATGTTAAAAGATTCAATAACGTGCTCTTTCCAGAGTTGGTATAACCAATCAAAGCAAACGAAGGAATTCCGCGTTTTTCCTTAGCCTTACGACGCTCTTTCCTTTGCTTTTCTACGGTTTTAAGATCGGAAGTTAATTTGTGAATTCTTTCACGAATCATCCTTCTATCGAGTTCGATTTGTTTCTCTCCCTCTCCTTTAACAAACCCTCCGCCGCTACTACCTCCTGATTTTTGACGTGATAAGTGACCCCACATTCTTTTTAACCGAGGAAGAAGATAACGCGCACGTGCTAACTCTACTTGAAGTCCTGCTTCTGCTGTAAAAGCACGACTAGCGAAGATCTCTAGTATCAACTCTGTACGATCTAAGACAACAAGACCTAAACGTTTTTCCAGATTTCTCTGCTGTGAAGCTGTGATCTCTTCATCAATTATCAATGTGCCAATAGTAGGAAATTCCTTTAGAATCTCTTCTATTTCTAAAAGCTTACCCTCATTTAAGTATGTTGAAGATGAAGGCATACGTAAAATCCACGAATGCGTATCTAAAACTGTGATATCACAAGATTCAGCGAGAGAAACTAACTCATCACTATGTTCCTGGACATTTTTTTGATCAGCTTTTCCTGTATAACAGGAAACTGCTAAAGCTTGAGAAGGATCTTGCTCTTCTCTAGGAAGAGAAAAACGCCATCCTAAAGCGCTCTCACGACTCTTTTTCTCTTCTTTAGGCTTTTTTTTCATTATCTATCCTTATAAAGACCAGGAAACTTCCATACCATCATAAGCACACACCTTATCAGAATAATCTGCGAGCTCTTTTTGTAAATTATGACTAATATGCGTGATTATTAATTTCTTCGCTCCTACATAAGACGCAAAATCTTCCGCCTGACTCATAGTAAAATGTGCATGTCCACGTCCGTAAAAAGCTGGAGGAGGCTGACTAGGAGAAGCTGATAAAATTAAAGTTTCTACACCAGAAAGATAACTGAAAATTTCCTGATCATATCTATTCATATCGGTAAGATACGCGAGATTTCCAAAACGGTATCCCATAACCTCACAAGATTTCTGATAATAGGAAACGTAAGTATAGGGAAGATCTAAAAATGTATTCTCACCATAGGCTTCATTTAAAATAGTGAAATCTAAAGAAGCGGAAAGAGTGGCATCGCCACCTTGGGGGAAAACAATATACTCACGAGACTTACAGAGATATTTATAAGTGTATGCGGAAAGGACAACAGGAAGGGAACGTTGATGCACCACATACCAAACACGCAAATCGTCAATACCTCCAATATGATCGTAATGAGGGTGGGTAAGGAGTACCCCATCGAGTTTTTGAATGTTATTTTCTAACATCTGTTGTCGAAAATCTGGACCAACATCAATAAGAAAATTCTTCCCTGCCCACTCAATAAGCACTGAAGAACGCAAGCGTCGTACTTGTTTTCCTGCACAAATCTCACAGGAACAAAAGGCAACGGGAATCCCTTCGGGATTTCCTGATCCTAAAAAGGTTAATTTACCTGATGAAAAATCTCCCTTAATCTCTTTCTCCACAGACAATCCTCAGCATATTGGCAAAAAATAAAATTGTAGCTGTCTAGAAAATTAAGAAAAAGAAGAAGCAGATTCAGAAATAGGTAGAGGAATCGCTGGAGGAGGAAGAGAATTGTTAGCTAATATAGGATCCAACAAATGACATGATGGGGGAAAATCTGTAAGCACAACATACTTTTCTGTACCATCTTGAACATGAACAAGTTCACAACGTTCTGTATAATCTTTTGAAAGGCTTAGCCATTCCCTTACACGCGCCCGTGAAAAATAATTAAGAATGGCTCCAACTAAACATAGGATTAAGCCAACACCTAATAAAATGGCTGGGAAACACCAATGATGTAAACCAGGGATTACAGGGGAGGAAACAATCACACCAAGAATAATTCCTGAGAGAAATAACACTCCTCCCCCAAGAAAACTCAATAAAGAGCAGATATCTAGATTACGCACTCGAAAACATACATTGCGCATTTGCTCACGAACAGCAATAGCATCGGCATCTTTAGGATGCAACCCCCACAATGTTGTCAAAGGCCCTGAAGAATATGTCCCCTTAATCGGATGTTCTTTACACCGCAAAATAGGAGCCACACCACTAGGATGACCATCACCACCCACGACAAGGACAGAAACCTCACTGGGTTGCACAACACTCTCACAAGAAGAACAGTAAAAATGCGTGTTAGCATACTGAGCGCTATCCTTGAAACCAGGATAACACGGGAAGGAACCAAACATACACAGCCCCTTAAAATAATCAGGAAGAAAAAATAACAAAAAGAACAGAAAAGATCAAATTATAAGAGTTTATAAAAATATACGAATTAATTTTATATAAGATAAGAAACTTAAGAAATAAAAATCAGAATATAAATTTAAAAAGAAAATTACTATTTAAAAGATAGATAAGAAGAATCTTCTAAACCGAAGATTCTTCTTAACAAAAAACGTTAAAAGTTTTTTTGATCCAAACCCCATTTCTTTTCTAGCTCACGAATGGTTCCGTCTGCTTGTAGCTCATCCAAAACCTTTTGGACTTCCTTTACGTGTTCAGGACGATCTTTCGCAATTCCTAAGCCACAACCTAAAACCCACCAATCTTCAGGAAGATCTATAGTTGTCGTATATAAGTCAGGGAACTCTTTCAATACTACACGAGCAACCGAAGGTTCAAGAACAGCTACGGGAGATTTTTTACAACCAACTTCCATCAGCACTTCTAAAGTACTGTCGAAAGAACGCACACAAACCCCAGGTAAAGATAATAGGTAGTCTTCATGGAAAGTTCCTGTTTGTACGGCAACTGAGGAATATCTAGATAGTGGAAGAACATCTTCTTTCCCTATGGGTTGTTTGGACACAATGGTCAACTCACAAACACCCTCTCCATGATAAGGAATCATAGCAATTTCTTTTTGACGCGATCTGGTAATCGACATTCCCGCTAAAATGGCATCTATACGGTGTTTTTTCAAATTTAGGATTAATGCGTCAAAAGAGAATTCCATGACTTTCAATTGCTTATCTAGCCTTTTGCTAATAGCTTCGGCTAGATCCATATCAAAACCCACAACCTTGCCGTTTTCATCGATAAATTCAAAAGGTGGGTAGGTTGCATTCGTCCCTACTATCCAAATTTTATCCCTCTCAGTAGAAGAACTGCAACCCACTAAGAGTAAACAAAATACACAAAACAAGGCTCGGAGGCAAAAAGTAAACTGTTTCATAAAAACTATGCTAGAATAACTAAAAATATGCTATACTTTACATAGAGAATAATAAATCATCAAACTCGAATATGCTTTTAAATTAATTGACATCGATAGCGAGTAAGTATGTAGTTATATAAAAAAATTCAATTATGAGCTCACCATCCTCCACTCCTCCTTCCTGCCCTCCTCCAGGAAGAAATAATCTTTATCATTTACAAACCAATCCACAAGATCCTTTGTGTATCAGGGCCCTGCGTCTGGTAGCCTATGTATTGCTGCATATTATTACCTTAGGCCTTCTTTTGCTTTTTCACTATTGCTCACACCATGCAATAGAAGAGATCACTACACCCGTTATTCCTGTGCAACCACAGCAATCCCCAACACAATCTCCGGGAGCCTCCCCTACCTCTCCAAGGAGAGGGCCAACACCTCCTCCACAACCAGTAGAGACAACGCCTCCTACAGTTCCACCAGCGGACTCTCTTCCAGCAATACAAGCACCAACTCAACCCGCTACACCTCCAACGATACCACAGCCAGCAGACACAACACCACCTGCTCCAGCACCCATTACGAAAGCTTCTCTGGATCTTCCTCCCACACTGCAGCCAACAGATACCACGCAGCCTCCTACAGTTCCACCAGCGGACTCTCTTCCAGCAATACAAGCACCAACTCAACCCACTACGCCTCCAACGATACCACAGCCGGTAGACACAACACCTCCTACGATTCCACCCGCGGACCCTCTTCCAACAATACCAGCGCCGACAACTCCCCGACCGGTAAAAGGGTTGCCTACTTTAAGCGAGATTTTAGATCGCACGCAAAGGCTAGGGGTCTTACCTCCGGGTGTAGACCGAAAATCCTTAGAAGCTATGGCTAATTTTAATGAACAAGGGTTAGCTCCGAATAGCGCGCGTTTAACTATCACACCAGCGCAAATTCTTAACCCCCTATTCGTAGCTACATATCCTAAACGCATTAAATCGAACTTCGCAAATATAATGAAAAATTGGGCAGACATTATAAAGGAAGACCAAGCAAGTCCTCAGGCTGAAAATACCCAAGTCGCTCATCTATTGTTAAATCAATTAAAGCACTTAGATGCCAACTATTATCTTGTCGATGTCCCAGGAGACGGGAACTGTTTCTACCGTTCTTTCTATATAGGCTGGATATGTTCTTTAAACCGATCTGCCAATCCTCAAGCATTCGAAAACGAGGCTCAACGTATTTTAGGGCTACCTTTTGCGCAATCATCAATAAGGAACCGCTTGTTATCCGAGCAAATGGCTCGAATTATTCACTCATGCCAAGGCTATCAAAGTTTCAAGGATCTTTACGATCATATTCTTCTTTCTCCTTTGCATACGCCCGTGGCTATTTCTTATTTAAAAAATCTTGCTCTTTTCACCATGGATGAAAACCGTATAACAAGTATGGGAGGAGAAGAAAACGTTCGTGCTGTAATCTTAAGTCAGATGACAGAAGCTCCAGAGTTGTTAGCGGATTCTTTAAGGAAGATTATCCAAGTAGAACCATCTAGTCCTATTTTAAATCATATCTTCCGCGGCAATACATTGCCGGTTATAGAAGCTGCAAAACAGGGAGAACTTGCTTTAGAGTTCCTATCGCAATTCCTACTCAATGATCAAGATATTCAACAACTACCCCAGGAACAACAGCAGACAGCCGCGCAATTTCAAGCATCATTAAATAAGCTTATGGATACCATGTCTACCGTCTTAGTTGCTGGAAATTTAACTGAAGCAGATATTGCACCCATAATACAAAATTTCCCTCAAGAAATTCAAGGACACTACCAGAAATTCTCTCGCGCTATTGCTGCAACAAGACCCGACATTCAGCTACCTACACAGCTAATTCTTTTTTCTTTCCTTCTTTCTCATCCTTCGTGTGCAGCAAATAACAATCTATGTTCTGACTTCCTAAGACAAGCGAAAACCGTATTTACAAGCCTTTTGGGAGATAATCAAACCCTAACAGAATTTTTAGGATGGCACGGAGAAAAAGCTGCAGCACTTAACGCAAAGTTGCAAGCCTGCTGGTCTCAGAAACAGGCTGGAAGTCTGATTGAGACTGCCCTTGCTCTCTGTGATGGATTCAAGTCTTCAGGAACCATTGTACAATTAGGTTTCACCTATAGAATCATTGCTAAATTAATGCAAGTTACGCCGCAAACTCTTCCTGAAGCACAGTTAAGAACTACTTTAGACACTATTTTGGATTACATTAACCAAAGTGAGAGTTTAGGAACATCATATCTTGAAATGAGCGCATCCCCAATATTTGCGGGATCAGAACTAGAAGCTTCAGCAAACTCTCAAGATAAGGTATATGCAGAGGGAATAAAGATGTTCTTCTTCCTATTGCAATACCCTTCCTTACTTCAAAATCAAGCTACAGAAAATGCTGCAAAGCAAATTATGTTGCTTTATCACCCGCATCTACAACAAGCGTTGCGAAAGAATACGAATTCTCATCGCGTTTTATCTACAGGAGGAAGTATTTTCGGAACCTTCTGCTGGTCTGGTCCTGTATTTGGAAATGACGTTAATACTCAAACTATTGAAGCAACTCTATCTTTCCTAGTTAGAGACCCTACAGCTCTTTCTCTTTGCCAAAGCATGAGAAACGATTTCTTCCAAACTATGGATTTGGGGAATCCAGCAAAAACCTCCGCCTTACTTCAAGATGTACAGACAAACTATCCTGAGCTATGGGAAAACTTTATTCAGCATCTAGATATAGTAGGGCATAAAACCACTCCTCAAAATGCTAACAGACCGTTCAGTCAAACACTTAGTTCGGACATCTTACTCTATAGCTTCTTGAATACACATCCTCAGATTTTAGATAATAATACAGAATTGACAACCAGATTAACTGCTTATATTACTGAGCAAACAACCCGAATTAAAACGAGTATTGTGGACAACTTTGATCGCTGGGTTGTATTGTTCTGGGCAAACTTTGAGAAAATAACCACCTATAATAATTTGCAAAGAGCCTTCCTATTTTCGTTAGTACGCCGAGGAAATGCATACCCAGAAGCATCTCAATCCTTCATCCATGACCTGAGCAATATGGACCTTCGAGATCTTATGCGTATGTTTAACTCAGTAAATACCCAAGCAGAAGATGAGCATATTTCGGCTATTTCTTCCGCTTTAGGCTCTCTAGCACTCTGTCAATATTTAGCAGATGGAAGTTTAACACAAACTGTACGCCAATTGACACCGCTGGCAAATAGCTACGGGTTCTTCCAGGGAGGCCTCACCCCAGAACAACAAGCACAGATTTTTGTTCTGCGTGCTGACAACCATTACAACTGTTTATTACCAAAAGATCCTAACGATACTACAAGAGTAGGAAATACTGGAAATCCATAGAATCAATCATAAATTAAGGGAAGCTTTCTTATTCTTACGACCACCTATCCTCTACCTCACACACTAAAACGATCCCCTAAAGATCCAAATACCATTCTTCCCCTATCTTCGGAAATATCCGTAGGGGAGGGCAACCCTCTCCTCATTGCAGGTCCATGCACACTAGAAAGTTATGAACACACAGTAGCCATAGGCCTTACTGCTAAGGCAGCGGGTGCTACCGTATTGCGAGGATCAATAAGGAAACCTAGAACGAGCCCTTACACCTTCCAAGGGTGGGAAAAAGAAAGAGTTATCTGGCATAAAGAAGCTCAGCGTATTCATGGATTACTCACAGAAACGGAAGTTTTAGACGTCCGAGATATAGAGATCACAGCAGAAAATGTGGATATTCTTCGTATAGGGGCAAGGAATATGCAAAATTTTGTTTTACTTCAAGAAGCTAGCCAAAGTCACCGCCCAATTATCCTCAAACGTCACCCCTCTGCAACCATAGAAGAATGGCTATCCTCAGCTGAATATCTCCTCAACTCTCCGACATGTCCCGGAGTAATTCTTTGTGAGCGCGGTATACGTACTTTTGAAATGTCCACACGTTACACACTAGATCTCAATACCGTTGCCCTACTTAAAGAGATTTGTCCTCTTCCAGTAATTGTTGATCCCTCTCACGCTGCAGGAAAACACTCATTAGTAGTGCCTCTTGCAAAAGCTGCTATGGCTGTGGGTGCTAATGGATTAATGATAGAAATGCATGAATGTCCAGAAAAAGCTCTTTGTGATGGGAAACAGCATATCACTCCCAAAGAACTTACGGCTCTATTCTCCTCTATAAGAGAAGAATACGCTGATACTATGTACCAAAATATTGAGAATTAAAAAAAATCCTCTCATCCCCTATTCAATCTTTAGAAAAGATCTACCTAACCTAGCCCTGCTTATAATTAAATAGAATTAATTTTTAAAAACAATTTAAATTGAAATCGATAATATTAAATCTATTTTAAAAGAAAAATTTAGATTTTTAAATAATTGAATTGAAAAATTTTGTTTGTTTTAACTATTGATTGCCAAACAACAATGAAGAAATAAGAGTATTTTCTTCATGGAGGTATATGGTAACACAAACATGCAAACTCTATCTTTTACAATGTCTATTTTACGCTTTATACTGGCTGATTTACTATTGTAGAAAATTACTCAGAGGCATCCCCGACCATCCCGATGAACCTTTGTTCCAAGCCTTCTTATCCTCTCTTATAGATCTTCTTTCTAGCTTAAAACAACTCCCGAATTCTGATGTAAGATAACCTAATTAATGAAACTCACCTTCTTGTTGAAAAACAAGAAGGTGAACTCAGAGAATATTCTTATTCGCAAGATCAAATTAAGATCTATCTAGAAAAAGACTAAGCTTTCCCCTCCGAAAGCTTTCTACTATATACATAGAAAATTTCAACAAAGACAAATGCTAGCAATGAACATAACCAGGAAATCAAATCTCTAGAGAAAGGGATGGTGATGAAATATCCACAACTATATACGCCTCCGCCTATAAGAACCGCTGCCCAAGCTGCTGCAGAACTAGCTTGATAACGTGTGAGAAGGGCTGCACCTATCGGGACGGAAAGACAACATACTGAAAGGCTATAACTTAATATCAGCAAATCTACGATATTACTAAAGCCCATAGCGGTAAGAGGCGCTAACACAGCAATAACACAAATTAAATAACGATAGTTTATCGAAGATATCTTAGGGACCTCTTCACTGACAAGCTGTGCAACAGCACTGATCAATGAATCTGCTGTAGAAAGTATTGCTACACCAATTGCAGCTGCCATAACAGCTGCTAGTGATGGACCACTAATATAGGCTACAGTATCAATAAGCACGCAACCCTGAGCAATACCAAGTCTTGCTCCTAAAGATCCTAAAAATAAAGGGATAAAGTTGAATAAAAGAATTACAATCCCTGCAAATATTGCTGCCCATTGCAAACGTCGTGGTGATGATGCTGCTACACAACGTTGTGCCATATCTTGTTCAACAATCATGAATACCATGGGCATGAAAATCCATCCTGGAAGCTTACTCGTTGGTAAAGGCTCGAATGTAGAGTTAGAAAGTATGGGGGTAAACTCAGAAGAGCCATACCAAACAGAAATAGCGCAAGTAATCACAGCAATAAGAAGGAAAATTGCTTGAATGATATCTGTTCTTACTACTCCTCGAAATCCTCCTGTGGATGTGTAAAACACTAATGTAATCCAAAAAATAGCTGTTAGATACTTACCATAAGTAAAAACACTGAACAGTTTATCTAAAGCAACAATCTGTGCCACAAGAATAAAAAATAAGGATAGTGCCGAAAGAAGAAAGGCTATTGTGCGTAGCTTTTTTGACTTATAAACACTTTCAAAAAGTGTCACAACAGTGACAATAGATCCTGAAGCCAATTTCCTTCCGGGACCAACACCAAGTAGTATTAATCCTAAAGCCACTCCTAAAGGGTACAAGATCACCATGTAACCATAACGCGCAGCTTCTTCAGCAGCACCCAATAAAACTCCGCCACCAATTTGGGTAGCAATAAATGTCATTGTTAATGAAAACGTTTTTAAACTTCTTCCTGCTAGGAAATATCCCTCACGATCTTGAACCGTAGAACTACCTCTACGACCTACAAATAAACAAAAAGCTTGAACTCCAAGCAAACAACCTAAAAATAATCCAAAATTCATTTCGAAACTCTCAACTGTAAAAAATAAATAGGCCGAAGAGCAACTGTCAAAATAGGACAGAAACAATACAAATCTTCAGCAAAAAAATTACTTTAAAAAACAGTTTAGATTCGATGGAGATAGCGACCGGAATACCGAAAGCTTAAAGAAAATAAAGAAGCGCGAAGCATTTTCAAAGAAAAAGACGATGTTTGCATATCTAAAAATCCTAGCGCTTTAGACTTTCATATAAATGTAAAACAATTACTCTTAAAAATCTATAAAAACTTATAGATTCTCTTTGTATATTAAAAAATATAGAAAAAAATCTTTATTATTTTAAATAAAAGAAGAAAGAAACAAATTAAAATTAATTTATGAAGAATAAAAACATTAAAAAGAATTCTGGAATTTATTTAAAAAAATTTATTTATAATATTATTCATCTTGTAGATGGTTTTTTAGAAGCTCTAGAAAAACAGTGTAAATCTTTATTTTCTAAAGAAGAGTGCGATAGTGCTCTATCTTCATTGATTGAAGAGTTACAAAAGTATAAAGAAAATCTAGATACTGTAGCTAGCGATCCTTCTAATCCTTTGGATAATCTAGTCAAGCTGACGGAAACAGATCTACTTAAATAAAGCAAATAAAGCCCCTGCCGCCGCGCTGCGTAGCGAAGGGGTTTCATGATAACAGCATTCTAGAAGAAAATCCACAGCTTCTGTGTTCTCAGAAAACGCTATACCTTCTAAAATAGCGAGTTTATCTTGCCATCGACTTTTAGGATAAAGACCCTTGGCTTTATATAACGACTCGTTATTTTTTTTCTGACATAATGCAGCTAATGTGGACTCTAATTTAGAAGAAAAACTCTTATCTGCTGTCCATACTTGTGCAGATTGTTCATCTCCTTCTTCCCAAAATACTCCTGAAAAAAAACTCCATCCTTGCTGCTGACGGTTGGAAAGAAAATCTTCTGTAACTTTCTTTACATTACTATATTTTGCCACCGCCAATAAACGTATCAGCTTTCTACTAATTTCCCTCTTTACCATATCAAAATATAGAGGGAGAGCAGCGCTTTTAGGATTCCATTGTGAATCCCAAAGAAATTGTTCTATAGCCCAGCACATTTCAGGATCACAGATAAAATCAGCAATGACATCTCCTGCCTTTTCTATATTTGTACGGCTAACAAGAAGTAAAATCGCAAGATTTGCTGCTGCTTTTCTAGAGGTGACAATATGCAGGTAGTTATTAGCAAGATCTTTTCCGCGTATCCCTAAGGAACACACCGCAGCAGAAGCTGCTTCACAAATAGAAACAAAAGGAGATTGCAAACCTTTAACTAAAAGTTCCTCTCCTAAAGGATCTCCCTGAAGGTACAATATTGCTGCTGCTTGCAAACGAACTTTAGGAAATGGCGAAGTTTGCGCAATATGGCGCACTTGGTCAGCAATTTTCCTTGATTCGCAGCTTACCCTACGCCCACAAGCTAAAGCCGCACGCAGTGCTGTTTCCTGTATTTCAGGATACTGAATAGATAACAAATCTAAGAGGACATCTTCATCTTTTCCATCTCCTTCGTGACGCAAAAGCTCACAGGCAAATAGTGCTTGGTCCATATCTTCTTTTACTTTAGATCCTGTGAGCAGTTGCGGGGTAAGCATCAAAGATGCTTTCCACGCTTCCCGACGCTCCTCACCATCAATAAGCTTATTATTTGCTCGTTCTTGAAGATAGGGCAACAACTCCTCAATGTCTAACATTGCAGCAATCTGATATGCCGTTATCCGCACCTGCATGGATTCATCATGACGAGCAATCTTATAAACAGCATCTTTTAAACTCTGTGTTCCATATTGCAAGACGACCTGCAAAGCTAATGTGCGCACCACAACACTATCATCAGAAAGACTAGATAATACCAAGGGAACTAAACGAAAGTCTCTAGCGAGCCCTATAGCAAGAATACTGACAGCACGAACTGTCATCGAAGGATGTGAGATGCCATCACAGAGAATCTGTTGAGCGAAATCTTCTAACGTATCGCGATCTTTAGCAAGCTGTGGATAGTGTTGACAACACTTATTAAATTCTTGGCTCCAAGTTGCATAATCCTTCCCTTGTGCGAAGGCTTTCAAAGCAAGACGTATTTCGGGAAGCGTGCACTCGCAAGAAGACAAAAGAATCTTAGCTTCCTTGATAGCTTCAGGAAAATCATGAATGAGCAAATGTTGGCGTAAAGACTGCGATCCTTCTGCCACATGTGTAAATAAACAGAGGAAAATTAAGCAATAGCCCCTAAAGAGCTTCCACCTAAAAGATGAATATGTAAATGGAATACGCTCTGCCCCCCTTCGATACCATTATTGATCACGACACGATATCCATCAGCAATACCAAAAGCTTCTGCTAATTGCTGAATAATCTTCCCCGCCTCAGCAAGCAAGGGAAGATCCTCCTCTTGCATATCTTGCACTCTTTCGATGTGCTTCTTAGGAATGATTAATAAGTGAACAGCAGCCTGGGGAAAACGATCTTTAATAGCTATAAAATTCTCATTTTCAAAAACTTTTTCGCACTCTATTGAGCCTTCGATAATTTTTTCAAAAATGGTCATACTAATCCTCGATTTTCTAGTACCAATTGCAGGGCGCGTTGACAATGTTCCTTGTTATCCCAAACAGATAAAAATAGACCCTTATGACAAAAAATTGCTCCAGGAATACCACTTACCTTTTCAAGATCCCTACCAAGAAGCCCTGCCCAGCTTTCTGGGAATGGTACACGAACTTCCATCCGTCTATCTAAGGTTGGAGGGATTCCCCTAAGAATCCATTGATCGCAGGCTGGGAAACACACAAATGCTGCGGGATGTTGTTCTCCGCCTAAAAAAAAGAAATTCTCCTGCCACGCTAAAGGACGATCAAAAAATAAACAGAATTCATCTTTTTCCATAGCAGATCTGACAACATCTCTACACATGCGATCGTAACGGAATTTATTTCTCAAGCGCTTCAGTAAATCTATAGCAAATTTTAATGCGAAGAAGAAATCTGCATCTGAAGAATTCCTGCCTTCTTCAGGATTATATATTTTAATAATATCGGAAAAAGAACAGAAGCCTTCTTTTGAAAAGAATCTTCCGTTATCTTGTTCATCAACACCATGAATCAAGGTTTGATTTAGAAAATGATATTCTTCTAAATCGATAAGCCTTTGCTCTTTAAGATAATCTAATATCATGCCTGCGCTACTCCAAGATCCTTCATAGGATACTTGGTGATGATCAAATCTTTTCTGATCTACAGAATAAATTCCGCCAACATCACACACATATTCACATTCTGCGAGTTTCTCAGGATTTCGCGTACGGATGATCTTCCCTTCATCAACAAGATCAAACAAAATAAGCAATGCACACGCTGTGACCTCATCAGCATGAAAAGAACCGTCGTGTGTACCAACGCTTCTTGGAATTCGCATATTTTCCATCCTTTTTAAAAACCCTCCATTGTATCCAGAGAAAAATAATTCTCAATCGCAAAGACGTTTCTTTCCGTTTTCTTAAAAATCTTTTTCATCTAAAACAAAACCTTCGAGCTAGAAAAGCCGATTTTTTTGGAGGATACATGTATAATTTATTCCACAGGAACCATGATGCGACTTCTCCTGATGGGTATCTAACCTCTCCTTTGCGCATGCTTTCGCCGAATGTCTATGAAGGAGAAATAGAAATACTAAATATCCCCGAGTACTTCTTGGGTTTTCATTTACCTCAGCACTGCTTACATCTCAATCTAAAAAGCTCACTGGCACAGTTAGGCGTAGATGCCAAGATCAAAGAAGCTGAGCTCAGTAAAGAATGCTCCCGAGCCCGTCTATTACTACAAATTAGCAGTCACGATCCCGTAGCCTCCGTTATGCTTACCCTATTAGAACCTGGAGATTACATTGCGAAATTATTTTCTTCTGATGATCGTAGACTAGTGCGCTCTCCACAATACCTAGAGAGAATGCTGAAACATACGGATAAATCAGGCATGCCTTTATTATGTTTTGGCAAAAAATTAGAACACCTAATTTCTTTAGACGTTATCGATGATCGTCTTGTCGTCTCTCTTCCTACCCTTCCTGGAGTGATTCACTATGATCATAAAATTTACGGCCTACTACCTCTAATAGGAAAAGCATTAGGTCAACCCAATATGAGAATAAGAAATTTCCTTTCTCTGTACCAACATAAAGTGGATCGTGAAAAATTACCCCTGCGTGACCGTATACTACTTATAAAAACTGAACCGTTGCATATTCGCACGGTGTTTGCTCGCGTTGTAGACTCTCTTCTTCCTGAAGGAGTAAAACATACTGCAGCAAATATTTTAGAACCCACGACACAAGAGTCTGGAGATATTTACGAGTTTTATGGAACAAGTTCTGTCCCTGTAGAAACAATTCCTTTAGAATTTTTCACTATTGAGCCCTATAAAGAACACTCTTTTTTCTGTTATCGTGATCTACTAAAATCCTCTCTAGAATCTGAACCATGTATTTTTGACATTTTTGAAACTACACCAGGCACCCAAGAAAAAGCCGCAACCTTCATCTCTAAAGGTAGTGAAATTTCAGAACTATCACAAAATTCTTGGTTAGTCGGTTCTGCGAAATCCTTGTATGATAAAACAGAACCCTATCCTACAAATCTGCAAGAATACATAGAAGAACAACCCTGCTTTCCTTTCCTCCAAGCTATGGAAACAGGACACATCACAAGTCAAGGAGTACTTTTCTCCAGATACTTTCCTTCTGCCTGTCTCAAAGGTATGTTACTTTCTTACCATGTAAATTATTATCTAAAGCAAATCTATTTCCAAATACCCTCCTATACCTATGGAGAATATTTCTCTGAACATGACCGTTCATTACTTATGGACTTATACTTTGCAGGGATCTCTACATTCTGGGTAGATAAAGTCTCTAAACGCGTTTTACAATATGTAAAACGTGGTGGGAAAGATTCAGGAATGTTTGTTCCTACTCAACGTGTTCAAGAGTTTCGTTCTGCCTATTTTATTGGTATTCATGGCTCTTGTATCGTTTCAGAAGGTTATAAAGAAGATCTCCGTGCATTTTTAAAAGGAATACACGATCTTACCCAGGCTCTGCCTATTCCTGGATTCCCTCCAAAAACTCCCTTAGCAATTATGACGGGAGGCGGCCCAGGAGCTATGGCCATAGGGAATGAAGTCGCTACAGAACTAAATCTTCTCTCTTGTGGTAATACTGTAGATTTTGAGCAATCTCCAGGAGCACACCAAGCTGCAAATCCTTATACACAAGCAAAAATGACCTACCGGCTCTCTTCTTTAATCCAACGTCAAGAACACTTTCATGTAGACCTTGCTCTATTTGTTACCGGAGGCATGGGAACAGACTTTGAATTTTCTCTTGAACTCATCAGTATAAAAACAGGAAAGAAACCTCCTGTTCCTATATTCCTAATCGGGCCGGCATCCTATTGGAGAGAAAAGGTTACCCCTGCATATCAAAGCAACTGCAAAGCAGGAACAAATCGCGGTTCAGAATGGGTAAGTAATTGCATATTCTGTATTTCTACTCCTCAGGCGGGAATCGAGATTTTCAGAAGATATCTCAATAATACATTACCTATAGGACCGGAATACCCTCCCTATCCTGATGGATTCTTAGAGGTGTGATTTAGAAGCCGTAGGTTAAGCGAAAGCCGTAGTAATTACACGGCTCTCGCACAAATTGACCTTCTTTAGAAAATCCCTGGTGGTACTCAACAAACGCACGGATTTTCCTGCCTACATCACGAAATTTTGACCATTCCATACCTAAAATATAGGTTTGATCTATACCAAAACGCTGCTCTTCCCAAAAACGAAAGTGCATAGCAAAAATAGGTTGTGCGTGTAAATTTCCTTCTCGCAATCCAAAAGGACGTAATTCTGCTCCTGCCTCTATGTATAAAGGGCGCTCAGGAAATGTCAGATCTCGACTGATAATATAGCCTAGACCTCCATAAAGACGCAGCTGCGCATTATAGCGTAAAGAAGCAAAGAAATCGATTCCCTCATCACTAAGATTAAATCTTGGAAAATTCGGATGAGCCAAAAGAAACTCGTCCCCTAAATGTGAGGAAAGATGCCAAAGGCGCAAACGGAAACTCCATTTATCTACAGCAAATCCTAGTAGACCCGCGACGAAAAAGTCAGAGTTTACCATGCACGAATCAGGATGATCTAAATCAAAAACAGAAAAGACACCACCTTGAAGACCAATATCTAAATCCCCATGAAATCTAGAAATATCGAAAAGACGTAGGAGAATAAAATCCCCACCAAAAATAGCAGAACCCACGCGATTTCCGATGACCTTCTCGTTAAAACGAATTCCGGCGCTATTTGTTACCTGACGGGGATCAGCAATTAACGGAGCGAAAAGTATAGTATTTTGCGGCAACCACACGCCCTCTTTACCACAGACAATCTCCGTTCCTAAAGCTTTCTGCTTTGGCAATACAGGACAACCCTCTCTATAACGATTGTAACATTCTTGATATGAACTATCACAAATCTCGACAGCAGTGATGCAGGGTAAATCTTTAATGAAATCTACAATCGCATTGGAAAGGACTGTATCCACAGGAAGGGAAAATACATAAGCAACGTTATCTTCAACAACTACCTGAGTACAGCTATCTAAAAAATGCATATCTACGAGAGCTTGTACATACCCCGTAAGATAACAGCCATTTCCAGATTCTTGGATATTTTCTGGTAACTGATCTGAGCGAGTAACAGCTTTTCTAAAACTCTCACAATCAGGACAACGTGCAGCTTCTTGAGCTACAGTAGTTAAACAAGATGAAAAATAGCAAATAAATACTACGCTGCATAAACAGCAGCTATAACGTAACAGTCTTCCCATGGTATCCACAATCTATAGAAAGAGCTGATTTATTTAGCAACAATCGAACGTAGATTCAAAAAAATCTATCTTATCAAATCGATCTCAAAAATATCCTGAAAGGAATATGTAACTCATAACCAAAGACTCGGCAAGAACAAGAAAAAATAAGACAAAAGAAACAAAAGCTGCATATTTTGAGAGCTAAAACTTCTCTTATGAAGAAGATAAACACAAAAATAATTCTTTTAACAAAGAGGAATTAAATTAATTAAAGTTAAAAAACAGCACGACAAAAATATAAGAATATTTATAAGGAAAAGAACGAGTTTGGAATACTTAAATCACAGGAACAGCCCGCCTGTGACTCCTCTATCACTCCTAAGCTTGTGATTCTAAACGTAAATTTAGCATCACGAAAAAAAAGAAAACTTTCCCTTTCCCATCCAGTTACTCCAGTTAACTGGGTGGGATTTTTATATAAAAAAAGCCACATCCCAATATTTTTAAGATGCAGCTTTTCTACAAAACGAAAATCTAATCAAACGTCAGAGCGTCTATTGTTCAAGAGGCTTGCCTTCTTGATCTGCCCAGCGGATTCCACCCTTACCACCTGTTTTAGGCCCTCCAGATTGTTTAAGAATCCCCTTACTTTTCTGCTCTCGTATGCGCTCAGATTTTCTTGTTCCCTCGGCTTTAGGAGCATCTCCACCGGAAGCCTTAGCTTTGGGGAATATAAACTTTTCAGAACTCACTTTGGTTAAATCCGGGCTAAACTTATACCCCTCATTTTTACCATCTGTTTTTGCCTTTTGTTGTAAACGTGCGGATTTCCTTGTTCCCTCAGCTTTAGAAGGACTAGATTTTCCAATTGGTACTTTAGCTCTAGGGATTGCTACTGGTTTCTTATTCCCTTTTATAGCACCCAAATCTGGGCTAAAACTAGATGAACCTTCATCTATTTTAACTTCAGGTCTAGGAATTTTGAAAGGTTTGCCCAAAGGCTCAGGCGTATACATATCTTGCTTTCTCTTACCTCCAGGAACTAGTTTCCCAACCCTAGCTTTTGCTTCTTTAGCAAGATTTCTCATTTTTATTTGTTCTGGAGTTTTCTTCTCCTTTTTACCACCAAGCTTTTCTTGAATCTTGCTCTTTACTTGCCTTGCAGTGGCAGCTATTTTTCTTCCAGCTCCACTTACGGCACCCCCTACGGCAGATCCCGCTCTTTCCCCAGTTTCTTTAATTTTCTGACCCAATCCTAACACCTTAGCAGCAGCTTCATGAGCTTTCTTCCCACCCGTTCTGCCTATTCTAGATTCGAGATATCCCGAAGCACCTCGCACACCTTTTTGTCCACGAATCGCACCTCTTCTTGTGAATCTTGAACCTCCCCCTACGCCACGAAGAGGATCGTCTTTATTATCTTCGGGGCCACGAGATGGTCCTGCAGCAGAACTTCCGTAAGGGTTAATTGGATTCATAATTAAACCTAAAAAAATCTTTTTAATATTTAATTAAATTATAAAACTTATTTTGAAAATAAGAACCAATTAAAATGCTAAAAACAATGTATTTAATAATAAATTAAGGAATCTTAATGATTTTTCAGAGGGAACGACTTACATTTCTCTAGTGGATCTTAGATAACGAAGAACGTTTGTTTTAGAAAAAACAGAAAGGTATATGAAAAAAGCAGAGCCTTTTTTAAGATGTCTGACATATACCACAGATAACGAAAAAACGCGATGCGAAGAAATAGTAACTTTTCACAATTAGAAACCAACTATCTTTTCTCTGGTATTCGTCAAAAAATCCGTACTTTTCGTGAAGAATTTCCAGAAGCTTCTATTATCGATCTATCTATAGGGGATACCACTCAACCACTACATACGTCAGTCATTGATATCTTTACAAAATCTGTACAGAAATTAGGGAATCCGAAAACCTACCGCGGTTATGGTCCTGAGTTAGGCCTGCCAGCTTTAAGAGAGAAACTCTCTGAGGTTTTCTATAACGGGAAAATTTCTCCCGAAGAGATTTTTATCTCAGACGGAGCAAAAATGGATATTTTCCGTCTACTATCCCTATTCGGTCCTGAGAAAACTGTAGCCATCCAAGACCCTTCCTATCCTGCATATATAGATACAGCACTTCTTGCAGGAGCTAAAAAGATTGTTAAACTTCCCTGTACAAAAGCAACTAATTTCTTTCCTGTGATTCCTCAAGAAGAAGTCATAGATATTTTCTGTTTATGTTCTCCTAACAATCCTACAGGCACTGTATTAACTAAAGAGCAACTGAAAGAACTTATTGCCTATGCTAACTCTAATAGAAGTATAATTCTATTTGATGCTGCCTACAGCGCATTTATCTCTGATCCCTCCCTACCAAAAAGTATCTTTGAAATTCCTGAAGCACGCTCTTGTGCTATAGAAATTAATTCTTTCTCTAAGTCTTTAGGATTTTCAGGAGTACGTTTAGGATGGAATGTAGTCCCCAAAGATCTTCAATACAGCGATGGTCTTTCTGTAATTCGTGATTGGGAACGTTTCCTATATACAACATTCAATGGAGCTTCTTTACCTGTTCAAGAAGCCGCAGTTGCCGGAGTTTCTTTATTTCCAAATTTAGAAACTATCGCGCATTATCGCCATAATAGTTCACTTTTGCGCGAGGCTCTAAAAAAAGCTGAATTTTCTGTATACGGTGGCGAGCACGCTCCCTACCTTTGGGTTGAAGTCCCCGATATTATTCCTGACGAAGATTTTTTTGACTTTTTCTTACACCAGTATCATATTGCCATCACTCCTGGTAAAGGATTTGGCGCGTGCGGAAAAGGTTTTGTTCGCTTTTCTTCTTTAGGAAAAACAGAAGATATTGTTGCAGCTTGCCAACGGTTAACTCTAACATCTGTATATGATAGAATGGTGTTGTCACTATGATTCTTCGTAAAATTGCTCAATATACTTTCTTTCTTTCTATTGTCTGTTCTTTTATTTCTGTAGTTGTTTCTTCACCAAACCCAGAACAAGGATCTCCTAAAGTCGCTGTATTCTTATCTTTTTCCCATTCAATACTCGAAGATTGTAGTCAAAGCTGCATAGATGTTTTAAAAACATTAGAAAATTCTCCAGAAGTTCTTGTTGTGAACGCTGAAGATAGCGTTGTTAAAGCGAGGAAACTCGCTCGCACGTTACATAGTGATCAAGATGTTGTAGCTATTGTCACCCTAGGTTCTATAGCAACAAAAATTATGAGCCAAATCGAAACAAAAAAACCGATTATCTATGCTGCCGTTCCTGAAGGAGAAACATTGACTTTCCCTAAAAAGCAAACAAATATCTACGGTGTTAATGATACTCTAGATATCAATCAATGCTGTTTTGCTATACAAGCAGTAAGAACAAATGCCGAATCTTTAATCTATATAAAACCTGCTGAACCCTTTCCCTCAGCATTGCAAAAAGAAATTGAGAAGAAACTCCATGCATCAGGAATCGCTGTTACAGAAATTACTGTAACACCTGCAAATTTTAAAACACGTATCCAACAGGCTATCGACAAACATCCTTCTGCTATCTTTATTCCTTTTTCCTCTTTAGCACATAAACAAAGAACGACATTTATCGAAGATATCCTTAAAGAAAAAATCCCCGTAATTACCGATGATTTTTCTTTAGTAGCTGAAGGAGCATGCGTTGCTTGTGGTGTCGATTTTAAAAAATCTGGGAAACAAGCAGCCCAAATGGTGTATCATTTACTCAATAGACACCAAGATATCGAGGGATTACGTAAAATCATCGCTGAACCGCTACCACAAACAACAACATTCAACGAAGATGTTATCCGCCGTCTAGGTTTAAAAATCAACAGAGCCGAACGCAAGCAATTCCGTTCTATTATCTTTAAAGATAATAGAGATAAGAAAGCCGCTGTAAAAAGTGATAAGCCAGAGGCTGAAAAAACTTGTAGTCCAGCTTAAAATCTACATTCTCGCCAACTAGAGACTATAGACTCCGTAGCCTTGGGTAATAGAAGTCGCTTTTTCCTGGAGGTCTCCCCTGAAATCAACGTAACATCACGTTTAGGAAGAGATAAAGTTTTGGCTAACAAAGCAATCACTGCTTCGTTAGCCTTTCCTTTTTCTGGAGCTTCGGTGACACGTATTTTCAATACTTCACCTTCAAATCCGACGATTTTATTTTCTTTAGATTTTGGGGTAACTTTTACCTCCAAAATCCAATATTCCTCATTCAAGGATTACTCCTGGGATATTGTAAGATAACCATCAGTTTCACTTGCCCATGCCGCTAAAGAATGTAGACATACTCTAGGAGCCCAATCGTGCTTCAGAATTGCTTGCGCAAATCCAGGGCCAGAAATATCGTATTTTTCCTTATCAAAATGCTTAGTTACCCGAGAACGATCTAAATGGATAAAAGGTTGGCTACTTACAAATAAAATGCGCTCAGAACCATCTCCATGATACGCACGAAGAATTTTTAATGTATCATGACGCGTTCCATACTTTTGACCCTCTGCAGGTTCAGCAACTAGAAATTCTACATCAACACCGCCAGAAGTATCTCTCCACGCAGTAGGAACTACCATCTGCATCCAAACAAACCTAGCGATTTCGTCTTCCGAAGAAGGAAGTTTGTGCTCTCCAGGATTCCAATTTTCTTCTATAGGAAATGGATTATGACGGTTGTCATAAAATTGATCAGGGTTTTCAACCTTGGCATAACGCTCTCTTCTTCCTGATAGGAAAATAATCTTTTTAAAACGTACACCACGATTCCATTCACGAATGAGGAAATCTAAACGCTGACGAATGGTCGCAAGTGTACCACCAAAGACTACAGCGCTTCCATAAGTAGCTGCATAAGCAGGAACTACCTGCGTCATTCTCAATAAAGAAAGATCATTATAAAAAGCATGATCGTCCTTTATTGGCAAAGAATCAAAATCAGCAGCCATACGCTGCTCCCGAGTTAATAATAAAGGCTTTGTTACCTCTACTAATTCCTCAGGGGTCTCTACCTCAGGCAAATCACAAAGTTCTAGAAGATGACTTACAATAGGAAGATACTTTTTAGGAGAACAGGAAGTATTTCTATCTGCAAAGGGACAACAGCCCGTAATTAGCAGAAACATCATCCCCAAACACACTGGTAATGAGCGTTTTCTTTTGATATTCATAAATAAAGGTGTCCTAAACAATCCGTAGTAACAAGAGTGAACATACTAGAGCATTTTAAAAAAGACAACACTCAAACGGACAGTAAGAAGCTTTCTTTACTTATATAATCTTAAGAATCATCCTCAGAGGCTTTCTTGTCCTTCCCATCTTGATTATCAACATCTTGAGTTTCTATAGTGTTATCTTCAGGACGACGTATCGTATCCTCATCAGATAAATCTCCCCTTCCAGAAACCGAAGTTCTTACCGAAGCTGTATTTTGACGTTCCGAAGTAGTTCCTGATGTAGAGGCAAAAGGATTTTCAAATCTAGGATTTTTCTCATTCTTATCTGCAGAAGGAAACTGCAGTTTGCTACGAATCTTTTTCACTATCCAGAATAAGAAAAATAGCATTTTGTCATACAGAGTGTGAAACATCTGTACTAAGGTATTCCATAATGTCTTTAACTTATTGACAAAAGCTTGACAGCAAGAAACTGTTGCTGCTGCTTCCTCCGGTGATTCTGTAGCTGATCGGATGAACTCTTCCTCTGTAGGAATATGCATCTCTTCTAAAAGAAGACGCACATTTTGAATCTCTTGAGATATTTTAGGAATAGCACCTCTAGAGTCAATTTTCCAACCTTCCTCACCTAAACGCAATCCAATGTGATTTAGGTTTGAAATAATTTCCTCATAGCGTCTTCCAAAAGCAGTCTTTAAATCCTCCATAGACATGCTCATTATCTCATGATGCGTATCCCCCAAAGCAGACACCAGACGCACTGCTGTACTTTCCAATGCATTTATACGACCGTTTAACGAGGCCACTCCACGACGCAAATCAAGAAATTGTTCTTCGAGATCACTATCTTGGATAGATTTTCTAGATGATTGTCCTGCAGCACCAAGTTTCGTCTTCTGAAAATCCTCAATCCTTCTTTTCAAGTTATCAACTAAAGTCTTAGTTTCTTCGACGCCATCAAATAAAGCATCTGAAAACAGATCAACCTTACCGAAAAGTTCTTCTTCTTTTTTATGAAGATCACTCACAATTTCTTCGGTGATACCCGCCGCTTCCGCTGATAATGGGGATAAACTAGAGGGCATCCCAACAACGATCACCGAGTTGGCTATATCTTGAATATCAGCAATTGCAGCATCTATGTTCGCCACCTCCCCAGCAGATAAAACCTCAACACTCAATCCTGTTTCAGTAACACCACCAGCTGCGCCTTCCTGATCTTGAGAAGAGCTATCTGTATTATCCACATTATCCAAATGGGCGTTTGGATCCTCTGGAATAGGATTAGGATTTTGACCAGAACTTCCACTTACTGATGACATAAGATTACCGAATAAAAAAATAAAAAAATCTTCTTTTCAACTAATTATATTTATATCTAATTGGATATTTATTTTTTAAAAACAAAAGAGGAATGTAAATAATATTAACTAAAAACAATCATTTGTAGTTAATACTAGCAATTGATCAAGAAAAGCTGCTGTGTTAAGATTTATCGATTCGTAAAGACTTCTATATTTCGATACAGAAAAAGAATATCTATTTCAGTGTCTACTAGTTAAAAATCAAAGATCTGTGATTGCTACCTTATGAAAACTTCCCAGCTTTTTTACAAAACTTCTAAAAATGCAAATAAAGAAGCCGCTGTTTTATCTTATGAGCTTCTAGAAAAAGCTGGATATATTTTCAAAACGGCAAAAGGAATCTATACCTATACTCCATTATTTTGGCGTGTAGCTCTTAAGATGATGGATATTATTCGCGAAGAGTTAAATGCCATTGGAGGTCAAGAACTTGTGCTTCCCATTCTTCATCCTGCAGAACTCTGGCAAAAGACAGGGCGTTGGGAAGCGTTCCGCTCTGAAGGCCTGCTCTATACTCTAAAGGATAGAGAGGATAAAGAACTCTGCCTTGCTCCTACTCATGAAGAAGTCGTTTCCATGTTTGTCTCTCAATGGCTATCAGGAAGAAAACAATTGCCTATCCATCTGTATCAAATCGCAACAAAATTCCGAGACGAAATCCGACCAAGATTCGGATTGATGCGCGCTAGAGAATTCCTAATGGAGGACAGCTATACATTCTCAGATTCTCCGGAACAGATGAATGAGCAATACGCCAAGCTTAGACAAGCCTATCAAAATATATTCGATAGATTGGAAATCAAATATGTTATTGTAGAGGCGGATGGAGGAAAGATTGGCAAGGGGAAATCCGAGGAATTCCATGTTCTCTGTTCCCTAGGAGAAGATACTATTTGTGTGAGTGGTGCTTACGGTGCGAATATTGAAGCTGCGGTTTCACAACCTCAACAATATACGTATGATAAAGAACATCTCCCTATAGAAGAAGTAATCACGCCTGATGTACGAACAATAGAAAATCTCCAGGACTTCTTCTCCCTTCCCCCTCATAAAATCATTAAAACTCTAGTGGTTAAGCTCTCATATGGAGAAAAAGACAAGTTTGCTGCTATAGGCATCCGAGGAGATCGTCAGCTCAATCTGACTAAAATACGCTCTAAACTTAATGCTGATGAGTGCATCCTAGCTTCAGATGAGGAAATTCAAAAACATCTAGGCACAGAAAAAGGCTTTATCGGTCCTTTAAACTGTCCTATCGAATTTTATGCTGATGAAACCACACGCTGTATGACAAACTTTGTCTGTGCAGGGAACACTAAAGATAAACATTACAAAAACGTAAACTGGGATCGAGATATTCCCCGACCTGAATATGCGGATTTCCTTCTTGCTGAGGCGGGAGATCTTTGCCCAGCAAATGGCAATTCTCCCTATGAAATCTTTGAAGGTGTAGAAGTTGCGCATATTTTTAATCTAGGTACACGCTATACAGAATGTTTCGAAGTAGGCTTCCAAAATGAACAGGGTGAACAACAAACCTGTTGGATGGGAACCTATGGCATTGGCATTGGCAGAACCTTAGCTGCTTGTATAGAACAACTTGCCGATGATCGTGGCATCGTCTGGCCTAAAGCGATTGCTCCTTTTGATATCGCTATTCTTTACAATGGTGGTGACTCTGCATCTCAAGAAGCTGCTGAAAAAATCTATAAAGATCTCCAAAATTATGGTTATGCTCCTCTATTAGATGATCGCAATGAAAGACTTGGATTTAAATTAAAGGATAGCGATCTTATTGGAATTCCGTACAAGCTTATTCTAGGCAAAACTTTCCAAAGCTCTGGGATACTTGAAATAGAATCTCGATCCAAAGAAAAGTTTTCCGTAGAACCAAAAGATTTTTTCAACTGGTGTGAGAATTATTTTCCAAAACCCCGTGGTTTCTCCCCCATTTCCTAGAGATAGATTAGCATTCTTTGGAATCGAGTGCTAAATAACCTTGACCTCAGGAGACCGTTTTCCTATAATAGTCACCAGCGAATAGATTACTTATATTGGAAAACTGACATGTCCAGGTCGTGGATCTCAAAACGAGAGTCTAAGGTTCTTTACATACTCTTAACAACAACAGAACTGTATTTAAAAACAGGTCAGCCTGTTGGGTCAAAAACTCTGAAGGAATATGAATCTTCCAATCTAAGTACGGCAACTATTCGTAATTATTTTTCGGAGTTAGAGGCAGAAGGATTTCTAAAAAAGAATCACATCTCCGGGGGTAGGATCCCCACGGATCTAGCTTTTCGTTATTATGTGGACCACTGCGCAGACTTTTCTCAGGAAGAATTACCCGAATCTACAATAAATCTGTTAAATCAATTGCCCGAAGAAAGCCAAAATATCGTCAAAGATTTACAAAAGGCATCAGAACTCTTAGGAGAAGCGCTACAACTGCCTACATGTTTTTCCTCTCCGCGATTTGAAAATGACTCCGTAACTAATATCCAACTTTCTTTGGTGGATGAACAACGCGCTGTTGTCATTCTATCCACAGAATTCGGTCAGGTATTTACAGACACCCTATGGCTATCAGAAACATCAAATCCAGCTTCTTTAAAACGTATCGAAACCTTTCTTCAAAGTTATGTCCGTAAGCAATCCCCAACCGAGATTCTTTCACAAAAAGAAGAAGATCTAGGGATGACTCTATATAACGAAGTCGTAGTACGTTATCTCACCCGTTATTGTAATTTCAGTGAGGAAGATTTATATCAAACAGGATTATCAAAACTCTTAAGATATGAGTCTTTTAAAGATCCCGATATGCTAGCTCTAGGATTATCATTTTTTGAAAACCGACGCCATATGTGTAAACTTTTAGATATTGGTATGCACAGAGACCGACCCACAGCATTTATAGGTAATGAGCTTTCTGATATTTTTGGAACTCCAAACCCACAATGTGCTGTTATTACGACTCCTTACTATATGAATCGCACTCCATTAGGAGCCTTTGGTGTGCTAGGCCCTATCAATCTTCCCTATAAGGAGATTTATAGAACCCTTACACTATTTGCAGAGAAAATCAAAGCAAGCCTGACACAAAGTTTCTATAAGTTTAAATTATCTTTCAGAAGACCTTGTCCTTCCGATCCTAAACTCTCCAAAGAACCTACATTACTGGCAAGATACTCTTCTATAAAACTCTTACCCCCTAAGGAGACGTCATGACAGATTCCTCTAACGAACATGAAGCAGAAAATTCTTCAGTTCCTACTCCCGATAATGAGATTCAGGATCTCCAACAAGAAATAGCCACGTTAAAAGCGGAGCTAAAAGAAAAAAATGATAAATACTTAATGGTCCTTGCGGAATCAGAAAATGCCCGCAAGCGCATGCAAAAAGAACGCCAAGAAATGATGCAATATGCAGTGGAAAATGCTCTCATAGACTTTTTAGTCCCTATAGAAAGCATGGAAAAAGCTTTAGGATTCGCATCACAAATGTCAGATGAAGTGAAAAATTGGGCTTTAGGATTCAATATGATCCTACAACAGTTTAAACAAGTTTTTGAAGAGAAGGGTATCATTGAATACTCCTCAGTAGGACAAAAATTTAATCCATTTTTACATGAAGCAATGGAAACAGAAGAAACTACAAAAGTCCCCGAAGGTACTATCGTGGAAGAATTTTCTAAAGGCTATAAAATCGGAGATCGCCCCATACGTGTTGCGAAAGTCAAAGTAGCGAAGGCACCCGCACCTCAAGGAAAAGAAGAAGTAGAAAAATAAAATAAACCCCCTAGAGATTAGGTAAGAATCATGAGCGAACAAAAAAAATCTAGTAAAATTATAGGGATAGACTTAGGAACGACCAACTCCTGCGTATCTGTAATGGAAGGCGGACAAGCTAAAGTCATTACCTCTTCAGAAGGAACACGCACAACACCTTCTATCGTAGCATTCAAAGGGAACGAAACTTTAGTAGGAATTCCTGCAAAAAGACAGGCTGTCACAAATCCTGAAAAAACATTAGCCTCTACAAAACGTTTCATCGGAAGAAAACATTCTGAAGTAGAATCTGAAATTAAAACAGTACCATATAAGGTAGCTTCAGGATCTAATGGTGATGTCGTCTTCCTAGTAGATGGAAAACAATACACACCTGAAGAAATTGGCGCTCAAGTTCTTATAAAGATGAAAGAGACTGCTGAAGCATATCTTGGAGAACCCGTTACAGAAGCTGTGATTACTGTTCCAGCCTATTTCAACGATTCTCAAAGAGCTTCTACAAAAGATGCTGGACGTATCGCAGGCTTAGATGTCAAACGTATTATTCCTGAACCAACAGCTGCAGCTCTTGCTTATGGAATTGATAAAGCTGGTGATAAGAAAATCGCTGTCTTTGACCTTGGAGGAGGAACTTTCGATATCTCCATCTTAGAGATTGGCGATGGCGTATTTGAAGTGCTTTCCACAAATGGGGACACCCATTTAGGAGGTGATGACTTCGATGAAGTTATTATTAAATGGATGATCGAAGAATTCCAAAAACAAGAAGGTATTGATCTTAGTAAAGATAATATGGCTCTTCAAAGGCTAAAAGATGCTGCTGAAAAAGCAAAAATCGAACTTTCAGGAATGTCTTCCACAGAGATTAATCAGCCGTTTATCACTATGGACGCTAGTGGACCTAAACACTTAACTCTAACATTAACACGTGCTCATTTTGAAAAGTTAGCTTCTAGTTTAATTGAACGCACAAAAGCTCCATGTCAAAAAGCTTTAGCAGATGCGAAACTCTCTGCTAGTGATATTGATGATGTATTGCTCGTTGGGGGCATGTCAAGAATGCCTGCAGTTCAGGAAGTAGTAAAATCCATCTTCGGTAAAGAACCAAATAAAGGTGTAAACCCTGATGAAGTTGTTGCTATCGGAGCAGCTATTCAAGGGGGTGTTCTTGGTGGTGAAGTAAAAGATGTCCTACTTCTCGACGTGATTCCTCTTTCTTTAGGTATCGAAACTCTGGGAGGCGTGATGACTCCTCTCGTAGAGAGAAACACTACGATCCCTACACAAAAAAAACAAATTTTCTCAACAGCTGCAGATAACCAACCTGCAGTAACTATTGTTGTCTTACAAGGGGAACGCCCTATGGCAAAAGACAATAAAGAAATCGGAAGATTTGACCTTACAGATATTCCTCCAGCACCTCGAGGACACCCTCAAATCGAAGTTGCTTTCGATATCGATGCTAATGGAATTCTTCATGTATCTGCAAAAGATGCTGCTAGCGGTCGTGAGCAAAAAATCCGTATCGAAGCAAGTTCTGGATTAAAAGAAGATGAAATCCAAAGAATGATCAATGACGCTGAGAAAAATAAAGAAGAAGATAAAAAACGCCGCGAAGCTTCCGACGTAAGAAACGAAGCTGACAGTATGATCTTCAGAGCTGAAAAAGCCATCAGTGATTATAAAGAAAATATCCCTGAATCTTTAGTCAAAGAAATTGAAGAGCGTATAGAAAAAGTACGTACAGTTCTTAAAGAAGATGCTCCTATTGAGAAAATCAAAGAAGCTTCTGAAGAACTCAGTCGTCATATGCAAAAGATTGGAGAAGCTATGCAATCACAATCTGCATCTGCTGCTGCGTCTTCAGCTGCTAACGCTCAAGGCGGTCCTAATATCAATACAGAAGATTTGAAAAAACATAGCTTCAGTACAAAACCACCTTCAGGAAATTCTGCTTCCTCAAGTTCAAATAATGATAACATTGAAGATGCGGATGTTGAAATCGTAGATAAACCTAACGATTAATATCCTAAAAATCTTATCGTTTATTCCCTATTTCTCTGCAGAGGGATAGGGAATTTTCTTTTTAACCCTATCCATAAAAATATCTTTGCATTAAAAACATCCAACAAAGGCTAGGTAAACCCATGAAAATTATAATTTCAGACATGGAGCAAAGTTGGTGAAAAAAATAAGAAAAAGAAGACCTAAAGGCTTTAGAAGAAGCTCTAAGCAAATCTTAATTTCTGGTGTCCTATTTGTCCATGCCAAGAAAGGTTTTGGATTCGTCACACCTGATCACCCTGAGGAATATCCTTTTGATATTTTTATTCCTGCAAGGGACCTAAAAGGTGCTTTAGACGGAGACCATGTAATTGTCTCTCTTTTCCCAAATTCTAAAGAAGGGGAAAAAAGAAAGGGAGTAATTCACCAAGTTGTATCTAGAGGAAAGACGGTTCTCGTAGGAACTATAACCTCGGTAATTGACGCAACAACTGCTTTCGTTTGTGTTAACGCCTTAGGACCAGATATCCCTGTAAAAGCAAAACTTCTCCCCAAACGCTCCTATAAACTTGGGGATCGTTTATTATTAAGTACCCCTGCATGGAAGGAAAAACCTGAATCTAAAGAACCTCCTCCATTGGAAATGCTCGAATTTATCGGAAATATCTCCAATGCCAAATCAGACTTCCCTTGTATAAAAGCAGAATATGCTATTGAAGAAGACTTCCCAGAAGCTGTTATTGAAGAAACTAGCCATTTCTCCCAAAAGCATATCAGTCAAGCTCTACGATCACGAAAAGACCTTCGCGATCTTTTGTGTTTTACTATTGATTCGATAACCGCAAAAGATTTTGATGATGCCGTATCATTAACTTATGATAACAATGACAATTATATTCTTGGTGTTCATATTGCAGATGTCTCTCACTACGTGACACCACATTCTGCTTTAGATCAAGAAGCGAGTAAAAGATGTAACTCTATTTACTTTCCTGGAAAAGTAATCCCGATGTTGCCTTCAGCACTTTCTGACAACCTTTGCAGCTTAAAACCTAATGTAGATCGGCTTGCAGTGTCGGTATTTATGACTTTTACTAAGGAAGGACATTTATCTGATTACGAAGTATTTCGTAGCGTGATTCGAAGCAAATACCGTATGACCTACGATGAAGTAGATGAGATTGTAGAAAACAAACAGCCTCATCCTATATCAAAAACTCTCCTTGCTATGGCAGAATTAAGCGAGAAATTCGCGGATATTCGAGAAAAACGTGGTTGCATCCGACTCGTTCTACCTTCATTTACTATGTCGTTAGATAATCTTCAAGAACCTGTAGCTCTTATAGAAACACGACAAACTCTATCACATAAACTCATCGAAGAGTTTATGCTTAAAGCTAACGAAGTGATTGCCTATCATATTTCCCATCAGGGAGTCACTCTACCATTTAGAATTCATGAATCTCCAAATGATGAGAGCCTACTCTCATTCCAAGAGATGGCAAAAGCTATGGGTTTTGATATTATCATGACACCGGCTCAAGAACCTGATTACCAATATTTACTACAAGAAAGCACTGCAGGGCATCCTTTAGAATCAATTCTACACTCACAGTTTGTACGGAGTATGAAAACAGCCTCATATTCAACAGAAAATAAGGGGCATTACGGATTAAAACTCGATTTCTATACACATTTTACAAGCCCTATTCGTCGCTACATTGATCTTGTTGTTCATAGACTTCTATTTCATCCTATGTCTATAGAAGAAACTCGCTTAGAACACATCGTAAGAGCCTGCTCAACACAAGAACGCATAGCTGCAAAAGCCGAATTTGCTTTCGAAAATCTTAAGAAGACCCGTTTCTTAGATAAGTTCTTAAAAGAACAACCTGAAACAATTTATAAAGGCTTTATTATTACAACAAATCCTGAAGGAATTTTCTTCACGGTTCCAGAGTTTTGCCAAGAAGGTTGTATCCCAGCAGCGCAACTGCCCAAAGAATATTCCTTGAAAAAGAAAACTTCTCCCGATGATCTTCCAAGCAAAATGCGTCCTGGAGCAATAATAGAGATAAAACTTGCGGAAGTGAACCTTCTTAATCAGGCAATTACCTGGTCTTTGGTAACCAAAACACCAAAAACAGGTAGTAAAAAACAATCTAATCCGGAAAAAAAACCTAGAACTAGAAGAAAAAGGAAAACAGAATAATGCTTCCTGAAAGTTTTTTTCTAAACGATGATGTTCTTTATTTAGCAAAAGAGTTACTAGGACATATTCTCATAACCAAATTCTCAGGGAAAACAACTTCAGGGTTTATCATAGAAACAGAAGCATATCGCGGACCGGACGATAAAGCTTGCCATGCCTATAACTATAGGAAAACAAAAAGAAATATTCCTATGTATAGCCGTGGAGGCATTGCTTATGTCTATCGCTGCTATGGCATGCACTCTTTATTCAATGTAGTAACTGGGGATAAAAATCTTCCTCACGCAGTATTGATTCGGGCTATTCTTCCTCACGAGGGAGAAGATATTATGATTGAAAGACGTCGATGGCAAAATAAACCTAAACACCTGATTGCCAATGGACCAGGAAAAGTTTGTCAAGCACTCAATCTTACCCTTGAACATAATACCCTGTCTCTCACCTCACCAAATCTTCATATAAGCAAAGAAAAAATTTCAGGAACAATTACACAAACACCTCGCATAGGTATTGATTATGCCGAAGAGCACCGTGATCTTCCCTGGAGATTTTTATTAAACATAAAAAATTAAAAAAAAATTTAGAGAAAAAAGCATTGAAAATTGCTAAAAAAAATTAAACATAAAGAATATAAATATTCCAACCTCTGACATGGCAAGAAAAATCTAACAAAATATTATGGAGCCATATCGTAAACTCTGTTCTTATGTTAGTTCAATTAAAACTAGAAATCCTCTAACTCAACAATAGTGATTTATGAAAAAACACTTTATTACAGGCCTGGTTATCCTTCTCCCCCTAGCAATTACTCTTGCTATTGTCGGAATGATAATGAATTTTCTTACTCAGCCGTTTGTTGGCCTGGTTTCAGGATTTTTCGAACGTATCAGCTTTTATTCCAAACACAAAGCTCTACTGAAATTCGTCTTACAGATCATCCTCTTGTTCGGATTATTCTTCGCTACAGTCCTTCTAGGATTTCTTGCACGTTTAATGATCTTCAAATCTCTGCTATCTATTTACGATAAAATTCTTCACAGAATCCCTATTATAAAAACTGTTTATAAGGCTGCTCAACAAGTCATGACAACAATCTTCGGATCCCAATCCGGATCATTCAAACAAGTTGTTATGGTTCCTTTCCCTAATGCACAAACACGTTGTATTGGTCTCGTTGCAGGGGATGCACCAAATATCTGCTCTGATGATCCCGAAGATCCTATGATTACAGTATTTATCCCTACAACACCTAACCCCACTTCAGGTTTTCTCACTCTTTTTAAAAAATCTGATATTACTTTCTTGGATATGAAAATCGAGGATGCTTTCAAATATATTATTTCTTGTGGTGTGCTTACTTCAGGATCAAATACCTCATGTTCCCCAATTACTGAAGCTTTAGGGCAAAATCCTCAGTGATAAATGGGTCATCCTATTGAAAAAAAACGTTCCTTTGATTATCCTTTTCCTTAATTATAAGTCTCCGATCTTTCTCTCGATCACTTTGGAGAATTAAAAAGTTAAATATCGAGTTATCTTATGACACGCATGAGTAAACAAGCTCGTCGAAGAGCAGTGAGTCCAAAAAAGCGTAAACCTGTTTACGCGATTACTCATCCTAAACCCGCTCCAAGAATCGCTTACAAAGCACGTAAAAATGCTGTAAGCAGCGAAAGTATTTTTATTCCACAAATTAGTTAGTTACTAGAGTACCAGTTATGTCACGACATCGTAGTTACGGTAAATCCATTAAAGGGGAAACCAAAAGAAACGTGCTTAAACGTTTTGAACGGATAGACGTTTTGCGTAAACTAGGCCGTTGGAATGATGCTACAGCAAAAAAAGCTACAGGCCTTCCTAAAACTCCTGTAATGAAATAAAAAATCTACGCTGATTTATCTTGAAAGAAGTTCCTATAGAAGTTTGTATTTTCAACAAGCAAAGTGATGTTCCCATTCGGATACAATCAGCGAAAAAACTAGTCCTTTGTTGCCTACAACATTGGAAAATTCAGACAGATCAAATATATGTTTATTTCTTGGAAGATGAAGCTTTAGCACAACTTCACGATGAAATATTCTCCGATCCCTCACTGACGGATACTATTACCCTGCCTATAGATTCCCCTGGAACTACTTCTCAACCTCATATTCTTGGGGAAGCCTTCATTAGCCCGAAAGCCGCTATACGGTTTTTGAAAGATCGTGCTGAAGATTCTGATCTTCTATATGAAGAGATTTCTCGTTATGTTGTTCATTCTCTCCTACACATGCTTGGATATGATGATCTAACTCCTGAAGAAAGAAAAAAAATGAGAGGTAAAGAAAATCAAGCGCTATGTATGTTAAGAGAAAAAGACGCACTTTTATCAGATTAAAATGCTTGATTTCCTATTAGCAATTTCTATCCTCCTTCTCCTTTTCGCGACGGCACTCACACAAAAATCTGTCAAAACACAAGATGAAGATAATAAACAGCACCGACAACACTGCCAATCAAATACTCCTGCTCTTTTAGCCTCCGTATTACTTAGTTTGTACGGAATTTTGGGAATCACTATTTACTCTAAGTATGCATTCTCAACTAAAAGCTTATCTCTTACCTTTTGGGTAATTTATATCCTTGCAGCTCCTTTAGCTTACGGTTTCCTTCCTTATTGTATAAAACTCCATAGAGGAATTAGCTCCGCCCTATGTTTCATCTCTTCTCTATTTCAAGCATTTTTTCTCCCCTTCCAACGCTCCATCAATAACATTGACGACGATCCTAAAATTCATAGTTCAGAAATGGAGAATCAACTGTCTGAAGCTGTATCATCTTTTGATAAATTGATCGTTCGAGAAATTATGATTCCTAAAGTAGATATCTTTGCTATTCAAGAAGATACACCCATCCGCAATGCATTCCCAGCTATCGTAGAAGAAGGCTATAGCCGGATTCCTCTGTATAAAAAAAATATCGATAATATTACTGGCGTACTTCTGGTAAAAGATTTGTTGGCCATGTATCCTAAATCTATAGACTCCTCTCAACCCGTCTCTTCAGTAGCTAAGCCTCCATTGTATGCTCCGGAAATTAAAAAAGCTTCTTCACTACTTCAAGAATTCCGTCAGAAACATCGCCACTTAGCAATCATAGTAAATGAATATGGTGTTACTGAAGGAATCGTCAGCATGGAAGATATCATCGAAGAAATCTTCGGTGAAATTGCTGACGAGTATGACGTTCAAGAAGATATTCCTTATAAAAAAGTTGGAAACTCTTGGATCGTAGATGGACGTATGAATATCTCTGATGCTGAGGAATATTTTAATCTAAAAATCCATCATGAAAATAGCTATGACACCTTAGGAGGACATGTTTTTCATAAAGTTGGTGCTGTCCCACAAAAAGGTATGAAAATTCATCACGAAAACTTTGATATCGAAATTATCACTTGCTCAGAACGTAGTGTAGGCAAACTCAAAATCACCCCAAGAAAAAAGAAACTATCTCCTTCGTAACTTCCTATAATATACAGAGAAACAAAAGAATAGAAAAATCTCTTTGCAAAAAACCTAAAGATTTACGAGAGTTAGGTCTTGAGAAATCACCATAGGTTTGGGAGCATCATCGATAATGAATAACATCCAAAAAGAAGAGCACGGAACCACTGCTGTCTTACATCTCCAAGGAAAACTTGACGGGATCTCTTCTCCGGAAGTACAAGAAAATATCTCACAATCCCTATCTTCAGGAATCAAAAATATCGTGCTTGATTGCGCGAATTTAGACTATATGTCTAGTGCTGGCATTCGAGTTCTTTTACAAAGCTACCACCAAGTAGGAAAACATTCGGGAAAAATTGTTCTTACCTGTGTCCCTAAAACAATAGAGCAAACTTTATACGTTACCGGATTCCTCTCATATTTTAAAATGTTCAATAGCGTACAGGAAGCATTACAAACATTAAGCAAAGACGAAGATTGAGAAAAACCTTTTTCTCGTGTATGATAATGCCTTCAGTTGATTCCAACCCGCTATGTTACTATGCGCAGATCTGTTTGTTATGTTAATCCTTCCGTAGCTAGAGCTGGGCAAATATCCACGTGGAAATTTCTTTACTCTCTAGTTGACTATCTTCCTGAAGGAACAAAACTTAAATTTGACTTGGGATGTCAAGGAAGGCCAATAGATTGGGAAACTCCCTCTATCGATCTAAAACAATCTCGCAATACTATCTATTTAGAAACACCCAGAGGGGATATTCTTACTGCCGTAATGATCCCCATACCCAATAGCCTGGTTCATCAATACGAATTTACCCTCCCCTATGAATTAGAAGCCGGTGAGACTCTTACTATTATTCTCGGGCCTTCTCCAGAACATCCGCAAACAGATGAAGCAGGAAATGGTGCTCAGCTATTTACTCAACGTAGAAAACCTTTCTATCTTTATGTAGATACCGAAGGTAAGGGAAACTATGATGAGCCCGATATCTTTACCATGGATATTCGAGGTAATGTTCTTAAACATATCCAGATTTTTACACCTTCCTATGTTGTAAAGAATAAACGCTTCGATATCACCGTGCGGTTTGAAGATGAGTTCAATAACCTTACGAACTTCTCTCCAGAAAATACACGTATTGAACTCTCCTATGAACATCTAAGAGAAAACCTTAATTGGCAATTATTTATTCCTGAAACTGGATTCGTTATTCTACCTAATCTCTACTTCAACGAACCTGGAATCTATAGAATTCAATTAAAAAACCTTTTAACGAATGAAATCTTCATTTCCGCACCTATAAAATGTTTTTCAGAGTCAGCTCCAAATCTTATGTGGGGTCTACTACACGGAGAATCAGAACGTGTAGATTCTGAAGAAAACATAGAGGCATGTTTAAGACATTTTAGGGATGATTGTGCTTTAAACTTTTATGCGTCGTCCTCTTTCGATAATCAAGAAGGTTTAACTCCTGATCTTTGGAAAATGATCAACCAGACTATAGGAGATTTTAATGAAGAAGATCGTTTTGTCTCTTTATCTGGCGTACAATATTTTGGAGAACCTGGAGAAGAAGGTCTTCGCCAAATTCTCTATATAAAAGAAAATAAATCTTGTTCGAAACATAAAGACTGTAAGATTGCTTCTTTATCAAAACTCTATAAAAGCGCTTCGGGTCACGAAATTATCTCAATACCATGTTTCACTGCATCGAAACATTATGGATTTAACTTTAACAACTTCCATCCGGAATTTGAACGTGTTGTAGAAATTTATAACTCCTGGGGATGCTCAGAACGAACAGAAAAAGAAGGGAATATTTTCCCTATCAAGGGATCTGATTCTGAAGTTGAATCAGGGACATTAATAGAAGCATTAAAACGCAACTTGCGTTTTGGTTTTGTTGCAGGTGGCCTTGATGATCGTGGTATCTATAGCAAATTTTTCGATGTCAACCAACAACAATACACTCCAGGACTCACTGCCATTGTATGTAACAAATACAATCGAGAATCTCTTGTAGAAGCTTTATATCAGCGTCACTGCTACGCAACTACAGGACCAAGAATTATTGTTAGCTTTAACATTACCTCAGCTCCCATGGGTTCTGAGTTGTCAACAACTACAAAACCCGGCCTTGCTGTAAATCGTCATATCTCAGGATATGTTGCAGGAACAGCTCAACTAAAAACTGTTGAGATTATCCGTAACGGGAAAGTTATAAAAACATTCCATCCTGATAGTAACAACCTAGATTACGAATATGATGATATGGAACCTCTATCTAAAGTAACTCTTAAAGATCCTAAAGGAAAAATTCCTTTTGTGTTCTACTATCTCCGAGTAACTCAAATAGACCAATCTATGGCATGGAGTTCTCCTATTTGGGTAGATCTTCATTAATACTACCGATTGAAGGCTGATCTTTTTATGATGACTCTTTTTCTTCTTATTTGCTGCGCTACAGCACTACTAGGAGTAGGCATAGTCATTTTACTCATAGGCTCTTATCTCTTAGGTAGACCTCTATCTAAAGGATGTGGAAAATCGGACTGTTGCCATAAAAAAGCATGCGATAAACAAACTCGATCTGATTCTACAACTAAAGCGCCACCTTATGACGACGACACGCATCCCCCGCATTCTACCTAAAAACTCTTGGTTGAAGCATTTATTCGATAACTATATAGAAGGAGCACGTCTTTCCACAGAAGATGCCTTACGCTTACTTCTCCTCGAAGATGAAGACGATCAGCATGCTTTATGGGCATTTGCAAATATGGTACGTCAAAAATACGTCGGAGATGTCGTTTACTACTCCTCAACGTTTTATTTATATCCTACCAATTTCTGTGAATTCAATTGTACTTTCTGTGCTTTTTATGCAAAACCAGGGGATCCTAAAGGTTGGTTTTATACACCAAATCAGTTAATAGAAAAGATCCGCGCCCTAGATGTTCCCATTACAGAAACACATATCGTTGCTGGATGTTTCCCAGATTGTAATCTAGACTATTATACTGAGCTATTCAGTAAGATTAAGGAAAATTTCCCTCATATCCATATCAAAGCATTAACAGGTATCGAATATGCTTATCTCGCCAATCTGCACAATATTCCTGTTATAGAAGTATTGAAAATCCTAAAGAATGCTGGATTAGATTCTATTCCTGGAGGAGGATTTGATATCCTTGTCGATGAAATACGGCAAATACTAGCTCCAGGACGTTTATCTTCTCAAGATTTCTTAGAAATTCATAAAGAAGCGCACAATCTCGGCATACCTAGTAACAGTACTATGCTATGTTACCATAGAGAACGTCCTGAAGATATCGTCACACATATGAATAAATTACGAAATCTTCAAGACGATACTTTAGGATTTAAGAACTTTGTATTGTTAAAGTTTGCAACAGAAAACAATCCTCTAGGGAAAAGATTACGTAAATTAGGTAGTTCCCATAATATCATGCCAGCATCTATCATTGCTGTAGCAAGATTATTTTTAGATAATTTTAGAAATATAAAAGCCTTGTGGAATTATCTAGGAATCGAGCAAGCTCTACATTTGTTATCCTGTGGAGCCAACGATTTCTCGTCCACACATATCGGAGAAAAGGTTTTTCAAATGGCCTCTTCGAATCAAAATATAAAAATGGATATTGAGGGAATGGCAAGCCTCATCAAAAAACAAGGACGCATACCATGTCTGACAAACTCGAGAGACGTATAACTTTAGGTTGTGTAAGCTATATCAACGCTTTTCCTTTTTCTTTAGAACTTGCCAAACATGAGGATATCCTTCTTCATACAGCACCTCCAGCAGATCTACTTGGGAAACTCCTTGACGGTAGTTTACAATTTGCTCTTACCTCTGCAGTAGGATTGCTAACCCATCCCTTAGGAAAGCTTCCAGGATTTGGCATAGCTGCTTATAAGAAAATTCTTAGTGTAAATCTCTATGCTGCATCGACATTTTTTACCTCAGAAAAACTCCGTATTGCAGCAACAAAAGAAAGCCGCTCTTCAGTAATGTTACTGAATGTTCTTTGTCGTCATTTATGGAATACCCCTCTCCCAGAGATTATTCAGCTCTCTTCCGAGGAAGTGATCGAGAAAGCTGAAGAATATGATGGCTTATTATTAATTGGCGATAAAGCTCTACACCATCCTTACATCGCAGGATTTGCAACTTATGATCTTGCTCAAGGGTGGTATGAACTTACCCAGTTACCTTTTGTTTTTGCTGTTGTCCTGTCCAATAATCCTCAGGGAAGGGATGTTATACAAGCAGCATTAGAAAGCTCATTGAGCTATTTTGAATCTCACCCAGAAACAGCTATAGCAAAAGCTATAGAACGCACCCAGTTGCCAAAAACTCTTATTAAAGAGTATTACTCTCTCTGTCGTTATCGTCTAAGAGAAGAAGACTATGAAGGCTTAGAAAGATTCCGAGAATATCATGCAACCATCTATCAACAAGCCTAATCTTCAGGAGATGTTTGATTCTTTGGCACCTAAATATGATAGGATCAATTCTATCCTATCTTTAGGAATGCATCATTTATGGAATCGTAAGTTTTCAAAAATGTTAGGAAAGTCAGAACGTATTTTAGATCTTTGTTCAGGTACGGGGAAAGTTGCCTATAGATATATTCGGGATTATCCAGGATCAAAAGCAACACTAGTAGATTTCTCGTCGAATATGCTCTTGAAAGCAAAACAACGTTACCCTAACGCTCCTTTCACCTTTATAGAAGGAGATATTATCCAATTGCCTATCAATCAAGAATCACAGCCGTTAGCAGCAATGGCCTATGGATTACGAAACCTTCCTGATTCTAAAAATGCTCTTCATGAAATCTATCGTATTTTAAAACAAGACGGATCCCTAGGAATTTTAGAACTCACCTCACCTTCTAATAATCATCCCCTGTATCTAGCACATCGGTTATATTTAAAATCTTTGGTTCCCTGGCTAGGAAGATTATGTTCTAAAAATAAACAAGCTTATCAATACTTAGCTGAAAGCATTAAGAATCTTCCTAGTGACGATTACCTAGAGCAAATCTTCAAAAATGCCAAATTCCAAATAAACAAAAAAAGAAAACTTGCCTTTGGGGCAGCGACTATTTGGATATTACGAAAGATCTGAAGTCTATGAGGACTTCTTACGGCCACGTTTAGCAGGAGCCTTACTCTTAGGCGCAGGCTTCTCATCATCATCACTATCGTCATCATCTCCAAAGAAATCTCCCGTAGACAGTGAATCATAACCTAATTTTGCAGACAGCTCTTTCAACGAAGCGAATCTTTCTGAAAGATTAGCAAGGTTTAATTGATCTTCAACACGGCCTGATCCACGCAAATGCGCAAGGAACTCTTCTTCAGTATCAAATTTCTCAGAAAATGTGATTGAAGATGCTGAAGTAATTTCTGGAAGGAAAAGAAAACGTCGAGCAACTGCGGGTACCTTAGTATAAATATCACTGGATATCGTAGTCTCAGATTCTACTTTTGCTGATTGCTTCGGAGGGCGTCCTCGTTTAGGACGAGGATTTAGTGCTTCGTTAGAATAATAAACTTTAGCCTTATTCACGAGCAACTGACGTGCTTGTGATAACTCTTTTGATACTTTGGTATCGAAAAGATGAATTTTAAATTGTTCTAAAATATGCTTCGTAAAGTCTAGATCTTCCTCAAAGACAAAATGAAACTTATTATTACGCAACCACTCAATAATACGTATACGAGAACGTTCTACATAAAATTGTTGCCATTTCTCTAATTCAGATTCATGATCGTAAATAAATTCTAAAAACTGTTCCCGAGCATTTTTAGATTGTAAAATTTCAAGAAACTTTTCTTTCGTATCAATATCATAAATTTTTTCATTGATAAACGTCTCCATGATTTTCTTAACTTCATAGAACGTTAACTTAGGAATTAGACAATAACGTTCCGCGTTTACCTCTAATTCTTCATAGATCTTATCCAAGTCTTCTTGATCTTTATCTAAATCAATATAGAGGATAAACCCCTCAACACGATCTAAATAAAAATCTCTCTCATCGTCAGACTTAGAGAAGGCATCCATAAGACGCAGGGCACGTAATAAAAGAGGATTTTGTGGTACAGGATACGTAGTCATAAATCAAGATTATAGAAGAATTGGAGTTAGAGGGCAAGAGATCTATCCTTAAGAAATAAATTCACAATATAGAATCACAGATAGATATTCCTCCTCTCAACTATTTTTGAAGCCTTTTCTATTCAGATTCAATATAAAAATTTGAAAACTCTAATGAAAGACTTCTTTATTTACAGGACCTTCAAGATACACTCGATCGCCATCTAAAAAAATTTTAATTAAAATATCACTCCATGTCCGAATACGCATTTGAGTATTTGATAAATTGTAGCGCCTAGATGCAACAAGAGCTGCTGCTGTAACTCCGGTTCCACAAGCCAAACATTCTCTTTCTAATCCACGTTCATAAGTACGTATTCGAAACTCTTTAGAATTTATTCCTTCAACGAAATTTACATTAGTCCCTTGAGGCAAAAAATCCTCATGGTAACGTAGAAAACTTCCCCAAAGATCTATAGGAACACAAGATACATTATCGACAAAAACGACAAGATGAGGAACTCCCGTGTTTATACTAAAAATTTTTTTAGGAATCTGTGAAATAGTATACGAGAGACTATGACAATGATATTTCCAATCTGGAAGAGTCATATCTACAACAACACGATCCCAAGAATAAAATTTTCCAAAATAGATTCCTGAATCGGTTTCTACAGAAATTTCTTCTTTTCTCAATACTGAAGAAAGATGGGCTATAGCACAACGAAGACCGTTCCCACACATCTTAGGTCGAGAACCATCATCATTAAAAATAATTAGCTTAGCATCAGCAACTGACGAAGGAAGAATAAGTAAAAATCCATCTACTTGTTCCTCCTTACATAAAACGGAGATTGTCGCAATCTCAGGACAGGTCTCACTAAGAATAAAGCGATTTCCTGCCCCAGAGTATAAGTAAGGCTTATAAATCGCTGAACGAGAAAAGGATGCCATCTAATAAACCAAAATCCTTGGCTTCATCTGCTGTCATCCACATGTCCCTATCAATAGCTTTTTCAATGACTTCTCGAGGTTGCCCTGTGGCTTCTAAATACACATCCACGATGCGTTTTTTCGTTTTTAAGATCTCACGGGCATGAATATCTAAATCCGTAGCTTGTCCTGTAATTGGACCTCCTATGGATGGCTGATGAATCATAATACGCGAATGAGGAGTTGCAAAACGACGACCAGGAGCAGCGCATAAACTTAATACCGACCCCATAGAAGCAGCTAATCCTGTAACTACAGTAGTTACTGGAGAGGTCATCATTTTTATCTGATCCCAAACTGCAAACCCTGCATCTACGGATCCTCCAGGACTATTAATTACGAATACTATAGGCTGACCAGGATTGGTAAGTTCTAAATACCAAAGCTTTTTAATAGCATCTGCTGCGCTCTTATCTGTTACAGGTTCTGAAAAGAATACCCGACGGGCATCTAAGATTTTTTTATCTATAACATCTCGTAACTTATTAACTACTTCCCCATCAGGCATAGAACAACATATCTCCTAACTAAACTAAAGTTTCCAGATCAATTTCAGGATAAAGCGGGAACCGCGATAATAAGTCTGCGACTCGTGCTCTTGCTTCTTGAGCAATGTTTTCTGGAAGCTCTCCTTCACTTTTACTAAAACTATCATCAGCATTACGTCTCAAAGTAATATTTCGCAATACTTTCACAATAATATTCGCAACTTCTTCCATTTCATCGCTGCTCATACCAAGAGTTGTTAAAGCAGGTGTTCCCAAACGTATTCCTGAAGTATCCCATTTGCCTACAGCATCCGATGGTATAGTGTTGCGATTTACTGCAATACCTACGGAACTTAAGATATCCTCAGCTATGCGTCCGGAAATACCTAGAGAAGTCAGATCAATAATCAACATATGATTATCTGTACCACCTGTAAGTAAACGTAATCCCTGCTTTTGGAAATGTTCTGCTAAAGTTCTAGCATTGTCCACAACCTGATGAGCATACTTTTTAAAATCCACAGTAAGGGCTTCTTTTAATGCTACAGCCTTCGCAGCAATAACGTGAGGTAAAGGCCCTCCCATCATTAACGGACAAGCTCTATTAATTACCCCATCATATTCCTTAGAGGCTAAAACCAAACCTCCACGGGGCCCGCGCAAAGTTTTATGAGTTGTCGTGGTTACAATATCAGCAAAAGGAATAGGATTTTCTTCTTCAACAAAAACGCCGCCAGCAACAAGACCTGCAAAATGCGCCATATCCACCCATAAAACAGCTCCACAATCATCAGCGATTTGTTTTAGAGTAGAAAAATTTAACCTACGAGAATAGGAAGAATAGCCAGCAATTAATACTGTAGGCTTATGTATCCGCACCAAACGTGCAATCTCAGCATAATCAAAAAGCTCTGTCTTTTTATTAACTTCATAAGGCAAGCAGCGCATTAATTTCGACATCACGTTTAGACGTACGGTTCCATGCGTTAAATGGCCTCCCGAGTTCAATGAAGGACCTAGGCATACATGAGAACCTATCTCAGCTTTTAACTCAGCATACTCCTTATCAGTAAGATCATTGATCGTTTTATAACCTAAACGTTTAACAGCAGGAGCTTGGATTTTCTGAGTGATAATCGCCATTATTGCTAACAAATTTGCATCTGCTCCGGAATGTGGTTGTACAAAAGCACTTTCTGCACCAAAAAGTTCTTTAGCTGTTTCAACACATTCCCACTCAATAGCATCAACATTCTCACAACAAGAATAAAATCGCTTAAATGGGCTCCCCTCACAATATTTATCCGTAAGCAGGTTCCCCATAGCGAGCTGAACCGAAATAGATGCATAATTTTCAGAAGCAATCATCTTTAAACGAGAACGTTGACTCTTTAGTTCATCAATGATGCTCTTCCCAATGGAAGGAAAGGAATGCAAAAGATGGTCTAATGCAGCTAAATATGCGGTAGAAGCCAGATCCTGACCTTTCTTCCCCGAAGCATTTTCTAAAAATTTATGCAACAATGATGCCATTGCCGAACCTCTATTAATAACTATCTACAAACGAAAAACTAAATATAAAGCGAAGCTCTCCGCACTTAACCCAAGAAAGCCTAAGAATTACTGCCATTTTTCCCTTGGAGAAAAAGCTAAGATCTAGAAAAAGACATCCTAGCTCCCACATCGAAAAATGTCAATCCGCTCATCATGCAATCCATGCACCATTAAAAACGAGCATCTTAGATGGTACATTACTATAGTCTCTACTACGACTATTATGAAGATCAAAACTGTTTTCTAGATGCGAAACAATCCTGCGCTATCTAAACTGCATATTTAGATTCATTTCTAGAATAAGATACTTTCATGACCATATATCTAGGATTAAATCAACAAACGGCAAAAAAATATTGTGCTCATTTTGTTCCTATCCTGAAGATCGTTCCGTTTGCAAGAAGTCTACCCCAATTACGCCTTGCTTTTCGCTACCTAGAGAAAACCTCTCACATTTTACTTACCAGTCCCTCTTCAACATCTCTATTTATCTCTAGAATGAGCAGGAAAGTATCTAAAAGAACTTTAGAAAATAAACATTATCTTTGTTTAGGGAAAATCACAGCACATCGTCTTGTAAGACTTCTTCCAAAAGCACCGTATTCTCTAGCTACTATTGAAACAGGAGAGGGAGTCCTCCCTATGATTTCCTCGTTACCCGAGGATGCCCGTATTCTCTACCCTCACTCCGCTCTATCTCGATCTGTTATCAAAGATTTTTTAAAAAAAGAAAGTAGGTATTTTTTTGCTTATCCTCACTACAGGATTCAAGAACTCCGGTTAAAATCAAAAATATTTGATCAATGTAATCGAGTAATTCTAACCAGTCCTTCAGGAGTTAGAGCTTATGCAAAACTTTTCCCTATTCTCCCAAATAGAATACATCTTTGCCAAGGTCCTATCACATTAAAAGAATTTCAAAAAATTTATAGTCATCCTGGAGAACTTCTTCAAGAGGAGAGCTCCGTGGAAAGCTAATGACAAAAAACAGTTTCTACGAGTAAAATTATCTCGCTCCTAAGCTTTTACTCTACAGTATTCTGTATGTCAATTTCAGCAACACCAGCACAAAATCAAGAGCCCCTAAATCTATTCTCCAAGGGAAGTGAGGCCAGAGGCAAACTAATTCATTTTATCGTACACTGTATAATTCAAGCGCTAGTTTTAACAACGCTCACAGCAGGAATCATGGCCCTGGGCTGTTGTATGCACCCCATGTTTTTCATATTTCTTATTGCCATCATCCCTGTTTATATATCCCTTAGAAATTTAGCTGCTGATAAACTTCGCGATCTATACATCGCATTCAAAGTGTATCCCTCTGAGGATAAGATCTATGACATCGTTTTCTTCTAAAGTTAAGAAATTATAAAGAATAAAATCACTAGTCATTGCCATTTAGTTTTAATAAAATTAATTAACAAAAACTAAATATTATTACTTTTTATGCCTAGTATTAACCCGGGTGATTCCCATAACCAAATCGGAAATCGCAACGCGCCGAATTTGACTCCCGCACTCTCTTCCAGAGAGATCTCCACTCAGAAACACAATAAGATACTGAAGATAGCCTCTCTATCTATTCTTGGCGCATTAGCTGTTGGAACCACAATAGCTGGTATTACTCTGGCCGTTGTTTTAGGATCTCCAGTATTTGCTGCTTTAGCCATCGCCTCGGTGTTATTCGCTGGAGTAGCTATACTTGTCCACAAACAGCTAACACAGAAAGCTGATGGAGACTGGGCGCAAGCATTAGATCAAGACTTTAGAGCTCTCCCCTCCCAGACCGCAGATGCGAACTTTGTCACCACACCAGGAACCCGCCTATCCTTCTACCAAAATAAGAAAAATCCTGGGATTAAACTTGGAATCCAAGAAGATACCACTACAGGCTTCTCTATTAAATTCTCCGCTCTTCCTAGATCAAACACTGTGAGAATGGTGACAAGCCAAAGCGGAATAACATTCAATGCAGTAACTCCGGGTCCACAAACAGTTATTACGGCAAATTCAAATCAATCCCGAGCTCTGTTTAGAGAATTAACCTCACTTGGGCAACATTCAAATTGGGGCGCGTCTCAATATCAGGGACAAACCTCTATTAAAATACCATTTGCCCCAACAGAAGCACGCTCTACAGAATTAAATATAAAAGACAACTCGTCCATTCCGCTTTCAGAAAAAGAAAGATATCCAGAATTCATAGGACACATTCGTGGTCCTAAACTTGAAGAATTCTCAGGAAGTGATCAAGAAGTAATGAATGGTTACTATAATCGCGCGCTTTTTGCCTACGAGAACTGTTTAAATGAGGCTATTGAAAAAGGCTGTTCCATAGTTTCTCTCCCTCTATTCTCCTCTGTTTATGAAGTGAATGGAAGAGACCTTTTACCAAGGAGAAATCAAAACTATGAGTGGCTATTAGGTTGCAATGATCTATGTAAAAAAGCGTTAGTTGAAGCTATTAATAACATAGCACTTGCCAATCCGAATTCTTTAAAATTACTTGTTCTTTTACAAGATCCGTTTGCATCCCTTCCCTAGAGAAATACAAAAAGGAGAGTTTTCAATTAGAAATCTCTCCTCTACCATTCAAATAAAAAATTCCCAAAAAAGAACCTTTTATTTTTTTCCTCCCACCATTAACCTACTCTTAGATTCATAAGGATAATAACCCTGTGAATTACGTATTTAGGAAAGAGAACTAAAGAGAAGCTGGGAGCGTTTTAAAGCGGCGGACTGCCTTATACGGCAAAGGAACAAGTTCAAATCATCTTTTAAACTCGCTCTTGGGTTGAACTGGTAAAAATTAATTCACATACTAGTTGGGTGGTTAAACTTTTGCCTTTTCTTAAGTCATTGTCTCTTAGGAATTTCTTTTATTGAAAAAAACGTTCTTTACTTCTTGCTAAAAAAGCAGTAAACTTGCTTTCTTCTTCAGATGTATTCATTCCTAAATCTCATGATTTCGTATCCGTATTTAGGAACCACTAAGCCAAGCAAGGAATAGTTTTCATGCATGAAGCCCTCCAGAGCATTTTAGCCATTCAAGAGCTCGATATTAAAATGATTCGCTTGATGCGAGTCAAGAAAGAGCATCAAAAAGAGCTCGCTAAAGTCCAATCTCTTAAATCTGACATTCGTCGTAAAGTTCAGGAAAAAGAATTGGAGATGGAAAACTTAAAGAATCAGATTAAAGAAGGTGAGAATCGGATTCAAGAGATTTCTGATCAAATTAACAAATTAGAAAGTCAACAAGCAGCTGTGAAGAAGATGGATGAGTTTAATGCGCTCACTCAAGAAATGACCGCAGCAAACAAAGAGCGTCGTGCACTAGAACATCAACTTAGTGATCTTATGGATAAGCAAGCAGGAAGTGAAGACCTGATTGTTTCCCTAAAAGAAAGTCTAACATCTACAGAAAATAGCAGCTTCGCTATTGAAAAAGAAATCTGTGAAAGTATTAAGAATATTAATCAAGAAGGCAGAGCTTTATTACAGCAACGTAGTGAATTAAAAGAAGCTACGGATCCTGAAATGTTTCTTATTTACGAACGTTTATTAAACAATAAAAAAGATCGCGTTGTTGTTCCCATAGAAAATCGTGTTTGTAGTGGATGTCACATAGTTTTAACTCCCCAGCATGAGAATTTAGTCCGCAAAAAAGATCGACTGATTTTCTGTGAACATTGTTCTAGAATTTTATATTGGCGAGAACCTGACACTCTCGCTGCTGATAGCTCTACAGCAAAACGTCGTCGAAGACGCGCCGCTGTATAACAAGTTCATCGGAAGAGAAAGGCAACCGCTTTTTATATCTCTAATAAGGTATATTGAGAGGAAAGTCTGGACTTCATAAGAAGAGATACTGGAGAAACTCCAGGGGCCGTAAGGCTACGGAAAGTGCAACAGAAAACATTCCGCTATAAAAGGGTCTTTTATAGACAGGCTGAAAATTCCTACTTTAAGAGTAGGAGCTGTTAAGGTGACTTAATAGACATGCAAACCCTATCTGAAGCAAGAGAAAAAGTTTTTGTTTCTGCATAGTGAGGAAGTTTCTTCCTCATAGACTTTTTCATAATCGCTTGAGGGGTATAGTAATATATCCCCTAGATGAATGGTTGCCCTCAAGATGGTCTTTTCCATCTTGTAGACAGAATCCGGCTTACTCTCTCTTCCGATATTTTTTTAATTCTTTAGATAAGTCCTGCTTTTGCCAGCGTATGCATCTGAAGCAATCCCACAACATAGCGTTGATCTTTAGCATCTACAACAGGTAGGATAGTTACAGGACTTCCTGTTTCCATCATTTGCAAACCAAGAAGAACATCAGCATCCTCATTGATTACTCTAGGATTTGGAGTCATAACATCTTTAAGCTTCTGCAATAAGATATCCCCTCCATGACGAGATAACGATCTACGTAAATCTCCATCCGTGAATATTCCCAGCATTTCGAATTTTTCATTCACTATGCAAACACAACCACAACCATAAGAAGAAAAAATATCTAAGGAATCTGCGATTGTATTTTCTGGAGAACAAAAAGGAACTTCTGTCTTTGGGAACATATAATCTCGGATTTTCCCAACAACCTTCAAACCAATTTGCCCACCAGGATGATTCTTCCCATAATCCGCTAGAGATATCCCCCGACTACGCAGTAGTGTAATAGCAAGAAGATCTCCAAATAATAACTGGCATGTTGTTGATATCGTGGGAACAAGATTAAAAGGATCTAATTCTTCTATCATGGGTAAGATAATCACATGATCACAAAGAATTGCTAAACTGGAATAAGCAGCAGACGTAATACCTACAGTAAATACACCTCGTTCCTTTAAATAGGGAATCCATTCTAAAAGCTCCCGAGTTTCCCCACTTTTAGAAAAAAGACAAACAATATCTCCAGAGCGAATAATACCAAGATCCCCATGAAGAAGATCTCCTGAAGAAAGAAAAAAAGCACGTTCTCCGAAGGACTGTAAAGTAGCAGCTATCTTCCTTGCAATGCAACCACTTTTCCCCACACCAGAAAAGAATATAGAACCTTGGTGATTCAGTATTTTCTCAGCTAGCAACCAAGTTCCCTCACATTGGAAAGTAGAAAAAAAGCGTTCTAAAGATTCCTTTTGCTTAGCAACAATATCTTGGCATAAATCAATAGCTGTTGTGGGAGAACCCATCCCTTTAATCCTTGGAAAAAATCGTAGTGTGTTAGCTCATCGTAACAGACTCTAACCGATTTTTCAATGAGGTTAAAAATTCACTACCATAAATGCCATCAAGCACCCTATGGTCAAACGTTAAGGTTACGTATACCATTCTTCGGATAGCTAAAGAATCGTCATCGCGAACAACAACACGTTTTTGTATTGTCCCTATTCCTAAAATAGCCACTTCAGGATAACGAATTATAGGCATGCCGATTAAAGCTCCAGTCATACCAAAATTAGTAACTGTGACACTGCCATCTTGAGTTTCTGAAGGATCAAGCTTATTAGCGCGAGATCGTGTCGATAAATCAGCAAGAGTCTTTGCAATACTTACTAAACCGCGGTCTTGACAATTACGAATAACCGGAACGACAACACCCTCTTTATTCAGATTAACAGCAACTCCTACATTTATCGATTTCTTCACAACAATTGTATCCCCGTCTAAAGATCCGTTTAATAACGGGAACTGCTCCAAAGCTTTTGCTAAACATTGGATGATAAAACTTGTTATTGTTAACTTTACACCGTGTGTTGCAAAGAATCGATCTTTCTCTTCGGAAATTAAATTCATCAGATCTGTGACATCAATATCTACAATAAGAGAAGCATGAGGCACCTCATCTGAAGATTTAGATAATGAAGACGCTATGGCCCTACGCAATGGAGACATCGGAATGCGATTTTCATTCGCATTTGTTATTTTTGAATACGAAGGCTCACGCATTTCAGAAATGTAGCTTTCTAAGTCTTTACGGGTCACTCTCCCTTCATTTCCTGTTCCGGAAATTTGCTGGAGCTGCTGGATGCTGATACCTTCACGATGCGCTAAACTAAGAACCGCTGGAGAAAACCATGCTGTAGTATTTCCCGAATCTTGAGAGCAAGAAATCTCAGAACAGGGCTCTTGTAAAACTACCTCTTCTTGAATATCTGATTCCGTATCAATTATAGCTAAAATTTCTCCAGAGGCAACTTCATCGCCTTCATTTACAAGACAACGAATTAACTTTCCTGCTTTAGGAGATGCTAATTCAGTGGCTATCTTATCTGTAGATATCTCAATTATAGGTTCGTCTTTTGCAACATACTCGCCTACTTGCTTAAGCCAACGAACTACAAACCCTCCGGAACCAGTCTCTCCTATTTTCGGAAATCGAAATTCAAACATGCGTAAACTCCCCTACACCGTCTCTCTACTTTCGTCTTCTAAAGCTACCTTGTCTTTTATCGGTGTCGATAGCTCACCTTCTCCAGAAGCCACATAAACAGCTACTACAGCATCTCCAAGGATATTCATAGGAGTTCCTATGATGTCTCGCAATCTATCAATTCCTGCTAAAACAGCGATTCCTTGAATAGGCAAGCCTACAGAGGCTAATACAGACCCTAAAGTGATCATTCCTCCTCCAGGAACACCCGCACTGCCTACAGCAGAGAAAGTTGCTGCAATAACAATCAGTAGCAAACTACTGAAAGGTAAAGGACAGTTATAGGCCTGAGCAATAAACACAGCAGCCATACCTTGAAATATAGCAGTGCCATTCATATTGACAGTAGCACCTAGAGGCAAAACAAAACCAGAAACTTCCGAGGAAACTCCAAGATTTTTAGATACGCAACGCATTGTTACAGGTAATGTTGCCGAACTACTCGAGGTGGATATCGCGCAGGATATCGCATCCATCATCGCAGAAAGAAATTTAGAGAAGGACATCTTACAGCCCATGCGGATAATACCGCCAAAAACAATCACAGCATGAAATAGACATGCGAGGTAGTAAGCTAAGATAAACTTCCCTAACTGCCAAAGAATGACTAAACCATGACTACCAGAAATCCACGCCATACTTGCTCCCACACCATAAGGTGCAAAAGCCATGATCATATTAATCATGCGTAACATGATCTCAGAAAAACCTTCTATGAACTTCGCAACGGGTCGTCCCTGTTCTCCAGAAAGACGCATAGCTATTCCTAAGAAAATAGCGAAGACTATGATTTGTAAAATATTTCCCTCAACGAAAGATCGAACTGGGTTTGAAGGAAAAATTTGAGAAATCAAAGATAAGAAATAGGCAGTATTTTTTTCAGGAGCAACTATAGTTGTTTCGATAACATTTTGTGATAAGTCACAACCCTCTCCGGGGCTAAAAAATTGGGCGAAGCATAAACCTATAACAATGGCTACGCATGTAGTACCTAAATATAGGCCTACACTTTTCATTCCTATCCGGCCTAATTTCTTCATATCACTGATAGAAGCAATACCTAGAACCATGGAACAAAATACCAGAGGGTAGACAACCATGCTTAATAGATTTAGAAAAATGTCTCCTATTGGTTTAAAAAAGATCGCCTTGTCTTCTAAAATTAAACCTAGGGTAACCCCGACAAATAATCCTATAAAGATTTTCATCCATAGTTTCATTAGTTACCTCTTACTATTATGTATTTGATCTATTCTATCCAATAAGGAAGCTGTAGAGCCTTCGTGATCTGAAAAATCAAAATGCATTTGTACCTTACCAATCGGAAGAATCCCTTGCTCATGAATTAAGTTTCCGAGCTTTACGCTATCCTTTTCTGTGCACAATATCCCCTGCCCTTGACGCATAGCTATTTTTGAGCTGAAGTAGTGCAATTCTTTCTTTGTTATTCCCGCGTGGTCAGGCAATAAATATGTTCCTAGTATTTTCACTCCGGCATGTTTCAACATATCAAGAAATCCCTGCGGGAATCCTAGACCACAGAAAACGCCGGCGGCTAGTCCAGAAAGACCGTCCAAAGGAAGTTTCTCCTCACTTGACTCCCAAAACACCTGAGAGATGCGAGGTTCAACAAAAATTTTTAGCGATGGACACCAGGTATTTAAAAGTTTTTGATTCTCTAAGCAACAAGAACCATTAACTATTATAAAATCGGCCTCCTTTAATCTATTAGGAGAATCTCGAAGGCGCCCCCGGGGAAAAAATTTTTCTCCCCCTAGGGGATCTTGACCGTTAACTACGACAATTTCCACGTCCTTGTGTAGTTTATTGTTCTGGAAACCATCGTCCAAAATCAAAATATCAAAATTCCTAGCGGCATCTTTAGCTGAAACTCTCCGATCTTTATGCACAAAAACAGAACCCTCTGGGAGTTTACCCGCCATAAGCAAGGGTTCATCTCCTACATAAGCAGCGTTATGCGTCTTAGGATCGACTATGATGAGCTTTCTCTGACGACTACATTTTCCTTTATATCCGCGAGAAAGAACGGCACAAGAATATCCTCGTGCTTTCAGATTTTCAGCCAACCACAATACTGTGGGCGTCTTACCTGAACCCCCGAGAACAATGTTTCCCACACTGATTACAGTAGAAGACGCGCGGTAGGGTGCTGAACAAAATAGCTTTCGACGAAAGCCTGCAGTGCGGGCAAATATCCAAGATAGGATTTTCCCAAAACACCCCCAACCCAAGATTTTCCCGTAGCTAATTGCTACGGTTAAGCGACGATAAAAAATAAAAAAGGGCGAAGGAAAGCGTGTTTTCATCGAACTTCATTATAACTCACTGATCAATCCATTCAGAAAATTATGATTGTTTAAAACCACAATCTTCGCCGCATCTTGGAAACGTTAAGCATCTCATAAAAAACATTAAAAATCAAGTTTACACAAGAAAATTAAAAAAAACTTATATAACAACTAATAGAATCTATTTTTTAATTAATTCACGTCACAGTGATAAATAATACGAATTATTTTTTGATCTCATAGAAAATGTTTTTCGGGAATTTTTCGTCAAACTAGGATAGCCAGCGTTGTCGAATTACTTCATAAGCAACAGCAGATACGGCTGTGGACAAATTTAAAGAATCCACTTGTCCAAGCATAGGAAGAGAAATTTTTGAAAAATTTCCTTTAAACCAAGAAGAAGTTAGACCATCCTTTTCCGAACCAAAAACTAGAGCTAATGGCTGATTATAATTTTCACAAAAGTACATTGAACTTGCCCTAGGAGAAGTCACAAAAACATGCCATTTTTCCTCTTCAATAGTTTGTAATACCTCATCCAAGGTGGCGGACCAGATAGGAAGAGTAAATACTGTTCCTAGTGAAGAACGGATAAGATTAGGGTTATAAAGGTCAATTATAGGATCACATAAAATCACTCCGTCAGCACCCACTCCATCAGCTATCCTAAGTAGAGCTCCAACATTACCAGGTTTTTCAACCTGTTCTATGATTAAATAAAAAGGTAGGGGATTTTTTTTCTGACTTAAAAACTCTTCTCGAGACCACCAACGTTTTTTCATCACAGCAATAAAATTATCGTGATGCTCTTTATAAGAAAGTTTTGAAAGAGTTTCCTCCAAACAATAGATCTTTTCCAGGGGGGTTTTTTGAATTCGATTTAAAAAAGATTGCTCTTTTTCCGAAATATTAGTTCCACAGAAAATCCGCTCGCATTCATATCCTGAGGTCAGAGCCTTTTGAATTTCTCGAAATCCTTCCAAAATAAAGAGAGAGCCCTTGCGAGAGCGACTTTGTTTTAATGCTATTGCCTCTTTCACTTTAGGGTTATTTTTCCCTACGAACTCCATTTAGCAAATACTCCAGAAGGTAAAGCTTGATTTCCATCACCACAAAAACTTTCTCCAGAAGACCAATACTGTTTATCTAAAGATAAAGCTCTAGTAGCTAAACTATATAAAAAAGCAGGTGTATGACCTGGTGTATGCGAGGTAATCAAAATATAAGAAGAAGAATCGGAAAGTAATTTAGAACATAAAAGCAATAACGGAAAGAAATCCCTGTCTATTTTAAAGACCTCGCCATCAGGTCCTCGGCCGTAAGTAGGCGGGTCTAATAAAATCACCTCGTATTTCTTCCCTCTCCGTATTTCTTTTTGCAGAAAAGAAAATACATCTTCAATAACCCAAAAGATCTTTTTCTCAGACAAGGCGTTATTCTCAACATTCTTTTGTGCCCATTTTACCGCAGATTTCGAAGCATCAACGTGACATACTTTTGCTCCACACTTTGCAGCAAAGATTGACGTAGAACCTGTGTAAGCAAATAAATTTAACACACGACATTCAAAATGTTTTTCTATGCTTTGTTTCAATTCGGGCCAAAAACCGCTATGTTCAGGAAACATACCTATGTGACCGAAAGGAGTGAGTTTTAATGTACAGTCAACGTTATTCAGAATGATTCGCCATTCTTGAGGAACAGAAGATCTGCAATGCCATTGCCCATCTTCACCCGATCTTTGATATTCAGCATGCGCCTTTTTCCATAGAGATGGCGAACTCTTAGGCCAGATTGCCGTGCAAGAGGGTCGGATAAGAGTTATTGGTCCAAAGCTTTCTAACTTCTTCCCATCACCACTATCCAGTAATTTGTAATCCATACTATTTATTTTATTTCGGAGGATATAAACGCCTTAAGGTATCCACTTGTGTTTTTGTTGCCATATCAGGCTCAATATTTACTTTCGCCCCCACCCGTTTATATCCTAAAGTCGTTCGAGATAATGTCTCGGGAATTAATCCTATTGAAAATACATCTTTGTCTATAGTAACAACTGTCAGGCTAATTCCATCTACCGAAACAAATCCCTTCTCAAAAAGATATATAGATAAGGAACTAGGGACACGAAAATAATACCGATTTTTCTCTATACATACAATCTCTCCGACACCACAAACATGACCAGAGACCATATGTCCTCCGATTGCATCAGAGGCTCTTAAAGAGCGTTCAATATTTACACGATCGCCTACAACTCTCTCTCCTATTGTAGTACAAGCAAGAGTTTCAGGAATAATATCAAAAAACATTTTACCTTCTTCTTCAAGTTTAACTACAGTAAGACAAACGCCATCAATAGCAACACTACAACCAATTTCCAACTCGGAAATACATTTCGAAGACCCTCTTACACCTATAGTTAAACCTTCATCTCTCGGCTGAATACTAAATATCTCGCCCAGCTCCTGAACTATTCCAGAAAACATTCTTAATTCCTAAGCAACTAGCATTTACAATAAAACATCCTTGCGGTAAGATAGTATCCTTTCGCAAAAAGAGCGAAAAGTTATCACGCTATCTGCATCTGTCGCAAGCCCTATTTTTATAGATTGGGAAAAAAAATTTGCAACTTATAGTCGCATAGATTTATCCTACGTTAAAATTATTATTTTCTTAGACTACCTTAACCTTAGGAGGTAGCTCCCATGCAGTGTCCTTTTTGCAATCATGGGGAATTAAAAGTTATAGATTCGAGAAATGCGCCAGAAGCAAATGCAATTAAACGCCGACGAGAATGCTTAAATTGTGGTCAAAGGTTCACAACTTTTGAAACCGTTGAGCTAACTCTGCAGGTATTGAAACGCGATGGTCGTTACGAGAATTTCCAAGAATCTAAACTAATTAACGGATTAAATGCCGCCTCTAGTCACACACGTATAGGTCAAGATCAAGTGCATGCAATAGCCTCTAACGTAAAATCTGAACTATTGGGTAAACAAAATAGGGAAATCTCTACCAAAGAAATTGGCGAACTAGTAATGAAATATCTAAAAAAGGCAGACATGATTGCCTACATTAGATTTGCCTGCGTCTATAGAAGATTTAAAGATGTTGGCGAATTAATGGAGGTTTTGCTATCTGCAACTCCGGATATGGAAAAATAGTTATTATTTTAAGGTTAAGGAGAGGAAACTATGCCGTTGTCTGAGGACGAAATAGCCAATTTTAAACAAAGACTTCTAGAAATGAAATATAAATTATCTCATACCCTAGAAGGGAATGCTCAAGAAGTCAAAAAACCTAACGAAGCTACTGGATATTCTCAACATCAAGCTGATCAGGGTACCGATACTTTTGATAGAACTATCAGTTTAGAGGTGACGACTAAAGAATACGAATTATTAAGACAAATTAATCGAGCTCTGGAAAAAATCGAGGAGTCTTCTTACGGGATCTGTGATGTAAGCGGAGAAGAAATCCCTCTAGCTCGTTTAATGGCGATTCCTTATGCTACAATGACGGTCAAAGCTCAATCACAATTCGAGAAAGGCTTACTTTATGGAAACTAACCCCAATGTCTAGTCGCTCCCGATCTACCTTCCTTACTATTTCATTTTTCGTCCTTATTGATTGGGTCACTAAACTAGCTGTTTTGCTGTATCGAGGAAATCTGCCTGAAGCTAGCCCCATACTATACCAATGTAGTTGGGGTAAGCTATTTTTCTGCATTTGTCCCACCTTTAATGAAGGCGCGGCCTTCGGATTATTTTCAAAATATAAATATTTCTTATTCGTTATACGTATAGCAATTATTTTAGGTATTCTTGCCTTTCTTTTTCTAAGAAAGAAAAGAACCTCCCCTTCAATCCGCTTCTCCCTGATTCTCCTTTGTTCCGGAGCTATTGGCAACGTTGGAGACATCCTATTTTACAGGCATGTAGTGGATTTTATTTCTATCGGTTACAAACGTTGGTCCTTTCCAACATTTAATTTTGCCGATATTTTTATCTCTTTAGGAACTTTAATCTTCGTATATAAGCTTTATTTTCCTACTAAACAAAAGATGAAATAGGGATAATAGTTTCCCCATCGTCTTGATGAACAACTGTTTAAATATTTTAATTATTAAAAAAAGTTTTTACCATGAACACAGTCTTGTCTTTACTAGCAGCCTTCGATGACTTCTTCTGGTCATACGTGGCTTTTCTCATGATTATTTTTCTGGGGCTAAGCTTTTCATGGAAATCTGGTTTTTCTCAATTCACCAAGTTTCCTCAATTCTGCAGGCTTTTCTACCAGTATTCGCAGGAGTCTTCCAATAAAAAGGGGAAGGACAGCGAAAGAGGTGTTCATCCATTGAAGGTATTTTTTGCTTCAGCAAGCGGAAATATCGGTATTGGTAATGTTGTAGGCATTGTTACTGCTGCGTGCATTGGTGGTCCCGGAGCCCTATTCTGGGTTTGGATCGCAGGAATTTTTGGTTCTATTGTGAAATACTCCGAAGTGTACTTAGGGATTAAATTCCGCAAAGTAGATAATGATGGTGTTTATCAAGGCGGGCCGATGTACTTCCTAGATAAAGCTTATGGAACCAAACTCATACCTATTATTGTAGCTGTACTACTTTGTATCTACGGCGTGGAAATTTATCAGTTTTCTGTTATTGCCGACACGATTTCTCATTGCTGGAGCATTCCAAAATTGTTCACCATTTTTGGCTTGCTATTTTTAATTCTCTACGCAGTTCAAGGAGGATTACAACGTATTGGAAAAATCTGTGCTTTCGTGCTTCCATTTTTCCTTACCGTGTATTGCGCACTATCTCTATACATACTTGTAAAAGAGTTCCACCAACTTCCTTCCCTATTTTCTGCTGTATTCTCATCAGCATTTACAGGACACGGAGCTATTGGCGGATTTGCCGGCTGTACTTTAGCAACTACAATTCACCAAGGTATCTCTAGAGCGGCTTATTCTGGAGATATTGGTATTGGCTTTGACTCTATTATTCAAAGTGAAAGTTCTGCAAAACGTCCAGAAACACAAGCTCAGTTAAGTATCATAGGACTCGCTATAGATAATCTTATCTGTACTCTAAGCTTACTTATGGTGCTTGCATCAGGATCATGGTCTCTAGGCCTTGACAACGCTTCTCAAGCTGTTGAACATGCTCTAGCAACGTACTTCCCTCTTGTGAAGATCTTACTCCCCACATTCTTCTTTGTGACAGGTTATACAACAATTATTTCGTATTTCCTCGTAGGAAAAAAATGTGCAAAGTTTCTTTACGGAAACGCTGGATCAAAGATCTATACTCTATACGGAGCTGCTATATTACCAGCATTTTGCTTCTTATCGCAAAATACAGCTCTATTGATAATGTCTGTATCCGGAGCTCTTCTCCTATGCTTTAACCTGTTCGGGGTCTTCCTAATGAGAAAAGAGGTGGAATTCCCAACATCCGATAAAGCGATTGAGCTTCACTCATCAGCAGAATAGGAATTTCAAGGGGTTCATTTCCTTTTGAATCCCATCTTATTTATTATCAAGCACATATCCCCAACATCTGTTGGGGATTTTCTTTTCTACGCTTCTAACTTACTTATTAAAAAGTATTTTCTTTAATTTTTTTTAAAATAAACCGAAAATAAGAAGTGAAATTAATTAATAAAAATAAAAATTGTTTTATTCACTTTATATGAATACTTACCTCACGGGAGCAATAATTGTCTGTTGTGTCTTGCTATCAACGTGCATGGTAACAATGTTCGTTTTGACTATTAGCTTATTACACAGGCTCAATAAGATAGTTAAAAATGTCAGTAAAATTACGACAATTTTAAATTTTGAAGCTAAGATCCTAGCTCCTTTATTATTAGGGAAAAAGCTAATTTTCGGTTGGTTGCGCAAACGTAATAAGCGTTTACCTAAAGATATTGAAGATTTCCTCTGTGAGGAAAGTAAGAGCAGTTGGATCGGAAAAATCTGTCGAGGAGCGAAGTGGACTGCTGCAGCTCTACTCGTTTGGTGTGTATTTCGCAAAAAAGATTAATCTGTCGTAGGGGGAAAAAGAAGGTATGTTTAGAAATCACAAGCCCAATAAAAAAACTTGCAAACGTTGGCGTTGGCTCAGAGGTGTACTATTCGGAGGATTTATAGCTACATTGCTTACTTGTTTATTCACTCCAAAAAGTGGTGTGCAGTTGAGGAAAAAACTTTCTAGAGTAAAAACCTCAGGAACGAAAAAAGGCAAAACTTTATTCAAACACTCTAAACAACACACGAAAGCTTTTGCTCAACAAACAAAAATGCTAGCGAAAAACATATCTAAAGAAATCAAAGATTTCACAAAAGCAATGATCGATGAAACTAAAGATTAATTTCGTCTAATTATTCCCTCTATGGCCTCTAAAGAGAAAGATATATATCGTCTTTAGAGGTATGCCTCAACATAGTTAAAGAAAAATAGAATAGACTTTAACTATTCCATTCTTATTAACATACGCTTAGATCAATTTTTTATTTCCATGTATTTATTTTATCTTTCTATGTAAGTTAGATCTCTTACTCTAGACCGTGAAACGACTAGGATTCTGAAACATGAAGCAGATGTTTTTTTGGAAATTCGTACTTCTTTCTTCACTAGTACCATTAGCCTACACTTCTCATTTATCAGGAACGGAGATTGTTCTCCCTTTATCGGGAATGCATACAGGTGAAGACCTTGAATTATTCACCATGTTAACTACATCCCCTCAAGGAACCAATTACACCTTACGAGGTGAGTTTACTCTTAAGGATTTTCTTGGTTACAGTATCCATAAATCGGGAGGAGCATTTCGCAATTTAGAAGGAAATCTTACATTTACAGGTAGCACTCCCCTAGCGACATTAAATTTCACTAATTTACAACTAGGTGGTCAGGGAGCGGGTGTATTTTCTAAATCTTTTCTTACTTTTGAAAATTTAAAAGCAGTCAATGTGGAAAACAATCAAAGCACTGGAGGAGTTCTTACCTCTAGACAGGATATGTTCTTCACTAGAAATACAAATCTACTTTTTCAAAATAATGTAAGCCGTGGCCCAGGAGGTGCGATTCTTCTTACAGGAGCGCAACCAAATCGCATGATATTTAGTGAGCAACGTGGCTTAATTTCTTTTATTAAGAATCGTGCAGAAGTTGTAAAAAATATTACGAATTCAGGTAATGGCGGGGCTATCAGTAGCGAAGTTGCTGGATCTTCTATCTTATTTGATGGGAATCAGGAAATTCTCTTCCAAGAAAATCATGCTAAATCTGGTGGTGGAATCTATAACGCCCAAGGAACTGTTGAGTTCACTAAGAATAAAAATACCATTACCTTCATAGAAAATAGAGCTTTAGAATCCGGAGGTGCTATTTATACGAATCTCTGTAGTATAAATAAGCAATCTGCTCCGATATCTTTCTGCAAAAATAGCGCTCGCAACCTGGGTGGTGCCGTCTATTCTCAACAGATAATTATTAAAAACAATGATGAGTCTATTTTCTTTAGTGAAAATCACGCAGAAGGTGGTGGAGCTATAGCCTCAACAAGCTGCAATCTTACAGCTTCCCAACCAATTATCTTCTCTGAAAATTCATCCGGAAATTTAGGAGGAGGTGCAATTTATTTAAGTGGGCCGCAACCCAAACTACATTTGCATGCACAAAATGCAGATATTGTATTTAACGGAAACATCACAAAGATCTCTACCAAGCACTCTTCAATCACAAATAACAATGCGATTACAATCAAAGGTGCTCCTGAAGCTATCCGGCTCATAGCTAATGAGAACCAATCGATTATTTTCTATGATCCGATTCTTGCAACATCCCAGAGTGTAAATCCTGTAGATATTAACTCTGTTGATAATATTTTCCATTGTGGATCTGTTATCTTTTCAGGAGAAAAACTTGCGATAGATCGCCAAGATAAAAGTAATAAAACTTCTATCTTTAACCAACCTGTATATCTAAATAATGGAACTCTTTCTATTACAAGCGGTGCCATTCTTGCTGTTCAAGAATTTAAGCAATTAGGTGGGACATTAAATCTTAGCCCAGGATCCATGCTAACAAGCTACAATAGCTTAGGAAAAGATCTAATCATTTCTAATATTAGCTTTGGTTTAGACGCCACTCATTCTCATCTGCCTGCTGAAATACGCGCTTCAGGAAATTCAGGCATCCGACTTTCAGGATCTCCGCAAATTCATGATCCCGATAACATCTTCTATGATAATCATGATTTAGCATCTCAGCCATACCAGATGGAAATCATTTTCAAGTCTGATAAAAATATCAATACTGATGGATTTATTCCCGAAGAGATTGCTGTCCAACAAAACGCCTACGGCTATCAAGGCGTATGGAAATTTAATTGGTCTGGTGAAGATTCCAAACGACATAAAACATTAAAAGCTTTATGGATCCCCACGGGAACATTCATTTTGAACCCTGAGAAAGAAGGTTATCTAGTTCCATCTTCTACATGGACAACATTTACAGGCATGCGCTCTGCCAACGATGCTATCCTTGATAACTACTTAAACAACAATATGCTCATGCCTATAAAGCATATTTGTATTTTTGGTGGTATCGTCTCTAGTGTTATGGAACAAAATGGCGAGAACTATAATAACTTTTCGACAACACAAGCTGGTCATAATCTAGGAATTAAGCTTCCTTTTTCACCAAATACTGTTGTGTGTGCCACATTCACACAACTTCATGGATCTAGCTCTCAGGATAATATTCCAGGGAAAAGCCATTCGCATATGCTATTGGGAACAATAGCAGCTTTTAAAAACTGGCGTGCTTTATCCTTTAGATCTTCTGTAAGCTATGCTGAAGAATCTCATGTTATGAAACATCGGTTCTCGAAAAAAGACATTACCCGAGGCTCTTGGAAAAACCAAGGATTCCGAAGTAGTGTTGGCTTATCTTACGCCTATCCAAAGGGAATTCGTTGTCTTAAAATCACTCCATTTGTAGATCTTGAGTATACCGTAATTAATCAAAACCCTTTCATAGAAACAGGATACGATCCGCGATATTTCGCTTCTTCACATTTGAGTAATCTTGCTCTTCCTACAGGAGTTTCTTTGGAAATGCGCTTCTTTGGAGCAAAATATTCTCTTTTCACCCAATTTAGCATGGCTTATATCAAAGACTTACTTAGAGAGAATCCTGTAACAACTGCTTCATTAATCCTCAATCAGCATTCTTGGAAAGTCGGAAGCGTCTTTATAGGACAAGAAGCTATGAACCTAAAGTTCCGCACTACATTCAAATATAGACTAGCTACCGCTTACTTAGGAATTTCAACAATACAACGTGAAGGTAACAATCTCTCCGGAGATGCTTTTGGTGGTTTATCCTTAAGTTTCTAATTTTTCCTTGACTAGGAACTTTGTTAATGATTATGGATAACATTCGTCAAGATATTATAGATGCGCTCTTGTCTCCCTAAAGCTCATCTTTAATATCTTGATCTTTCTTACCCTCTTTTATTATCCCTTGCCTAATTTGCCTTTCTGATTTATCTAACACATATCTAGTCAGTGAATGTTCGCAGTAGGTTTTTGTTCTATGAAGTGGCTATCAGCTACAGCTGTTTTTGCTGCCGTGCTCCCCTCGATTACAGTATTTGGTGAACCCCTTTCGAAAGAATTAAACTCCAGTTATAGAGGATCAGGATCGAGCATTTCAGATTCTCATTCGAATAACTTCACGCAACAAACACAAGATGAAAGCGGAACAACTTACATAGTTTCTGGGAATGTCTCATTTACAACATTCACAAACATTCCCGAGCCTAAGCCAACTCCACCTGCAGAACCAGAGCCAGCACCTGCACCAAGTGATCAAGGTTCCTCAAGCAGCAGCTCAAGTAGTAGTAGCTCATCACAGCCAGCAACAGGCCAAGTTAGTACTGTTGTTCAACCTCGTGAAAAGCTTTATCAATCTATTCTGCAAAGTTTAAACTCTTCATCATTTGCTCCTTTCTCGAGATTACATCAGGGAAATTTTGATCTTAGCAACCTCACATCTGAGAAATCTTTTTCGCTAAGCTTTCCGCGAGCTGCTGCTGCAGTGACTGCAGATAAATCTACCTCTACTCCTACCCCAAAAGGAGGCGGAGCCTTTTACAATGATAAAGGCGGTCCTTTATCGTTTATTACCTACGCGGGAAATCCAGGATCTATCTCCTGTTCTCTAATCAAAATGACAGGAAAAGGAGGAGCGATATACTCCAAAGGTCCTATATCTTTTGATGGATTAGAAAATGTTACCTTCAAGGATAACCTATCCCAAGAATCCGGCGGTGCTCTATTTACAGATTCTACACTGACCATTAGGAATATCCTTAATACTATTGAATTCACAAATAACGCTGCACGCGTTCCTGTTCCTCTCATTCCTCTTCAACCATCCACGCCTCCAGCAGTTCCTGGAGCTGGAGGTGTTGTAGTTCCTAGCGGCTCATACGATACCTATCCTTTCCCCAGATATATCTCCCAAACAGGAAGTGCTGATGCGGGTTCTCAAACACCTGCTCTCCCTACATATAAGACAGAAACAGCAGGAAACGGTGGTGCTGCCTTTGCTAAAGGGGCAATTGTCATCTCTACTTACAAAGATATGACCTTCAGAAGTAACTCTGCAGAATTCCCTCCTATTATCGATTTGATCAAAGAACAAATCGAAGCAAGTAAAAAAGCAAAAGCTGCAGCTCCTAAAGTTTCTAATATCCTGTCTTCAGATGCTGCTGCTTCACCAGTTCCCGCTGCAGAACCTGTTATCAAAGGGTCCGGAGGAGCTATCTTTGGTTTGGATACCATTACTATCAGTGATGGTTCTGAAGACACCCTGTTCATATTAAATACTGCTACAGGAGCTGGAGGAGCTATCTATGGAGATAAAACGATCTCGATTAGTAAGGTTGCTAATTTAAAATTCCAAAGCAACTCTGCGGATACTCGCGGAGGAGCAATTTATTCTAAAGGGAATCTTACAATACAAGATTCCTCTATCCTTACCCAGTTTAATGGAAATAACGGGAAAACTGGTGGTGGAGGTATCTACTGTTTAGGAGATGTCACCCTTACAAACCTTTCTCAAGCACGTTTTGGCGCCAACAAAGCAGGAAATTACGATCTTACTATCACTGTACCAAGCAAAGAAAAACCTGCTGCTTCTGCTGTATCTTCCGCTTCTCAATCACCACCAGCTCCTGTGCCTATCGTCCCTCCTTTAGGGAAAGGTGGAGGTATCTATGTTGAGAAAAACCTTAGTGTATCTAAGATTGCTTCAACTTTAGAATTCTTAAATAACCAAGCTACAGATCATGGTGGAGGCGCCTACGTTAAAGGTACTCTAACATGTACAAATTCTCACAGAATACAATTCACCACAAACACCTCAAAAAAATCTGGTGGTGGTCTGTATTGTGAAAGCGACGTGACATTTACAAACCTTACGGGGAAAACTCTCTTTCAAGGTAACGTTGCCACCGAAGACGGTGGGGGCATCTGCTTAGCTACAAACAAATCTCTAACCTTATCGAATTTAGAGAGCTTTTGTCTGATAAACAACACTTCCAGCAAAAGTGGTGGTGGAGCGAATATCCCTAAAGAACTTATTTTTACATTCCCTAATCCTAATTCAGACTCTTCCCCTACAACACCACCTGCTGTGGTTCCTGTATTTGGAAGTGCTGTTATTACTGGAAACAAAGCTACAGAGCACGGTGGTGGTGTTTACACAACAAAGGCTTCCTTCACTAGTCTTGAGTTAATTGATATTGGTCAAAACGCTGCTAAAAACGGTGCCGGTCTTTGTACACAAACTATACCTGCAGCAGGTGCTGTTGCGGTTGTGGCTGTAGATGGACAACCTGCTCCAGAAGATTTAGACTTTAAAGTTGACTACGTTATTACAACAAACGTTACAAAAAATGCTGCTGTAGAAAGTGGTGGCGGTGTTTATGGTAAAAAAGGAAAAATCTCTCGTCTTGATCATTTAAATATCACAGGAAATTCCGCAGGAAAATCTGGCGGTGGTCTCTATTTTACAGAGGTATTGACTCTTGAAGGTATTGAAGTTTCAAAGATCTCAGAGAATACTGCAAAAGAAGCTGGTGGAGCAATCTATGCCAAAGCACTTACCTGCACTAACCTTCCTGAAGGATTAACTGTAAGTAATAACAAAGTAGAGACTACCTCAACAACTACATCAGATCCAAATGCTGCTAGTGTTCCTACAGCGATTACTGGCGGAGCAATCTATGCAGAAACACTCGTCTTAGAAAAATTAATAGGAAATTGCACATTTTCCGGAAACCAAGCTATTGATAAGAATAACGTAGCGGCAACCAGCAATTCTCCTTTAGAACCAAATATTCAAGGTGGAGCGATTTATGCTAAAAACACCTTCACCCTACAAAATAGCACCGGAAATTTAACATTCTCGGGAAATTCTGTAACAACTAAAAAATCTACAACAACAGGACAGGTAGCCGGTGGAGCTATTTACTCCCCAATCGTTAAAATTGAAAACTGCTCTCAAGCTATTAATTTTGTTAATAACTCGGCTTTATGCACACCAGCAGAACCCCCTACAAATCCTGCTAATGGGGTTACACCAAAGGAAACCTTTGGTGGAGCTATTGCAGGAACCACTAGCGTTACATTTACGGGCAACCAAGCACTATTTTTCAAAGGCAACTCTGCAGATAATGGCTCGGCAATCGGCTGTAAAAATAATGGTTCAAACGGTACGGTAACATTCACTGATTCCGTGTACTGTTCCTTTGAGGAGAATATAGCTAAAAATCGTGGAGCAATCTACGCAGCTACCCTATCTATCCCAAAAGGATATATGAACTTTTCCAATAACAGTTCAGCAAATGACGGTAGTGCAATTTATTTCACAACAAAGGCAGATATTACAGCTGCTTCGTCAATGTTATTTCTCAATAACAAAGTAACATTAGAACAAACTCCAGCACCTGGAGTTGGAGCTCAGCAAGGACAAGCCCAAGTTAAAAATCTAGGCGCGGCGATCTACGGGGAAGGGACAAATAACGCAGATGCAGTATTAAACCTTACGGCTTTAGGCGGTAGTATCACATTTAAAAATAACCAGTGCCTGCCTACAGCAAACAAAGCTGCTACTTCTTCTTTCTGTAGTATAACAGGGAAAGTTAAACTCACGCTAAATGCTGCAGAAAATCAATCGATTAACTTCTATGATGCTGTCAATACTAAAACAGTTAAGACTGCCAATAATTACGAAACCTTAGATATCAATAAAGCAGTCGAAGGAGATAATCCCCAAAAATATACAGGGACTATACTATTCTCTGGAGAATTTCATGAGCATAAATCCTTCATTCCTCAAAAGACTGTCTTAAATGACGGGACATTAATACTAGGGAAAAATACAGAGTTAAATGTTATTTCCTTTGATCAGAAACCTGGATCTTTACTTGTTATGGGACCAGGTGCGGTACTATCTACCCAAAAACCAACGACAGGTAGCGGAGGAACGACCGGAGGTATAGCGATTAATAACCTCACTATTGATTTCAGTGAGATTCTTGCAGAAGACGGAACAGCCTCTCCCCCTTCTCTACAACTAGGTGTTGAACCAACTCGAGCAGCAGCAGGACCTAGAGGTCATAGAAGCAAGAAAAATTCGCTTCCCGAAGCAAATAAAGCTGCACCTAATGTAACTCAGGAAAAAATTTACCTAACAGGAACTCTTACCCTTATCGATCCCTCAGGAGCCTTTTACCAAAATCCCTACTTAGGCGAAGATCGACAAATCGAGTTATTAAAACTCCCTGCAGAGGCTAATAAGGTAGACATTTCGGACTTAACTTTAGCAGGAGATACGAAACCTCAAAAAGGTTATATCGGCACCTGGACATTAGGTACAGCAGATCAAAATGGTAAGCTACAAGCTAACTGGAAGTTTGAAGAATATCGTCGATGGATCTACATTCCTCGTGATAATTACTTCTATGTTAACTCTATTCTCGGTTCTCAAAACTCCCTGATTGCTGTAAAGCAAGGTATCGTCAACAACATGCTTAACAATGCACGTTTCGATGACGCTGCTTACAATAATCTTTGGTTATGCGGTATAGGATCGTTCTTACAAAAAGAACAAGGAGAAGAGGCTAGATCCTTCTCTTATCATAGCCGTGGCTATTCACTTGCTATAGATGCTAAACCGCGTCCTGAATTTATTCTAGGAGCTTCATTTAGCCAGGTCTTTGGACACGCTAAATCCGAAAAAACTGTTGAAAATTACAAGCATAAAGGTTCTGACCACTCCTTCCAAGGAACTCTATATGCCGGTAGAGCCTTCTATTTGCCTCATAGACAAACGAAAGCCCCTCGGCCTATACTTCTTCAGGGTGTAGTGACTTATGGCTATATGAAGCACGATACAACCACCTACTACCCATCCATTCAAGAGCGTAATCTTGGAAATTGGGAAGATCTTGGTTGGCTGTTTGATGTTCGTATGATTATTGATTTAAAAGAGCCTTCAAACAACTCCACAACAAGATTCTCCTTCTACTCAGAAGCAGAATATACAGGAGTACGTCAAAAACAATTTACAGAACTTGACTACGACCCTAGGACATTTGACTCTTTTGCTTATAGAAATCTTGCAACTCCTTTAGGTTTTATTTTCGAAGGAGCTTTGATACAATACGACATCCTAATGTACAACAAGCTCTCTCTTGCTTATGTACCCGTTATCTATAGAAATAAACCGCAATGTACCTACAGAGTTGACTCCACAGGACAAACCGGTGAAGTTTCTGGTGTAATTCCTACAAGGAATGCAGGAAGAATAGAGTATAGCTCGCAAGTATATCTAGGTCCATATTGGACACTCTATGGCACCTATACCGTAGATGCTGGGATGTCTTCATTGGTACAAATGGCCAACTGCGGCGCACGTATGATCTTTTAAAAGTAGAAGCTAAGAAATTCATATATTTGATAATTTGTTTTGTAATTGTAGAACCTCACGGATTCTCAATTACAAAACAAAAGACGGAACAGAAATACGTTCCAAAGAATATAATCTAGATATCTCTATTGCTCATAATAACGACGCATTCTATCAAAGTCCGCAGCATATAATTCATCAAGAAGATAAGCCTTGAATAATCCTGGACCTTCACAGCGTTCACGAGCAAGCATTCCACAAAGAGTAAAATATTCTACGCCTAATCGCGTAGCTTCAAAAGAATCATCTATCACCGATCTAAATGCAGCAAGTACTCCGGTTAAAGAACAGCCCATTCCCGTAACACGAGACATTAACGGGTCTCCAAGCTCTACAGTTGCGCTACGATTCCCATCAGTGATGAAATCTACAGCACCGGTAACAGCAACAGCACAACCACATAAACATTCGTTAGCTAAAGCAATTGCCATGTCTTTAGCATCATGGGTAGTATTCACAGAGTCCACACCGCGTGTTTTTGTAGGGACATCTCCGAAAGAGAGAATTTCACTAGCATTTCCCCGAACAATCGTAGCGTGGGTAAGTAAATGATGAGAAACTTCCGTCCTAATTTTTGTAGCTCCTGAACCTGCAGGATCGAAAATTACAGGCTTATTTTGTCTTAAAGCAATATCTACCGCTCTGTAAGATCTTTGGATAAACAGGTGATCTAGAGTTCCAATATTAAGATAAACAACGGAACTTAATCCTATTAACTCTTCCAGCTCTAAATCAGACACGCTCATAATAGGCGAAGCTCCGATAGCTAGAAAGCAATTCGCAAGAAAATCCATAGAAACGTAATTCGTAATATTCAAAACTACGGGTTTTTCCTTTCTTAAGCGCTGTAAGGCTTCATTCATTCGTTCTAACATCTAAGTCCCCTATCAACAATTTCTCTTAGTGTTTTTGTTACTAAACTTGGATTCTGCGCAGAATGAAATACTCCAATGGCAGCAATACCTGCAGCACCAGATTCCACTACTTCAGCAGCATTACTTTCATCGATGCCACCAATAGCAACTATAGGGTGTTCGCATAGAGAAACAGCCTGCTCTAAACCAGAAAATCCCCAAAGATTGGTAGCATCAGGTTTGCTCTGAGTTGCAAACATCGCGCTTAACCCCAAATAATCAATCGGTAAAGTATTGGCATTGAGAAGCTGATCAAGCGTATTTACATTCCACCCTATAATCTTATCAGGACCTAGAAGCTCTCTAGCCTCTATAACATCTCCGTCGGTTTGCCCTAAATGAACGCCCGAAGCGTCCAAATCTAAACATACAGATACGCTATCACTGATAATTAAAGGAATTTCCAAAGGATCTAGGATCGACTTTAACGCTTCTCCAAAACTTAAAATCTCCCTATGTGAAAGTTCCTTCTCACGAAGTTGAACAGAAGTCACTCCAGATTGTACACAAACAGCTACAAAATCAAGATATTCCTCTATTGAGATGTTCTGTCTATTGGTGATTAGAATAAGTTTGAAAAAGTCTTCTTCCAAAGGTTTCCTCCCTACATATGCACACGTTTACGCAAGAGAGAAGAGGTTAAAATATCCCTAAAGAAAACCCTTAAGAACAGAAATGAACGCAACTCCCTTCGCAAGTATTAACTCGAGCAGGTTCTAAGAACTTTTTTCGTCTAAACAGCAAAGATTCACACGTTTAGAGGTTCTAGAGAATTAAAAAATCAGGACAGGTTAAAACAAATATCCTTGATATACAAGAATAAAAAATACAAAAGGATATTTCTCAACTTTTATTTTCAATTAACAGATTGATGGGGTTAGGAAAAATAGACTGCTAGAAATTGACGGAGAGAGAGGGATTCGAACCCTCGGTACGCGTTAACGCACACACGCTTTCCAAGCGTGCTCCTTAAGCCACTCGGACACCTCTCCACTAGCTAAATAAGGATATTCTTTCGAAAAACTTGAACTGAAGATATCTTAATACATCCATTTTTATCAAGATTCGTCTGAATGCAAAGGATTTTTAAAAAATCTACAAAGCTATTTTGAATTCACTCTTTATTAAAATTGCGGGTCAATAGGATAATAGCTGAATTCATCAATCTATTTAGATCATGCGTAGAATATTCATCCTTATTTCGTTCCTCTTTTGTTGCTCACAAACTTTCGGAGACTCTAAAACAGAACAAAAACATGTCCTTGTTAGTATAGTTCCTTATAAGTTCCTAGTTGAACAAATAGCAGAGGGCACTTGTGAGGTATGCTCTATAGTTACTAACAACTATGATCCTCATACCTACGAGTTATCTCCCCGACATATGGAAAAATTCCTTCGTGCGCAACTTTGGTTCCGTATGGGAGAAAACTTCGAAAAGTCTTGTGAGAAAAATGTTTCTTGCCCTCAAGTAGATCTTAATAAAAATGTTCAAGTAATTCCTGGATACACAGGATGCGCTCATCATTTTCATAGTTTTGATACTCATACCTGGTTAAGTCCCAAAAATTTGAAAATACAAGTAGCTACTATCGTAGAGGCCTTATGCTTGTATTTCCCAGAACACACTGCATTATATCAAAGTAATGGAGAAAAATTACTTAAGACTCTTGAAACCCTAGACATAGAAATTCAAGAAATTACCGCCTCCGCTAAGCAACGTCATATTTTAGTCGCGCATGGAGCTTTTGGCTATTTCTGTAGAGATTACAATTTTTCCCAACATGTTGTGGAAAAAAGTAATCATGCTGATCCCTCTCCGAAAGATGTTGTTCGTGCTGCTCAAAGTATTCGTGAGTACGGGATTTCCTCTATGATTTTACTCCGTCATGCAGGCAAGCGCAGTAGTGCTATGCTCGCTGAACGCTTCCATATGGATACGGTAAACTTAGATCCCTATGAAGAAAATGTTATAAATAATCTGAAAACTATAGCAACAACTCTTGCTAATTTATGACAGTACAAATACTCGTTAAGAATCTTTCCTTTCGCTATGGACCAAAAAGCTCTTGGATTATCAATAATGTATCTTTCATGATTCATGAAGGAGATTTTGTCGGTATTATAGGACCTAACGGTGGCGGGAAAACAACTTTAGCTATGCTCATGTTAGGTTTATTAAAACCTACTTTAGGAACTCTAGAAACATTTTCTACATGTAGAAAAGAATCGGAATTAACTATTGGATGGGTTCCTCAACACTTCTCTTACGATTTTTCCTTCCCTATTTCTGTAAAAGAAGTTGTTCTATCAGGAAGGCTTTCTTTTCTCCGCTGGCATGGGAAATATTCCAAATACGATCATGAATCCGCAGAGCAGGCTTTGGAGACCGTAGATCTTTTACACCATAAAGACACCTGCTTTTCCCACCTATCTGGAGGACAAATACAGAGAGTATTACTCGCTAGAGCCCTGGCATCTCATCCTAAATTACTCATCCTTGATGAACCTACAGCAAATATCGATCCTGAAAATCAACAGCGCATCCTACAGATTCTCACAGAGCTTAACTCCCGATGTACAATTCTAATGATCACACATGATTTGCATCATACAACTAGTCACTTCAATAAAGTATTTTATATGAGCAGAACCCTAACAACACTGACCAATACACCAACGATATCTCAAGAGTTTTGCTGTGATTCTTTCGAAAAAAAGGCTGATCTATGATTTCTTTTTTTGATCATATCCTTCCCTCTCTACTCTTTCCTTCTTTACTTGCAGCTTTAGGAGCATCTATTGCTGGGGGAGTTGTAGGAACTTACATCGTAGTCAAACGTATCGTGTCTATCAGTGGAAGCATCTCCCATTCTATTTTAGGAGGAATTGGGCTTACCTTATGGATTCAATATCGACTAAATCTTGAGTTTTCCCCTATGTACGGAGCTATAGTTGGAGCAATAATCCTGGCAATTTGTATTGGAAAAATTCATCTCAAGTATCAAGAAAGAGAAGATGCTCTTATCGCTATGATTTGGTCTGTAGGAATGGCAATTGGGATTATCTTTATCTCCCAGCTTCCCGCCTTTAATTCAGAGCTAGTGAATTTCCTTTTCGGAAATATTCTTTGGGTAACAACTCATGATCTCTATAGCCTGGGAATATTAGATATTGTTGTTCTTACAACTGTAGCACTCTGTCATACAAGATTCCTTGCATTATGTTTCGATGAAAAATACATGATGCTCAGTCGCTACTCTGTACAGACATGGTATTTCCTGTTACTAATTTTAACAGCAATTACCATCGTCATGCTGATTTACATCATGGGTGTTATCTTGATGCTAAGCATGCTCGTTTTGCCTATATCGATCGCTTGTAGATTTTCCTATAGGATGGTCAATATTATGATCGTTTCCGTTCTCTTAAACATTCTATGCTCATTTTCCGGAATTGTCCTTGCCTATGCCCTGGATTTCCCTGCAGGACCGACAATTGCCATTTTGATGGGTATTGCTTACACAGTAAGTCTATTTGTGAAGAGACTGTTCAATAGATCTACACCTTCCCCAGTAAGTCCGGATAACATCACAAACTTTTCGGAAGGAAAGAGTCTTTGAAAATTCTCTAGGCGTTCCTGTCTCTCATCAGGAAGAAGATCATCGATCTTATTTAAAGCGATGATCCTGCCTTTATCAGCAAGATCTTCTTTATAATGTAAAAGTTCATCCATAAGAATACGTAAATCTTCTTCGGGAGAGGACCTCTCACATCCACAAATATCGATAACAAATAATAACAATCTAGTGCGTTCAATATGCCTTAGAAAATCTAATCCCAAACCACGATTTTGATGAGCGCCTTCTATGATTCCGGGAATATCTGCGATAATCCATGGTTTCTGGTACAATCTTTCCTGACAGGGAATTAGCCCTAATACAGGCTGAAGTGTAGTAAATGGATATGCCCCCACTTTAACTTCTGTTTTAGCAAGAGTATTAAATAACGTGGATTTACCAGCATTCGGGAAGCCTACAAGACCAATATCTGCTATGAGTTTTAACTCTAGCTCGACTTCCCGCACTTCTCCAGGTTTTCCTGGAGTAGCTTTTGTAGGAGCACGATTTGTTGATGTCTTGAAGAAAGTATTTCCTTTCCCGCCTTTGCCTCCACGACAAATAACTAAACGTTCTCCATCTTTGGCAAAATCATAAAGAATCTCTCGAGTCTCTACATCACGTAATAACGTTCCTTCAGGAACTACCAAAACCAAATCTTTTCCGTTTCTCCCAGAACGATTATTAGTTGCTCCAGATTGCCCATCTTCAGCTTTTAAAAAGCGTATATTCCTATAGGATTCAAAAGAGTATACATGCGTAGCTGATTCAATAACAATAGATCCACCAACACCGCCATTACCGCCATAAGGACCGCCTTTCGGTAGGTATTTCTCCTTCCTCCAGGCTACGACACCGTTACCGCCTTTCCCAGCACGCAACTCTATAGTAATTTGATCTAAAAACATTGTATACTTATCCCTAAATCGTAAACGCTGTTAAAATAGAAAAGCCCCGTTTTATGCATGAGCAAAAAACAGAGCTTCCTAGATAATTGGTTTTTGAAGAGCCTTTTAAGACCTATTCTGGAAGAACAGAAATATATGTACGATCTGTCTTCTTAGTGACAACAATGCCGTCTATCAAAGCAAATAAAGTATCGTCACGACCTCTACCTACATTTTGTGAAGGATGCCACTTAGTGCCTCTTTGTCTTACAAGAATACTTCCCGTGGAAACTCTTTGTCCTGCGCCTACTTTCATACCGAGACGCTTTGACTCTGAATCGCGACCGTTACGGCTTGCTCCCTGACCTTTCTTATGTGCCATTTCAAAATCCTTTAGTTATCCACCAGTCGATTACATCACTAGATTACTAATTTTTACTCTAAGGTAATTCTGACGGTGACCAGTCTTACGATGATAATTTTTACGTCTTTTGTATTTATAGGCCGTTACTTTTTCTCCACGAACTCGAGAAAGCAACTGACCTTTTACTACAGCATTCTTTACCGTAGGAGTCCCTAAAGAAACTTTAGATCCATCAAAAGTAAACAACACTTGATCGAAAACAACTTCTTGTCCCTCGGAAACGCCGTCTAACAATTCGACGTCAATTACATCCCCTTCAGTAACCTGATATTGCTTGCTTCCGGTCTGAATTATCGCGTAAGACTTCATTAATTCTTTCCTTATGATTCTTTATTCTGTGCTTAGGACTCAATAGATTTGCCAAATACTTTAGCAAACCCTGAAATTATAAAAAAATACAAAGTCCTTGATTTTAGTTTTCCAAGAAAAACTAGACACGTTGAACGTTAACCGAGTATGGCCGGAGCCGGGGTCGAACCGACGACACAAGGATCTTCAATCCTCTGCTCTACCAACTGAGCTATCCAGCCATTTCAGTAGGTTATCATAGGGAAATATTCGCTTTAAAGCAATGATATTTCTAAGAACATAAACTCTAATCAAAGAGTTTACGAAAAAATCAGACCGGAAGATGCATGACTGCGATCTTGAGGATATTCAGGAAGAATTTGCTCTCTTCTATTTCTAGAAAAAATAATTTTAAAAAATAAACAAAGAATTTTTAGCACTAAGGTAACAATCCCTAGACCACAAAATTCCATTAATCCGGTGACTGTATAAACAAGTATTTTTCTTTTACTTTCGCCGCGTAGATTGACAGACCATACGCTGAATAACTTGATTAACCCAATGATTGAACCAATCACAGGAATCACTGCTAAAGCTGAATTTTTCAAAGCCGTAGGATTCGTTAAATCCCAATCATAAGAGATATCCCATATACCTTCATCATCTCTAGGAAATAACATATAACAACTTCTAGGAAATATTTGTCCTACTCTATCGTCAAAATCCTGATTTGTCTCGAATCTAATCTGCATAACTCTAATTAAAATCTGTGTTATAATAAAAAATTATAACATTATTAACCTTTCTATATTAAAAATAAATCACCTTATCTATTTTTATATAAATTAAAAATATATCTTTAAAAGATTAAAATAATATTTTTACAGACTGGTCAACTCTTACATAGAAGAATTTTTATGTATGTATAGGTGCGTGAATTCTGATTATTTTGTATATTTTCTCACGAGATTCTCAACCACGGTAAAATTGAGCCTACGGCGATTTTACATCCCAATTAAAGAGCGACGATCTCAAAATAAGGAATATTAAAACGGTACAATAAATATGAACGCAGAAAATGACTCTCCTTTGCCTAAACCGCAATGGATTTATCGTGTAGGAATCGGGCAAGATAGCCATCGTTTCCTTTCCGAAAGTTCTGCAAAACCCTGCACTTTAGCTGGGGTAATCTTTGAAAATAGTCCTGGTTTCCAAGCAAATTCTGATGGCGATATTGTCTTCCACGCTATTTGCAACGCCATCTCTTCTGTAACTCATAGAATCATATTAGGAGAAGTTGCCGATGAACTTTTCCATACTCGTGGTATTACCGACAGTAGTGTGTATTTATCCGAAGCTATAAAATCCTTAAAATCGAACCAAATGATTTCTCATGTAGCTATTACTATTGAAGGAAATCGTCCTAAATTTCTTCCAAAACTCTCTGCTATGAGACAAAGTATTGCCTCTGCTTTAAATATTCCTCTAGGATCCGTAGGCATTACTGCAACCTCTGGGGAAGGTTTGAGTGATTTTGGCTGTGGTGATGGTGTACAATGTTTTTGCGTACTCACAGTTATGGAGTATTGCAATTAATAGACATCGATAACATAACGACGCTCTTCCTTCAATTGGGAGAGCTTATCTTTCCCCAAAATATCTTCTAGAGTCTTTTTAACTTCACTTCCCAAAACCTTACTTCCACAAACAAAGAAATACGCCCCCCCTTCATATGCTTTTAAGACCGTATCCGCCTCTTTTCTGAGTAGATCTTGTACATAGATCTTCTGATCCCCATCGCGAGAAAAAGCTAAAAAAAGCTGCAACAACTGGTTTTCAATAGCTTGTTTCCAAAAATCTTGATAATAGAAATTCGCCTTCTCAAATCGTTCTCCAAAAAAGAGTAAGTTCGTTCCTGGATCTTTATTGTAAATACGCTGTTGTAAGAAACCTTTATATGGAGCTATTCCGGTTCCTGAGCCGATCATGACAATGGGTTTATTATGAATGTAATCCCCAATGGTAAAATGTTTGGTAGGCTGTACGTATGCATAACAGCTCTCATCTAGCTCTAATTCCTTACATAAAAAGAAAGAACACACTCCATGACGCTGCTCATACTCCCCAGGATAACTTACAAGCCTAACTAGCAGTTCTATTTTTTTTTCCTGAGGATGTGGAGCAGAGGCTATCGAATAAAAGCGAGGTAGTAGAGGTAAGACACTTTGTACAAATAGCTCTATAGGGATACTAGGTTTATATTTCTGTATAGCATCATAAAAATTTATAGAATCTTCTGTATCAGGGAAAAAGGACCTAAGCTTCGCAGGAAGTTTATCTACATTTGCGTAGCATCTTAAGAAGTCATAGAAGGTAACGTGAGAGGATTCTCGAGTCTGTACCAGTTGTTTTGGAGAATAACTTAAACATTCGAGAATCTTCTCAACAACACTTATAGGATTCTTTGGGAATACGCCCAAAGAATCCCCTACCTTATAAGGTAGATTAGAATCTGTTGTACTAAGAAATAATTGATAGACATGGCCTGCATCAAAAGAAGCAATGGTAGAATCGCAACAAGAAATGAGCTCTCGTGAGAGAAGAGAAACCCTCTGAGCCTTAAATTTCTCTACTAAATGCATGGCCGAGTCAATTTAACCTATGCAGCCTTGATCTTAATATCAACTCCTGCTGGAAGAGCTAACATTTTTAGGGCATCTATAGTTTTTCCTGTAGGATCTAAGATATCTATTAAACGCTTATGCGTACGAATTTCAAACTGCTCCCTAGACTTCTTGTCTACGTGAGGAGAACGCAACACAGTGTACACTTCCCTCTTCGTAGGCAAAGGAATAGGACCTGCTACACGAGCGCCTGTTCTTTTAGCAGTCTCAACAATATCTGCGGTTGATCGATCTAGCTGTCCCTGATCGAATCCTTTCAGACGAATACGAATTTTCTGTTTTTGCTGCTTCATATATTCCTTACTTCTTAACAATCTCTTCTTGAATTTTTTGAGGAACCTTAGCAAAGAAGGCTGGTTCCATTGTTGATGTTGCTCTTCCGGAAGTCAAGGATCTTAAAGATGTTGTGTATCCAAACATTTCACTTAAAGGAACCTCGGCATTTACTTGTGCCATACCTCGTGAAGATTCCTGGCCTAAGATTTTTCCACGACGACGATTCAAATCACCAATAACATCTCCTAAATGATCCTCAGGAGTCGTTACCGCAACTTTCATAATAGGTTCTAGAATCACCGGAGTGGCTTTTCTGCAAGCTTCTTTCACAGCCATTGAACCGCATATTTTAAATGCCATTTCACTGGAATCTACCTCGTGATATGATCCAAACACAATGTTGACCTTAACATCTACCAAACCATAACCAGCAAGAACACCTGTATTTAAGCCTTCTTCTACACCTTTCATAACTGCTGGGATATATTCTCTAGGAATAACACCGCCAACAATTTTGCTGACAACTTCATTGCCCTTCCCTGGTTCATTTGGCTCAATCTCGAGGCAAACGTGAGCATATTGTCCACGACCACCAGACTGTTTCACGTATTTTGTTTCGCTTTTGCCATTCTTGGTAATTGTTTCTTTATAAGAAACTTGAGGCTTGCCAACATTAGCTTCCACTTTAAATTCGCGAATCATACGATCGCGAAGAATATCTAAATGTAGCTCACCCATCCCAGAAATAATTGTTTGTCCTGTCTCCTCGTTTGAAGTAACGCGGAAAGTAGGATCTTCCTCGGAAAGAGCACTCAATGCTTGAGCTAATTTCTCTCTATCTCCCTTAGATTTTGGCTCAATAGCCATATCAATCACAGGTTCAGGAATTTCAATACGCTCAAGAACAATTTCCTGATTATCGTCGCAAAGCGTATCCCCTGTAACTGAATATTTTAAACCTACACAAGCACCGATATCCCCAACGGTAAATTCGTCTCTATCGGTTCTTTCATTAGCGTGCATCTCTAATAAACGAGAAATCCGCTCTTTTTTATCCTTAGTGGAGTTAAGAATAGCTGAACCCTTTTTAAGAGTTCCTGAATAGATACGGATAAAGGTGATACGACCAACATAGGGGTCTGTCATAATTTTGAACGCAAGAGCAGCTAGAGGGCCGTCTTTTCTAGGTTCTAAATGAACTTCTTCGTTGTTCTTTAGATTAATTCCATGGATTACACCACGATCTTTAGGTGAAGGCAACCATCTTACAATAACATTGAGAAGCTGCTGGACACCTTTATTCTTAAAGGCAGTTCCACACAATACGGGATTGATCTTATTTTCAATAACCCCTTTGCGCATCGCATCATGGATTTCTTCTTCGGTAATAGAATTTGGATCTTCGAGAACTTTCATCATGAAAGCTTCATTACTTTCATCTACTGTAGCAAGTTCTTCAAGAAGTGCATACCGAAGTTCTGCACATTTCTCTTTAAGTTCTTCAGGAATTTCTCGTTCTTCCCACTTAGCACCTAGAGTTTCATCTAGAAAATATAGAGCCTTTTGCGAAATCAGATCCACCATTCCAACAAATTGGCTTTCAGCGCCAATAGGACAGTGCACAGGAATGGCATTAGCACCAAGTTTTTCTTTCATAGATTCTACGGCCGCAAAGTAATCCGCACCCATGCGATCCATTTTATTTACGAAAGCAATCCGGGGAACACCGTACTTATTCGCTTGTCTCCACACAGTCTCTGATTGAGGCTCAACTCCAGACACTGCATCAAATACAGCTACGGCACCGTCTAAAACACGAAGAGATCTCTCAACTTCAATAGTGAAGTCCACGTGTCCAGGAGTGTCAATAATATTGATTTTACAATCTAGCCAGAAAACAGTTGTTGCAGCAGAGGTAATAGTAATACCTCTTTCTTGCTCCTGTTCCATCCAGTCCATGGTAGCTCCGCCTTCATGAACCTCACCAATTTTATGAGTTCTTCCAGCGTAATAAAGAATTCTTTCTGTAGTTGTCGTTTTTCCCGCATCGATATGTGCCATGATACCGATGTTTCTAATTTTGCTTAAATCGAATTCCTGATCACTCATGAACTTGTTATGCCTCTTCCAAACCGAGATTAAATATTATTTTACCACTTATAATGAGCAAATGCTTTATTAGCTTCAGCCATACGGTGGGTATCTTCACGTTTTTTAATAGTAGCTCCCTGTTTATTGAAACAATCAATGAGCTCAGTTGCTAATCCCATCTCCATAGATTTTCCAGGCTTTGCTCTAGCGTGTTTAATAATCCATTGCATAGCCAAACAGTCTCTTCGTCCCGAAGCAACTTCTACAGGAACTTGATATGTAGCTCCACCAACACGACGAGAGCGAACTTCAAGCAAAGGCTTTGCATTTTCCAAGGCTTCTTCAAAAGCCTCTAGCACATTCTCCGCTCCTATTTTCTTAGAAAATCTATCTAAAGCAGAATAAACTATCTTCCTAGCGATGCTTTTTTTCCCATGCATCATAACTTTATTAATGAACCTTTCTAGGGTTACGCTTCCATAGATGGGATCTGCTGGAATTACTTTCTTCTCAGCGGCATGTCGTCTTGACATATAAATTAACCTCTAACTTCTCATTCCTAAATAAAGAATAGTCCTACTTAGGACGCTTTGCTCCGTATCGAGAACGGCTTTGTTTTCTATTTTTGACAGCAGCACAGTCTAGAGCTCCACGAACAATATGATAACGAACACCGGGCAAATCTTTAACCCTGCCGCCTTGAACCAAAACAATGCTGTGCTCTTGTAAATTATGGCCTTCACCACCAATGTAAGCGATGACTTCTTGGCCGTTAGACAAGCGCACCCAGGCAACTTTACGCAAAGCTGAGTTCGGCTTTTTAGGAGTCTTTGTCTTCACTTGTAGGCATACACCACGTCTCTGTGGACATTTCTGCAAGGCTGGAGATTTCTTTCTAGACGCGCTAGATTGACGCTTTTTACGTATTAATTGATTAATGGTTGGCATGTATCCTTCTCAATTCAACCTAACTACTATAAGGGGGAAAATATAGAGTAAGGATCCCTTTGTTTGCAAGGGCTTATTTTTAGATGGGAATCAGCATATAATCATCTGATATTCAAAAAAATCATTCTAATATGAAAAACTTATTTTTCAGTTTTAGAATTGAAAAAAAACGAGTCTTCACCTTCATAGGAGAAGAAATTAGGCATTATCAATCAAAAGATCAGCAGAGTGAAAACAATAATCTACTACATTATTGTTAATATAACCAAAAAGAAATCCCAAAACTATTTGCTGGAGATCTTGTTTTGAACAATAAGCTGTTTCTTTTCCGTTTTGGATAAAATAAATATACGATTCATTTTCGGATACATTTTGTACGAATATCATAGGGATAACACGAGAAAGCAAACGTCTTGCTATAGTCGCATTCGAAATACCAGTTAAAGCTTCTATTGAACTCTCAGACAAAAAAAGAACGTTTACGTGGGGTAACAATGACCAAATCCGATCTCTAAACTCATAAGCAATGCGTGAGTTATTGAGATCAAGCATGATTTTCTGCGCCTGGCTTCCAGTCTTTTTTAAAAAACTCTCTATACAGCAGCCAGAAATGAACAATTCACTATCAATCAGAGCATAGCCCCCGTCTGGCGATAGACACAGTTCTGTTGAACATTCGGGAACGTTTTGAAGAAAATAACATAAAGTATCTTCTTGATTCGGACAACGCAAGACTAGACGAAATTGATCTAATTCATTAAATGCGGGGCCATATTCCGTCTGTTTTAGATAATTAAAGTAAGGATTTCCGTTACGCAAACTCGTGATACCCAGGTTTGCGAGCTGATCTTCTGTAAGACTTAGAGGCTCCTTCCTTGTCACTCGGATAGGATTTTCTGGAAAAACTCCTTTATACATAAAAAAAATTTTTTTCACATCAGAAGCACTTATAGTCTGTATCTCCCCGATTTTCAAATTGCAACTTTCAATAAATTCTCCGTGAACATCGAGGACGACATCAATAAAAGGGCTACCGAGTATGGCAAGAGATTTAGGTGCTATCCAAGGAAAATCTTCAGCGTATGCACAAGGAAGGGCTCCAGGAATTAAGAAAGAAGCTATCAATGCGAAAAAATAAAGATAATGCATAAAAGAATCTCAAAAACAATCTAAGTTGCAATATTAGATTTAAAACTTTTATTTTAAGTGTTTTCTTATGTCATTTTTTTTATAATATTTGTTCTTTAGGTCGAAGGGAACCCATGAACACGGAAATTCCAGTCAATTCTTTACGCACAGATTATCAACAACAAGTGTACGCTTCTTCGCGTAATGTTGTGATGATTGCAATGGCTGCTGTATTTTTAATTCTTGCTTTGATTTTTTCTGGTTTAAGTTTCCTTCCCCAAGCAACACTACCTTTTTCCGGAGCCTACTTTGTTATTGGTTCCTTCTTAGTTTTCATTGCAGCCGGAATACTATTGATCAACACCCTTTGTGATGTGTTTAACACATTACGTCCCTTCGCTCCGCCATCTTAGAAAGAATATTTTTTTTTACCAACCTGTTTATTCTAAATAGTTTTTTTTTGAGATTGAAAATCTTCGCTCAAGCCCGAGGATTTTTTGTCGATGTTACGAGTATCCGTGATCAACAAAGATATTTGTAATGATAAAAATACTACGTCTTTGCGCTCTTGTTCTAACATGCTTCCCTAGTCTCTCTTTTGCTTCTGAATTACTGCATGAAGAAGACATCCGGAAAACTGTTGATAAGCTAATTGAATATCATGTGGATGTGCAAGACATCTCTTCTGATATTCTCATACGCTCATTAATAGGATACTCCCAATCATTTGATCCTCACAAAGCTTATCTTACAGAACAAGAAGTAAGTAATTTTATCCAATCTACAGACATCAAAAAGCGCCTATTGAAAAATTATAAAACAAATAATTTTTCGGTGTATCAGAATTTAAATCGTGTAGTTAAAGATAGCATTATTCGAGCACGTCAGTGGCGAACTGAATGGCTATCTGATCCCGAGACCTTGGTTAAAGAAGCCTCCACACATGTACTTATTAGAAAACCTAAGCAATGGGCACAGTCTACCCAAGAGGTAAAAGAGAGGCAGCGTTCTTTACTCCTCTCCTATATTTCTGTATATCTATCGGATAGTTCCAGAGATAGATATCAAGGAAAGGAAGCCTCTTTAACCAGTCTCTGTGTACGTCAACTCGAAGCATATGAGAACCCTTATTTAGGCATCAATGATTATGGAAACCCCATGTCACCTCAAGAGGAGTCTCATCACTTCCATGTTCGTGTCGTCAAGGCTATGGCTCACAGTCTGGATGCCCATACAACATACTTTAGTAAAGATGAAGCCCTTGCTATGCGCATTCAATTGGAAAAAGGAATGTGTGGAATTGGTGTAATCCTAAAAGAAGATATCGATGGAGTTATTGTAAAAGAGATTATTCCTGGAGGACCCGCGGACAAATCTGGCGACTTGCATATTGATGATGTAATTTATCGTGTTGATGGTAGAAGTATAGAGAATCTTCCCTTTAGAGCTGTACTAGACTGTCTTAGAGGTTCTCGAGACTCTGAAGTCATCTTAGATGTGCATAGTCAAGAGCAAAACCGTACGGTGAAATTAAGACGTGAAAAGATCAGTTTAGATGATCGTCGTGTAGATGTTTCCTATGAGTCTTATGGTAACGGGGTTATTGGAAAGATCACTCTACATTCTTTTTATGAGGGTGAAAATCAAATCTCTAGTGAACAAGATCTAAAACGAGCGATTCAAGGTCTACAAGACAAGAATCTCCTAGGGCTAGTTTTAGACATCCGAGAGAATACAGGAGGTTTTCTCTCGCAAGCAATTAAAGTTTCAGGATTGTTTATGACTAACGGAGTTGTCGTTGTATCCCGATATGCAGATGGCAGTATCAAACGTTACCGTACGGTGTCTCCTAAGAAATTCTATGACGGTCCTTTAACCATTCTTGTTTCGAAAAGTTCCGCATCTGCTGCAGAAATTGTTGCTCAAACGTTACAAGATTATGGCGTAGCTATAATTGTTGGTGATGAACAGACTTATGGGAAAGGGACAATCCAACATCAAACAATTACTGCAGATTCTGATAAAGAGGGATTCTTCAAAGTTACTGTAGGGAAATACTACTCTCCTTCTGGAAAGTCTACACAACTTCAAGGTGTGCGCTCTGATATCCATATCGCTTCGCGCTATTTTGAAGAACCTTTAGGAGAACGTTATCTAGAACATCCCCTACCTGCGGATAGCTGTGACAATGTGATGAATGATAATTTAGGAGATCTGGACTCCCATATGCGTCCATGGTTTCAAAAGTACTATACTCCAAATTTACAGAAAGAAGAGACTGTGTGGAGAGAGATGCTTCCTCAGTTAACTGCAAACAGTAAACAACGACTAAGTGAAAATAAAAACTATAAGATCTTTTTAGACGAACTAAAAGATCCCTCAGATGCAGTTCGACCTTTTGGAAGCAATGATTTACAAATGGAAGAATCTGTGAATATTTTAAAAGATATGATTCTTTTAAGACACGGTAAGTCTGCCATTTCTTTAGGAGGCTAAATGCCTCCTAATGTCTCAAGATGTTACAAAGTTAATGACTATTCCGTTTTAACTAGATGTAGATGTACTCGTTGCATCAGTACTTTCCGTAGTGAAAATCGTATTTGATTGGTTAATTTTCCCATCATCTAGAATATCTTCAGTTGTTGCTAAAAGACGTTTGCATAAACGCCATTTTTCTGGAGTACAAGGCTGTTCCATAAACACTGAGGTTGTTAGAAGTTTAATCAAACCGATAACCGCAGGGATTAAGAATAAGAAGGCATTTTTGCCAAGCTGACCTTGCAGTACAAAAGTTAAAGCCAAACCAGCAACAAGTAGGATAACTCCTAGCACGATCATCGTAATTTGAAATGCTCTCGATTGTACAATTTTTGATGTTCTTACTGGATCAACTATATGTACTTTGCACCATCCCAATACGGAATTAATCAAAGTTACCTGGACTGTTTCGTCTTTCATTACATCCTCTAATCCTGGCTTGATTAGATCGACTAAGACATCGCTGCTATTTGATACACCTGTTGTCATGTTAAACTCCTTCTCTAAACACGTAAGACGAAAAAGTTTAACCAACTCCGGTATTAATTAAAATTTTTAATTGAATTTTTTTAGATTTTATAAAGACGGGCCTCCAAGAAATTCAAAAAATTCTTAATAGGCAGAAAACAAAAAAAACCGCCCCAGATAAAATCTAGGACGGCTTTTTCGTTTAAGAACTTTTAAAGGAATTTAAAAGGATTAATAAACGTGTGTGTTTTCCGTATCTGCTACAGGTACTGTTAAAGTATCTGAAGAAAGAATAGCTTCTCCGCGAGCATCTCCAGGAGCAACCCCTTTCAATGTTACAGAAAACTCTACAGATTCTTTAGAACCTAGTTTAGGTAACGCATCAAATACTACTGTATTACCTGTAATAGTTCCTTTTGTTGGACCTGAAGAAGAAACTGGTTGCAATTCCTTAGAAAACTTAAGGATTAATGAAACGTTAGTATCTTCTGCAGAACCGCGGTTGGTTACACAAATACGGTATACGGTATTTTCACCTACACAAATAGGGTCATTGGTATCGATGACGCACATATGAGTAGCTGCGAGACCTTTCCAATGAGTTGTAACTTCTGCGCAAGAAGTGCATGATCCACAATCAGAATTTGTTCTTACTGAAACTTGATTTGTGAATTTTCCTGGGCTTTGAGCTTTAGCAACAACCTTAAACTGGAGAGTTTCTCCTGGGCACATTTCTTTAATGCACCATACAGCTTTGTTACAGCAAATTTCAGCTCCAGCAGCTTCTAAAATTGTAGCTCCTGATGGTGCTGTATCTTCTATAACAACATCGTAAAGTTTAAGATCACCTGGGTTAGATACAACAATTGTGTATTCTACAGGCTTACATACATAAGACCAGTCAGCTCCAGAGATATTTACTTGTACACAAGGCTCGTTAATAACAGTAGTTACATTGGCAGAACATTTATGTCCTCCGCAGTAAGATACGGTAGCAACGTTAGTAACTTTTCCTCTTTTTTGAGGACAAAATTCTACAGTGAATGATTTAAAATCACCAGGACGCATATCTCCTAGGTTAAAGGAAAGAACGCGTTGTCCTGAAGCATGAGTATAACCGTCGGGTACTGGGTTATCAACCACAACACCGCGAGCTATAGCAGAACCTGTGTTGCAAACTTCGATTTTGTAACAAACTGGGCAACGTAAGCAAGCGCAATCAGGGCCTTCTTGCTTAATGCAAATAGCAGGTTGTCCGCATTTGGTATAAGAGCGAAGCTCTGGGCAAGCACATACAGTAGCAGCTGTGAAGCAGCAACCTTCTTTAAGAGGTTTTACCCAAACAGTAATTTTACATTTCTCACCTTGACCTAAGCGATCAATTGTCCAAATCAATTTACTATCGGAAGTAGGTGTTGTAGCAGGATCACTGCTTACAAATTCAACTTCACAAGGAAGTTGTTGAGTGATAACGACATTAACGCAATCTTTTTTACCTACAGCAAGAATTTCAATAGGATAAGGAGATCCTACTGTTGCATATTCAGGTACAGCTTGGCTAATTTCAACGTTACAATCATCATTAACACGCACACAATACATTTTGCCGTAGCAAGACTCTTGTTTTGTATCTACTGATGATTGGCATGAGCCATCTTGACAAGGATAAAATTCTTTATCACAGCAAGGGCCATTATTTTTTTGTTCTTGTTTTTGATTTTTATTACGGCCAAATCTAATTTTCTTGGCTGTTGTCTGCAAGATATTGTCATCTGAGGTGTCAGCATTAGCAATAAATCTTGTAGCAAGAGACTCTGCAGCAGCGGCCTCTATCTTCCCGCTGGCAAATGAACTCGCCATACTAGTTAGCGCGAGGACCGTAACTACTCGTCTGATGAGTTTGGACATAGGGATCTCCTATCGCGTGTGTTATTTTTTCTTCTGCCATCGGGTAGAAAGTTACGAACTCTTACCCTCAACATTTAAGTTTATTTTCATAAAGGCAGTTAGCAGGGAAATAATTTACCTCCTAACTACCTAACCAATTTAAGTAAATAGTTAAGAACCGTTACTTATTGTTTGCATCTACCGTCTGGAGATGTACAACCTTTAGCTTGAGGCCCTTGAACTCCTGGACTACACTCAGAGCCACAAGGCTTGGAGCAAGAAGGTGTATAGGTACCGCAAGGACTGCATGCGTTGTCTTTCTTGTTGAAAGCGTTGCAAGGATTGCAGGACTTAGGTGCACAAGGATCTTCAAAACAGCAATCTACGATACGGCAGCAGCTACTTAAGCCAACAACACCACAACATACTGCAGCTAGTAAAACAGCTTTCTTCATAAGTTTATAACTCCTTTCTAATTAGAAAACTTAACGCGCTTGATTTCTTATTAAAAAACCCTTTCAATTTTTAATAATTAATAAAGCACTTTCCCATGAACAATATTACAATAGAAAATAAAAATTTTATCAATTCTTTTTTCTATTTATATTTTTCTTAAACTAATTATTTTTCTGATAGCAAAAACAAAACTAGAGTATTAACTAAAGTAAGTTCATCAAATAAGACTGTATTATAGAGGAAGCCAGAAGAGGGTTATTATGAATAACTTATGTTCGGCATATTAATGAACAGGAATTTTTTATGCACCCTAAACCCCTGGTTATCAAAAGATTGTATCTTTGTTGTAAAAACAATACTATTAATTAATAGATAATAAAACAAATGTTGTTCTAACATTTAAACAAATAGGGAGTTGAGAGATGAAAAGATTTTCTTTTTTACATATGGTTTTCTTCACATCTCTGTTTGTTTCCAGCTGTTCCTATGCTCCCCCTCCTCGTAGCTACATTCTTGCACAAGGACGTATTCCTCTGACTAAGCAGGCAAACTCTTTAGAGTTCTCCCTAGCTAAGTCAGTATTTCAAGCATCTTATCCACAAAATATATAGTTTTATCTTGCAAACTCTAAATAGTAAGAGCCTTGCCACTCTGTAGAACTAAAATTCTAGGATCTTGCTTTCAAAATCTTCTTCTTTAAGAACCTTATCAATAGCTGTTTGAATCTTCTTAGGGACTCCCCCAAGAAGATTTTGTGCGTGAACCATGCGCATACGTGTACGAGGTTTCCCCAACAACTCCATAGAGTCAAACAAGGGTAATCCCTGTTTTTTCCCAGTAATAGCCACATAAAGAAGTGGTATAATTACTTTCTTATGGTTTAATTGAAAAGCCTCTGAAAGCCATTTAGAACCCAAATAAAACTGATCCTTAACCCATAAATCAGCTTTTTCTAAGTACTTTACATAGCTGTAAAAAACGATAGCAGCCTTCTCTTCAGAAATTGCTGCCGGTAAAAGCTCTTCCTTTGAATACTCAGGAAGAACTGAAAAGAAAAATTCTGTTAGTCCTACAAATTCTGCAAGTGTCGCAATCCGAGATTGACATAGGGGAAGAATTTTTAAGAAAAACCCATCATTGATTAACCAGTCTTTCAGTCTAGCTAATAGACTTTCTGGTGATCCCTCATGATTTAGGTAGTGCTTATTCATCCAATCTAGCTTGCGGGTATCAAAAACCGCTCCAGATTTTCCAATCCGCTTAGGATCAAAATTCTCAATAAGCTTCGCTAAAGAATACACCTCTTCATCTCCTTCCATGCTATAGCCCATGAGAGTAAGGAAATTCATAAAGGCTTCTTTGATATATCCGGCATCACGATAATAAAAGATCGAAGTAGGATTCTTTCTTTTAGATAGCTTTGTTCCATCCGGGTTGAGGAGTAATGGCATATGTAAGAATGTAGGTGGTTCCCAACCGAAGGCTTCATAAAGAAGCAGGTGTTTAGGAGTGGAACTCAGCCATTCTTCTCCACGAAGAACATGTGTAATACCCATAAGATGGTCGTCTACCACGTTAGCGAAGTGATATGTGGGGAAACCATCGGATTTCATAAGAACTTGATCGTCAACATCTGCCCAAGGGAAAACAACTCTGCCCTTGCAATAGTCTTCAAGAATACATTCACCGGTAAGAGGAACTTTTAATCGAATGGTATAAGGCTGACCCTCTCGTGTCCGAGCTTCTATTTCTTCTGGAGAAAGATAACGATAACGGCGATCATACCCTCCACGATATCCCAAAGTAGTGGCAACAGCTCGCATTTCCTCAAGCTCTTTGGGCGTAGCAAAGCATTTATAAGCGTAATCTGTTTTTAAAAGAAGCTCGGCATACTCTCGATAGATTTCTGTGCGCTCTGATTGTCTATAGGGTCCATAAGGACCGCCAACATCTGGTCCCTCATCCCATTGAATACCACACCACTCAAGAGCGGAGAAAATATTCCTCTCGTAATCGTCACGGCTACGTGTTTGATCCGTATCCTCGATTCTCAAGATCATCTTTCCGTTGAATCGTTTTGCAAAGATTTCGTTAAACAAAGCCATATAGGCTGTCCCTACATGGGGATCCCCCGTAGGCGACGGCGCAACTCTAACACGTACGTTTTCCCAAGCCATTCTTTTTTAATCCTAAGACGAAAGAGACTTGATACCTTGAACCTACTTATTTCTTCAAGAGAAATTCTCTCTGGGCGTCTCTATTAACCAAATTAGAAGCGAGCAAAAAAATAAACTCTGCATCCCTAAGTAAAGCTACAGAGTTTCTATGAAAATTTACACGCAGACTTAATCTATCTGCTATAAATAGAAAATAAAAAAAATACGAGGTATTAGAAGGGCGAAAGAGATAAAAGCAATAGCTAAGCTAAGGGGCAAAAGAAGATAAATACGAACTAGTCGTTCTCAAATAAGAGGGTTCCGGAAGAAACAATATCCTCTGGAGTAGCTGTAGCTTGTTCAACCGCAGCATCTTTTATTTTCTTCGCTGTTTGCTTATTCAAATAATCGCTCTTATATCTATCGATCTCTGATTGACTGATAACCCAAGCAGCACCTTTACGCTCTCCTCGCATAGTTCCTGTACGCGTAGCATAATAAACTTTCTGCACAGGAATTCCTAGCATATCAGCCACCTGATTTACAGAATAATATCCTCTATCGTTATCAAAGAGTAGTTCACCTTGATAAAGGGACTTTTTTCTCGAATAACGGTTACGCTTGTAGTCTTCCAAATCCTTAAGATCAATTTCCCATCGGGTTGTTTTAGAAGCCCTTAGTTTCTTTTGTTTGATTGCCACGTAAATTGCTTGACGTGTCACATTATGCAATTTTGCAGCCTGTGTAATAGAAACCATCTCGGTTCCTTCTTGTACCTCAAGTTGCTGTGCATCTTCTCTGTCATCTAAATCGAAACAGCTTTCATGTTGTATGCATTCCATACGTTAGCAAACCTCCCCCCTCAACATATTCTAGAATTAAAACAACCTTAATAGTTAGTAGTTCTTCCTTAATTTTTAGAAATTTTTAAATAAGTATTTTCCTAAGAAAAGCTTTATTAATCAAGATTTTTTGTTAATACAAAGTTGATGTTTTTGGTTTAAATCTTAATAAAACCAAATAACTCCTTCAATTTATTAATATTTCTTAACATTAAAACATAGAGATCTTAGAGACATTGGTTTGCGCAACTACAAACCCTTTCTCCTAAAACACTTGTTAAAATGGAAAAATTTTAGGAAGAGCGGGACGAATCTTATTCCTCCTAAATTCAACAGTCTTTACATAGTTATTTGAAAATAACTATCTCAACCCTTCTGAAAATCAAATAGATAGGTCAGAAAAAACCAGATTTTATCGTAATAGCGTTCATTTTTTCTCCATTAGCTTGTCTGACTATTTTCAAGAGTCTATTCAACTATAGTAGTAAGTTATTCTGAATCGCATTTTGTATCTCAGTAGCTTTATGCGTACTAGTATCCTTAATTTGAAGACAAATTCAAGGCAGAGACAACAGTGCCATAGAGAATCTTTTACGTAAAAGATTCTCTATTGAGCCAAAATACGCTTTCGCATCATCGAAGTTATTCCCTAGAACCTAGTGTTTCAGTCAGATCTTCGGAATCAAAGTGATCTGTGATGTGTTCAACTATCTTCCTCACAGTTGTCTCCTGAAGAACACCCTGATGTACTAGAAGATATTCTCCCATAGAAATTTTCTTTCCAGGAAGATTAGAGGTATTGGAATCTAAAAACGGTGCTGCAAAACAATTATTTCTATTGAACAAACCGTCGCCTATTAACTGAGATTGACTATTTACCCCATGTATAAATAATTCGGGGCAAACAAGAGACTCACTATATTTTGCTGAATTGATCTCCCAACCCAATAATTCTATCACCCATTGACCTAATTTCCCTACCCATTGAGATGCTACTGCTGAAACAGACTTTGGCCCACGGTCTTTAACGACAAACCAACTAACCCCATCACTCCCATCAGTAATTTCCTTACTTAATCCCAGAGCTTGTACTAATGTTCCTAAAGAATAGCCGTAAGCAATGATTTGCTTTGCTTTCGGCCCCCCAGGATGATCACGAAGATAATGAACACATGCCTGATAAGCTTTTCCTAAAGATTCTCGCGAAATAGGACCTTTGCTATGCATCACTCCAGGATAGTTAAATACTAAAACATTAGCTTGTGATTGCTTTGCTACATTCAACATCCAATCATCACCCCGACGAAGAATAGCTCTGTTTTCAAAACATTCGCTATTTCCTAGGGAAATAAGCATCCATCTATCTTTCTTAGCGTTAGGAAATTCAATACGGAGGGTATCAATGAATAAATCATCATTTTGAATAGGAACACGTTCTACAGAACTCACATAGCCACTATCTACCCAATAACCTACACGAATGTGAAAGGCTTCTTGTAATAACCTTTTCACACAGCATAATTGTCCTGAAAATGCACCTCCGGCTGCGGGAAGCAACACATTCTGACAAATTTTCCCCAATATCCAAAATAATCCAACAGGAATAAGCAAAATAATGCGAAAAATTAACTTAACAACTTCACAGATAACATCGATTAAATTGTACAGTAAAGGACACTGCGCTCTCCTCTCATATGCTTTACGAGCAGCTTCTGAGGAAAACATAAAAATTTCAGGTTTTGGGTTCATCGTGAACAGGGGATTACCTATAACAGATGATTGGGTAACTGAGAACATATCTGCTGCAAATATGGGAGTTAAAAGTAAACATTTTAAAAAAAAACATGGAATAAAACAAAGAAAATGTTTCTATTCTGCTATTTTAAATTAAACACTTCTTATTATCAGGAATAATTTTAAAATAAAAAATATAAAGAATTTCATCCTTTATCATACTTACAGCTCCATAAAAAAATCGTCAAAACCACCTTCAGGAATTACTATAAAATTGTTTCGAACCCTTGGCTACTTTATCTCTTTCTATGAGATGTTCCTAGAAAAACTGTTGTGCCGAAGCATTAAGTTGTTTTCATTAGCCAAAATATCCGGAGAAAATAAATTTGAGAGGACACCCATCCATCAATAAAATTGGGTGAACCATTTAAAACAAGCCTGTAGAAAAACTCAAGAAAAAAGTATTAGGAAATAGGAGAATCTAAAGAATGCTGTCTTTGCATCCAAAGAATTAAAACTCGATGTTGGTGTCTTTATAATTTAATGGAAGAATGCGGAAATCTCGAACTAGTAAATGAATAACTCCTCCGTTAGAAGATTGAGACAAACGTGGCGTATAAGCAAGTTCTAAAGGCTTATTCCAATTAGCTTTGAGAGCATCTATCCTATCCCCCAATCCGAAAGCAATACCTTCTAAATTCCTTTCTCCACGACTGAGATAAAGCTTGAGATGGTTCCCCGGCAATAACTTTGGATAACGCACCTGATGCACTACAGTATAAAATACTGGGACGGGGTTACCTTTCCCAAAAGGCTCAAAAAGATCTATAGAAGATAATAAATCATGGTCTATCTCGTCAAAATCAGCTCGAGCATCGAGAGGCAAAGTAAGAACCGCCTTATCCTTTTTTAACGATGAGTTCACAAGATGAATGAACTTCTTTCTAAAAACTTCTATTTGATCTTCATTAATGATGATCCCCGCAGCAAAATCATGCCCTCCATAAGATACAAACAAAGACGCACATTTCTGTAATATACCAAGAAGAGGAAAAGAACCTATAGTCCTCAATGATCCTTTCCCTATACCTCCTTGATTAGAAATAATAGCCACAGGTTTATTATAAGCTTTAGCTAGACGTGCAGAAATGATCGGAATAACCCTTGAGTGCCAATCTTGAGAGGATAATACAATAGCAGCCTGCTTAACTATCTCGGGTTTATTTTTTAAGATTTTTTGTACATCATGGAAAACATCAGCTTCTATCTTCTGCCGTTCTCTATTTATCTTATCAAGGTACTGGATTATCTCATCGGCGGCTTCTGGATCTTCGGTAAGTAAAAGTTCAACACCCTTGGAAGCATCAGAAAGCCTACCCAAGCTGTTCAATTTTGGAGCTATTTTCAAAACAATATCAGTTGAGGTAACTTCTGAAGGCTTTACTCCAGCAAGAAGACATAATTTATGAAGACCTAATCGCGAACTATTAGCTATCTCTTTAATGCCATGGCGTACCATAGTACGATTTTCTCCTAAAAGAGTCCCCACATCAGTCACTGTCCCTAAAGTCACTAAATCCAACAGATGTTTAATATCTATTTTTAATTTCGGGTTTTTTTTCTTTAATGCATTAAGGACACCGCGCGCGAGCTTAAACGCGACGCCTACACCTGTTAATTCTTTATTGGGATAGGCACGATCTCTTAATTTAGGGTTTAATGTTGCTATGCAATGAGGAATTTTACCCGTGGGCATATGATGATCTGTTATAATCACATCAATCCCCTGCTTATTGATATCGCTGACTTCTTTTCCCGCGGTGATCCCACAATCTACTGTAATCAGTAATGAGACATTCTCCTCTTTCATTCTAGCAATCAGTGAGGAGGGTTCTCCGTGGTGTTTTAGTAGAGCTCCCAAAAAGCAGTAGCTGACTTTCATATCTATAGATCTTAAAAACTCTACGAGAAGAGCAACCCCTGTCATTCCATCAACATCACTATCACCATAAATCATGACATGCTCATTGCGTTCTTTAGCAAGAAGCAAACGCTCTATAGCCTTGGACATATCAAGCAAGAGTTCTGGATCATGAAGATTATCTAGATGTACATAAAGAAAATCCCGGACTTCATTCACAGTTTGAAATCCTCGAGAAATAAAGATCTGTGCGGCTATCGGATGAAGATGCAATTCCTTTATAACTGTAGAAAGCAATGCAGGATCCTGCTTAGGGTATACCCAGTTAGGACTGGGTACAGAAGAATTATCTTTACTTGCCATAGATTTTCGCGCCGTAAACTCTTTAAAAATCTACTTTTCTAAAGAGAGTTTTCTCATCCTTCTGTACCAAAACAGGCAATAACTTTTAGCTATGCCTGCTTCTTTCCTCTTTACGAACCATGAATAGAAGAAGAGGTGGTGCTATGTATAGAGATGATAGTGTACCCAAGAGAATACCTATTGTCATGATGAAAGCAAAGTTAAAGATTGACCCGCCACCAACAAACAGTAAAATTAATAATACTGATAGTGTTGTCGCTGTGGTCATTACTGTTCTTCCTAAAGTTTTTTGCAGTGCGTCGTTAATTAGAATCGGCATTGGAGTAAATAATTTTTCCTGACGATCTTCACGAATACGATCGAATATGATTAGAGTATTATTTAATGAATACCCTAAAACTGTCATCAAAGCGCCAACTGCTTGTAAATCAATCTGTATCTTTTGTAAAAAGAAATGTGTAGCTACTAATACCGCACAAGTAGCAACAAGATCATGAACCAGTGCACAGATAGCACTGAATGCGTAACGCCATTCGAAACGCAAGCTTACGTAAAGTAAGATGATGCATAAGGCCCCAATCAATGCTATAAAAGCTTGCCGACGCATCTTGCTAGAGAATTGACCACTAACTTTAAGCCAGAAATTCTGTGTATCTCTAAAATTATCAGAAGATACATCTATTCCCGTATCAGAGAGTATGCTCATGACTATCGATAAATTAGGATCAAGAGTTTCGGATACTTGTTTCTCAGGAGTTTGTACTCGAGTTAACGCATTCTGACTGAAGTATATTTTGATCTTCTCGGAAGAATCAAAAGTCTTAATTTTAAAATCCCTAGGAGACAAGCCTACTTGCTTGAATTTATCCCCTAATTTATTGCGAAATTGAGCAAGATCTACAGTATCCTGGTCCGACATATTCAAGGTGAAAGCATAGCCACCCTTAAAATCCATGCCCAAAACAGAATTCCATGCTCCGAAACATAAAGCAATACATCCTAAAACAATAACACTTCCTGATACCACCCAAAGTCTTTTACACTCTTTCAAAAAATCATGTTTAATACCGATGAATTTATTCATCATATGCAACTGAGTTTCTTGAGTCTTACTCATCCATACCATGAAGAAAAATTTCGTCATGAATAAAGCAGTAAACATCGAAGAGAAAATTCCAAGAATTAAAGTAAGAGCAAATCCCTTAATTGGCCCCGTATCTAAAACCAGAAGGAGTAGCGAAGCTAACACTGTGGTCAGATTAGAATCAAAAATAGCGCTAAAAGCTTTTTTATACCCAGCTTCTACAGATTGAGCAAGACTTCGAGATAATAAATACTCCTCGCGAATTCTCTCGAATACAAGTACATTAGCATCCACAGCCATTCCCATAGCCAGTACAATTCCTGCTAACCCTGTAAGAGTTAATGGAGCATCAAGATACTGTAGAGCTGCCCAAATTAATAGAAGATTTAGAATCACAGCTCCTGAAGCAATAACACCACCGAATTTGTAATAGACACTCATCAAAATTATCAAGACAGCGAGGCCTAAACATATAGAAATGATCCCTTGTGTACGTTGTTGTTTGCCTAATTCAGGAGAAATAACTTCTTCGCTCAAAACTTCAGGAACAAATGACATAGATCCTGATTTTAAATCAGTAGCCAAGCGATTTACTTCGCGATGAGAAAATTTCCCAGAAACACTAGCGTGATCTTTTAAAGGAGCGTTTAATACAGGATCACTGATCACATAGCCATCAAGAACTACAGCCATTCTCCAGCCTCTTCCAGAAGAATATTGGCTATTAGTTGTTCCACTTACTCCTTCCTGACAATAAGCAGCGGTCCAGGCATGAAAACTTTCTGTCGGGGAAATATCATGAACTCTTTGAGCTATTGCAGTATCTTTTACTGAGAAGTTTAAGATATAGCCTTCCCCCACAGCAAATTCCGGACGGATATTTTTTAAAGAAGCTCCATCTAAAGCATAGTTACGGAAAACAATCATCAAAGGATTTGCTTTGCCTTCAACATCTTTTTCAATAGCGATCATTGAATACGTTGTGTCTAAGTGAGAGGAGGAAATCTCTTCATCAACTTCAGGGAAAGCTAGACCTTCTTGTTGTAATTTTGTGATTGCTTCTTTAACACTAGTAGGCAAATGAATTTCTTGATCATTAAAGATGCGACTTGCCAACCTATTAATAGCTTCCGGAGATGTGGTCTCTTGATTTTGTGCTGTGAACCACAGATAATCTAAAAACCTTTGTACTTCATAACGCAATGTAGAATAATGAGAAAATTTCTCATTCACTACATGAAAAGTCATTTGAGAAGTCCCTAAAATCTCTTCAGAAGAAATTTTAGTGGATCCAGGAACACATAGATGTACGTTATCTCCTTCTCTGCGTATCTCGACTTCTGCAACACCCAATTTATTTAAACGAGCATAAAGTTCATCGGAAACTTTAAGGATTCCTTCCTTATCCGTTAATTGCTTTCCTTGATGATCTTTAAAAGCTAAGCGAATCTGTTTTCCTCCGACAAAATCAATCCCCAAGCGTAAAACACTGTCTCCACGAGAGTATTTTCGCAAATTGAGTTTGAGATTTTCAATAAAAGCACTCCGATGAGGCACGGCAGCGCGTATACGCTGTTGATTATCCATAGAACAACTGGATTGCTGGTATTGTTCATGCCAACGCACCCACTCTTCTTGACGATGCTTTTCAATGCGGTTCAACGTTTCTAAACGATCTCGTATATCGCGAACTTCAAGACTAGCAGTTTCACCTTCGTTAGTAACAACAAAGTCCTCGCTCCAAACATCAAAAAATCTCTGTAGAGGATCTCTGACTTCTAAAACTTCATCTTCTCCGATACTCCATGGAGCTACATCTGTGTGAGCAAAACAATTATATAAATTTTGTAGATCCTTATCGAAAATCTTAGCATCTTCTACTTTGCTTTTCTCATATTTCGCTGCAATGGAGCGTAATCCTTTCAAAACTACATAAACAGATCCTTTAGAAAAGTGAGAACAACTCTTCTCTGGGGAGAAAATAAAACAACCAAACGTATCGCTTTCTTTGGGCAAACGACAATGTATAGGAAAATTCTCTCGTATAAGATCGCATGATGTTGCTGGAGGTCTATTCAATGCCAACGTAGCTAGATGTTCAACCATTCCCTGATAGATACGCTGCCCGTGCAAAATAATTTTTCCACTGGCATCTTTATCACTTAGATTAAATGAAAATCCTTGAGAAGATTCTTGAATAGGTTTTTGGAATTTATGTGCCAGTCTTTGTTTTTCTTTAGCCAGCCATGAATCAAAATCCAGACGTTGTTCTACGGATAATTCTTCACGTTTAGTAAGCACATGGGGATCGAGATAGAACACTATTTTTCTTTCCTTAGAGAGAAATTCTACCGAAGAAAAGAATGGAGATACTGCACTACAGTCTAAAGAATTATCTACAATACGTGTAGAAGTTTTTTTCCATCTTTGAGACCTCGTTTTTAAATTATGATATACATCTCGAAAAATAGACTGCTGCTGCTGGGGAAGATCAGAGTCTGTAGATAAACTTTCTAACCGTGATAAAAATGAGGAGTAATCTTTTTCTGAAGAGAAGAAGTAATTAAGTAGAGCCGGCGTTCTTGATTTAGGAAGAATTTCCAAACCCAATGAAAGGTTGTTAGCTAATTGGACTACTCTATCCTTAGATGCTGTATTCCAAATCGAGGTGTAACCGCAGGAACATGAACCAGCGGGGGCTAGAGCAATCAAAGATGAAACAACATTCAAGGTTTCTTTCCCTGATTCAGCATCCTCTCTATTATACGGGACAAAAGAAAAATCATTTTCTGTTAATGCGGTAGTCAAAGATCCAGTGACTTGGACAATACTATTCTCTTTTCTTTCGTATCCTAGGACATACAAGCGTGACGATTTTATGGGGACCGTAGGTTCACCATAAACCATATTTTCAAGAAAAACATAAGCATCCGCATTATCTTTGAAATGAACATTCACTACCCCTGGGATGCTGGGGTGCTGTGTAATATGTCCTCGTAATTTTAATGCGGAAAGAACTGAAGAAACTCTAGGAATAATATCACTACGCACTTCTGAAACTTGATTCGTTAATCTACGAACAATCTGTTGTGCCTCTTTCTCATCAACTTTCTTATTTAATGGTCGAGAGTAATAAAGACATGTGGGCAACACATAGTACAGAGCCAATCCAAAAACAAAAACAATTATACTTAAATTGCGTCCAAATCTCTGTTTCATTGTGTGGCTCTTTTAAATTAGCGAATATTTTGAATAGAAATACTAATGAACTAAAATACCAATTGAAAATAAAATCGTCAAATGGAGACCTGTTTAGGAATTTAAACGAGTAATTGATTGCGAAATTGTCAATGTGATCCTAAAGCCGTAATCTATAAGTTAGGATCATCTATTTTAATTATTATTTTCTAAATCTAGATTTATAAAAAATCCATCTACTCCTGAGAAGTTATTTTCGTCCAGATTAAATCACATGACACCAAGAAGAACTAGACGGCACGAAATCAGAGAAACATAAGCTCTCTCTAGTCGGAAACATGACATTTGTATTCACAGATCTTAGGGGAGCAACACTATCTGGATCAACAAGAGCCACGGTTATTGGAATTTTTGACTTATTTTCTGGAAGGACGACTTCGGTTGCTAAAAATTCTACGGCTTGAAGAAAAGCTGTTTTAGAAAGAATTTTTGCAGAATGTAGAGCTGTATTATCTAATCCTTTTATAACTCCCAAGGGAGAAACTAAAAGACAGATTCCCTCTTTATTTACAAAACGAGAAATCGACACCCTTTCGATTGCTGATTTAAAAGCTTCAACATACGCCTCTGTATAAATAGAAAGTAGAGAGGATTCGGTTTGCGCTTCTTCCTGACGTAATCCGGGGATATGCGTATAAAGCACTTCTTGAGGAGCAGGTCCTTGAAAGCGATCAATCCAAGGAGTAGTGACAATTCTGTCTTGAGAATGACTCGTTCTTAATGAGTTTTTAATACACTCTTGCATAGTAGAAGGAATCTGAAAAACTTCTTGATACAAGGTTTCGGTTTCTAACTGTCCGTTTCTAATCGCGTCTAAATCTAATTCCTGAATTAAAATTGTTCCGTTTTTTTTAACCAATCTTTTCTCTAAAATTTTCTTTAGATTCTCCTTAGTCCCCTCGCAGATATGAATGTTCTTATTTACTTGATGACAGTATGCCCCCGGAGATAGTAAACGCCATGTTCGTAATAAAGAGCGATATTCTTCTTCGGTTGCTGAAGAGACTACGTGTTTCCTATAATGTAATTTCGGAATTTCGATACGTGTCCACGCACTTATGTATTGCTGATAGGCAAAGATGCACAAAAGAATTCCAAGAACTAATAATCCAACACAAGGAAGAAAAGTCTGGCACATACTAGCAGCAAGTACACTACAAGAGAATGCCCCTATACCCAATAATGTGAAAAGCCCAGAAATCATTTTTCTGGCTGCATGGCGAGCCGTAGGAATGTAATGAATATTGCCCTTCTCTTTTGTAGACATAAATGCGGGTTTCGGAAGATACCCAAAACACATTCGAGGCAATTTCATTTAAGATACCTTATAAGTTGGAAGTATTAGTCTCATGACTGAAAAACAACTACTTTATAAATGTAACTAAGTATAACAAATCAAAGAAATAAAAAACCTCTAGGATCTTTCAATAAAAAAATTTTTATTACTTTATAATTAAATAATTGAGAATGTCTTTGACATACGTACTTCAGGATGATTGCTCTATGATTGCTTCAGACAAAAATTAAAATAGTATTCAATAATGTATTTAAAGAATGTACCTACCGATGAAATCGATAAAGTAAATCTGTAGTTACACATCAACGTCTATTTGTAATAATTTTTACAACATTACAGAATGTATACCTTAACTTTTATAGGGGCTCACTTGTTCTGTTCATTATTCTCAATTCAAGAATGTCAACTTGTCAAGATATGGTATTTCTTCTACTATGCCTCTCGGAGATCGCATTTTTTTTAACCCTCATTATTGTTTTGCATTCTGAGAAAATTAAAAAGCTCTTTGTCTATTATTTTAGCTTAAGAAGAGGTTCAGCTGTTGTTTTTGAAACCCCGTCATAACACACTGCCACAACTAACGATGTAGATATGTCTCTCACATTAAAACAGGCGAATCAAGCTGATCTATCCACCCAGTCTTTACCGAGACATGTTGCCATTATTATGGACGGCAATCGCCGCTGGTATCAGCAACATCAAGCACAGTGTACTGTCAAGTATTCCTCGGGGCACTACTATGGAGCTAAAGTCCTACCCAATATTATCGAATCTGCTTTTTCTTTGGGTATTGAGGTTCTTACATTATTTGCTTTCTCTACAGAAAATTTTCTAAGATCGACTGAAGAAGTCGAGGAACTTTTTTATCTTTTCTATTCTCAATTGGACGAACAACTCCCTTATCTTATTGAAAATAAGATTCGGTTGCGTTGTATAGGGAATTTATTGGAACTTCCCCTAAACCTACAACAAAAAATTTCTGAAATCGCCTTAAAAACCCGCCACAATCCACATAGAGATCTTGTGCTAGCAATTAATTATGGTGGAAAGGATGAGCTGGTACGTGCATTTAAGAAACTTCATCAGGATTTGATAGAACAAAAAATATCTTCAGACTCAATTTCGGAAGAGATAATTCGTTCGTATTTAGACACTTCGGAAATGCCTGATCCCGATTTATTAATTCGCACCGGTGGCGAAATGCGTGTCAGTAATTTCCTCTTATGGCAAATAGCATATACAGAGCTATATGTAACCGATGTTTTATGGCCGGATTTCAAACCTGATCATCTTTTAGATGCCATTAAAGCTTACCAACACAGATCACGACGAGGAGGCAAATAGCCATGTTGAAACTGAATAAGTTCAAAACTCCTTTCTATGGAGATCTTTTTCAACGAGTTGTTGTACATTCGTTGGTTCTCACTTTCCTAGTACTTCTTCTTTACAGTTCTCTATTTCCTGTGACATCTTTTGCTTTAGGATTTATCACAGCTCTTTGTAGTGCTGTAGGAACCTATGAATATGGAACTATGGCAAAAGTTAAAATGCATTATGCTTTCCGTTTATATAGCGCCATAGGATCTTTCATTTTTGTTTTAACCAGCTTTATTGCAATTCGCTGGCATCATATATTCCCTGAATTTATTTCTACCATCCCCTGGTGTTTCTTATTTATTTGGATAACCATTAACGTCTTTCGATCGAGAAAAAATAAATGCGGTCCCCTAGAGACTTCGGGTATTACTTTATTTTCTATGCTCTATGTGGGCATTCCTGTGCGTCTATTCTTACATATCCTTTATGGATTTATTCATACAGATGAACCGTTTTTAGGTGTTTGGTGGGCATGTTTCCTCATTGCGACAACGAAAGGAGCGGATATTTTCGGTTATTTCTTTGGGAAAGCATTTGGTGAAAAGAAAATCACTCCTGAAATCAGTCCGCATAAAACTATTGTTGGCTTTGTTTCAGGCTGTTTAGGGGCTACTTTAATTAGCGTGGCATTCTTTTTGCAGATTCCCGCAAGATTTTCTAATTATATCACTATGCCGAGTATTTTAATTGCTTTAGGCGTTATTCTGGGAATTAGTGGATTCTTTGGAGATATTATCGAATCTATTTTCAAACGTGATGCTAAAATCAAAAATAGCAACCAACTAAAAGCTGTAGGCGGCACTCTAGACACCTTAGATTCCCTATTACTTTCTACCCCTATTGTGTATATTCTACTTCTGATTACACAAAAATCCATGTTTCTAAGATGATTATTACAATAGACGGCCCCTCAGGAACGGGGAAAAGCACAATAGCGAAAGCTCTTGCTAAAGACTTAAATTTTAACTATTGCAATACAGGCGCGATGTATCGCACTTTAGCCTACACACACCTACAAGAATTTTGGAAAAATCTATCGATCAAAGAACTTATAGATCACCCCCCGTTTTCATTTTCATTTATTTCAGGGCAACCTTTGGAAGCTTTTTTAGATGGGCAACTCTTATCCGCAGAACTAGGAACTCAAGAAGTAGCAAACGCAGCCTCCAAACTTTCTCAACTCCCTGAAGTGCGGTCTTTTATGCATAAGCTCCAAAGAAAATATGCAGAATTAGGTAATTGTGTTTTTGAAGGCAGGGATATGGGATCTAAGGTTTTCCCCGATGCTGATGTGAAAATCTTTCTTACAGCAAATGCCGAAGTAAGAGCTGCACGAAGGCTAAAAGATCTACCAGAGAATTCTCTTTCAAAAGAGGCTTTACATGCTGAACTTGTAAAGCGTGACGAAGCAGATAGCCAACGCGCCCATGATCCTTTAATCATTCCTGAAGGTGCCATCATTTTAGATTCTTCAGATTTGACAATAAGCCAAGTTCTAGAGAAAATTTTAGCTTTAGTTTCCCCAAAATTGCCATGATATTTACAGTTTGTAAATTCCTTACCAGAGTTGCCTTTACCTTACTCTATAGACATAAAGTGTATGGTGTAAAAAAGAATCTTGTTAAAGGAGCCGCTATCATTGCTTCTAATCATAACTCATATTTAGATCCTATAGCTCTAAATTTATCTGTTCGTGGTTGTCTACATCATCTGGCACGCTCTACATTATTCAGCAATCGATTTACAGGATGGTTACATAAAGAATGGGGATCTTATCCCGTTAAAAGAGGCGGGGGCAATTCCGCAGCATTTAAAGCCGCTTTTGAACTCTTTAAAAAGAAGAAAAAGCTTATTATTTATCCCGAAGGAGAGCGTAGCCCGACTGGCGAGTTGCTTCCTGGAAAAGTTGGGATTGGCTTGATAGCTATTAAAGCTCGAGTTCCTGTAGTTCCCGTCTATGTTGGAGGTACTTACGAGATTTTTAATCGTTATCAAAAACTTCCTAAAATTTGGAAAACAGTTACTTGTGTTTTTGGTACACCACTAACTTTTGACGATTTGATTGATAATGACACTCTAAGCTCTAAAGAAACTTATCAAATAGCTACTGATAGAATTATGAATAAAATAGCTGAGCTAAAAACTTGGTATGAAAATGGCTGTATAGGAGAGGTTCCTTAACTACTATGACTCTGCTGTCTTATTTATCTTCTCTATGTCGAGAAGCAACTCTATTAGCATTCCCTCGATTAGAAAATATTTCTCCTGATATCACTCAATCTACAAAAGACCATTTTGGTCACTATCAATGTAATGATGCGATGAAACTCGCTCGTACATTAAAAATGGCTCCCAAAGCTATTGCAGAAGCCATTGTCAGTCATATTCCCAAAGAGATTTTTGCTTCTATAGAAATTGCTGGCGCAGGTTTTATCAATTTTACATTTTCAAAAGAATTTCTGAATAAAAGTCTAAAAACATTTTCTGAGAATTTAGCTTTAGGATTTCGTGTTAAGAATCCCAAAAAAGTTGTTATTGATTTTTCTTCTCCAAATATTGCTAAAGATATGCATGTGGGACACCTACGCTCCACAATTATCGGAGATTGCTTAGCACGTGTTTTTGCTTTTGTAGGCAATGACGTTTTACGCTTGAATCATATAGGTGATTGGGGAACAGCTTTTGGCATGTTAATCACCTACCTTCAAGAAGAAGCTTCCGAAGATATAGAGAACCTCGAAGATCTAACAGTATTATATAAAAAAGCGCATGCACGCTTTGCTGAAGATACAGAATTTAAAAAACGCTCACAAACGAATGTCGTTGCTTTACAAGCTGGAGATCCTGCCGCTTTAAAATTATGGAAACAAATTTGTGATATTTCTGAGAGAGCCTTTCAAAAGATTTACAATGTTTTAGATATTGCTATCGAAAAACGAGGGGAATCTTTTTATAATCCTTTCCTTTCTGAAATTATTCAAGATTTAGAAAGCAAGAATCTCATTACTATTTCTGATAACGCAAAATGTGTTTTCCATGAGGGCTTTTCCATTCCTCTAATGGTACAGAAAAGCGATGGGGGCTATAACTATGCTACTACGGATTTAGCTGCTATGCGCCATCGCGTAAAAAACGACGGTGCTGATAAAATTATCATTGTCACCGATATGGGACAATCTCTACATTTCCAACTTCTTGAAGCTACAGCATTAGCTGCAGGCTATCTACCTAATAAAGAAACCTTCTCCCACGTAGGTTTTGGTCTTGTTCTTGATTCTGAAGGGAAAAAATTCAAAACACGTTCTGGAGAAAATATAAAACTCAAAGAGTTGTTAGATACTGCTATAGATCAAGCAAAAGCCACCTTAAGAGAACACCGTCCAGAAATGTCTGATGAAGAGATTACAGTACGTGCTCCTATTTTAGGTATTAATGCAATTAAATATGCGGATCTTTCTTCTCATCGCGTGAGTGATTATATCTTTTCTTTTGAAAAGATGCTTCGTTTTGAGGGTAACACTGCAATGTTCCTTCTTTATGCTTATGTACGTATTCAAGGAATAAAGCGGCGTTTGGGGATAGAAAACTTAGATTTAAAATCCGCGGCAAGTATTCAAGAACCTTCTGAAGAAGCCTTAGCTTTAGCACTATTGCGTTTCCCAGAAGCCATTGATCTAACTCTAAAAGAGCTCTGCCCGCATTTCCTAACCGACTACTTATATATGCTTACGAACAAGTTCAACGCCTTCTTTAGAGATTGCCACATTGAAGGGTCCTCCCATCAAAAAGAACGTTTGGATCTTTGTGCTCTTGTTGAAAAGACCCTAGCTGCAGGCATGCACCTATTAGGATTACAGACTTTAGATAGATTGTGAATTAAGAAGCTACAGGATCTAAAGATAATAAATGGATTTTTGCTCCTAACGAATTGAGTTTCTCTACCCAATTATAATACCCACGATCTAATAACTGAGTATTTTCTATTAAGGATGGACCTCCATCAGCAATAAGTGCCGCCATAATATAGGCAAACCCTGCTCGCAAATCAGGAATAACAAGATGCGAAGCTCGTAGGGGCGTCACACCATGAATCACAGCACTATGAGGAAAATTTCCTGTAGCATAGCGACAAGCTTTTGAGCTTAAACACTGATAAAACAACTCACAATTGGCTCCCATCTGTTGTAGACCTCGTAAATAGCCTAAGCGATTCTCGTGAACAGTTTCGTGAATTACCGAAGATCCCTCTGCTTGAGAGAGAAGAATAGAAAATGGTTGTTGCCAATCAGTGAGGAATCCAGGATGCACGTCTGTCTCTAAGACGACGCCTCCTTTTAAAGGCTCATTATAGAAAAATTCTATCCCCGTTTCTGTAACTGAAAATCCTCCACCTATGGATCGTAAAGTTTTAAGGAAGGGAATCATCAGATCTTGCTCAGCATTTTCCACCAAAACACGCCCGCCGGTAAGTACTGCTGCCATACCAAATGAAGCTGCTTCTATCTTATCAGGAATTATCCAATGATCGATCTCATAAAAATCATCGCAACCGAAAATTTCTATAGTTCTATCATTATCTGTAGTGATCTCCACACCGGCTTTTTGTAAAAACAAAATAAGATCAAGAATTTCCACTTCTAAAGCGGCATTTTTAATGATCGTTCTTCCCTGAGCACGTACTGAAGCCAAGATTAAATTTTCTGTAGCTCCTACAGAAGGATAAGGAAGAGTAATATAAGCCCCCACAAGACCTTTAGGAGCAGAGGCTTGATATCCATGCCCATCGTAAGCAACTTTTGCTCCAAGCTGCTCTAAACCCTCAAAATGAAAATTCAGAGTCCTCTCTCCAATAGCATCTCCCCCAACACACGGGACAACAACACCTTCGGGACAACGTGCAAGTAAAGCTCCTAATAATAAAATAGGAATACGATTCACCCTAGAAAATTGAGTAGACACCTCAGACATATGAATTTTAGGTGTGTGAATTTCTATGACTTCTGCTTGCTTATCCCAATGAATTATAGACCCTAAAGATTCGCATAGCTCAACTGTCAAACGTACATCACCAATATCAGGAACATTACGCAAAATACATTTGCGATCAGACAATAACGAAGCAACAAGCAACTTAGTTGTAGAGTTTTTCGCTCCAGACACGCGTACTGAACCTTGTAACACACAACCACCAAAGACTTCTGCTGCCGTCATTCTTTGCTCCTCGTCACCATTTTCCAATCATCTTAAAGAAACGTTAACTCTCCGTAGCGTTATTTTCCATGCAAACTTTTCATTTTTTTTAAAAACAAAGGTCTTTTATTCACAACAATTAAAAACTATTAAAAACGAAAGTTGGTTTATTAACTAAATAAAAACTCGAGATATTAATAAATAATTTGTTTTACAATCTAATTAAATTAGAGTTTTTTTATTTAGTTGTTAAATCATGGCTAGTCCTATTAATAATCCATCTACAACGAATGTCACGACTACTACGACATCAACTCCTGTAGTAACGACATCTACATCCTTTGGGGGTCACGTTGTATCTACCACAGGGACTGGAGCTTTAGAAACAACCGCACAAGCTGTTAATACAACAGCAGAACAAGCGGTGGCTCAGGCAGAATCCGATACGGGATCAGTGATTTTTACAACTCAAAGAGATGTAACTACAACAGCTCCGACTACAGGAGGCGCTGCTGCGACAGCTACAGCAGCCAGCCTATTAGGATCTCGTATTCTTGGAACAGGAAGAGCGAGAACCGATAGTACATCAAGTAGTAGTAGCGATAGCAGTGTCTCCGATACTTCAAGAGCATCTTCGGCTCAAGATGCTGGAGCCACAGGAGGAGCAGAAGGTTCCCAAGGACCTTCTGCTGATGTAGATTTGGGAGATCTTGCTGGTCTACGGGGTTCAGAAGCTGCCGATGGTGCTGAAAGAGCTCAGGGTCCTGGTGGCCTACCAAGTATGGCTCTTCCTAAATATGATCCAACAGATAAAGCTTCGATTATCAAATTCCTATCTGAACCATCTGTACAAGCAAAATTACAGACTAAAGCTAACCATATTGTTTTTATGGATGAAGCTAGGGGAAGCTTTATTTTCGTAAGAAATGGTGATTGGAATACAGCGGAGTCTATAGCCGTAACTAATGGAAAGACAAAAGAGCCCATCACAGATGTTAAAGATTTAGAAATGTGTATTGCTAAATTCTGTGTGGGCTATGAATCCATGCAGGCTGATTGGTCAAATAATATTCAACCACGTATTGCAGGACAAACTGGAGAGACAGGAAATTACGATCACCTACTTATGAGCATGAAGTTTAAAACTACTGTGCTCTACGGTCCTTGGAACTCTAAAGAATCTAGCAGTAATTACACACCTTCAGTATGGCGTCGTGGTACCAAGTGTGATTCCGGACCTATCTGGGGTGATGTTGGTGGTTTGAAAGGAATTAACTGGAATAATTTCACTAAACCAGACGAGGGCACAGCATTCTCAAGAGAAACAGCGACAACTGTTCAACCTCAACCTGGTCCTTACGCTCAACCTGTTATCAATGTTAACTTAGGGGGCATTAGTACTAGCGTAAACGTTACTGGCGGGACTACTACTACCACCGTCAGCTCCTCAACTACCCCTACCGACACTTCTGGAGACGGCGGTCGCGTTACTCATGATCAAGATGCAGGAGCTACAGATTTTGACGATATAGAAACACAAAGTACTAGCACTCAAGATGATGCAGAATTGCACTTTGAAAGTGACGGCGAAGGCGAGGATAGCTTAGCTCCCCTACCTCCTGGCCCTCCTCCACCTCCTGGACCACCACCTGCAGCTCAAGGTGGTGTCAATATCACAGGAATGCCAACAGCTACTTTACAGCAAGTATTGACCAATGCCCGTCAGCATTTAGATACTGTCTATGATCAAAATGGTGTGCATCATCAAGGAAACCAAGACCTAGGTACTGTTGTTAGAACATCAGAAAATGGCACATACACACCTACAGTATTGTTAAATAGCAATCAAGGTGATGGTGGACGTGGGGTACAAAGAAGAGATTCTAATAATGACGATGATGGCAATGAATTAGGTAATATCTTAAGTCATGTCCGTCAGCATTTAGATGTTGTTTATCCTGGAGGCGGTAGAGGAGAGCCTATTCCTGTAAATCAGAATCTCGGAGACGTAATTAAAGCTGTTGAATCAGGAAACACACCAAAGCCTACCCAGCCTGAAGGAGTGTTTTTTGCAAGACGTATCAACATTGGTGGTGATAGCTCAACGACAACGCAAGGAACAGGAGGAAATGACGGTGTATTCTTTGCAAGAAGAGTTAACCTTGATGACAATGGAAATATAGTCGGGGATAATTCAAGAACTTCTTCTGGATCACCAGCAAGTAACTTAATGGGTGCTACAAGTGGAGATGGGCCAGGAGGATTAGAACATCTTTTACCACAGTTGCGATCCCATCTAGATGATGCGTTTGATAAACGAGGGAATCTTATTACTCCCCAAAGAACAAACGTAGGACAGCTCATCAAAGCTTTTCAAGCACGTACAGGATCTGGCGGTCTTACTGCACCTATAGCTGCGCAAGCTACAGTAGTTGCTAGTAGTCCTGTGCAACAACAATCTGCAACTGTGACACCTCTCCCTAAAGCACAGACAGCAGAAACAATCCGTACCGGAGGATCCCCTGATCTTCATGGGGCTGCCAGAGGTGTAGCCAGTAGTTTATCCAATCTATTACAGTCCGCGACACCTTCTACAACAAGCACTACGGTAACCTCCCCGGCTCCGGTGCAAGGTACAGCAACCTCCTCACCTGTAGCAGGAACTAGACAAACAGCAGCTCCAGCAACAGGAGGAATCCGTTCGGGAATCCCTCAAGCAGCCGCAAATGTTACAGCAACATTAAACAATGTTGCTAATAAACTCTTACTGTTTGAAAAAGGTACAAGATTACAAGAAGCTCTTGATAGTGCGGATACAGGATCTACACAAGGTCAACAACTATTGAATGCTGCAAGATTGACAACAACACAGTTGTCAAAAACATTATCTAAAGTTACGGGAGCTCCTCCACCTCCACCTCAAAGGCGCTCCTAAGCAAAACTCTTAAGGCTTTTCTAATATTAGGAAAGCCTTAGGCCATATTATGATAAACCTCGTCAGCATCATCGATTTGTTCTAACCATTCGATTAGAGCAAGATTTGCCTCCCCATCTTTTTCATCACAATCTACGAGACGCAAAGGAACATAGATAAGCTTTTCTTCGGAACACGTGACACCTAATGCAACTAATTTTTCCTTCACAGAAGCTAGCTCTATGGGATCGCAAAGTACAATAAAATGCTCGTCATCATCACTATCGAGATCTTCAGCTCCCACATCAATCACATGAGATAATAGAGTAGCCTCATCTATAGAACTCTTAGGAACATAGCAGGCTCCCTTACGAGCAAAGTTATAAAGAACACTACCAGGTTCCACGAGGGACCCTCCACGCTTATTCACAGCAATGCGCATATCAGAAGCAGTACGATTTTTATTATCCGTCATGGCCTCAACAATAATCCCGACTCCCCCATGGCCATAAAGCTCATAGGTAACATCTTCGAAATTTTTCTGATCCGCTGAGGAAGCTTTCTTCAGGTTTCTTTCGATATTTTCATTGGGAATATTTTGATCTTTGGCTTTTTGTATGACTACGCGTAAACGTGCGTTTGTTTTGGGATCAGGACCTCCCATCTTCACAGCAGCCATTAATTCTTTAATCGTCCGGGAAAAGATCTTTCCCCTTTTATGATCCGCTCTTTCTTTACGGTATTTTGTATTCGCCCACTTACTGTGTCCTGCCATATTTCCTACCTAATCTTGTTTTATATCCTTGCAACAATACATAAATATTCGCCTTTTCCCAAGCTACAGCACTCTCATATAGCGGAAAACGTTTCTCGCATTCTTTAAATTTTTTCCCATGGAAAATTGTTCTCCCCGATGGAGAATATTCACGAGGAACTACGCTATGAACCATTTCATGATAAATAATATATTCCATAAAAAATAATGGAATATCTTCACGATCTAATGAACGGTGTATGCGTATTAGTTGTTCTTCTTCATGATAAGATCCTAAAACAACTCTTTGTGCCTTTCCCGAACGTTCTCGACCAAACCATCCGATCTTTAAATTCAAAGAACCCTCAAACAATCTCAAATTGAGGTCTTGATATATCTTGTTTAGATTATACACTTTTCCAGGAGTATAATCGATAGGAATAGAGGATCTTAAACGAACAGGACTGTAGACCCTTGGTAGATTCATGGAAGAAGACTTGGTAATAAGAAGCGATCGAGAAAGTTTTTTAAGGACCTTACGGATTTTCTGAAATGCCATACAACACTAGGACTTACAAAATAGATTTTAGTACAAACATCTAAAGATCTTTTTCCATAGTAATTTTGGCAAGATATCCTATCTCATCTTTATAAAAACGCCGTTGTCTTCCCACTTCAACAAAACCAAAACGTTTATACAACTCTATAGCAGGATTTTCCTCGTAGACCTCCAAATAGAGAATCTCCAAATGAAAACGACTTTTAGCTAAATGACATAGATTATTTAACAATGCTGTTCCAATACCCTTATTCCGATAAGGCTCTCCAACAATAATAGAAATTAATGAATGGTGGGATACTTTAATATAGGGATTTAAAATAAGAGTGGCCACCCCAGCAACTTCTCCTTCATACACAGCTGTTAAACTACTGTGATATCGATAAAATCCTACCCAAAAATTTACGCTGTCACGAATTTCTGCTTCGGTTTTTAAAGGAAATCCTCGAAGAATCTTAGGATCATTTAACCATTGCTGCATATACACGCCATCGCTAGGAAGTGTATAACGTATTTCTAATCCAGGAACTCCTGTATCTTTGTTCTCTGTCATGAGACTTCTCCATACTCTGCTAAATACGCTTTGACGAAATCATCTAGCAATTCTCCATCCATCATAGCCTGAACATTACCTGTCTCATGTCCTGTACGCACATCCTTGACCAAAGTATAAGGCTGGAAAACATAATTACGAATTTGTGAACCCCAAGCAATTTCTTTTTTATTTTTTCTATCAAGAAGTTGCTTTTCTAACCGTTCTTGGAGAATCTGTTGATACATTCTTGCGCGCAACATCTTCATACAACTTTCACGATTCTGAATTTGGCTACGCTCACTTTGACAAGAAACAATAATTCCTGTGGGAATATGAGTAATTCTCACAGCAGAGTCAGTAACATTGACATGCTGTCCTCCCGCTCCCGAAGACCGATACGTATCAATACGCAAATCATTTGGACGGATATCAATTTCTATCTCATCATCAATTTCAGGATACACATCTACGGAAGCAAAGCTCGTATGACGTTTCGCGTTGCTATCAAAGGGAGAGATACGCACTAATCTATGCACACCACGCTCTGCCTTAGCATAACCATAAGCATAGTCTCCTGAAAACTTTACAGTAATATGCTTAATCCCAGCAACATCCCCTTCTTGACGATCTATAACTTCGACTTTCCATTGATGTTGGGATGCCCAACGAGAATACATCCTAAAAAGCATTTCCACCCAATCACAAGATTCTGTGCCTCCAGCACCCGCATTGACCGTTAAAAAACAGGGGTTTTTATCAACCTCTCCAGAAAGCAAACGTTGCGTTTCCCACTCTGAAAGAATATTTTCACAAATAGAAAACTCTTTTTCCAAATCTTCACGAAGTTCGGGATCTGAAGAAGCTTCACTATCATTTAAGAAAAAAGTCAGATTATCAACCTTACTTTTGAATTCTTCATAATCGGAAATTTGTCGTTTTAACGATGCGACCCGTTCAGAAATTTTTCCCGCACTAGCGACATCTTGCCAGAAGTCCTCTTTCAAAGTTTGATCTTCTAATTTAGCTAACTCTTGTCTCTTACCCTCAAGGTCAAAGAGACCTCCCGGCTAAAGCCAAGCCAGCTACCAGGCATTCTAACCGTTTATCCAAATTCTCGTGCATACATGACTCTTAAAAAGACTTAATATTAGGATTCTAGAAAAGCAAAAAGAATAAAGTCAACGTGTCCTATTTTTGCAAACTTTTATAGAGATTCTCTCCTTATTTCTTCTCATTCTTTATCTCACCAAAACTCCCTCCAGATTGCCACTTAAAGCCTTAATAAAGAGTAAGTGAGGAACGAATTCTGTTTTTTTGTTTTGACGAGAAACCTTCTTGAAAGATAAAAAAGTTGCGATGAAGAGCTTGTGTCTCTTCGTACCACCTTTACTAGGAGTAACCGATGAGTCAAAAAAACAAAAACTCTGCTTTTATGAACCCTGTCAATATTACCCCCGATTTAGCAGCTATCGTTGGCAAGGGACCAATGCCCCGCACTGAAATTGTCAAAAAAGTATGGGACTATATTAAAAAAAACAACCTTCAAGACCCTAAGAATAAAAGAAATATCCTCCCCGATGAAGCCCTAGCTCAAGTCTTTGGTTCTAAGAACCCCATCGATATGTTTCAAATGACAAAAGTTCTTTCCGCTCATATCGTAAAATAAAATTAAGAGTTGGCTCTTTTTCAGGATCCTCGTCCTGTAGGACGAGGAGAAAATATATTTATAGTGTTATTGTGGTCTTAGCTTCTCTATCTTTAGCTGCTGTAGTTCCTCTTGCTGCCTTTTCGTGGGCAAATTTTATAGAGCCGAACTGGTTGCAAACATCTTTGTTAACATGGAAGCTGCCTAAAAAGTATGCTCACCTTCATGGGTTGCGCATTGCTCAAATCTCTGACCTACATTTTCACAAATTCATTCCCAAAAAATTTCTTAAAAAAGTTTCTTCAAAGATCTCGAGATTCTCTCCGGATATTCTCTTATTTTCTGGCGATTTCCTTTGTCGAGCACAAATAGAAGATCGTTCGCGATTAGAAAGTTTTTTAAATACTTTACATGCGCCTTTAGGAACATTTGCCATTCTTGGAAATCACGATTATCAATCTTATATTTCCCGCAATAGTCAGGGAAAAATAGATGTTATTTCTATGAAAAGTAGCCAACCTTTGAAACGGGCTTTCGTTTCAATAACCCAAGGGCTATTCGGCTCTCGAGGTTATGCATATGCTGATAATCTTGAGAAACAAGAACCTAATAAAGAACTTTTAAAATTATTAAAAAACACACCTATTCGCCTGTTACATAATGAAAGTCACTTAATTGCTGATATGATCAATATCGTCGGTCTAGGAGATCTTTTCGCAAAACAATTTGATCCTGAAAAAGCATTTATTAATTATAATCCTTCCTTGCCTGGTATTATTCTTTCTCATAATCCTGACACAGTGCATCAGTTAGAAGCATACCCCGGAGATATGATATTTTCCGGTCATACACATGGGCCGCAAATTTCTATCCCCTGGCCTAAGTTTGCCAATAGGATTATGAACAAAATCTCTGGATTAGAAAATCCAGATCTAGCGCGGGGTCATTTCCTCTTCGGAGAAGGAAAGAGGCAATTATATGTAAATCGCGGACTTGGAGGATTTAAAAGATTGCGCTTTTGTTCTCCTCCAGAAATTTGTTGTGTACGGTGTGTATATGGATCCTAAATGTTCTTTGATTTTACTTAGTGGGGGTAAAGGGGAACGCTTCGGAGCAAATCAACCTAAACAATATTTACCTTTCCACGGTCAGCCTCTCATTCTACATGCATTAAAAACAGCTCTTCATATCCCTGAAATTACTGAAATTATCATTGTTTGTGATGCGAGCTATCATCATATTTTTGAAGGGTATTCTGTAAAATTCGCTCAATCTGGATCACGTCGTCAAGATTCTGTTTTTTCGGGACTTCAATACGTTACTAATCCCTGGGTATTAGTACATGACGGTGTCCGCCCTTTTATTTATGCTGATGAGGTTAGCGAACTTATTGCCTCAGCTCTATTAACAGGAGCTGCAACATTAGTATCCAATGTCCCCTACACAATCAAACAACGCCATCCTGTAAAAACTTTAGATCGTGACGCCCTCTCCATTGTTCATACACCTCAATGTATAAAGACAGAGATACTATTAGCAGGTCTTGAGTTTGCTAATAAGGAAGGGATTACCCTGGTTGATGATACACAGGCTGCAGAACTTCTAAATGTTCCCGTATCTTTAGTATTTAACAAACATCCTCAGATAAAAATCACTTACCCCGAAGATTTAACCATCGCTCTTGCCTTGCTATGACACGAGTCGTTTTACTCTTAGCCTATCAAGGAACTGCTTATGCCGGTTGGCAAAGACAACCTAATGATCTCTCTATTCAAGAAGTGATAGAAAACTCCCTAGAAAGAATTTTAGGGAAACGTGTCGTTGTAACCTCTTCAGGACGCACTGATTCTGGAGTTCATGCTTTTGGTCAAGTAGCGCATTTTTCACAACCCGACCATCCGCTGTTTTCACAAGTTCGGGGCATAAAAAAAATGCTCAACGCTATTTTACCCAAAGATATTGTTGTTCGTGATGTTGTTCTTGCTGATGACAATTTTCATTCTCGCTTTGCAGCTATCGCTAAAGAATACCACTATTCTCTCACAAGATCTCAGAAACCTCTTCCTTGGGAGCGTCATTTTTCCTATTATCCACGGCATCTTTTAAATGTAGATCTTATGCAAAAAGGAACTAATTACCTATTAGGGACTCATGATTTTGCCTCTTTCGCAAATCATGGAAGAGATTATAGCTCTACGATAAGAACATTATTCAAACTAGAGATTATAGATAAGGAAGAAACAGTAACCATTATTTGCAAAGGGAATGGTTTTTTGTATAAAATGGTAAGGAACATCGTTGGATCTCTTTTAGATATTAGCAAAGGAAAATATCCTCCTGATTATATCCAGGAGATCCTAGAAAAGAAAAATCGTAGACAGGGACCACCAACAGCCCCAAGCTATGCGTTATCTTTGCATCATGTATGTTATCCTAAACCTTATAATTGGTTTTGCAATCCGGAATGTGCGATCAATTCATTGAAAGACGCGAAATAGTGAAAATCTTTCTCACAAAAATCTTCATGACTATCTCGAGATAGGGGCGAAATCGCATTCACGGCAACTAATGTTGCTGGAATCCCTGCAAGAGCGCGCAACCCCTTTATACTATCTTCAAAACCTACAACCTTCTCTCCTTCTTGAACAAACGCTTCATAGGCATGTTGATAACTATCGGGATAAGGTTTGGAACGTTCATAATCTTCACGAGTTACCCAAAATTGAAACCGATTGAGCGTAGGAAGCACCCCTCGAAAATGTCGGACAAGCTCTTCTGAAGAATTTGTAACCACACCTACGGTTTTATTTTCAGCTAATAGCAACCCTAGAAAATCTTCAACACCAGGAAATAAAGAAGGGACCTCAGTTTGTATTAATTCTCTATAGATACGTTCTCGATCGTGAAAACATTGTGGAAAAAAAGATTCTGTATTCGGGTAAATCTCTAAGAATTTCTGTTTGAAAACTTCTCTCCCCAACATTGAAAATAAATAATATGTAGAGAAATCCATAGCAACATCGAGACCATACTCTCTAGATGCTTCTAAAAATGCCCTATAATATAAAGGTTCAGTATCGATAACCAAACCATCTAAATCAAAAAAGAAAACCTGATAATCATTGATATTCATGGCTATCCTAACCCCACCCTATTATATTTTTTCGCTAATTGAATATAGTAAATCTACAACGCAATGAAATAAGCTTTAGAATTTATACTTTATTTCCTTAAAACAACTAAAAACATTAGGTGAGATTCTAGCCTGTGCACAGGATTCTTATTAAGATAAGTTTTGGATTATTTTTATTTCCCTTGCTTTGTAGTTGTACAAATTCTACAGAAACACCGTGTAGGCATATACGTGCAGGGAGAATCACCTCACAACAAGGACATTCTGTCGTTATTTATCCCAAAAAACAGGATCGCTCCTTACCTAACTATTCCTGGCCCACTCCACAACAACGGGTAATCACCGGATATTCGTTTCATTGCCACGGATCCTTAATTTCTATAGAAACGGAGAAAGGCACCCTCTATGATTGTGATGGATTGAACCATAGCCTGTGTAAAATCTTTCCCATTCATTCAAGAATTATTGACATTACACGTTTATTAAATACACTCAATACTATCTCCATAATCGAAGGATTTTGTTGTCATAAACATTTCCGTTTTCTGAAAGCTTCAGGGGAAATGCTATCTACTAAGCATCTTCATGGAAATGCTGCTCTTTTATTCACCGATAAAGAACTTTCTATAGATACTCTGAGTTCCCTCTTACGATCTCTCTACAAAAAGAAACGCATCTATCCGTGTTCTATAGATTTTATAACCTCAGAAAAATCTCTAGGAAATGAGGAGTTTCTCATAACTTTATTACGAAAAGATAAAGGGACCTACCTAGCTATAGAAATGCTCTATGATCTAGAAAAAAATCAGCCTATAGAGACTCCCCCATCTCCCCTATCTTAAGAGATTTCCCTTGCGCTTATTAGAAAAGAACACGTACAGTGTAGACGCACTTTATGCCGGCGTGGCGGAATGGTAGACGCGGTAGACTCAAAATCTACTCTTAGCAATAAGGTGTTGGTTCGAGTCCAATCGCCGGCATAAGTTTTCTTTCTAAGTTTTTTCAGGTTGCTAATAAATTCGTTAGTAGTTTTTTTTAAGAAAAGCTACATGCCGAACCCCTTGCTTCCTATGAAAGAACAAGCTCTCCTACTCCTCCTTAAAAAAAAGAAAGGCTTTTTCTTAGCTATTCTTGATCTTACTGAAACAGAGCCTTCATTAACTCCTTTAGAACTCGAAAAAGTATTACAACAGAAAAAAACACTTCTATCTTGTATAGACAAAGTTGATAACCAGATTAAAGAATTTCGGCATTGTTTTACTTCGGTATTACCTCAAGACATTCAAGAAGAACTCTCGGATATTCGAGAAATCATCACGAAAATTCTTGATACAGACAAACTCAACTATCTGCAGAGAAAAAAAGAGTTAGGGATTTATGAGCAGCAACGATTGTAAATCATGTTCTTCAACCCAAGAATTGATAGAGATCAAATCTCGTATCACCCAATCTTATAAAGAAGCGGATACTATTCTTACAGCCATTCCTGATGGGATTATCCTACTCTCAGAAACAGGCAACATTTTAATTTGTAATTCACAAGCTCGTGAAATTTTAGGTATTCCTGAAGAATTAGAAATATTGCAAAAACCTTTCACAGATTTTTTCCCAGAAACTTTCTTTGGATTTTCTATAAATGAAGCGCTGCAATCTTTACTCTCTCCAAAAACAGTACGCCTAACATTATCGAAAAATGATCAAGATCGTGATGCAGAGATCTTCGTAAGAAGAAACTCTTTAAATGGTTACCTCTTTCTATTAATTCGAGATCGCTCAGAATATAAACAACTAGAAAATGCTATTGAAAGATATAAAAATATAGCTGAACTAGGAAAGATGACAGCAACCCTAGCTCATGAAATTCGTAACCCCCTAAGTGGTATTGCAGGATTCGCCTCTCTATTAAAAGAAGAGCTCTCCTCCCCACGTCATCAGCGTATGCTTTCCTCAATCATTGATGGAACACGTTCTTTAAACACTTTAGTTTCTTCAATGTTAGAGTATACAAAATCCCAACCGCTAAATCTAAAAGCTATAGACCTACAAGATTTTTTTTCATCACTTATTCCGCTATTATCAATCACGTTTCCCTTTTGCAAATTCGAACGTGAAACTTCAATTTCTATAATACGTTCTATAGATCCTGATAGAATGAATAGTGTAGTGTGGAATCTTGTAAAAAATGCTGCTGAAGCAACGGAATCCCCTATGACAGTCATCCTACATTCGTCGGGAGATATTTCGGTGACAAATCCTGGTCAGCTCTCTCAAGAGATTTTTGATAAGCTATTTATTCCATTTTTTACAACTAAAGCTCAAGGAAATGGTTTAGGATTGGCAGAAGCTTTAAAGATCATGCGTTTGCACTGTGGTGATATTCACGTAGAAAATGCTAACGCAAATATCACCTTCACTCTAAAGATTCCCCAACCCTAAAACAAAGAATTAAAGATCGTTTGGAGGATTCCATCTAGTTGGTTGGAACTGTCGAGTTAACATGTCAGTATAAACTCCAGCAGTTACGGTCCTCACAGCGCTTTCACAAATATCATGCACTTCTAAGATAAACGGACCATTAAGACCGCTTCTCACAGATAAAAGCTGCTCTACAACTCTTATTAAACGATTCCATGTAATATTTCCCAGATTCTCATAGTTCAAATCTCCTAAAGGATTTGCGGCTCCTGGTGTTGTACCCTCACCATGACCAATACTTCCTAAAACTAAAGGAATCTTACCAGAGAAATTAGACATAGCTCTCAAGAAGTTATCTTCTTCTTCAGAGTAATTCTCTAACATGCCTCCTGCTCCTCTATGCATTTTCTGCAACATTGAGAATAAGAAACCTGTCCAACGTGGATAATCACTGAAAATCTGTAGGTCTGTCACGTAGCTATAGCAATTTGATAACCATTCGGTAAGCGTTCCCGAAGAAGTGCGGATTTCAGGGAATGCTTCGGCCAATTCATTAAATAGCTCATCCAAATGTGGTTGTCCCTGAGATTCTGCAACTAATGCATTAGCTCTTTGCGATATCGCTTCTATTTGATCTATAGTGAAGAAGCCCAGCAATGCTAAAAACCATTCACGCAAACAACGTTGTTCTATAACAGCACGTTTTTGAGCATCTGTAGCATCCTCTGGTAGTTCTGCTTCTAAATATACTCCAGGACGTAATTGCCTGCAGGAAATACCTGTTCCTATGTGACCGAAAAATCTTGGAGCAGTAAAAGCAAGCATCTCTGAAAATTCGAGACGTTGAGTTTCAGTTTTTTTCCTTTGCTTAATGTTGGAGGATAACGCGATTAACTGTGTAGCCAGCATCTGCATAGCCCCTTCCTCGCTATGTTCAGCTATTCTATTTGCATCTCTGAGAAGATCTTCTAGCTGATTTTTTTCTAATTTCAATCGCGAGGTCTCTTCTGTATGCTGTAGATGACGATCCTGCATAGTCTGTTGTAGTTGAGCTATCTCCTCTCGTAAAGCAGTCTTCTCTTGATCGTGTCGTATGCGTAAACCTTGTATCTCCTGAACAAGTCTTTCCTTCTCCTCCTCACTTTGTTGTAGCAATGCTATATTTGTACGGTTTTGCTCAACCGCATCCAACAGACGTGCATTAAGATTAAGTTTTTCTTGCTCTAATCTATCAATCTCATTTCTTAAGATATCTATAGAATTTCTTAATTCTACCTCGCCTCGTAAAGAGCGATGTAGGTTATCAACATCGTTATCGTAAGCACGGATATCCGTACGGAGTCTATCAATTTCTATTTTAAGACCCACTATTTCCTCATCCTTAGCTAGGACTTCTTCTCTAAGGGTTGCGTAGCGCAATTGCAAATTTGTTAATTGTGTACGTGTAATAGAAAGAGCTTCTGAGAGATCTGCTCGTTCTTTAATAACGGCTTCTAAATCTACTGTTAATCTTCGAATTTCTTTTTGAAGAGCCTCTATTTGAGCACTAGAGCCAGGATTGCTCTCTGCTGTTAATACCAGATCTCGCAATTCTTTGTTTTCCAGACGTAGACGTTGTTTTTCTGCTTCGTGTCTATCAATGTCCCCTTGTAGCGCAAGAATCTTCGTATTTAAGATTCCCTCTCTCTGTTCTAAAGCTGCAATTTGTAAAGCTCGTCTTTCGTTCTCTTGAGTCCCTTGAGAGATGCGGCTATTAACAGCAGCTGCCTCATCAATAAGCTGTCTATATCTTACAACTTGTTCTTGAAGCTGCTCAATCACTGCTTCTTTAACACTTATGGTATTGCGGTAATGATCAATATCTTCTTGAGTATATTCTCCGCCCAACTGCCGATTGCGAAGCCGTTCTACTTCTTCAGTTAATGCTTCTATTTCCTGGGTAAGTCCCAGAAGTGTTGCTTCTTTTTCACGTAGGTTATTCGTTAATTGATTTATGGTTCCTGCAGAACGTAGATATTTATCTTTATATTCCCGATTAAAGGTTATCCTCTCAGTTGTAGATTCAATAAGGCATTGAATTTCTTTCTCTAAATCAATACGTCGATTAGTTAAGTTCTCATCACGTATGGATAAATTAATTAACGCTTCATACGCTTGAGAGAGCCTAGATAATAAAATATTTTGCTCTTGCAACAGAGGTTGTAGCCCCGTCACCAATCCTGTATGTTGCTGACCGCTATTAGCATCAGCAGTAATTTGATTCTCTAATGATCTGATACGTTGGATAAGAGTATTTAAAGTGGTCTGTAAATTCGCAATAGCCTCTGTTTGATTTGCTTTTTCAATACCTACACCAGCAAGATCTTGGATGAGCAAATCTCTCTCTTGATATAGCTCCATCAAGCGCCTATCGTGTCCCGTATCTCGCGTTCCTGTTATATGCTGATTATAAGAACGATATAAGAGCTCAAGCTCCTCACTGATTCGCTCTTGCATTTCACGAAATTCTGATAAATTAGACAAAGCACGATGTCTATTTTCTGTTTCAGAAGATATGAGACGGTATAAATCCACTTCTTTTTTACGCAAATCTCTATCGAATTTTGCTAATAGATTCTCTCGTCCTTGAATTATTAATTTTGGATCGCCATTAGAATCAAAACCGTTTATAGCTAAACCACGAGCATCCGTTGTCGCTAACAGACCCTGAAGTTGGGTCTGTAAATCTTGAATATTTACCCGCTGCGCTACCGTTTTCTTATTGGGCCGTGTTGAAAAGTGTAGTAACAAACTCGTAACCAGCAAAACACTGCCAAGAGCAATAAATGCTATCCCAATAAACATGGGGGTGGCTGGCAATAAAGTTAGAACTAAAGTTCCGGCACAAATAGCAAGAAGAGATAAACAAAACAGCCCAATACATGAGGCAAGCTGACATCGTGCTTTCCAAGCAGAGGAAATCTCCCCTCTCTCTAGAGGAGTTAAATCTGAAAATAAGGATAAACGAGATTGTGTGATTTCTGGATTCAACGAAGAAACCAAAGAATTTGGTGTTGGAGAAGAAGCCATGCTATAGGTGCTCTAAATAAAATTAAGTCGAAAGATTTTACTATCTTAAACAACTAAAAATCAATTAAAAAAACATTAATTACAGAAGTAAAGAGAAACTAAGAATAAATAAATCTTTCTTTACACAGATTAATTCTATTTAGTAATAAGAAATCTTAACTTAAAAATTAATAAAACGCCCAATGACTATAGAAAGAGTGTTAGTAGTAGATGATGAGCCCTTACTCAGAGATTTTCTTTCTGAACTTCTTTTATCCAGAGGATTTTCACCATTTACAGCGGATAATGTTAAGCAGGGTTGCCACAAGATACGTTCAGAGAAATACGACCTGATTATATCGGATATGAATATGCCCGATGGTAGTGGTATTGATATTATCAAAATAGCTAAAGAATACTCTCCTGGAACTCCTGTCTTAGTGATTACTGCTTATGGAACTATAGAAAACGCCGTAAAGGCGATGCACCATGGAGCATTTAACTATCTCACTAAGCCTTTCTCTTCAGAAGCTCTATTTGCTTTTATAGCAAAAGCTGAAGAGCTACAAGATCTTGTAAATGAGAATCTTTTGCTAAAATCGCAAATTTCATCGGAATCTCATCCTCTAATTGCTGAAAGTCCTTCTATGAAGGATTTGTTGTCCAAAGCAAAAAAAGCTGCTGACAGCTCTGCAAACATCTTTATTCACGGAGAGTCGGGTTGTGGGAAAGAAGTACTTTCTTTTTTCATTCATAGAAACTCTCCTAGAGCTTGCCAACCTTACATAAAGGTTAATTGCGCAGCTATTCCAGAAACCCTATTAGAATCGGAATTTTTCGGTCATGAAAAAGGAGCATTTACTGGAGCTACAGCAAAAAAAGCCGGACGTTTTGAACTTGCACATACAGGAACTCTATTGTTGGATGAAATTACAGAAGTACCTGTCAATCTTCAAGCAAAACTCCTGAGAGTAATTCAGGAAAAAGAATTCGAACATCTCGGAGGAACAAAAACTCTATCTGTAGATGTGCGCATCCTAGCCACATCAAATCGTAATCTTAGAGAAGCTGTTGACCAAAAGATCTTCAGACAAGACTTATTTTATCGTCTCAATGTTATCCCCCTCTACCTCCCCCCTCTAAGAGAAAGAAAAGAAGATATTCTCCCCTTATCTCAATACTTCTTAGAAAAATTTTGTAGATTAAACAATAAACCTATAAAAACTCTCTCGGAAAGCGCCAAGACTGCGCTTCTTGACTATGCCTGGCCTGGAAATATCCGAGAACTCTCTAATGTATTGGAAAGGGTGGTTATCCTAGAAAGCCCGACCTATCTCACCGACACGATGCTGGCTCTATGCTAAAAACTCCAATCCGGTAAGAGGGGGAGTTTTTCTTGAGTTTCAGAGAAACTTCTGTTAAGCTTTCTATTCTCAAAGGTCTCAGATTCCCTGGAACAGGGCTGCCTTAGGCACCGATAGCTCAATCGGATAGAGTACCTGGCTTCGGACCAGGTGGTTAGAGGTTCGAGCCCTCTTCGGTGCGTTAAAAACTTTCTAGAATAAAGAGCTTCCCTACTATAATACAAATAGGAGAATCTCTTTTTCTTTTTTTCGATTTTTTCATCTCCATATGTTGTATAAATCTTTTCACCATAAGGAGACGGCATGCACAATCCTCAACGTCGGTCAGCAAGGCAGAGAAAAATCCCAAGAGACGAGGTTGCCAATCTAGAAATTACGGGTAAATCTTTTCATATTTCCCAACCTCTACGTCAGCTGATCATTGAAAAGAGCGGTCAATTACCTGCAGTAGACTCTATTCATGTGGTATTGACATCGCATAAAGAGAAACAAGGAACCGAAGTGCATCTAACCGTAACTACAGGGAAAGAGACATTCCAAGTAAAAACACAACACAGCAATGCTTATAGCGCTGTGATTTCTGCCTTTAAAAAAATTCGCACTTTAGCAAATAAACATCTGAAAATACGCCAAGACAAGAAGAAACACGATACAGGACTATCAAAAAAAGAGGAGCACATCGTTGAGCTCCAAGAAGCTATGCATCTTTATGATGATATGTTGCCCATAGAAACTATGGATGCGTGGGATTCTTTAAAACAGTATGGTTATATCCCAGGATCTGCGAAAAAGACTCTCTCTAGGAAAAAAATTAATTTGCCTGTTCTTTCTGAAGATGAAGCTATTAAGAAATTCGAAGCTTCCAGAGATAAAGTACTAGTCTTCCTAAATGAAAAAGAGCATAAAATCCAGCTAATCCATAAACAAAACGACGACAACTATGTCCTCATCGAGCCTATCATCGCCCCAGGATTTCACATCTTCTAATGAGCAGATATCTACAAATCCCGATTCTTTAAAGATCTTCGATCCCATACGGCATAAGATCTTGGCATCAACACCTGAAGAGAAGGTCCGCCAGGAGCTTATTGCCTTTCTCATCGAAGAATTGCTCTACCCCCCATCTTTGATTATCGTAGAAAAAGGGCTTAAAACCCTATTCCCCCTTCTTACTCGTAAGGATATCCGCCTCCCGCGCCGTCGTCCAGATCTTCTTATTATCACGCCAGCGACTTATACAAATCTTGAAGGGGAAACTTATAATTTAGGAAATCCAAAACCGCTTTTGCTTATTGAATGCAAAGCGCGAGTGATCAACCAACAAACAATAAACCAGCTGTTAAGCTATAACTATATTATTGGAGCCCCGTGTCTTTCTGTCGTATGTTATAGAAAACAACAAACAGGATTTTTAAATCCTAAAACACAGACCCTAGATTTTTATCCAGGGCTCCCTAGCTACCCTCAGCTACTTTCTTATTACCTCAAATTAAACTCTGCACAATCTATAAACTAAAGACATGCACACCCTTACTCCGGCTATTGCACTACAAAATCTTCCCTTAGGGAAAAACCATTGTGTGACCACAGTATTTTCCCCTCTGGGGCTCCTTACATTTTTTGCAAAGCAAGGCCAATCCATTTATTGCGATTTCAGAGAGGCTCTTATTCCCCTGTCTTTGGGGATTTATAGTCTCGATTACTCTCCGCCAAAAATGCGCAAGCTAATCTGTGCAGAGATAAAAAATACCTTTTCAGAAATCAAATCCTCTCTTCCTCTACTACAAGCAGCAGGGAAAATGGCTCAAGGTATTTTAGAATCACAGTGGCAAGAAAAGCCCTCTCAAGAACTTTTTTCCTTATTTTTAAATTTCTTATATCTCTTACCGGAAAGTAAAAATCCTGAAATGTTTTCAGCAACTTTCTTACTTAAACTTTTACAATATGAAGGGGTTCTAGACCTATCCTCAGCATGCACATACTGTAAAAAAACTATTATTTCCCCAAATTTCTATCGTTATAAAGGCTTAAAATTCTGTCTAGACCACGGTCCTGAGGGTGCCGTCATGATAGAAAATGAAGAAGAGCAAGTTCTTTTTGCTCTTATCCATGCTAAAAAATTCCAAGATCTCTTACATCTATCAGATTTTCACTTGGGATTTTCAGAAAAGATTATGCGAATGTTTGAAAGTACAATTCATGAAGATAGGAATAAGACTTTATCGGAGAGTAATCGTTCCCCCAGAGCCACTGTGAACTTCAAAGACTAAGGTAATAGGAGCTATACCCACTAAAGAATTGTGATACGTTTTATTCCAAATACCACGGCCACGTTTTTCAAAATCTCCCTCTAAAACTACCTTTCCCTTTGTAGATACTTTCGTATGCACAATCACGCCTACGTTCTTAGGGAAAGTTAATGTAAGAGGTTCTGACTCATTACTCACGGAAATCGTAGTATTTTTATGCCAATTTCCTCGGAAATCTAAATCCATTTTACATGATGAACAGGTGAATACTAAGGAAGTGAGCCCAGGATAATTCCCCGTCAACTTGGCTCGCAAAAATCCAAATGACCCATTGTAAACAATAGATTCTAATTTTGGGAATTCTCCAGAAGCATCAAAATGCACCCGTTTTTTTCTCTGTGCATGAATTTCCATAGTTTCCATATCGGGAAACTCTCCGGAAAAATTAAATCGATCTATATAAAATTTTTCGTCCTCGGAAATATAATGCTCAGAAAAGACGGGGAGGCTTACCGATAACAATGATGAGAATATAAAGAAAAAAATCGAAAGAAACCGCAAGGTTTACACCCCAAACTTGAAACTATGCTCACTATGAAAATTCAAGATAAAGAAATCAAGAAGAAGAGGCCTATGAGCAACTTCTATTGCGAAAGAGGGGACTCGAACCCCTAAGGAAAGCTCCACTACCACCTCAAGATAGCGCGTATACCAATTCCGCCACTTCCGCAAAAAAAATAGCTTAGCTAGGAAATCCCCTTTACCTCAAGAAAAAAAATGTTTCCGACTGAGTAAAAATGAAGTACATTAGAGAAAGATTTAACAATAGTTTCTAAGAATCATGCGTTGTACTGCCCATTGCACAGCTTCATCCTATAACTTGCACGTGCTCTTTCACTTACTAAAAACCCGCTTCCCCACAGTCTTATCTAGGGAATATGTTTTAGTGTCTTCGGAAAATCCCGATGAATGTGACAAGATTGCCGTATTTTTCCCCTTTGGAGTTGCTGTATTTTGGGGTTGGGAAGAATTTGAAGAAATCAAAGTCCTACAATCTATTGTTACAGCTTCTCCAGAAATCCTTCCCCAACCAGAAATCGATTGTTACAATTTCCATTATGGAGAGAAACTTCAAATACGTAGGGATAGATTGATCTTAGCAGATTCGCAACTCAATACAAAGCTGGCTATATCTTTTGGTCTTGCTCAATCAGTAAAGCTCACCATATTTGAAGCTACTATTTATAAAACTATTGAAGACTCAAAACGCTTGCCTCAAGACCTGGCTACAAAAGGAAAAATCTCCATGCCAAGGAAGGCAATAGCAAAAAAAATTGGTAAATTATTTTTAGATAAAGCCTCTGTAAATCTTCATTCTGATATTCTTGATGAGCCTGACTTTTTCTGGGAACATCCGCAAACACAACCCATTTATATTGACGTTCTTAATTGCTTGGATATTAACTCCAGAATTAATGTTCTCAATCATAGATTAACAATCCTTGGAGACGTATTGGAAATTTTAAATGACCAACTCAATCACCAACACTCCTCATCATTAGAATGGACAATTATTTGGTTAATTATGCTAGAAGTTTCTGTTGCTCTACTTAAAGACGTATTTAATGTCATTTAAATTGCTTGTTAAAAACCTGCCCATGCATCTATGTCGTGCTCTTATCCATATTTATAGATGGACAATTTCCCCTTTGTTAGGAAATCCATGTAGGTTTTTCCCGACTTGCTCACAATATGGCCTACAGGCTCTAAAACATCATGGATGTATCAAAGGTCTCGGATTAACAATAAAAAGAATAGGAAAATGTGGCCCCTGGCATCCAGGAGGAATAGATCTTGTTCCTATGACGACTTTAGAGGAAGCTTTAGACGTTTCCCCGGTAATAGACGATGATGATTCATCTGATTCACACGCATAATCTCATCAATAGTCACTCCAAAACGACGTGCTATCAACCATAAAGAATCTCCATCTTTTACAATATAATCTTCGCAAATAGGCTCTTGTGTATCTGTAACGAATGTTTTTGTCATACTGGCGTCATTTGCAACAAAAGAACGTGGCGTTGAGGTGACACGAGAAATAAAATTTTGACTATAAGGAGATTCTTTAGGAAGAAGATCAATAAATCTTTTTAAGTCCTCATCTGTAAACTCATGAATCACCCAATCTTCATCATGAACGAGTAATAATAAAGCTGCTAAAGGCTCTCCTAAATTCATATAAGCAGATAAAATTTTTTGTCGTTGTTGATCAGAAATTTCCGTAACACGGCTGTTTTCGTTACATAGAGAAAAAAATACTTGCTCTTCATTACGTATTACCATTCTTGCTAAGGAAGCAACAGAGGCCACCTGCTCATCAGCACCACAAAGTAACGTACGCAAATAGAGAAATTCAGGAGTATGACAAAAATGATATAAACAGTCTTCGTCAACAACACCTTTCTCTAAATTTTTAGAAATAGAAACAAACAAACCTCGAGATGTAAAAGGATAACGCTCGCGAGATAAATAACGACGCACTAAGCCGTACTCTCTCTCATCGATATTCGGAAGTAACCAGGTTTTCCCATTACTACGCAATTGTGTGAATGTCAAAGGATGAGAAAGCGCACTACCTACATCCACATCATAAGTATGGATAGCTACACTTAATGCCCATAATTTTAGCGGACGCCCATAAAGTAAATGATCTTCATCCAATAAACGATACAATTCCTCGAGGGAAGCTTCTGATAAATTCTCTAGGAAATCTTGGGGAATATATTTCACACGGCAACTCTTAGCCACTAAAGGACCGGAAAATAAACGTAGTTTATAAATATCCTTTTGAAAGATAGTTGAGTAAAATAAAAGTAAGAAAACAATATTCAATACCGCACTTAAAACTAATGCTTGCCCTAGCCATCGAGTCGTTTTTTGCGAAGTCATTAAAGATTACTCCTAAAACTCAGCTGCTCTCTGAACATTAAAATACTTGCCACTATACACTCCTCCTCGTAAAATCTGTCATAAAAACGTCTCATCTTTAATATCCATGCGAGTTTCTTTATCCTCATTACAAAGATTTTTTTCTTCTCCTTTACCTATAAAACAAATTATAGAAGCTTGTGATCATATAGGAATAGAAACTGAAATAGAAACACTTCTTACATGCTCGTTTTCTTCTATCGTCACAGCAAAAATACTAAAAACAGTTCCCCATCCTAATGCAGATAAACTCGTAGTTGCTACTCTTTTTGATGGACAACAAGAACATCAAATAGTTTGTGGAGCTCCTAATTGTCATCCTGATATCATAGTTCCTTTAGCCCTTCCAGGAGCAAAACTGCATGATCACGAAGGCAACGTGTACACAATAAAAAAATCCAAACTGCGAGGTGTAGAATCCCAGGGTATGTGTTGCGGCGCAGATGAATTAGGCTTTGCTCATCTACAGACAACAGAAAGAGGCCTCTTTGAATTTCCCCAAAACACGCCTTTAGGAGAAAGTGCCTGCGCTCTTCTTGCCGATACATTTATCGAATGTTCTTTAACTCCTAACTTAGGTCATTGTGCCTCACTTCTAGGGCTTGCTAGAGAAATTACCCATATAACAGATGTAGATCTTACTCTACCTCCAGAATTTGTGTTTACTCCCCTGGAAACAACTACAAAAGAACGTCCATCACAAGATCAGAATCTTTGTCCTATCTTCTGCTGTGTAAAAATTTCTGGAGTTTCTGCAAAGGTTTCTTCTCAAGATCTACAAAATGCTCTTGGAGAACTCAAACAAAAGTCTATTAATTCCATCATAGACATCACTAATTACATTATGTTGTCTTTAGGACAGCCTCTACATGTTTATGATGCTAAAACTGTGGATATTGATTCCCTGCATGTTCAAAATGCGCAAAAAGATGAATATTTAAAACTTCTAAATAATGAAGAAGTCCTTGTCCCTCAGGGAACAGCTATCATCTGTGACAAAGATCGTATGGTAGGTTTAGCGGGTGTGATGGGAAGTCTAGATTCATCATTCAATGATTCAACAACAGAGATTATACTAGAAGCCGCTTATTTTCTTCCGAAAGTCATACGTGCTTCTCAAACACGTATTCCTCTACATTCTGAAGCTGCATATCGTTTCACAAGAGGCATTGATCCAAATAATGTTTTACCTTCTCTCTATGCAGCCATTCATTATATACAAAAGATTTTCCCTAATGCTCAGGTATCCCCTATTCATGTCTTGGGTACTGCACCTCAATCTCCCAATGTATCCTTACGTACAGAACTCATTGAGAAAGTTCTCGGAATATCTCTAAACCCTTCTCAAATAAGTAAGGAACTGACTTCCTTAGGATTTAGCATTACTTCTAAAGAAAATGCTATTTTATCCGTAAAAGTTCCTTCTTATCGCCATGACATCCATGAAGAGATTGATCTTGTTGAAGAAATCTACAGAACACAACCATGGAAAATAGAGAATAAGAAAGCTCCTGCTATTTATAGTTCTATGTACTCCCTTAAACGAGAGATTGTAGACTTTTTAGCAAATTCAGGATTGCAACAGTTTTTCACATGTGATCTTCTAGATACAGAAATAGCTGCATTCTCTAGAGAAGAAACTGATCGCATCTCTTTACAGGGATCCAAACAAGCTACTGTATTGCGTGATTCTTTGCTTCCCGGATTATTAAAAAGTACAGCAACGAATCTCAATAGACAAGCGCCCTATGTACACGCTTTTGAGTTGGGGACAACTTACACAAAGAAAGATTCGAAATATCAAGAAACACAAAGTCTAGGAATCATCCTATCAGGGCAAGCAGAAGAGTTATCTTGGATATCTCATGAACGTCCTTTATCATTTTATTCAATAAAAGGTTGGATTGAAAAACTATTCCAACATCTACATGTTTCTTCACAGGCCTATACAATCCAACCTAGTGATCATGCGAATTTCCACCCTTACCAACAAGCACAGATTTATCTTCATAAACATGTATTAGGCCGATTTGGAACATTACATCCCCAGCTGTGTAAAAAAGCCCAAATCAAACACACTGTATTCTTTGCCGAACTTTCGTTAGATTCTCTTCTACATACACAAAAGAAATCTATACACTTATATAAACCCTATCCTATTTATCCCTCTTCATTCCGGGATATAACATTGACAGTTCATGAGTCTGTACCAGCGGATTCTTTACGAAAGAAACTTTTAAGTTTCCATTCTAAATGGCTTGAAAGTGTTTCCATTATCAGTATATATCAAAATAAGAACCCTACTACTCAGAATAAGAATGTTTCCCTACGTCTTGTATTTCAAGACAAGGAAAGAACATTATCTAATCAAGAAATAGAAGAAGAACATGAGCGTTTACTTGCTATGCTTAATATGCAAATAAACGATACAAAAGGAACGATCGATTCATGAAACAGCTGCTTTTTTGCGTTTGCGCACTCTCTTTCTCATGCTTTACCTATGGGTCAGCTCTAAAACAAGATTCTTCAGTTATGAAGGAGACCTTCCGCAATAACTATGGAATTATTGTATCAGGAAGAGATTGGGTAAAACGGGGTTGTGATGGAACAATCACCAAAGTTTTAAAGGATGGATCTACCCTTTATGAAATTTATGTTCAAGGCCTTCTTCATGGAGAAATAACGTTAACCTTCCCCCATTCCACAACTCTTTCTGTAGTGAAGACTTATGATCAAGGGAGGCTCGTTTCCTATAAAACGTTCTTTTCTAACGGTCTGCCTTCTCAAGAAGAAATCTTTCAAGAAGATGGATCTCTTATTGTCACTCGCTGGCCAGATAATAAAAATAACGATACTATTACTGAGCCTTATTTCACTGAGACCACATATCAAGGTCGTGTAATTGAAGGAAGCTATTCCTCATTTAATGGAAAATATACGTCAACAATTCGCAATGGAGAAGGTATACGGTCTAACTTTTCTCCAAATAATGTCCTTCTTTCCGAAGAAGCTTTTAACGACGGTACCATGGTCAAAAGAACCACCTTCTACGCTACTAGAGATCCTGAAACTGTCACTCACTACACTAATGGACAACCTCATGGATTGCGTTTAACTTATCTTCCAGGAGGAATTCCTAGTACTATTGAAGAATGGCGTTATGGATATCAAGATGGTACTACAACGGTATTTAAAAACGGTTGTAAAGCAGCTGAGATTCCTTTTGTAAAAGGATCTAAGGAAGGATGTGAATTACGCTATAATGAAGATGAAGTTATAGCAGAAGAAGTGTCTTGGAGAAATAATTTCCCTCATGGTATGAGAAAAATCTACGCTGGCGGTGTCTATAAATGTGAATGGTATCACCGTGGACGTTTAGTCTCAAAAACAAAATTTGAGAGACTTAATAATGCGGGATAATATAGTTTGCTTTCATGTCCGAGAATTTTTACTTAGTTTCTGACGATTCTAAATTTTCTCTATCGCAAGCCTGTTCTCAAGGCTTGCAGATAGCTAAACGTCCCCCTCTACAAGTCATTGTTCATTTTCATAATAATGCCGTTATAAAAACTCAACTTTCCGTAGCTCCTGTTTTCTGTTGCTTATTTCTTGGCCCAGGATCACATAAAGCTATGGAAGAAATTGTTCTATTGTGTGCCAAATATTCGCAAAAACTAAACACTCCACGTTCTTCTTACATCAATACATCTATTTTATCTGAACAGCAAAAAATAATACTCGATTGCGTTGCAAACATCCCTTTTGGACAAACACGCACGTACGGAGAGATCGCTAGAGAAACAGACACGCATCCACGCACTGTAGGATCAGCTTGTAAAAACAATCCCTTTCTTCTATTTTTTCCTTGTCATAGGGTAATTGGAAGTAATGGGGAGCGTCATTACTGCGCAGGAGAACAAATCCAAAACATCCTTCTTAATTTCGAGAGATCTTTAAGTTAATCCTGCAATTTAGGATCTAAGGCATCGCGAATACCATCTCCTATCAATGCTATGGCAATCAGCAATGCTGTAAGCATAATAGCTGGGGGCCAAAGAATAGCGCTTTCTGAAGGGAAAGCTGTGACACCTTCTTTCATAAGATTTCCCCAAGATGCAGAACTTTCCTCACCAAGCCCTAAAAATGTTAGTCCTGCTTCACAACTAATCATCGCCATCATAGAAAATGGCAATAAGGAAATAATAGGAACAATTGCATTAGGAAGTATCTGATGGACCATAATATGATAGTGGCTATAGCACATATTCGTCGCAGCTAGTACATAGGACATATTGCGCTGCTTCAGAGTCTCTATTCTAATATACCTGCTAAACCCTGTCCAACCAAAACAACCGAGTAGTATTGTATCTAAGATTAAAGATTTTTGCTGCGTTATTGAGACAACAAGCATCAAAATAAATAGCATAGGCATAGTTTCCCAAATCTCAGTAAATCTAGAAAGAACCATATCTGTAGTTCCTCCAAAATATCCAGAAATTAAGCCTATGACTGTACCAATAAATAATGCAATAGCAACGGAAACTCCCCCGACAACTAAAGCTATACGAATACCAAAAATTAAAGAGGCTAGAAGATCTTTACGGTTAATGCGCGTAAGTTGCCACCAACGCACATACTTATTCATCTCACGAGATCCCCCTGCATCATCTTCCCAATGAAATGTAGTTAGTAGCGGATTAATAAGAATACGCAGCCTTTCGGATTCTTCATTAATCCATGCACGTTTATCCTGAATAAAGTTAATCGCACTATGAATTTTACTATATTCTTCAAGAACCTGACGTGTCTTTATCAAATGTTTACGGAAAGGTTCTGCTTCTTCTTCTATCGAAGAATGTGCCGAAAGTAAACTTTCATGCTGATCTTTATTATATAAAGCTAAGTTTAAATCGTGCTCAACACGAGTAAGTGCCATAAGAAAAGGACGATACTCATCAATCGCCCTATACCAAGTTTGCAAAGAAGATTCGTAGGATGAGCTCAAATTCTGCAGTCTTCTTTGTAAACGCTCCAAACACACCTGCTCATTTTTTATCTGGGAATGATGCAATGTAGGTATTTGCGAGCCTTTATATCCTTCATAGGATACACAATATTTTTGTAATTTCTCATGCTGTAGTTTACGGTATTTCGACTTTATCAAAATGCCTAATTGTTCGTATTTACTCATATACGTCTTTTCTAATTCCCAAGTACGCATATCTTTAGGAAGTAAAACTATAGTCTCTGCTCTACTATTGGCAATTTGTGAAAGGATTTTTTCAGCACGTAATTTTTTAAGATTTTCATCTCCTGAAGGATCCTGAATATTTCCACGATATACAAAAATAAATCCTGAAATCTGAATAATAGCTAAAATTCCAATAATCGCCTTACGAAGGCCTCCCTTAGAAAACTTACAGCCTATAAAGAAAAAAGGTAGTGTTACCATGAACACATTAAAAAAAAGATCGATCGGCTTAGTGTAAAAACCAGGAAACCATAAATACCTAAATAAAGGGAAAAAAAGAGAACCCTCCCATTTCACTAAAATAGGCTTGCTACTAGCAAACAAAGGTGCGTAAATACCTACAAGTGATAAAAATATGACAAACTTCCAAGACAGTGAGGCAAGAAAATTCTTATGATATGCCTGAAAAAATCTGCGATAAAAAGAAGTATGGGATTGCATAGTTTTAAATCCTCTTCTTTCCTAGCTGTACTCTAGGATCCAATAGCACGTAGCAAATATCACCGATTAAATAACCTAATAAAGATAAAGCCGATCCAACAAGAACAGAAAATAACACTACGTTATGATCACGATTCAAAATAGCTTGATAGAAAAATCTTCCGAATCCATCGATATCAAACAAAGTCTCTACAACTAAAGCTCCTCCTAATATTGCTCCTAAAGATGAGGCAAGGGAAGTGATTAATGAGGATGCTGCGTTCTTCCCTACATGTTTTACAAGAATATCATAACGAGATACTCCGCGAGCTCGCGCTGCACAAATATAATCTTCACCTAGTATTTCTAAAAATATAGATCTGCTTAATCTTGATTGAGAAGCAAACGCTCCATAGCTTACAGCACAGAAAGGAAGGAAGCTATGCGTTATGGTATCTACAAGCTTCCCGAAAGAACTCAACTGATTAAAAATTTCCGGAGAAGATCTTAGTCCGCTATATGGCATCGGAATAGAGGTAAATGGTATGGTTTTATTGATGACAAAATTATCAATAATCCACGGAACAGCAACAAAAACAGGAACAGAAAATAGAAATAGGAAAATAAAATTTAATGTGTGATCTAACCAACGATTCCTATTTAAAGCCATAATCATTCCAAATACTTGGCATAAAATAAATACCAAGATCATAGGCAAAACAGATAGCGTTAATGATGAACGCAACCGTTTAATAACTTCAGAAACTACTGTTTTATGAGAATCATTCCGTAAGGTTCCAAAATCCAGACGCAAAACACGTGACATATAACGAGCAAAGCGAGTTTCTAAAAGGAACGTCTTCCAAGAGAAACGTTTGTAAGAGAAGGTTTCCATACCACCCTCTTTACGAAACCATTCCTTTAATGCTTCAACTTTAGTCCCTATATCTTCCTCAGAAAGCAGTTTTACAAGCAAAGCATTGTTCTTAGACACCTTCTCATTATATGCATACTGTTCCGAAGATAAACCTGAACCTATGATACCCTGACGGATAGCACCCCGAATGAACAGGTCTGCTGCAATATGACGATAGGAAGAATTTTTCGTATTATCGCTAGCCTCAAACAATAATGCCGGCATAATAAATTTTGCACGATCACCCCAGTAAACTTTTAGCTTGGAAAATGATTGCTTTTTAGATTTTTTATTCTGGAAATTATCTATTATCTCCTGGATTCCCGTTTTCACCTTAGCGTGTGACATACTAGGGCGAGTATTAAAGAAAATAGGTAGAGTCAAACCATAATATTCTCGAAACTGCAAGTAACGATCTGGACCTTTATACGTACGAATCTTATCTGATTTTCCTGCATCTCCGTGAGCATCGACAGATTGATCTTCAATAACGTCTCCTGGAGCTGCATTCAGTATGATAAAATTAATCGAAACAATTGCAAAAAGTGTCAGGGGGATCAATATCAGACGTTTTAAGATATACTTGAGCACTCTTCCTCCTTCCTGTCTAACCAAACCATATGAAGATTAACCATTTCGTCTTGAGCATCGGGTATCAAATCTGTCCTCTGTTTAGGGACAAAGACGTTTTTCACGTAATCTTTATAGAGTAAAGAATAGGTACGAGAGAATAGGAAAGCATAGGGGGACTCTTCATGAATAACTTCGTGGAAACGATGATATAAATCCATACGTTTACCGGCATCATATTCATAACTAAGTTGATCTATAATTTTATCAGCTTCGGGATTATGGAAACCAACAACATTGGCAGATCCTTTTTCCATTGCACCCTCGGAATGCCAAAGAGCCCGAGGATCCTCTGGAGGAGATCCTAGACACCAGCCGGTAAGCAAGGCGTCGAAATTCTTTTCTTCAAATGCTTGAGAAAGGTCGGCGGTATCTAATCCTAATAAACTACACTCAATGCCTATCTCTTTACAGACAGTAGCCACATATTCTGCAATAGTACGGCCTGTGATACTTTTAACATAATAACACAAACGGAAGCGGAAAGGAATTACGGCTCCATCTATAACTTTTTCTCGAATGCCATCACCATCAGAATCTATCCAACCTTCTTCTTCCAATATACGAGCAGCCTCTTCTGGAGAATAGTGCCAACCTTCTACTTTTTGGTTATAGGAAGGAGAAAAAGGTGAGAAGGGCCCGCTGATTATATGAGCACGACCATCTAGACATTCTTCTATAATCCTATCGCGATCTATGAGCATATTCATAGCACGTCGTACTTGACGATTCTCAAAAAACAACGAGTAACAATTCCAACCAATATAGGCGTAAGAACGATCTGGATAGATCATTTCACGAATAGCCTCGCCTTTAGAAGCTTGATTTTTATAAGCGGGAGTTCTCATAAAACTCGCTAGATTATCCACATGATTCGGGGGTAGATAAGCTAAATCTAGTTTTCCCGCTTTGAAATCTTGAAATAAGGAGTCCGAATTATCCTTAATATAGACATAACGTTTCTCAACTAGAGCTTCCTTAAGATTGTAATGGTTTGGATTTCTCGTGAAAACTAGCTTTTCGTCATCCATTCCAGAGAAGTAAAAAGCTCCACAACTAACAAGATAATTCATTGACCAATGTGTGGAGAAATTCTGCGCCCAAACGGAATCCTTACGATAGATATCAGGGTCAGAATCATCTTTAACGATCTTCTCTCCATTTGCAAAATACTGGTATACGAAGCAAGGTAAGGGTTGCAAACATAGAGTATTAAAGAAAGCAGAATATAGAACTTTTTTCTCTTCTTTTCCTTCTTCATTTACAAGATCATGGGCTTTCCAACGAACTATAAATTTCAAATCACCTTCTACGGTAAGGGAGACAATATCTTCAAAATACGAACGCAAAGCTACGGCACGCATTTCTGCAATATAGGGATTCATTACCGCATCATAGTAAAATTTGAAATCATGTGCCGTCACAGGATGAGGCTGCATAAAATCATCAGCTAGTTGCACATGTTTAGGAAAACGTGATGGATCTATAGGCACCCAAAATACATTAGGGCGTAAATAAATATGAAATTCACGATCCCCAGAGCCATCCTCAACGCTATGCTCCTCTATTTTCAGAGCTAATCCTGGGGAAAATTCTTCGTATTTCCCCACATGTGCGTTTGCCAATCCTGGGACACATAAATCATATAGCTTCACAATATAATCGTAACCATTAAAAGGACTCAAATTATCTGGTTTACCAACATGAGCTGTGCGCAAAATACCCTTAGGAGTAAAATCATCCCCTACAAGATTCCCTAGGGTTTTTTCCATATAAGGATCTGGAGAAAGTAAGTTTGGATAGCGAGGATCTCCAACTTCTACAAAGTTACAGCATGTAGTTACGGATAATGACGAGGGATATGGCGCGTTAGAAGACCGTGTAGCGTTATTTTGCTTTACGATACTAAGTAATTCCTGGATGTCTTGTTGTACATCTCGAACATTCATTTTGATTAACTTGATATCTTTTTCAAGCAAATCAGATGACCAGTATAACAAAACCAAAGAGGCAACAACTACACACTTTAAAATTTTGTCTATTACACACCGTTTATTCATATAAAACAGATCCTCTGCCAAAGACTACTACACTCTGACAGTTCCTGAAAAACATGTCTTTCAGCCTTTAAGCTTTTCAAGACTCTATCACTAGATCATTATAGCAAAACTCAACAAAAGCAGCTAAAAATTTTGATCCAATAGAGTTCTATCAAACGATAAAAATTATTTACTTTTTAAAATAGCGCAAAAAACGCTCCGCATGTACTTTTTAAAAAGATTATCCCCTTTGACACTTATCTCGTTGCCTCAGACTCCAGTTTAATCGCGAAACCTAACAAGAAAAATTTACACTACTCACTAGAAAGTCCCTCATAGCGCTGGGTTTTTAAGACAATCTGGATGTAAAATTATAATTTTACTCCTAGCCGCCTCTTTCTATTCTTCCCTACACGCTTAAAACGTGATCTATTTTCGTCCTATTTGAATCAAACATTATGTATATTATAACCGTGAATCAAATAAAGAGTCTAAAAATGCTACTTTATCTGATCTTAAACAAAATGAAAAATCCTTTTGAAGACGTTTTAAATAATCTTCTTTATTAATGCAATAATTTTAATCCAGACCGAAACCTTCTCTGTAATATATCAAGAGCCCTTATTCCTCTTTTAAGAATTTAAAAACAAAAAAAAAGATTGTATAAAAAATAGACTCACCCACTTTCACAAATGCGTGGGGATGATTACAGCTATTAAAATACGGTTAATCATCTTTTTTAGAGAAAAATCCGTAATCAAAGGCTCTATAAATCTACAAGGGTTACTTTTGTGATCTGTGGGGAGAAATTGGTGCTCTATGATTTTCAACTTAAATTGAAAGTGAGCGTTGAAATCACTTCGTGAAGCTAATGACTAGCTGTTTTAAATACTGATGAGAAACAGGGGTCTTCCCCTGTTTCCTCAACACAAGAGAAAAACTCTTATTCGTGAGTTTCGGAATTCTCGTTTCCGCTTTCGTTTCCGGATTCATTTCCAGAATCGCCGTTATCGCTTACCTTCACATCATCACTCTCATCAGCAAAAACAGCTGTTACACAAGCACATGAAGAAGCTAAAAGAAGCGCTAAGATTAATTTTTTCATTTTTATTCTCCTTGTTGTATATGCCAGATGAAAATATCTCTTCGCCATGTCTAGAAAAACTAAAAACATGGGAAAAATCGATACTGGCATAAAGGTTTCCATAAACCTTATGAGAAACTAAGAATAATGCGCAATTAAAAAACTATAACGATCCAGATGTTAACTATATGTTTCTCTCTGTTTCAGGAATAAATAAACCCCGCATTATCTTGTGAATTAAACTGTTAGATTTTTCATGTTTTCTGATTTTATTTATTCGAAAAAAATACCCTTCAGAGGCCATTTTCAGACTTATTTTTAACATCGAAAAAGATAACACTCTTATCCACTATAAGGCATAGGTTTATGTCTATAATATGGATGTCCATCCAAGTATATAATCTCCTGATCAGGATTTTCACTTCGTTCTAATTCATTTTCAGGACTATTACCAGCCACCTTCACATCATCACTCTCATCAGCAAAAATAAACGTCTCACAAGCACATGAGACAGATAAAAGCAGCGCTAAGATTAATTTCTTCATTTAATTCTCTTTACTATATATTCAAAATAAAAACACCTTATCCGTATACCTAGAACAACTAAAGACGTAAGAATAATAGTGTGGAAATTATCTAATCTTCCCAGCATTCTCCTCCTGAGCAAGAACCACCTTCACATCCACCTTCTTCTTTTTCCTCACCCTCTTCTGAACAAGAAATTTTATCAAAAGACGCCTCTAGGCTAAATACACGTTGTGTTGCACAAGAAGTTAATAATAAAAATGCTATTATGAGTTTTTTCATTTTACTCCCTTTCATTTAATTTAAGTGAATCGCATGCACACTATATTCTTAGAACAAATTAAATATAGTGAATGCTTTTAAGAAACAAATATCGTTTTCTCTTCTTTCTGCTGTGGTAATAGGTAGATCCCATAGAGAAGAATCAAAATACCCAACAGCAAGGAAAGTATCGCAACAGGAATGGGTATTAACCCTAACGAAATACATCCTTGAATAAACATCTCAGAAATTGCACATGATGTAAAAACAAGATAGACAGCTCCAGACCCACATAAAGCTAGGACAAGACCAAAAATAGCCACAGCGCTGGCTATTTCGTAACGAGTCCGAACAGAAAAACGTGCTCGCCACGAAACGCTCATCCTATCACAAAGACTGTTTCGCATTATTGTATCATTACCGATATCAATACTTTTCATAAATAAGATGCTCTATAAACTAGGATAACTATTATAAAGAACAATAAGAAAAATTAATAACTATTGTATTCTATTCCATAGAATTTAATTAGTTTTCTTGATTTTTTGTAATCTCTTTTTTTCAATTCTTCATATATACGCAAGCCCTTAGCATTCATTCCTTGTTGAAAATAGAGAATGCCTAGCTTGGTCATAGTCTCCACGTCAGTAGGTTTTAACTTGAGAATCATCTCATACTCTTGAATCTCTTCTAGAGGCATCTGCAAATCATGATAACTGTAAGCTAATTGAGCATGTACCCAAGCATTACCCGGAGCATATTCATTTAAAATTTTGAATTCCTCTATCGCACGTTGTGCTGTTGTGAAAAATTTTTCTTGAACTTCTTCTCCATATCTCCCTGGGGGAACCCAGTAATTAGCATCAAATTCAGGATATTTCCTTGGATCAGCATAGAGACCAGAAAGAGCTACATAGGCATCCGCTAAGGATACGTGTGCTCCGAGATCTACAGGAATAGATTGTACAACTTTAATGTAGGCATCTATAGACTTCTGCAATAGGCATTCTCGAAACAGAAAATAATCTTTCCAAAAGCAAAAACAACTAAACTTCCTTATAAAATCATGTTGAGGAAGAAAATTCAGTATACTAGATAAGAGTGTGTATTCTTGATTTTGTAAGTCTATAGCAAGCTTTGTCGCAGAGGACGCTAAGTGCGTTTGCTCTTCAACCACATTTTGTTTCCCCTTGAACAAGGCTTGCGCATTTCTTAAATAACTTATTGCTAGATCTTCAAAAAAATCTGGCTTCCCTGACAATATGTATAAACGTACAACAAGACAAACAAACAGAGTTAAAAAGAAACAAGCAAGACAAAATGCTGGAACAATAGTTTTCCCAGAAAATAAGAAAAAATAAAGAAATACACCGAGTTCGACAGCCATTAATAATAAACATCCGAGTAACAATAAACTATGTCGGATAAGATATTGACGTAATTTTTGGTGTGTTTTTTTACATAAAGCTTCTAAAGTTGGGAGAGCATTATTTAACTTCATGTATCTTACAAACTCATCTTAATTTTATGGGAAATTATGCAAGTAATTGTTTTAATGCAATAGCTCCAATATTATTAAATAATAAAGCTTGTTACTATGGTCTCTGCTTACCTATTAGCAAATTTTGGCGGTCCTCGTCATCCTAATGACATTGAAGTTTTCTTAACTTCATTACTTACAGACCGTGATGTTACCGGAGGATTTCTTCCTTCTTTCATCCATAAACGTTTATTTTCATTCATAGCTAAAAAACGTACCCCTAAGATTCTTCCCCAATACAATTGCATCGGCGGGTTCTCTCCTATATATCAAGATACAGAATCACTTGCAGAAACTCTATCTTTGTATTTAAATGCTCCTGTTATTACCTTCCACCGCTATTTACCTGATACACACCAGCATACAATTCAACAGTTAAAAGCTCTTGGTGATTGTCCGATTGTTGGTGTTCCCCTATTCCCACATTTTACTTACGCTGTTACAGGAAGTATTGTGAGATTTATTCACAACCAACTTCCATCACTAGATATCTCTTGGGTATCCCATTTTGGAAATCACCCACAGTTTATTTCATGTATGATTGACCATATCTTGAAATTTTTACAATCCCACGATATCCCTATAAATGACTGCTGTCTATTATTTTCTGCTCATGGACTTCCTATGAGATATGTGAATAAAGGTGATCCGTATAACATACAATGCGAGAAATCTTTCAAAGCTATTTCTGAAAGATTAGAAAACATAGAAACTCATCTTTGTTATCAGTCGAAGTTTGGTCCTGGGAAATGGTTGACACCATCAACAAAAGATAAATGCATAAGATTAAATACAGATAAGAAACATGTGTTGATTGTACCTTTTGGATTTACTTCAGATCATATAGAAACTCTTTATGAAATAGAAAAAGAGTATATATCCATACTTATAGAGAGAAAATACCAAGCTTTGCGCGTGCCCGCTATTTATCAATCTCCCCAATGGGTAGAATCATTAGCAACAATTATTCAAAGTACGCCGTATGTAGAGAACAAAAGTTTAATAAAGTCGTAATAGGTTAAGGAAGACGATATTGCTGTTTAATTACTTGATACTTACCAGAACGTATACTTTTAACCAACCCCATGTTAAAACCTTCCAATAAGCTATTCTTCTCACCACGAAGGACCACTAACCGTAAACCATCTTGATTCAAAGGTGGGGAAATGATTTTTAAACGTCCTTTATAAGCTGTATCTATCAAAGCTGTAACTTCTATAACAGGAGCTAATAAGGCATCATAGCAACCAGAAGACAAAGCTTCTAAAGCTATGGGGACGTGTTGATAAGGACTTAAAACAGCATCAGGAATATCCTGACCTACCAACACTGAAGAGTCGAATTTATATACTCCTATGAGCTTACCACGAAGATCTTGAATAGACTTATAAGGGGACCTTTCAGAGACAACCAGCACAGGACCTGTAAGCAATATAGGATCAGAAAATTGATAATGATCTAACATCTCTGCTGTTGGTAATATTGACGTAAAAGCTCCTGCTGTCTTTTGATCATCAAGATTTTCGAAGAGATGAATCCAATCTTGGTTTACAATGTTGATATTAAGATTCTCCCGGTAATTAATCTCAGATACAAGGTCATTAAGAAAAGCATTGATATTCGCTGTATAAATTCCAAATTGTTTTGGGAACCAAGTAGTATCTCTTCCTACCAATAATTCTTTCTTTTCCCTAGAACATCCTAGAAAAACTAAAGGTAGGAAACACAAAAGAGCTAGAAAATATAGCTTTGAGGAATTCTTGATTTTCACGCTAACTCACGCCTCGGATTCCAGACTTATTTTTCGCATCATATTCTACAAAAGAAATTTTATCCAGTGTGCTCTCTAAGATAAACTTTGAATAAAAACTTTTTGAAAGAACAACCAAAAAGCCAAAAAATACGCTCATCCAGACGAAAAAAATATACTAGCTATTTTATGTTAAGTGTCTTATGAATTTTTTATAGAACTAATGAGAAGTATTTTCAAGAATGTATTCCGATAAAAATGTTCCACCCAGCTTTCTCTTGCGTTTTAGTACTAAACCTTCAACAAGAATAGGTTCTGTAGAAGCATTTTCTAAAAATAACAATCCTTGATTATCTAGAACTTCTCCTAAAACAATATCGCGTAATACTGCTCCAAGATAACTATTTTCAAGATTATAGGGAGGATCTATATAAATAAGATCAAAGGACATGCCCTTTTTAGTAAGTCTCTGAATCGCAGATCTTACTTCTTGTTTCATAATTGTCACTGGCAAATCTGGATGCAGTAATTGACTATTTGCTCGAATTAAACGTGTGGATTGTGCGGAAGAATCTACAAAAGTGACTGAAGAAGCTCCACGACTTAAAGCTTCAAAACCTACAGATCCAACTCCAGAAAAAAGATCTAAAAATGCTGCATTTTCAATATAAGCCGCACAAATATTAAACACCGCCTCTTTGACTACTCCACAAGTAGGACGTACCGAGGGATTAGAAAATGTTTTCAAAGATTTCCCTTTGTATTTACCTGCAAGAATTTTCACTTTATAACCTGGGGAATAAAATCTATATAATCAGCAGCTACCAACCTATAATCGATATTGCGAATGATTCCGAATCCTTCTAAAGGAGAGCGGACTTTATGCATATGACCAAATAAACAATGTGATACTCTACCATCAACTTCAAGTATTTCTGAAACAAGTCCAGGGGTACCATCACTACTGATAGGAGGGTAGTGGGTCATAACAATAATCTGATCAACATCCTTGGGGACAGCTTCTAAAGCTCTTTGTAATCTTCCAAGCTCTCTTAAAAAAATTTTCTCATCTTGCTCACTGTAATTCCGTTCCTTTCCTAAAAGAGGAGATTGAAAACATTCAGGAGCTATACATATTGTAGGATTATCCCAAAGCCTTACTCCTACAATAGCTTTTTTTTGAGGCAATAGGGAAAATCCCTGAGATAGATAATGCAAATTTTCAGGAAGAATTCGTGATATTTTAGCTGCTGATGCAGAACTCCAATAATCATGATTCCCACGGATCATATATTTAGTTCCAGGCAGGGAACCTATGAAAGAAAAATCTTCTTTGGCTTCTTCGATATGCATAGCCCAAGAAATATCTCCGGGAAGTAGAACTACGTCCTCAGGAGCTACTACCGCTTCCCATCTTTCACGGATTTTCTCGTGATAGGAAATCCAAGGTTCACCAAAGACTTCCATTGTCTTTTCAGGGACTCCGATAGCTAAGTGTAAATCTGCTATTGCGTATATCTGCATAGAGAAGATGATCCATGAGTTATCACTATAGTAATAGTCTACTGGATATCAAGCTAAAATCTCGATGGATAAAAGCTATTCTAGGCTATTTTTATTAATTATGGAATCGCCGTCAAAACATATAATTATCAGGAATTCTGGTTCCTCGAGGAATAATAATAATTCCATCTCTAACAACTAACTTCCCATCAGGAGAATCATAATCTCTATGCCCTTGAATATTCGTGAGTTTCACTCCATTACCAATTCTACAGTTCTCATCGATTATTGTTTTATAAATCTCACAATTATCTCCGATACCTAGAGCATGTTGATTCGAACTTCCATAACGGTCATTTCCCATAACGATGGAGTGATCTATGATAGAGTTTTTCCCTATCACACCACGAATTCCCACAACGCTGTAAGATACATTACTGGAATCAATAACAGCTCCTTCACAAAGTAATGAGTTAGAAATCATTGAATCCGTAACTATAGTCCCTGGAAGATGGTGATTCTTACTATAGATCATCCCTCTATCATCATAGCAATTCAAACCACGAACTTGAGGTCTAGGCTTTTGTGTTAAAGCGATATTTGCTTCATAATAAGATTCGATTGTTCCGATATCTGTCCAATAGCCATCATACAGGAAAGCCTTTACTGACCCGCGTTTCATTTGAGCTTGGATAAGATGCTTTCCAAAATCATCTCCTTGCTCTTCTAAAAGCAATTGAAATAGGCTCTCTCTTCGAAAAAGATAAATCCCCATATTTCCTAAGAAATTTCCGTATTGAGGATCTAGTTTATGTTTTCGACAATCCTCAGAAGATAATCGAAAACGATTTAAAACTTCTTCTTGCTGAGGTTTTTCGTAAAAGTCTAAAAGATTTGCGTCTTTATCTATCTGCAAGACTCCCATTCTTGAAGCATCTTTTTCCTGAATGGGCTGCGCGACTATTACCATATCAGATTGCATTGATAGAGCGTAATCTACAACTTTACGAAAATCCATATTGTATAATTGATCACCAGACAAAACCAAGAAATATTCTATCCCCGGATCGTCTAAATATAAGAGGTTCTGACGAATAGCATCAGCAGTTCCTTGATACCATACCTGACTTCCATCCCTACCTTCCGGGGCAAGAAGATGTATCTGATCTTGCAATACTCCATGATAAAAATACGTCTTCACAAGATGCTGTTGTAGTGTATAGGTAAGATATTGACCTATTACGAAAATCTTAGAAAATCCTGAGGCTATTGCATGTGAAATGGGCACATCAATGAGCTTATACCTTCCCCCGAACGATACAGTTGGCTTACAACGCCAATAGGTTAAAGGAGATAATCTCTTTCCTTCACCACCACATAAAACAATAACACCAACCTTATCTCGATAAAAATGAGAAGCCTGATAACTTGGGGGATAGCCCTGAAAATCGTTTTCTATCATTTGCCCTGCCTTCTGTAATCCCAATTTTAAATTAGAATCAAATAAAAAGGCTACACAAACTAACTAGAATGAAATTAGATTAATTTAATTATAAAAACCAAGTTTTTGTTGTTAAATAGAATAAAAATGAATAATTATTGAAAAGTTTCTATAAGTGCGGTCGCAATAGCTGCGTCTCCATCTTTTAACTGGCACTTGGAAAGTAGCGACCTGACAAGTTCTTCCAGAGTAAACACCGATCTCAACTTAATTCCCGCCTCTTTTAAAGCATCTATTCCTCCAACTTGCCTGTCTAGGAACACTAAGGATTCTCGAACATTTAAACCCTCATCTTCCAAAGCCTTAGCAGTATCTAAAATCGAACGCCCTGAAGCAATAACATCGTTAATTACTAAGCATGTTTGTCCTGGAGAAAAAAGACCTTCAACTTTAATTCTGTCTTCTTGGTTCGGGTATTTTAATTCTTTCCTTCTCAACACCATAGAGATATTGTATTTCAATGATATACATGTCGCCAATGCGAGAGCAGTGTAAGGAACGCCGCACAATAGGCTACTATTAAAAGAAGGACGTAAACGCCAAATTAATGAAGCAATAGTTTGTAAAACATCAGGACAAGAGATAACTAAACGCATATCGACATAAATAGGAGTCTGCTGACCATCTGATAAATTAAAATCACCAAATCTTATTGCTCCTATACGGTATAGGTTAACCACAGCATGATCACGAAGTTGCTCCTCTTCAAAGCTCATCATTATCTGGTATCCTCATCGTTTTTTGACAAAATACAAAAACTCTCATTATAAGCATAAGAATATGCTTATCCGTTTATTTTTTGGTATTCCCCTAACTAAGGGATTACAAGTAATTAACCAGCCCCCCCTAACTGTGGCAATCTTTCAAAGAAAAGAATACTTAGGGATCTATAGTCCTTCTGGAACAGCTTTACAAATTACAAAACTCAATATGTATTATCGTGAGGCTCAAGAAATCATAGAAAAAGCTGTTCAAGGAAAATATCTCACTAGCAAAGACTCCCCCTTGATTGTTTTCCCTGAGATTCTTATAGGGAAATAACGCTAAAACTAACAAGACGTTCTTTTCATATGTCCTATCCTCTTAATGCGTTGAGAGAACTCTCTCCATCAATATGAGGAAAAGATTATAGAATATTTTAATTGATAAAAAGATCAATCATTCTAAGGTCTGTTAAATCGTAGATATAATTTAGAAAAAGGATAAGTGAAAGACAAGGTCCGAACTTATAGTTAAACCGTGGATTTTTTCACCTATCATTTCGAAAACGACAAGATCTTCTAATCTATTCTTTCAAAGAAAGTAAAAATTCTGCGTTACTATTTGTTTTCTTTAATCTACCGAGAAGCAAATGCATTGCATCAATAGCTGTAAGATCAGCAATTGCCTGACGGAAGAGATAAACCTTTTCTAATTCACTAGGATGATAAAGTAGTTCTTCTTTTCTTGTGCCGCTTTTAATAAGATCAATCGCAGGATAAGTTCTTCGATCAGATAGACGACGATCAAGTACAAGCTCCATGTTTCCTGTACCCTTGAACTCTTCAAAAATCACTTCGTCCATTCGAGATCCGGTATCAATCAAGGCAGTAGCCAGAATGGTTAGAGATCCCCCGCCCTCGATATTTCTAGCGGCTCCAAAGAATCTCTTCGGTTTATGCAAAGCACTAGCATCTACACCACCTGTTAAAATTTTTCCAGAATGCGGTTGTACAGTGTTGTAAGCTCGAGCTAAACGTGTAATAGAATCGAGAAGGATAACAACATCCTTTCCGTGTTCAACTAGACGTCGAGCCTTTTCTATAACCATTTCCGCAACTTGAATATGCCTTTCAGGCTGCTCATCAAATGTAGAAGCAACAACTTCACCTCGCACCTGACGAATCATGTCAGTAACTTCTTCAGGACGTTCATCAATGAGCAAAACAATTAAAACAATATCTGGATTATTGACAGCAATAGCGTGGGCTATGCTTTGTAAAATGACGGTTTTCCCAGAACGGGGAGGAGCTACAATGAGTCCTCTTTGCCCCTTCCCTATGGGAGCTGTAAGATCTAGAACTCTTTCAGCAAGGTGCTCTTTCCCCATTTCCATAACAATTCTTTCATTAGGATATAAAGGGGTAAGGTTTTCAAATAAAACTCGTTCCTTAGCTTTGTCTGGAGTAGATCCATTAATTTTATCTACCTTGAGTAAGGCAAAGTACTTTTCCTTCTCTTTTGGAGAACGTATCGTACCTATAATTGTATCTCCCTTCTTTAAGTCAAACCTACGGATCTGAGCAGGGGAAACATAAATATCTTCAGCAGAGGGGAGATAGTTATAAGTAGGAGATCTTAAAAAACCAAATCCATCGGGGAGAACTTCTAAAACTCCTTCCCCAATTAAAAGCTCATCTGAACGCTCAGATTTTGCTTTTACTATCTCAAATACTACCTGAGATTTAGTGAGAGACCCGATGTTCTTCACTCCATATTGGCGAGCTAGTACATTAAGCTCTTCAATTCCCATCCTTTGCAATTTGGCAATTTTTGTAATAGTTACGTTCTGATTTTCATCAACCGTATCCGCAACTACAGCACATTCTCCTGCAAAAGACTTCTCTTGCAACACAGGACATGTATGTTTCTTATTCTCTTTCACCTTTGGCAAGACTTCTGAAGAACGTTCTTCTTTCATAATGCTCCCTTTAAAGCGTAAAAATATTCTTCGACTTTATGACGTAATTCTTCTTTAGTGCCGTTATTTTCTATAATAATATCGGCATGCATCATTTTCTCCTCATGAGAAGAAAACCGAGCACATCTCTGATAAAAATTTAAATCAGAACAATTAGTTTTTTTGGTAAACCTTTCCCTACGAATATTCTCATCTGCTGTAATAAGAATGACGCGATCAAACCATTTCGCATAATGTATTTCGTACAACAAAGGCACCTCAGCAATGAACAGAGGGTGCTTTCGCTCCTTGGCGACCTGATAATATTGCTCTTCAATAATTCGACAAACTTCAGGATGCAAAATAGCTTCCAAGGATTGAAGAAGAGCTGAATTATCAAAAACTTTCTCTGCTATGACTTTTCTATCGAATGCATTGTCAATAACAACTTCTGATCCCAGAAGATCTATAACGCGACGACCTATATGCGAGTGAGGAACAAGGAAACTATGCGAAACTTTATCAGCACTAATTACATAGGCACCCAAATCTTGAAAAACCCTGCATGCTTCAGTCTTTCCTGAAGAGAGATCCCCTGTAATAGAAACTTTTAGTAATTCTAACATTCTGCCCAATTTTTTCCAATTAAGATATTCACAACTAATGGGACAGATAAAATCATTGCAGATTCCATTATATCACGCACTAAAGTTTGCATTTCTTCTTTTTCATCCTCAGGAACTTCAAAAATCAATTCGTCATGTATCTGCAGTAACATTCGGCTTCTCAATTTGCGTTTTTCTAACGCATCAAAAAGTTGCAGCATTGCCAACTTGATCAATTCAGCAGCGCTACCTTGTATGCGGGTGTTAACAGCAAGACGGCCTGAAGCAGCACGAGAGTTTGAAAACTCTGTCCAATTATCTATTATCCTTTCCCTGCCCAGCAATGTTTTTACTCGCAAATTTTCACAAGCTTGATTCACCGTTTCATTAATAAAACGAGCTACTTCAGGATAACGATCAAAGTATGCATCTATTAACTTTTGAGCTTCTGAAACACTGATTTTTAAAATCTTTGACAATCCATAAGCTTGTTGCCCATAGATAATACCGAAATTTACAGTCTTTGCTTGCATGCGCTGCTGTTTGGTGACTTCTTCTAACGGCACATGAAATACCTGAGAGGCGGTAAACGTATGTACATCTTCCCGCGATTCAAAGGCCAACTTCAACGACTCATCTTGGCTCAAATGTGCCAGAAATCTTAACTCAATTTGAGAATAATCTGCAGATAAAAAATAATTATTCTGATGAGTATCACAGAAAGCCTTTCTTAATAATCTGCCTCGCTCAGAACGTATAGGAATGTTTTGTAGATTTGGATCCTGACAAGCCAGTCTACCTGTGACTGTCCCCATTTGATTAAATGTAGGATGAATTCTAGAGGTATGAGGGTCTACTTGTCTAGGAAGGGCTTTCACATAAGTAGAAAGCAATTTCTCAACAGCCCTAAACGCTAAAATCTTCTCAATAATTTCATGTTCCCCTGATAAAGCTTCCAAAACTTCTGCTTTAGTAGATCGAGCCTTATCCACAGGTGTCAAACCAAGTTTATTATATAAAATGTCTGACAATTGCTTAGGAGATTTAATATTAAAAGGAGCTCCAGCTAAGGTATAAATATCATCCGTAAGAATTGCTAATTCTTCTGATAAAATTCTTTCGAGCTCTTGCAGATCTTCAACATCTAAAGGCATCCCGTTTCTTTCAATAGTAAAAAGAACCTTCTCTAAAGGCATTTCCATGTTAAAAAAAAGATCTTCTACTTTTTTTATTTTCAACTCTTCTAATAAAGATTTTTTTATTCTAGGCAGATAAGAAACAAATTCTCCAAAATATTGAGCAGGATTTACAGGAGACTTTAGTATAGGCAAACTTAACTGTCCCCATTCCTTTCCATATCTACCTGCAGCACTAACTAATCCATGATCAACAAGAAGCGTTTGATACGAGATTTTCGCTCCTCCATTAATTAAGTGTTCGGCTAGAGCTAAATCAAGAGCTATATGATTCACATGGATACCTGCATTTTTTAATGCGTGATTATCTCTCTTTATGTTGTAACCATAGAATTCGGTATCTTCTCTTCTAAAGAAATCTTTTAATGGGGTGAGAATATCATCTGAAGCGTTTTCTATATCAACGTAATAAACAGCATCATCATAGGCTAAAGCTACTCCCATTAAAGTTAGAGACGGGAGAAAATTCCCCTTATATCCAACAGAAAAAGCTATACTTTTTCCATGCAAATTAGAGAGCTCACAAGTCAACTTTTTACTATTATTAATTACAATAACATCTATGTTAGATTCTTCCTCAACCTGCTGAACTAAAGTTTTAAAACCTTGTCGCATATAAAAAGTATTCATTTCTTCCTGACACACTTCGTGTAGAGGAAACTTTAATTCATCTATTGTTATAGGAAGAGGCATCTTATCGTTTAATACAGCAAGATCTTTGCTTAACAATAAAATATCTTTTTGTTCCGAGAGCATCTTATGAGTAGATCCTGTTAACTCGTCAAGATTTTCTAAGATACCTTCTACAGAATGATACTTTTGCAACAGGGCTGTTGCTTTCTTAGGCCCACAACCAGACACGCCAGGAATATTATCAGAAGTATCACCAACTAGGGCTAGATAATCTGGTATTCTATTTGGGGGGATACCGTAAATATCTGTAACACGGTTTTGATCGATTTCTGGTTGATCTTTCCATGGATTCAGAACAACAACATTAGGACCAACTAATTGGAGTAAATCTTTGTCCGCAGTACATATACAAACTTCGTATCCTTCTAAGACTGCTTGCTTTGTGGCGCTAGCTATTACATCGTCTGCCTCAACTCCCTCTTCTTCTAGGTAAGTTAGCCCAAGCAAACTGCAATATTCTTTGACTATAGGAATTTGTTGGTAGAGATTTTCTTCTTTCTGTTCTCGATTACTTTTATAATCAGCATAAATCTCTCTACGACTTTGTTTATTATTAGGTCCATCAAATACGGCTACCATATGATCTGGAGAGAATTCTTTGATTAATTTATTAATAGAACGAACAAACCCAAAAACTGCCTGTGTTCCTTCTCCAGAAGAATTTTTCATATCTGGGAGAGCAAAATACGCTCTGAAAACAAATCCTGAAGCATCTAAAATAAAGATCTTTCTCACTGATTCTCTCCACTTACTAATTAACTAGAATCATGACTCCAAGTAGTAAAATGTACTTGTGGAACTATCTAGATTAGGAAGCAATTCATGTTGAATTTTTCCTGTGATTAACGGGCTATTAGTTACTGATGACATAACTTTTTTCAACCAACCATCACTTCCCAAACCGATTACACGGTAGTTATTTTCAATTTTGCAATCAGCAACTAAATCTTGAAGCACTTGTTGTTTAGTTACATTTACAACATCGATATAACCTTCTTCTAAGGCTTTCTCAGGCGAATACAAACGCGCCCCTAAAACACTAATCAATTTATCTTTAGTTAGTAATGGACGATTCGTGGCAACGATATCAATAAACTGACCGTAAAGATAATCAATTATCTCTTGTCGAATTTCACGATCTTTAGTTGTCCACTCCGTATAAGGATTCATAGGAGCTTTATCTTTGCCAGCTGTAAGTAAATCACTTTGTACTCCATAACGAGATAAACCTTCTTTTACATTAAAATATGGTCCAGAAAGCACTCCTACTGAACCTATCAAAGAAGAAGGTGTGGAATAAATTCTATCTGCAGCACATGCAACATAGTATCCACCAGAAGCACAAAGACCATTCACAAAAACATAAACAGGACAATTTGTACGTTGTTTCCAGAACTGAATCGTTGAGTATATACGGGCAATTTCAAATACTTCTCCTCCAGGACAATCCATATCAATGATTATGCCCTTCACTCTATCTTTATAAGGTGTGGAATCTAGTGTTGTAATGGCTTCTTGAATAATTTTTGCCGTATGTTTACTAGAAGAAATAACATCCTTCATTTCTAATACAGCGATAATTGGCGCCTCTTTGCCCAGATCTTTTACCTCACCCTTAGCGTCAGGCATATTCACAAATTGAGAGTCGTTCATTCCAGAGGTAGAAACAACTAACATCAAAGTAACAAAGAAGGCAAGAACTACTCCAAGAGATAGACCTAGAATCGATAGGAAGCCTTTAGACAAAAAATGCCAAAACGTTTTCATAAATACCCGTAACGTCAAAAATTTATAAAACAAATAAAATAAAGTATGTGAGGGAAGGCTTAAAGATCAAAAAAAATATGAATAAAAGGGCCGAAAAGCCCTTTAAACTATAGTGTGGCTACTTCTTCTTTGCTGGAATTTTCCACCGCAGTTCTGTTGATCGCTTCTTCTGATGCAACTGAATCTATTTTCGAACTCTCAGCAACGGCAGCAGCTTCCTTTATATTGTACTCTCTTCCTATGAAAGCAACAACAGCTATCCAAACTACCATTATTAAAAGAAGTACTATAGCTATCACATTAAGACTAGCAGCAACGGATGAGAAGATAATCAATAACCCTTGATAAACTAAGGAACCTCCTGATTTCCCTATCCGAGATACCACACCATCAATGGCGGCCTTGCCAAAGTTCTTCTGGTCATTCGGCAAAGGAATAAATGCCATTTCTTTAGTCTGGTCAAAGAATGTAAATTTAGCGGCGCGAGAAAACACATTTTGCATCCCGCCTATCCAAGCTGCTATGGCCAAAGGAGCCATGTTGAAAAATCCGCCAAAGATCATGATATCTCTCTTCACAGCAAATACAGCTCCAAAGAATAGTACACCTGTTACCAGCATAACAATTGGAGTAGTCAATGCACCTACCGTCCAACCCCATTTTCGAATACTTTGCCCAGTAAGGAAAAGAGCTGCGCAGACGGAGACAATTCCTATTAATGTAGTGATCCTACTCATGTAGCTGTTGAATTCAACATGAGAACTATAAATCTGACTAACTTGATCTTTCCAAACCACTTCAAACAAGTGGATAACAAGATTATAGGATAAAACTATAACGGCAAGGCCTAGTAAATACCGAGAACGAATGAGGTAAAGAAAAAGGCTTTTCGCCTTAGTCTTCGTCTTTTTCTTAGCTTTTACACTAGCCACACTCTCCTCAACTTGAGGTAATTCCTCAGAAGAAGATTCAGGGGAAGAAAACGCTGTAGAGAAATTATAGGTATGTTGTGTAAGGAAATGAACTTTTCTATATAGCCAAATCATACACAATCCGGCTAGAACGATTAAAATGGTGAGGTTCATCATAACCTCATGCCATTTATCCTTAACAAAGGGATAAACAAAAAGCGAATGTTTACCCATCCAATAGGAAATTTCACCAGCAAATACGGAAGAAAGGTTTAGTCCAGTATTAATTAAGGCGTAAAATCTTCCAGCTTCCTTTACGCTAGTCACTTCGTTAGCTAATCCCCAAAAGAGCGTTGAAAGAACTACCGAACTCCATAGTTCCGACATCACATAGTATAGACTATAGCTCCAATAGCGGATCATTACAATGAATCCACGTAAACCCTGTGGCAGTAATTCTTGTAGCCTATCTGCAAAAGAATGCAGGTGTAGGGCATCCCCCATAGGGTAAATTACTACGGCAAATAAGAAAAAGAAACCGAGAAACGTACCTATGAAGGAATAAAAAACGGTGTCTCTAGGACACCGATTACTTAACCAGCCGTAGATCATAGTAACGATAACGGCTCCAGGAACTATCCCCCAGACTTTCAAGAACGGTATAACTTCCGCACCCGCATCAGATCCCACCACTACTAAAGTATCTTTCATACTTTTTAGGAGGCAATAGTTAAATCCTACGAAAAAGGCTAGCCAGAAAAGAGGAATAAATTTTGGGAATTCTGATCGATATATGGGGCAGAAGTACGCCCGCAGTCTTGAAAAGGGTTTCATCTCTGATGACTGCATAAACTCCTTCCCAAAATTATAGAGCATAAAGATTTGTAAACAGATGATAAATCATGCCTAAAAGACTTTGAACCCGTACAGTTCCTATAATACTTTTTGCTGAGCAAACGGCAAGGCATATTTTAAAAGACTATGACAAACGTAAAGGACTATTGTAGCGAAACACTTCCTAAAACACAAGTTGTTCCTATGAGATCCTTCCACTCTTTTTTAAAAAAAAATTTACCAACGCCTTTAATCAAGGCATTGTTTTTTGTAATCTATCACCCGTTCTAAGAAATAGAGAAATCCAAGAATAATTAACGGCATGAGTCCAATTACAGGGATTTGCACACCTGCAGTGACCCCGAGTAAAATAATAAATTGAACCACTGTAAAGATCTTTCCAAAGAACAGAGCCCGGTAATCGTATCCCTTCCACCCTCTAACAATAGAGAGGTAAATGGCGAAAAGCACAAGAAAAATGTCTCTAGCAAAAATAAGTAGGAGATGCTCTGGAGATAACGATCTCTCCCAGTACAGAATAGCAACACAAACAAAAACAAAGAACTTATCAGTGAGAGGATCCAATATAGAACCAAAACGACTAGTTGCTTTGTAACGACGGGCAAGATAACCATCTAAAACATCACTAGCCATAGCACCTAAAATAACCAACAGGCGCAAGTGAATCTTCTCTTGGTAAAAGAATAAGGCTAGCCATATACGTGATAGAGAAAGTAAATTACAAAATTGTCTCATGGTTTTGGCTAACGCGATCTTTTTAAGGAATCTTAAATATAATCTAAAAGGGCTTATTATAGGATAAGCCAATTCTACAGGCAAGAAGAGAGTTCCTCCCCCAACGACTGTTTCCTAGATTACCTTATACTGATACCTATTTGATATTTTAGAAAAATTTTAAAGAAAAAGAGCAACTAATTAACTTTATTACGGACTCTATTAGAAAAATTCGGAAAGAGAGGGATTCGAACCCTCGGTACCCTTTAGAGGTACGCGTCCTTAGCAGGGACGTACTTTCGACCACTCAGTCATCTTTCCTTAGCAAAGGCACATCATAGTTCCCGACAGAAAAACTTACTACTACCTTCCTATTCAATAAAGTAGAATAATTCCTTCCTTCAATGAAAGCAAGTTAACTTTTAGGACTCCGTTCTCCTGATCATTCAGTCTCTTAATCCACACAAAAGAAATTAAGACAAATGCGAATTGAATTCTATTGTAAGTCAATATTAGTGATCTAGTAATTTCTACCTCTGATTGCCCGAGTTTTTTTAAATCTTTAATAGAAATTTTATTGACTTCCCCAACCTTTATGACTTGAGCATATATTTTCGATATCCTAACCTGATCTCTAATGACTCCTGCATCTAGATCACATTATAAAAACTATGTTGACTCAAACAGAAAAAACTCCCTCCCCTACACTACCAAGTCCACCCAATTCTAAAGAATCAGAAATGATTGTTCTCGGTTGTATGTTAACGGGAGTTAATTATCTTAATCTAGCAGCCAACCAGCTTAACGAAGATGATTTTTACTATCTGGAACATAAGATCATTTTCCGAGTTCTCCAAGACGCTTTTAAACACGACAAACCTATAGACGTACATCTTGCAGGAGAAGAACTTAAAAGAAGAAATCACCTTACGGTAATTGGAGGGCCTGGTTATTTAATCACCTTAGCAGATTTTGCAGGAACTGCAGCATATATTGAAGAATATATTCAGATCATTCTTTCTAAATCCATCTTAAGAAAAATGATCCAAACAGCTAAGGAAATAGAGAAAAAAGCGACTGAGGAACCTAAAGACGTTGCCGTTGCTTTAGACGAAGCACAAAATGCTTTATTTAAAATTAGCCAGGCAACCTCCCTCACACAGTACGTTCTCGTTGCCGATAAACTTCAAGGCCTAGTCTCTGCTCAAGAAAAGCCTTTTCTAATACAATTACAAGAAAAACAAGAATTCTTCCAACAACATGCACAAAATGGTGATGCCTTACCTATTTCAGGCATCCCGACGCATTTCATTGATTTGGATAAAATGGTCAACGGTTTCTCCCAATCTAACTTAATGATTCTTGCAGCCCGACCTGCTATGGGGAAAACCGCTCTTGCGTTAAATATCGCAGAAAATATGTGCTTTCAAAGTCAACTCCCTATAGGAATTTTTTCCTTAGAGATGACTGTCGATCAACTAATTCATAGGATCATATGTTCTCGATCTGAAGTAGAATCTAGGAAAATTAATGTGGGAGATTTATCTGGACAAGACTTTCAACGTATTGTTTCTGTTGTAAATGAAATGCAACAACATACTTTGCTTATAGATGATCAGCCCGGATTAAAAGTGACTGATCTTAGAGCTCGCGCCAGAAGGATGAAAGAAAGTTACGATATTCAATTCCTGATTATTGATTATTTACAACTTCTTTCTGGTTCAGGAACATTACGTTCTGCAGAAAGTCGTCAAACAGAAATTTCAGAAATTTCAAGAATGCTAAAAACTTTGGCCAGAGAGTTAAATATCCCTATTCTTTGTTTATCACAATTATCTAGAAAAGTGGAAGACAGAGCCAATCATAGACCCATGATGAGTGATCTTAGAGAAAGCGGGAGTATAGAACAGGATTCTGACTTAGTCATGTTCCTATTGCGTAGAGAATATTACGATCCAAATGATAAACCTGGAACAGCAGAACTTATAGTCGCTAAAAACCGCCATGGTTCCATAGGTTCAGTTCCTTTAGTTTTTGAAAAAGAACTTGCGAGATTCAGAAATTATGCGGCTTTTGAATTCAATGGTTAGATAAATTTTTTATAGAAACTCCCCCTATATATTATCAAAAAAAATCTATGTTGTTTCTCTAGACAACCCCGATTAAAATCGTTAGTGGACCACAAAATATCTTTGTAGTAACATTTCCCTTGTTGTTTCCTGTGAGAAAAACAAGTACCGCAATCCTAGGTTTACTTAGTGTGTTGAGACTGCGGGATAAACGAAACAGTGAAGCACGGTGTGCCTAATAACTTTAGGTATCCAAAGAATAGCTCTAATCTCAATTTAGCTATTCTAGTTGGCGGTCTTTTTATTGAGAAAAGATCGAATTACACACTCATATTCATACGCTAACAATAAAAAAGACTATGTCATCTGTTAAGAAAAAACGAAGACTTAAAATCGCTAAACATAAGCGTAATAAAAGACGCCGAAGAGACCGTCATAAAAATAAATAATTAGCTAGTTTATGTGGACTCACCCAATTAATTACGATGTTATTGTAGTTGGTGCTGGGCATGCGGGCTGCGAGGCTGCATTTTGTTCTGCAAAAATGGGAGCCTCCGTACTAATCTTAACTTCAAACTTAGACACCATTGCTAAGTTGAGTTGTAATCCTGCTGTTGGTGGTATCGGTAAGGGGCATATTGTTCGAGAAATCGATGCTCTAGGCGGTATCATGGCAGAGGTTACTGATCAGTCTGGGATACAATTTCGTATCTTAAATCAGACTAAGGGCCCCGCTGTCCGTGCTCCAAGAGCTCAAGTTGATAAGCAAATGTATCATATTCATATGAAACGCTTATTAGAGAGCATCCCGGGCTTGCATATCATGCAGGGCACCGTTGAGTCTTTATTAGACAAAGAAAGTGTCATTCAAGGTGTCACAACAAAAGAAGGCATCGTTTATCTAGGGAAGACGGTTATTCTATCTTCTGGCACATTCATGCGCGGCTTAATTCATATTGGAGACCTTAATTTCCCGGGCGGACGTCTTGGGGATCCTGCAGCAACAGGTTTATCAGCAGCTCTAAAAGAGCGCGGTTTCCCGATTAGTAGATTAAAAACAGGCACTCCTCCTCGCCTACTGGCTTCTTCTATTGATTTCTCTGTAACAGAAGAACAACCCGGAGATCCAGGTGTAGGATTTGTTCATAGAGATGAATATTTTATTCCTCCTTTACCTCAGATATCTTGTTATATCACTCATACTACTCAGAAAACTAAAGACATTATTGCAGCTAATATTGGGCGCTCAGCTCTGTACGGAGGACGTATTGAAGGTGTAGGGCCTCGATATTGTCCATCTATTGAAGATAAAATTGTTAAATTTTCAGATAAAGAACGTCACCATATCTTCATAGAACCTGAAGGAATTTATACTCAGGAAGTTTATGTTAATGGTTTATCCACATCCATGCCTTTTGATGTGCAATACGAAATGATCCGTTCGGTTCGGGGATTAGAAAATTCAATTATTACCCGGCCCGCTTATGCCATTGAATATGATTATGTTCATGGGAATGTTATCTACCCCACTTTAGAAAGTAAAATTATAGAAGGTTTATTTCTATGTGGACAAATCAATGGAACAACGGGATATGAAGAAGCTGCTGCTCAAGGTCTTATTGCGGGCATTAACGCAGTAAATAAAGTACTTGGAAAACCCGTATTTATTCCATCACGACAAGAGTCCTATATCGGTGTGATGCTAGACGATCTCACTACTCAAGTACTAGATGAGCCTTATCGTATGTTTACAGGGAGAGCAGAACATCGTCTACTCTTAAGGCAGGATAACGCGTGCTTACGCTTATCTCACTATGGTCGTAACTTAGGTCTCCTAAGTCAAGAGCGTTATGAAATTTTTGAAAATCAAAAGCAAATTATAGAGGAAGAAAAACTTCGTTTAAGTAAAACCTTCAAAAAGTACGGAAATTCTGTTGTTTCTCTAGCAAAAGCTTTATGTCGTCCGGAAGTGTCTTACGATATTCTAAAGGAAACATTCCCCGATGACGTACGCGATCTCGGCTCAACACTGAATGCTTCACTAGAAATGGAAATTAAGTATGCGGGGTACATAGATCGGCAGAAATCTTTGATTCATAGTCTATCAAAATCAGAGAATATGGTTATTCCCGATGACATAGATTATCAAAATATTTCCTCACTAAGTTTAGAGGCTAGAGAAAAACTAGCTAAATTTACCCCCAGAACTATAGGGTCTGCCTCAAGGATATCAGGAATCGCTTGTGCCGATATTCAAGTATTGATGGTTGCTGTAAAAAAACATGCTCACCAATAAATGTATTTTCTTAAATCTATCTGGGATAACTATCTTTGAGCAGTTGCAAATAGAAGAAGCTCTTCTGCGCAACTGCAAAGAAAATATCTGTATTATTAATTCTAACGCACCCGAAGCAGTCGTCCTCGGCATTTCAAGACGTCCAAATGAAGACCTTCATATCCCTGAATTGCGATCTGACAATGTTCCTATAATTAAACGTTACAGTGGCGGTGGAACAGTATTTATTGATGAAAATAGTTTATTCGTAACCTGGATTATGAATTCGTTAGAACCCATGGCCAATTCTCAAGATTTGATGCAATGGTCTTATGATATCTATGCACCTATCTTCCCCAAGGCTTTTTCTGTTAACGAAAATGATTATACTTTAGGTGAGAAGAAAATCGCAGGGAATGCTCAATATATCCAAAAGTCTCGTTGGGTGCATCATTCAACATTTCTATGGGATATCGATATAGACAAACTTAAACGTTATCTACCAATACCCCAAAAACAACCATCATATAGGAAACAACGTTTACACCAAGATTTCCTAACGACCATCCGTCCATGGTTCCCCACTAAAGAAAGCTTTTTCAATAAATTAAAAGCATCCGTAGATAGTATTTTTCTTTGGGGAACTCTTTCAGAAGATGAACTAAAAGATATTTTGGAAAAGCCTCACCGAACATCTACGACGTTATTATAAAAATGCTTTTGATTATTTGGCCGAGTTAACTATTTCGATTTTGCTGAAGAAATAGCTAATTTCTATAGCCGCATTTTCTAAACTATCGGATCCATGTACCGCGTTAATTCCTATAGATTCACCGAACTGAGCACGAATAGTACCTTGAGCAGCTTCTTGAGGATTTGTAGCTCCCATAATTTCTCGATTGCGAACCACAGCATTATCACCTTCGAGGACCATAACAACAACTGGACCTGAAATCATGAAATCTACAAGCTCTTGGAAAAATGGTCGCGATTTATGAACAGCATAAAAACCTTCAGCTTCTTTTACTGATAAATGCATCATTTTCATAGCAGCTATACGAAATCCTGATTTTTCAAAGATTGCAACAATCTCACCAATGTGAGCCTTGCCAACAGAATCAGGTTTGATAATTGATAGCGTTTGTTCCATGTATATACAATCTCCTTAAACAAAATGAAGTGAATGTGAGAGAAATTATACCACTATCTTCAGGAAAGTCTAGTTCTTGTTCAATCCTTGTAAGTTCTTTTTTAAAGCAATAGGAAGAATTTCAGCCAACGAGGCATTATCTGGAAGTTCACTTATAGCTTCAGCAATCATCCTCTCTGCCGATGATTTAGGATATCCTAATGCAGCTAACGCTTGTATCCCCTCATCCATACATGAGGGTTTTGAGGGTTCCCAAGAAGCAATTACTTGAGAATCTAGAGGAAGTAGATCCGAAAGCTTTTGCTTGAGATCCACCATAAGTTTTTCTGCTGTTTTTTTCCCTATACCTGGAACAGAAGCTATAGCTTTGACATCCTCAGCACGCGCTATAGAACAGAGTTTATTAAGAGAAAATGTATTCAATATCGCAAGACCTGTCTTAGGACCCACTCCAGAAAATGAAATTAACATACGGAAACACTCACGTTCTCCTCGAGAGTTGAATCCATAGAGAACATGTTCAGTTTCACGAACAACTGTATATGTATAAACAACAACTTCACGATGTAATTGACTCGATAATTCAATCAACCATCGATCAGAAGCAAAAATACTAAATCCGAGTCCCTGACATTCGATCACAATAGTTCCCGAACTCATATAAGTAAGAATTCCGCGAATATAGTCGTACATTATCGAACTCCTAAACAAGTATAAGCAGAAGTATGCGCATGACATATTGCTAATGCAAATGCATCTGCAATATCCTCACAATTAGAATTTAAGACATCAGGAATATTTAAAATCTTACTAACCATTAATTGCACCTGCTGTTTACTCGCATTTCCCTTTCCTACAACAGCTCTCTTAGCTACATTTGGAGCATATTCAAAAACAGGAATATCTCTTAAAGCAGCTGAAAGAACGAGTACACCTCGCGCCATACCCAATTTTATAGTGCTTTGAGGATTCTTATGAACATATTGAGTTTCAAGAACTACAGCATCAGGAGTAGTATCATCTAATACTCCGGATAATGTTTGGAAAAGCTGTTTATAACGTTGTGTTAGTGAGTCTTTAGAAGATAAACGAATAGCCCCATAACTATGAGCTCGTATCTTATAACGCTGTTCAACAAGGATAATAGCGTACCCAGAAACTAGTGTCCCAGGATCAACCCCCATAATCAATTGCGTCATAATTGAGTCCTTATCCAGACTTAAGAAAAGTTCTCCAAGCGGAGTATGTAGTGTTTATTCTATGTTAGCCATATATAATTACAACTAGAAATCTCGATAAGATCTACTCTACAAGCCCACTACATTTTGATTCCTGAGCACATTCAGTACTATTACAATCTAAATCTCTACCTAAAAGCTGTTTTAAATGGGATACATTCAAAACATCTTCAAACCCAAGCTCCTTATTAAGCCTCTGTATTTGACAATACTGCTCTTCAACAAGATCTTGTAGTAAAGCAACCTCTTTCTTCTTCTGAACTAACTCATTTTGAATCTGTAGAAGTTTTGCTGATTCCGTATTTATACATGCGGTTTGTCTATAGCTTTGTAACTCTAGACTTAATCTTGCGATTTCTTCTTGATATTTCTTATCCTGATCAGCTTTTTTCTGATGTAAACTCGTCATAGCTTTATTTAAATCTATTATTTCCTGCTGTTTTAATAAGCTTTCTTTTGACCCTTGTTCAAACATATCAGTTTCAGGAATACGAGATAGAGTTAGCTTATCTAATTGTTCTTCGAGGATCTTAATCTTATGTTCATAACAGAGACGTCTTCCTTCACTAATTTCTGTTTGCTGAACACTCTCTATCAAATCCCGTTTCAATTCATCAATAATATCATTTTGATGACGTGTTTGCTGTAACTTCTCAGAAAGACGATGTTGTAACCAACCATTCTCACTCCTCAGCTTTTCAATTTCAGTATTTCTGACCTCATCACGAGATAAAAACTCTTTTTCTAAAGCTGAAAATCGATGTTTCCATTCTAAATGGATATCTTGCTCACAAGAAAGATCTTCTTGTGATAACTCGGGTTTACTTGGGATAAGTTGCCCGCTCATTTTACTACAAACATCTGCTAAAGCATTACAAGCGTATTGCCATTCCATAATGTCTGCATCTTTCCATCGACAGAGCAACAGAAGCATAGATCTCGAGTATATATCGTAATGATTTGAAGAAGAACAGGTGGAGTTGCTAGACCATATAGAAGTTAGATGCAGCTTAATTGCCGATAAGAGCCGCCGCAAAGGATACCTCTAAGATATTAATTAGATTTTTCCGGTTTATAGCACAGGAAGGAGTTATTGTCTCAATTTCACAACCAAGAAAAAGACATCTGAAAAATCTAGAAAATCTAAGTTGATGTTTCCTAGTGTGGATACCGAGTTTTAGAATTTCACAAAAAATTAAATGAAAATAAAAAAATCGATTAGCTCACACTGTGTTCAATAATGAACATGAGTCATTGAGTTAAGATCTAAACAAAAAAGGAAAAACTGCTCAGAACAAGACTCGAACTTGCACGGGCTTGCGCCCAAGGGATTTTAAGTCCCTAGTGTCTACCATTCCACCATCTGAGCAATAATGAAGAATCTCACCAATTATGAATTAAATAACTGATATGATTCGAACTATAGTTTTTGGAAGTATCTATTTTAAGAAAAACACCAAAAATATAACTCAGAATCTTATCAGATGACACTTTCTAGATCAATGGTTTTCAAAGAGAAGACAACCAAAAATCTTTAATGAATTGCTATTCATCTTCCATTGGGAAAGAAGATGGCAAAGGCTGTTCACAATCTTGAGCAGATTCCATTTCTTCTTCAGGGAAAACAATTGTCTGATCACCAGATAATAAAGCATTAATCACTTCGGAACTTTCAGTTACTAAAGCCTGTAAAGATTCATCTAAATCGGCTGAAGTCACTGTAGGATCCGAAACAGCTTGAGAGATAATTTCAGAAATTAATTTCGCAGGAGGAGGTAATAGAGAGAATTTTTTCTGCTCACCTAATTTACTTTCTTGGGATTCTTCCCAAAGTTCTTCGGTGACAGCATCAATAATCTCTTGAGAAGATCCCGCTACTTCAGAAACCTCTTTATTAGTTTTCTTTCGTCCTTGCTTTTTCTTCTCTTTCCACTTATCCCCTTTACGTTCTTTTTTCTCTTTTCTAGTTGTAGAATGAGAAGATGCTGGTGTGGTGGGAGTTTCTAAAGATGAAGACTCAGCTGTAACAACTGTCTCTGAAGAGCTTTCTTCAACAACAGCTATAGGAGCAGCCTTAGGCAACTTAATTAAGGCTTCTCGTCCCCCAGCAATTTTAATACCACGATCTAGACCTACTGCTTTAAGGTTGATCTTAGTATCGCGAATTTCCATTACTTCGTAATCACCTGCGGGAACAATGAACGGTTTACTATGATCGCAGTTACGGAAAAAACAGGTATTTCCTAAAGAAATTACTTCAACAGCTTCAACAACAAAAGGATCCTGAGAAAGATGCTTAGTATTACGAACTGATAACTTGTATCCTTCCCTCGACGTAATTACAGTTTCAATGACTGGATCTCTTGTAAAATACACGAATTTAACCTTTTATTTAGAGTTCTTTGCTACATACTCTAATAAATCAACTATGCGAGTTGCATACCCTATCTCATTATCATACCAGGCAACTAGTTTGAAAAAACGATCAGTTAACGCTATCCCTGCACCAGCATCAAATATAGAAGAATATTCACATCCTATAAAATCAGAAGAAACTACTTCTTGATCCGTATAACCTAGAATCCCACGCAGACTAGTTTCTGAAGCATTTTTAATAACTTTACATATCTCTTCATATGTTGTTGACTTCTTTAATCTTACAGTAAGGTCAACGACAGAAACATCAGCAACAGGAACTCTAAAAGCCATTCCGGTTAATTTATTCTTTAATTCTGGAAGACATAGGGCAACAGCTTTCGCAGCTCCGGTAGAAGCAGGCACAATATTTTGAAAAGCTCCTCTACCACCTCTCCAATCTTTCTTGGATGGGCCGTCTACAACACTCTGAGTAGCTGTAGCAGCATGGACTGTGGTCATCAAACCTTCTTCAATACCAAAATTATCTAGCAATACCTTAGCCAAAGGAGCAAGACAATTTGTAGTACACGAGGCATTAGAGATAATAGTATCCTTCTCGGGATCAAATTTATTCTCATTTACTCCCATTACAAATGTCGGGACATCTCCTTTCGCAGGAGCAGTAATAAGTACACGCTTCGCACCAGATTCAAGATGTTTCGCAGCATCTTCTTTTTTAGTAAATAAACCTGTACTTTCAATAACAGTGTCTATACCTAAATCTTTCCAGGGAAGCTTTTGGACATCACGCTGATCTAATAATTGGATTCTACGGCCATCAACAACAAGATAGCCGTTATCATAAGATACATCTGCTGAAAAGCGCCCGTGAGTAGAATCGTATTTAAATAAATACGTTAAAGCCTCTCCAGGCACAAGATCATTAACAGCCATGACTTCGATAGAAGAATTTCTTTTTAGAATTTGTCTTAAAACTAATCTTCCAATCCGTCCAAAACCGTTAATTACAACTTTCATCACTATTCCCTAGTAGTCAGTATTCGCAAAAAAATAGCCTAATTAGCTAAAAATTCTATAATACACTTTCGTGCATTATCACCAACTCTATTTTGTAATTTCAAAATACGCGTGTAGCCACCATTTCTAGAGACAAAACGAGCGCCCAATTCATCGAATAGTTTGTTTATTACTGTACGATCTACGTTATAAGCTGATAGGTCGCCTGCTTTAGCCTGACGAGTCTCTTTACTTGTCAACTTATTGTATCTAACCATTAGCCTAGCAACAGCTAAACGTCTTGCAGCCAATGTATTTTTTTTAGCTAATGTAATCATCTTATCCGCACAACGACGCAACTCTTTTGCCTTGGGCAAAGTAGTTTCTATTCTTTCTTGATGAATTAGAGACTTTAACATGTTAGCTAACATACAACGATTATGCGCAGAAGTACGACCAACTCTAAATTTCTTTCTAGCGTGTTGCATATACTTAATTATCCCTTGACGTTTTTAGACCGAATTTTTTCGGCATAACTCTTCATTTTTTCTTTTACGTTGTCTAAACCAACGCCAAATTGACTGAGATCCATTCCCAATTCGAGCTTCATTTCTTTTAACTTATTCTTAATCTCACAAAGAGACTTTTTACCAAAGTTTCTGAATTGCAGCAAACGAGGCTCTGGCATAATTACCAGTTCACCAATGGTTTCAATGTTTGCATTAGACAAACAGTTTGTAGATCTTACAGACAATTCAATCTCGTTAATACCTAAAACCAATTTATGAAGAATATCGTCTTTATTCTCCTTCTCAATGGAAATAGCTTCTTCAAAGACTATTTTCTTCTCATCCATTTTTTCAAAAATAGAGAAATGTTTAGTTAAAATCTGTGTAGAGAAAGCTAATGCTTCTTTAGGAGATACTCTACCATCTGTTTCTACATGTAGAATCAAGCGATCGAAATCTGTATCTTGACCAACACGAGTATCTTCTACAAAATAATTAACCAAAACTACGGGTGAGAAGGCTGCATCTAAAATAATCTCATTTACACCCTTATCCTCGAGAATAATTCTCTCAGATGTAGAATATCCTCTTCCAAAAGCTACTCTCAAGGCAATTTCAATCTGCATAGGCTGTGTTACAGTGAAAATTACATGATCGGGGTTAACAGACTCAAACCCACCTTCTTGCAACAAATCAGCCAATGTTACAGATCTTTGACCACCGCAAGCAGCCAGATCAGAGGCGTCTACAGAAATAGTAGACTTTAACAATTGAGTGCAACGACCATCCTCACTATCTTGGAAAGGATATTTCTTGAGTAAAGCTCCTTTCAAATTTAAAACGATGTTAGTTACATCTTCTACGATTCCATCTATCGCCATGTACTCATGAAGTACGCCGGTCATAGAAAAAGAAATAATTGCAGGAGCCTCTAAACCAATTAGCAACGCTCTTCTTAGAGCATTACCTAAGGTATGACCCATGCCTCTTTCAAGAGGCTCTGCGACAAAACTCGCCTGCTTATCAATCGATCCCCCGCTACCTTCTACAGCCATCATTTTGACTGATTCTGGCAATTCAAATTTATCGTAAAGTAAATTTTGTGAATTATCCGACATCCCTTTCTCCTTCCCTAAAACTACACTCTGCGCCTTTTTCTTGGTCGACAACCATTATGAGGAACAGGAGTTTCGTCACGGATGACAGAAACAACTAAACCAGCGGCTATGAGAGCGCGAACTGCAGATTCCCTGCCAGCTCCAGTGCCTTTTAAACATACTTCGACTTCTTTAAGGCCAGAATTCATAGCATTTTTTGCAGCGTCTTGTGCAGCTACCGTTGCAGCAAAAGCAGATGACTTGCGAGATCCGGAATATCCAACTTTTCCAGCTGAAGCCCAAGAGATAGTATTTCCCGCAGGATCTGTTATAGACACAATCGTATTGTTGAAGGTAGCCTTAACATGAACAACGCCTGAAGGAATATTCTTTAACTGTTTTCTTTTTACGCCTTTTTTCTGCGTTTGATGTTTAACCAAAACACGTTCTCCTAAAAAAATTATTTCTTCTTACCTGCGACCGTTTTACGCTTGCCTTTACGTGTTCGAGAATTTGTTTTTGTTCTCTGTCCTCTTACAGGCAATGAAAGACGATGTCTTTGTCCACGATAAGCGTGTATAGAGATCAATCTTTTAATATCTGACTGCACACGACGTCGCAAGTCTCCTTCAACTACATATTCTGATTGCAAGAGAGAATTGAGGCGACCTATTTCTTCTTCCGTCAATTCAACAGCCCTAGCTTCAGGATTCAATTGCAACTTTGCAATAATCTCTTCAGAAAGAGCTGGCCCTATCCCATAAATATATGTAAGACTTATTTTTAATTTTTTCTTCGCAGGAATATCAATTCCAATGATGCGTGGCATACGTAGGGCCTCCCTTAAAGTAGTATAAGCATCTTAGGTCAAAAATTGTTATTTTTCAATGCCTTCCTTTGGAACGATCTTTTTTCAAAAAACTATCGTACCGACGCATAAGCAAAAAGGCATCTACTTGTTTCATCGTATCTAAAACCACACCAACTACAATCAACATTGCTGTTCCGCCTAAAAAATAACTCACATTGGCATCTACATGAAGAACGCGTCCTAAAATAGATGGCAAAATAGCAATAATAGCTAAAAAAACCGCTCCTAATAAAGTAACACGGTTCATGGTGTATTCTAAATATGTTTGTGTAGGCTTCCCTTGTCGAATTCCAGGAATGAAAGCGTTATTCTTTTTCATTTCAGAAGCAATTTGTTCAGGATGAAACTGGGTTGCTGTCCAAAAATAAGTAAAAAATATTATAAGCAGAACATAACATGAAGAATATACCCAGCTACCTGGGGATAACATCATAGCAATTCGCTTAAGCCATGAAGAATCCGAAGACATGAATTGCCCTATAGTCGCAGGAAACATTAGCAAAGACGAAGCGAAAATAACAGGTATAACGCCCGCATAGTTTACCTTCAGCGGCAAATAGGATCCTCCTCCGGGGATTTCTCTCCTACCAATTACTCTCCGTGCATATTGCACGGGGATTTTTCTCACACCTTCAATAATCAATATTGTCGTGACGAGAACGAATATAAAAATAAAACTTAATAAAAGCAGTGAGAACAAACCTAGTTGAGAGGGATCTTGAGAACCAAGGTTTAACTTACTTACTATTGACCCCAAAACAGAAGGGAAGGAAGCTAAAATCCCAAGACTGATAATCAAGCTAACGCCATTACCAATACCTTTATCAGAAATCTGTTCACCTATCCACATGAGCAGCAATGTTCCTGTCGTCATAACAATAACTGTTGTCATATAGAATATCCAGGGAGCTCCAAATAGCTTAGACGACAACAAAGTTGGAAGAACAATACCTGGAATAGACATATTCATTTTTAAAGCAAACTTAGCGAAAAGTAATGATTGAATAACTGCTAAGCCAACCGTAAATAGACGGGTTAATCTACCAATCTTTCTTTTGCCTTGATCGGGACTCTCACGCATTTCCCTTTGTATTGAGGGCATAAATACTAAAAGAAGTTGAACTATGATAGATGCAGAAATGTATGGAACCACGCCTAAGGCAATAACTGTCATTTGTGCAAAAGCACCCCCAGAAAAAATATCAGCTAACTGAAATAAATTCTGACTAGAACCTAGTAACTGTTTAAAATAAGCTACGGCGCGTTCTCCATTAATTCCTGGGACAGGGATGAACACACCAACTCGGCAGGCCGCAAGTAAAGCAAAGGTAAAAAATAACTTTTGTCTTAACTCAGCAATGGAAAATATCTGTCGTAAAGTTGTCATAATCGGGCCTGAAAAATTTTATCTTTAAGCAACACCAATAAGGTGTCGTACTCCTTGAGACAATACTACGTTAGCGTCCTTCCAGATAAACGTTTTCTCTAATTCGCCTTTAACAATCACTTTCACTCTAATCGCATGCTTATCTATTGCTCTTTTTTGTTTTAAAGCATCTAAAGTAATTTCTTCTCCTTCATTGAATAAAACATTCAAGCGTTGAGTAGTAATTTCTTCCACGCATTTATCAAAACGTTTATGAGAAAATCCTCTTGTAGGGACTCTTCTATAAAGAGGCACTCCGCCTCCCTCATAACCAAATCGACGCTTATAACCAGAACGGCTTCCGTCTCCCTTATGGCCTCGGCAACTTGTTTTACCATGACCTGAGCCAGGACCACGTCCTAATAATTTTGTTCTTCTCTTTCTTGGTGAAGGATCTTGTAACGATTCTAATTTAATCATGTGTCACTCTTCTCCTTTGTAAAACGTCTTTCCTGCTAGAAAGACTCAAGAGAGCTTTAAAAGCAGCCTTTACTTGATTCATAGGGTTGTTTGAGCCTAAACTCTTAGCAACAATATTTTTGACTCCAGCCATTTCCAAAATCAAACGAATACGTGAACCCGCCACAATTCCAGTTCCCGGTTTAGCAGGCTTCAAAAGCAGTTGAGCTCCGTCTTGATCAACTAGAACTTCATGAGGAATAGAATCACCTTCCAAAGATTGAATTGTAATTAAATTCTTTCTCGCCGCTTCTCCACCTTTGCGAATAGCATCTGTTAATTCATTTGCTTTGGCAAAACCGTAGCCCAAGCGTCCCTTACCGTCACCCACCAAAATAAGTGCGGAAAAACTAAATTTACGACCGCCCTTGACTACTTTTGAACAACGATTGACAACAAGAACTTTCTCCTCTAGCTGATCTTCTTTGTGAGAATTCTTTGATAACGTCATCTCTTAAACCTTCATTAAAACTGTAATCCGCCTTCTCTAGCACCATCAGCCACCATGGCAATAACTCCATGATATTTGAAAGGACCACGATCGAAAACAACTCGATCCACCTGAAGACTTTTCCCTATCTGGGCAATTTGGGTTCCTAACGTTTTAGCAACGTCTTGATTCTTTTTAATTAATCCGGAAGCCTTACTTGATTTCGCCATAGTTGAGACAGAAGCCAAAGTTTTGCCAATAGAATCATCAATTAATTGTACATAGATATGCTTGTTAGTCTTCACAACAGACAAACGAGGCTTTAAAGAAGAGCCCCTTAAGACTTTACGCACTCTTAAAGCCCTACGAATCTTTTTTTCAGACTTTTTGAATAACGAATTTTCCATAACCTAACTCTGCCTTGCTACACTATTTTTTACCTGTTTTTGCCGCTTTCCCAGCCTTACGACGAACATATTCGTTCTCATAACGGATACCTTTACCTTTGTAGGGCTCAGGACGACGTTTGGCACGGATACTAGCGGCAAATTCTCCAACTAGCTGCTTATTTATTCCTTTCACTGAAATCAGAGTGTTCTTTTCAACAGTAACCTGAAGTTCCGCAGGAATAGGCATTTTCGTAGGATGAGATACTCCGATAGACAAATCTAAAATAGATCCTTGAACAGCGGCTCTAAAGCCAACTCCAATCATTTCCAATCGCTTCTCAAAGCCTGCGCTGACTCCTTGAACCATATTAGAAATTAAAGCCCAAAACAAACCTTGCATACGACTTGGTCTATCAACGACACCAGGAGCTGCATGAACAAAAACTTCCTTGTCTTTGATATCGACAACCACTTCTGGTGCTAATACTTGTTTTAAAGAGCCCTTAGGACCTTTTACTAAGATTTCATTATTTTGAATGGAGACCTCTACTCCTTGAGGGAGCACAATAGGGTCTCGAGCTTTACGAGACATTCCTTACCGTCCTATAAATTCTTTTATCCTGTTACCAAACTAAACAGAGTAGTTCGCCACCAATATTTTTAGCCCTAGCTGTCGATCCATCCAACACCCCTTGAGATGTGGAAAGAACAGAAATACCCATATTTCCGAAAACATAAGGAATCTTTGCGGCGGGAACATAAACCCTTCTAGAAGGCTTAGAAACTCGCTTTAATTGGCGTATCACAGGCCTGCGGTCATTACTATATTGTAAAAAGATACGCATTGTGCGTTTGCGATTCTCTTCTTTCACTAAATAATGAGCCAAAAACCCATGTTGCTTTAGAATTTTTACAATCGCTTCACGCATCTTGCTGTGCTCTAAATCCACATACAAATGCTCTGCCTTCAAAGCGTTTCGGATTCGTGTTAATAAATCGGCTATAGTATCACTTGTCATGCCCATACTGATCTTATATCTCCCCTATTGAGCCTTCTTAAAGCGCAAACCCATCAACTCTAAAAGAGTAGTGCATTCAACATCTGTTTGTGCTGTAGTTACCCAAGTAATATTCATTCCTTGAGTTCTCTTAACGCGATCTAAATCTACTTCAGGGAAAATCTGCTGATCATCTAGTCCCAATGAATAACACCCGCGCCCATCTCCTTTATTCGAGAAACCACGAAAGTCACGAATTCTAGGAGAGACTATATTGCAAAAACGATCCATAAAATCGTACATACGCTGACCACGTAAAGTTACTTTAGCACCAATGCCTTGTCCTTCACGAAGTTTAAAACCTGCGATAGAATTTCTAGCCTTTGTAACCAAAGGTTTTTGTCCGGAAATCATAGAAAGTTCTTCTAAATGAGCCTGAAAAAGATTTTTATCTTTAGCTGCTTCAGCAAGACCCATACTTATAACAATTTTTTTAAGAACAGGAATTTGCATGGTATTTCCATACCCAAACTTTTCTTGGAGGGACTTTCGGATCTCTTCAGTATATAGTTTTTTTAACCTGCTCATATTAACCTTTTCTCTCTTTCACAGAACGATATAGTTTAGAAGTGCCATCAGGAGATCTATTCCATAACTCTCGTCCGTTTTTAGTAACTTTGACAGAAAGTTTTGCCGGAGCACCATCTATACTTAAACGCACGTTAGAAACATGTATCGGGGCTTCAATATTAATCCTTTTACCCTTAGGATTTTCTTGACTGCGTTTGATATTTTTCGTACGAACGTTGATTCCTTCAACGACCACTTTATTTTTTTCTCTAAGACAAGATAAAACTTTACCCTGCTTTCCCTTGTCGTTCCCGGCCAGCACATAAACCGTGTCGCCAACACAAACACTATGTCTTTTCATATCTTTTCTTATCCTTAAATCACCTCAGGAGCCAAAGAACTAATTTTCACGAAGCCACGATCTCGAATCTCTCGAGCTATCGGACCAAAAATTCGTGTTCCTTTGGGATTTCCTTTCTCATCGATAATCACACAGCTATTAGTATCGAATCTTAAAGAAGAACCATCTTTTCTAAGAATATCGCGACGCGTTCTAACAATCACAGCTTTAACCACGTCACCCTTTTTAATAGAGCTATCGGGTTCAACATCTCTAACGGAACACACAATGATATCACCCACTGTAGCGTAACGTCTGCGAGATCCGCCTAAGACTTTAAAACACTTTACTTTTTTAGCTCCGGTATTATCGGCAACTTTTAATTGACTTTCTTGCTGAATCATAACTGCATCTACCCAACGTTGCTAATCTACCAAATTAACTTATACGCTCAACAACACGCCATCTTTTCAATTTAGACATAGGTCGCGTTTCTTGAATTTTAACTTTATCGCCTTCAGAAACGTCTAAACCATTATGCGCATAGTACTTTTTAGAGTCTCTAACAACTTTAGCATACTGAGGATGGGAGAATATTCTTTCTACTCGAACAACTACGGTTTTATCCATTTTTGATGAGACAACAACACCAACTTTGGTTTTTCTAAGGCCTCTTGCTTCACTAGCCATCGATTTTTCCCTCTTTTTCTTGTATGACCGTCATAGATCGAGCTATGTTTTTCTTATACATAGAGAACAAGTGCGCCTTAACTACTTTATTCTGTAAAGCAGACTCAGCTCTTAAAGAAAAAAGCGCTTTCTTATTTTCATGGATAAATGCGTCTAGCTCAACTCGACTTTTCTCTCTAAGCTCAGCCAATAATTTTTTCTTTGCTGCCATATACTTATACCCTTTCGACCCGCTTCACAAAACGTGTCCTTATTCCTAACTTTGCTGCAGCTCTTCTTAAAGCATCCTGAGCATCTTCTCTCGAGACATTAGCCACTTCAAAAAGAATTCTACCTGGACGAACGACTGCCACCCAATGATCTGGAGCACCCTTACCTTTACCCATACGAGTTTCTGCCGGTTTCTTAGTCACGCTTTTATCGGGGAAAACACGAATCCAAACTTTTCCCTTACGTTTTAAATATCTATTGATAGCAACCCTGCAAGCTTCTATTTGTCGGCTAGTCACCCAACCTCTTTCTAAGGTCTGCATTCCAAACTCGCCAAAGTCAACAAAAGTAGCCCCCTTGCTTAGGCCTGCAAATTGACCCTTTTGCTGTTTGCGAAATTTTGTTCGTTTAGGCATCAACATAATAATTCACACACACTTGTTTACAGCTATTGTGCAGCTGGAGCCGCAGCACCAGCAGTAGCATTAGCCGTAGAGGTTTTTTCCCCAAGATTAATCCAGACTTTTACGCCGATAATTCCATAAGTAGTCTCTGCGGATGCTGTGGCGTAATCAATATCAGCTCTCAATGTATGCAGAGGAACACGACCATTTTTATACCATTCAGAACGGGCAATCTCAGCGCCTGCTAATCTTCCAGACACTTGTATTTTAACACCGATAGCTCCAGCATCCATAACAGATTGCATAGCTTTTTTCATAGCACGTCTAAAAGAAACACGGCGTTCAATTTGTCTAGCAATATTGTCTGCTACTAATTTTGCATTCAATTCAGGGCGCTTAATTTCTGCTATTTCTACCCAAACCTCTTTACCGGTAAGCTTTCTTAGTTCTTCTTTTAAAAGATCTACCTCTGCTCCTTTCTTTCCGATAACTAATCCTGGACGAGCTGTTTGAATTGTAACTTCAATTTTGCCGCTCATACGTCTTACAACAAAGCCTGCGGCCCCTTGACAAGAAGGTTTTTTTCTTAAATGTTCTCGAATTTTAACATCTTCAATAAGAAATTTACCAAATTCTTGATTGTTTCCGTACCACAGGGAGCGCCATTTTTTAGTGACACCTGTACGAAAACCAATTGGACATCCTTTCTGACCCATAACTTCTCCTACCGCTCCTTCTCACCAACAATAACAGTCAAGTGACTAGTGCGTTTTAAAATTGGGGATCGTCCTCCCCGACTTTTCGATTTAGCTCGCTTATGCACAGGGCCTGCATCTACTCTGACTTCGATAACGCTTAATTGCTCACGTTTCACGTTCTGATTAAGCTCAGCATTAGCTACAGCACTGTCTAAAACTTTCTTTAGACATCTTCCAGCTTTTAACTGAGAAAAACTCAACTGTTGCTGAGCTTCTTTAACACTTAAATTTCTCATAAGCCCGGCAGCTAGTCGAGCCTTGCGAGGCTGAACCCGTATATAGCGGGCGGTCGCTTTAAACATGACATGTCTCCTTTAGACTTACCCTTTCTTCACGGGATGACTTTTAAATATTCTTGTTGGGGAAAATTCTCCCAACTTATGTCCTACCATAGTTTCTGAAACAAAAACTGTTAGAAACTTTTTTCCGTTATGAACTTCAAATGTGTGGCCAATCATTTCAGGAGTAATCATAGAACGACGAGACCAGGTTTTAATTGGAGATTTCTTCTCCAGCAAGTTCATAGCACGTACTTTTTTTATCAGATGGTGATCAACAAAAGGACCCTTTCTTAACGATCTACTCATAATCCCTATTTCCTACGATCTTTAACTATCCACTTATTGCTTTTACGCTTGTCACGAGTTTTTAATCCTTTCGTGACTTTACCCCAAGGAGTACGTGGGATATAACCATTATGACGGCCTTCACCACCTCCATGAGGGTGATCGACAGGGTTCATAGCAGTACCACGAACAGTTGGGCGAACGCCTTTCCATCGCTTTCTTCCTGCTTTACCATCAACACATAAATTGTGATCAGAATTAGAAACTTCGCCGATAGTAGCTCTACAACCTTCATTTAACATGCGGAATTCGCCTGAAGGCATTTTTAATGTAACGTACCCTGGAGTCTTAGCAATAACTTGAGCAGCCAAACCTGCCGATCTTACTAATTTTCCTCCAGAATGGGGTCTCATTTCAATGTTATGAACGGTTGACCCTAAAGGCATGCTTTTTAAAGTCATGCAACAACCCACCTTAAAAGGGCTGCCTTCTCCAGAGATAACTTGATCTCCTCTTTTTATGCCTTTTGGAGCAAGTATATAACGTTTTTCTCCATCAGCATAACTCAATAAAGCAATATAGGCAGAACGGTTTGGATCATACTCAACAGAAACCACCTTAGCTTCAATACCGTCTTTGTTACGCTTAAAGTCAACAACTCGGTATAGACGTTTAGCCCCTCCACCACGGTGACGGCAGGAAATGTGACCTAAATTATCACGACCACCTGAACTCTTTTTGAAAAATGACAACTTTTTATTTGGCCGCACACTTTTTCTAGTTCCTTTCCCCGATAACTCTCCTTGCCTGGTTAGCTCATCAAAAGCCGGAAGAACCAACTGTCTAGTCCCTGGAGTTACTGGCTTAAACTTTTTAAACATGTTTTTCTTCCCTCTAATAGATTACCCGATAGAATGGCCTTCATAGAAGGTCACAACTGCCTTCTTAAATCCTGCAGTCTTTCCTTTTCGTTTTCCACGAAACATTCGGGCTGGCTGAGGCTTCACACATATCGTGTTTACACTTTTAACTTTTACTTTTTTATCTGCATAAATAGATTCCAAAGCTTGAGCAATTAAAGGCTTAGTGGCATCACAAGATACAACAAATGTATATTTTGGATGCTTACAGAAACTACCTTTCTTTTTGCCCTCACCATTCCCAAGACTCAAACCTTCTAAGGTTTTAGCCTTCTCGGTTACATAATGCCGTTTGACTACATCATAAGGATCTTTCATGTCCTAATTTTCCCTTTTAATCTTTCGTTCCAGAAATAAGATGCCCGGTGAGCCCTTTTAGAGCCTTTTCGGAAATCACTATATTATGGGCAGAGGCTAGATCGTATCCATTGATATTCATTCCATACGTAAAACCACGCACAGCAGGCAGATTTCGCAAACTTAACCTTAAACCTTCATTGTTTTGAGCATGATCTAAATGATCAATGAAAAGAATTCCACGACACTCTACATTACAAGATTTTAAAAACCTTAAAGCTTCTTTTGTCTTTGGAGAAGATAAACTACTTGTGAATACGCTGTCATCAGCCACAATCAATCGATTTGTTTGGATCTTCTGAGATAACAACAAACGAATAGCTGCTCTTTTTTCTTTTCTATTAATACGAACATGTTGATCAAACTTAGGTTTGGGGCCAAAAACAATGCCCCCTCCACGAAACTGAGGAGAAGCTAAACACCCCTGACGGGCATTTCCTGTGCCTTTCTGTCTAAAAGGCTTTTTAGTAGAATGACTAACTTCTGAACGATTTCTCGTACATGCGGACCACTGTCTCTTGTTAGCTCGAATAGCCACAAGATAGTCTTTCACTAGTTGAAGTCCATTTCCTTCTTGAGCAAAAAAGGCATCCGGTAATTCAACCTCTCCTATTTTACTCCCAGAAAAATCAAACTTTGATAATAAAACCATTAGAACCTCTTCTGTATTACCCTTTTGCTCTGGAAGAACGTCTTACGACAACAACAGAACCTCTAGGACCAGGGATCGCCCCCTTCACTAGTAATACTTTTTTCTCTAAATCTATTCTTACTACTTCTAAATTCTTAACGGTTACGTTGACAGTACCCATATGACTAGGACGCTTACTTCCAGGGAAGCACCGTCCAGGAGTTGACCGCATTCCTATAGAACCAGCATGGCGATGAAATCCGGAACCATGAGTTTTAGGACCTCCGCGGAATCCGAATCTTTTCATGACCCCTTGAAATCCTTTACCCTTAGAAACACCACTAATATCCACAGAAGATATGTCTTCAAGAACTTCTAAACCAAATTCGCTTCCTAAAGAGACTTCATTTATAACATCTTCGGAAAGACGAACTTCTCTTAATAAACCAAAAACACGAGAACCCGACTTCTTAAAATGGCCGAGTTTAGGCTTATTCATACGTTTTTCTAATGTCTTTTCTGGAACATTGATTTCATTTGCGCCCATCTGAATAGCATTGTAACCATCAGTTGAATCAACTTTTATTTGAGTAACAACATTGGAACCCACACTAATTACCGAACACGCAACCAGATTTCCATCTTTGTCAAAGACATGAATCATGCCTTCCTTTTTTCCCATTAAGCTAAGCTGAGATCGCATATAATTACCCATTAATACAATGGTTGTCCGCACTCAAGTGAGAGCAACCAGGCAAGTCGTTTTAGCATTTTTACTCGTAGAATTCCCTAAAAAGAAAAGGAGCCTTTTCCTTAAGAAAATAAAGGGAGAGGTTATCAGAGGGAGAAGATTTTTACAATAAGAAAAAGCGGGAACGCCTTAATGAGAGAAAGATAAAAAGTTATTATAAAATCTTAGTTTACTAATAAATAAAAAAATCGCTTCTAGGTTTTCTAGAAGCGATTTGCAATATTGTCTTAGACTGACAAATCTTTTTCTTACGAATTGGACCAGACGCTGTAAAGACCAATACCACTGGAAATTGTAACCGCTCCCGATGTCACGGCCAATCGAACTGGAGCAGCAAATGGGAAAGGAATTAATTTGAATATATCAGCGATCAATTCAAATGCTTTTTCTAGAATTCCAAGTATTGTCTTTTTAACAGCTTTGAAGTGCGATTCTTTTAACTGTTCAGATACTTGACTATAAACTTCAGGATCCATCGTCTCTGTCGTTCTAGCGTTTAACAATCCGTCAGAGGCACGCTTATATGCACGGTTTTCATAGAGCAAGGACGCAGCTCCACCAATAACACCTGCAGCGTGGTTTGCTGTCATCAGATACGTTACACTATTGCCGAGACCCGCCTTTGCTTCTGAAGAAAGGAAAGGCTTATTAGCCAGTTTGTTCGCCAAGAGTATCGGACGGCTGATACCAAATGTTGTGATGTAAGTAGCCGCACCAATCGCAGAACAACCCTCTTTAATCGCGGCCAACGCGTGGTCACTTTTAGTGAGGTAGATTTTGTTATAAGGTAAGCCTCTCTCTGCATTGCCAAGATCGTACTCCGGCTCTGAAGCAAAACATTTCTTAATATGGTTAAAACAATTCTTAGAGGAGTTAACACATCCAGGAATTGAACCGTTCAATACGTTAGCTAAAGCTACAACAGATCTAGATGTACTTAAAGTCCCGGCCACATTTTTAGCCACTTGAAGAGAAGCTCCTGTATTTCCAGAACTTTCTATAACGCCGCAGCTAAATTCTGATACCGATTTAGCAAATTTAAACGCCTTATCTAGGTTTTTTGTACTACCAACAAAGCGTGCTAAATGGTTATTTCCATTCGTAAAAAATTGTTTAATGCAATTGCCAGCGTCGCCTCTCCTAACCCCTTGCATTGCTGTTTGCATAAACACGTTTCTACTGCCCATAAGTAGGCTAGCTACACGTGGTGTTGCAGATGCCATATCCACCTCCCTAAAATTAAAAGGTTTTAGCAAAAAGATAACCGTTTTAAGTCGCAATTATAACACATTAGCAACTTAATAAACTAAATTAACTTGACTAATATTGAAATTAATTGGTTGTGTGAAAAGATAATTTTAATTTATGACTAGAATGTCCATTCAAAAAAGTTTTTGAATCCATTGCTCCCTTGCCCTCAGGCTGGATTTCGCGTAAACAGATAGCTCCTTCGGCACATGCAACAAGAAGTTCTTGGTTATCTGATACAATAATATCCCCAGGAGTGCCGTGAACACCCTTGTTAAAAACAAGAGAAGCCTTACGAATAACCAAACGTTTTTCTGGTTTATCTTGATAAGAGTAGAGTGTCCAGGCTCCAGGAGCCGGTGTAACACCTCGTATTTGAGCATATACTTTATCAGCAGGACGATCCCAAAGAACAAACCCCTCTTCCTTGGATAGCTTAGGAGCTATCGATGCCCTAGACGAGTCTTGAGGCGTATGAGAAATTGTTCCATTAGAGATCTGCTGTAAAGTTTTTATTAGAACTCCCCCCCCCTGAGCAGCTAAAGCCTCTGCAAGTTCTCCAGCTGTCATATCGGGACCTACAGGAACGTAAGACACACCGGCAATATCTCCGGTATCCATCCCTGCATCCATGCGAATTACAGTATTTCCAGACTGTGTAACTCCATCCATAATACAACGCTGTATAGGCGCTGCACCACGATATGCCGGCAATAGGCCCGCGTGCAAATTATAACAACCGCGTTTCGGGATATCTAAAACTACCTGACGCAAGATAGCTCCGTAAGCAACAACAATGAAAACATCAGCTTCAAAAACTCTAAGCTGTTCAATAAATTGCGGATCCGAGGCTTTTTCAGGTTGTAGAAGAGGAATATTCTTAGACAGGGCCAAGGTTTTAACAGGGGAAGGAATAGGTTGCGAAGAACGTTTTTGAGGCTTGTCTACACGAGTAACAACACCTATAACATTAACGTCGTTATGTAATAAATCTTCTAAAACTGTAGCGGCAAACTGTGGAGTGCCAAAATAAATAACCTTAAGACTCAACAAGAGCTCCTTCCTTCTCCACATTCTCCTCTTGTAAAGCATCCTTATCAGCCCCACGCTCTATTCCACGCTTACTTGGATTCTGACAAAAATGAATGAAATTTTGAACTTCAGGAATGTGGCCATATTCTTCTTGAGCTTCTAATAAAGATTCAGAAAAGCTATCTGCAGAGCGATAAACTTTTTTAAATACCTTGATTAAAGCTAAACGCGTGTCGAAAGAGACTTGGCGCCTTTGCAAACCAACCTTATTGATCCCGCCTAACTGATAAGGGTTTCCAGTGCCTATAGTATAGGGAGGAATATCCCTTCGGACACCGCTTAAAGCCCCGACCATAGCATGCGCACCAATACGAACGAATTGATGAACCCCTACCATTCCACCAATAATTGCGTAATCTTCTACAACAACATGACCAGCCAATTGCGCGTGGTTACTCAGGACCACATAATTTCCAATTGTACAATTATGGGCTACATGTGCCCAGGGCATAATAAGACAATTATTTCCTATAGAAACTGTCGTTCCTTCAAAAGTAGATGAAGTGATGATAGCAAATTCTCGAATCTCGCAATTTTCTCCTATAGCGACATAGGTTTTCTCCCCACGATATTTTAAATCTTGAGGTTTATTACCAATCATTGCGGATGGCCATATCGTTGTTCCTTTGCCTACAGTAGTGTACCCATCAATATATGCATAAGATTTAACAACTACATCATCACAAAGGGTCACCGTAGATTTAATAACAACATACGGCTCAATAACAACGTTCTTTCCGATTTTAGCCCCGGGTTCGATAATTGCCGTTGGGTGAATGTTCGTCATACGTCTCCGTTAATCTAAAGATTCCTTATCTACAAGAGCAAAGCTCAGCTCTCCCTCAGCGGCGACCTGAGCACCCACACAAGCTCGTGCCGAAGCTTTTCCTCCCTTCGACGAAATCAATGAAAATTCAGCGCTCAGTGTAAGAATGTCGCCGGGCCTAACTGCCTGACGAAACTTCGCTTTTTGTATTCCCAAAAACAAAGCTAACCTTTTATTTCTGTCGTTTTCTAAAACCAAGCCTAGCAAAACTCCGGCTGCTTGCGCTAAAGACTCTAATATTAACACTCCAGGCATAATGGGTGCTTCAGGGAAATGCCCTACAAAAAAAGGCTCGTTTATCGTTACATTTTTTTGTGCAACAATGGACCGTTTCTCTAAATCATAAGACAACACCTTATCCACAAGCAAAAAAGGATAACGATGTGGAAGTAAGTTTAATAATTCTCGTAATTTAATTACAGGCGCCTCTTTCATCTATCACTCATTTCTTAGGGTTGTAGCACTTCTAAAATCTTTCTACCCAAGGCAATGTTTGAGGAATGTCCTGATCCCACAGCAACAATATGAGCAACAAAAGGTCTTCCTACTAAAGATAGATCCCCTATCAAATCCAAAATTTTATGCCGTACAGGCTCATCTGAAAATCGCAATTGCCCAAGGCTGATAACACCATCGTCTTTAAAAACCACAGCATTTTCTAAACATCCTCCTCTAATCAAACCTCTATCCATCAAAAAACATAGCTCATTATATAGAGCAAATGTTCTACAAGGAGCGATCTCTTTACGAAAAGACTCTTCCGTGATGACGAAAGAACGATACTGCGTTCCTATAGTAGGGCTCTGAGGGTAATGTAGAGTGTAAGAAATCTTTAACTCATCGCAAGGAAATGCAGCGAGAAAAGTATCTTGGGTTTGATAGTACACAGGCTGAGATAGTCTCGCAATGGGAACTTTATCATTTTGTATACAAACACCAGCATCATCTATGAGCTGCATAAAAACATGAGAGCTCCCATCCCCTATCGGGATTTCCTCTTCACTACAACGAATAATGACATTGTCAATATTACTCGAACGCAAAGCAGCCATAAGGTGCTCAACAGTAGCAATAACAGAATCTCCTGAAGATAACGTGGTACTACGGCCTGTATTACATACATGAGGAAGCAGTGCAGGGATATGTTCTCCTAAAAGATCGGAGCGACAAAAGACTATACCAGTATTTTCTTTGGCAGGTTCTAAAGTTAAAGTCGCTGATTTTCCAAAGTGAATTCCTACACCTGAATAATGTACTTCGCGCTTTAACGTTCTTTGAGCTCGTTCTAACATGCAAAAACCTGACAAAGAGTGTTCGTATATTATCCTTTTTCTTTTTTAGCAAGCAAGCGATATCCAAAATAACAACCAATATACCCTAGGGATAACAAAGATATGAAAATCATAGGAAAATCTCCCCAAAATGCATAAAAAGTAGGATAATTTTGAAGAGGAAGAGTTATTTGTAAAACTCCTGGGGAAGCCTTCCGAGAATGCGTCTCATAAGGAAGCATTTTTATTATTCTTCCCAATGCATCTGCGGCCACAGTAATACCGGTATGACAAGAACGGACACAGGGTAGCCCCAATTCCTGATTTCGTAAAATGCCATGATAGAAATGTACCTGCGGCAACCTTGATGAAGGATACCACCCATCATTGGTTAAATTGACAAGAAACTTTGCTCCTTCTCGCTTATAATTGCGTAATAGCATTCCAAAAGTTTCTTCATAACAGATAGAAACTCCCATTCGTGGCAAATTTTCTACCTCTATAACTCCGGAACGCCCCCCGGGTATGCGTTGACAAGATAAAGCATATTCAGGGAAATATTTCTTACAAACCGACCAACCAAACTTTCCTCCGGGGATATACTCTCCCCCAGGGACTAAAACACGCTTATCATATCCAACCAGTTCACCGTGTTGAGAAATACATTCTGCGGAATTGTACAGATATAGTTTAGAATCCAGTTCCTCCCAACGCTCTAAACCCATAAGAACAGGGCAATTAAAGTGATCTGAAAGAGCTTGCATCCAATCTATATTGGCCAAAAGCTCATCTTTATGTTTAAAATATGTCAAAGGAGAGAGTATCACCTGACTATCGTCATAGGGATAGACTTTTCTATCTCTTCCAAAGGGAACAGAAACCTCAGGGAAAATAAGGAGATCTACAGGCTTTCGTACAATAGAAGAAAGGCTAATAAGCCTTTGCCAAGCCATCGCTGGAGATCCTGACCAAGGCCCTTCTAAAAGAGTTGTGGATGCTGGTTGCATAACAGCTATCCGTAGACTTTCCTCTTTTGAGAAAGTATTTTTGAGATATTCATAATGCAATCCTCCTAGAATATAGGGGAAAAGAAAACATCCTAACCAAGCTAGTCGTGCAAAGCGCTTTCCTAATAACAATCGATAAAAACTAATTCCTGTGGCTATTACAACAAAACTTTCTCCTGACCAGCCGAAAAAGCCTCCAAATTGGCGTCCGTAAGCGTTCGCGGTAATTGGCCAGCCTAAATAGTCCAATGACATTCCTGAACAGAGAAAATAAAATCTCACCATCTCGATGGCTACCCATAAACCAGGCAAACACCAAAGAATTTTTACATATTTTTTGCGTACTATATAAAATAATAAGCAAGAAAAAGCTGTAAATAGCAATGCCAATAAACTAATCAGCATGCCCCAAACAATATAGATAAATCTCCCAACATATAAATCTGAAAGCATCCAAGAAAAATGCACACTATTTATTGTGACAGACCAAAAAAATAATAGAGATAGTAACTGTCTCCAAGATAGATAGGGATTCTTTTGAGGTTCTAGACTATACCATAAAAATCCATAACCTGTGGCACTTCCCAATAAAGAGAAAAACCAACTCATATCAGGTTGAGCAAAAGCTATAAGTATCCAGGAACAAAGAAAACTAAGAATTCTGAACAAAACGTTCCTATTTATTCATATTCAATCGAGATTGTCTGCGCTGATCAGCTTCATCGTATCGGCGTTTTTCTTCAGGAGTTTCTGGAACAACCTGATGAACAGGAGTAGGAACGTTATTCTCATCTACTGAAACAAACGTAAAATAGGCAGAAGTAATATGACGTCTCTCCTGCTTATAAATGTTCTCTGCCCACACCTTAACCCCAACTTCTAATGAAGTCTTCCAAGTGCGATTAACAGCAGCCTTACAAATTAGATTTTCCCCCATATAAGCAGGGGCATAAAAACACAAAGCATCCACAAAAGCAGTTACGCAAATTCTTTCAGTATGTCTTTCTGCAACTACAAGCGCTAAACGATCTAACAAACTCATTAATAAACCACCGAATACAGTATTATTTGTATTTAGATCGTTTGGGAAAATCTTATAGATATGACCGTCGATACAACTGAAAGATACGGGCTTTTTCTTAAGCATTAAAAATTCCCCTAGGAAGAGACAACGCTTCCCACTTTTTGTTGGATAGTATCTTCAGACCTAAAGAAAATCAAGAGATTACTTGAAATGACATTTTTATTTCTTTAGTAAATCGAATTTCAAAAATTTCAAATAAACTTTTATAAATCAGATTTGTTCTATAATCCTATAAACGGATTATTGACCTGGGTGAAACCCGTACCTTTCTGCCGATGCTTGATTTCGTGTCTTATAGAAAATAGTAAATCTGCATCAAAATCCATTTTAGATGCCCACTGCAAATACGAAAGGGGAATTTCTGAGAAACAACGTCCTTTATGTTTACCTAAAGGCATATATTTCATCTTTATGGGTTTTGCCAACATCTGCTTAAGCTGCTCTATAGTTCGAAACCGCTTACAGAAATGTTTGAAAATATTGATGTTAATCTCTACATCTTTCATAGCTCGATGATTACCATCATAAGGAACATTGAAATGCACAGCTAAAGCTTCTAGCGAGTTGTTAGGGCTGTCTCCATACTCCTTTGCTAATCTCAAAGTGTCAATAATACAATATTTAGAAAGAAAGCTCTCCCCTACTCTCTCAGCTTCTTGAGTTAAGACTTGTAGATCAAACCCTACGCTATGTCCAACTATATAGTCTCCTTCTTTCAAAAAAGACTTAATTTTTGGAAATACCTCAGCAATCCTAGGCTGATCTTTTAACATTGCATCAGAAATACGATGTATTCTTTGTGATTCTGCTGAAATCACACGGTCGGGATTGATCAGAGTCTCCATAGAATCAATCACATTATCAAAAGTGAAACGCATTGCAGCAAATTCAATAATACGATCTTTTTTTACATCCAACCCAGTCATTTCACAATCTAGGCAAACAAAAACCGTATCTTTTAGTAAAGTCATGATTCTCTTTTATTCCTTCAGCAATTTTAACATTATCGATGGTGAGGCATCTATGCTCACTTCTCTTTGAGTAGTAATTAGCACATTAATCTGAATCTGCACCATCTCTCGAAATCGCGGTAACGTTATGTTTTCCGGCCATTCTATACATAAAACATCTTCTTCTTCAGCATCCTGAAAAAGATCTTGTTGATTTTCTCCGACAACATCTATGCGGTAGAAATCATAGTGGCAGATTCTTTGCAGCTCACTACCATACACATGTAAAAGAGAAAATGAAGGACTAGCGACTTCTTGAGCCAAAGCATCCCCCAAATATCCTTGTACAACGCCGCGCACAAATTCTGTTTTCCCTGCACCATAGTCACCAAACAATAACAAAACAACTCCTTGAGGAAGTATTTTGCCAAGTTCGATACCTACATCTACAGTTTCTTGAGCAGAATTGGTTACTCTTCTGTATCTACCCATTGACTAATATATACATGAAAGGCTGTATCATCCGCCAAGCTTTCTACAAACTCAGCAATTTTTTCTTCGACGAGAGCATCTTGTAGTAAAGATAAGAAAGTACCTTCCAATTGGAACTTATTTTGATTTTGCACTTCTTCCAAAGTCATAGGGCGCAAATATGCAGAGGCAAAATCTTCTATAAGCGTTGGTAGGCTATGGAATAGTTTTCCTGTAATAGCAGAGGCAAAAACAGTTTTAACAATTGGCTCTTTAGGAGGAACTATGTATTCTTTGATCATACTTGGATCGTCGGACACAAGGAAACGTTTTACACGAACACCACTTTGGCGCTCTGTATTCTGAGGACAGGAAGACAGCCAATCATAAATAGCGTCTTGAGGATCAGCATACACGTTGTCAGCAAACACCTTCCCAGTGAAAGGACAAATATAGATTCTTTTTGTGTGTTCATTAACTTCTGGTTTCCCAGAGCAAATTTGTATCTCTGTTTCGCGCCAAATCTTTTTGTCTTCCTCAAGAATTCGAATAGCATCTTCTGGAGTTTTAAAAATGATTTTGTCACGAACGAAAACCACAGGATTTATATTTAGAGCTTGTTCTAGATAAAATAGATACGTGGCCAACAATTCTGGTGCTTTTTGTTTTCCCAAAAACTGGAGAAGTTTCTGCTTGATACTTCCAGAAATATTCATGCTCATCCCTTTTTCAGCTAATGAAGCAAATTAAAAGTTTTCCCGGTTTACTGAAGAATTTTTATTTTCTAAAGCAATAAACTCAAGAATAGTTTAGCACTGTTTCACATTAAATCAATCATACTAGCATAACACGAGAATTATGTTGAACATAAAGCTACTAGCCGTTGCGAGAATTAAAAAGATAAATTGATTATTCGCAATAAAGTGAAGAGTAGTGTTACTGAATGATACTTTTAAGACTATGGCTGGGACATTTTATTGAACGTATCGCAATGAAACTAGAGGAACCCAAGAACAACATTGGGAAATAATTTTTATTATTTAGAGTTTTAAAGCCATGACGTCAATATTCTCAAGTTAAATACCCACATCATGGCTCTTCTATTATTGCAACGTGTTAATAAAAGTTATTAAATATCCAAAGAACCGTTTATTTTTGTCCTCTATTAACACACCCGCTAGGATCTACTGTGTAAGTCCCGGAACCTTTATTTACCGTCACACAAGCGTCTAAAGTAGATAAACAGCATCCTAAACATAAAACTAAAAATATTAATCTCATTTAATCCTCCACCCTAAATGTTTTATCGAACATATCAAAAGCTTCCTGAAGTTTTGGATGTTCGCCTGCATGTTCCTTTAGGAAAAGCTTTATCTCTTCTAGATTTTGAAAAAATTGTTTCATATTCTCAGAAGTTTCATGTTGTTCCGTTTCCATAACATTCCTTGAAAATTTTTAATCTTAAAACTGTCTATAACAGACTCTCAAAGCATTTCAAATCAAATGATTAAAAACAATTAGAAGATCTTAATAAATATGAATAATCTAAGTAGGGATGTCTGAAGGTTCTTTTAATACAAATATCTTGCATAGGCAGTCAAACACCCTCTGATTATCCTCAATAAAGAATCTCAGAAATAGATAAGAGATTTCTCTCTTTTCCTTTGAAAAAGTTTCTGAATTGTGTTTTTTTTAACCTATGTCTACAATCTGCCTTCAGGCAGCTATGGCGGAACCGGTAGACGCGCTAGATTCAGGTTCTAGTGAGCTTAGGCTCATGGAAGTTCAAGTCTTCTTAGCTGCAAGTAAAATTCAAAATGAATACCCCGAACTTATTGGAGAATTATGGTCAAAGTCGTATCTGCTGAAAATTTCAATTCCTTTATCGCCACGGGCCTAGTACTTATAGATTTTTTTGCTGAATGGTGTGGCCCTTGCAAAATGCTAACTCCCGTATTAGAAAGTCTTGCAACAGAAGTCCCCTCAGTGCTCATTGGAAAAGTAAACATAGATGACCATCCTGCACCAGCAGAACAGTACGGTGTTTCTTCAATTCCTACTCTAATTCTATTTAAAGATGGGAAAGAGATCGATCGTGTAGTCGGACTAAAAGACAAGGATTCTTTGATTAAGCTAATTAATCAGCACTCTTAATCCCCGTTACGAATACAAGCACTTTGATTATTTTGTCGAACTGCTTCAAAAAGCACTACACCCACAGTTGTTGCTAAATTCAGAGACCTGATTCCAGGCTTCATGGGCAAGTAATAACAGTGGTTGTGGTATTTTTTTAATACCTCTTCAGGCAAGCCCTTTGATTCAGAACCAAAAACATATACACCATCCATAGGAAGAGAAACATCCCCATAGTATTGTGAACCTTTGGTTGAAAGACAGAACACTTTGTTTTGATCTACTCCGGATAGAGCTTCGTCTAAAGAATCCACAACAGATAGATTGACCTTATCCCAGTAATCCATTCCTGCGCGCTTAACAAATTTATCCAGCAAAGAAAACCCTAGGGGCCTCACTAAAATTAATTCAGCACCTAGAGCTATACAAGTTCTTCCTATATTCCCCGTGTTTTGGGGAATATCAGGATTATAGAGAACTACTTTCATGAAGCCGTATTTTTATTCTCTGTATTTTTTGTGGCTACAGAATCATCTGTAGTTTCAATTAAACTAATTTCAAAAATCAATAGAGAGTTTGGAGGTAATTGACCGGCGGTTCCGTAGGCTAAATCAGGATGAATATAAAGGATACGAGTTTCACCTTCTTTCATGCCCTGCATTCCTAAGGCAAATCCTGGTATTGTTTGTCCTAAAGGAAGAAGGATGGGTTCTTTATTAGCTTCTGAGCTGCTAAATACTTGACCATTAATAAAAGTGCCTTTGTAATGAAGAAGTGCCGAAGGCTTACCTGAAATGGCTTTCCCAGCACCTTCTTTTACAATACGGTATTGCAATTTATCAGCCTGCACTTCCACAACACCAGCATTTTTCTTATTCTCTTGTAGGAATCTTTCTGCTAGGGAGAGATTTTCTTTCGCTTTCTTCTCGAAAACCAATTGCTGTATTTCTGCCATTTTTTCCTCATATTCTGATTCAGTTAAAGGTGCGCTTTTGCATTCTAACTCAGCTTGCAAACCTTTAGCAACCTCAGTGATATCCATCATGATATCTTCTGATTTGCGTAACTGTCTTGCTAGCAAATGACCGAAAGTGCGCGATATCTGTTGATTTACAGAAAGTTGTGAATCATTAGCAGTGCTTTTTTCCCCAACTTGTTCTGTTTGGTCCCCACCTTGAGAACTCGAATCACAGGAAGCAATGGAAAAGGACACAACCATTGTTATTATAATTAAATGCCATCGTTTTTTCATATTTTCTCTCCTATGGTTGTAGCCTAGACACTCACATTATGTGATGCCATGCACCTAAAATAGGTATAAAATTATTTAAGAAGTTACCTTAATATTTAGTTCTTTTAATTGGGAAGTCATAATTTCCGCAGGCGCATTCATCATTAAATCTGCAGCCTTTTGAGTTTTTGGGAAAGCTATCACTTCTCGAATACCTTCAGCTCCTGTCAGCACCATCATAATACGATCTAAACCTAAAGCAATTCCTAAATGTGGTGGTGTGCCAAAACTTAAGGCATCTATAAAGAAGCCGAATTTTTCTTTTATACTCTCTGGAGATAACTCTAAAATAGAAAATATTTTATTTTGCAAATCTGCATTATGGATACGTTGTGATCCGGAAGCTATTTCATATCCGTTAAGAACCAAGTCATAACTCGAAGAACGTACGGATAAAGGATCTGTATCCAATAAAGGAATATCTTCATCTAAAGGAGAGGTAAACGGATGGTGTTCCGAACATATCTTTCCATCTTCTTTAGCAAATAGCGGAAAATCTGTAATCCAAACAAAATTGTATTGTGATTCGTTATATAAATTACGCTCTTTAGCAATCAACCTACGTAAATGATCCAAAGATTGGTTAGCTACAGATTCTGGAGCTGCTATCAAAAGTAAGATGTCATTATCTTCAGCTCCGAAGTCCGCAAACATAGCTTCAAAAACTTCTTCAGAAGCAAATTTAGCAACATTAGAAGCTAGACCATTTTCCTGCTTCTTAATCCAAACCAATCCCATAGCGCCATAGCGCTTCACAAACTCTGTGTAAATATCAAGCTGTTTACGCGAAATATCCGCACCACCAGGGACACAAAAACCTTTTATTGAGCCTCCTTGTGCAAGTTGATCTAAAAATATAGAGAAAGAAAATTGCTTTGCGTGCTCTCGACAATCATGTAATTGCAATCCAAATCGAAGATCTGGTTTATCTGTTCCATACAAATCTTTTGCTTCTTGATACGTCATTCTGGGCAGGGGAAGATCTATTCTAATTCCCTGAACAGCAAACATTTCAACTACTAGTTGTTCAATAATAGGGAAAAGATCCTCGGGAGTAGCAAAACTCATCTCAATATCAATTTGAGAGAATTCAGGTTGACGATCAGCTCGGAGATCTTCATCTCTAAAGCAAGTAGCTATTTGAAAATATCGATCTAAACCACCCACCATAAGAATCTGTTTAAATAGTTGTGGCGACTGAGGCAAAGCATAAAAACTTCCAGGATATATTCTAGAAGGAACTAGATAATCTCTAGCTCCTTCAGGAGTAGATTTACCTAGAACAGGAGTAACAACCTCAGTGAAACCTTGCCCATCCATATATTGACGGCAAGCCAACATAACCTTATGACGATAGATCAACCGGTCTAAAATCTGACCTCGACGCATATCTAAATAACGATATTCTAATCGCAATTCCTCATTCACATGGATATGCTCATCAGAGATAGAAAAAGGCAGATTTCTAGCTCTTGACAAAATATCCACTTTTTCAATATCTACTTCAATGTCACCTGTAGCTAAATTAGAGTTTTCCATACCCTCTAAGCGTCGGCATACAGAGCCTTCTACAGACAAGACCCACTCCGAGCGAACAGAATCAACTAGCTGATGTAATTCAGGTTTCTCATCTTCACGACAGACTATTTGTGTAATCCCAAAACGATCTCGTAAATCTATAAAAACGACACCCCCATGATTACGGTAACGATGTACCCATCCGGATACGCGTACACGTTCTCCAACATTGCTTAGGGACAACTCATTACAACGATGTGTTCTGTATTTCATATAGCAACCTTTGCTCTATCTCTTGCTTTGAACCAGAGAATTCTTGACGTAAAGACATATTTTTAACGGTCAATTCCTCAGAAAGCAATTCTCTTTCTCCTATTGGACAAACAAAAGTTACTTTCTCTGCATCTGCTGTTTTTAAAGCGATTTTCAATTTCTTGTGTGTCCAATCTACTTCTGTAGGGATTCCCAAACTACGTAAATGTTGCGCCCAAACAAAACAAAAAGAATCTGCTTCCGAATCAACAGGAATCAAACGCAATTTCTGGGAAGATGGAAGAGTTAGATCTCCTTGGGCTAATAATGTTTGAATCACCCTTTCTAGACCAACTCCAAAACCACAAGCAGGAGTAGCTGGCCCCCCAGATGCACCAATCAATCCATCATAACGTCCACCTCCTCCCAAAGCATAGGAGTGGCCTCCGAATGTCGTGACCGCTTCAAAAACTACATCGGTATAGTAATCTAAACCTCGAACCAATCTTGGATTAATAGAGTGAGGAATATTCAAAATGTTTAAAGCAGAAAGAATTTCATCAAAATACTTTCGATCTTCATCCGAAATATAGTCAAGAATCGGAGGCGCGGATTTAATAATCTCTTGGTCTTCTGGTTCTTTAGAATCTAATATTCTCAATAGATTTGTATTAAACCTTTCCTTGCTTAAAGAAGATAAGGAGTCTAAATATTGGAGAAAATATTCGCGCAAAACCTGATCATAGCGCTTACGCGTGATCTCTCCACCTAAAAAGTTTAATTGAATTTGCATGTGTTGCAAACCTACTGCAGAATAAAAATGCCAAAGCAAACTTAGAACTTCCGCATCACGAAGAGGATGTCGCACTCCTATAGCTTCTAAACCGAATTGATGGTGCTGACGGTATCTTCCCGATTGTTGACGCTCATAACGGAACATAGGAAGGATATAATAAAACTTATTGTCGTCGCGTTGACTCATAGGATTATCTATGAATGAGCGTACTATCGGAGCTGTTCCCTCAGGCCGTAGTGTTAATGACCGTCCTTTCTTATCCAGAAAAGTATACATTTCTTTTCTTACAATGTCGCTTTGCTCTCCAACATGTAAAAACACCTCAGACTTTTCGAAAACAGGTGTACGGATCTCTGAAAACCCATATAAATCACATACTTCATGAATAACATCTTCCACCCGATGCCATAAGGAAGTATGTCTCCACATATGTTTTGCATCAGTAATATAAGGGAATATATCGAAAACCCCTTTAGGTAAAGCTACTTTCACCGTATGTCTTTAATTTTAATTAAACAATTTCAAGAGTAGAATATCTCAAATTCAGATAAAGAGCAAAATTAAACCCGTCCTACACAAGAGTCAAAGGATTCACAAAAGAGGGCTCTATAATCTCTTGATGAGGAAATTCACATTCTCGAATATACGTTTGCGATATTGTTTTCCAAATTTTAGCCTCAAAGGATCTTGCTTCTTTAGTATCTTGAATGCCTATTGGAGTTAAAAACAAACTTGCGAACAGTATAATTATTCTTTTCATAATACGGTTCTCTAAGCCATTTGCTTCATTTTTTTGGTAGCGATAAAAATTAAAATAGAAAGATGTAAACTCGGATATTAATACGTCAATTTATACTAAAATAAGCAACTGAAAACTACAATTAATCAATGTTTACGCACGCTACAACATGTTATTACGTTCTTGTTTTTTCATTGGCCATATGTTAACCTGAGGTCTTCCCTATTCTACTGAAACTATATTAAATATTTAAACATGAGATCTTATGATGAATATTTGGACCAAATTCTTTCAGCCTCCCAAGCACATTAAAGAACTTGATGATCCAGAATTAGTCAAAAAACAATACAAGTATTGGAGAATTCGAATCTTCTACAGCATGTTTATAGGGTATGTCTTCTACTATTTCACAAGGAAGAGTTTTACCTTTGCCATGCCCACACTGATGACGGACCTTGGTTTTGATAAAGCACAATTAGGAATCATCGGAAGTACTTTATACATCAGCTATGGCGTTAGTAAATTCGTTAGCGGTGTCATGTCTGATCAGTCAAATCCTCGTTATTTCATGGCGTTGGGTTTAATTATCACAGGACTTACGAACATTTTCTTCGGAATGTCCTCTTCAATCTTGTTATTTGCTTTATGGTGGGGGCTTAATGGTTGGTTTCAAGGATGGGGCTGGCCTCCATGTGCTCGTCTACTAACTCACTGGTATTCAAAATCTGAAAGAGGCACTTGGTGGAGTGTGTGGAGCACTTCACATAACATTGGTGGAGCTTTAATTCCTATTCTTACGGGATTTGCTATTGATTGTTGTGGTTGGCGTGGGGCTATGTTTATCCCAGGCGTACTATGTATTATCATGGGATTTGTTTTAATCAATCGTCTTCGTGATACACCACAATCCTTAGGTCTTCCTGCCATTGAAAAACATAGGAAAGAACAGGAGTCTCATAAGCATGAAGAAACAACGGCAGATATTTTAGAAGAAGAAGCTGAAAAAGAATTATCTACTAAAGAAATTCTCTTTACCTATGTTCTGAAGAACAAGTGGATCTGGTTACTATCTTTTGCTTCATTTTTCATTTACGTTGTTCGTATGGCTGTAAATGATTGGAGCGCGTTATTCTTGATTGAGACAAAACGTTACGTTGCTGTTAAAGCTAATTTCTGCGTTTCTCTATTTGAAATCGGTGGGCTTTTCGGTATGTTAATTGCCGGATGGTTATCTGATAAGATTTCCAAGGGCAAGCGCGGTCCGATGAATGTTGTATTTTCTTTAGGATTATTATTTTCAATTTTAGGCATGTGGTATGGTCGAAATCAAGATATGTGGTGGTTAGACGGCACCTTACTCTTCGTCATTGGTTTCTTCCTATTTGGGCCTCAAATGATGATTGGTTTAGCGGCTGCGGAATTATCTCATAAAAAAGCTGCTGGGACCGCTAGTGGTTTCGCAGGTTGGTTTGCTTATTTTGGAGCAGCATTTGCGGGCTATCCTTTAGGGAAAATCGCACAAGATTGGGGCTGGAGAGGTTTCTTCATTGCTCTTCTAGGTTGTGCTTTAATTGCTTTGGTTTTATTCCTTCCTACATGGAATGCCTCCGAGAGAAGTTTACAAACTAAAAAGTAATGTGGGTTGACACGAGGGATTACTAGTGACTTGGATACCTCTTCACTGTCATTCTCAATATTCCATTCTAGATGCTACAAGCTCGATTAAGAGCTTCGTAGCAAAGGCAAAGGAATATCAAATTCCTTCTCTAGCATTAACAGATCATGGAAATTTATACGGGGCTATTGAATTTTATAAAGAGTGTCAACAAAACGACATTAAGCCTATCATTGGTTGTGAAATTTATGTGGCTCCGACTTCACGTTTCGATAAGAAAAAAGAGAAAAAAAGCCGCGTAGCAAATCATCTCATTCTTTTATGTAAAAATGAACAGGGATATCGCAATCTCTGCTTATTGTCTTCCCTAGCATTCACTGAAGGCTTTTATTATTTCCCTAGAATAGATAGAGAACTTCTCAGTCAATATTCTGAGGGTCTTATTTGTCTATCTGCCTGTCTATCTGGCTCTGTAGCTCAAGCTGCTTTAGAATCTGAAGAAGCTCTTGAAAAAGATCTCCGCTGGTATCAAAACCTATTTGGTGATGACTTCTATAGCGAAATCCAACTTCATAAAATGCCTGAGGAGAAAATTGTCTCCTTGGGAGAAGAATGGTTAAAACACGAGTATCATCAATTTGTCGAGGCTCAAATAAAAGTTAATCAGGCTCTATTAAAAACCAGTGAGCATTTAGGAATTCGTTCAGTAGCTACTAATGATATTCATTACATCCACCCCAATGACTGGTTGGCGCATGAGATTCTTATTAATGTACAACTAGGGGAAACAATAAGGATTGCAAAACAAAATACATATATCCCCAATCCGAAGAGAAAAGTGTTTCGCAGTAGAGAATATTATTTTAAATCTCCAGAAGAAATGGCAATTTTGTTTGCTGATCATCCAGAAACAATCTCCAATACTTTAGAAGTTGCAGATAAATGTAATCTTAAATTGAATCTTTCGAATAAGCACTACCCTATTTACGTTCCTGAGTTTCTTAAAGAAAAACAAACATATACGGAAGAAGAACGTTACGAAGCTTCTTCAGCTTTTCTTCGCGAGCTTTGCGAACAAGGATTATCTACAAAATATAATCTGGAACAACTTAGTCATATCTCTAAAAAATTTCCTGATAGAGATCCTTTAGAATTAGTTAAAGAACGCTTGGAAATGGAAATGTCAATTATCATCCCTAAAGGGATGTGTGACTACCTCCTTATTGTTTGGGATATTATTCGTTGGGCAAAAGATAATGGAATCCCTGTAGGCCCTGGACGAGGTTCTGGAGCAGGATCTGTCATGTTATTCTTACTAGGAATCACAGAAATAGAACCTATCCGCTTCGATCTGTTCTTTGAAAGATTTATTAATCCCGAGCGTTTATCCTATCCCGATATCGATATTGATATTTGTATGGCAGGGCGAGAACGCGTTATCAATTATGCGACAGAACGCCATGGAAAAGATAACGTAGCTCAGATTATTACGTTTGGAACTATGAAAGCCAAAATGGCTGTGAAAGATGTGGGGAGGACTTTAGACGTTTCTCTTTCTAAAGTTAACCACATCGCCAAACATATTCCAGAACTTAATACTACATTAGCAAAAGCTTTGGAAACAGATCCTCATCTAAATGAGTTGTACACCAATGATTCTGAGGCTGCTCAGGTTATTGATATGGCGATGCATCTAGAAGGATCTATCCGCAATACAGGGGTACATGCTGCTGGAGTCATTATCTGTGGAGATCGTTTAACTAATCATATCCCTATCTGTATTTCTAAAGATTCTACAATGATTACCACACAATTTTCCATGAAACCTGTGGAAAGTGTGGGAATGCTTAAAGTGGACTTCCTGGGATTAAAAACTTTAACGAGTATCCATATTGCTATTCACGCAATCCAAAAGAAAACCGGCAAGTTATTAGAAATGGCCTCTCTTCCTTTGGATGATAAAACAACATTTGCTCTTTTGCATCAAGGTAAGACAATGGGGATATTCCAAATGGAATCTAAAGGAATGCAGGAGTTAGCAAAAAATCTTCGCCCCGATTCCTTCGAAGAAATCATCGCTATAGGTGCTTTATATCGTCCTGGCCCTATGGATATGATTCCCTCCTTCATTAATCGAAAGCATGGCAAAGAAATCATAGAATACGATCACCCTCTTATGGAGTCTATTCTCAAAGAAACCTACGGCATTATGGTTTACCAAGAGCAGGTTATGCAAATTGCCGGATCCCTAGCAAGCTATTCCCTAGGGGAAGGTGATGTCTTACGTCGTGCCATGGGGAAAAAAGATATTAAACAGATGCTTCAAGAGCGTACAAAGTTTTGTGAACGCGCATGCAAAAATGGTATCAACGCAGATTTAGCAACAACCATTTTTGATAAAATGGAAAAATTTGCTTCCTACGGCTTTAACAAGTCCCATGCAGCTGCTTATGGATTAATTACCTATACAACTGCATATCTTAAAGCAAACTACCCTAAAGAATGGTTAGCAGCTCTTCTTACCTGCGACTCTGATGATATTGAGAAAGTAGGGAAACTCATTCACGAAGCACATAGTATGGATATCTGTATCCTCCCTCCTGACATTAATGAGTCCGGAACAAACTTTGTTGCTACAGATAGAGGTATTCGTTTTGCTATGGGAGCCATTCGAGGTATAGGTAAGGGCCTTGTAGAAAGTATCGTTGAAGAAAGAGAGAAACGCGGGCCATATCAAAGCATTCAAGATTTTATCCAACGTTCTGATTTAAAGAAGGTCACCAAGAAGCACACAGAAAACTTAATCGATGCGGGATGTTTCGATGTTTTTGAGCCTGATAGAGACATTGCTCAAGCCACTTTAGAAACTCTCTATGACACAATATCCAAAGAGAAGAAAGAAGCTGCTACCGGAGTTATGACATTCTTTTCTTTAAATACTATGCATCAAGAACATCCTGTAGCGTTAACTCCAGTTACAAATGTTGTTCCTAGATCAAAAAAAGAAATACTTAAGAAAGAGAAAGAGTTATTAGGTATTTATCTTACTGAGCATCCTATGGATGCTGTTAAAGATATTTTACCCCAACTCTCTGTTGTCAGCCCAGGAGAGTTTGAAAATCTCCCCCACGGTTCGGTAATTCGGACCATATTCATTATCGACAAAGTCACAACACGAATTTCTTCAAAAGGGCAAAGAAAATTTGCTTTACTACGTGTTAACGACGGTGTTGACTCTTATGAATTACCTATATGGCCAGAAATGTATGCTGAACAACAGGAACTTTTAGAAGAAGATCGTTTAATTTATGCTATTTTATCTATCGATAAACGTAGTGAATCTTTACGCTTATCTTGCCGATGGATGAGGGACCTATCTCTTATTAATGAAAATCTCCTTCAAGAATGCGACGATATGTTTGATAAGATTAAAAGTCAGATGCAGAAAATGTCGTATTTAAACTTAGAAACTAATAAAGATACGAATCAGAGGAAAACATCTACTATGTCAAAAACTACTGATAATCAATCTCAAGCTTCTATAGTTAAATTATCTCTTGATCTTGGACAATTACGCCATAGCCACCTTTGCGTATTAAAACAAATCATACGCAAATATCCCGGATCTCGCACTCTCTCTCTAGTTTTCACAAAGGATAATGAGCGCGTGGCCTCCATCTCTCCTGATGCAGACTATTTTGTCTCTGAAGATACTAGCGGCCTTCAGAAGGACTTAGAGAATTCTCAACTTCCTGTTCGGTTTATTGCTGTTTAAATATCCAAAAATGGTTTTCCTGTTACAGCATTAACGTATTCTATACGAACACTATTATCTGCAGCAACTAAGGATACTTTATACACAGGAACATAAACAACAACCTTATCTAATATTAAGAAATTATTTCCAAAAATCATTCCGGCAAGACTACTTATGCGATCCTCAGAAAATTGTGGCGATACAACAGAAGAACCTCGAGGTCTTCGCAACCATACAGGAGACGATTGGATTGTTGTTGTACAACCTTTAATTGGCTGAAGCTGTTGGAAATGACTTCCTATTTGACTGCCCATTGAAAAAATTAATTTCTTTTTCTGACAGGCACGGATTACTTTTTCAGCTCTGATATTTTTCATAGATAGAGCGTGTGTCAATGATTCTTTAGAAGCCGCTCCTCCGAGATTTGCTAGAGCCTGCATAACATTGACGTCTTGCTTGCCTGCTTTTAGCATCAGGCATTCTCTAAATCCTTTAGAACAAGCCCATGTTCCCGTATTAAGAACCATTTCACCATTTGCTAAGCTCCAAAGGATCTCACCCTCTTGACTGGCCATCGTTTTCTTGACAGCATCCTCTCTAGAAAAACGCACATGCATTAATGTATGAGGAACAAAAGTCAGTTCTACAGAAGCATTTCCATCCACATGTTCTGGAAAGAAAGTCAATATTTGCTCTGGAGAAAACTTCCTTTCGAAAACTCGGAGTCTTTCGAATCCAGAAACTTTGCGAACAAGCCGGCAGCTCTTCTCAAAAACATCAACACTATAATTTGCGGTAACCTGCATGGCCTTGTGTGCACAAGGCACATTATCCCATAAAAAAACTCCGCAAAAAAGAGATACAACAAAAGTACCAAAGTACAAAACTAACTTTTTCATAAAAAACCTTTTTATTTATTTTACTAAATAAAAAAATGTTTTATCAAATAAAAAAATTATATTTTGTAAATAAAACAAAAACAACGGATTTGACAAATTCTCTTTTTCTTTTTTATGATAACATTTTGTTATCGTAGCTTCATGCCGGATTTATGAAATCTGTTTTACAGTTTGTTGTTTTATTACTACTTTTGTGTTCTGGATGTAACGCCAGGCCGATTTCTTTTGAACCTTTTTCTGGTAAATTATCTCCTCAAAAGTTTGTGCCTAAACACTCTCCGGAAGAATATATTTTAGAAGGGAAGAACTATTTAGAACGACAAAGTTATCGTAAAGCCTTGCTTTGTTTTGGTATGGTTACTCATCATTTTCCAAAAGATCCTTTATATACTGAAGCTTTGTACTTAACTGGAGTATGTTATTTCAAAAATGGTCAACCAGATTTAGCTGAAAAAGCTTTTGCAAGTTATATGCAACTTCCTGACGCTGATTATTCTGAAGAATTGTTTTTGATGAAATATTCTATAGCAAAGAGCTTTGCTCAAGGGAAACGCAAACGTGTGTTTCTTTTAGAAGGATTTCCTAAACTCGCTAATGCGGATGCGGATGCCTTACGTATTTATGATGAAATACTCACAGCTTTTCCTAATAAAGATTTAGGAGCTCAAGCTTTGTATCTTAAAGGTGATTTGCTCGTTATCAAAAAAGATTTTTCTGAAGCCATTAAAACTTTTAAAAAACTGACGTTACAATTTGCTGCCCACGCATTGTCTCCAAAATCCTTTGTTCGTCTTTCAGAAATTTATCTTATGCAAGCACAAAAAGAACCTCATAATGTGCAATATTTAAATCTGGCAAAGATCAATGAAGAGGCTATCAAAAAGCAACACCCCAATCACCCTTTAACTCTTGTTGTTTCTTCAAACGTACGCTCTATGTGTGAACGTTATGCTTCAGGGCTCTACACTACTGGGCGTTTTTATGAAAAAAAGAAGAAACCTCATGCAGCAAGTATCTATTATACCACGGCTATTGATAACTATCCTGAGTCATCTTTAGTAGCTAAGTGTCATAAACGACTAAATAGAATAGCAAAACATTCTTCTTAGTTTTAAGATATTTTTCATGCGTATATTAGTTTTTGTCTTTTTTTGCTTGTCGGGCTTGGGATTATCTTCTTGCAGTGGATATACTATCCTAAATTCTTCAGCGGCCTTATCAGATTTAGGCCGCTCGATGCGTTCTGAAGGTATTTATCTTGCTCCTATTGATAAAGATTCCCTAGGTCAATTGACATCAGCTCTCATCTATGAATTAGGAAAGCGTTCTCTTCCTATCCGTAATGGTGAAAGCTGCGCTCGTTATCTTCTCAAGGTACAACTCTTGAATGAAGTTGACGAGAATACGGGTTTTACGTATGCCCCAAATAAAATTGACGATAAGACCCCGAGACACTTTATTGTCTCAAGTGAGGGGCGTTTGTCTATATCTGCGAAAGTACAACTTATTGACAGACGCTCGGGGAAAGTCGTAGTCGATGACTGTGTATCAAGAAGATCAGTCTCCTTTGATTTTGAACCTGATTTAGGCATGGTGAACGCTCAACAGTTTGCCTTAGGTCAATTTGAAATGCATAATGAGGCTATTAAGAGCGCCTGGCGTGTGTTATACGCTCATTTAGCCGAGACTATTGTTCAACAGGTATATTATGACCTCTTCTGATGGAGAAGCAGTCTTTCCGGCACTCCTTAGTGAACTTCACAATATGCTAGACTTCGTTAAAGGGGCAGAACGGCTAAAAACATTCCCAAAAGAGAAATTATTAAAGCTAGAGCTTGCCTGTGAAGAGCTACTCGTCAATATTATCTCTTATGCATATCAAGAAGCATCATCTCCTGGAAAGATAATCATTTGTTGTGACGGAGATAAAGAAGCTTTGCAAGTAACTATCAAAGATAATGGGCCTTCTTTCAATCCTTTAACCGCATCTATTGATATTCAAGATCAACTTCCTTTAGATGAGAGAAAGCTTGGCGGATTAGGAATTTTTTTAGCAAAAAACTCTGTGGATGAATTTCAGTACGAAAGAAACGGAGACTCTAATATCGTACACTTAAGAATCCATAATAATTGAACTAATCTTGATTAAAACGGAAAGCACGTAACACGCTTTCAGTATCTTTTATATCTTGTAGATATATCTGAAGTGCTTCAAGGATCAATGTAGATTGATTGTATTCCCCGGAAGCTTGAAATGCCATCTCTGGAGTATAATCTCCCCCAGAATGATATAAAGCGATATATCCCCGAGTAACGGCCTCCCCTTGGACAAGCTCTGGCACTAACCAAACAGCAAAATCTGCATTAAATAAAGTGAGTTTATCTGCAGATTCTGCAATGATGAAATTATTAACAGGAAGATCGCTAATAGAGTCGATTTTAAGTTCAGACGCAGAATGAGACAGGACATCGGCAATATCCATGAAGCCCTCAGGAAACGCCGCTCCTTTGTTACAAATAGAACGACGGTAAAATTCTTCTAAAAAATCCAAACTCATAGCGTTTTCCCTCCCACTCATGGTAATTCTTTATTTTAAGAGGCGTCAAGAGCTTTCTCAGACTTACGCGAAAATTCAAACCTAAGTAACAAGCTATCAAAATCCCTACAATGATAAGAGTTTTTTCCAGATCTGGACTGATTGCTTTTTTTGCAGTCATCTTTATGATTCCTTCATATGCAGATATATCTTTTCCCGAAATACGAGGAAATGCCGTAGCCATCATTCAATCTGAAACTGGCAAGGTGCTTTATGCTAAGGACATAGACAAAAGAATTTATCCTGCAAGCATGACAAAGGTTGCCACAGCGCTGTTTATCTTAAGAAAACATCCCGATATTTTGAATCGCTTCATTACTGTAAAACAAGATGCTATCGCTTCGATTACCCCTCAGGCTAAAAAACAATCGGGCTATCGGAGCCCTCCACATTGGCTAGAAACCGATGGTGTAACAATACAACTGCAAAATAAAGAGGAAGTCTCAGGATGGGATCTATTTCATGCGTTACTGATCTATTCGGCTAACGATGCTGCTAACACCCTTGCAATGGCTTGCTCAGGATCTGTAACCGAATTTATGAAGCAATTGAATAGCTTCCTACAAGAGTTAGGTTGCTCTCATACGCATTTTAATAACCCTCACGGCTTACATCACCCTAATCACTACACAACAGCTCGGGATTTAACCTCTATTATGCGTGAGGGTCTAAAAGAACCTTTATTTCGTCAGGTTATTCGCACTACCAGTTATAAAATGGCCGCGACAAATTTGAGCCAGGAGAGAGTCTTAAATCTTACAAATAAACTCATTCTTCCTGGATCTACCTACTATTATCCTCCCGCGTTAGGGGGGAAAACAGGAACAACAAAAGATGCAGGGAAAAATCTTATCTTTGCAGCGAAAAAACACGGTCGCTTTATTATCACTATAGCCGCCGGTTATCCTGCCATGGGGGATCTCTATGAAGATGTCATAGCTTTATGTGAAGGGATTTTCAATGAACCCGCTTTACGAAGGTATCTCATTCTCCCAACAGAAAAATATGCCTTACGTTTAGGACTTTTAGGGAAAATTTCTATTCCTTTACCTAATGGTGTCTATTATGACTTCTATGCCTCTGAGGGAGAAGAACCTCGAACAATCTCTTTTGTTCCTCATGCAACAAAGCTTCCCATTCAAAAGGGAGATCTTCTTGGTCATTGGGTATTTCGTAATCTCTCTGGGGAAAGAGTTCGTGCTGAACCCCTTTATGCACCTGATACGATTCATCCTTCTATTATCCAAAAAATTTGTTTGTACGCTAAGCGTATAGTCACTTCGTACAGAACGTATATCATTTTAACGTTAGCGCTTCTGTATTATAGGAAAACACGTGTGCATCGTAGAAAATCATCTCGGTATTACCTATGATATAACTCTTTCTTTTAGCTTATGAAAAACCTGATTTTCGCATAAACTACGTAGGTATTATTGAGATAATAAGGAATATTATGCGCAAATATCTAATTTGTGGTTTGCTTGCTTCTATTTTCCTACCTATAGCAGGAACTGGAGAGGAAATTTCCGAAACTTTGGTATCTACTACATTGTGTATTTCTAGAAATGATGCTCCAACAACATCTTCTTGGTATTTTTGGAAAGATCCAAAAGTTATAAGAGATGAGCAGCATACGTATTTCCTAAAACAGGTAATATTTGCATTAAAACGTCCTGAAATTTGGAATGATCCTCTGAATCTTCTGCATATCTTATTACAGTTTGATAAATTCCCCGAAGCATCTGGAGAATGTCACAATTTACTGTTGCTTATCATCAAACACAGAGTAATGGCCCTTACCATGAATATGGCTTAGATTAAGCTCTATTCAGAAGCCTTATTGCTTTTGCGAACAAAGTGGGCAGCAAAAAAACCGTCTCCACTCTCTGCTGATAATGCAGTGTGCGTATGACGTTCTTCTTCCCATCCTAAAGATTTCATGAAAGCAACTTGCTTTTCATTTTCTTCTGAAAGTAGAGAGCAGGTAATGTAGATGAGCTTCCCACCAGGTTTTACGTAATTCATAGCTTCTCTAAGAATCTTTCTTTGTACCCTTGAGAATGTAGTGAGAAGTTTTTTAGAAAATTGACTTTTCTTTTCAGGCTGCCGTCGAAACACCCCTGTTCCTGTACAAGGAGCATCAACAACAACGATAGAAAAGCTATTTCTCCTTAGATGTTGCTCTCCTATAGAAAAGTTTCTTACTCCTGCCCTACGCAAACGTTGTTTCGCTTCTTCCAAAACGTCCTTACGGCTATCATGTAAAACAACGTGATGTGCTCTCTCAGCAAAAATCAGACTTTTCCCGCCAGCTCCTGCACAAAAATCTAGAACACGATCTTTTTTACTTATAGGGATGTCTAAAGTAATTTTCTGAGACGATTCATCTTGAACTTCAAATAGGCCGCGATGAAAAGCTGCGCTGTGTTGCAGAGGATAACGCTTATCAAAACGTAAAGAACCTGGAACAGATCCTAGCTCACTGGGGTATTCTAAACGCTTTTGAAGATCTTCTATAGAAGTTCGTCGTGTATTCACACGAATAGCACAAGGAGCTTCCTGAAGAAAAATCGCAGAGAGTTCCTTGGCTCTTTCTTGACCATAATCTTCAATTAGGCAATCAGCAAGATCATCAGATACGGAATAACGTACAGGCCAAGGAAGATCCTGATATTTCTCAATATCGTCCAAAGCTCCTTCTTCAACTTTAGCTACTAAAGTCTCGGGGGTAACTTCCTGATTATCTTGTTGGATAAGTGCCTCCAATAACCGTCGATGACGAAGGATAGCAAAAATACGCGTACTCATCCATTGACGATCCTTAGAGCCTAAAGAACGATGCTGTTTAAAATAGAGAGCTACACGATTTACCTCACCAATAGGTGTGGTGTAAAGCTCATTAAGTAATGTGTATAAATGATGTAGACGAAAAGGAACCATAACGAAAGAGTATACACTTTTTTGCGTTATTTTCCTTTGAAAAAACCCTAAAAGAAAAAATATCTATTTAAATTCCTTTCTCTAAATAGAGGAAATAAAACTTGGGAACAAAGAAGAAGATCAGAATTTTTTAAACATACATAAAATTTGCTGCCATAGGGTTGGTTGTGGCGTGTAATAGTGAATACTTTTTTTTAATGAAGAATATACCTTATCATCAAAGTCCAAAAGCCAACGCATTAACAGTATACGCATCATTTTTAACCACAACCCTGGGCTACAATCACGAATACTATACATCCTGCCAATTTGTTCTGGAGTGGCGTCATTAGCAACCGAAACAATGGTTTTCAAATCCTCAGATACAATACGTCGAAGGATCTCTGCTAAAAATCCTTGAGCAAAGATAGCCTCTTTCGGAGAAAATTCAGCAACTTCTTGCCAGGTGTTTACCATGGTTTTCCCCTGCGGAGTAAGTAACTGAGAACCTACCAGAGAATTCGTAAGGACATCAGAAAGAGAATCTGTAACAATACCTCCTATAACTGCTTGAAAATCTTCACGACTTAATGTGTAGAGATCTTTGAGTTCTGTTAATAGATGGAAATTTTTTTCTGATAATGTGCGCAAAGCTAGTACTTTCTCAGAAAGGAACTGGTCTAAAAGCTCTAAACTTAGGGGGAGGTAAGTATTCTGGCTTTCTAGAAAGGTCATTAAAGCTTCCATGATTACTTGCGAAGAAGATTCCGCAGCAAAACCTTCTTTTATTGAAGAGCTCATATCTATGTCTTCTGAATGTATTTCAACATCGTGAGTAAAATCTTCCCAAGAAGAGAAATTTGTTTTTTCCTTACCAAATACAGCACTGGCTACATTTGAGATCTTATTTAAAGGACGTTGACGCTCTAGAAAAATAATGTTTTTCAACAATAAGAGCTTTTTAACAATAGTCTGTTTCCTCTTAAAAGTATCTTTACGAAATATTCTATATAAAATACGAGTGTAGGGTGTTTCTTGACGTAGACGCGTATCAATAATAGAAAGGAGTCTCCCTGATAGGGAATAGGAAATTACAGAACGTGAAAAAAGCTCCTGAATTGCTTTTTGGATGGTTTCTTTCATACCATCTTGATCAGGAGAAAGAGTCGCATTTATAGGCCACGTTTCTAAAAGGGATTGTCTCTTATTATAGACAAGAGTGCGTGATCCATCACGGATAGCTAATTCGACAACACGCAAGTAATAGTCTGTAGAAAATCGCAAATCCAACATCATGGGAAGAATACGGCCGTATCGTTTTCTTTTTGCTTATTCTTTAGAGGAAATATTATTGCATTATTTTTATTTCTAAAAATACCAGGTTTATTGTCCTCTATCTTCATCTACTATATCTTGAGGATTTTCTATATTGCCTTGATACAATCTTCTTAACCTAGATGCTCTCGTCTCATAGGAAAAGAAAAATTCCCGTATTATATCATTAAGTTTTTTTTCATATTGCTCACGATTATCACGATACGATTCTTCTAAAGAGGGTAAGTTATTTTCAACAATAGTCACTACTAAATCATAATTTATAGGGATTTGCTGACTTGTTCGAGAAGATTCATCTCCCCATAAATTGAGATATTCTCCCATCAAACTTGTATGTGTATAACGCAAAGATGAGAGAATCTGTCTAACTATAGTAGCTTCTTCATATCCCTTATTCGCGAGATTATCAAGCCGCGTGGCTAAATCTAATATAAGTGTGTAATCGTAATCAGTATCAGCTTCTTGGAGAGTTTTTATAGCTCCACTACAGTTAATTGTTTCATCATAAGCGAAAGAAGAAAGTTTTGTGATACCCCGAACTGTTGCTACAGGATCTTGCACTCTCTCTCCTTTTAGAATATCTTCAAAAGATGTTAAGACAGCTGTTGCTTCTACAGTACTTGCAATGGGAGCTGTTCCCATAGCTATAAAGGCATCTATCCCCTTGTTTTGCGATTTATAAAGAAATTCTTTTTGCGAAGACCATTTGCACGCCATGCGTAGCATTAACGCGAGTGCCATAGTACCCTCAGGGCCTTCAGGATCTGCACCACAAAAATCTATAGAAGACTCTGCGCATCTTCTAGCAATGCAACAACACATTTTTCTAAACGCTTTTACAAAGAATTGTCTTATAGATGCGCAACATCCTACTGTGGCTGCTGGGGCTGCTTTAGCTTCAGCAACAGTTGTTGCGGGTAGATCTGTGTCTGTAAAAAGATCTGCATAACTTCTAGAAAAGTTCTCGCGTCTTACAAAACGAGGAGATCCTAATCTGTTATACCATAATCTATGGACTGCGTTACGAATCCTAGTAAGTATATTTTTAAAGAAACCTTCTTGTGGTTCTGAATGTATTCTACCTTGAAGATCGCTATTCATTCCCTCGGAAGCATTAGTTTCAGGAATCCCATGCTCTGCCTGTTGTTCATCCAAAATAGAGCCAACATGATCAGAAATACGATCTTCTAAATCAACATCCTCACCTTCGCCCTCTATCGAAGAATCCTTTTCTGTAAATAGATCTTTCCATGGAGGCTCAGCGCCTCCACCACCTGAAATTGGCGATCCCATAACTAATCTTCTCTAAATCCTATTCTCGTAAAGTAAAGGCATCTATAGCCATGATCGAAACTGTTTTTACATAGACTTCAGGACTTAAAGACTTCATTAAATCTAAAGCACCACGGTTCCAACGAACGTCTACTTTAACTGAAGAAGGATCATATTTTCCTGTATTCGCAGCCATAAACTTATTGGTTAAACTTCTGACAGTAACCTCTCCTTTTCCAGCAAATGAAGACCAGAATTTCTTCATACCATTAGGGTTGGAATTTCTTATTCCGTTTAAATCCTGAGCAAGAGATTGCAATGTAGGTTGCCAATTGTAACCTTCAGAAGTATCTCCATATTCCTCAACAAGCTGATCTACATAATCAACGTAGTCAACTTCAGGACTTAATAAGCTCCCCTCTAGCCCCATACGTATCAGAACTTGAAGAAGCACAGATTCTCCATCCTGTTTTTGTTCTTTTTCTCCAAGATCCCATATAGATCGAGACTGAGAAATAGCAGCCTTTAATGGAGCTTCATTGATTCCAGGTCGCAATACACGCAATTCTTTCTGAGCTTCCAAACGTGCCTGACCTAATCTAGCTGTTAATGTCTGCATACAGGAAAGCCCGTAAGCCATAGGTTCGTCTATTTCGCGTTCTATCCAACGATTTTTAACCTGAGTAGATAGAGAATCTAACTGCGCTTGTTTTGTTGTATTATGAATTTCTAATTCTGCTTTTAATCTATCTGCTATTGATCGCGACTCAGCAACACTCGAGTCCGTACTCACTGTAGAGTCTGCACTAGAAATAGAGGATATACTGTCACGACGTGTTCTTTGACGTTTATTAGGAGCTTCTGGAGGCTGAGGAGCCTTACGTTTTGTAGATCCAGTTCCACTTGTTGATGGGGATGGCGATGTACCTGCTGTAGTTGGTGGAGGTGGAGCAGCGCGTACAGGTCTTATACCACTTGTTGATGGAGAAGAAGGAGGCGGTGGTGGCGGTGTATTCGGACGTTGAACTCCGCCCCTACGAGGGACTGTTGGTGAGTCCACTTTAACTCCTGGAGTGTAACCTTTCTTTTGTAATCCTCGAGCAGCACCCTCTATCGATCTTGCACTATCGCTAGAGCCCGTACTACCTGTAGATTTTATACTACCTGTATCTGATCCTGCGCCCCCAACTTCCATATCCGATGCATTTGAGGATCTACGACTACTAGATGGAGTTTGCTGCGGAGAGGAAGCTCGAGAACTTGTTCGTGAAGAAGAACTTCTACCAAATATATTGGAGAAGAAACTACTTACAGCAGCGCTGATTCTTGATAAGAAACTGGGAGTTTCTGAGGTATTATTTTGTGTGGAAACTCTATGGGGACCCACTGCTCCAGAAGGACCTCCAGCATCCTGGACATCTGGATGTTGATCATGAGCGCCTGAAATCCATAGATCATTATTATTTCCGCGACCGCTTGGATTAATTCCCATAGTTTTTCTCCATTTTTATATTTTAATTTTAAAATTAAATTTGATTTAGCCGCACACTTTTTATTCAAAAATAAAACTAAAACAGCACAATTTAATTACAAAAATGAAAGAAATTGAAAATATAAGAATTAATAAACAAGTAAAGCGTATCTCATTGAAAATACGCTTTTTAAATTAGATAAAGATGGGTGGAACGTTAGATTAACGAAAGCACTTCTGAATTTGCTTAACTGTTATAAATGAAGGGGTTAAGAAATAGTTTTCTGTTTCAAACTAGGAATTAAATAAGAATATTTTAAATGAAACAAAAAAATTATTAATTTTATGAAAAGTGCTTATAAGGAAATCTTAATTACAAGAATGCAAAAGAAAAGACGTGAAATACGACATTAGTGCCTAGATATAAAGGCGCTATATAGCACCTTTTACAGAGTAGCTTTAGGAATTTTAATCTTGCTCTGGAGATAGAACCTCTGTTCCCGGCAGAAACCCTTTTTCTAAAAATTCTAAAGAAGCTCCTCCACCCGTCGATACATGTGAGACTTGAGAAGTACATCCAGCTAAAGCAACAACTGCTGCAGCATCACCACCACCAACCACAGTAGTTGCGGAAGAATGTCGTGCTAGGCAATTAGCAATAGACATAGAACCTTGATCGAAAGGAGGAACTTCATAAACACCGACGGGACCATTCCAAAATACTGTTGCTGAAACATCGATGATTTTACAAAACTCCTGAATAGTCTTAGTTCCAATATCTAAACCTTCAAGATCCGAAGGAATACCTTGATCTATAGACATTTCTGACCATGTCACCCCAGGTTCGCAGGTCTTTGCGACCTTCACATCTATAGGAAGAACAATACGCACATTACGTTGCTGAGCAAGTTTCAAAACACGACGAGCAAGTTCTATTCCCGATTCTTCAACTAAGGAATTCCCTACGGATTTTCCTAATGCTTTTAAGAAGGTGAACCCCATGCCTCCTGCTAAAAGTAAATTATCTACTTGCGACAGTAAGGCTTCTATTACTCCTATTTTTGAAGATACTTTAGACCCACCAAGGATCGCAGTAAATGGTCGTTTAGGAGCAAGGAGCAGATGCTGGCCTAAAAATTCGAGTTCTTTTTCCATAAGAAGACCCGCAGCAGATTTCTCGGGAAATGCTTGGGGAACCGTATACACAGAGGCATGCTTTCTATGAGAAGTGCCAAAAGCATCGTTTACATAAAAGTCTCCATAAGAGGAAAGTTCAGCAGCAAATGTAGGATCTTCTTCAGGATGTTCTTCCCCTCTGTGGAAGCGGAGGTTCTCTAGTAGTAATACCCGTCCAGGAGACAGCTGCGCTACTGCCTGACGAGCAACTTCTCCGATACAATCGGGAGCTAAAGGCACATGATGTCCTAAATAACCTTCTAAAACCTCAACAACAGGTTGAAGAGAGTACTTCTCTTCAAAACCAGTTCCTTTAGGACGGCCTAAGTGACTCATTAAAATTACAGCAGCGCGTTTCTGCAAAAGATAGTTGATTGTTGGCATAGCGCTACGAATGCGAATATCATCAAGAATCTTCCCATCTTTTATAGGAACATTAAAATCTACACGAACTAAAACCTTTTTTTCTTCTGGGGAAAGGTCCCTGACTGTCAATCTATCCATATACCTTGAGAAATTATCTAAGATGATTTCCCTATTTTTACTGGAAGAGCGCTCTTAAAGCAAAGAAAAATAGAATAGAGAGTATCGCTCCTGCAGGAAGAGTGATAAACCACGACATGATAATGTCTTTGATAATATTTAAATTAATAGCGTGGATACCACGAGCAAGACCTATCCCTAAGACAGCACCAACAACTACATGAGTTGTAGATATAGGCAAGCCCATAGCTGATGCCAAAGCAATTGTAACAGCAGCACTTAAACCTACAGAAAATCCCCGCGAAGGAGTAAGTTCGGTAATCTTACAGCCTACAGTTTCAATCACTCGCCATCCCCAAACAGATAACCCTATAATTAATCCAACGCCACCAAAAGCCATAAGTCCTATCAGTGTATAAGAAGAATATACTTGGGGATACGCTTGTCGCAAAACCCCAGCTACAGGAGCAATGGCATTGGCCACATCGTTAGATCCGTGAGCAAAAGCCATAAAACAGGCAATGATGATTTGCAAATAAGCAAAAATTCTCTCTACAATCAGGTATTTCCTTCCATAGTTTCCCCCGCATGTTTTTAAACGACAAAGTAAACTTCCTGATTTTGGTGAACTACAAATAAAGGAGCAATGTGGTGTATGCACATATTTAAACATGACGGCATAGGCAAATCCCCCTACAAGGCAAACTAACAATAAAGCCCAGGGCAGAGGCACTAAACGTGTAACTACGCCGCCACAAACAATAATTATTCCTAAAATAATTATCACAAAAGCTGCAAGAAATGGTGCTATGCGGATCATCGCACCTACAGGATCGTTTTTATAGAGAATATTTCGACGTATAAAAGAAAAGATCAAATAGGCGATGCATCCTCCCATTAATGGAGAGATTACCCAACTGATTAAAATTGCTCCTACGGATCCCCAATAAATAACTGTTCCTTTACCAAGAACAAGACCAAAGCCAATCACGGCACCGACTATAGAATGGGTTGTAGAGACCGGCCATCCAAAATACGATGCTAGTTGTAGCCATACTCCAGTCGCTAACAAAGCTCCTGTCATGCCATAAACGTAATCTCCAGAAGCTATTAATGGATCTGAAACAGAGACTATACGACTTTCTATAGTTCCTGCAACACGATCTCCGAGGAACAATGCCCCTAAAAATTCAAAAATAGCGGCAATGATTACAGCCTGACGTAATGTTAATACTCCGGATCCGACACTAGGGCCAACAGCATTAGCAACGTCATTAGCTCCTATATTCCAAGAGGTATAAAAACCACATAAGAGAACAAAAATGAGTAGGGCAAGCATGAAATATTACTTTTCTTCCAGCGTCATGTTAACTCGATGAGCAAGTTTTTCCGAACTATCGGAAATACCCGCAGCACGCTTAATTACCTGCAGCCATAAATAAAACTCTTTTTCAGAAATCATAAATTCATCGGAGAAGAATATTTGCATGATTTCTCGTTGAATAACATCACACTCGTGTTCTGCTTTCGCCACGCGACTTACTAGAAAACGCGCTTTATCAGCTTTACGCCCTCCAAAAGAACTTTCTAGTAATTTATTGAATTCTTGTATGACCGTCATAGTAAGATCAAAAGTTTCGACACTTTTATGTAAGAATTGGAAAAAGATCTTCTCAAATTCTGGATAAAAACGCAGCTTTCTAACAGTAAGTAAGATAGCCACATCTTCGGAAACATCAGCTATGCTGTCTTGTATAGAAATAATCTCCAGCAATCCGGCCCGAGATATAGGCATAAATAAGCCTACAGGAAGATGATTGCGCATATCATTTTTTATACAATCTGCCTGATATTCCTTATCAGAAATACTTTTCGCTATTGTTTGTACCTGTTTGTAATCCCCATCTCGCAAAGCTGTAAAGATTGGCACCATTTGCTGAACGCAAAATGCTACGACTTCCAAGTGTGCTTGTAGCGGGGCAAAAGGAGACTGTCCGAACAGACGAGCAAGGGTTTGCATAAGAATACCTTTTTAGTAATAATAACGTGCTTTAATGATCTTGTAAATGACTTATGACTCGTCCACCCATCTTACAGGTTAAAGATCTTTCGGTAAGCCTGAATAAACGTCGGGAACGCTACCCTATTGTTGAGTCATTGTCCTTTGATTTGCATAAGGGAAGGACGTTAGCGATTATCGGGGAATCAGGATCGGGAAAATCGGTAACCGCTCAAGCTCTTATGCAGCTATTACCTTCCCCGTTATTTTCTGCATCAGGAAAAATTCTTTTCCATGAAAAAGATTTATTAGAAGCTCCACGAGGAATTTTAAGATCAATTTTCGGAACGAAAATTTCTATGATTTTCCAAAATCCCCAATCCTCTTTAAATCCCGTTTTCACGATAGAACAACAATTCCAAGAGCTTATCCGCACGCATCTTCATCTTCCACATAAAGAGGGTAAAGAGAAAATTATCCAAACTCTTATAGATACAGGATTTCATAATCCTGAACTTTGTTTAAAACTCTATCCTCATCAACTCTCCGGAGGAATGCTACAAAGAGTTTCCATTGCTATGGCTTTGCTCTCCTCTCCAGAAATTTTAATTGCTGATGAGCCAACAACAGCCCTCGATGTTTCTGTTCAATACCAGATTTTACAGCTATTAAAAGGCTTACAAGAGAAACTAGGGATGAGTTTATTAATTATTACCCATAACATGGGTGTTGTTGCTGAAACATCTGATGAGGTCCTCGTTCTCTACGCAGGAAGAATGGCAGAGTACGCTTCTGCTAAGGAAATTTTTCACAACCCGTCCCATCCCTACACTCAAGATCTTCTAGCTTCGCGTCCTTCGTTGCAAACTGACACATTTACAGCAATTCCTGGACAACCTCCTCACTACAGCGCTCTTCCTTCAGGATGTTGTTACTATCCTAGATGTTCGAAAGCCTATGGAAAATGTAAAATGGAATCTCCTGAAATTCAAAATATAAGCAAAGGGCATAAAGTAAGGTGCTGGCTATATGAGTGATTCTTTAGTACAAGCCAATCAGCTAAAAAAATATTATTATAAGCGTTCAAGTTGGTTTCGAAGAAAGACAATAGCAACAAGAGCTATTGACAATGTTTCTTTTTCTATACCTTCAGGGAAGATCGTGGGTCTAATTGGAGAATCGGGATCGGGAAAAACAACATTAGCATTAGCACTTTCTGGATTATTATCGCTTACCTCTGGCTACTTATCTTTTAACAATACTCCTATCAAATTACACTCTAAACATGATTTAAAAAAGCTTCGCTCCTATGTGCGGATGGTTTTCCAAAATCCTAAGGCCTCTTTAAATCCTAGAAAAACGATTTTTGACAGCTTAGGCCATGCTCTTATTCATCATCGCATAATTACAAAAGAAAAACTCCATTCTGTAATTGGAGAAACCTTAGAACTTGTAGGGTTATCTGCTGATTATTTCTACCGTTACCCTCATCAACTCTCCGGTGGTCAACAACAACGTGTGTCTATAGCTAGAGCATTATTAGGGGCTCCTAAGCTTATTATATGTGATGAGGTAGTTTCTGCTCTTGATCTTTCGATGCAAGCGCAGATCCTAAATATGCTCTCAAATTTGCAAAAAGAGCTGAAGATGAGTTATCTGTTTATTTCTCATGATTTAGCTGTTGTTCGCTCTTTTTGCTCAGAAGTAATCATTATGTATAAAGGTAAAATTGTTGAATCGGGAGCTACAGAAGATATCTTCTTGAATCCTAAACATCCTTACACACAAATGCTTCTTAATTCACAGCTTCCTGATCTTCCAGAAAATCGCAGTGCAGAACACAAATTAAAAGCATATCAGACAAATACTTCTGAAACTCCCTCTCCTACAGGATGCGTCTTTTATAACCGCTGTCCCAAAAGACAGAAAACTTGCCTTCAAGGGCCCATTCCTGAACAATCCGATGGGGACAAGCACTCATATCAGTGCATTCTTTAAGAGATACTTAAAGAAGATCCAAGGTCTTCTAAAGACTAAGCCTTTTTCAACAGCCACTCTTCTAGCTGCTTGAGCTGCTCTTCATCATGAACATGTAGCGATATGCTATGATGAGAACCTTGAGACTTTACCGTTACCTTATAGCCTAAAGACTGGCTAAGACGCTCTTGCATACCTTGATAGTTTCCAGTCAAAGGTATTTTTATGCGTTCTTTAGAAGAAGAAATCGTAGACTCGCCTGACAACAATTTCTTTGCTTCTTGTTCAGCTTCGCGAACGGCAAGACGTTGTGAGATAATCTTCTCGGTGAGAGTTTCTCGTAATTTAGGATCTTCTAGAGTAAGGATAACTTTAGCATGCCCTAAAGTAATTTCCCCTAAGTAAAGACTTTTTTGAATGGTTTCCGACAAGGAAAACAGCCGTAAGTAATTTGCAACTGTAGAACGCTTTTTCCCTACACGTAGGGCTACCTTATCTTGAGTTAAACCAAAAACATTGATGAGCTTTTTAAAGGCCTCTGCCATTTCCATAGGGCTGAGGTTCACACGTTGAATATTTTCTATAAGTGTTGCTTCTGCAGCAATATCATCAGCGATTACTTGCTTAAGAACTACGGGAATTGTGGTGTATCCTGCGAGCTGTAGAGCTCTCCAACGACGCTCCCCAGCGATTAATTCATAATATAAAATTTTATCGCCACTACGAATTTCACGAACTACAGGTGGGTGAATTAAACCTACGGATTTTAAAGATGATACTAATTCTTGAAGCTCTGCTTCAGAGAATACCCTTCGAGGTTGAAAGGGACTCACTCGAATATTATCGATAGCCACTTCTATTATCGTATCTTTATTGATAATTCCACTCACAAACTACCTTCGCTATTTTCTTATTCATCTCTGGAACATTTTTAGTGGCATAGAGATGGCATTTATCCCAATTTATTTTAAGGAAAAATAGTATCACAGAAGTTTTTCTATCAAAAGAGCTTGTAGAAGTGAAGAGCTTTTTTTAGTGTTTTCCCCTGTTAGAATATCTCAAATCAAGGAGTTTACGAAAAAATTTTTTCCAGATACACTGAGATTATTAAGCGCTTTACATCTTAAAATCATGAAGAACTTACTATCCTCAATATGGAAAAGGGTTTATTCCTATTCGTTTACTTTAACAGTCCTTGTGACTTTATCCTTATTTCTTACGGGGAAGATCGTTTATAACTTTCAAAAAAGTGATCGCAAAAAACACGAAAGTATTCTTCTTCTTACAAAAACCGCAGAGTCTGCAGTTTTTCAGGGATTCATACCTCCTAAAACTGCCCTGCCAATGTTAGAACATGCCTATCGCATGGGTGGAAATTCCGTAAAGCCTTATGCAGGTTTCCTTTCTTCATGTTTCTATATCCATAATGAACCATTACGCGGAGCCTATTATGCGGGGCTTGCTTATAGCAGCGGAGCCAATTTCCATATGCCCTCCCCAGCTCAGGTTTTATTAAAAGAAATCGCAGATGCTCAAGCTACTCAAGATTACCAAGCAGCCTTAGAAAAATCTTCTCAGCTTCTTCAGTTGGCGGCGGCTTCTGAAGATTATCCCACTCTACGTTTTCTCACTCTTTTAAGAATTATAGAAATCAAAGAAATCTTAAATCAAGATACCGAAACGGATTTTGAAGAACTCAAGACCTTGCCATTATTCAAAGAATTTGAACAATTCTACAAAGATGGAGAGTGGACATTAACTAAACGTTTTGGCAAAAAGCACTAACTACCTATTTATACTAAGGATCTGTATGCCATCTCCTGTAGACACCCCAGAACTCCCTAATGCAACAACGGAATCTCCTTCTTCTACACAGACAGCAACAGAACCCTCTTCTCAGCATCCCCCGAAAATTCTCTCGGGATCCCTAGTTGTCTATCCTCATGAGGATAACAAACCCTCATCTTAAGGCAAGCACATGCTTATTGTTTTAGCCTTTCGGCAAGTTTTCTTTTCTAAACAGCCTAGCCTTTTAGAAAAACTCTTCAGGTATTTATTACTGCTTAAACAAACATACCCTTTAGTGCTCCCCGGAGAACCTATCAAAAAGTTATCTCTCATGTTAACTTTTGATCACGCCTCCATAGATTTTTACTCTCATGTCTTCCCTTTTCTACAAGTTCATAACATTCCCGCAGTTGTTGGAATTGCTTGGAGATATGTCGCTGAAGATTTAGCTTCTTCCCTTCCTCTTAAGCATCGTTTATTTCCTAGAGAAACTTTAGCTTTCCAAGACGAAGTTTTTGCAACTCATCAACCATTTTGTACCAAACAAGAATTGCAAATACTTGCAGATTCCCCCTATATACAATTAGCTTCGTCAGGATTTGCTATTCGCAATTTACAACATAACCCTCCCTATCTTGCTACAGAAATTTTCTTATCTAAATATTCTATAGAGAAAGCTCTTGGGAAAACTCCTTTAGGGTTTTTCTATCCTTTTGGGAAATATGATGACACATCCGCAAGGGTAGTTAAGAAACATTACCCCTTTTCTTTTGTCTTAGGAAATACTCTAAATAGAAAAAATAAGAATCACGGGATCTATCGTATAGACATGACGCGTACAGCCTATACATTACCGAAACTTACCCATAGTTCACAATACATTAAAAATTGGTTAATGGATAAATGTGGGCAAGCATATTTACGCTGGCGTCCTAGAACAGAACGCATTGACTTTCAAAAAAGCTAGCAATAGAACTATGTGCGCACTCTAGCTAGTATAGCTTGCAAAGCAGACAGAAAAGTATCGATATCCTCTTTATCATTGTATATTCCTAACGACACTCTAAGGACATGGCCTAAATTCCATCGGTTCATAGCAGGTTGTGCGCATTGATGACCTGTACGTACAGCTATTCCCTGAAGATCTAAAAGACAACCGATATCAAAAGGATGCGCGCCCTGAACTTTCAAACTCACCAAAGCTCCACGTGGCTGATTTACCCCTGGACCTAATATTTGCATACCAGGAATTGTCATTAGCTCATTATAAAGATAATGGGTTAACTCTTCCTCCCTCTGATATAAAGCATCGGGTAGAGATTGCAGATAGTCTATAGCAGCTCCCAATCCTAAAATAGAAGCTATAGGTGGTGTTCCTGCTTCAAATTTTAACGGTGTGGGAAGATATTCTGGATTCTCACTATCATAGATAGAGACCATATCCCCTCCACCCTCTACAGGAGGAAGCTTCTCTAAAAGCTCTTTCTTCCCATATAAAACTCCCAATCCAGTAGGAGCATAGATTTTATGAGCTGAAAAAGCATAGAAATCAATATCCCAATCGACAACATCCACAGAAGCATGGGCAACTCCTTGAGCGCCATCCACAGCAATATACGCTCCATATGTATGAGCTAACTGCGCTATTTGCTTTAAAGGTTGAATACATCCTGTAACATTACTGATATGCGCTATACTAACAAAAGAGGCCCCTGCCCTAAGCAGGGTCTCTAAATGTTCCAAATCTATATAACCAGAATCATCAACGGCCACTTTCTTTACGCAAGATCCACGTCTACGACAAGCCAATTCCCAAGATAAAACATTGGCATGGTGCTCTGCTTCAGAGACCAATACAACACCCCCTTCAGGGATGAAAATATCGTTAGCAGATATTGCTAATAGGTTTAAAGCTGCTGTAGTTCCTCGAGTAAAAATAATTTCTTCATTATATGAAGCCTGTATCCACTCACGTATTTTCCCCCGAACAGCAGTATAATCTTCAGTAATGTTTTTTGAAGAGCTATAGACATTACGGTTTACAGTGGCGTAGGTACTACTATAAAAATCCGTAATAGCCTCTATTACCTTTTTAGGCTTATGTGTAGTCGCAGCAGAGTCTAGGTAGATGTAGGATTCTCCCTGAAGCTTTTTATTAGAAAAAATAGGAAAGTCTTCTTTTATCCTACATACCATCTATAGAGTACTCCTTAGTAACTTCTTGCGGTTGCATCCGCATCGATAATTTCGGAAAATGTTCTAAAGAAGGTTCTATAGATAAAAATCCTCGAACAAGCTTCTTCTGAGCTTCTTCACGTGTCATGCCACGAGATTGCATATAAAATATCTGCTGAGCATCTAAAGGTCCTACAGTAGCTCCATGAGAAGCTTTGACATCATCAGTAAGAATTTCTAATCTTGGAAAAGTTGTTACACGAGCATTATCACTAAGCAATAATGTATCATGCTTTTGATAAGCGTCTGTAAACATCCCACGGGAAGTTACATGGATACCTCCCTCAAAAAGGAAATGCCCAGAATATAAGATCGATTTGATATTTTGTCGTGATGTTGTCGATTCCGCATCATGGTGCATAAGATTTCTTACCCATGTCTTTTTCGGAGACAATACAGAAACTAAAGATTCTCCATGAGAGTTATTGCCTATCATAGAAAAAGTATTATCAAACCAACCATAGCCTCCAGCATCTTCAAGAAGATGTTGGGCTATAGAACATGCTCCTTGCTCTTCGATAGTCGCTATATGTGACCAGCTTATTCTTTCTTCATTAATGTATTTAGGTAGCATAGTCAATGACAACTCAGCACCCTCGGACACAAAGACCTCGGTAACACCATTAATAATAGCAAAGCTTTCAGCAACACCACTTTCTCGTTCAGTATGATGAGAAATTTGAACAGAACAGCTAGATTGCTTTCCTAAAATTAAGATAATCTTTGGAGAATAGATCACCCGATCATCCTGAGATGTTGGAAAACAAATATGGCGAATACTTAAAAGTTCACTTACCTGGAATTCTTCAGGAATATAGATAACCACACCTTCTTCCTGAGAACATATAGTATTAAGAAATGCTAGAGGCTGAGTATCCACATCGTATCTTTGAATAAAAGTAGAGAAAACAGATTGAGCATCCCTTAAAGACATCGATAACACACCCTCTGGGAATTGAGAAAGAGAGGGTTCGTATTTACCATTAATTAAAATACACTCACAGGATAGAGAATTCTCATGATGTAACCAGTGTTGCTTTGCTGTTTCAGATCCCCCATGGGCAATATGATACCTCTCTGGGGATTGCACAAGATCTTTAAGCCAAGAAAAAGCACGGAAAATCTCTTTAAAAGATTCCGATTCGAAATGTTTTTCATAGCACACTCGCGTAGCTTGATGCATGGGAGAATCTTTAGCTATAGGGTAGCTATGTTCTAAAAAACTTAACATATTACCCCCGAGAAGAGCAGGACAGTACTTCGTAGTAACTCTTCTCTTCTAGCTCTCGCATCAAAGAAACTCCTCCCGAACATGCTATCCTTCCTTCTAATAGGATATGTACGTAATCGGGTTGAAGAAGATTTCCTAATTTAGGGTTATGAGTAACTATACAAATAGCACTTCTAGGATGAAGCTCGCGATACTTCTCAATTGTTTTACAGATGAACCTTAAAGCATCAACATCTAACCCTGAATCAGGCTCATCTAATAATATCATTTCTGGTTCTAAAACAAGCATTTGCCAAATTTCATTTTTCTTTCGCTCCCCACCAGAAAATCCCTCATTAATATTTCTTTCTAAGAAATGCTCAAACGATTCAAACTCATAAGTCTCGGAAACAGAGGATAAAAGTATATCAAATTCAGGTTCAGCTATTTCTTCTTCCTGGCGAGAACGCCTGCAAGCATTATAGGCATCTTTCAAAAAAAGCTTATTATTTACACCAGGAATTTCTGGGGGCTGTTGGAATCCTATAAACAATCCCATTTGCGCACGCTCTTCAGGAGCTTTTTCTAATAGATCCTGATCTAATAAGCTAATATCTCCAGAAATAATAGAAACACTATCATCTCCTGACAGCACTTTAGCAAAGGTGGATTTTCCTGCTCCATTAGGGCCCATAATAATATGTAATTCTCCTGGAGAGATGTGCAGGTTTAAATTATCCAGGATTTTAACATCCTCACAGCATACGTGTAAGTTTTGTATATGTAGCATCAACTACCCCACGCTATTTTCCAACTTAACAAACAATAATTTCGAAGCTTCTCGAGCAAACTCTAAAGGCAACTGCTCAATAATCTCACGACAAAAGCCGTGAACTACTAAGCTTACAGCTTCTTCTGCACTCAATCCTCTACTACGCAGATACATTAACTGATCTGCACGTAATTTTGATGTCGTTGCCTCATGTTCAACAGATGACTTAGAATTTTCTACCGCAATTTTAGGGTCGGTATAGGCTCCACACGATTGTCCAATCAGCATCGAATCACATTGTGTGTAATTACGGCTTCCCATAGCTCCTGCTGAAATAGAAACAAGACTCCTAAAAGTATTATGAGATTCCTCCGAAGAGATACCCTTGGAAACTATTGTTGAAGTTGTTTTTTCCCCCACATGAATCATCTTTGTCCCGGTATCGGCTTGCATTTTACCATTTGTTAAAGCTATGGAGTAAAACTCTCCAACGCTTTCTTTCCCCCTCAAAATGCAGCTAGGATACTTCCAAGTAATTGCCGCTCCAACTTCAACCTGAGACCAAGAGATTTTTGATTTGTATCCTGCGCATAAACCACGCTTGGTTACAAAATTATAAATTCCACCTTTGCCCGTCTTCTTGTCTCCAGAAAACCAATTTTGCACAGTAGAATAACGAACAACAGCCCGTTCATGCGCTACAAGTTCTACGACAGCTGCGTGCAGCTGGTGTGAAGAGAATGATGGGGCTGTACATCCCTCGAGATAACTCACAAAAGAATCATCTTCTGCAATAATTAAAGTGCGCTCAAACTGTCCCGATTCCTTATCATTAATCCTAAAATACGTAGAGATTTCCATAGGGCAACGCACTCCCTTCGGAATATAAACAAAAGAACCGTCACTAAAAACAGCAGCATTTAAAGCTGCAAAATAGTTGTCCCTATGAGAAACAACTGACCCTAAATATTTTTTTATTAACTCGGGATGTTCACGAATTGCTTCGCTCATTGAGCAAAAAATTACCCCAGCCTTATCCAAAGCTTCTTTAAAGGTCGTTCCTATAGATACTGAATCAAAAACCAAATCTACAGCAACATTCTGGACATTTAATAAACGTTTTTGTTCGTCTAAAGGGATTCCCAATTTCTTAAAAGTTTCTAAAATTTCAGGATCAGCCTCTTCTAAACGTCCTAAAGGATTTTTTTGCTTTGGCGCAGAAAAATAGACTATGTCTTCATAATCAATGGGACCATAATTTAGTCTAGCCCAAGCAGGCTCCTGTAATTTTTTCCAATGTTGGTAAGCTTTTAAGCGAAAATCTAAAATGAAGGAGGGCTCATTACGCAGCTGGGAGATTTTTTCAATGGTCTCTTCACTAAGACCTCTAGTCAATCCCTCTGATTCTATAGGCGTGACGAACCCATAAGGATAATCTTCATGATTCTGTAAAAAATCTTCTATGGATTGGCTCATAACGCCCCGCCTCTGCGCACGTAATGTCATTGTGTAAAAACCACACAAGGGCTTAACCAGATTAACAGATTTTCAATATTTTTCGAAGCATTAAAGAAGGCGTGAAAGAAAAAGCGAAGCTTTGACTTTCAAGCCTGTTTAGAAAAGAACGTTAACACTAATCATTCTTTTGGAGATCACACTTTGTGTTCAAAAAAAAGACATAAAGTCTTGAAACACAAAATCATTTTAAGAGTTCTATTTTTTTTGTCCCGAAAGTTTCTGCGTCAAAGCGATTTTTTTAATCTCACAGAAACTCAACGAGTTTGAAAAAAATACTTCACTTTCGCAATCTACAATTTCTAATTTTACTGTTTATGGCAGCACATCCAATCTACGTTCAAATTGACCTGAAGATACTGTTTTCTGTAGCAACGGAGCAAACATGGAGTCCTTTACAGTTAGGAACGATAGTTCTTTTTCTGCTTTTTCTGATTGCCCTTCCATGTGATAAAGATAGCCCAGAAGATAATGAGAACGTTCGTGTTCTAAATTAATTCCAAGTGCACGATGAAAGGCATCAGATGCAAGTTGATTTTGTTTAAGATCCATGTGGGCTAGCCCAACATAAAAATGAGCATCCGCATCTTCTTCATTTAAAAAGAGGGCTTCCTGAAAAGCTTTCAAAGCTAATCGTGTTTTATCTAAGGTGAGGTAACATAAACCTAAATTGTAATGTCCGTCAGATAGATCAGGACGTAGCTGCACGACCCTTTCATAAGCTTCCGTAGCCTTATCCCATTGCTTATGACGTGAGAGTAAGTATCCTAATTTTATCCATGCCTTCCAATACAAAGGGTTTTTACTTACTGTAGTCTCTAATAGAATAATGGCTTCTGACTCATTATCCATATCTGTTAAAACAACAGCTTTATTATACAAACTTTGTGGATTCCAAGGATCAAGATCTAAGATCTTATCGAAACATTCTATTGCTTCTGTATATCTACCTAAACGATGATAGACCCCGCCTAAACTAAACCAACATTCGGCATCATCCGGATGCAAAATCACGTAGGCACGATACTGCTCAACCGCCTCTTCACAACGATTATCACGATCTAAGGCTACGCCATAGCAATAACGTAAATAGCTATCACCAGGTTCAGATTCTAATCCTTTTGTGCACCAAGTTAACGCCTCAGGAATTCTTCCCTGCTCTAAAGCAATAATTCCTAAATAACAATAAGCTAGTGCTGCTGTAGGATCTAGCTCTAAAGTTTCTTTTAGTCTTCGTTCTGCCTGTTCATATTCTCCACTCAAAAAGAAGTTAATTCCTGAGCAGAGAAATTCTTTCGCTAGATGTTTCGCAGCTTCTTCCATGAATATTTCTCCTGGCACACAAGTTCGTTGACCTCGTGTTTTACAGGAGCAAAAAGCATGCCATTCCCTGCTATTTGGTAGAAAAATCTTCTTTTTTTCTTATTGTATCCCACTTTTCTATCATTTTTACAGCTATAGGAGCTGCGTCTCTTCCAAACTCCCCAAGACGTAAATAGACAATCACAACAATATCAGGACGAGTAAGTTCAGCATCGGAGAATCCTACAGCAGCAAACCATACGTGCTTCATCTTCATACTTCCATATTGTCGATCTAGACCTACGCGTACTATAGATTCTGCCGTGCTTGTTTTTCCAATAATTCGATTTAATAATTCAGGGTTAAACTGATCACGGATACTCCTTGTAGTTCCATAATTTCCCCAAATGACATTATGCATACCGGATTTAAACAATTCTGTTATGCACTCAGGCATAAACACATCTCGTTTTTTCACAGAAGATGTTGCAACAAACTCTTCTCCATCCCATTCTCCTAAAATTAAATTAGGAATATAAAGAGATCCTCCATTAACCAGCGCTGCCATCATTACAGCCGTTTGCAAAGGAGTAACAATAAGAGTATGTTGCCCTATAGCAGTAGCGTATAATCCTGAACGATTGTACGCGACATCATGAGGAATTACACCAGCATATTCTCCGGGCAAGCCTATTCCTGTTTTTTCTCCAAAACCAAATAAAGATGCTGCATGGCATAGATCTTCAGGATCAGAGAGATGCTCACCAACTAGCAAGGAAAAATAGGGGTTACTAGACATCTCTAAAGCAGCAATCAAATCAATACGTCCGCGCCCTGCATAGTCATTCTTTGGTAAAATCCCTCCATGATAAAATGAAGGAATAGGAGACCCGTCTTTAAAAAATCCAACATGCGGCTTAGAACTTACATAACCAAAAGACTGTCTATCGATAATAACGAGCAAACGAGATAGATAGTCTAAATCTACATGTCCTCGCATTACTTCCTGAGACAATACAGAATAAGCAGAGACTAGCTTAAAGATAGACCCTAAAGTTGCTGCCTGACTAAAAGCATGAGGACGTAGGTAGCCATAACCATAAGTAGGATAAAATGCTGATGCTAAATCTTGTTCTTTTTGTGGAACATTTCGTGTAAGCATCGGAGCATAATTTCCATAAAGAGGCCGCTGAAGCTCAGAAAATTCTCTAAAAGATAAGAACAAATGCAATAGGTCAACTGAAGAATCAGAAAACTTTTGTTTTAAAAACTCATAATGCTCGTGCCATGACAATGCCTTATGTGCACCACTTTCTAATTCCCCTTTCCATATGGAAAGGGCTTCGTAATAAGCTTTTAGATGTTCTGTTTCCCCCCAACCAGAAAGTAAATATACTAAAAACTTATCAAGGTAACAACGACGGAAATCCTGATATTGTGCATGTTTTTCCTCTAATAAATAATCCACATACGGCGTGGGGTAGCGTTGTTTCCTATCGCTTTCCTCTTTTCTCTTAACCTCTAGAAACTTTGCAAAATAGAGCTTTCTCCACTCTTTAAAATCTACCTCAGTAAAAATGTCCTCTACGATCTTGGAAAACGCACTACGCAAAGCTACATAATGTCCCTGACATTCGAAAAATTCTGATAAAGAAAGAGATCCTAAAGAAGCAAGTAACTCAGGATGAACTCTCGAAGGATCAACAACCATCTGAAATAGATCTATAAGCAAAAGCTTATCGTAATTCGCTGGAAGCTCAGAAAAAAATGGTTCTAGCTCCTTCTTAATGTCCTCTATTTCTTGCTCATAGTCTTTACAGCAACGACTTATCCATTGCTGCTGCTTCATAGAAATGACTCTGCCTATAGCAATATGCTCTTGCTCAGAAGGAAAGACTGCATCAAATATAGAAGAGCATGAACAATGCCCTTCAGAATAAGAGAAAATACTCAATAAACGTTCTACATCCTGCTGCAACTTGATAGCATTTCCTACTGTTCCATAAAGCTTAACAACTGATTTAAGCTCTGATATATTTGGCAAAATAAAATCTAAGAAATAATCAAAAGTAAGAGAAAGCTCCTCATCGTAGTATAAACCCGTAAGAGAATCTCTCCTTTCACGACGCAAAGGAACTTTCCTATCATACACTTCCGCAACATGCTCAGTATTTTCTAACCAACGATATACTTCAGATCTCGCTTCTGGTTCGGATCCTATCCGCATATCGATAAAGTCGTTATTGTGATAACGCGGAGATGACGCCATGGCCAATATTTGACCACTATTAGGATCTAAAGCAATAATTGCTCCCCCTTTAATCCAAGGAAATAAAGGAGGTAGAAACTTTTGCTTCTTTAATGATCGTGTTGAACGGAATTGTTCTGTTTTTTCATGATCTAAAAGCAAAGCATCTGCAAATGCCTGTAGCTCTGTTGACAATGTAAGCTGTAGTTTTTTACCAGAGGTTGCGGCTATCTCATTAAGACCTTGAATGAAGTTTCCACGGCGATCTACAAGAACTGTTTTCTTACCTAATTGACCGCGTAATTTCCCATCCCAACATGCCTCTATGCCTAGTTTCCCAACTAAGGCATTTAAACTATAAGCATTATTCTCTAAAGAATTTAGTAAAGAGCGCACCTGATCTATACTCGCTAAACCTTCAGGAAATTTTGGATCTTCTCCTTCCTCATATGCTCGAACACACTCTCGCAACTTACTCAATTCACGCGTTACTCGCTTATACTCTTGAGCACTAATCGGTCCTACATAACCTAAAATATCCGAAGCCATCTTTCCCATAGGATAATAACGTCGTACTGTAGGCTCTACATGCAAGCCTGGCCAATGTTTTGACATCATCTTTAATCTTAAATACGTACGTTCAGAAACATTGGTTTGAACTAAATACGGTACAGAACCTAATACAGAGGCTTTAGCATGAATACTATCTTCAATTGCATCTTTATCTAAATGTAGCTCTTGAGCAAGGAGTTCCGATAAACGCGCAATATAATTTTTCCTAACAGGAATAAGCTCACGAGTTCCATCTGCATGAACATGCCAAGCTCTGGATGGCAAATCACGAATAGCGCCATAAGCAACACTCACATCGTATTGCATCTTGTTTTCCGCTAATACTTTACCAAAACGATCGCAAATCGTTGCACGCTCAACAAGCTCAGGAACAACTCTCATCTGTGGTTTATAAGCCTCTTCTAATTTCTGATCATGCTCAACAACAGCAAGATGCCACAAACGCACAGCGATTATCGCCAATGTTACGATAATCCCCGACAATAGCCTGTTGGTCTTTTCGGGAACTGTAAGATAAGAACGACGCTTATTAGGAGGTTTCATAAAACAAATAGTAGGGTCTCAACCATTGTCTGGCAAGAGATTCGGCTAGTTATAAACTGAGCATTACAAGACATAATAATGGATAAAACAAATGTAATTTTTGCAAAAATGAAAACATTATAAATAAAACATAAAAATGAAAATCGTCAAAAATTTTAATGTTTTATTAAATAATTTCGCTTTGTTTTATTTGCAAAAATAAAGAAGAACATATAATGATTTGGATATAAGAAAGCCTTTTTACACTCTTCTGTGAAGGCAATTCCAACTTATTCTAAGTGGCATAAGAAATAAAAGTGTGTACAAAAATCTATTAGCTCACTTATTAGCAGATATAAGGAGTTATCGCTTGAAATCTATGCCTGAAAACAGTCTTTTTTCTTATCGTCTTTACTATAATAAGAAAAGTTTGTTATGTTTTCGATTAATGAACTGTATGTTCATGCTTAAGGCTGTTTTCACTTGCAAGACACTCCTCAAAGCCATTAATTGCCTACAGGATATCTTGTCTGGCTTTAACTTGGACGTGGTGCCGCCAGAAGAGCAAATTAGAATAGCGAGCACAAAAAGAAAAGATACTAAGCATAATCTTTAGAGGTGAGTATGAAAAAACTCTTAAAATCGGCATTACTGTTTGCCGCTACGGGTTCCGCTCTCTCCTTACAAGCCTTGCCTGTAGGGAATCCAGCTGAACCAAGTTTATTAATCGATGGCACTATGTGGGAAGGTGCTTCAGGTGATCCTTGTGATCCTTGCTCTACTTGGTGTGATGCTATCAGCATCCGCGCAGGATACTACGGAGATTATGTTTTCGATCGCGTATTAAAAGTTGATGTTAATAAAACTATCAGCGGAATGTCTGCAGCTCCTACATCCGCTACAGGCACAGCCTCTAACACCAATACTGCTGCAGACAGAGCAAACATTGCCTACGGCAAACATATGCAAGATGCTGAGTGGTTTACAAATTCTGCTTTCTTAGCATTAAATATTTGGGATCGTTTCGATATTTTCTGTACATTAGGCGCATCCAATGGGTACTTTAAAGCAAGTGCAGCAGCATTTAATCTTGTTGGTTTACTTGGTCTATCAGGAAGTGATTTAAACGGTCAACGTCCCAATATAGGCATCACTCAAGGCGTAGTAGAGCTTTACACCGACACAACATTCTCTTGGAGCGTTGGCGCACGTGGAGCCTTATGGGAATGTGGTTGTGCGACTTTAGGAGCAGAGTTCCAATACGCCCAGTCCAACCCTAAAATTGAAATGCTGAATGTAACTTCTAGTCCAGCGCAATTCGTGATTCATAAGCCTAGAGGATACAAAGGAACAACTTCTAACTTTCCTTTACCTTTAACAGCTGGAACAGAAACTGCTACAGATACTAAATCTGCAACGATTAAGTACCATGAATGGCAAGTAGGCATGGCCCTATCTTATAGATTGAATATGCTTGTCCCGTACATTGGGGTAAACTGGTCAAGAGCTACATTTGATGCTGATACCATTCGTATTGCTCAACCTAAATTAGCCTCAACCATTCTAAGCTTAACAACTTGGAACCCGACATTACTAGGGGAGGCGACATCCATTGGCTCTGATAAATACGCGAAATCTCTTCACATTGTTTCTCTTCAAATCAACAAAATGAAGTCTAGAAAAGCTTGCGGTGTTGCTGTTGGTGCGACTTTAATCGACGCTGATAAATGGTCAATCACTGGTGAAGCACGCCTAATCAATGAAAGAGCTGCTCATTTGAACGCTCAATTCAGATTCTAAGGATTTAGTTTATACTATCCTAACTTTTTGTCCCGCTATCAGAACCTAGGAGCATCTGGGTTCTGATTTTTTATTTATAGTCCCTCTTCTGTTTTCAAAACTCTTTTCTAAAATTCATTTGCGTAAGAATGAATCCTCTATCTAAAATTTTCTAGAAGCTAGAGACCTAGAGATTACAATCTTGCGTAAAAAGCTTTATTAAATTAACATTTCCTTTTTAGTACGCGCCCGTAGCTCAATGGTAGAGCTGTAGCCTTCCAAGCTACCGGTGTCAGTTCGATTCTGATCGGGCGCTTTTCTAAACGTCACCAAGACTGAAATCTTGACGTTGGATCAAGATGCCATTGTTAATATATTCAAGAAATAGAGGTACAAAGCTTGGAAGAACAACCAGTATGCAATCTTTCAGTTAAAGACTTAATGGAAGCGGGCGCTCATTTCGGGCACCAAACGCGAAGATGGAACCCAAAGATGAAACTTTACATCTTTGAGGAGAAAAACGGTCTTTACATCATCAATTTAGCAAAAACACTTTATCAATTACGTAATGCCCTTCCACAAGTATGTAAGGTCATCAAAGAGAACAAGCCTATTCTCTTTGTAGGAACTAAAAAACAAGCCAAATGCGTCATTAAAGAAGCTGCTATAGAAGCTGGCGAATACTTTGTCGCTGAGAGATGGTTGGGTGGCATGTTAACTAACATGACAACTATCAGAAATTCCATCAAAACTTTGGATAAAATCGAAAAAGATCTTACTCAAAATAGTTCTTACTTAACAAAAAAAGAAATTGCTTTACTTGCTAAGCGTCATCAAAAATTATTGAAAAACTTGGAAGGCATCCGTTACCTAAGAAAGATTCCTGGTTTAGTTATAGTTGTTGACCCTAGCTATGAAAAAATCGCTGTTGCAGAAGCTAAAAAGCTTGGCATCCCTGTATTAGCATTAGTTGATACTAACTGTGATCCAACACCGATTGACTATGTTGTTCCATGTAATGATGATTCTTTAAAAAGTATTCGCTTAATCATTAGCGCTATTAAAGATAACATCGTTAATACCAAGAAAAAACTAGGTATTGAAATTGTTTCTCCAATTAAAGCTTTAAGCACAGAAGAGTCTTCCGAAGAGATCGATATCTATGCAACAGGCGATGACAACCGTCAAGAAGATCTATTGGCAAAAAAATACGACAGTAATGAGGCTAACTAATGAGCAACTTTTCAATGGAAACCCTCAAACTCTTAAGACAACAGACCGGTGTAGGGTTAACCAAATGTAAGGAAGCTTTAGCTGAATGCAATGGGAATCTTGAAGAAGCTGTGGTTCACTTACGTAAATTAGGTCTTGCCTCTGCTAGCAAAAAGGAGCACAGAGAAACAAAAGAAGGCGTCATTGCAGCAAAAAGCGATGCTCGGGGTACTGCTGTTGTTGAAGTTAACGTGGAAACAGATTTCGTAGCTAATAACTCTGTATTTCGATCTTTCGTCGATAGTTTAGTTGAAGATGTTTTAAATCATAAAGTAGACAATATCGACGCCTTACTACTTCTTGCTTCATCTCAAGACTCTTCTCTTACCGTTGATGAGTTACGCGCTGTAACTATGCAAACCGTCGGCGAAAATATCCGTATTAGCAGAATTAAGTACTTACCAAAAGCAACGGAAGAAAGTATAGGCATTTACTCGCACGGTAATGGAAAAGCTGTTTCCGTGACTGTTCTTTCTGGAATTACTGATAAAGAAGATCTAGCTAAAGATATTTCCATGCACATCGTAGCGGCACAACCACTATTTTTAAATAAAGAGAGTGTGCCTGTGGATGCTTTAGAAAGAGAAAAAGAAGTAATTTCTTCTCAAATACAGGGAAAACCCCAAGCTGTTATCGATAAGATTATCAGTGGTAAATTGGGAACATTCTTCCAAGATGTTTGTCTACTAGAACAAGCCTTCATTAAAAATCCTGATATAACCATTCAAGGTTTGGTTGATGACGCTAGCAAAACTAGTGGCAATTCCGTCGAAGTGAAGGAATTCATTTTATGGAAAATAGGAGCTTAATAAGCGAGAGGAAATATGTCTAAGCGAATAACACGAGTCTTATTTAAGATTTCTGGAGAATCTCTCTCAACAGATAGTGGAAACCGAATTGATGAAGTTCGTTTATCCAGATTAGTAGCAGAATTACGTGCTGTACGCAACTGCGATATCGAAACAGCTCTTGTTATAGGCGGTGGAAATATCTTAAGGGGTCTTGCTCAACAAAAAGAACTACAAATTAATCGAGTATCTGCAGACCAAATGGGAATGCTAGCTACTTTAATTAATGGTATGGCTGTAGCGGATGCATTAAAAGCCGATGATATTCCTTGTTTATTAACTTCTACGCTTTCTTGCCCTCAATTAGCAGACTTGTATACTCCTCAAAAATCTGCGGAAGCCTTAAGCCAAGGTAAAGTTTTAATCTGTACAACAGGAGCAGGTTCTCCTTATTTAACAACGGATACAGGCGCTGCTTTGCGTGCTTGTGAGTTAAAGGCTGACATCCTACTTAAAGCAACCATGCATGTTGATGGAGTTTATGATAAAGATCCTCGAATGTTTACAGATGCTGTAAAATATGACCATATTAGTTATAAGGATTTCCTATCTCAGGGACTAGGAGTTATGGACGCTTCTGCTGTATCTTTATGCATGGATTCCAATATTCCTATTCGTGTCTTTAGCTTTGTTAAGCATTCTTTAGAGCAAGCTATTTTCGATGAGAATATCGGAACATTAATTTGTGGAGACGCTCAGCATGTCCATTCTAACTGATACTGAAAAGAAAATGGCTGGTGCTTTGGAATTTTTCCATAAAGAAGTCAGATCATTTAGAACAGGAAAAGCTAATCCTGCTTTAGTAGAAACAGTGACCGTAGATGTATATGGAACCACAATGAGGCTGTCTGATTTAGCCTCTATTTCTGTAGCAGACACTCGTCAGTTAGTTATTTCTCCTTACGATGCGAATAATGTTTCTGCTATATCTAAGGGCATCATTGCTGCAAATTTAAATTTGCAACCGGATGTAGAAGGAACGATAGTACGTATTAAGATTCCTGAGCCTACTGCGGAATACAGAAATGAAGTTATCAAGCAGTTGCGTCGTAAATCTGAGGAAGCGAAAGTAACTATTCGCAATATCCGCAGGGAATCTAACGACAAGTTAAAAAAAGATTCTGACTTAACAGAAGATGCTGTTAAAGGAATGGAGAAGAAGATCCAGGAATTAACAGATAAGTTCTGTAAGCAAATTGACGAAATTACGAAGCAAAAAGAGGCGGATCTTTCGTTAATATGATAAGCTCTGTTTCGTATATGTAATCTTTATCTACCTCTATTTCTTTGGTTTTTCATATGAAACAAAGAGAGGAAAAGATTGCTCTAAAGGGATAGAACTAGTAATATTGTAGTTGTCTTGGCCCCATCGTCTAGCCTGGCCCAGGACATCGGATTTTCATTCCGGTAACAGGGGTTCGAATCCCCTTGGGGTCAAAATGTAAAATTACCAAGCAAACTTCGGGCCTTTAGCTCAGCGGTTAGAGCACCTCACTTTTAATGAGGGGGTCGAAGGTTCAAATCCTTCAAGGCCCAGTTGATTATTCTTGGTTCTTTTACATTTCTTTAAAAAAACCTTTTTCTCCTTTGTCACTTTTTTGTTATTGGTACTGGGTGTATTAGTATTTGGCTTTAATGGTAGATCTCCATGGCGACTTCTAAATCCCATCAGTGTTATCACTGTCAAAAGCCAGCAATAATTTGCTATACTGAAGTAGATAAAGATAAGATCTTACGTTCTTATGTATGTGAATCTTGTCCTTGTCCGAGTCATTACTATAGTCGTGATAATATTGCCGTAGGTACTTCGGGATCTTCAGTAACTTTAGAGTGTGGCAATTGTAAAACTGTATGGAAACCAACTGCTGATGAAGATCAGTTACTTGGTTGTCATTTATGTTATACCAATTTCAAAACACAGCTTATTGCAAAACTAATGCATACTAAAGCTATTTTCTCATCAGCAACTTCTGACAGTAGTCGTGGTTGCTTGCATATTGGTCGTGCTCCTGGAGAAGCGGCGAGTATGAATCCCCTCCTTAAGCTAATAGCTTTAAATGAGGCTCTTCAGGATACGTTAGCTCGTGAAGATTACGAGCAAGCTGCTGTAATACGAGATCAGATTAATCATTTAAAAAATCAGAATTCGCATGATTCTTCCCAATGATTTACTTCTTAATTTTGCTAGTAAGAAAGACGCCCCTCCTATAAATAAAACCTGGCCTATAACGACGTTTTCACTATCTAGGAATCTTTCCATAGCAAAGTTTCTTCCTTGTTTATCTAGGGAGAAAAAGCAGGAAATTTTAGAGGCTATAGTTTCCCATTTCAACCATATTGAAGGTTTTGATGAGTTTTTAGTTTTACCTCTTAAAGATGCTCCCGCTTGGCAAAAAGAATTTCTTATTGAGCATTTTCTATTTCCCCATGATCTAACAGGGAATCCTGAAGGCGAAGCTCTTATTGTAAATCGTTCTGGAACTATTCTAGCCGCAATAAATTTCCGAGATCATTTGATTCTCCATACGATAGACTTTGTATCTGAACCTGAAAAAGCTTTAGATCAGCTTGTACGGTTAGACTCTTATCTTAATGAGAAGCTAGAATTTGCTTTTTCTTCAGATTTTGGTTTTCTAACTACAAATCCTCGAGAATGTGGTACGGGATTAAAAAGTCAGTGTTTTTTGCATGCTCCTACACTAGTATATTCTCAGGAATTAAACGATATTATTGATGAAGATACAGAAGTAGCTTGTTCAGGACTACTACCAGCAACACCAGGATACATGGGAAACATGCTAGTGTTATCCAATAAATGCTCTTTAGGGCTTACTGAAGAGCAAATCCTATCATCGTTGAGAATATGGTCCTCAAAAATATCCGTTGCGGAGGCATCAGCGAAAAAGAAACATGCTGAACAAAATGCTGGGGAACTAAAAAATCATATTTTACGTGCCTTAGGATTGCTTACACATTCGTATCATTTAGACCTTCAGGAAACATTAGATGCGTTAAGCTGGATTCAATTAGGGATCAGCCTGGGATGGATCCAAGGTGCCGACAATAGCCCTATTTGGAATCCAGTATTTTGGCAAGCGCGTCGTGGACACTTAGCACTTACAAAACAACCTGAAAATAATAAAAATCTGCAAAAAGAAGTAATCACGCAACTACGCGCAGACGTTTTAAAAAAACTTGCGGAAAATTTATCTCCCTCTGGCTTTTAATACCCTCCTCACCAAATATATGGTTATAGGAGGGCAGCAAGGTTTCCCCCTAAGGCCAAAAATTAAAAGCCCTGACATACTTTTAAGATGAGATCTTCAAAAGCTCTGAGGACGACTCTCCCTAAAGTCTCTTGCCTCTTAGGACATGCCAGTTGCCCTCTTCCCCTAATATGTATTTTTAATCTGGAGTAGAGAAAAGACATTGATTTTCACCATATCCATCTTATAAATACGGGATATTCTTTATAGAAATAGGCTAAGAAATACTTTTAAAATAGAAAGCAAAATACAAAATCTCATAATGGCAATTATGAGAGGATTTTGCTCTTTATAAGTTCTTATCTCTTATGCTTTTCCATTAAGAAATAAAGCAAGAAGGTAAGCCGTTTTTTTATTTTCTGTAAATATTTTTCACTATGTTTGCCCAAAGCCGGGATCGAACCGACGACCTACGCGTTACGAATGCGTTGCTCTACCAACTGAGCTATTTAGGCAAAAAGAAGGAGTAAGTATAGATTTGGGGAATAAAAAAGCCAAGAAAACAACAATCATACGGCCGATGATGTTTTCTTGGCTTTCCCCCTGAAATACAACAGAGTCAGAAGCTATTCCATGGCGTAGAATATCATCTTATTTTTTCTATATAGCATTTATCGGGCTTCTATTTCTAGCATTTTAAAATCACTTTCTGCCTGCAATGCGGGAGGGTGCTGACATTCAGGAGCATGTCGTGGTGCTACTTGCATAGATCCCTCATCAGCTTCCCAGTTATATCGGTAACCCTCTTTATTTGTTAATGTTGTGCCCTCTTCAAAGCTGCTAATAACCTTAGGCTTAATGAACATCATGATGTTGCGTTTTTGCCTTTGATCTATTGTTCTGCTGAACAGACCTCGAATTAAAGGTATAGAGTTTAGCAGAGGGACTCCCGTAATAATTTTTGTAGTCTTATCTCTGATGTGACCACTCATTACTAAGAAACATCCATCAGGAACTTGTAGTCGGGTAGCTGCATACGTTTTATCCGTTACAGGTGTAAGAGTACCCTGAGCAGAATGTAGCTCAGAAATTGTTTGTTCTATTTGTAAAGTGACCACGTTATTCGGAGCGATCGTTGAAGCAACAACAAGGTTAACACCGATATCTTCATATTCGATATTTTGTGTAACAGTTCCCGTTTCTTGAATAATTGTGCTCGTTGTTTGGAAAGGAATCGTCTGCCCAACGAAGAAAGATGCTTGTTGTGTATCCTGAGCCATAATTCTTGGATTAAGAACGATGACAGTATCACCATCTTGATCTAAAGCACTGAGAAGTCCTCCTAAGGTAAGGAAAGATTTCCCTTTATGGCTAAGAACATTTCCTATGATCCCCAAGCCAAAAGCTGAGGATGCATACATCATATCGCTAATTCCTGCTAGCTGACCAGGCGTTGGTAAGGGAATATCTCCTGGAGATGGCTTTGCAGGTGGAACTGTAGATTTTGCAGGATTAGTAAGACCTGTATTGCTTAACAAACCTGAAGCATAAGCAACTTTACCTTGTTCATCTCCAAGTGCTACCCACTGAACTCCGAAATCCCAAGATTTCTCTAGGCTAGTCTCTAGGATGAGTACCTCGATATACACTTGCTTTGGAGGTAAGTCTAAACCATTGAGCAAGCTGACAACTTTATCTACATTTGTTTGATTTCCGATAACAACAATAGAGTTATTAACATCCAGCCATTGAATACTGTTTAGCGTATTGATGAAATCTTCATCCATTGCTGTCGTTACATAGAGATTGTATCCAATATCTTGAATTGCCTGAGCAATCGCCGCACCATTTTGATATTTCAGCTTATACATAAAGAAGCGTAAGCTTTTAGGATTTGCGGCTCCTGATGTGCCTAAAGCTGCAGCAGGACTTGTGACATCATCTAATGTATGTGCCATTTCTGGAACATCCAAGGATTTTAGTAGTTGTATTGCCTTGTTAGTTAACCGGGGCGAGGAAACTACGAAAATCTTATTTGTTCCTGGTTGAATAAAAATCTGAAAAGCTTCGTCTTCAGCCATAGCACCAAGAACATCTTGGCAATAGCTCACTAGTGAAGCAGGATTTGCATAACGCACTTCATACTCTGACATATCCACGGATGTTCCGGGACTATCTAAAGCTGCTAACAACTCTCCGACTTTCTCAACATTTCCAGCAATATCAGAAACAATGACATGGCGTGTAGCTTCTGAAGCACTTACTATAGCATCATGTGAAAGTAGAGGCTGAATAATATTTACAGCAGACGTAGGATGCACGCTGTATAAACGAAATACACGGGTAACCACAACAGCTTCACAATTATCCTTTGCAGAACCATCGGTAACTACAGTCGATAATTTAGAAAGACGAGGATTACGATAAATAAGAACGTTATTCCCTTGTTCTACTACTTTCAAGTCATGCATTTTTAAGACTTGTAAAAGGATCGTAGAAAGATCGTCTACAGATGTAGGATCATGGGAAACAATTGTTACATTGAAATTTAAATCATTACTATCGAAAACGAAATTTGTTCCAGAAATCTTACTGACAAATTGCAAAAGCTCAAGAACAGAGATATCTTCAAAATTTACAGTATAACCATTATCTTTAAGATCCGCGCAGGTAATCTGTTTCCCTTTCAATAAGGAGGGCGCTTGCTCATCATCTTTTTTAGAATCAGAGTGAATTGCTATCTTATCAATAGAGGGTTGCTTATCCGGAGATTTTGTGTTCAACGATTGTGAAGATGCTGCTTTATTATCAACTTTAAAGCCTTCTTCTTGAGAGCTCTTTTTTTCGCTCTCTTCAACAAGCTTTTTTACACTAAAGTTTATAGCATTTACAGCACGTTTAGCATAAGCACGCTTATCTTCCCAAAGTTGAGCCTCTTCGCTTTTCTCTTCGATAACTTCCGTTTTTTCTTCTTGTTTAGGAAGGAAACGTGGAGTTTTTTTCGTAGCCGTTTGAGTATAACGGTTATCAAGAGGACGTTTTCTAACTTCAGGCTTAGCAAATGGTGAGCCCTCAGAAAATCCTGGGGAAAATGTCTGTGTAGATTTCTTAAAATGACGCGGCTGATTCTGTGGTAAGCTTTTAGCAATAGATTGCTTATCAGATTTTTTTGCTGATGTCTTATTAACTATGTTTTTAGGACAGGCAGCAACTTGGCTGTTTTCGTCTGTTTGGGAGTTTCTAGCTCGAGATCTTGGTTCATTAATTGGTGGTTTTTGAGAATTCACACCAAGTAAAACCAGGTCAAAGAAAAACAGAACAGAAAGTACTCCTATTTTTCCTTTTTTCTTATTTATGACCTGTAAGATCTTTCTTCCAATGTTCGACGTCACTATTTTCACCGGATTCTTTTTAAGCTGATAAGTGTTGAGGGACAAAGATTTCCGTCATGATTTTCTAATATCCCGTACTGTACGCTCTCTATTGGGCAGAATATAGCTGTTTGTCCTCTATCTTTCAACTCTGTGAATAAAGGACTGTGTAAAGATGACATGGAATCGTCTGCCTGTAAGGTATGTAATACTGCTCCATCACCTATTTCCCATGCAACCTTGGTTTCCTGAATTTGTAAAGAACTAATTTTTCCTAGACCTAAGGACGAAGTAGCAAAATTCTGAGGAACCTTTCCTTGTTTTTTTAACCAGAAATTAGTTTTCCCACAAGCAATCCAAGAAAGTTCTTTTTTTTCTTTTGGAATAGTTACGCAAACTAACGAAATTCCCTTTTCATCTATAGGAACGTTTATACGCATCAACTCACTATGAATTTTGCGAATCGTATTTCTAATGTTATCTTCATGACCCCATTGACTTACGAAGCTCTTGATAATAGTTAATACTAAAGTTGGATTTCCTGAAAGACTATAACAAAACCATAATCTAAAAGCATCTCCACTCATATAAGCTTCATAGTATACATGGGGATACGTAGGATATCCCTGTTCATATATAGAAACCGATAAAAATTCAGGAGCAACAATTTCCGAAGGAGATAACCAAAATCTCTGATGATATAGCTGATCATTCACCAGTGCAGTGTGATCTTTATTACGCATATCTTTTTGAAGATCTTCACCATAACGATAACTATGTAAATCTGTGATGAATTCCTTCATAGATCCATAACGATCTTTAGGAGAAGGTTGTAAAGCCTTTGCTAGGATCTTACTCACTCTATCTGGAATCAAAGATAAAACAACTTTACCTAGGGCTAAATTTCCTAAGATTAGTTCGTATGCTATTAAGCCCAATGAATAGATCTCTGAAAGTTCAGAAATCTTATCTCCTTGACGTTGTTCGGGACTCATGTAAGCAGGGGTCCCTAAACACGCAAGATGAGTATCTTCATCCATAGAGCACGCAGCAAGACCAAAATCTATAAGCTTGATTTGTCCTTGAGATGTCATAAGGATATTTTCTGGTTTTATATCCCTATGGAGAATACCTCGACTATGTAGATATTCAATAGCTTGGGCAATATGTAAGATAATATCAATAGCACGTGATAAAGGAATCAGCTGGGAGAGAATGTAGTGTCTAAGAGAAACTCCCTGAATGTATTCCATAGCTATGTACAGGCCTTCCCTACATTGTCCATATTGGTATAACTTAACAATATTTGGATGTGAGATTTGCTCAACAATCCGTGCTTCCTTTAAGAAATTATGAACTCGTATATCAGCAACCAAAGGTGTGGCAAGAACTTTAATAGCTGTAGGTTGTAGAGTATCAGGATGCAAACCCTGGTACACCGCGCTGCCTTCTTTCTTACTCAGGATTTGTTTGATGTGATATTCACCAATCACCTGATTTTGAGAAGGTATTTCGGATTGACAATCCATAGGGGACAATTATGCGTTTATACTTCTAGGACTCGAATTCCTAAGACATCTCCTAAAGATACTATCTCTCCTCTCCCCACTTTCGCTCCGTTGAGAATCAAATCCACACCTCGAGAGGGATGGACACCATCGAGATTTAAGATACTGCCTTGAGTAAGTTTTAAAAACTCTTCAACAGTTAATGAGTATCTAGAAGCTTCGGCTACTAATTTACAGCTTCCTGGTAAAGGTGCTGCAGGTAGAGCAGCTTCTGGTGTTTCTTCAGTAGGTTCTTCCTGTTGTAAACTTGGATAGCTGGTAATTTTAAATTCTCCAGAGGTTTGATCAACAAAACGACCACCGAAAAATTGATGTCCCTGAATAGTAAGTAAGCCACCACTGTCTTCTGTATCAGGATCATATAAACAACTATCTAATAAGATAAAGCTGCCATGTACAACTTGTTGCCATTCTTCTTGTGTTAGTTGGCAATAACCAACTTCTATAGACATCGTCAAAGGGGTAGGATCTAATTGATGAACATCAAAATTTTGATCCGACGCAGAAAGGAACTGTTTACAACTATCACATACCGCTTCTGGGAAAAGTAAACGGAAACGCATATATTTTCCATCTAATCCACAAGTGATATCTACAGCCTGGTAGGATCCTTGTAGATCCTTACTAGAAAACCGTGCATCTCCTACAACTCTAGCAGATAGAGAGGGCAACCAAGCTAATTCTTGAAGTAACTTACATAGCTCTGCACAAAAGTAATAATGGAATCCTAATAGTTTATCCTTCTCATAGAAATAGGAAGCTAAACTAGAATCATTAAATACAGCAACCATGAAAGATTGAAGATCTGCTTCTGAAGTAACAAAGAAGAAGGTTCCAGGATCTAAAGGTTGTGCTAGAAATGACTGAACTAGAAGATGTGTTCCAAAATCTTGAACAGCTTGTGTAGCAGAGAGGGAGCCTCGGGGTTGAATAGTAAGACTTGTTTCTTCTAAACGAAATTTTTCTTTCAACCTACGTTGGCATAGATCTTTAGGAAACGAAGGAAGAGAAATTCCTTCTTCTGTTTTCACTAAAGAACTTAGGAAATCATTTCTAGATTTTAACCAACTAGCGCTAGGCTCCGCTGCTACTGCCATGAGAAATCACCTTTATAAACGTGCTTCTTCAACTTTATATTGGTTTTGTTCTTGATCTTGCTGTTGCTGCTGATCTTTCCCTTCTTGATCTCTCTCTTCATCTCTTTGATGAATTGTGGCAGCAATCATATGTAGAGGTGTTTGCACCTCTTCAACAGTTGGCAATTGTACAATACTTGATCCAACAGTCAATTCTGTCAAATTTAAATGACGATTTTTTAATGCTCCTACTAAACTAGCAAGCTGAGAAGGATTATTTACAATGAGATTCATTGCTTCTGTCATCTGAGCATTATCTACAAAATTAGAGAATTTTACAGAAAGGTCTGTTCCAGATTGTACTAAAGTTAAATTTGCACCTGCAAAAATTTCAGGAACATTACCTTCAGCATCTAAAACTAATTCGATTAACTGCTGACCATTAACATCAGCAACCATCATTGATTCTACAGTATTAGCAATAACTTCTTGCACCCACTGTAAATCTGCACTAGCGACAGCTACTGTAGCACTTTCTACAACAACTTCGCTAGAAACAGGAGCAGCGACATCTACAAATGCCATTCCTGCTGTAGGATTGTCATAAGCCATGAAGCCATCACCATCTTCTTTATCTTCTTCTTTAGAAGATACAGCAGATGTTTTCTCTTCCACATGCTTATCATCAGCTCCTCGAGATTCTTGACGAGAACCTTTATTCGAAACTTTATCCTGACGATCTTGTTTGGATTGTTGGCGGCCTTCCAAAGAAAATACTTTAACGTCGCGGTTATCTTTAGGCTCCGGACCTACGTCCTGTTGTACTGAATGGCGATCTGTCTTGCAATTGTACAAAGACTCGGATGTTTTATTTAATTCCATGAACTAGATTCCCCCGATTCACGTTGTTTTTTCTTGCGCAACTGATGAAGCAGCTGTCCCATTTCATCTTGCTCTTTCTCTATTTCTCGCGCTTCTTCTTTTAGAGCTTCTTTCATCCACTCTTCTTTATGTAAACGCGTCTTTTCTTCTTCTTTTCGCCGTTTGGCTAAATTAACTTCTGCTTTTTCCAGCTCTTTAGAAGCTGCTAAAACACTTTCTTTTTGTTTATTAACCTTTTCTTCTTCTTCAGCCAGTTGTACAGCAACAACTTTAATATAAGCTTTTCTCTGTAAAACTGCATCACTCGTTGTGCCTTCATCTAACAATTCTCGCAATTGCTGAATCTTTTGCATATAGTGATTTTTCACTTTGTCACGAGCAGCTTCAATTTCTCTTAACTTCTCTTGTTCTATCTCTAAAAGACGGCGCTTTTCTTTAACAACTTTTTCTGCTCTATCGACACGATCTTTTTTAATCGCTAGAACAGGCTCTAACGGGTATTTAGGCACGGCATTCTACCCTTAATATCTTAGCGGAAAATTGCCCGAAGTTGTTGTGCAGCTTCCTCGTAATTAGTCTTTTCATGGATATCTTGCTTTAAGAATCTATTCAACTTATCTATGTGATCTATAGCAAAATCCACTTCGCGATCGGAACCTCGGCGATATTCTCCAATACGTATAAGCATTTCGTTTGCTTTATACTTTGCTAATACTTCACGAGCTTTTCCTATTATGCGCCTTTGTTCCTCAGGAACAATTGCTGTCAGCAAACGGCTAATTGATGCCAAAACATCAATAGCAGGATAGTGATAGGCCTGCGCTAAAGCATTAGATAAGACAATGTGCCCATCAAGAATCGATTTAACCTCATCGGCGACCGGTTCATTCATATCATCTCCGGCAACAAGCACAGTATAAAATGCTGTGATCGTTCCTTTATCTGATGCTCCGGAACGCTCCAATAATCTAGGTAAGGTTGAAAATACTGAAGGTGTGTATCCTGCTCTAGCTGGCGGTTCTCCAGCAGCCAACCCGACTTCCCTTAAGGCTCGAGCAAATCGAGTTACAGAATCCATCATTAAAACAACAGTCTTCCCCTGATCTCGGAAATACTCTGCTATAGCAGTACCTACATAAGCAGCGTTTAATCGTAGTTGTGATGATTGATCTGATGTAGAAACAACGATCACTGATCGTTTCATTCCTTCTTCCCCAAGGTCCCCCTCGATAAACTCACGAACCTCACGGCCCCGCTCTCCGATGAGAGCAATCACGTTAACATCAGCTTCTTCAGCATTTCTAGCAATCATCCCTAAAAGAGAGGATTTACCAACCCCCGCTCCAGCGAAGATCCCTATACGCTGACCTCTAGCTACTGTGAGCATACCATCGATGCATCGCACACCTGTGGACAAGATTGTTCTTAACTTTTCCCTATGCAATGGATCAGGTGGTGCACGGAAAATAGGATAGGTTTCATTAACATCAACTAAAGGTCCTTTTGTCTCGGCATCAATAGGTTCTCCCAAACCATTCAATACACGTCCTAAAAGACCATTACCTGCACGAATGTGCAAAGGTAGACCAGTTGGGATAACTTCTGAAGAAGGGCTAACCCCAGAAAGCTCTCCCAATGGCGATAGAAAAGCAAAATTTTGTGTGAAGCCAACAACCTCAGTAACGAGAGGCTCCATGCCGTGACGTTTAACCAAGCACACTTCCCCAACACGAACATTGGGAACAACGGCTTTGATTAACATACCGACAACTTCAGTAATACGACCTACGACTGTAGTCAAATGTACGTCGTTTAATTGCGACATGAGGGTGTCAAAATCTGTCGTCAATTCGTCCATATTAACCTAATTGTGTGGTCATTATCGTCTTTATACTACTTACCGTAGTTCCTACGATACTAGCAAAGAGTTCTGCTCTTTGCGTTGCTCTTTGAACAGCGTACTGTACTTTTAAAAAGTCGGCTAAATTTTCTCGCTCTCCGTTTCTATCAGAAAAATACAGAAGAGCTCTATTTAATACTTCCTCTCCTGAGGAAACCCAATTGATCATCTTACGTGTAACAGAATCACTTTCTTCTTCTGTCTTTTTCTGCAAGCTTTGCTGTGTATGCTCAGCTATGTCACTGAGATCTCCATTAATTAAATCAATAATTACACTAACAGCTTCAAAATGTTCAGGAGACAACTTATTTTGATCTTGGTCTTGCAAGGTTGATTGTGCATCCCATAAGCGCTCTTTGAGATTATTTATTTGTTCTTTGAGCTCTTCAGAGTCCAAGGCTTCTTCTAATTCAGGATCGATGATGTTAGAGTTTCTATCTTGCATCATCGCCATAGGATTAGGTTTTACATCCTCAACATTTTTATTAAGGGCATCTGCGGACATTCCTAAAGAAAATGCAGGAACTTCCTTATTTAGTTCGCTTGCTAAAGGAGTTCCTGAAGGCTTTTGTATAGAAGCTGTTTCTTTATCAGAGTCTAGCTTCGGGAAAAGCTGCAAAGGATCTATCATAAGACAACAACCATGTGTATTTTATTTAGAACCAAAAAATAGGTTAACCTAAAGGTCCACCACTTTTAGCTACTAGAGTATCATGCCAGTCTAAAACGGATTGGGCAAGAATTCTTGTTGATTCTATTTCACAATTTTCTAACACCTGATCAGCTAATTTTAAGCAGTTTTCCAAGCTTTCACGGCGCACTTCGAAAGAGCTTCCCTGATGCAAGACGATCATCATATGTGTTAGAGAAAGGAAAGACTTAATGCTCCAATTATCGACTTCTTTTTGTGCTAAAGCACTTAATCGCTCTTCTGCAGCAAAAATTTCCATCTTATGCAGGTCAATCAATGCTAATCCTAATTCGTAACCATAATGGTCAGGATTTAAGATTTGTAAAGACTGAAAAAGCTTTTTCGCGCTTTCTTCATCACCTTGTTTGATGGCCAACATGCCAGCTTCAAACAACAACGCAAAATCTGCTTTAAATAATTCCAAATCTGCCATGATCCTTCTCTTAGTTTATTAACTTCCTTTAACAGCTCTTGCCATAGTGATCATCTCTGTGTTCACTGCTGTCAAGATGTTGGATACTGCTTCCATGTACTGTGATAAAATTTGCATACGAAATTGCAAATTGAACATCGTACCTAAGTCAACGGTACCTTGCGTTGAGGTTTCTAATTCTGTTAGATATTGTTGCACACCTTGGACGTACTTACATACGCCATTAAGCATGTCATTAAAATTAAATGCTGAGCAACTGCTCCCGCTACCACTACTCATAAATTCTCCACTTATCTAGTCTGTTAAACCATTTTGCGGTTCATCCGCCCGAGAACTTTCTGAAGGGCTAGATATCCTGCTAACAATGCTTGTTGCTTTTCAAAGAATGCTTTATCAGAACCTTCACGAAGAGAAGCGTTCAATTTTTGCACTTTATCCTGCACATTAGCTTTGATCTCCTGAGCTTTACTCAGATCCTGCATATCTTTCTCTAAATCAAACAACTGATGAGAAGATTTATCTTCTTTAGCAGCTGTATTTTCCATATTAAACATAGTATTTCTTCCTAAATACAAAAGAATTAACAAGCCTTAACATTAGCTATTTATTGTACTCGATTTTATATTTCAACCCTTCCTTCTCTAAAAAGATACAGTTCGGCTGGATGCTTGTTACCGTCATTCCATCGATAACGTCACCTCGGGTCAAAATCCTGCCATTGACTACAACATTAATGCTTACGTCACCATATTTTGAATACCCGGTTACACGATAACGGCTAGGATACCGCAAATTTAAATCTATTATCCCTTCTTCAACAGGTAACAAAACAACAAAGTTTTTCACAAGGCGCACGCCAGGCAAACTAGAAATCTCCTGAACAACGGAACGGAATTTCTCTCCATCAGCATTGTTTACATAACCGGTAAGAACAACCTCGCCATTAACAAAAGCTACATGGATATTTGCAAATCCTGATTGCAAAAGTTGGCCAGCAATAGCTTTCAACATCTGCGATTCTATGATTACCTTATTCTCAAGTAGAGAAAGATAGTTGAAATGTACATTAAGATAATCAGAGAGGCATACAGCCTGCTCTTCTGTTTTTAGATATCCTGTTATCACGAATTGGCCAGGCTCTGGAGAATGCATACTCACGCCCTTAAATTCTGCTCTTTTTGATAACAATATGTTAATTTCTTGCCAGACAGCCTCATCATCAATGACGTTGTCATCAATAGATTTGATGAAAGACAAAGCGTCCATCTTATAGAGAAGCTCACTTTTATCAATACTATTTTTTACATGCCCAATTAAAAAGAGCTGACCGTTATTTTTATTAAACGTGTAACGAACTGTTGGAAATGTATTTACTACACGTTCGATGTCTTCTTGAAAGTCTACATTCTCGATAGGAACGACTTCTTTCGTATGGAATAAAGAAGCTGTGCCTATGCCGAAAAGTATAGCTAAGCCACCAATGAATAATGTAAGTATAAATGATCCTGTAGGAAGAGTAGCTCGTTTACGCTTTTCTTCTTCTTCCTGAGCAGCTTGCTCAGCCACTTCCTCAGCATCTTGAGGACGCCCAAACAAACCGTAATCTTCTGGAGCAAATGAGGCTACGATCGTATCCGCAGGAGCAAGATGATCTATCAGCAAGAATAAAGTTGTTCCTAGAGCAACAACTTGATTAGAACTTAGGGTAGAGCTGTGCTCTATTTTCTTTCCCTCGATGATTACACCGTTTTTACTTCCTAGATCTTCCAGCATGATAGAACCATCGTTACTTACGATGATTTTTGCATGGCGATGTGAGACGCTAAGATCATTAAAGACAATATCTGCAGACGCAGGATCGCTACCTAAAATGTAGGATTTTCCCGTATCTAGATGGAATTCCGCACCAATATTGGCTCCAGCTAACACTTTTAATAAAAAGCGTGAGGGTTGAGAAAGATCTACAGAAACATTTTTTTGAACAATATCATCTATTTCTGCAGGAAAAATACCCTGATCAAATCTAAAGAGATCTTGTACATTAAACGGAGACAAGACTTCAGTTTTATCAGTTTTTTTGTTCTCTTTCTGATTTTCCTCTTCGGGCTTCTCTTCAGCTTCTTCTTTGTTATCAGTCGTTTCTTCAGAAGTTTCTTTGTCGTCATTTGGCTCTTCTACATCCTGATTCTCATCAGTTGTAGTTCCTTGGGGAGTTACTTCTTCTTTCTTAGAAGCGGGAGATTCTTTGACAAGCTCACCTTCTTTAGGCCGATCACTTTCTTGAGACTGTTCCTGGTTGGCAGGGTCAGAATCGGGTAACGGCTGCTGATTTTGATTAGGCAAAGCTCCGTTTTCTTCCATAGTAGCATGCTGGGTTTCAGTATTTTTTACATCCCCCAATGGGGATTTTTTCTTTTTTGTTCCGGTATCAGGTAGGGTATCTATATCTACTTTTTGATCGGAAGTGTTCTTCTCTGACTTTGCAGAAGCCAAGAAAGCTTCAGCAAGTTCTTTGTCTTTATCAGTAGGAGAAGTATCGGAAGAATCTTGCTGCTTTGAAGAAGAAGACTTTTTTCCGTCTTGTGAAGACTTGGTTTTCTTCTTCGTCTTCTTTTTACTATCGGCAGGTTCAGGCGAGACATTAGTTGTATTTTCTGAAGAAAAGTCAAAATCGTAAACAACATCTTCAGGATCAAATTCATTTGTGAAAAAAGAATATTGATTGCTACCAAATATTAAGATGTCACCATTTTGTAGAGATGTTGTCTCTATTATCTCTTTTCCGTTTACAGTAACAGGATGTGTGCTGTCTAAGTTTGTGACAGAATAAACACCTGCTTCTTTACTTATAACAACCTGAGTATCGGCAAGCTTAGGATCTTCTAGCTGAATATCACTAGTTGCATCATCTCTTCCTATTGACCAGCTTGTTCCTTCTTCAAGAACTAAAACAAATCCTGACAACGGGCCTTTATCAATAATTAAACGTGCACCCATGTTTTTCTACCCCTGTTGCCTATTGTCCTTGTTGTGCTTTATTTAATCCCAAATCTTCTAGCCAGGTTTCAGAAAAATTCATAAAACTCTCTATGTAACGAGCAAAATCTTCATATGAAACTTCTTCGGGAATTCTACGTGTCATGACAACATGGCCTTCGGAATCCAATCCTAAAGCGCTACCTCCTGTTTCTCTACCAAACAAGTTCGCTACCATCATTTGTAAGTATACTTTATTTGTATCCGCAGAAGGAGCTAACTCCCCTAAGAAAGCACTAAATACAATTTCATTATCTGCATTTTGTAGTACACGTATCTTGACAAGATCACTTATAGGCAAGACATATGCTCCATCAGCATCGAATTCGAGGGTTGACGTTATACCAATATACGTGGCAAAATTTTTTATCAATTTCTCCAACATGCACGCTCTTCCTATACAGGAACGGCTGTCTCTTCTTCATCGAAAATTTAGACAACCTCTTTTCTAGACTTAGCTTTTTCAGCCTTTAAATCGAGTTATGCCAATACAAACTTTAAAAATAAAAACGATTTCTTGTTTCTATAAACAATATCATGTTCGTTTTCTTGTTCATCTTTTTCACTATAAAGAACAAAAGACCTAAGAAAAATCGGGCTGATTTTTATTGCACTTGTTATCAACTACAATCTGCCAGTACTAGACCACACTTGCATACAAATCCATCGCAGTTAACGATGAAAGCCTAGAGTATTTTCGATAGCTGTATATGTCAAGAGATGAATTAGACGCTAAAGAATCAACAGCTTAGGACGAGAAGCTCGAACCTGGCTCGAAGATATATGTGAGCACTTTTTTTCATAAACTTCCCATTGTTTTCTTGCTGCTAGAGCTAAAAATGGTTTTTCTTTATTTGTACATTGCTTACTAATTTGAAGTTTCTTCTGCACTCGCTCGCTAATAAAATCCATATCCAAACATACGATATCTTTTGGACGTTCCATTAAAGTAAAAGTACGTGGAACATTAAAATCAAAAATCACACGGCTTGGGATGCTTGCCAAACTTTCTAAAGATAATCCGGAAAAATCTTTAGCAGATTCCGAAGATCCAAAGAAAATGACATCATAGGGTTCCCTAAAAGAAAGTTGACTACGAGCCATCGTATCGTAGGGTATGGAAATATTTTTTCGAGAGCAAAAAATTAGATTTCGGTAACCTTTCGCACTCAACCCATTTGCGATCTTCCGATTAATATCAGAGTAACCGATAAATAAAAGTTTGTCTTTTGTTGATTTACCATGCAAGTCTAGAGTTTCCTCGACTACAGACTCTATCGTTACAATAGGATAAGACAAAGAGACTTGGGAACGAAAATCCTTTCCCTCTTTTAAAGCCTTCTGAAATAGAAAATGTAGAGCAAAGGGTAATTCTCGTTCTGTTTTTGCTTTAATATAAGCACGTTTCACCTGCCCCTGAATTTCAGTCTCGCCAGAAATCAAGCTATCCATACCACTAGTAACAGTAAATAAATGGGTGAAACATGCTAATCCTTGATAACAATAGGGACGAGCTCCTGAAGCAGAAATCCGCGAAAGCAATTCAGATTGAACATTACTATTGCTTTTAGAAAAATAGTAAATTTCAGCTCTATGACATGTAAGTAGTAAAACGAAAGATCCGTCACCACCGAAAAAACGTTGAGAAAATAACGAATTAGCTTCAAAATCCTTTAAGATATTAATAACTGCTTCTCTTTCTTTTAAAGCAGCCTCTCGATAGCTAATTCCAACAACTCCTAAGACCATAAGCACGTTGTAGTAATTTTTCCGTTTATTCTCTAAATACAAGAAAAATAATAGAGAATTGAGAACGAAAGTAATCTAGGTGTATAGCCCAAGACAAAATTAGATGCTATCTATTTATCCATTCTCAAACTGTATTTTCTGTATAAAAAACAAAAATATAATGGAGTTACGTTACCATCTTAGATGCAAGATAATCCCTACTTGATTCCTTTAATTCTTGAATGTTCTAATTTACACATTGCTAATCTAGTTCGGAGAAAATACTATCTCATTAAGATAAAATCTAAGATGAGAATATTACCCATTTTAAAACTGAAAATTAGAAAAAGAATTATAAAATATTAAAATCTTGAACATTAGTCTAAGAATTACGTCTATCTTGATTGAGAAAAAGAAATGTCGTAATCTGGCAAATCTTCTAGGAAAGGAGCTTAGATCACTTTGAGTCTAACAATAAACGAGGCCGGTATTGAGAAATACTCATAGCACTGCTATGGCTAATCGTTAAATTGTTTACTCTAGCATTGTGCAATAAAATTCTAACATAAGTCTTTTCCCTAGAATGCAATAAGAAGAATAGAAAATATGGCAACATATACTGAAGCTAATGTTGTTTCTCTAGCCTCTTTAGAACACATCCGCCTACGTGCGGGTATGTATATAGGCAGATTAGGGGACGGTTCCCAAATTGAAGATGGGATCTACACTTTATTTAAAGAAGTTGTAGATAATGCGATTGATGAATTTATCATGGGACATGGGAAAGCCATTTCCATTTGTGCTGATTCCACTAGTATAACTGTGCGTGATCATGGTCGAGGAATTCCCTTAGGAAAAATGATCGAATGCGTCTCTAAAATCAACACAGGAGCAAAGTATACTCAAGATGTTTTCCATTTTTCTGTAGGATTAAATGGTGTTGGGCTAAAAGCTGTGAATGCCCTTTCAGAGACATTTACAGTGCGCTCTATACGTAAAAAAAAATATCATCTCGCAACATTTTGCAAAGGCATTTTACAAGATTCTCGCCAGGGATCTACAAAAGATCCTGATGGAACAGAAATCACTTTTTCTCCGGATCCAACCATCTTTATCAATTTCTCTTTCAATGATGAGTTCTTAAGAAAGAAAATTCGACGTTATACCTATCTACATCCCGGCCTTGAAATAATTTGTAATAATGAAATTTTTGTATCACAACAAGGTCTTCAAGACCTGTTCAAAGAAGAAATTCCTGAAGAGACTCTCTATCCTCCTATAGTATTCCAAAATTCTGAATTATCCTTTCTATTTACCCATTTAGAAGCACATAATGAACGTTATTTCTCCTTCGTTAATGGTCAGGAAACTGTAGATGGTGGAACACATCTAACAGCCTTCAAAGAGGCTATTGTTAAGGGAATCAATGAGTATTTTGGAAAGACATTTACAAGTAATGATGTCCGTGATGGTCTAGTAGGATGCATTGCAATAAAAATCGCTTCACCGATTTTTGAATCTCAAACAAAAAATAAGCTTGGAAATACGCAAATTCGCTCGGGAATAATTAAGGATGTTAAAAGTGCTATTATTCAAGAGCTAAAAAAAAATAAACCTTATGCAGACCTTCTTCTCGATAAGATTAAGCTGAATGAGAAAACGCGTAAAAATATTCAATTTATCAAGCAAGATCTTAAAGACAAGCAAAAGAAGCTTCATTATAAAATTCCCAAACTTCGTGATTGTAAGTTCCACTATAATGAACGTTCCCTTTATGGTGAGGCTTCGTCTATTTTCGTAACAGAAGGAGAGTCTGCTTCAGCTTCTATTTTATCTTCGAGAAATCCACTAACACAAGCTGTGTTTTCACTTCGAGGGAAACCTATGAACGTTTTTTCTTTGGAAGAAGAAAAAATGTATAAAAATGATGAGCTATTTTACCTAGCCACCGCATTAGGAATTACAAAAAATAGTACGCAACATTTGCGTTATAATAAAATTATCCTCGCTACCGATGCTGATGTGGACGGTATGCATATTCGCAATTTACTAATTACATTCTTCTTAAAAACCTTCTTACCGATTGTTGAAAACCACCATCTATTTATCTTAGAAACACCTCTATTCAAGGTGCGTTACAAAGATACAACTCTATATTGCTATTCAGATCAGGAAAAAATACAGGCAATACAAAAACTAGGAAAAAAGGAAACTAATTTAGAAGTAACAAGATTTAAAGGTTTAGGGGAAATTTCTCCTAAAGAATTTAAGGCTTTTATTGGTGCAGATATGCGCCTAACTCCTGTAACAATTAGTTCATTAGACTCTTTAGAGACCCTTTTACAATTTTATATGGGGAAAAACACTAAAGAACGAAAACAGTTTATTATGGATAACCTTATTACCAACTTGTAGTTTATGCATGATGTTTCAGATCTTTTTAAAACGCATTTTATGCACTATGCATCTTATGTGATTTTAGAAAGAGCCATTCCCCATATTCTTGACGGCCTTAAACCTGTACAACGACGTCTCCTTTGGACTCTATTTCGTATGGACGATGGCAAAATGCATAAGGTTGCCAATATTGCTGGGCGTACTATGGCATTACATCCCCACGGAGATGCTCCAATTGTCGAAGCTCTTGTCGTTTTAGCAAATAAGGGTTATCTAATTGATATGCAGGGAAATTTTGGAAATCCTCTAACGGGAGATCCTCATGCTGCTGCACGTTATATCGAAGCCCGCCTCAGTCCTCTAGCTAAAGAGATTCTATTCAATACAGATTTAATGTCTTTTCATGATTCCTATGATGGAAGAGAAAAGGAGCCTGATATCCTCCCTGCAAAGCTTCCCCTGCTTTTACTCCATGGTGTTGAGGGAATTGCTGTAGGCATGACAACGAAAATCTTCCCGCATAATCTCTGTGAACTTATAGAAGCACAAATTGCCATTTTGAATAATCGTTCATTTACTCTGTTTCCTGATTTCTATTCCGGAGGCGTTATGGACGCCTCAGAATATCAAGATGGATTAGGTTCTATAATGATTCGTGCTTCTATTCAAACTGTGGATCAAAAAACTCTAATCATAAAAGAAATTTGCCCTTCAACAACAACAGAAACATTAATTCGCTCCATAGAAAATGCTGCAAAACGTGGTGTGATTAAAATTGATTCGATTCAAGATTTCTCAACAGATCAACCTCATATAGAAATAAAACTCCCAAAAGGAGTTTATGCTAAAGATATTCTTGAGCCTTTATTTCAACATACTGAATGCCAAGTCGTTCTCACATCAAAACCTACGGCTATCTATAATAATAAACCCGTAGAAACGTCTGTTTCTGAAATTCTAAGACTCCATACAGAAGTTCTCGAAGGCTATTTACAAAAAGAGCTCCAAATACTTCATGATGAACTCTCTCAAGAACATTACTATAAGTCTTTAGAATACATTTTCATTAAGCAGCGTCTGTATGATACAGTCAGAGAAAATCTCTCTAAATTAGGCAATAAAGTCTCTCAGGAAGATCTCCACGAGGCTGTTTTAAACTCTTTAGCTCCTTTTCTTTCTAGCTTACCTGAAATTCCAAGTAAGCAGGCCACGGGACAACTTGCTTCATTAGCTATTAAGAAAATCCTCTGCTTTAATGAAAGTAACTACACTAAAGATCTTGCAGCGATAGAGAAAAAACAAACGGCTGTAGAAAAAGATCTGAGCAATATGAAGAAATTCACAATCAAATATCTCAAAGGTCTTTTAGCAAAATACGGCGAGCTTGGAAAAAGAAAAACACAAGTTTTATCATTTTCTAAACAAAAGAAATCAGTTCTTAAACAACAAACTTTAGTATAATCAAAAACAAAAAATAGAAAATTTTTTGAAATTTTTTATTTTATGATTATAGAAAATAACTTCTCTGCGTAGTAAAATACATAATTAAGCTAGGCATCAAGGTCTGTAGGGTTATGGAACCACGTTACATCAACATCAAAAAAGCTGAGACTCAAGAAGCTTCACCAGCAAAAGAGATTAATACTCCCGAGTATCTATCACCAACAAACATGACATTCGAAGGTCCTGTACGCACTTTAGACCAGTTAAGGTTAGCTCTCATTCAAAAAATGGGAGAAGAAAAAGGGAAAGAGATGTACGACAAGTTTATTCAATCTATTCTCATTTCTTCTTTTGGCAATATTCATAAAGAAATGGATCGTGCTCAGAAAGCATCTAAAAAAATGCGTTCTGTTTATAAAGAGTAGTATGGGAATCACCTATTTTCTAGCTTTACCTCTCAATGAAGAAGATATTTCCCGTTTTTTAAACTCTGCAAAACGTTGGGCTCCATTTCTAAATCAAGAACTCTACCTTTCTCTCATCTCCTACAATGACACTTGCTATCTTGCTAAAGAGGTTTCGCGTTTTCCATGCTCAATTGAAGAATGGGAAAAATCGATAAACCATGTATCTAGTCTACTTACTCATACATTCTTATGTACATCCATTGACGCGCTCACCTTTTTAGCGTGCATGCAATTTAAACAAATTGAATTAACAACATCTGCTAATTAAATTTTTAAATGTAAAAAGCGTTCCTAAAAAATAATAAACTATACTGCTCCTGCGAAACGAAAACTCTTCATAAAAAAACATTCATAAAACAAAATTATCCTCTACCGAATTGATTAAATAAGCCTTGTATAAGAACTTATTAATAAAGCTATTTTGTAATAGATTTTCTCTAGAACCATAAGTTTCTTTATTTTAAAATGTTTTAATAAAAAAAGTCGCTCATTGCAATGAAATCAAATAACTCTCTTACTTTTATTGTTAATGAAACTAATCGCGATCGATTAGATAAATTCTTAGTTTCTCAAAATTCAGAATATTCTCGTGCTTTTTATCAACAACATATTTTAGATAAACGCGTTACGATTAATAAGCAGATTCAGACAAAAGTTTCGACACAATTAGTTCCCGGAGATTCTGTTTCTATTGAAATCGAAGAGAAGGAAGAGCTTTTGGAGCTTATTCCCGAAGCTATACCTCTCAATAAGGTATATGAAGATGAGATGATTCTCGTTATAAATAAACCTAGGGATATGGTGGTACACCCTGCTCCGGGGCATACTAAAGGGACAGTTGTTCACGCCCTGCTTCATGAAATAGGAGAACGCCTTAAACAAGAGTTTCCTGAGGAACCTTGGAGACCCGGGATTATTCATCGATTAGATAAAGATACCTCTGGGTTATTAATAACGGCAAAAACCCGACAAGCGAAGAAAATTTACAGCGAACTATTTGCAACTAAGCAACTAAGAAAGAGTTATTTAGCTATTTGCATAGGAAAGCCGATAGCAGCTAAAATCCAAACAAAACTTGCCAGACATCATAGTAAGCGTAAAGAAATGGCTGTCTCGTCCATAGGGAAGGATGCCATTACTCATTGTGAGGTACTCGCTTATAATGAAAAATTAAGTTTAGTGCTCCTACATCCAGAAACAGGAAGGACTCATCAACTTAGAGTTCATATGAAGTATCTAAATACCCCAATCTTAGGGGACCCTGTCTATGGATCGGTCTCTAAAAACGCCGGTTATGGTCTTGACAAACAACAATTGCACGCCTATAGCTTGGATTTTATCCACCCACAGACACGTAAACACCTAAACCTAACAACAAAACTACCCCGAGATATGAAGATCTTGATAATAAAAGAATTTCATAATAGTAAAACTGTTATCAACAAACAATTATTTGAATCAATTATAAAATAAACATCGATCATTAATTAAGTTTGATTATTTTAACAGACAAATTAAAATTAAATTAATCTGAGTTCGATTTTTTTACCGTTCTCCCGCAGATAACGCGAATTTAGTTATAGGATTACTTTATGAAAGACTTTTTAGCTTATATTATCAAAAACCTTGTAGATCGCCCTGAGGAAGTGCATATCAAAGAAGTTCAAGGCACCCACACGATTATCTACGAATTAACAGTTGCGAAACCCGATATTGGTAAAATCATCGGAAAAGAGGGACGCACAATTAAAGCTATCCGCACTCTACTTGTCTCTGTAGCTAGCAGAAACAACGTAAAAGTTAGTTTGGAAATTATGGAAGATAAGTAGTTTTAAAATCTTCTCCCACTAAATACATTTTCCAGAATATTTCATTCTCTCCAACGTATTCTGTTTCAGCCTGCGGAGTTTCCGCAGGCAAATAAAGAATCTTCTTCTATTTAAAGATTTCTAAAAAGGAATTCGGACCGAGCAGGATTTGAACCTGCGGCCATTCGCTTAGAAGGCGAATGCTCTATCCACTGAGCTATCGGTCCAGATCTATTGAGGAATATTCAACCTCGGCTAAGGGCGTGTCACCTCAGCCCAGGCACAGGGATAATTCAGGTTCTAGTATAAATCTAAATCTAAAAAAGTCAATTAAGACTCGACCCCCTGTCGAACTTCCCAGTGTTCCCCGAAGAGCGCTCTCTCCATAAAATCGTGGGTGGACTTGTTTCAAATAAACCTCTATAGTGGCTTTTTTAACGGAAGAAAAAGAGTGCGCGTGATGTTCTCAGATAAGATGATCCTTATTGCCGGTCCTTGTGTTATAGAAGAAGAAGAAACTACGTTAGAAATAGCTTCAAAAATTCAAGAATTAATCACCCCATATGCTGACCGTATTCATTGGATTTTCAAAAGCAGTTATGACAAGGCAAATCGTTCTTCTATAAATTCTTATCGAGGTCCTGGGGTAAACGAGGGTTTAAGAATCCTATCTAAAGTTAAAGAAACCCTCGGTGTGCAAATTCTTACAGATGTACATTCTCCTGAAGAAGCCCGTGCTGCTGCTGCAGTCTGCGATATTCTTCAAATTCCTGCATTTTTATGTCGTCAAACAGACCTTCTTGTTTCTGCCGCAGAGACGAATGCTATTATCAATATTAAAAAAGGCCAATTTCTTTCTCCTTGGGATATGCAGGGTCCTGTAGATAAGATTCTTTCTACTGGGAACAATAAGATTATTTTAACTGAAAGAGGCTGCTCTTTTGGTTATAATAATCTTGTTTCGGATATGCGCTCTATTCCCGTGCTTTCAGCTATGGGTTTCCCTGTGGTTTTTGATGGAACGCATTCTGTTCAACTTCCTGGAGGATTAAAAACCCAAAGCGGCGGGCAAACAGAGTTTATCCCCACATTAACCCGGGCTGCCTTAGCTGCAGGAGCACACGGTTTATTCATAGAAACGCATTGTAACCCAATTACAGCGAAAAGTGATGCGGCTTCTATGTTGCCTTTAAAGACCTTCGAAGCTCTTCTTCCAATATGGGATCAGCTCTTTACTTGCGTACGTTCATTTGAAATGGCCTCAGTATGACCAAATTCTTATTCTACGGCTTGTTATGTTCTTTGGGAATATTCGGTATTGCCTGCACAACAATTGTCGCTATAATCAAAGTAGATAGCATTTGTGATGTATCTTGTATGAATAAGCACTTTGAAAAGGCTCCGCCTTTTCTAAAAATTAAAAAACTCGGAATACATAAGCAAATAGCTTCTCCTGAACGGCAATTTTTTAACTGCCATGTAGATAAATCCTGTATGGAGCTTCATTTATCGGATGCAAATTATGCGTGTAAGGAAGCTTTATCCAAACTTTCAGGGCATATCCATACGCAAGATCTAGACAAGCTTATGACATTTCAAGGCAATGGAGGTTTGCTAAACTACCAAGATTGCTCTTTAAATATTTATGATTGTCGCTTTCATGTAGATCCTATCCATCCTGATCCCGATGCTCCCGAAGAACGCGCTGTAGGAGGCATGAAAACCTTATCCTTATCTTTATTGAGAAAGTGAGTTTTTATGCCGATACTTTCTGTTTGTAATTTAGTAAAAAAATATAACAAAAAACCCGTCACTAATGATGTCTCTTTTGAGGTAAATGCAGGAGAGGTTGTCGGACTTTTAGGCCCCAATGGTGCAGGGAAAACAACAGCTTTCTATCTTACAGTAGGATTGATCCGTCCCGATTCAGGAAAGATTATCTTTAAAAATACTGACGTTACTAAAAGAACAATGGATCACCGGGCAAGATTAGGTATTGGTTATCTAGCTCAAGAGCCTACAGTTTTCAAAGATCTTACAGTAAAAGAAAATCTCATCTGCATCTTGGAGATCATCTACAAAGCTAGGAAACAGCAATCCCACCTTTTAGACACACTAATCGATGATCTACAGTTAGCCTCATGCATTAATAAAAAAGCAGGAACATTGTCTGGAGGAGAACGACGGAGATTGGAAATCGCTTGTGTATTAGCTTTAAACCCTAGTGTTCTTTTACTTGATGAGCCTTTTGCAAACGTTGATCCACTCGTTATTCAAAACGTAAAATACTTAATTAAAATTCTCTCTAGTCGTGGTATTGGCATTCTCATTACGGATCATAACGCTAAAGAACTACTTTCTATAGCTGATCGCTGCTACCTCATTATTGATGGGAAGATCTTCTTTGAGGGATCTTCCTCACAAATGATAGCCAATCCTATGGTAAAGCAGCACTATCTTGGAGATTCCTTCTCTTATTAATCTAAGAAATCATCTTCTGTAAGAACTTCTTTAGCTATTGCTTTGATAGTAGTTAGTCCTTCAGGAAATCCTATATCACACAATAACGTATTTACATATTCTAGTTCTGTACGTAGCTGATCATTAATGAATTCTAAACGTGCTAATTCTTGTTGAATATGCGGCGTGGACATAATTTCCTCCCCATCTTTTCTTGCTTTCACAAGAAGATAAGGAGCGAGAATCATGCCAACCACCGCTAAATTATAAGATTTTTCTCATAATTTTAAGAAAGATGCTATCCCATCAAACTTCTAGCCAAACTCAAATACATTTGGTTTAACACTTGTAAAGAAGTCGCAACAACCGTCCATTCCTGTTGCATAGATGTTAAATGCATTTGTAATTCTAACTGGTAGTTTTGACCCATATCAGCAAAAGATTGCTGATCAGATTGTATAGTTGCCTGCAGTGGGAACATACCCCCATTGATAGCATTACCCGATAATCCCGATACTAAGGCATCCTCTAAGATCTCTAATCGAGCTTGCCACTGTTCTTCTCCTCCATTAACAGTAAAAGTCCCATCCACAGTCCCGTTAGCAATGCTTAAAGGAGCCAAATAGTTTTGTAATAATACTAAAGATCCCGATATAGCATTTAAATTATCTCGATAATTATTCAATGAATCGATGATACGTGTACGCTGTTCATTAGTAATTTTTGAATCTTCAGTAACTTTTTTTACTTGTTCTTCAAGCACTATTTCTGCGTTCTGTGTACTTTTAAGATATGCAGCAGCTTTTTGGCGTTCTGTTTCTAATTTATTCCGAGCACTATCAGCTGTCCCAGGGAATACATCTTTAGCCTTCTCTCCTACAGCAGGCTGCTGACCAACATAACTTGCAAAATTAAAATAGGTAGCTGCGTTAACATATTCTGAAATAGCATCTATCATAGCATTTCCAACTGATGAGCCTAAATTGCTATAATAAAGCTGAGCATAAATACCATTTAAGAAATCCACTTCTTTAGGCATATAACGGTCAATTAATACAGAAGCCACAGCCGAAGGTAAAGCCATAGTTTGCAGCTCATTAGCTTGAGCAAATAATTGATCTTTATAAAGTTCAGTTTTTAGATCTTGAAAATCCTTATGTTGCTTCTGAGTATCTTCAACTTTAGATTGTAGTTGTGCTGTTTCTATCTCAGCAAGACCTTTGAATTGGAAATACGATCTAGCAGTAGATTCAGCATGATTATTCGCAGCAGAAGTGATATTGGGAAGAAATCCCACATTTCCGCGATTTAAAAGACTAGCATTAATAGTTACCTTGGATCCGCTCTGAGAATAAATTGTATAAGTTTCGCTGCTATTATTAGTAAGTACGAATTTCCCACTTGAAGAAACGATTTTATCCATCGTAGATTTAATAGTTGAGGTTAAACTTAATGATGAATTCTCCATCTCTTTAGCTGCCGCAGTTACTGCAGAATTAACTTCTTGCATAGTTGCTGTTGGTTTATCAGCAAGAACAGTGGAAGCAACAAAATAAGCCCAAATAGCTCCTACATATTCTTCTCCCTTAAAAGTTCCTATAGCTCCCACGGCATCATTAATAAGTTTTTGTTGTTGAGAAGTTAAATCATTAAACCTCGAATTAATTGCTCTAACAGCTTGTAATGCTCCAGCAATCGCAGCACTACTAATCTCAGAAGTCACTTTCCCTAGGTCAATAGGAGCAAACACTCCCATTAAAGAAGCAACTAAACTGGATACCTGAGCAAAAGTAGCTTCTTGGTGACGATTTACAAAGATCGTAGCTTCAATAACTGTGTTAAAAGATTCTACAGCAGATACCTGATCTTTATACAAATAAGAAATCTGAGAACATAAATCGATTTTATCATTTCTTGATAAGGCAGAGATACTAATAGTATCTGCGAGTTGATCTCCTACTGCATCTATGCGATCAAATTTCTCCTGATCATAAGTCTTCACTGAAGATTGTAATTGGTCTAGCTCTTCTTGAATGCCTAGAAAAATAGTAAATTCTTTTTCTGTTAATTTACTCTTAACCACATCAAGAATATCTTTTAATCCCTCAACACGACCATCAGCAAAGACTTGAGCTAACTGAGTAGCATTACCATATTTTTCTCCCAGCTGATTCACAAAGTCAGTCTTTTGACCACCTGTAAAAATAGTAGATCGTTGAATAGTAGTAAAAATTAGTGTAGGAAGAGCATATAAAGACTCAAAATCCTTATTCGTTAAGTTCACACCAGCATTAACTAAACGATCTACCTCAGTTTTAATCTTTTGGAGAGCCTGTGCATCTGCTGACGATGACTGTCCATTCGCAGCCTGAACAATCTTATTAATAACCTCTTGAATTCCCTTTAATAAGTTATGCGCCCATTGCTGTTTAGTAGCATTATAAAATGGATCTTCTGTTCTTGGACTACTACTTACTCCCACAGAAGATGTTGTAGCGACCACTGCAATCGGCGAATGTAAGTCAGACAAGGGTTTATGATGAACAGCAACAGTATGACTCTTCTTGCTCACCACTCGATCTTCTATTTCAGATTTGCGTAATTTCTCTATTAACTGTCGGTATTTTTCATCAGATTTTTGATCTAAAATATACAACAAACGTTGCACAATATGACGCTCAGCTTCAGTCCTTTCATAATGGAAAATACTCTCCAATAACTGATGTCTTTTTTGGATCGACTCTGAACAAGGTGTTATCGGCAATTTTTTATAATTTGCTGAAACAGAATAACTATTGATGATATCCATACGGAGAACAGCCTTGTTAACTTTTATTTTTAATAAAATTAACATGAAAACTATTTTTATAATTAATCAAAAATAAATAGTTTTTCTTAAAAACAAAACTAGCAACATTATAAGAAAAATAAAAAATTTTAATTAAAAAGCAGAATAGAAAAAAAGTTCACAAAATAAGAAAATAAAATAAAAATTATAAAAATAATTTCTATGTCTTCTTTTTATATACAGAACAGGCCTAAAACAATTTCCGGTGATGGTTTATTTAATATTAAATTAAACCATAAGTTTTCTAATTTTGATGCTAAAGCACAGCCAGCTATAGACATAGAAGCATTGAATTCTGGATTATATGTTTTAAAACGTTTAGCATCCGTTATAGAAGCTGGCAATGTCCAAGCTTCTATGTTGTTAAATCCCAACAACACTATATTCCCCTCTCCACCTGTAGCACCTAAACGGCACACAAGTAGTAGTCCCAATCCTGCTCCAGGAAGCGTAAGAACGATTACTGATATTCAAGGACAAACAGCAGTCGCTTTGGTGCCTCTTATCCTTGATGGTTTAGAAACTTTCATGGCTTCAACCCCTGATGTTAATTTGACTCAAATAGCTTCAGTTACTCTAGTTATCGCATTAGTTAAACCTCTTCTTGGTAGCTCTTCGCTTACCTCTGATCAACAAGCCACTGTATTTAATAACTGCTACCAACCAAGTAAGAAAGATATCCTTGATCAAATTAAGAAAGAACAGGCTACTGAAATCAAGAAAGGTCAAGATAAACTATCGGCTAAGCTTGAATCTTCAGGGGCCTCAAAAGAGGAAATTAAGAAAGCTCTCGAAGAATATGCTGATCAATTTGCATCAGATTTCTTTGACGCTCATGTTAAAGAACAATTCATGGTTTATCGATCATCTATTGGAGGGGAAACCCTCAAAATGATGGAAAGTATGAAAGCTATTGAAGCAAAAGTGCCTAATCCTACTAAAGATAATGTGCAAAGTGTCAACGGAATGTTAACGCTCCACGCCATCTTTAATGGCCTTACGGATGCTGTGAAAAAAGTTCCTGCATTAGGTGGAGAGGAAGATATTGTTAAAACACAGCTTGCTTTGAGCGATCTTCTGACTAAAGATTCACTAGACGATGCGGCTCTAAAAAAGATTTATGACGCCACGGATTTACCTAGTAAAGCTTCTCTAGATTTGTATCTAAAACCTAGAGACGCTGCTATATATAGAGAGGGAATTACAGGAGTTTATCAAGCTGCTGTACAAAATCTAACTACAGTACGTTCTTCAATAGAAAACGAAAAACAGACTCTAGAAAATCAATTGGCGGCATTTCAACAAGGTGTCAGTTCCTATACTTCCTGGGTAAATGAGTCTAAAAACATTGTGGCAGGAAAAGATTATACCTCTGTTTTAGTAACCGCTGCTATGGAAGCTAATGCGGGTTTGACTAGCTTATCTCAAATGTATGGTAATCTCAAAGATGCAGAAAGAACCATTTTTGATACACATGTTCCCAAATATCTAGAACTTACTATAGGAAATGGGACTACGGTCACTAAATTCATTGCTAGGATGAACGCATTTCAAGAAATTTCAGAATACACTTTAAATAAAGCTGTAACAAATGAACAAGAAGTAAAAACCTTCTTAGCAAGCAAAGGTAGTTCCATTAGTAGCTATCACTTTTTTTCTGGGGTTGGACAAGAAATCGTAAAAATAGCTCAATCATTAACCAATTATGTTAAGGATGAGAAAGGTTATCAAATTCCTGATTTCGATAACTTTGTACAGAAAGAATTAAAAGTTAATTCTCCAAGTAGTAATTTCACTACACAAGCTAGTTCAATATTAGGAGAATTCAAAACAGCTGCAAATACGCATATCACAAAACTCCAACAACAAATCGCGGATTTAGATAAAAAATATAGCGACTACAATCCTGCAAATGCTAGTTTCACTGCGGATCGCAAAAAAGCTGTAGAAAGTTGGTTAAATTCAGAAAGCCTGGGTTCTGCATTTATTTATCTGATTTTGAACTCACAGTTACCTAAGCAGTCTGCTTTTTTAAATCCACTAATAGAAGAGATCAACTTCAATAACCTTGCTGCAAATGCTATTAATGATCTTTTAAAAATCACTAATAATTTCTCAACGACTTCGGTGTACTATAACCTCTCCTCCTACCTTATCCAAAGTAAAGAGGGGAACGACTTATTTAGTGGTGATTACTTTGAAACTTGCCTAGCTCTATCCAAGGAAAAAGAATACATAGCGCGTGATACAGACCGCTGTCGACGTGCTCAAGGTTTAGTGGAAGCTTTACTAAGTAAAATTAATAACTTACCTGGCATTTCCTCATCACAAAAATCTGAAATGCTTAACGCAACTTCCAACTATAAATACTCTCTAACGATTACATTTAACCAGCTCAATCTTCTCAATGCACTGCTATCTAACCTTAAAATCGAAGAACAAACAAAAGATAATAAGTATAATAGTAACGTATTTAAAATTACTGGTCCAAAAGACTGGATTCCTACTTTAGCTTCTTTAGAAGGCTTCATTTCCAATGGATTCCCTAATATTACACCTACGGGTGGTTTAGGACCTCTATTTACTCAGATCCAAGCCGATCAGCAAGACTATACTACTCAAGGACAAACCCAGCAGTTAAACTTGCAAAACCAGATGACTAACGTACAACAAGAATGGACGTTAGTATCAACATCCATGCAAGTGCTGAATCAAATCCTTTCCAAGCTAGTAGGCGAAATTTACCCCAATTAGATAACTTAACCGCAATGGAGAACCCGGAAGGTTCTCCATTTTTTCTATTCCATCTAACTTTCACTTAAATCTCATGATATTGAGATATCAAAGTAAGCTCTAATTGCACCTAAATTGAAGCATAAAAAAAAGCCCGTCTTGCAAAATACAAAGCGGGCTTTTTTGGGAACAAATCTTCCTAGAAAATTCTTAATTTTACTGTAGGTATCCTGAGAATAGTGAAGCTATGTTCACTAATACCTGCTGGATAAACAGAGGCTGTTTCTCAAATGCAGCTTCTTTTGCTTCAGCGAGTCTTTTCGATCCTCGAGCAAATTCATCTTCAAGTTTAGTGATAAACTTCTGCGTAGCATCGTTAGAAATCTGTACATGAGGATAACCTGACTGCGGAGCTTTTGTAATTGCAGATGTCAGTTTCTGTTTGATTTCTTCTTCATTCGCTTGTGGATTATTTTGTAATACGCCTAGCAATGTTTGCAATACACCGACTGATGCATAAACGTCCCCAAGAGTATTGCTATTTCCCGCTATAGTTCTTGCAAAACGTTGAGCAGCGTTATCGTTATCACGAGGTCGAGTTTCTGTTCTAGAAACTGTCTGTGTTAATGCTGGAGTAGATGTCCGATCTAAAACCTCACGATTAGACGCGCTACTACGTGAATAAACATCATTTAGAGATTGATATGCGCCATAACCCGCAGATAAAGAATCTGCGTAAGATTTAGAACTTGAAGCAGTAGATCCTGTTTTGTAAAGCTGCTTTACAGCTGACCCACCTTGATTTGCAGAAGCAACTGGAGCTCCTGTAGAAATCGAAGCTGCTGTTGTTATTGCTCCTAAGGCATTGATCATACCATCTTGACCTGCCGTTCCTTGAAGAGCGTCTTGTAGAGCTTGCTGTATTTCTTGTAGTTGTGCTGTAGCCTCTGCATCGGCAGGATTGATCTGGGTTGATAAGTCGGTTACTTGATTCATAACCTCTTCCAATGGCGCTGTAAAATCAGAGTTTTGAGCATGGAAGTTATCGATCATATTTCTGAAACCTTGCATGATTATTGCTGCGGTTTCGTTATCAACATCGGCAAGTAACATTGATACACGTACTTCTCCTAGGGTAGCTCCACGATTTTGAGAAGTCCCCACACTACTAGGAGCTCCAGGTCCCCCGATAGGCACATCACTACCCCCACTGGGCTTAACATTGAGAATATCTTTTGCTGCTTGTTGCTGTTCCTTTTGAGCTGCTTTAGCTATAGGAGAGTTTGGCGCTAAAGCGAGAGCAGCATCTATGGCTTTTTTTGCTTCTTCGATAGTCTGCTTAGAAGCTTCTATATTCGCAGGACTGTTGTTTGCCTGTGCCTGTCCAACAGCTGCGGTACTGTTTTTCCCGGCAGCATAGGCCTCCATTAAGGCAGAGGCTAATTTAGTAACTTCTGTTCCAGAAGTTGTGATACTGGTCTCAAGATTATCTATCACAGGATAGTTAACGCCCGCCTTTTTTAACTCTTCAATAAGTGCTGTGGCAGCTGTCTTATTGACTTCTATCTGTCCAGCGGCACCCGTAACCTGATCAATAGACGAGGTAGTCTTTATCGCTTCTAAAAGCTTTTTATTCTCATCGAGGATGCTGCCCAATTGATTAATTTTATCGATAGTATCTTGTTTAGCCGCGAGCTCTGTTTTCCAAGTATTAGCCACTCCTTTCTGCTCATCAGTAGTAGCTAATTGTTCCATATATTTAATAGCATCTTGGAGCTCTTTTAAAGCAGTCTTAAATTGATCATAGGTCTGTGCGCTTTCTAGATTGCCTTTGGCTGTACTTGCTTGCGTCTTAGCCTCATCAAAACTTGAAGGAATCGTTTTTCCTGAAAAGAAAGCCGCTATTTTGTCGAAAAAGTTAGACAGAGCACTTCTTGCCGAACTTAAAAACCTGAGTCGTCCTACGGTTTCTACGGAAGGCTGAGACGGTCCGGGCTTGCCCTCGGCTCCGGATATCGCTTCAGCTTCTGAGCTGCGATTTGCTGCGCTAGCCTCCATACCTAAGGTAGATAGGTCTGCAGGAGCAATGTTTTTTGATTCATCTATAGGGCCAACAGGATTAACCATAATAATAAAAAACTAATAAAATCTTTTCTTCATTATAAAACATAAAAAAAAAGCTCACATCTTTTAATTAGACGTGAGCTATTTTTAAAGATTTTATTAAAATCAAATTAAAATGCGGAAATTAACCCGAGATCGAACTTTCTGTAGGTAAAGTCACTACCTAAACGGCTATCTGCAGGCTTGGAATAAGCTCCATAAGCTCTGAAAGATAAGGAATCTGTGATTCCGTACATAAGAAGATAGGAAGCACCTTTATAGTTCGTAAATCCGTTAGCTTCTTTAGGATCATATTTCCCAGCAATCGCTTGAGCGAACCAGTACTTCAACTGATTTCCTCTTCCGATACCAGAAACATCGATTTCAGGAATTGCCAAAGCTTCTACGTATTCATAACGTACTGTTGCTGACCAATCTCCAGCTTTTCGTAATCTACCTAAAGTTCCTCCAACGAACCAAGCCCTATTTTGCTTTTCATTTAAGGTTGTTGTAGTTGCTTTAGCTAAGGTGTTTGTCAAATAAGCACCATAGACATATAAAGGTTTTTTCTTTCCATGGAACCAAGGCAATTGAGAGTGTTTGCCAACTAACCATTGCCATACACAATATTTATACTTCAAATTAGCAGCGACAGGACCTGTTGCTGTTTTCGCAGGATCTGGAGCTTCTGAAGGAGAGAAGGAATTCCAATCAATAACACTACATTTAACAGAGAAATTTCCTGGTAGTTTATTAACAATACCTTCAACAACCCATGCATAATGTTTTTTTGCCATATTTACTACGAACGGTCCACCATGGATGATTACATTATAAGGAAAACGTTCGCTGAGACGACGAGTTGCATAAAGATGGAGACCGTCGAAGTTACTATTAAATTGAACTTCTGATTCAAAAATACTACCTAAAGAAGATCGGCCAATTTCTGCAAAGAGTTCTGTACGAGATTCTGAATTTTCATAGAAACGGTATCCCAAGAACGCTCTATCAATATCCATACCAGCAGCCGAAGACTCGCCTCCAGCAATTGCTGCCCAACTCATTTCTGAAGTTAGCCAAGTTCTATCAGCGTTGTAATCTACATAGAGATTAAATTCACTGCGGTAGCGATTCACTGGCAATGGTTTATATTTATCTGGCTGAGTAGGAGGTGTCTTTATATCTTCTCTAGCATGAATCCATTTAACACGTACATCACCAGCTAATTTTAAAACTCCACCTCGTTTTCTGGTTTCTACAAAACCACGAGTATCTAAATACGCCTTCACATCATCTAAGTTCATAAATGTTTGAGAATCGTTCGTTCTCTGCATTCCAGAAGGTGTACTTGCAAACCCTTGAGACACTACTGTCGATAGGGTCATGCACACTAACCATTGATAAATATATTTTTTCATAGTTTCCTTAGCGTCGATTTAATTATTCAATATGAGAAGATCGAAAAGGATGGTTATTTGGACAACCCTAACCAAACAGTTGCAAATGAGAAAGGAGGAAACAACTCGCTAATTCTGACTATCTTGCATAACTGGTGAATTATGCAAAGAGCTTCGGCGTCCTTTCCAATATTGAAAAGATGTTAAGTTTACAAGATCTTCTACCCGAAGCAGTTTTGCAAAACCGAACAAAAAAGCCAAGAAAATGACGCTTTCGGAGAAAAAAGCAGCGCTTTGCGCTACAAAAGATGATAAAGACCAAGGTAATGGTGTAATAGGGCTAAGGAAAATTACATATGTAGTATGCGTAAGAATATTAACCCCTAGAGTAACTGTGAAGGCTAAACACGCCACCCCAACAACCTTTATAGAACGTTTAAATGTAATCCACATTAATCCAGAATATGTGGGATGTTTTTTTGATGCATATTGCCAGAGAAAATATAGTTGTGCCCAGGAAACAAGAGAAGTTGCGTAAGCTAATCCTGAAACATGTTTTATCAACCAACAACCAAAAACTACATTGAGTATCATATTAGCTATAGCAGCTATAATTCCGATAACTAAAGGTATAGTGTAGTGACGCCGTGCATAAAAAAGCACAGAAATCAAAGGAATAAGCGCCATGGGAATGATGCTTCCACTATATCCGCGTAGGACCTGGACGATAGCATGTACAGCACTAGTTGGGAATAAACCATGCTCATAGAGTACACGAACTCCAGGAAGCGCAAGGAGGAGCAATCCCATGGTCATAATTACCATTACAGAAACTGTAAGATTCAAAGCGAACTTCATAAGTTCGTAACCTTCTTCATTATTATCTTCTTGAACGCATCGAGAAATAGAGGGCAAAAGAACGGTAAAGACTCCGAGACCAAACAGGTGTACAGGCAGTTGTTGTATCCGTATGGAATACATTAAATATAGCGGGCCAACCTCATGTATGTAGCGGGCCAAACACATATCAGTTAGAAGATTTATTTGGAAAACTCCCATAGAGAGCAATCCTAACGATAGCGGAGCTATCAAAGCTTTTATACTATCCCGTTCTTTAGGCAGGGTTGTTGCTGTTTTTAAAAACTTCCTCACGCCAGGCACGGTAACAAACCACTCTAAAATAAACCCTATGACAAGGATTACTGATAATCCGACAATACGTTTTCGTGGATCGCTATGTCTTGCGAGAAATACCGTAAGAATCCAAAGCACATTAACAACAGCGGGGGCTAAACCGACACTGAGAAATCTTTTCTCACAATGTAGCAAAGCTGAGTTCACCGTATACATCATAAGAAATATGCCTGATGGCAAGAGGATCATGGTTAGCTGTAAGGCATCAGCGGTATTTCCGTGAGCATAATACAACCATGTTCCTAACCCCATTTCGATAACTAGTGTGAATACGCAGGCATTAAGACAAAAAAATCTTGAAAAGCTTTTAAAGAAAAAAGCAGCACGACTTGTATCTTGTGCTCTTAAAAATTCAAAATGAGGAATGAACGCCAGCCCTAAGATAGGTCCTCCAAGAATTTTCCTTAAAAAGAAAATTGTTCTGAATGCCAACCAAAAAGCTGCTACTAAAGGATCGGCCCCGAAATAAGCCGCCATAACAATTTCACGTAACATTCCTGTTACGCGACTAAAAAAGGTTCCCGACAATAAATTAAAAAGTGAGCTGGCTACTGATCCTTGGCCGTCTTTTTTATTCATTAAAATGTCTTACTCCCTTAATACTTGATTTATCCATACCAGATAGAGATTTTTGGAGCATTAAAATGCAGGTATTTCCGCCTCCCCAAGTTCCTTTGTTGGGTGCCCATACATCCACCGCAGGAGGCCTTCAAAATGCCATTTACGAAGGGCAAGAAATTGGGGCTTCTACTATTCAAATGTTTACTGCTAATCAGAGACAGTGGCGTAGACGTCCTCTCACCGATTCTCTAATACATTCTTTTAAAAAAGCTCTTGAAGAGACTTCTCTATCTTATATTATGAGCCATGCTGGCTATTTAATTAACCCGGGGTCTCCTAATCCAGAAATCCTAGAAAAAAGCCGTATCTGTATACAGCAAGAAATCGAGGATTGCATATCTTTAGGAATCAACTTCGTTAATTTCCATCCCGGCGCAGCTGTCAATGACACTAAAGAAGCTTGCCTAGATAGAATTGTTTCAAGTTTTTCCTTGATGGAGCCTTTATTCGAAGACTCCCCTCCCCTTGTCGTCCTTTTAGAAACTACGGCAGGCCAAGGCACCCTTGTCGGTAGTAATTTTGAAGAACTTGGCTATCTAATAAACAAACTTAAGCACAAAATTCCCGTAGGAGTTTGCATAGATACTTGTCATATCTTTGCTGCTGGGTACGATATTACCTCTCCAGAGTCTTGGAAGCAAGTACTCAAAAATTTTGATGATAATGTAGGTCTATCATATTTAAGAGCTTTCCATCTTAATGATTCCATGTTTCCTTTAGGACAACATAAGGATCGTCATGCACCGTTAGGAGAAGGAGATATCGGTATTGAAAGTTTCAAATTTCTTATGACTAATGAACATACTCGAATGATCCCTAAATATCTAGAGACTCCCGGAGGTCCAGATCTATGGACTAAGGAAATTCGTCAGTTACAAAGTTTTCAAAAATAAGAAAAAAGAAATTAAAAGCGTCAACTAAGACTAGTCGACGCCTCTCTTCTTGGAAGAAAGAAATTTTCTTTATGTTCTGTGAGATAGGAACTCACAAACAACAGAAATGTCAACAGGCAGAGGAAGTTGTGCCTCCATTTGATCTTGTTCTGGAGACATTAAAAGTTCTCCTTTAAAACCATTCTTATCTATAGAAATGTAGGATGGCAAAGAACTTTCATCTTTATTTTCTAAAGATTCCTGAACCGACTGTAACTTTCTAGACTTCTCTTTTAGAGAAACCTGCATTCCAGGACGCAGGAAAAAGGATCTTCTATCTACTTTTTTCCCATTTACTAATACATGACCGTGAGCAACTAACTGCTGTGCTGCAAAAATAGTCTTAGCAAATCCCATGCGATAAACCATGTTATCCAGGCGACATTCAAATCTTTCTAAGAACATCTTTGTGACGCTGCCTTGCTTATTAATAACTTCTTTGAAAGCCTTGACAAGCTGCTTTTCCAAAATCATGCCGTAGCAAGCTTTTAATTTTTGCTTTTCCTCAAGTTGAAGACCGTAGTCAGACTTTTTCTTTCTCTGCATACCGTGCTGACCTGGAGGATGGGGCTTTTTGAGCAGAGGGTTTCGGCTTCTTCCAAAAATATTCGCTCCAAAACGCCTTGCTATTCTATTTTTAGGGCCACAATATCGAGCCATGTATTTTAGTCCTTTATTTAGTCCTTAGAAATTATTCACGCCTCCCCGGCCTTCTTCATTTTAGACAAAGGTAGCGGCACTATTTTCGGTATAACCTGGAAGATTTTCTTCGCTAATAAAGAAAAACGACTACTCATCTACTTGACAAAATACCAAAGAGCATTTTAGTTCCAATCCTAATTTTCTACAATGGAATTATTTCCGAGAATATGCTAGGGTATTTCTTATGAAAAAGAATTATTACGCTTTAGCTTATTATTATTTGACTCGTGTAGATAATCCTCAAGAGGAAATTACATTGCACAAGGAACTATTTAAAAATTTAGATGTTTCTTGTCGTATCTACATATCTGAACAGGGAATTAATGGCCAATTTAGTGGTTATCAACCCGATGCAGAGTACTACATGAACTGGCTAAGACAGCGTCCTGGATTTTCAAATGTAAAATTTAAAATTCATCATATTGAAGAAAATATTTTCCCTCGTGTGACTGTGAAGTATCGCAAAGAGCTTGTAGCTCTTGGTTGTGATGTGGATCTATCTACCCAAGGCAAACATATTTCTCCAAAAGAATGGCATGAAAAGCTGGAAGAAAATCGCTGTCTAGTTCTAGACGTAAGGAATAATTACGAATGGAAAATCGGACATTTTGAAAATGCTGTTCTTCCAGACATTCAAACTTTCCGTGAATTTCCTGAGTATGCCGAACGGTTATCTAAAGAACATGACCCGGAAACCACTCCTGTGATGATGTATTGCACTGGCGGTATACGCTGCGAGTTATATTCTTCCCTGCTCTTAGAAAAAGGTTTTAAAGAAGTTTATCAACTCGATGGCGGTGTTATAGCCTACGGTCAAGCTGTGGGAACAGGTAAATGGCGAGGAAAATTATTCGTATTTGACGATCGTATGGCAGTACCTATCGATGAAGCAGACACCAACGTAGCTCCTATTGCCAAATGCTCTCATTGTGAAGCTGACTGCGATATTTACTACAATTGTGCCAATACTGATTGCAACAACTTATTCATCTGTTGTGAAAATTGTATTGATTCAACAAAGGGATGTTGCTCTCAAGAATGTTCTCAAGCGCCGAGAATTCGCTCCTTCTCATCATCTAGAGGCAATAAACCTTTCCGTCGTATGCATCTATGTGAAAGCGCGGAAGAGAAGAAAGAAACTCCTAGCTGCTGCTGTTCTTGTTCACATTAAAAATCGATAATTTTTCCTTGAACTAGGCTTCTTCAGCCTGGTTCAAGGATAGATCATAAACTTTTCTTCGGTAAGAAACTTTATTGCATGACAAGTGAATATTCTTAATATTAATTCCTTGTTCCAGCAACACCTTAGAAAATATTTCAATGTTCTCTTCCTTCCCCAAGCAAATCACACATAGATCTGGTTGTTTTTTTAATAGTATCTGCAAACGCTTAGCCTGTAAAACAGCCCAAGCTTCTTTCATACTATGATCACTTGTGTCATTAAGATCAGAAATTACTGTGGGTACACAGTAAGAAATTATTCTAGTCGTCCAACCTGGCTGTAACTTCTGATCTAATATCACGACCGTACTACGTATGGTTTTAGGTAGCATAGCTAACACACGACGCACTTCTTGATAAGAATGGGTGCATACCATGTAACAAACAGGAATTATTGATTTAGGGAGTCTAAGATAGCTTCCCAGCTGCCTTACTAATACAGCGCTGAGTACCAGACGATAGACCAATTCTTTCCAAATCCATAAAATCCATAAACCTATACAGAAAATAATTATCCCCATATACAAGAAGCTCATCTCTGGGGGCAAACTCAAACCTGATCCTAAAATCCTTACGATTCCTGCAGCAATTAACACTCCGACAAAATCTAGAAAGTTATTTGCAGCCAGAATTTGTCCCCGCTTATGTTCAGGACTAGCATATTGTACATAAGCATGTAGTGGTACTTGATATACCCCACCTAAAAATCCTAAAAGGAGAAGGAAAAACATCACACCAACTAGAGAGCATGAGACAGCATAAAGACCCATGAAAGCAACGCCTAAGCCTAAAGTCATGATGGGCACATAACCTAATTTAATATCTTTCCCAGAAAGCCATCCTGTAACATAAGACCCAACTCCAACACCTAAAGCGACGAGAGGGAATAAATAACCTCCGTAGTGCTTAGGATAGCCTAAAGTAAATTCTACAAACGGAATGATTTCTACCTGTGTATAGGCCCCAACTAAAAGAAAAAGAGCAACAAGGAAAATAGATAAAGTTAGATAGTGTACATGACGTGTATCTTTTAAGATCTCCCAAAGATCCTTAAAACTTACGTAAGTAATTTTTTGACTACGATTTTTAATATTGCTAGGGCGTATCCTTAGAGAAACAAATGTACTTACAATAGAAGAAATAACACAAAATGATGTTGAAAGTACGTAACAATTAACTGCGAGATTCTTTGTAAGATCGACAAGCAAAGGAGCAAAACACGACCCTAAAATACTCCCTGTATAAGTTACGGCTGTCATTGTGCCGTTGGCTTTAGATAAATAATCTAAAGGCAACATCTCCGGAAGAATCCCCATTTTCGCAGGACCGAAAATAGCAGTATGACTTGCCATAAGGATCAAAACTATATAACCACCAACTGCAGATTGTATGTAGAAGAAGTATAACCCTAGCGATGTACAAACAATCTCTACCAGACGCGTAGCTAAGATAATGTTCCGTTTCTGATACCTATCTGATAAACTTCCAGCTAAAGGTGCTAGCAATAGAAATGGCAAAGCAAAGAACAAACTTACGTAGGATAATATCTTCGCATTCTCTGTTAAACTTTTTCCCTCAAGCAGAAAAAACACTAAAAGAAACTTGTAGAGATTATCATTTAATATCGTAAGAAAATGCGTTATTACTAAAGCACGAAAAGACTTTTTCTGTATTGATATATCCATGAACGCGACCAAACATAGTCAGGCAATTTTTAGCAACTCTCCCATTCACCTATTAGCTAAACTTGCAGAAGATCTATTTTCTACTTATCAACAGCCATTTACTAAAAGATGGATTCTTGTCGCCAATACAGAAATAGGGCATTGGCTACGTAGAGAACTTACTAATGCTACAAGTAACCACATTTTCATGGGGTCGACCATTTTCTCTTCTTCAGACTCCCTTGTCAAACATTTATTCGCTGAAGTTTGTCATGAAAAACCGTTAATTCCTGACTATATAACACTTCCTCTATTTATACACGAGCTGCTAAATATTACTCATCCATCCATTGATGTTAGGCAGAGTAAACTTCTTTCAGAACCCTCTTATAGCTCAACAAAAAGTCTAGCAGCTATTTTTAAAAAATTTTATACATTCTCGCAAGCACCTTCTGAAAAAAATCGCTATCATAAAGACTTGTTCTCTCAACTAGATAAACACTTTATTCCTATCAACAAAGTCTTTTCTTCCGTATTAGATGCTTTGGGTTCTGAAAAACAAAATCGTTCTTTGCATATCTTTGGCTATTCTCATTTACCTAAGCATTTTGCAACTTTTTTTACGGAATTAAGTAGTTTTTTCCCCGTGTACTTTTACTGCTTTTCACCAAGTCGAGAATATTTCGGGGACTTACTTTCTGATAAATCTATTGATTTTTTATGGCGTCAGTTCACAGATCAATCCAATAGAGATGCTTGGGAACATTATATTTTAGCGGATAGGCAGGCATTGCTTGCTAATCTCTCCCATAAATCCCAAGCATCTCAAAATTTCTTTTTAGACAAGGAAGTGCACTACAGCGAAGCTTTTGTGATTCCTCAAGAAACAACATCTTTAAGTGTTTTGCAAAGCAATCTATTTCACTTACGTCCCAATTCACCCGGGGATACTCTAGGCAAAGAACAAACTGTAACGATCAGAAAAGCTTTAAATCCTTCTAGAGAGGTTCATGAAGTGTTTTTGAAGATTTCTTCTCTATTGCATAAAGGTGTGCTTCCTGAAGAAATTTTTATTTTATCTTCTCAATTGGAAACTTACAAAGTCTATTTAAAAGCAGTATTCCAGCCTCATCTACCTCTATACTTCACAAATAACACATCTCCATATGCTGAGGATTTAAAAGAAAAGTTTTTACTCTTATCATCTATTCTGCAAACACAGGGCAATCTCTACCGCCTGCTTCAACTACTCATTCATCCACAACTACAAAATCCTATAGATATCAATAAAACTCCCTATCTTTTGAAAAAACTTTCTAGTGAATGGGAGAAGCTTTTCAAAGGAGATGGGGTTCATATACAAAACTTAGGGAATAATATTCTGAATGAATATCCTTTTGTCGAAGAACATGGCAAGGTAAGCCAAATAGAAATTTGGGAACGCATTCTTCCTCTACTCTATGATTTACAGAAACTTATGGATATTTATTCCTCGAATGCGGTTCAAACTTATGATGAACACTTTACTCAAATTATATCTTCCTTAGAATCGATCTTTGTTTTGTCTTCTGAGGAGCTGTCTTTGATTGCTTCCCTTAAAAATTCTATTTTCCCAACGTTTTCTTCTTCAAAATGTTCTTTAATGTTTTTTACTGATTTTTGTTTGGATTTCTTTGACCGTTTTTGTGGAAATAGTCCTATTTATGACAAGCCTGGTCCTTACGTAGGCTCTTTGGGAGACTTAAGCTTTATCCCTAAAGGTTATACGTTTATTCTCGGAGCAAACAAAAATACGCAAGCTATTGATCTGCTAGACCTTACCGATTCAACAACTCAAGAAGAACTCGTATTTTCTTCTTCGGAAAATGAAGAAAATTTCCATTTTCTTCAGACCCTGGTAACTACTAAATATGAACTTCATGTTAGCTACCAATCTTCTACTCATAACCCCGTTTTACCTAGTGCATATGTGAATTATCTTCAGGAAGCTTTAAATTTATCTATTACTCATCTTCCTTCTAAAGCCTACGCTCCTTCATTATTCTCCAAAAAAAACTTGGTGCATGCTTCTCAAGAATATCATTATAAACTCGCAAAGGCATTCTGCTCTATCAAAGAACCTCTACCTTCTTTGTTTGAAATCCCTAAGAATACTACGAATCTTCCGCTTCATTTATCTGTATCGCAAATAATCAAGTCTGTCTCTTCTCCCTTGGATTTTTTCTTAAAATCTAATTACCATGTTTCTCTTCGAGCTCCTGCAACATTAGAAATTAGAGAAAAACTCTTCCCAACCAAAAAACAAGTCATGTTATTTTGGGAAAATCACCTTTCAAATATACCTGAGTATATTCCGAATAATTACCAGTCTGCTTTTTCTAAAGATTTGTTTGCCTCTTACAATGAACTCATAGAAAAATGGTTAGAAAAAGTAAGATTAAATCCCCTGACAGATCCTCATTCGGTAATTTTCTCTTCTTCATTATTCCATGATCATCTTCGTGATCAAGATCGGGTTCTCCCGCCGGTTTGTGTAAATTTGAATGGTAGAGAGATTTTTCTACATGGAACATTCTTCGGTGTATTCTCTAATGGTATATATTCATGTTCCATTGATCCCAAAGCCAAAATAAGAAAAGTAATCAAGAAAACCAAAGCTATTCCTGACAGCTCTTTTGAAATACAAAATTACTTGAAGGCTTACATAGCTATAGCGATGTTACAACAATCCAATGCCATTACTAAACACGCAATTATAAGAAATATTATCTCTAAAGATCACTTCGAAGATCTGTCCCTTCCTTTTTCTAATCCCGAAAAATATTTAAATCGAGTGCTACAGGTATACCAAATGATGAAAGAGCATCCGATTCCTTTAATTTCTTCTGAATGTTGGAAATGTCTAGACAATCCTGAAAAGTTTCATGAATCTATACATACTGCTATCGAAACAGATGCTAATGATCCTGCCTTATCGCTCTTCTGGAAATTTCATAATCGTGATTATCAAGATCAATTCATAGTTACCGAAAAGCAACGTTTACTGATTCTTTCTTTGTTTAAGGACGCAGATGAAACCGTTTGATATTTTTAATGCTCAAACATCCATTCATGGAAAATATTTCTTAGAAGCCTCTGCTGGTACAGGAAAGACTTTTACTATTGAACAAATTGTCTTGCGAGCTATTTTAGAAGGTTCTGTTTCCCATGTTGAAAATATTCTTGCAGTAACATTCACAAACGCAGCAACTAACGAATTAAAACTCAGGATTCAAGATAATCTTAAGCATGCGTTATCTCAGTTAAAATCCGCTCTCAAAGATCCTTCAGCACCTCTTCCTCCTTATCTAAAAGATGTTAGTGATGTAAAACGGCTTTACATGCAAGTACGTAATGCTTTGGCAACTATAGATCGCATGGCGATCTTTACCATTCATGGATTTTGCAATCACGTGCTACAGCAACATTTTCCTGAACTGCAAATGACACAGACTAATACTGTTCTTACCCATACACAATCAGTTTTTCATCACATCCAAAAATATCTATCCCAAGACGTTTGGCGTTCTGTTTTGTTTCCCGAGCAATTTTATCTGCTTGCAGCCAGATATAATTCTAAATACACATCTTTTTTAACTGATAAGCTACTCTCTAGTTATACACTGCAAACTTTTGAGCATTTATCTTCAAAAACTTCTACTTGGGAATCTCTAGAATCATGGTACGGCTCCGTTCGAGCTAAAATACAAGATATTCCAGAGACAGAATTTCTAGAGCAATTACTACAACACAAAGAAAGTTTTAGAAAACAACCCTTTTCTATAGATGAAGATCTTCAGCTTTTTGTAAAATACTTGTATGACGAAAAAATATCCGTACGCTTATTTTCTTTTTCTAAAATTGCAGAGACTTTCCATCCTAAAAATCGCTTAGCACGTTATCAGACCTCTAGAGCTTTTAGCTATATAGAGGAGACCTCCTGGTTTCACTATACTGAACAATTTTGCAATTTAGACCTTATTTTTAACACTCTACTTCGAGACTTACAACTCTATTTAAAGAATCATTATACGCGGTGGTTATCTCCGGATGAGAGCATCTCAGCTTTAGAAGATATTCTCCTCTCTTCAAGATCCGAAGAAATCATAACAGCTCTAAGGAAGCGTTTTCAGTTAGTATTGATCGATGAATTCCAGGATACCGATAGGAAACAATGGAATATATTTTCAAAGCTGTTTGCAAATGATGCTTTCTCAGGATCCCTATTTTTAATAGGTGATCCAAAACAATCTATTTATGAGTGGAGAAATGCAGATCTCGCTACATATCTAAAAGCTAAATCAACATTTCCTAAATCTTCACAATTGCATCTCATAAATAACTATCGCTCTACTGTAAAACTAATGGAAGCTATTAACTTTCTTTTTTGCAAATGCTCTCCCTTTCTAGAAATTCCAGGTTATGAACCTATAGAGTATCATCCCCTACATCCTCAGAGCTCTGAACATTTTGAGAATTCTCAGCACGCCCCAATACACTTCTTCTCCTATGATGATACTTCGGATCATGCCGCTTGGATTTCCCGTACCGCTTCTTACCTACAAGAGACCCATGATATTCCCCTAGGGCGTATGGCAATTTTAGTATCAGATTCTGCTCAAGCTTTTGATCTCATTACTCATTGTAGTGTTCCTGTAGCATTTTCTAAGAACAAATCAATTTTCCATCTTACAGAAACTTATTTGTTAACGTTAGCGTGGCTAGAAGCTATTCTTCATCCAGAAAATTATGAAAAAATACAGAGAGTATTATTAAGTAGTCTTTTCAGACATAACCTTAGTGAAGTTATAGAAAAAAAAGAGCTCTATTCTACATATTTCTTTTCACTTCGTAGTTATATTTTTGATCATGGACTTTTAGCAACGTTCTATCATTTCATGACTATGCAAGGAGAAGCATTGTTAAAAACGCCACAGGGCGATCTTATTTTCCAAGAAATGGAGAGGCTTTGCGCTTATTTAAACACTGTTTCTTCTCATCCTCAACATCAATTACTCTATTTACAATATTTCTCTGAAACTGGACGTTGGGAAGAAAATCTTTCCTTCTCTTCATATTCTGAAGATACAGAAATATTAAAAATTACCACCATTCACGCATCTAAAGGATTAGAATATGATGTAGTTTTTTGCGCAGGACTAGATAAGTCTAAGAAAAATAAAAGCGCATCAGAATGGATTCGAGAAATGTACGTTGCTTGTACACGAGCAAGAAAACAATTATTTATCCCTATACAAAATTCCTCAAATTCACGACGTAATTCAGCTTTAACCAACTATGTGAAACTTGAAGGTTCTCACGAATCCATTATAGATTTAGCACAACAGTTGTCAAAAGAACAACCCACTATGTTTTCTCTATCAGCTATAGAAAGCAACCTTGAAGTTAAAGAACCTGTTTATAAAATGGTTCCTCCATCACTTTTTACCTTGCCCATAGCTCCCACTAAACAAATCTTTTCTTTTTCTTCTGTAAAACAGATATTAGATAATGAAACTTCTTTAGATAGTGATATCACAGAAGCTGTAGCTTCTTCTGTTCTTCCCAAAGGAAGAAAAACTGGTATTATTATTCATAAAATTTTAGAAAACATTTCTCCTAACTTTAAGATTCCTCTTTCTAAAATCTTGTCAATAGTCACGAATTTCGTTAAAAATACCCATCTAGAGGGTTATGAAGAAATTATTTCTCAAAAGCTCATAATAACATTTTCTTCCCCATTATCTTTTGCTACAGAATGTTTTTCTCTGAAAGATATTATTCCCCATAAAATCTTCACTGAAGAGTCCTTTTTGTTTTCTAACAAAGAACAGCTATGGCAAGGAGTTATTGATCTATTTTTCGAACATAATGATAAGTATTATATTATCGATTGGAAGACATCATTCTTAGGAGAAATGAGTTCTGAATATTCTCAGGAAAATCTCTTTAACTATATAAGAGAGCAAAATCTCGACTATCAAGGTGCTATTTATATTCATGCAGCAAAACGGTTTCTTCAACAATTTGATATTGCTAGAGATGTAGAAATGGGATTTGTTTTTATCCGAGGTATAGATCCCGAGGGAAATGGATTTCTACGCTTACCGAATCAAAAAATGCCTAATCCCATAATAAACCAAAAATATCCGGTCTATCATTAGGATTAAATTCCATCGCAGGAAGAACCAAAACAGAAGAAAGATCCGTTAAATCTTCAGCTAACGACTTAGCTTCTATTTTATAAGAACACGCACCTTCTCTAGGTTGACAAACTTTGGTAATCTCAGCAACAAACAATCCTGGAGGGAACACACCATCCAATCCTGTTGTAATTAAAATATCCCCAACACGCAGGCCTTTTCCATCAGAAAAACAAAATCCCTCACCATGTAGAATTAGTGTTTCATCTTTCCATAAAGGACCACCACTACCTGATAATGTGCCTCTTAAAAGCAAAGTGTTTTCATCACTATAATGTATAAATGAGTTGAGCTCTTCTAATTGATCTATTTTTTCATATTTATCTTTCTCAAGAATATAGGAATCAGAAAGGCGTTCGAGATGTTTTTTAAGACCTTGTATCTGATCTCTTACTAACCAGGCTTGTATTCCCCCACGAACAGCAATGACTGAAGGTTGCATACCCACATCAGTGATTAAGCGTATTCGTGATTGTTGCTCCCCCACATAATCTACAAGACCAATAAGGACCTTTCCTGATAATACTGGGGAGTTTTTCTGTATCTTTTGCTCTTTACCTACGTTTATCCAACAAGAGCTTCCCCAGTGAGAAGGATCACGATAAATAACACGACTAGCAATTAACTTGCGGAAATATGGAGATAAGATCTCAGAAAACAATGGGGGTATATAATTAGCAACCTCATAAGCCTGTAAACGCTCCTCTAAAATAGTAATACGATCTTTTAAGATGATATTTTCAATATCTTGTATCGAATAATCTATAGGAACAACTTCACTGTGTTTAAAGAAAACACGTGTATGCAAAGATATGAATCTCTTCTGAAGATCTTCATAAAAAGGTCTTGGTAAAGACCAACACAAAATAATACTCAAAGAAATCACTAAATAGACATAGAGCCTATTTTTTCTATAACGACGATAAGCAATAGAACCGGCTGTTTTAATCGCAGAACGATGTCTTTCAGGTTTTTTAATTGCACACATATTTCTTAATATTTTGATTGCAACATAGAATTAATACATTTTTTCAATGCATCTAAAATATGTTTTAGTTTTTGTTAATGATCGGTGTTTATCTCATTGTTTTATGATACTAACGCGTAAAATAAAACATAATTAAAACTTCTATATAGAATAAAATAGAAATACGCGCAGAAACCTATCTGCGCCAATATTCATAGTGAATATTTTTCACTTAGAATAGAAAGATTATCGAAAAAAGAAAAACTCTTATCTAATCATAAAGACTATGATAACTGATATGTCTCAGAAAAACTCTGTGCAACATAATCGATATTCTTATCAGTGATTCCGTTTAAATTAAATCTTGCTCCACTTGTGGTATAAATACCTTTCTCTAATCTAAGAAAAAGCACTTGTTCTAAAGAAAACCCAGGATATCCAAAAAATCCCTTCTGAGACAAAATAAAGTCAAAAGAATGACCTATATGGTTACGCATAGCTTGAACAAATCGAGCTCGTGTTTTTCCTAAAGAATTACGAATAGTATCTAATTCTGATATCCATTCTTTTTCCAAAACACCATCTGATAAGATCGTCGAAACAATTCGAGCTCCATGTCTAGGAGGAGAAGAATATTCACCACGGATTTTCTCTTCGAGACAACTAGAAATTTTATCTAAATCGTCAACAACTTTACTATAGGCAGCAAAATAGCCGACTCTCTCTCCATAAAGAGAAAAATTCTTACTTGCACAAGCAGCTACAAATATCGCATTTCCAGCTTCTATGAAAATCTCTATAGGACGCCTATCTTCCTTGATACCCAAACCAAAACCTAAATAAGCAGTATCGAAAAAAGGTAAAAGTTGATTCTCTTTCATCACTTCAGCAAGACGTGTCCACATATTTTCATCAAGATCCATACCTGTAGGATTATGACAACAACATTGCAAAAGCACTAAAGAATATTTGGGAGCGGATTTTAATACAGAAAGCATCTCATCAAAAAGCAAGGTCTTGCTTTCTGAACTATAATAAGGATATTTAAGAACCTCTAAACCTTGTTGAGCGAATATTCTTACATGATTCCCCCAAGTTTGTTCGGGAATATACACCTTACCCGAAGGATAGGCCATAGAAAAAATCTTGGCGCCTAAATGTAAAGCTCCCGTTCCTCCTAATGCCTGAGCACCAACAACAAAACTAGAATTTACATTACCAAAAACAAGTTTCTCCATCTCTTGATTAAAAGAAGGTAACCCACTGATAGGTAAATACCCCTTATTCATCTCGTCTTCTAAAAATAGAAATTGTGCCTTACGAACGCTAGAAAAACCACCATATGCCTTGTTAGGATCTTCATAAGAACCTATAACAAGATTTACCTTTTCCTCTCGTTCATCTTCTAAAAATAGTTTTTGCAGACCTAAAATAGAATCAGGAGCAAATGTGGGTAACTGATTAAAAAAACTCATATTAAAGAAAATCCTTCGCGTTAGAACAAAGATTGATTCTAAACCTTATCTCGTGATAGTTTTATCTATTCGGGGTATTAGCTCAATTGGTAGAGCGCAACAATGGCATTGTTGAGGTCAGCGGTTCGATTCCGCTATGCTCCATTCCCTTATTACGCATCCCAAATAGATTGTATTTGACTTATCTTATATTTCTTTCCTTGAAACTGTAAGGTCGCTCCAACACTTTTATCGAGCATTTCTTGAGCAAGTTTAGACTTTAAAGAAAGAATATAATTATCTGGATCAGCGTCCCAAGGACCAAGAATTGAATAAGTGATAAGATTTCCTTTTTCGTCTTCCAAAGAAACTCTACAACCTACACCAACCTTATCAGTAAAGACTATATCCTTAGTCAGTATTCTAGCTCGATTTACCTCTTCTGAAAGCACTCGAATTTCTTCTTGTAAACGCGCACGTTTTTCTAAAGCAAATTTATACTCAGAATTCTCCCTAAGGTCTCCTAAAGCCCTTGCATCCTCGATTTCTTTAGCATTGTCTACCATTTCCTTACCAACAAGAGATTGAAGCTTGTTTTTCATTCTAGTGAAGCTTTCAGAAGTTGTCCAAAGAATATCTTCTTCTACAACAACTTTATTTTTCTTCAAATCAGGATGCACAACCTCAGCAAGGCTTTGTAAAACACTAAGATCACTAGAAGAAAACTGGCTACACTTTGTAGACAGTAATAAAATCTCTTTTAAATACGATAACGGAGCCCCCTCTATCATATTACGAACAGCTAAATAACGCTGACCCACAAGAAAGTTATAAATCTTTTTCCCTAATTCTTTCTGCGGTGTTGAAGCAACATGATACATAAATACCATAGCTGCCTCTAAAAATAATCTTTCTATCTCTTTATTATTTGGATCAAAAATACCATCATCATGAGACCCTAGTTTTAAGAAAAACCAAGCAAAAACTTCAGGATACATCATTGGATGTTCAGCACATTCAAGAAGTTTTTTCTCAATTTTTTTACAGTAAGAATCCTCACCTTTGAACACTTTAAAAGTAAGCTCTCTAAGAGATGGAGATGTTGTTGAAAGAAAAATCTTCATGAAAACATTCTCCCAAACCGGAGAATGCTTCTTTATCAACATTAAAAACACCTTTTGCAAAGCTACTATGGAAATATTATTAACTATAGAAATAATCCCCTCTTCATCAAGAGAAGATAAGAATTTGCTATCTAAAACGCTCGATTTCTCTCCCAAAAAATCTGAAAGCAATAAATCTCTTTGAATTTCTAAAGATTGGTTATCCTCAATAACAAGTGTTTGCAATGTTTTTATTATAATTTCGCGATTTTCAGGCTTCTTTAATTCACTATGTAAATCACGAATAAATTGATAAATCTCAGTAAGTTTTCCAGAAGTATCCTCGATTTGAGAAAGTCGGTTTTCTAACTGAGAAATTAAAGAATCTCCTCCGGGATTATATTTATAAGGATCCTTTATTGTCTTAGGAGCTACTATACGAGTGTTTTTCTTAATCTTACTCTTAGTTGCTTGCCACCAACGATTCCACTCAGCTTCAGGAATAACTAAATCCACAAGCTCATCTTTTATTTCTTTAGCAGTTTTTGGACCTAAATCTTTGAGAAGAATTTCTATAACTTCTGAAGGATGTTCCTTAGCATAAGCTTCAAAACCATCTGGATCGCCAAATCTTCGTGATAAAAAATGATCTTTATCTAAAGGAATTAAACTCTTAAAAGCTGTTTCAAAGGAGATGTCTTTAGCCATCATAACTCCCTCAAATTCTATGAGAACTTTCTGTTGAAGAAAGGATACACTCATAACCTCTCCAACTCCCCATCCTCCAGAATGGAAGACGAAATTCCCTTCATGTAAATGCATTAAGAAATCAAAACGGCTTAAACTATATTGAAACTCACGACCATCACGCAGACCAACAACCCTTAAGGCCTCATTAAAATTTTCTCTACCTTGATACTTTCTATTTACATAGTCGATCGCAGCATCATAAAACGGTTTAGCATTAGTGTTTTGGATATCCAAAACTAATTGAAGAACCTGATCTTTCTCTTTTCCATCAGGTATCCTTTCCCATAAAGGAAGAACTGTATCTGATATTTTACCAAACAAAGGAGCTAAAGATGAATGCCTTACTTTCTCTAAGATCTGGACAAGCTCTGCCCCTCGCACCACATCGTTAAAACAATATTCTTCCCACAAATTAAAGAAACTTGAGGGTTGCTCTTCGTCTATTAAGACTTGCAACTTTTCTAGATAGTCCACGATGTCTCCCGTTTTTAACGGGAAATATACGCTTAACTATAAAAAAGAGCAATATCACAACACAAAATAATAATATTTGTTTTATAATAAATTAAAATTCACGGTGTATTAATGAATAGTAATTCTGCGCAAAAAATAATAGATTCTATAAAACAAATACTCACTCTTTATAATATAGACTTTGATCCCTCATTCGGTTCTGCCTTATCTTCTGACTCTGAAGTAGATTACGAATATTTGATGGAAAAAACCCAAGAAAAAATCCAAGAATTGGATAAACGTTCTCAAGAAATCCTCCAGCAAACAGGAATGACTAAAGAACAAATGGAAGTGTTTGCTAATAATCCTGATAACTTTTCTCCAGAAGAATGGCTGGCTTTAGAAAATATTAGATCTTCGTGTAATGAATATAAAAAAGAGACAGAAGCTCTAATTAATGAAGTTACTAGGGACTTAGGAGGAGAAATACCAGCACCTGATTCTAATAAGAAAACAAAAACCACATCATCCAAAAAAAATAAGAAAAAAAACTGGATTCCCTTATAAAAACGCCTATAATCCCTAAAGTATGAAAATTGCGATTACTCGGGGTTTAGATTTATCTTTGCAAGGGTCTCCTAAAGAGTCTGGGTTTTTAAAAAGAATAGATCCGGCTCTAGTTTCTATAGACCTGCGCCCATATTCTGTCTTAGCTTTAAAGCTTAAGGTGGAACCGGATGATATTATCACTTCGGGATCACCTGTTGCGGAATACAAAAATTTCCCCGGTGTTTTCATTACCTCTCCAGTTTCTGGAATCGTAAAGGAAATACGTAGAGGAGATAAACGAGCTCTATTAGATGTTGTTATCAAAAAAACTCCGGGACAAAATCTAACAGAGTATTCTTACGATCTATCTAAATTATCACAAAAAGAACTGTTGGATATCTTTAAAAAAGAAGGTCTTTTCTCTCTTTTTAAACAACGCCCTTTTGATATTCCCGCTCTTCCCAATCAAACTCCCAGAGATATTTTCATAAACCTTGCAGATAACCGCCCCTTCACACCATCCACAGAAAAACATCTCGCTGTCTTTTCTTCTAGAGAAGAAGGATTTTATGTTTTTAATGTGGGAGTTCGTGCAATAGCTAAACTCTTCGGTTTATGCCCCCATATTGTTTCTACTGATAGACTTGCTATTCCTGAAAAAGATCTAAAATCTATAGCACATATACATAAGATCACAGGTCCGTATCCCTCAGGATCTCCCTCAACACACATTCACTATATAGCACCTATTACTAACGAAAAAGACATAGTCTTTACGATATCCTTCCAAGAAGTCTTAACCATAGGACATTTATTCTTAAAAGGAAGAATTCTAAACGAACAAGTCATAGCTCTTGCAGGATCAGGATTAAAATCTTCTTTAAGACGTTATGTTATAACTACAAAAGGTGCTGATTTTCAAAGCTTACTTTCTCTAGAAGATCTCTCTTCAGATGTGTCTTTAATATCTGGAGATCCTTTAACAGGAAGACTTTGTGATAAAGACAGTGTTCCCTGTCTTGGTATGCGAGATTCTACTATATCCGTAATCCCTAATCCAAAAACACGACAAGCTTTCAATTTCTTAAGATTAGGAATTAATAAACCTACGCGCACAAGAACCTATCTTTCTGGATTCTTAAAAAGAAAACATATGTATATGGATCCTGATACCAACCTTCATGGTGAAACACGTCCTATCATAGATACAGAAATTTATGATAAGGTCATGCCCATGAAAATTCCTGTGGTTCCCTTAATTAAAGCAGTGATTACTAAAGATTTCGAATTAGCATGTATGTTAGGGTTTTTAGAAGTTTGTCCCGAAGATTTTGCCCTACCAACTTTCATAGATCCCTCAAAAACGGAAATGCTAACCATCATCAAAGAATCCCTAAAAGATTACGCGAAGGAAACGGGTATTTTAAATCCAGACAATGAAGAATAAAGTTCTTCGAAGAACTTAGAGCTTCGACGACGCTATCATCTCTAAAATTAATGGAGTTGCATAGGAAATAATCATGTCAGCTCCCGCGCGTTTTATAGCTATTAAAGACTCATAAAACATAGCTTCCTTATCCAGCCACCCCATCTTAGCTGCTGCTGCAATCATAGCGTATTCACCGCTAACTTGGTATGCCGCTAAAGGTAGTGTTGTAGAATTTCTCACCCGATGTAAAACATCAAGATATAATCCTGCTGGTTTTATCATCAGCATATCCGCCCCTTCCTGCTCGTCTAAAGAACATTCTAATAAGGCTTCCAAAACGTTTTTTGGATTCATCTGATAATTTCGTTTGTCGCCAGATTGTAAGTGCGATCCTAGAGCATCTCTAAAAGGATTATAGAGAGCTGAAGCATACTTAACACTATATGAAAGAATTAAAGTCTTAGTCCATCCTGATTGATCTAATTTCGAACGAATATGCGCAACTCTACCATCCATCATATCACTAGGAGCTACAACATCAGCTCCCATCTCAGCATGCAATGTCGCTATATTTCCAAATATACGGACACTCTCATCGTTTAATACCTCACCTTGATTCATAATACCATCATGCCCATGAGTAGTATAAGGATCTAAAGCAATATCACTTATCACGCACAGATCTGGAAAAGCTTTTTTTACCTCATAGATACTTTTACAAAGGATGTTTTTGGGATTGGAAGAATAAGAACCATACGCATCTTTAAGATTACTAGGGATTACAGGAAAAAGAATCACAGCTCTCAATCCTAAAAAACACAATCTTTCTATCTCTTTTAAAAGAAGATCTATACTCCACCTATAAACATCTGTAAGGCTTTCTATTTCTTCGCAAATGTTTTTCCCCTCCTTAACAAAAAAAGGACAGATAAAATCTTGGGGTAATAAAGACGTTTCAGCTACCAAATCTCGGATAGCTGAAGTCCTTCTATTTCTTCGAGGACGTCGAAGTAGCGCTAATGAGCTCATTTTTTACAATCCTTCAACACTTTCCACAACCTCAGAAAAAGATAGAGTATTTATATAAATATTACTTCTTCTTCTTTAGGGGGTGTGGAAAATGTTTAAAACTCAATTTATAGAGGAGAAATTGAGTGGTTAACTTGTTTAAAACTTTGTTAAAACATTGTTCACTTTGTAAATAAATCGAGATTTTGCATGTTTGTGAACACAAGATCAACCATTTTTCAACAGGATTTTTAATCAAAAACGTTTTTGTTTTTCTAATCCATGTGGCAGTCTTTTTAATTTTTGAGGTTTTTCATGTTGAGCAGAGATGATGAGTTTTCTTCAGAACAAAAGAAGAGTTTGTCTCATTTCGTTACCAACCTAGAAACAAACATTTTTGCTTTGAAGAATCTCCCTGAAGTGGTTAAAGGGGCTCTATTTTCTAAATATTCTAGATCTACATTAGGTTTGCGTTCTTTGCTTTTAAAAGAGTTTTTAGAGGGTGAAGGAGGAGACTTCTTAGATGATACAGGTGTGGACTTTGAAGTTGGAATACATAAAGCTGCTGATTTTTATAGACGAGTTCTTGATGGATTCGGGGATGATTCTATAGGAGAGTTAGGTGGTGCTCACCTAGCTATGGAAAGCGTTTCTATGCTTGCTGCAAAAATATTAGAAGATGCGCGTATAGGAGGATCTCCTTTAGAAAAGTCTTCTAGATATGTTTATTTCGATCAAAAGGTAAAAGGGGAGTATTTATACTACCGTGACCCTATTTTGATGACCTCAGCCTTTAAAGATGTGTTTTTGGGCACGTGTGATTCTTTATTCGACACGTATACAGATTTGATTCCTAAAGTGCGTTCATATTTTGAAAAGATTTACCCAAAAGAAGCTGAGGTTTCACAATCAGCTTATACAATTTCTTTAAGAGCCAAAGTTCTTGATTGTTTGCGCGGTCTTCTTCCTGCTGCCACATTAACGAATTTAGGATTCTTTGGTAATGGACGGTTTTGGCAAACATTGTTACACAAAATTCAAGGCCACAACCTCACAGAAATAAGGCAAATTGGTGAGAACTCTTTAACAGAGTTAATGAAAATTATTCCTTCTTTTGTTAGTCGCGCTGAATCTCATCACCACCATCATCAAGCTATGTTGGGTTACCGACAGACTCTTAAAGAGCAGCTAACAAGCTTAGCTGAGAAATTTAGTGAAGGTTCTTCACCATCTAAACAAACAGGAGTTCGTTTAGTTTACGGAGACCCTGAGGGAGTTTATAAAGTAGCTGCGGGATTCCTTTTTCCTTATTCGGAGCACACCTACGAGGAACTTATTAATATCTGCCGGTCTATGCCTAGGGAAGATCTCACCCGCGTTTTAGAAGCAGGATCTTCATCAAGAGAAAATCGGCGACATAAATCTCCAAGAGGGTTGGAATGTGTAGAATTTGGATTCGACATTACGGCAGACTTTGGAGCTTATAGAGATCTTCAAAGGCATAGAATACTTACTCAAGAACGCCAATTACTCACAACAAATCTAGGATATCATATTCCTGAGCAGTTATTAGACACTCCTATGGAGAAGGATTTTAGAGAAGCTATGGAGAAGGCTGAAGAAGCTTATAACCAAATCTCTATAGAATTTCCTGAAGAAGCTCAATATGTTGTTCCTCTAGCCTACAATATACGCTGGTTTTTCCATATCAATGGAAGAGCTTTACAATGGCTTTGTGAACTACGTTCACAAATTCAAGGGCATGAAAATTATCGAAGAATTGCCATAGATATGGCTAAAGAAGTAATTAATTTTGACTCGATATACGAAACATTTTTTAAATTCGTAGATTATTCCGATTGTGATTTGGGTAGGATAAAACAAGAATCACGAAAAAGATCTTCTTAGTAATTTCTTAAATATAATCTTTGCGTTTACAGGAACCATAGAGGTTGGTATTTTTGTTACTTTCCAAGACGAAGGTCATAAAATGAAAAACCTTATCGACAATAACTTAGTTAGGTTTAAAAATATTTCTAAAACTAAGCAGGGTATTTTTGTTAACTTTAAGGTTAGGGGAGAGAAAGGGGGAGCGTCTTTTACAGCGTCTATAGCAGTAGATATAGAATCTGCAGATGTATCTGCGGGAGATAGTTTAGAGACTATTATAGAAAGATGCGCTCAAATTGGTGTTGCAGAATTTAAGAAGTGTGAATTTCAATTCGAAGGAATTACCTGTTTGTAAAATTAAAGTTTTCCTGGGTGTAGCGCAGCCTGGTAGCGCACTTGCATGGGGTGCAAGGGGGCGGAGGTTCAAATCCTCTCACCCAGATTTTTAATATGTATTACTTTAATAATCGCGAATACCCATATATTCTATAAGCATTTCTAATTCCGAAGAATCTTTCAAACCATGTTGTCTAAGGTGGTTGAGTAGCCTAATACACTTGTCCATAGAGGTATTTAGAAGCTCTTTTGCAGCGTCTAATCCAAATAACAGAGCGTAGTTCAAGCCCACATCCTGACCGTCTTGATGCATATCTAAAATATCATCTTTCATTTGAAATAAAAGACCAAAAGCTTGTGAAAATTCAATTATTTGAGGAACACATAAAGGATCACCGCCTCCAAATAACCAACCAGAAACACAAGCTATTTCAAAAAGAGCTCCTGTTTTCTTATTGATGATCGATTGGACATATTCGGGCCCGTCATTTTTAAAGAACATATCTTCATATTGTCCTCCTAAAACACCGTTAACACCGAAATTCTTATCCGTAATATCAGAGATAATATCATAAGCAATGTCTACTTCTCTAGGATCTACACCTTGAGATTTGAGTTTCTTTGCGTTTAAACGGATTCGAGAATACGCGGAGGGAATTAAAGCATAAGACGCTAGTAAAGCAGAAGCTTCATCAAAAGCTTTATGTACTGTAGGACGTCCACGACGTTCATCGTCGTCATCCATACAAGGAAGATCATCAGCAATTAACGTAGATGTGTGTATAAATTCTATAGCTAAGGCAGAATCTAAAACATTTCTATTCATACCTAGACCTTTAGCTATCATGCAAACTAGCATGGGTCGGATGCGTTTCCCACCACTTGTTAGAGAATATTCTACAGGTGCACGTACAGATAATCCTTTAGACCCAAAATCTTGCAAAGAGGACTCTATACCTTCTTCTATCATTATTCGATAAGTTTCGAATATATCCATAACGACCATAACACTTCCCCTAACTAGATGACTTTTCCGGGATAAATTGTTGTATGAGAAGGAATACAATGCCCAGGATTAATTACAGTGTTACACCCTATAGAAACTTTTTTACCAAGAAAGGCTCCTACTTTTCTTAATTGGGTGTCTATCTTTCCTTCTTCGCAAGTAACAGAGATATTTTTTCCATCAAGACGGAAGTTGGCGCAACGCACACCAGCACCGAGATTAACTTCTGAGCTTAAAACAGAATCTCCTACATAAGCAAAATGTCCTGCTTTAGCGTGATGACCAAAATAAGCATTCTTTACTTCTGTGCAATGTCCTATCACGCACCCCGTTCCAGTAATCACACCACCACGTAGGTAAGCACCATGGCGTATTTCTGTTTGAGGACCTATAATACAAGGACCAACAATATAGGCTCCTGATTCTATATAAGCGCCTTCTGCAATTTCTATACTTTCTATATTCTTTAAAAAAGCCCCAGACTCTACGGTACCGTGAATACCCGAAAACACATGTGTAGATAATTTTTTATCTATTAATGCTAAAATATCCCAAGTGTAATACGCTTCTGTAATAAGCTCTGGAAAAGGGAAATCTTCGGGAGAAAATAAAACAGATGCAAATATCATGACAGGTCATAGCTTTTTAAGATATTGTCTAGTTATGGCGATTTAGTGACAAGGAGTAATCAAGAGCTATTTTAAGGATAGGTTGTTGTCGGTTCGCTTGTTGATGAGTTAGTTAGATTATCACTTTCTGAAAATAAATAACCAACACCGCGAATTGTAGAAATTTTTGACCCATAGGGCCCTAATTTTTTTCTTAAAGAAGCAATATGAACATCGACATTTCTAGCTATAATTTCCTTGGTGTTTCCCTTTATTTCCTCTAGTAAGTGTTTTCTTAGACACAATTGACCACGGTTCATCAGAAGTTTTTTTAATATTCCTGCTTCTGAAGGAGTTAAATGAATGGTTCCCTGAGGGGAATCAATAGAAAGACTTAGAAGGTGAAAAGTTCGATCACCAAAAGAAATAGATTCAGGAATTGCGTGTTCGAAATGATGATGATTGCGTAAAAAAGCTCGAATAACAGCGTCTAAAACTTTTACTGTTATAGGACGAAGTAAATAACCGCTGGCGCCGTTGTTTAAAATTTTTACAATAGCTTCTTCTTCAAATACATCAAATAATACAACTAGATCTGTTTCGGATGGAATTTTGTTAGCGAACATAACTTCAGGGAGAAGCAAGTATTCACAAAAAATTAAATCGGCTTCAGAAGTGTCTGTAAGCGCAGAAGAAACGATTATCTTATATTCGACATTCTGAGCAAACTCTTTCATTTGCAAAGATATATTACTGTCTTCTGTAACAAATAATATAATTTTATCCGTAAGCATGAGAGAACAAGATGAGCTATATTATTTGAGTAACTAATATAAAATCTTTTATTTTTCAAAGATCCTTTACAATTTTTTAATTTTTTTCTGATTAAAAATAATTTTGCATAAAGACAACTCAATATATATAATTTAACTTTAACAAGTTAAAAAATTAATTAAAAACCAACGGTTCTAAATAAAGCCGGCAGAGGCTCTAATGGTTCGCTATATAGTGTTTTGCTTATTTTTTCTTTCGTGTTTTGCTATGGGAGGGGGACTGTATTTTATATGTTCCTCACACAACCCTTCTGTAACCTCGTTAGAAAGTGCAAAAGCAGCAGCCTTATGGGTTGATGGTCAAAAAGAACAAGTAGAGTCTTTTTTACATCGTTTGCTTCCGATTCAACAACGACAATGTCTTCTTTGTTTCCAAGGATTTATTCTGCAAAAGCAGAAGAATATGAACCAATCTGAGAAAATTTTTTCTAAGATTTATGATGAAATAGAGAACACGCAATTTTTATTTAAAGAAGAGGTAATAGGCGGACGGATTCTTAATACCTTTTTCTTAGAAGATATAGAACAAATGGAGATTCTAACTGATTCTTTGCGTCAGCAATTTGTAAAATCTCAGTATCTTTCTTTATTTGAATTCCTTTTGAATTATAAACAGAAACATTTTGATAGGGCTTTACAGTCTTTATCAGTATGGAAAAATCAGCTAAAGGGTTCAGAATCTTCTTTATTAGATTTGAATGTCCAACAGCTGATTTCTGATTTCTTTTTAGAGAATATAGAAGCTCATTGTTTGATAGAATTAGGAGAGTTTTCAGAAGGACGAGCTATTCTTAATCGTATTATCGAGAAATTATTAAAAAGAGAATGTGACTGGGATTCCGAGGCTTACGATTATGCTGTTTTGATGTTAAGCAGGAGTTACTTTTTAGAGTTGAAACAATCGAATTCCTGTAAGCTTTATCCAGATTATTATGAGATGATTCTTTTTTATAAGAAGAAAGTTCACGCAATAGATCAAAGATCCTATGAAAAATTTATCCCTCAAAAGGAATTGTTTACGATGCTTATGGAGCATCTTTTTGTTATTCCTGAAGAACGCTTAACTCCTTTGATGCAGATAATCAAAAATTGGGAGCGTTTTTATTTCGACCCTAACTATGACTTAGTAATTCAACCTTTAATAGATAGATTTTATTCTTTCCCAAAACAAGTTATAAGTCTTTGTAATTCTATAAATTTTTTTGAGATAGAGCCTCTTAAGAAAAAGCTTATAGATGCTTTCGGAATTATTTTATCTGAAAAAGTAAAAGAAATACAAACCACAAAAGCTCAGCAAACACTTTCAGTATTAAAAACTTTAGACTCAGATTTATGGGTAAGTGAGAAATTGATAATCTCTCCTGATGCTCTTCAAGATATTATTTCCCAAGACGATGTGAATTACACAAATTTAAAAAAATATCTAAATCTTTGGGAAGCGATTCAATCTTATGATATAGATAAGCAACAACTAGTTCATTATTTGATGAAAGGAGCAAAACAACTTTGGAATCAGGGTATTTGTGATGATAAAGCTCTGAACTTGCTCCATCTCATTTTACAATTTACAAATTATGATATAGAAAGTGAGAACATCGTTTTCCTATTTGTAAAGCAAGCGTATAAGCAAATGTTATCAGGACATTCCATAGCACGTCTGTTGAAACTAGAAGATTTCATTACAGAGTTGGGCTTAACTCCTATAACGATAAGAGAAGAAGAAATAGCTAACTTTTTAGCAGACGCAGAATTTTTATATGCTCAAGGCGAATACAATAAATGTTATTTTTATAGTTTATGGCTTACAAAAATAGCTCCTTCACCTCTGACCCATCGTTTGTTGGGACTGTGTCTTCTAGAAAATAAATGTTATCTGGAGGCGTGGGATTATCTACATTCTCTTCCTTCAAACGAGCGTCTGTATGATTCTAAAGTTCAGAAGGCATTAGCAATATGCCAAAAACATCTACCAAAAGATCACGGAGCCGGTTATAAGAGAGGGTAAAACGCATATAGTTTTATGCCTCCATTAAGTTTAGACATTTCCCATATCCTTTATGATGTAGTTCAACAACAACTTGTTTTACCTTTAGACTTAGCTTTTGCTAGGAAATATATTTCACCAGATTCAAAAAAAGCTTTTGCATTTCTTGCTCTTTCTTCGGCTCTTTGGCGTTGTGGGTATCCTTTTCTCAATATAAATAAGAATCGAATATTTCCTTCTTTGTCCGGAATTTCAGAAAAGATTTTTCATGAATACTTCATGGCTCTTCCTAAGGATATTTGTTCATCTTTGTTTGTTATAGAAAACAATAGGATATATTTACGCTCTTTATATGCTATTCGGGAAAAGCTTTTCAAAAAGCTTTCTTTATTATCACAGGCCTGTCCGCGGTATAATATAACTACAGAATTCCTCCCCAATCTATCCTCAGAACAAAATACTGTTTTTAAAAAAGCTATTAATAGTTGTTTTTCTTTGATTTGTGGAGGTCCTGGAACGGGGAAAACATTTTTAGCTGTGGAGATAATACTCACTTTAATTAAGCAGTATCCTAGGATTCGTATTGCTATAGTTTCTCCTACAGGAAAAGCAACTTCGCATATCCGTCATATACTCTCCCAACATAATATTTCTGAGGATAATGTCATCACCCAAACAATCCATAGGTTTCTACAAGAGCATGTCTATCATCAGTGTAGTTCTGTAGATCTACTATTAGTTGATGAGGGTTCTATGGTGACGTTTAATCTTTTACATAGCTTGGTTAATACATTATCTGGGGAAAACAAGAACGGAAAAACTATAGCAGATAATTTAATTATATTAGGCGATGAAAATCAGCTTCCTCCTATAGGAGTGGGTGCAGGTAACCCTCTTCAGGATTTGATATCACATTTTCCTGAAAGAGCTTTACATCTTTGTATTTCTCATAGGGCAAAAACAGATCAAGTTCAGAATTTTTCTAGAGCAATTTTGGAAAAACAATCGATTCCTTTTACACCGTTACCCACTATGCATTCCGCAATTACTATGATTAAAGAAGCGTTTGTAAAAACACCTTTATCTCAAACGCAGTTATGTATTTTAACACCTATGCGTCACGGTCCCTGGGGATATTTACGTCTTAATGAGCTAATCTTTAGTGAAATACAAAAAACACATTCTGATCTACCTATTCCTATTATGATTACAGAACGTTATGAAGCTTGGGGATTATTTAATGGGGATACAGGATTTCTCTGCCCAAAAACACAGCAGCTATTCTTTCCTCACACCCGCTCTATAGACGCTAAGGAATTTTCCTATTACACATACAATTATGCGATGTCAGTACATAAGAGTCAGGGTAGCGAATATGATAATGTAATTGTTATCATTCCTAAAGGATGTGAAATTTTTGATGTATCTATTCTTTATACAGCCATTACACGCGCTAAACATGGTATATCTGTATGGGCAGATAGTGAGACATTGAATAAGATCATAAAAAAACCCCACAAGTACACTTATGGGGTAGAATAAGTTGCTTCTTTTAAAAAAGACTTTTATTAACCGATAAAATCTTGAACAAAGTTGAGCACTGAAGACATCAACCAGAAAATACCGATAATTAAGGCAGATTGAGGCCCTAATAAAGCTGGTGCGAATGAAGCAAACAGACTAAGAATATCACCGAGTAAATCGACTATGTTGCAAAGTAGGGAGAAGAATTTCTCTCTTAATGTTTGACGACGCTCTATGAAGTCTTCAGCCGAGGATTCACTGTTTGTTGAGCGTATAGCACCAACGATATTAACAACATCATCAGCAGCGCTGCAAGCCGAGCTAATTGCAGACAAACTTGTAGCAACTCCTCCTAGACCTCTAGCATGTTTACCTAGAGTCATAAGTTTTAAATCGCCTCCGAAGCAAACCGAGCCTGTTGCTTTCGAAGCCAAGCGAGTAACTTTACTTGCAATAGAAAGAGGAGATCTTAAAACGCGGTTAGAAACAAGCTGAACGGTGCCATCTTCTTGTTGGATAGTCTTTGTATCGATTATAAAATTACCGGTAGTAGAATCAACTTCATAGAACATAGCTCCTGTTGCAAATTGTGAGAACAGGACGACGGTATCTATACAATTATTTATTCCTGAAGCCATTCCGCAGGCATCCTCTAAAGAGGAAAGTTTCGCGAGAGTGCCGGAATTACCTAGTCCTAGAGATGCTTTAGCAATCATTGTAGAAGAACCGACAACTCCAATCATGTCTCCTAAAAGGTTCACGCTATCATGGAGTTTTCCTGCCTCCTTCCGAACCTTATTACCACACATCTTCAACATGGGATTTGAAAGAATATTAGATGATAGAAAAGGACAAAATCTAGTAATGGAGGAAGTGGTCATAATTACCTACAAACGATTAAAATTATATTTTTGCATTAGCTCTTAAAGTAGCACGCGACTTAATTCGAGCTGCTTTATTGTTTTTAAAAATACCTCTTTTTACAGCTTTGTCAGTAACACTGTAGACTAACTGTAATCCAGAAGTGATAGTTGCTTGATCACCAGCTTTTAAAGCGGTCTCAAATTTCTTCATCATAGTTTTTGCTTTTGACTTAAAACTTTGATTGATCAAATAACGTTTTTGCGCCGTTAAAATACGCTTTTCTGCAGAGGGTCGCTTTTTCGGACCGCCTTTCTTAGTTGTTTTCTTTGGTGCCATTATTACTCCAAAACCAAGGCTTTTTTAGTGCAAAAGAGTAGACTTAGCCTTAACATTCAAAATAAGACTTCACAATTGTAATATACTGTCTTGCAGTAAGGTCAGAATTGTAAAAGAAAGAACAATAAAAAGGAATAAAAACAGAGAAAATCAGCAGTATTTTATGGGAGAGATAAATAAACTTTTGTGCCAACATAAAAAAATAGAATTAACCGTTTAGTTTTTCTAAAAAGACTTTGACGGTAGAAGTATACTTTTGTGAGTTAATGAGACAAGGATTCAAATTTTTATGTCGTTTGTGAAAAAATTTTTTCACCCGATTTCTCGGTACTATAACTACCTTTTGCCTGTAGCTGCATTTCTTCTTCCCCTAATTTGTCTATCCTTTCTTTCAACTTCTCAAAAAAAATATAGCTATTTTATTTTCTCAATTATTTCTTCTATAGGCTGGTTCTTTTCTATCGGACTTAGAGAAAAACAGTTGAAAACAGCGGCGGGTCAATTATTGCAAACTAAAATTCGTAAGATTGTTGAAAAAGACGAAGGCCTGAGAAAAATACGTGAAACTGTTGAAGAGCGTCAATATGAGAGTCAACAGTTAAGATCTCAAAATCAAAAACTTCTTAATCAATTACTCCATGTTCGTGGCGTATTTATGAAAACTAAATCCGATACGCAACGAATGGAAGGCACAGTCGCTCGTTTAAGAGAAGAAAATCAATGTTTACAGTTGCAGTTAGATGCACTATCTCAAGAGTGTCGTGAAAAAGAAGAAGAAAGCCAGCAATTGAATCGCGAACTTGCAGATGCCTTAGCTTACCAGCAAGTCCTTAATGAAGAGTACCAGGCAACTTTTACAGAACAGCATAACATGTTGGATATGCGACAGGTATATATTGGAAAGCTAGAGTCAAAAGTGCAAGATCTAATGTGTGAGATTCGCAACTTATTGCAACTTGAGTCGAATATTGTAGATAGCTTGCCTAGACAGGCTAAGGTCAATTCTCAAGAATTACCTAAACAACTTCTTTCAGAATTAAAAAAGATAGCTTTTAAAGTGGAAAATGCAGAGGCAGCTTCGTCTTTGACAGCCTCTCGTTATATAAGATCCGAATCTTCTATACATAACTATTCTTTGGAATGTCGTCAGCTATTTGATAATCTTAGGGAGGAGGGGCTGGGAATGCTTTTTGTATATGCTCCGCAATCTCAGAGGGCAGTTTTTGCAAATTCTTTGTTTAAGACTTGGACGGGATATGGTGTAGAAGATTTTTTAAATACGGATAGCGATATTATTATTTCTGGTTTACCTCAATGGGAGACAGATCTTCGTTTACTTGATCGACAAGAACGATCAGGGAAGGTAATAATCAAAACAAAAAACCACGGTCAAATTCCTTTTTACTACTGCTTAACTATTTTAAATAAAGGTCCTCTGCATAATCATGTTTTGGGAGTTCTTTATCCGGTTCGTATAGATGCTCTTCGTGGATAGACTCATCATCGACCGTGCTTATTAAAAATCCCTAGATTTCCTATCTTTCTTTGGCTAAACTATTACCCAAAGGCTAGGGCCCTATTATTTTGTTGCAACCCAATAATTAAATGCTCATGAATACACAAAATGGCCAGGCTACGGAAGCGGCTCATGAAGAAGAAGCTCAAAAAAAGCTAGAGGAACTTGTTTCTCTTGCTAAAGATCAGGGCTTTATTACTTACGAGGAGATCAACGAGATCCTTCCTATGTCTTTCGACACGCCTGAACAGATTGATCAGGTGTTGATTTTCCTTACAGGAATGGATATCCAGGTCCTGAACCAGGCAGACGTAGAAAGACAAAAAGAAAGAAAAAAAGAAGCCAAAGAGCTAGAAGGCTTGGCCAAGCGTACAGAGGGAACTCCTGACGATCCCGTACGTATGTATTTGAAAGAAATGGGAACCGTTCCTCTTTTAACTAGAGAGGAAGAAGTTGAAATTTCTAAGAGGATAGAAAAAGCACAAGTTCAAATCGAACGTATTATCTTACGTTTTCGTTATTCCTCAAAAGAAGCTATTTCCATAGCACAGTATCTAATCAATGGAAAAGAGCGTTTTGATAAAATTATTTCAGAAAAAGAAGTAGAAGATAAGGCGCATTTTCTTAAGTTGCTTCCTAAGTTAATTACTTTACTTAAGGAAGAGGATGTCTATCTAGAATCACTTCTCTTAGCATTGAAGCAGAGTAATTTATCAAAACAAGAAAGTGCGAAATTAAATGATAATTTAGAAAAATGTCGTATCCGTACACAAGCGTATTTACGTTGTTTCCACTGTCGTCACAATGTTACAGAGGATTTTGGCGAAGTTGTCTTTAAAGCATACGACTCCTTCTTGCAGTTAGAGCAGCAAATTAATGATTTAAAAGTTCGAGCAGAAAGAAACAAATTCGCAGCAGCAAAATTAGACGCTGCTAAACGTAGATTGTATAAACGAGAAGTCGCTGCAGGACGAACCCTGGAAGAGTTTAAAAAAGACGTGCGTATGTTGCAACGTTGGATGGACAAGAGCCAGGAAGCTAAAAAAGAGATGGTTGAATCCAATTTACGTTTAGTAATTTCCATAGCTAAAAAATATACAAACCGTGGTTTATCCTTCTTAGATTTGATTCAAGAGGGCAACATGGGGTTGATGAAGGCTGTAGAAAAATTTGAATACCGCAGAGGATATAAATTTTCTACTTACGCTACTTGGTGGATTCGTCAGGCAGTTACTCGTGCTATAGCGGATCAAGCGCGAACTATTCGTATTCCTGTGCACATGATTGAAACCATAAATAAAGTTCTTCGTGGCGCCAAAAAATTGATGATGGAAACGGGTAAAGAACCCACTCCAGAGGAATTAGCCGAAGAATTAGGATTAACTCCTGATCGGGTGCGGGAGATTTACAAAATTGCCCAGCATCCTATTTCTTTACAGGCGGAAGTTGGTGAAGGAGGCGAAAGCTCTTTTGGTGATTTCTTAGAAGATACCGGTGTAGAATCTCCAGCAGAAGCTACGGGCTATTCGATGCTTAAAGATAAGATGAAAGAGGTTTTGAAGACTCTTACAGATCGAGAGAGATTTGTATTGATTCATCGTTTTGGTCTTTTAGATGGGAAGCCTAAAACATTAGAAGAAGTAGGATCAGCGTTTAACGTGACCCGAGAACGTATTCGTCAGATTGAAGCTAAAGCTTTAAGGAAAATGCGTCACCCGATTCGTTCAAAACAACTACGCGCTTTCCTTGATCTTTTGGAAGAGGAAAAAACGGGCTCGGGTAAAGCAAAAAATATCAAGGGTAAGTAACCAAATACATTTTATAACCTTTAGGTGTTACCGCAGAATCATATCAATTAATTATTCCAGATTTTCGTGTGTGGGTGCGTCTTGGATGTTCTCCAGAAGAGCGGCATTTTAAGCAGCCCATCTTAGTCTCTACAGTTCTTTCTTTTTTTGAAGAGCCCTCTGTTTGTGTTTCAGACGATCTCAATGATGCATGTTGTTATGTTGAGATAACTTCTTTGATAGAGGAAGTTGCTTCTAGTAAGCCTTGTGCTTTAGTCGAATGCTTGGCTAAGTTTTTGATGGATGCTTTAGAATCAAAGTTAAAGAACAAGGCTTCTAAAATAGATTTAGAGGTGCGTAAAGAACGCCCTCCTGTTCCTAATTTGTTGAAACCCATTTGCTTTAAAATAAGTAGGAACATCTCCCTATGACGACAGCTCAATTTATTTGCTTATCTCTAGGATCTAATCTAGGGAATCGGTTTGAAAATTTTCGCAGAGCATTTTCTCTTTTAAAGGAGTTAGATATAGAGAATTTGCAAAGTTCTATAATTTTAGAAACAAAGGCTTTGTTGTTTCCTGGTTCTCCAGAAGAATGGGATTTACCCTTTTTTAATTCTGTTCTTATTGGGAAAACAACACTATCACCGAAACAGTTATTAGAAGGAATAAAACACATAGAGCGTAGGCTTGGTAGAGATTCTGATGCGTTACCTTGGTCTCCAAGAATTTTGGATATAGATATCCTTTTATATGGGGATGAAAATTACCAACAGAAAGATATCAGCATACCTCACGAGAGAATCTTAGAAAGACCTTTTTTACTTTCTCTTGTTGCTTCACTTTGTCCTACTAGAAAATTTCATCAACCAGCTTCTGAATACCATTTAAAAACGTTTGGAGAAATAGCTCATCTTCTTCCATGTCCTCAAGAGATGATTCTAAATAGTTTTTCTCCCAGTACTTTATTAATGGGAATAGTCAATGTCACTGATAACTCCATTTCCGATGGAGGATTGTATCTTGAAGCTTCTAAAGCGGTTGCTCATGCTGAAAAATTATTTGCTCATGGAGCCTCCGTTATAGATTTTGGAGGGCAGGCGACTAATCCTAAAGTGAAACAGCTCCTTGATGTAGAACAAGAGTGGGCACGTTTAGAACCTGTATTAAAGTTACTTGCTGAAAAATGGATAGGACGTAAGCAATATCCTGATGTCTCATTAGATACATTTTATCCAGAAATTATTAGAAGAGCTTTAGAGATCTATCCTATTCGATGGATTAACGACGTTTCAGGCGGTTCTAAGGAAATGGCAGAGATTGCTAGAGACGCGAATTTATTATTAGTTATTAACCACTCATGCTCTCTTCCTCCTCGTGCTGATAAGACACTAGCATTTACTTCGTGCGCTTCTGATCAGTTATTAAATTGGGGAGAAAAGCAGATAGAAGCTTTTGTTGAATTAGGCTTGCACCAGGATCAAATTATTTTTGATCCTGGCATTGGTTTTGGAACAACCCAAATACAAGCATTGAATGTGTTACATAAAATGAACAACTTTCGAAAGCTCGGTTGTGCTACGTTAGTGGGACATTCAAGAAAATCTTGCTTCGCTCTTTTAGGAAAATATGATGCCAAAGATCGTGATTGGGAAACTGTTAGCTTATCAGTATTGTTGCAGCAACAGGGGGTGAACTATCTGCGAGTTCATGATGTGGAAGCTAACCAAAGAGTGTTGTCCGCAGCAGCCTGGCCCGGAGTCTATGTATAAAATACTTGGTATAACCGCTTGTGATCCTAATGGAGTGATTGGGAAACAAGGAAAACTACCTTGGAATTATCCTGAGGACATAAATTTTTTTTCGAAAACCATAGAAAATATGCCCCTAATCATGGGTAGGAAAACTTTCGAAAGTCTTCCCGATAAATATACGAAAAATCGTAAGGCGATCATCTTTTCTAAGAATTTTCACGAAAATTCTGAGGGTAGGGTTTGGGTATCTTCATTAGAGGAATTTCGTAATTTAGAACTTCCTTCTCCGATTTTCCTTGTTGGTGGAGGAGATTTGTTTTCTTTATTTTTAGAAAATCACATGTTGCATGGGTGTTTTGTAACACACATTCATAAGTATTATGACGGAGATGCTTTTTTCCCTTTATCTCTACTAGAAGGTTGGAAAAAAACAATTTTAGATGAAAAAGAAGACTTAACATTTTGCTATTATGAAAGTTTCACCAATTGTCACGCGTAGAGTTCATGTTCATGATGATCTCTATGAAATTTTAGAAGAATCTCTTCCTTCTTTGTCTGAAAATTCTATAATTGCTTTATCTTCAAAGGTTTTGAGTCTTTGTGAGGGTGCGGTTGTTGATACTAAGACAACAACAAAAGAGGATTTGATCAAGCAGGAATCAGATGCTTATGTTTATTCTGCTTGTCATGATTTATATCTGACGAAGAAACGCGGGATTTTGATTCCATCTGCAGGAATTGATGAGTCTAACGCTCAAGATTATTACGTTTTGTATCCTCGAGATTTATTGGCGTCCACAAATGCTTTAGGAGCCTGGTTAAAGAGTTCTTATCATTTAGAGAATCTCGGAGTGATTATTGTAGATAGTCATACAACCCCTATGCGTCGGGGTGTTTTAGGGTTAGGATTATGTTGGTATGGGTTTTCTCCTTTATATAGTTATGTTGGGAAACCTGATTGTTTTGGCCGACCCTTACGTATGACGCAGATTAATCTTCTAGATGCTTTGGCGGTCTCTGCTGTACTTTGTATGGGAGAGGGTGATGAACATACGCCATTAGCGCTTATAGAAGATGCACCTAAAATCACTTTTCATTCTTCCCCTACGCTACAGTCGGATTTGTCATTACTAGATATTGATGAAACTGAAGATCTGTATGGACCCATCCTCCGTTCTGTAGCCTGGGAATCTACACATTTTTAATTTTTGGGAGGCGTTAATGAAACCTTGTTTAGATTTATTAGATAAAAACATCAAAGAAAAACATATGTTAGATCACACCTTTTATATGAAGTGGTCTAAGGGAGAGTTAACGAAAGAGCAGTTAAAGGCTTACGCTAAGGATTATTACCTCCACATCAAAGCTTTTCCGCGTTATCTCTCAGCAGTTCATAGCCGTTGTGATAATTTAGAAGCGCGTAAACTACTTCTTGATAACCTTATGGATGAAGAAACAGGTCATCCTAATCACATAGATCTATGGAAAAATTTTGCTTATGCTTTAGGTGTTACTGAGGAAGAATTAGAAAATCATGTTCCCAGTTCAGCAGCTCAAAAGAAAGTCGATACATTTTTACGTTGGTGTACCGGAGATTCATTATCTGCAGGTGTATCTGCTTTATACACCTATGAAAGTCAGATCCCTACAGTTGCAGAGACTAAAATTTCTGGATTAAAACAGTATTTTGGTTTTACAGCTCCTGAAGATTATGAGTACTTCACAGTACATCAAGATGTTGATGTAAGACATGCTCGTGAGGAAAGAGAATTAATAGAAACGTTACTAAATAGTGATTGTAATAAGGTTCTACAGGCTTCTAGAGAAGTATGTGATGCTTTATACGACTTTTTAGATACTTTCTTAGACGAGAAGGATACTTGCTCAGCAACTCCGCCTCCTGTTTCGGATTCTAAACCTTCGTCATGTGGCTGTAATTGCCGTCATTAATTTGAATAGTTCTCCTTCTCTTTGTAAGTAAGAGAAGGAGAGACCAAAGAAATAATTTTAAGCTACAGGTTGTGCTGTTTGCTCTTCTTTTTTCTCTTCTACAATTGCAGATTTTGTTGAAGAGGTTATGTCAAAGATACGTTTTTCTAACTCATCAAATAGTTTTTTATTTTTCTTGAGTTCCTCACGAACAGCTTCTCTTCCTTGGCCTAACTTGCGATCTTGATAGTTGAACCAGGAACCCTTTTTCTCGACGATATTATGCTCTACAGCAAGATCTAGAATACATCCTGCTGAAGAAATGCCTTCATTAAAGAGAATATCAAATTCTGCAGTTCTAAATGGGGGCGCTAATTTATTTTTAGCAACTTTTACTTTGATACGGTTTCCAAGATCAAAGCTTTCATTACCTTTAATGGCTCCGATACGACGGATATCCATACGTATTGATGAATAAAATTTTAAAGCACGTCCACCTGTTGTTGTTTCAGGATTACCGAAGCTAACGCCTATCTTTTCACGAATCTGGTTAATGAATATTGCACAGGTTTGACTACGTGCTAATGTTGCTGTAAGCTTACGTAGGGCCTGAGACATCATACGTGCTTGTAGGCCTACATGTACATCGCCGATATCTCCTTCAAGTTCGCTTTTAGGAACCAAGGCGGCTACAGAATCAATAACAATAACATCAACAGCTCCTGATCTTGCCAATAGCTCAGCAATACTTAAAGCATCTTCACCACAATCAGGTTGGGAGATCATAAGATCATTGATATTTGCACCTATAAGAGAAGCATAGCTGGGGTCTAAAGCATGTTCTGCATCGATATATGCAGCGACACCGCCCATCTTTTGAGCATTAGCAACGATATGGGTAGCTAATGTAGTTTTTCCTGAGGATTCAGGACCGAAAATCTCAACAATACGTCCTTTTGGAACACCCCCAATACCTAAAGCTAAATCTAAAGATAAGGCTCCTGTTTTTATAGTTGAAATTTCATGAGTGGCAGAGTGTTTCCCTAGACTCATGATAGATCCAGAGCCAAATTGTTTTTCGATATAGGCAATTGCTGCTTCTAGTGCTTTTTTACGATCAGGTACATTCATTTAATAGGTGCTCCTTTTTTCCACACTTTCTATGCAATAGTCCTTCATTTTTGGACTTTGAGAGAAGAATGGGTAAGCTTCTTCTCGAAATTAGCTAAGAGATGTCAGAGTGGTAATTTTTTATGATAGATGTATGCTTGGCTTTTCTTTTGATTTTTATGGATAACCCAATTTTTCACACCAGTCAAGATAGAAAGCAGTTGTAAATGTAACATTTTCTGTATCTGTAAAATTCGTCGTAATGAGGATAAAAGATTTTTCTTAAGTTCACCTTGACAGTGGACTGTCATCATACACACAGAATGTGTTATTGACAATTCACTGATTTATCAGAGAAAACACGAAGGTCTTTATAATTAAGGGATGAACATCTCTAAGAGATATTTCTGAACGTATTTCTTAAAATGGACTTTGTTATGCTAAAAATACTTGAGATAGGGGAATATCGTGATCTTCTCTAGGGAGAAGATGAGTTTTTTGTTCTTTAAATCCCAAACCTATAGTTATCGGGTGAGAATTTACTGCTAACCAACGATCATAACAACCACCGCCATAACCAAGACGATAGTTATTATTATCAAAAGCTAAAGCTGGAACGAGAACGTGGGTGATCTGTTGAGGTTGAATGGTCCCCAATTTAAACTTAGAAAGACGTAGAGGATGCGTTAGCTTTGATAAAACCTCTAATGAGGGCACGTGGACAGGAGTAAGTTCATGGTTTTGCATTTGTGGTAAGGCTAGAGAGAATTTGTTGATAAGAATGCGGTTTGCTAAATCTATGTTGATTTCTGATTGGAAAGGGACAAAGGAAAGTACAAAACTTCCTTCGGGAAATTTCTGAATAAAAGAAGCAACGGCTTGAGAGGCTTGTGATAAGCGTGGTTCCTGTATAGATTGCCTCAGGGAAGTAAAAAATTCACGTTGCTTCTTTTTTTCAGCAATTACAGAAGTATTCATAGCTAATTGATCAGAGGTTTACCGTCTTGATAAGGAATCTTTTTAGTAATAGTTCCTGAAGATGTGAAAAATACAGCTGTTCCGCAGCCTTTATCTATCTTAGAGTAAGGATGACGATCTCCAGGACGGAAGTATTCTCCTTTTATAAGCAGTTCATTGTCGTATTCTTCAGTAGCCATAATCTGGCCCTCAGGATAGTACAGGGTTAATAGGCCGGATTTTTTATTATTTATCAAGTCCTTACAACTTTCTAGTGATCCATTTGGATACCAGGTTTTTACAGGGCCTTGTAAAATACCGTGATTCCAGGTTAAAAGAAGTTTAAATTTTCCTGTGTCAGGATAGAAGAATAGCTCTTCACCATGTTTCACACCTTCAACTAGTGCGTATGTTTGAAGAATTTGATCTCCAAGACTGTCAAATACGGTAACTTTTCCACAGGCTTTACCGCGTATAAATACACGGGTTTCTACAATCGCATGTTTCCCGTAAATTGCCTGTACTCCATTACCATTAACGATTTCAGAGAATATTTGATGTGTTTGGGGATCTAAATAAGAACCCTTTAATAACAAACCATTATCATATTCCTCTTCAGAGAGTACAATATTAGAACGTTCTTGATAGCGGACGGATATACTATGCTTTTCTCCATCTTGATAAGTTTGCTTTTTCAGCAAGAAACCTTCCACCGTATAGGTAAGAAAATCACCATGAGCGCGGCCTTTATGATAAGAACACTCTTTCCATACTTGACCATTTGGATGATAGTAATATGAAGCTCCCTGCAGTAAACCTTTATCGTAATTAATAGCGGCTTCTAGCATCCCTTCATCGCTATGAGCTAGTGTTGTTCCGTGGAATAACCACCCAGACTCTGCAGAGGGATGAAGGTCAGCAATTCCCCCTATGACTTCTGCTTGGATTTTAATTTTTCCATTACTATGCCATTCTCGGTAGCGTCCGCAAGCGCGATTATTCACACACTCTAAATACTGTTTTAATTGACCATTTGGATGGTATGTTGTTAAACACGAAACATTTTCACCTCGTGTATTTTTATACATACGCATAACTTTTTGATAGGGCTGGGGAGATAGGAAATCTACCTTAGCATACTTTTTCAACTTCTCTTTGGAGCAGATCGTCTCCGACAAGCCATTTCTATCAATAATGTTAATCCCTGTTAATGTCAGCTTCTCATAGGTTCCAGCAGCATAGCTTGGAGTAAAAGCAAAACATAAAAGGAATAAGAATAAAAATTTTCTTATAACCATCGACTTATAGCCTCAGCATTTATAGACCATACCTGATTGTTTAACGGTGTGGTCAGTTTTGTCATTTCCCAATGGATGAAGAAAGCTAAAGGTGCGTTGGGATTAGTAGTATCGAATAGATAAAATAGTTCTTCAAGATTATCGCTATCAGCTTCTACAGGATTTTCCAGACGTAGGGATATGAGGTCATCGGAAATTTGTCCGATTGACCATATCGCTTGATTGTTTGATGAAAGAAACAGTTGTTTCCTCGACCATACCTCTTTACTCTGGGAAATCAGGGAGTTTTCTTTAAGAGACGCTAAACGGTCTTGTTCCTTACCTAATAGACGAATTTTCTTACTCGCATGAATAAATTCTTGGGGCTGGATATTTTTATGTTGTTGTTTAAGGCGTTCGTTCATTCTATCAATCAAATCAGATTGATCTTTCATAACCTTTAGGGCAAGAATGTGCGAGTTTAGAGCTTCCCAACGTTTTGTTGTCCGGACATGTTTGTAAACGATGCCTATAATTGGAAGACAGCTAACTAAACTTAACGCAATAAGAGCGCAAACTAATGACCACTTTTTCATAGGGCTTCCTGCGAAACTATAGTAAATTGTAATTCAAAAGAGTGTCCGCTTGACAATGTCTTGGTAACATTAGAGAGTTTGGGATATAGGGATATTTTGCGGAGGAACTCAGACACTTCTTCGGGATTTCCTTCACCCCTAACGGAAATAAGTGCTTTGTAGGGTAGGGCGGGGTTCTCTTGTGAAGGGAAAGATGCTAAGGAATAACAAAAATACGAAAGTTTTACGGAGGGAGTATTCTGCGCTAAAGAGGAAAGAAATAGCATAGTTTCTTTATTTGTTGGGATTGTAGGCAGGTAGGGATACTCAAAGTGCGTATTCGATGATACAGCAACGTGCAGTGCTTCTTCTACACCACGGAGGGATCTAGGAATTTTTTTTGTTTCAGGACATACTAAAGCGAAATGTTCTCGCACTCGGTGAGAAATAGAGGCAAGTCTTAAAGTAGAGCCTAGACCCACAAATATTGTGGATAACAGTGCGAGTTTTCCTATTATAAATGCTGAACGTTTTAACCAATGTTTCTGGGATTCTGCACAGTTAAAAACTGGATTATAGGGGAATGTTAGTGTTCCTCGGGAAGCTCCATGATACGCCGTAGTAATTGCATCGCCATAATTTGCCCATTCCTCTTCTTCTAAACCAAAAGTCATTGTTTGGCAGGAAATCAGGGGTAAAGACAATTTTTGTTCTAAGTATTTTTTTAATTCTTCAGGAAGTTGTACAGTGTGTATAGCGGTCAACTCTATAGTAGGATAGGTTTCTTTTACGTAATCTAGCGTAGTGAGAATGTCGTCGCTATTTTTCTTCGTGGGATTGCAAAAAGAACGAGAGACAAGAACCGATCCATTTTGCACAAAAAGACATGTAGTCTCAGAAGAACCCGTATAAACCAAAAAATATGCGGGGAGGGCTTTTAAAGGTGTCTGTTGAGCTAAGGAAAATATATCTGCAGGTTGGCAAGATATGGCATCCGGAAATATACGAGCTTTGTGTAAAAGAGCTATTTCATGTTCAGCCGTAGCTTTCTGTGTTACCCATAAAGTTACTAAAGTTTCGCCATTCTCATTTCTTTTGCCTAACCTGGGGGCAACTATTAAAGAATTCCAGGGGAATGCTGCGTTAGTTTCTAAATCGGTTAAAGCTATTTTTAAAATATTTTTTTTATTTTTTAATGAAGAAACAGAGCTTCTAATTAGACTATCAGTTCCTTTTAAAGAAAAAGTTATAGAAGATGTTAAGTATTTTTTTGGAAGTTGCCATTCTTGATCTTGAAAGATATGCTCGCAGTGGGAAACTATCCATCCTTTACATGTTTTCTGCAAAATTGCTATTTTAATAGTATTATTTGCATCTTGGGTTACCCCGATGTGGTATATGGGCAGTTTAAAATCCATAGTACGGTGTTCTTAAAAAATAAAGGTAACCATTTTAAAGAATAAATGGCTGTTTTTCAAGAAAAACACATATTAATTGTTTATAAAGGGAAAAGAAATGGTATCTTATTTTTTGAAAGCAGCTATTAATGTTTATAGTTTTTTAATCTTGGTGTATATTCTTGCCTCTTGGGTTCCTGAATGTCACAATACAAGATGGTACCAATACGTATATAAGTTCGTAGACCCCTATTTAGCTCTCTTTAGAAAATTTATTCCTCGTATTGGCTTCATTGATATTAGTCCGTTGATCGCTCTACTTTGCCTAGAGGCTGTTCCTTTTATTGTGATACGAACCCTGAGGTTTGTTATTCTTAATATTTTCCAGTCTCCATGGCTTCTTCAATATATATAAGAAATATTTTACTAAGATCCCCTATTGTTTACGCTCCTTTAGCAGGTTTTTCCGATTATCCTTATCGTAGAATGTCTTCGTTTTACGGTCCGCCTGCCTTAATGTTTTGTGAGATGGTGAAGATAGAAGGGCTACACTACTCTCCTTCACGTACATTGAAACTTTTAGAATATTCTGAATCGATGCGTCCTATAGGCGGACAGCTTTGTGGCAGTAAACCTGAAATGGCAGGGGAAGCTGCTAAGGTATTAGAGGGGTTAGGTTTTGATTTAATAGATTTAAACTGTGGTTGTCCTACAGATAGAATTACAAAAGATGGTAGTGGATCGGGGATGCTGAAATCTCCTGAGCTTATTGGAAGAGTTCTAGAGAAGATTATAAAGGCCGTATCTATTCCTGTTACCGTAAAGATACGTTCTGGATGGGATGGAAATAATATTAATATTGAAGAAACGGTGAGAGTTATCAAAGATGCTGGGGCTAGCGCTGTTTTTGTGCACGGAAGAACACGTGCCCAAGGCTACATTGGCCCAAGTAATCTTGAGTATATATCACGAGCAAAGGCTGCTGCGGGCAAGGATTTTCCTGTATTTGGAAATGGCGACGTGTTTTCTCCAGAAGCCGCTAAAGTAATGTTAGATACTACGGGATGTGACGGCGTGCTTGTTGCACGAGGTACGATGGGAGCTCCTTGGATAGTAAGACAAATACAAGATTATCTTACGACAGGAACATATGAAAAAATGCCTTTTTCGGTGAGAAAACAGGCATTTATTCAACATTTACAGTGGGTAGATGAATATTATCAAAGTGAAGCGAAGTTTCTCTGTGAGACACGAAAGCTTTGTGGACATTATTTAATATCCGCTTCTAAAGTGCGATTTCTACGTTCAGCTTTATCTAAAGCTACATCTGTGCAAGAGGTGTATCAGCTTATTGATAGTTATGAAGAAGCTGACGACGAGTATCGGGATCAACCAGCTTTAAATAAATGCTGATTTAGCAATTTTGGAAGTTGGAACATATCTACAGGTTCAGGGCCGATAATTGCTCGGAATTTATCATCGGGGATTAACATCTTTTTATTTTCAGGAGATTGTAGATTGCGATCCTTGATGTATTTCCAAACTTTCTTTGTGGCTTCTCCACGCGCCACAGGCTCATTGCCTATCATTAAAGCAAGCTCAGGAGAAGGTGTAAGTAAAGAACCTACCCTAGAGGTTTTCTTTTCGCTCTTTTTCTTTGTTGTTGTTTTTGTAGTTTTACTACTTGTTTTTGCTGTGGCTTTTTTCTTGCCCGTTGTTTTCTTTTCGTAAGGAGTTTTTGGTGTTCCTGTATATTTTGTAACAACAGCATCTATAGTATTGCCAATCACACTACAGTCGGGATATTCTGAGCAAGAATAGAATGTTTTATTATAACGTGAACGTTTCTTTAGAATTTTTCCAGAGCATCCTGTAGCAGGGCAAGGAATGGATTCTTCTTTTTCTACTTCCTCTCCCTTCTTATGAATAGAGATCGTTCCACGACACTTGGGATAATTTAAGCATCCTAAAAATGTGCCAAAACGCCCATGACGGACTTTCATTTTGCCTTCACAAACAGGACAAGGACTATCCCAAGGTGTATCAACAGCATAATCGTCTTTATTAAAGGCAAGTTCTTCTTCAGAAGTTTTGAAGTCACATTCAGGGTATTCTGAACAACCATAGAAGTAGCGATTTTTTGCCCAGATTTTAACAAGTTTTCCTTTATGGCATGCCGAACATTCTATGTCTGTTATAACACGCGGGATAACCGCTTCTTTTTCTGCTGTGGTGACTACAGGAAGAAATTGGTCCCAAAACTCTCTAAGAAGTAGTTTCCAGGACTTTTTATTATCAGCGATAAGTTCTAGCTCGTCTTCCATAAGAGCTGTAAAACCTATATCCATAATTCTAGGAAAATTTGTTTCTAGGAATTGTGAAATAATTTTCCCTAATTCTGTAGGGCGCAGACGTTGGTTTTCTTTAATTGTATACTCACGACTTTGAATTTTATTCATAATCGTTGCATATGTAGATGGACGGCCTATTCCGGACTTTTCCAATTCTTTTACTAAAGAAGCTTCTGTGAATCTCGGAAGAGGTTTTGTAAATGCCTGTTCTGCAGAAACTTTTTCTTTGTCTAAAATATCTTGAGCATGCAGTTGGGGAAGAGAGAGATTTTCTTCTTCAGCTATATCATCATCTATTTTTTCTTCATATACAGCTAGAAAACCTTTAAATTTCAGCAACGATCCAGAAGCACGTAAATCTATTTTCACATTCGTGGAGATGGTCATCGCTAACGTATCATAAATCGCAGGATTCATTTGTGAGGCAACGAAACGTTTCCAAATGAGAGAATAGAGCTTATGTTGATCATCGGTCAATCTTCCTTGAAGCTTATCTGGAGATAACTGAATGTCTGTAGGACGAATAGCTTCGTGAGCATCTTGAGTCATTTTCTTTGTGGCATAGAAATTGGGAGACTTGGGAAGATACTCTTGACCAAATGTATCCTGTATATAGTCTCTAGCATTATTTAACGCTTCAGGATCTATACGTACGGAATCTGTACGCATGTATGTAATTAATCCTGTCGCATCTTCATTATCTAATTCAATGCCTTCATATAATGTTTGCGCTACAGACATTGTTTTGGAAGAAGAGAATCTAAAATGACGACTCGCTTCTTGTTGCAAAGTTGATGTAATAAACGGAGGCGCTGCGTTGCGACGTTTCTCCTTAGCTTCTACGCGAGTAACTCTATAGGAAGCATCTTCTAAAAGCTCTACATAATGTTGAGCTTTAGCTTCAGAATTGATTAATAAAATTTCATCTTCGGTTTTTCCTTTAGGAAGTTCCTTTTCCCATTTTTTCCCATCCGCAGAATAGAGATGAGCCCAAAAAGTTTTTGAGGTCTTGGGGTCTTGAAGGAAAACACGAATATTCCAATATTCTGTAGGAACAAAAGCTTCTATAGCTTTTTCACGATCTACAACAAGCTTTAATGCAACAGATTGCACACGTCCTGCAGATATGCCTGATCGCTGCTGAAGCTTACGGCTTAAAATAGGAGAGATCTTATAACCTACGATGCGATCCAATAGACGACGAGCCTGTTGCGCATTCACTAAAGCCATATCAATCTCTCGAGGATGCTTTAAAGCTTCGTTAACAGCGCCTTTAGTAATCGCATTGAAGGAAATTCGTTGCATATGCGTATTTTTGGGAAGCTGGTTGGCGATATGCCAGGCTATAGCTTCTCCTTCTCTATCAGGGTCGGGAGATAGATAAACAACTTCACAGCTAGAGGCTAATTTACGAATTTGACTGATAACTTCTTGTTTGTCAGGAAGAATTTGATAATCAGGTTCGAAATCCTGTTCGATATCGATACCGAATTCCTTGGCGGGAAGATCAACAACATGTCCTAGTGATGAAGCAAAGATAAAACCTTTCCCTAAGAGCTTTTGCAAGGTTTTAATTTTAGCAGGAGATTCCACTACGATTAAGGATTTTTTCATTAATATTAAATGGCGAACTCCGCATTTTATTCGGAGTAAAAACGCCTCTCCTTTTTTATTGTTTATGTTCCCTATCTAAAAAAAACCCTCATGCAACCATCTATTATTTATTGCAAGCTTTCACTACGCAGACGTATTTCAGCTCATTGTAATAACGGATAAGCTAGAATTTTTGACAATAATCTTCTTAATATAGAGAGAAAATCTCCAAAATAAAGAAGGGTTAAAAATAGGTAATTTTATTTTTCTCTTAGAGGAAAATACCGTTTATTATTGACAATCTATTATCTCAATAATTTCTACGATTTGTAGAGCTGATCCCATATGAAACATATTAAAAAGAACAAAACTCTAATTCTTCAACAGAGATTTGACCAGAGGCCCTGGCACGTCCTAATGGTTATTCAGTATGAGGTAGATTCTTTTCAAGGGAATAATGTAATACTTATGGAATGTAGCTCTACAAGAAAACTTTAATAAGAATATTTCTTGTTTTTGAAAGATGAAAAGATGAGAAACAAGCCTTACATCTAATCAGAATATTTGCTGACAAACTTATTGATCTAATTCAACTACGTTTTTGATTTTAACAATAAGTAAGTAGTATTTCTGAAGTGCAATTAGTGTCTTAGAAAAATGGAACTAAAACGTGGAAAAGTTTGAGTTTTTAATTCCTCCAAAATCTTTAGAAGATGATCTACTTGATTTGAATAAGCAGGGGATCATAGCTGGGCCCGAAGAGTTAAAACCCCCCTTTCTATATCGTGCCCAAGACATTATTGATAATGCTCCTGATCATCCCACAGCTTTCCCTCCAAGATTACAAGAGATATTCGATATTAACCCCACACATTTGGAAGTGATCTATTCTAATGAAGGTATGGATGTTTGGGAGGCAGGGTGCACGTGGATAGCAAATAATCAGGTGACCATACAGTTGCGTAAACACTTACGTAAAGCAGCACGTTGGTTTTATATGTATTCTAAGGAAGAGATTCTTGCTCACGAGGCTGTTCATGCCGCACGTATGAAGTTTTATGAGCCTATGTTTGAAGAAGCCTTAGCTTATCAAACCTCGTCAAAGGTGTGGAGACGAGTTTTAGGACCTTTATTTCGCTCTCCAGGAGAGAGTTATTGTCTATTCTTCTTCGTTCTTTCTGGTCTTGGATTAAGCTTATGGTCCCCTTTAGCTGGTCTTGCTTGTATTCTTGCGACTCCTGCCTATTTTGGCACCAGACTATTCATCGTACAGAGTTATTTTCGTCGTGCTATGAAGAAGATTCGTCGCATGCTTGGTATTCCTCCTTTATGGGTAATGCTAAGACTTACGGATGCAGAAATTCGTATGTTTGCAACGCAACCAATTCCGATTCTTGAAAAATATGCTAGAGAGCAGAAGTTGGAAAGTGTTCGATGGCAGCAAATTTATATTGCTTACTTTACTTGATTTCTAAGATGTAAAACTGCTTTACATTTCAGAGTACGATTTTCTTTTATGTGCAGGAAGAATCTTTAATTGTGAACGGTATTTAGCTACTGTACGGCGGGCGCATTGAATTCCCTGTTGAGAAATTCGATCACTAATATCCGCATCGGATAATGGTGCTGTTTCTGAAGCTATCCATTGACGAATCCACTGTAAAATCATTTCTTTGGATTGAGAAGTATCCTTACTTGCAGCACGTGGAAATAGCTGTTTCATAGAGATAATTCCGATAGGCGCTGCCAATGTCTTATTTTCTATGGCACGAAATATTGTTGATTCGTGAAAAGAGAGTTCTTCAGATAAGTTTTTTACAGATAATGCTTTAGGGAAAGAGGTCTTGCCAAGAAGAAAGCTTTCTTGATGAGGGAGGATCTTTTCTACAATAGCAAATAAAGTTTGTTCTCGTTTTCTTAAATTTTTAATAAGCCATTTAGCAGAAAGAATTTGCTGTGTAAGGTTCTTTTTCTCTTCTTTAGGGAGGTGTTCATAAATATGAAAAACTTCACTGTTAAGTTTTACAGGGGGTAAACCTCGGGAACTCACTTGAATTTCCCAAATCTTATGTTTTTTAGTAACGTAAACATCAGGAAGAGCAGGTTGTACATTAGATAAAGATGTATAACCTTCCGAAGGACACCAAGGAATTTTTGCTAAAGCTGATTTAAGAGCATTTCTTATATCTAAAGGAGAGCATCGACATTTTTTTGCTATACGTAGGAAATCGCAGTTAATCAAAAGAGAATAGTGTTCTTTGATGATTTTGTAAGCAAGAGTATGTGAAGAATTTTCTAAATGTAATAACCAATAGTCCTGTAAGGACGGAGAAGCAATACCTAAAGGATGAAAATACTGAATCGTTTTCCAAACAGTATGAATAATTTCTAAAGGAATTTCCAACTGTAATGATAGCTCCTCAGGAGAAGAAAGGAATAAACCCTGATCCGATAGATTACCTATAATGTGCTGAGCAATAAGCAATTCCTTAGAGCTATCAAACGTCTGTTGTACTTGTGTGAAAAGATGGGAAAACAAAGATTCGGGACGAGAGTATGCGGCGTCTATAGAGGGTAAAGAAGAGCATACAGACCACTCCTCATCTTCTAAAGAGGAGATATCGAAGAAGGGATTATGAATGATTTGTTGGAGTACGTAAGAAGAAAGTTCAGTGATTGAAGATTGCAACATCTGCAATCCCTGCTGCATACGCAGCGAGGGAAGGTAGTTTTGAGAAAGCTTTTGATGTTGCTGAAACATACCTAATGTACTTGAATCAAGTAATCTCTAGGGATTTCCTTAAGAAATCGACTCGGCTTCATGACACGAACTGTGCCCCAAAGAAAACGAGTTTGCGCTGCGGTTAAATAAAGGAGATCTTGGGCTCTAGTGATTCCTACGTAGCATAGCCGCCGTTCTTCTTCAAGATTTTCATAATTTCCTTTAGAGTTTGCGTGGGGAAAGAGATTTTCCTCTAATCCCACAACAAACGCTATACGAAATTCTAATCCCTTACCATTATGAATTGTCATGAGATTGACACGATCTGTAATAAGTTCTGTTTCGTCAGTAGAACTTTTTAAAGCTAAATCATCTAAGAAACTTTCTAAGGAGCCCTCTGTATTTTGCTGTTCCCACTCAAAAGTTTTTGAAGCAAGTTCATCAAGGTTGCTTTTTCTATCTTCGAAAGTATCAGGATCTTCCTTTAATACTTGAAGGTATCCTGTAATTCGTATGGTAGCGACAACAAACTCATTAAGAGGGAGGGTTTCATAAGCATGTTCGAGTTGTTGGAAAATACTTAAATAACTTCTTAGACCTTCTTGTTGTTTTTTAGATAGCTTTACAGCTTGACTTTCTAAAGCATTTTTACATGCTTCTAACATTGGGAGGTTATTAGTGAGAGCGTAGTCTATTAAAGAAGAAATGGTAGAAGGTCCTAAACCGCGTTTGGGAAGATTTACTGTTCTATCAAAGGCAACAACATCACATTTAGCAGTAAACATTCTTAGAAACGCTAAGATATCTTGAATTTCTTTGCGTTTATAGAAAGATAACCCCCCAAGAATTTCATAGGGAATACGTCTACGTAATAAAGCGTCTTCGAAGGTGCGAGATTGGAAGTTTGTTCTATAAAAAATACAGATATCACGTAGAGGAATATTTGCTCTTCTATAGAGACGATTGATTTCATCCGCGACAAATTCTGCTTCTTCCTTATCTGTTTTTCCTAGAAATACACGAATTTTTTCTCCAGGACCTTTCACGCTTCTTAAGTCTTTCTTTAATCTCGAAGCATTATTTTGAATCAAAGCATTAGCAGCATTAAGAATATTTCCATAACTACGGTAATTGTCTTCTAAACGTAGGACAAGAGCTCTAGGATAGTCTTTTTCAAAATTTAAAATATTATGGATATTTGCTCCGCGCCAAGAGTAGATAGATTGATCGGGATCTCCTACAGCAAATATATTTTGATGTTTCCCTGCAATAGTCTGAGCCATCATATATTGTGCGTGGTTGGTATCTTGATACTCGTCAATAAGAAGAGCTTTCCATAGTTCGCTATATTCTTTTCTGATTTCAGGGAATTCCTTAAATAGCTTTACAGTAAGAAATAAAAGATCATCAAAGTCCAAAGCATTAGTTTCGTTTAGACGTTGCTGGTATTCTTTATAGATAGAAACCACCGGATCAATATATTCTTCAGGGTCTAAATCCTCAGGATATAGCAGACGATTTTTTGCTTGAGATATGTGATATTGTATAGAATTACTGAGAGTTTTCTTTAAATTAAATTTTTGTAAACATTGCTTGAGAAGCTTATCAGTGTCACTTTGATCATAGATAATAAAATTATTTTCTCTATTTAAAGCTTGTATAGATCGACGTAGGATAAAGACTCCTAGGCTATGGAATGTACATACCATAGGAATATCCGTACCATGAGCTTGAGGGCATTGATGCAAAATACGTTCTTTAAGTTCTTTTGCTGCTTTATTGGTGAAAGTAACAGCTAGGATTTCTTTAGGAGCAATGCCTTCATTAATTAAATGGAGAATACGGCATGTTACCACGCGAGTTTTCCCAGCTCCAGCTCCAGCAAGAACTAAAATAGGACTTAATGGTGAGGTGACAGCTGCAATTTGTGCTTCGTTTAATTCTGAAGTGAGCATAGTGGTGTCCTAACTTATAGCTTCTGGCTGAAAAAAATCAGGATCACTGAAGCTAAAATAATCTAAGAAGGTTAGTATACTTCTATTTTCAAATAATAAAAGTGGGTGGTTTATGCAAAATGCCTTTACTATAGACCAGCTTCCTTTGTCTTGGCAAGAGCAGCTTAAAACTGAATGGTTCCAGCCCTATATGTGTAAGCTTAGGGAATTTTTACAATCCGAGTATTCCCAAACAATCGTTTACCCCGCAAAAGACAATATCTTTACTGCATTAAAAAGCACACCTTTTGATTCTGTACGCGTTGTTATTCTTGGGCAAGATCCTTATCCTGGAGAAGGTCAAGCTCATGGATTAAGCTTTAGCGTTCCGAAGGGAATTCGTTTACCCCCGTCTCTTATTAATATCTTTCGCGAATTACAGACTGACTTGGGAATAGAAAATACCACAGGGTGTTTGCAATCTTGGGCAGATCAAGGTGTCTTATTATTAAATACAGTATTAACTGTGCGCGCGGGATCTCCTTTTTCTCATGCTGGTCGGGGATGGGAACAATTTACCGATGCTATTGTTGCTAAGCTTATAGAGAACCGTTCCCACGTAATTTTTGTATTATGGGGGAATGCTGCAAGAAAGAAATGTGATTTACTTTTTCATTCCAAACATAAACATGCTATTTTAGCAGCTCCGCACCCTTCTCCTTTAGCGGCACATAGAGGTTTTTTTGGCTGTTCGCACTTTTCAAAAATTAACTATCTGCTTAAAAAGCTGAATAAGCCCATGATTAATTGGAAACTCCCATGAATGAAGGTATTCAAACAGTTTCTTTTAATAAGACACACCGACTTACAGCGAAATCAACAGTTAGTTTAGAGATGCCTGTAGCGACGCAGAAACTTCAAGGAAAAGAAGGTATGCCCGCTACAGCAAGTTTAGAGGCAGATTTCTTAAGAGCAGAAGCTATACTTGCAGAAATGCGTGAAATTCGCGGTTGTTTAGAACATTCATTAGAAACGCTAGTTCCTAGAGATTAGATGTTTCTCCAACAGGTCTTGCAAATAAGGAGTTAGCTTTTGTAAAGCCTTAGCTCTATGTGAGACCTGATTTTTTACATCTTCAGAAAGTTCAGCAAATGTTTGTTTATAATCATATTTTAAAAATAATGGATCATAACCAAATCCTGAAGAACCTTTTTCTTGATTGCTAATATAACCTTCACAAATTCCTCGAGCTTTAAAGAATTTCCCTTCAGGAGAAGCAAGAACAATACAACATTCAAAATATGCAGAGCGGTCTACAATACTTTCTAAAGATTGCATTTCTTGTAGAAGTTTTTTTCTGTGATCTTTATCGCATGCATCTTCTCCAGCAAAAATGGCTGACAGTTTGCCAGGAAGACCATTTAATGCAGGTACCATAAGCATAGTATCATCCGCAATAACCCAAGAATTAAGCTCCTTTGCTGCATGAAGGCCTTTTGCTAAAGCATTTTCTTCAGGAAGGCAACCTATTTCTTTAGGAGAGTGATAGTTGGGGAAATCTGTTAATGAGAAAATATCAAAACTTCCTAATTGTTTTAAAAAAGTCTTGGTTTCTCGTATTTTATAACCGTGGGAGCTAGCAATTACTATCTTCATGGGTTTCTCCTTAGCAAAAGGGAAAGAGCAAATAACTAAAAGTTTTTGTCTTGTTTGAAATCACACTAGCAATTTTGTCGAGTGTAGTGTCTTCCGCGATTATATTACAAAATAATCGAAATAGACGCACCTACACAACTATTAGCACGGTTGCACAAAGATATCTTTTTTGCTAGCAGTACTTAACCAACATACAAACTATCAGAATGTTGTTTTTTATAGGCAGATAGGTGTTATGAGAGTAATACACTCGTTTTTAATTTTATTATGTTTATTTCCTTACTTAGGATTTTCTCAAGTTTCTGTGGGGTTAGATCGTATTTTCAACGATGAATCTTATATTTCTTGGATTCGTGGTAAGAAAGTAACATTAGTTTCTCATAATGCTGCTATTAATAATGAAGGAAAGGATGCTTTATCTGTTTTTCAAGAGCATAAAGATCTATGCTCTTTGAATATCCTTTGTACATTAGAACACGGCTATTACGGTACTGCACCTGCAGAAACTCCAGGAGCAGCTCCAGGAGTTCAAGGAGTGCGTACAGTGTCCCTCTATGGTATTAAAGACATTCCTGAATGTGCTGTGCAAGGTAGTGATGTTTTAATCTACGATGTACAAGACATTGGAGTGCGTTCCTATACTTTTGTTTCTTCATTACTTCATTTAGTTTGTGCTGCACAAAAATATAAAAAGACTTTGATTATTTTAGATCGCCCAAATCCCATGGGAGGTAGGATAATTGATGGGCCGATGCCTACCTCTCCATCGGATTATGCTCCAGAAATTCCTTATTGCTATGGGATGACTCCAGGGGAACTAGCCTTATTTTATAAGGCGAAGTATGCGCCCTACGCTCAGGTGTCTGTGGTTCCTATGCAAGGATGGAAACGTTCGATGACATTCTCTCAAACTGGATTAAACTGGATTCCCACCAGCCCACAAATTCCTGATGCACAAACGACTTTTTTCTATGCAGCAACGGGGATTATAGGAGCTTTGTCTATATCAAGTATTGGTATAGGTTACACCCTTCCTTTTAGAGTAATTGGAGCTCCCTGGATGGATGGTAATCTTGTTGCTAAGAAATTAAATGAAGCACGTTTACCGGGAGTAAGGTTCTATCCTTTTTGTTATGAACCTTTTTTTGGTAAATATAAGATGGAATTTTGTTCAGGGGTTTTACTTATGTTAGAAAATTCTGAAGAGTTCCTTCCTATGGAAACTCAGTGTACAATTTTAGGTACTCTAAAAACCCTTTATCCTAAACAAGTCGAGAATGCTTTTAAAGCCTTGGAAAAAATTCCTTTGCGAAGAACATCTATTCATCGTTGTTTAGGAGAAGAAAAGTTTTTATATATTTGCCAAAACGAGCGCTATATTGTTTGGCCGCTAAAAAAATTATGTATTGAAGGCAGAACAAAGTTTGAAAATATACGTAAGCCTTTCTTAATAGCCGACTATGGTGATTAAAAGTAATTTCCTCTAGGGCTTCCTCTGTTTGACAGGAATTTTTGTTGTTTCTATAAGCGACCTTATAGGGTCGCCTTATCCCTGGAATCTAGGGGAGAAATAGAAGAACGTGTCTAAAATATTCAAGAATCGATTAGAAGGGCTTAGTGCGTTAAATCGAGGCGTGCGTGCTTTAGCTAAGGCTGTCACCACAACTTTAGGACCTCAAGGACCTCATGTTGTTATCAAAAAAGATTTTTCTCCTCCTTATGTCACGAAACATGGTGCTTCAATAGCTAAAGAGATCAATTTATCTGATGCTTTTGAAAATACAGGTCTAAAACTTGCTAGAGAAGCTGCATTACAAACCGAAGTTCATATAGGAGACGGATCTACTACGGCTATCGTACTCACAGATGCGTTATTTTCTTCAGGACTCAAAGGTATTGCTGTTGGATTAGATCCTTTAGAAATCAAACAAGGAATTCAACTTGCCGGAGAAATGTTAGACAGGGAGCTTACCAAGCTGGTAGTTGAAATCAGTAAAACAGAAGATGTGTTTCATATAGCTACAATCTCAGCCAATTATGATTCATCCATTGGAACAATCCTTTCCGATGCTATAGCTCAAGTAGGCGTTGAAGGAGTTTTCGTAGTAAAAGAAGGAAGAGAGATTACTTTGCAAGCTACGACGCATGTAGGGTTAAACTCGGGATACTTATCTTCATATTTTGTAACGCATCCTGAGACGATGGAAGTGGTGTATGAAAATGCGTCTATCTTATTGTGTAACCAGACATTATCTTCTTTAAATCAATCATTTATTCATTTTTTAGAACAAACCTTTCAAACGAGTGGTGATCCTTTAATTATCATCGCTGAAGATTTTGATCCTCAGCTTCTCTCTATTTTAATTGTTAATAAACTGAAAGGAGGCCTTCCTGTATGTGCAATAAAAGCTCCAGGATATGGTCAACAGCGTAGAGAGATTTTAGAAGATATTGCCATTTTGACAGGCGCTACTCTTGTAGGAGATTTATTAGGGATTTCTTTAGATAAGAGTAGTTTAGATATTTTAGGCCGAGTAGGGAAAATCATTATTAATCAAGACTCAACTGTTTTTTTTGAAGGGAAAGGAAACCAAGAAAGAATAGAACAGCGTATTGGGTATTTGCGCCAGGCTATCGTGCATAGCAAATCTGAAATGGATACTCAGGATTTAGAAAAGCGTTTAGCTAGGTTTGTTGGTGGAATAGCTCAGATATCTTTAGGAGCTATGACAGAAAATGAGTTCAAAGAAAAGAAAATTCGATTAGAGAACGCTTTAAAATGTATAAAAGCTGCTTTTAAAGAAGGTTGTCTTCCCGGAGGAGGTTCAGCCTTAGCTCGCGCAGCATCTATCGTGAAAATCCCTGAGCAATTATCTAAGGGGGTAATGTTTGGGTGTAAGTGCATGTTGCAATCCGCAGAAGTTCCTCTTAGAATCTTGGCTACGAATTGTGGGAAAGTTCCAGAATATGTAGTAGATACTGTTCTAGCGCATCCAAACCCTTGCTTTGGATATAATTGCATTAACGATACTTTTGAAAATTTAATTACCTCAGGAGTGTTTGATCCTTTCACAGTAATTAAATTTGCTTTGAAATATTCTATTTCTATCTCTTGTTTACTTTTGACTAGTTCGTTTTTTATTGTAGACTCTTCGGAAGAAATGCAAAACTCACCCTTTCCAGAAACCTAATTTTCGAAGAATCCATAAGTAAATAAATTTTATATAACTCCTGATGTAATACTATCTTTTTGGTTTAGAATGATCTTTTTTTCAAAGATAAGGAGAAAGACTTGATCATTTGGCCCAACTTGACTACACTTTTTATCGAAAGAGCTGTGCACCAGTAGCTCAGTGGATAGAGTACCTGGCTACGAACCAGGTGGTCAGAGGTTCAAGTCCTCTCTGGTGCGATGCATAATCATAAAAAATAGGGTGGTAATGGGATCGCTATTTATTGGGAAAACTGCCCCAGATTTTTCTGTACAAGCAGTCGTTGACGGCGAAGTAAAGAATGTTTCTTTGAAAGATTATCGTGGTAAATACGTTATTCTTTTCTTTTATCCTAAAGATTTCACTTATGTGTGTCCTACAGAGCTTCATGCTTTCCAGAATTCTTTAGAAGAATTTGAAAATCGCGGTGCGCAAATCATTGGTTGCTCCGTTGATGATCTCGATACCCACAAACGTTGGTTAGATACCGATAAAAAAGCTGGTGGAGTTAAAGGTGTTACCTATCCTCTAGTTTCTGATACAACTCATGAACTTTCTAAACTCTATGGTGTACTAGACTCTCAGTCTGGATTGTCATTCCGCGGATCTTTCTTGATCGATAAGGAGGGTATAATCAGACATGTGGTAATCAATGATCTTCCTCTAGGTCGCTCTATAGACGAAGAGCTTCGTGTATTAGATGCTTTGATTTTCTTTGAAAACCATGGACTTGTATGTCCCGCAAATTGGCATCAAGGACAGAAGGCGATGGCCCCTAATGAAGAGGGCTTAAAAGAGTATTTCGGAACTATTGATTAGAAAACTTTATTAAAAGTTAATAAATCGTAGAGATCTTGTTCGAAAAACAAAAGAAAACTCTTATATTTTCGGCATAGAGACTTAGAGGCTTCTATAATATGTTGGTCTCCAACACCTGGGAGACCCATAGCGATAATATTTTTTAAATTAGTCTGAGTATTTAAAAAGTGTAGACCAAAAAAATAGCTATCTACGCAGTACCCTTCTTCTTTCACTCTGAAATAAAGTACATTATAGTTGTACATCAAAGCTTGTATGGCTAAGGCTATCCCTGATCTAGTTGACGCAGATCCTCCGCCGAGATGGTCATAAAGGTCTGCTGTACTGCAACATAGGTAAGCAGTATCATAACTTCCTTTTTCTGCCTCACCAAATAAAGCAATTGTCAGTTTCATTGAATTATGGATAAATCGGATTTTATTTCTGATCCTACAAAAGACTTTGTTTATTATCTATAGTGAGAAGTAAATATTAGTTATGAAAAACTGATGATTATTTCTTATTCTCTGGTAAACAAAGCTTTTGATTAGCGTAAATAACATCAGAATTTAATTTATTAAGTTTTTTTAACTCTGATATGGGAATCTTATATTTTGCAGCGATTTTACCTAAGGTTTCTCCAGGTCTCACGATGTGAATATGTGCTGGCACCTCATCAGAAAAATCGGTGTAAGTTTCAGGAGGAGAACCATCGACAAGGGCTAGGAGAGAACGTCGTAAAAGACGAATATCTTGAGAGAGAGTTTTGTGGTCTTTTTGTATTTCTTGAAGTTTATTATTTAGGGTAGCTTGGATATCCTTTACAGAAGCTGTAAGAACAGCAACAGTTTTTGCTAGAGTTTTTTGTTCGATTTCTAATTGTTGAATTTGTTTTGTAAGAGATTCTGGTTTCACAGAAGACAGTCTTTGGATTTTACCATCTTGTTCATCTATACGATCTACTAATATCTGTATTTCAGCTTCATGACATAATAACTTTGCGGAAGCATCTTCGACTTCCGCAAGCACGGTTTGTATAGATGGGGTTTTTCCTCCTGCTGCATCCATGGGGAGCATAATCCCCAGAGGAAGCCATAATCCACAGTAGAATAAGAGTTTATAATTAACGTGCATGGACTTTAAATTCTGTACGACGATTTTGTTGCCAAGCAAGCTCGTTATGAGCTGAGTTTACAGGCTGCTCTTTTCCGTAAGATATAGTAAATAGCCGCTCTGCAGAAATTCCTTGTTTAATTAGATGCTGTTTAACAGCATTAGCGCGTCGTGCTCCTAAAGCGAGATTATATGCTGCTGCGCCACGTTCGTCAGTATGACCTTCTATATATAGTGTTGTTCTTGGGGACTTCTGCATTTGGCGAACAAGACTGGATAAAATAGCTAAATTTTCTTCGCCTTTTATTGTGTAGCTATCAGTAGCGAAAGTAATATTTCTGAAAGCAACTGACTGACTACTCGTTTTATATAATTGCTCCTCTTTAGAATCGTAAGCATCTGCGAAATTTTGATTCATTTCATCATCGGTATAAAGGGGAACGAAAGCGAAATTTTGTTTTCTTCTTTTTGGATGCTGACAATCTTCGCAAATGGTATCCCAATCACCGCAAGGATAAGAGCAAGAAGGTAAAGCGAAAAGCGCAAGTAGAAAACAACTTAGAACGCTTAAATATTTCTTTTTCATAAGATTCTCTTCATTGGTTATTAGGGAACCCTCCCCAGGAAGGAAAACGTTTTTCCCCCAATCCTATAACAATTTTCTTAGTTTTTTGGGTAATCAGACTTAATAAATAAAGCTCTGACTCTCCTGAATTTCCTGCGCTATAAACAAGATGATGACTATCAGTAGCCCATGAAGGTCCTTCCTTATCTATAGGAGTTGTTGTCAGTTGATAATCTTTACCAGTAGAAAGATCGTACAGACAAATTTGACGAACTCCCTTAATTACAGAGCAAAAGGCTATTTTTTTACCATCTGGAGACCATGAAGGGCAACTGCTATTTCTATATTTTTTTGTGAGTAAACGTGGAGCTTGTACTTCCGGATCTATTTGGATAATGTATAGGCGAGGTCTACCATCTTTATTAGAAACGAAGACTAGCTTAGAACCATCGGGGCTGAAGGAAGGGTTTCCTTGAGTTCCAAAAGTTTCATTCAATACTCTTCGTGGTTTCCCCATAGTACCTCTTGATAAAGAGAAGCTCTGAAGAAACAGATCAGGATTACCGTAGGTATCCGAAATAAAAGCTAAAAGTTTCTTTCTTGGAGAAAATGTCGGCATAAACTGATTCCCTTGTAAATTGAGAACCTTTTTACCTGTAGAGTTCTCTAAAGAACCTAGGAAAATTTTAGGAATGCCAAATTTATAGGAGACATAGAGGTAGGGATTACTACTTCCTATGTTCATCCAATGGGGCGTGATTGATAAAGAATTTTCTTGTGTAAGAACACAGAGATTCCCTCCATCATAGTCTACAGACCAAAGTTCACCCTGTTTTAATTCACAATCTTGTGGATTTTTGCTTAATGAAAAAACAATTTTCCCAGAGCTAATGCCTGGAACGTTAGTAAGAGCATAATGAATCTTATCCGCTGCTTCATGTATTTTTTGACGGTTATTGGCATTGTTTTCTGTAAGTACTAACGAATGAAATGGTTGATGGTTTTGAGAGCCTCTAGCTATGGTAAATATGATTTCGGGATAACGAGAAATAATGGCAATACTAAAAGGAGTAGAAAGAGATTCAGATTTGACAAGAGAGGGTTGGAGACGATCTCCAAGAGCTAAATCGCTAATGAAGGTATTGCATAATGTGCGTAGATATTTTTGTTGTTTCGCGTCATTAGGACCTATTTTCAAATCTACGTGAATCGGTAATAGAGAGATTTCAGAACGTACGGTAACTTCTAAATCTTTAGCATAGAGTGAAACTATCCCAAAGATAAGGAAGGCACTGACAAATATACGTCGTAACATTCCGACAGCCCCTACTGTGTTAAGACTCACTACTCAGGAGTTTAATATGAAAAGCGATATTTTTCGAGATTTTGTATTTGTCTAGGAATTTTTTAAAAGGAATTTCATGAATTCGCATAAGAATGAGTTGTTTTTCAGCTTCGCTAATTTCAGATAACAAAACACATTCTTGGAGGTTTCCTTGAGGTGTTAATACAAGTTTTACTCGAACTTCTCCGGAAAAGGGTAAAACAATATATTTACGAAGTAATTGGCACAACTCTTCTTCTTGAGTTGCTGCTAAAGATGAATGTATAGCTAGCTCCCTGCTTATAGGGAAAGAAATATCAGCAAGTCGTGCATCACTATCATCAAGGTGTTTTGAAAGTGTTTTTGCAAGATCTGCAATGGTTTTGAGTTTGGCGTCCTTCTCGGCTTTTTTCTTTACAGAAGCCTTATCTTCTGTCTGTGATTTCAATATGGATTTTTCTTTTTCTACAGGTTTATTAAGTTTAACATTATTGGTTTTCTTCTTTTCAGAAGGAATTTCAGGATATTTTTGAGGTTGTTCTTGAGGAAAGGGTTGTTTTTTTTCTGTTTTGACTACTTGCTGCTGTGTTGGAGGTTTTGTTGTTGTGCATGTTTTTACAATGGAAAGAGACTCATTCAAAATAACGAACTTTTCTTTGAAAGGTAGAAGCTTAGGTGATTTTTTTTGCACTGGAGAATATGCAAGGAGGGCAATACAGACTCCGTGGAGAAAAGTCGCAAAGAGAATATAAGGAAGTGTCTTTTTCATAATTAGCTTTTTAAAGCTATATGGAGTTCATGAAATCCTGCTGATTCTATCGTGGTTTTTACTTCTTGGTATAATCTAAAAGGTGTATCGCCATCTTGTAATAACAGAGGCACTCTATTTGGGTGCCTCTGATATAAAAGGGTCAGTTGTGTTTTTAATTCCATCAAGGAAAGAACCTGATCATTCAGTGTGATTGTATTATCTGTTAATACTTTTATTGTTGTGGGAAAATCATCGTCTTTCCCAAGAACCTTATGCTCCTTGGTTCCTGGGGCTAAGGCTATAGAATCAAGACGTATTAAGGGCATGGCAATCATAAATGCCATTAAAATAACAAAGACAATGTCAATTAGCGGAGTGAGATTGACATTAGGATCTTCTTCAGTATCTTCAACGATAATACGTTTCATAAATTTGTCTGACGATACTTAACTTCTATAGAATTTAACAGCAAATATGCCGTCTGCTCTATTTCTAGAATTAATCGAGAAGAATGAGCTTTAAGATAATTAAACCCTATCAAAGAAGGAATAGCAACAAATAGGCCTACAATTGTTGTGCCTAACGCTGTTGCCAGCCCTTCCATCATTGCTGTTCCTCCAGCTTGTCCTGAGCTAATATGAGAAAAAGCTACCAGAATACCCCAGACAGTCCCTAAAAGACCTAAAAAGGGCGCTAAGCTGATCGTCGTGGCAGGGATAAAATTGTTTTCGTGCATAATTGCACGGTATTTGGGCATAATCGCTCCTAATAGAGTCTCCAGAGACTGAATGTCTTCAATAGACAACACCGGTCCATGATCAGGAGCTTGCTGACGATTTTTATCGAGAAGTTCTAAAGTTCCTCGTTTAATAGTGAAATATAGATCTGCAAACGGATTTAGCTCCGGATGAATTTCTAAAGATAATGGAGCGTGACGATTCTTTATCAAGAAATCTTTAAGAGATTTTCCTGATTTTAGAAATTTTTTTTGGATAGCAAGCTTTTGATGTAGTACCGTCCAAGTGCATAGGGAAAGAATCAATAGGCTAAAGAATATCCCCTTACCGAAAAGATCGGCTTCTCTGAAGGCCTGGATAATTGGATTATGGGTGAATTGCAACATAGAGTATAAAATTCTTTACATAATGAGGGGATTATACAAAAGACGATCCTATCAAAATTCTAGTATAGAGCCAAGTAGGTTTTGTTAAAGAGATTTACGAAAGCATTTATAAAAATAAAACTATATATAGTGTATAATTATCTACCTGATTTAGAAATAATTGGAGTTATTTTGAATAAAATCAAAAAGCATTTTCAAACTATATTGGTAGCTGTTCTAATTTCTCTACCTGCCTTCACTGCGCATGGTCAGAAATTGCGTGCTGCAGAGCCCGTAGTAGAGGAGAAAGCTTTACCAGGTGCTACTCTAGTTTCTGAGGGGTCTCATGTTCCTAAAGGTGGAATATTCAGATTGGGGATTAAAATATCCGCCCCTAAAGGAAGTCATATTTATTGGAAAAACCCAGGAGAAGTGGGTAGCCCACTAAGAATTAATTGGAATTTACCCAAGGGATTTGTCGTTGAGGAGGAGCATTGGCCTGCTCCAAAGGTTTTCGAAGAAGATGGCACGACATTCTTTGGTTATGATGATAATGCATTTATAGTTGCAGATATCCGTGCCCCCGAAGGAGGTATTGATAACGAATCTATAGTGTTAAAAGCCCACGTGGAATGGTTGGCCTGCGGAGAGAGTTGTGTCCCTGGAAATGTTGATTTAGAGCTATCGTTACCATATCGTGATGGCGTTGCTGCTTTGTATCCTGAAAGATCTATAGAGTTTGCTCAAACTCTACAATCTCGACCACGTTTACTTAAGGATGATCAGACGATCACATTAGGACGCAGTCAGGAAGGAGAGCTTATTTTAAATATTACTGGCAGCCCAAACCGAGCTGAGAAAGCTTGGTTTATCTCAGAGAAGGCTGATAAAATCTTTGCCTATTCTGAAGAAGCTATAAATGAGACTTCTGGGACAGCTTGGAAGCTTAAAGTGAAAACCCTATCGGGAGTTCAGAAGAATCAGGAACTACAAGGTGTTTTATTACTTACAGATAGTGCAGGTCGACAGATTGAGTCTTTTGTTATTCAGGGTCAAATTAGTGATTCTGGACAAACCGCAGAATTCTGGGGTTATATGACAGTTATAGCGATGGCGTTCCTCGGGGGACTTCTTCTTAATATCATGCCTTGTGTTTTGCCTTTAGTGACTCTTAAGGTTTATGGATTGATTAAATCTGCAGGAGAACATCGCTCTTCAGTGATTATCAATGGTCTTTGTTTCACTCTAGGAGTAGTGGGTTGTTTTTGGGGACTGGCGGGAGTCGCTTTTCTTCTAAAAATGTTGGGTCATAACATTGGTTGGGGCTTTCAGCTTCAAGAACCTATGTTTGTAGCTACTTTGATTATTGTATTCTTCCTATTTGCTTTGAGTTCTTTAGGTTTATTTGAAATAGGAACGATGTTTGCTAACCTTGGGGGAAAACTTCAGTCTACAGAGTCGGGAGCTTCTAAGAATAAAGCTGTAGGAGCTGTATTTAATGGAGTATTAGCTACTTTAGTAACAACACCTTGCACGGGACCATTTTTAGGTTCCATACTAGGTTTGGTCATGTCTCTATCATTTATCAAGCAGTTGATGATATTCACATCTATTGGCTTGGGAATGGCTTCACCTTATCTTGTGTTTTCTGTATTTCCTAAGATGTTATCTGTTCTTCCTAAACCTGGAAGTTGGATGAGTACATTTAAGCAGCTTACTGGGTTCATGTTATTAGGAACAGTAACTTGGTTAGCATGGATTTTTGGTTCGGAAACAAGTACTACAGCGTTAATTATTTTGCTTGCTGGATTGTGGCTTGCGGGGTTGGGAGCATGGATTTTAGGAAAATGGGGGACTCCTGTTTCTCCTAAGAAACAGAGAGTATTCGCTTCGACATTATTTTTTGGATTTGTCATGGGAGCCTTGTCATTGAGCTTTATAGCTTCCAGAAATTTCACAGAAGAAACAGAAGCTGTAGTAGCTCAGGGAGAAGGTTCTTGGCAGCCATTTTCTGCAACAAAACTTGCGCAGCTCCGTAAAGAAGGGCAAGCTGTATTTGTCAACTTCACGGCTAAGTGGTGTTTAACCTGTCAGATGAATAAACCTGTATTATATGCAACTACTATACAGGAGATGTTTAAAGAACGCGGGGTAGTTACCCTAGAGGCAGATTGGACACGTAAGGATCCAGGTATTACTGAAGAGCTAGCGCGTTTAGGACGAGCAAGCGTTCCTTCCTATGTTTATTATCCTGCTGATCAGTCGGAACCTATAGTGCTTCCTGAAAAGATTACGCAATCAGTTCTTGAAGATATGGTCTTTTCGAAAAATTAATCTATAAATTTAGATGTTAGACTTTTTAGAGTGTATTTGAATAAATACACTCTTTTTTTTCTTAATTTAAGAAATACTTCTTAAAAGATCGATTCTTTTGAAGATATTTCACTAGGAGATGTATGATTGTACATTTCCTCGCGTCAAGATTTTAAGGAGAAGGGTCATGAATTTAGCTGATGCGCATTTACATCTTTCGGATGAAGCGTTTGTGGAAGATGCTACCGATGTTATTCATCGAGCAAAGGATTCCGGAGTTTCTCTCTTTGTTAATGTAACAACGACTATTGACGAGTTGAATAAGTCTTTTGATTATGCAGAGCGTTTCCCAGAATTGCGTTTTTGTCATGTTGCTGGAACTCCGCCCCAAGATGCCCATACAGATATAGATGAGCATTTTCACTACTTTCAAGGTTTAGCTCAGGCTGGAAAATTATCTGCTATTGGTGAGGTAGGCTTAGATTATTGTTTCGGTGCAGATGATCCATCCAAAGAGCGTCAGAAAGAGGTGCTGAAGAAATATTTGTCTTTAGCTTTAGAATGTGAATTACCTTTAGTTGTACATTGTCGTGGTGCTTTTAATGATTTTTTCCACATGATAGATCAATATTATCATCATGATGAACGTTCCTGTCCTGGGATGCTGCATTGCTTTACAGGTACTTTAGAAGAGGCTAAAGAGCTTTTTTCTCGTGGATGGTATGTCTCTATTAGTGGGATTATTACGTTTAAAAATGCTCAGGATCTACGTTCTGTAGTTGCCCAAATTCCTCTTGACCATTTGTTAATAGAAACAGACGCTCCTTTTCTAGCTCCGACTCCTTATCGTGGTAAAAAAAATGAGCCTGCTTACATAGCATATACGGTTGAGGCTATTGCTAATATTTATGGCATCGACTCTCAAGAGCTTGCAGATATAGCTCGAGGTAATGTTTTACGATTTTTAGAGGGTCGTAAAAAAGGTTAGCCTTATCTCTGATTTGCTAGTAAAAATAGCTTCACATAATTCTATTTAAGCTTTTATGGTTGCTAGAAAAAGAGATTGTGAAATAAAGGCTTACGATGAATGAAAGGGAAGCATGTTCTGAGATGACTCAGAAGCCATGGAAGTACTACACCAGCTTTGTTTTACGTTGTGTTCATTCTTTAGCGGGAGTTGCATTTACGTTGTTTCTTTGTGAGCATATGTTTACGAATATGCTTGCTTCTTCTTATTTTAATGAGGGAAAGGGATTTGTTCAGTTAGTGAGTAAGTTTCATCAGATTCCCGGTCTGAAGGTTATAGAAATCACCTTTTTAGCATTACCCTTTATAACTCATGCTGTCATAGGTATAGTCTATCTTTTCCAGGCCCAGAGTAATTCTGGGAAATCTGACGGCAGCAAACCTGCTTTAATTTATGCGAGAAACATTGCTTATACTTGGCAGAGAAGAACAGCATGGATTTTACTTTTTGGACTTATTTTTCACGTTGTTCAGTTTCGTTTTCTTCGTTATCCTGTTCATGTAGAGCTGCATGGACAAACATACTATGTTGTGGATGTTGATTCCTCTCGTTATTCAGCGATAGTTCGTGGCACCAAAGGATTTTTCACTATAAATTTTTCAGCTCCTCAAACGGGAATTATCCGTTTGGATAAAGAGGATCTAGAGGGTAGCGCTGTTTCTAAATTATCGGGAAATAAGGAATATCTTCTTACGCCCAATGTAGGGACGGCTTTTCTATATATTGTGCGTGATTCTTTGGGGTCCTTATGGATGGCTATTTTCTATACTATACTTGTGATAGCTGCTGCATTTCACGGGTTTAATGGTTTTTGGACATTTTGTTCCCGGTGGGGAGTTGTTATATCTTTACGGTCTCAGGCTCTTTTACGTAATTTGTGTTATTTTGCTATGGTTGTTGTTGCTGCCATGGGCATTAGTGTGATTTGGAATTTGTATAGCGTGGCATAAGATTATGGAAGCACAGGGTTGTAGAGTTATTGTCGTCGGTGGTGGTTTAGCAGGGTTATCGGCGGCCATGAAATTGGCAGATTATGGCATTGTTGTTGATCTTGTATCATTGACAAAAGTGAAAAGATCTCATTCTGTATGTGCTCAGGGAGGAATAAACGCTGCCCTTAATCTTAAACATGAAGAAGCAGATTCTCCCTACATACATGCATACGATACGATTAAAGGTGGTGATTTCTTAGCAGATCAGCCTCCTATTTTAGAAATGTGTTTGGCAGCACCCAGGATTATTCGTATGTTGGATAATTTTGGATGTCCTTTTAATCGCACTCCTAATGGAGAATTAGATGTGCGTAGATTTGGAGGTACTCTATACCACCGTACAGTATTTTGTGGAGCCTCTACGGGGCAGCAGCTTATGTATACCCTAGACGAGCAAGTGCGTCGTCGAGAAAGTCAAGGGAAAGTTAATAAATTTGAAAATCATGAATTTGTAAGATTAATTACTAACAGTTCTGGAAGAACCTGTGGAATTGTATTGATGAATTTATTCAATAATCGCCTAGAAGTTCTTAAAGGGGATGCTGTTATTTTTGCTACAGGTGGCCCTGGAGTTATTTTCAAGATGTCGACAAACTCAACATTTTGTACAGGAGCAGCAAACGGTCGATTATTCTTACAGGGAATGACCTATGCAAATCCAGAGTTTATTCAAATTCATCCTACAGCAATTCCTGGTATTGATAAACTACGGTTAATATCTGAATCTGTTCGTGGTGAAGGTGGGCGTGTTTGGGTCCCTGGAGATGCCTCAAAGACAATTACTTTTCCTGATGGTTCGCAACATCCGTGTGGAGAAACAGGCAAACCTTGGTATTTCTTAGAAGAAATGTATCCTGCTTATGGAAACCTAGTTAGCCGTGATGTAGGTGCTCGAGCTATCTTACAGGTATGTGAAGCAGGATTAGGAATTGACGGACGTATGGAAGTTTTTTTAGACGTTACTCATCTACCAGCCTCTACACGACATAAGCTAGAAGTTGTTTTAGATATCTATAGGAAATTTACTGGAGAAGATCCTGATAAAGTTCCGATGAGAATTTTTCCAGCAGTCCACTATTCCATGGGGGGTGCTTGGGTAGATTGGCCTGCTGCGGATGATTCTGATCGTGATAGTCGTTATCGTCAAATGACAAATATTCCAGGATGTTTTAACTGTGGGGAATCTGATTTTCAATATCATGGAGCGAATCGTTTAGGAGCGAATTCATTATTATCTTGTTTATATGCGGGACTTGTTGCTGGAGAAGAGGCTGCCCGTTTCATAACTGCTTTTGGCTCCTGCCCAACAACTTCTACAGATTTTACCGATGCTCTTCAGCAAGAGAAAGAAGAAAACGCTCTTTTACTTTCAAGAAGTGGAGGTGAGAATATCTTTGTTTTGCATGAAGAGATCGCCAAAGTCATGGTGAGAAATGTTACTGTGAAACGAAATAACAAAGATTTAAGAGATACTCTAGAACAGCTGAAAATATTTAGAGAGAGACTTCAAAAGGTTTCTGTTCATGATTCTTCACAGTTTGCCAATAAGACGTTTCATTTTGTGCGTCAGATGGGCCCTATGATAGAACTAGCATTAGCGATTACAAAAGGAGCGCTATTGCGAGATGAATTTCGGGGTTCTCATTATAAAGAAGAATTTCCTAAGCGTGATGATGTCCATTGGCTAAAGACAACATTAGCGTCGTATTCTCCTGAAGAACCTGAGATTACTTATAAACCCGTAGATACACGCCACGTGCAACCTACATTACGAGATTATACAAAATCTTCGACAGGGAAAATCGAGTTTGCCAACGTTCCTGAAATCATTCGTTTGCCCATATAAATAAAGAGAGGACTATGGATATTCCTGAAACTTTTATATTGAAAATCTATCGGGGGACCCCGGGAAAACAATATTGGGAAAGTTTTGAATTGGTGTTACATCCAGGAGAGAATGTTATTAGTGCTCTTATGGAAATCGAAAAACGTCCTGTAAATACCCTAGGAGAAACAGTGAATCCCGTTGTATGGGAACAAGGATGTTTAGAAGAGGTTTGTGGCTCTTGTTCATTATTAGTAAATGGTACGCCTCGTCAGGCATGTACTGCGCTTATAGAAGAGTACATAAAAGAAACAGGATCTCGAGAGATTGTTTTAGCTCCGTTAACGAAGTTTCCATTAATTCGTGATCTTATTGTTGATCGTTCGATTATGTTTGATAATTTACAAAAGATTCAAGGTTGGGTAGCTGCCGATACAGATGGAGAAAATTGTGGTGTGAAAGTATCACAAGAACAGCAAGAATTAATGTATGCCTTGTCTATGTGTATGACATGTGGATGTTGTACGGAAGCTTGTCCTCAAATTAATGAGCATAATGATTTTATTGGGCCGGCAGCTATTGCTCAGGCACGTTTGTTTAATACTTATCCTGGGGATAAGCAATCTAAAAAACGTTTACGTACCCTTATGGGGAAGAAAGGTATAGAAGGTTGTGGACAAGCACACAACTGTGTGCGTGTATGCCCTAAAAAGCTCCCATTAACAGAAAGTATTTCCGCAATGGGAAGAGAAATTTCCAAATATTCTTTAAAATCTTTATTCCGTTCGATTTTCCAAAGAAAGAAAAAAGATAATGATGAGGATTAGAAGAATCCTTTAGGCATATGACTACGATATCCTGGAGGAGGTGGCATACCATAATCTATAGGATTTGCATAGAGAGTCCAAGGTCTTGAAACAGAAAGCAATTTATCTATATTTTCCAATGGATATCCTTGCAAACCGGCATAGTTAAACTGCCAAAGATCGATTTCTTGAGTTCCTGGATGAAGAATAAATCCAAAATAGCTGTATGCCCAATTGCTATCTCCAAAGAGTAATGGAGCCGGATAGGCGAGATTATGATGGCGCATAGCTGTCGCTAATCTTAAAAAGATGTCTTCTTCAAAATATAATTGCTGATAGCTTTCCATCATCAATCCTTTAAAAAGATGACGAACTTCTCCTGAGGATAATAAGGAGAAATTGGGAATAAATTGTTCTATGAGTTTATTGAACTTTTCATAGGTAATTCGCGAGGAAATTCCCAAATAAGAACAAACATTATCTAAGACTTCTGGAAGTTGTTGATCAGAAGTATAAGGAATATCTTGGACAATTTGATGAGCTAAGCGTCTTTGATATAGGAGGAAGATGTTTCTTGATTTTGGTAGAATTTCTTTTAAAAATCGCGAGGCTTTCTCATAGAGTTCGGGAAGTAATAAAGAGTGGTCGGAGCAGAAATCATGAAAATCATAAGTGAACTTTTCCAGACTATATTTCGTGCAGAATCTTTCTATAAATGTATAGATTCCCTGTTGATTTAATACAGTATCGGCTAGGAAATCTTGATGATTTTTTACCCAAACATCACGTAACCAGGTATAGCTATACCAGTCGTTATTCCATGCTTCACGAAATAAGGGAGACCCTGCAATTATAGAAAACACATGTGTTGGAGAAGAGGCTATTAATGAATGTGAGCCATCTTCTAAATAACTTTTTATTGCTGATGGTAAATCTTTTAAAGCATCCGAGAAGAAAGCAGCTAACTCGTGGGCATTTTCAGGATGCTTTTCGATGTATGTAAGTTCTTCAGAATTTTCAAAGTAATCTTTTAATAAAGTTTCAACTGTTCCTCCGGAAACATATACCCAAGGTGTATGAGAAATCTTGTCCAAATTATTAAGAACAGGCTGGGGTATAGGAAGATTATATCCTTCAAGAATGCGTACTATAGCAGCTTCTTGGAAAGAGTTCTTATGGAGGGAAGAAATAATACGATGGATAAGAGCTGAAGTTTCTTTTTCTAATCCCAAAACTCCGTGTTTTCCTAAAAGCTCTACTTCTGTTGAGGAAAAGAATTCTGATAGAAAACTGATGAATTCATTAATCGAATAGATGGCAGACCATGTGTTCGGATGACTTCTTCCATGAGTAAAAAGAATACGAAATCCTGCGGGAGAATCTGCATAAAGATGAGAGAATTCTTGGATGAAGGCGTCATAAGAACTACGGAAATATTGAGGAATGATCTTCGTGTAAAAGGACAGTAAGAAATTAGGAAGAGCGAAGAGTTTTTTTGCTTTTTCTTGAGCGGTGTCCCAATCGTAGAGAGCTTTATTGAGCTCTTGGCGAAAACGCAAATGATCCATGAGCAAGATTTTATTATCTTGTTCATTTAATGGATTTCTCATGCGACTTTCTATGTATTCAAGCTGAGCACGCGCTTCATTATAGGTCTGTTCACATTGTTGTATAAGATCACGAGTATTATCAACTTCTTCTTCTACAAACGTTTGGATAATATGAGCCAGGCTATCAGGATCATCATGATGCCATCCTAGAGCTACACGAATATGATTTAGAGTTGATGAATCGTTAGAATCGGCAAGGGTTGCTAATGTATATTCCCAGGATTTTAATAGGGGATTTTGCGTATCACCGATAAAGGCAGATTTCGCTTTTTCATATGCAGTGAGATAACTGTAGACTCTTTGTGTTTGCGATAGCTTATGAGAATGCTCAATAGAGAAAAAGACCTGCTCTTTACTGTAGAAGCCTTCTTGAAATAAGATGGAGCGTACAGAGTTCGCTGTAATTTGATAATGATGCAACAGCGTACTTTGAATGACTTCATTAGCTGTTATGATGTCATCGACATGCTGTAATTTATTTAGAAGATATTCGTGAGCCAAAATTTGCTGAACACGAACTTGAGGATTATCTAAAGTATCTACTATACCAGCAGCTTCGAAAGCTCGTTGTAGACCTGGAGATGCTGAAAGTTTTGCTACAGGATCGGGATACAAATCCAATATTCTTAATGGCTTAAATAATTCTCCAATACATCCTGATAGATTTATAGGCACGGAGACTTCTCTTGTACCTATGATTCTTGTAAGTTTGCCTGAAGTCAGTAGATCATCAATATCTTTTATAAAAAGCGTAGGATATTCTTGATGAATGACAATAGCAAAAGCAGTTGCAAAGCAAGAGCCAACATCTTGACGTAGGTAGCAAAACATTGCCGTGAGTGCTGCTTGACGTGCATGAATAGGTGTTAAAGCAACCTCAGGAGGTAAAGCTAAAGTATTGCGAATGAGATCTTGAATGCTTTTATAAGAGGGAACAAAGAGCTTTTTGATTCTTTCTTTAATCTCAGATTCTTGCTTGATAGCTTGAAGCATTTTCAATAGATGTTCTCTAGGTTTAGCTTCATTATGTCTATGAGGGCCTAGAGGATAGAGACATTTTGTTAGATGTTCTATAGCTTTTACGACTTTAGCTATATCGATCTCTCCATTTTCTGCCAGGATATAACGTGCTGCATTTCTTGCTATAGTGAGATTTTTCGCTGCGAGAGGTGATTGTAGAGAGGTCGTCTGATAAGCACGAAATAGATCGTTATCTTCTGAGCAGAAGATCTCTTCTAATTCATTATGCTTTTGCTTAAGAACCAGTGAATCAAAAACAAAAAAATCCAGTCGTGACATAGGAAATACAGAGAAAACTTTGGGCTTTTCCCATTTCTTATCATGAATTCCTGGTTTCTGTCAGCAAGCGATTCCCTGAAGGGAAACTCGAGAAAAGTTATTTTGGGAAGAGAAGATTATTAGTGCTCATAGAATGAACAGGATGGATGCTCTAAAGGGAAAGCATATAAAAAACCTTCAAGAACTACTACTGAGAAGTTTTTATCATTTTGTAAGAAAAGTCGTTAATGGATAGTATGTTCCGTTTTAATTTCAAACTAATGAGAATTAAGTATGAGTATACAGGAAAATTTAAAATCTTATTGCCCTACAGTTATGCAATTTATGAAGACTCACGAGTCGAAATTATCAAAAATCAATAAAACTTTCATCGCTCTTGTCATAGCCGGGGCTGCTTTAGTTTTAATTAGCTTGGCAGTAACTTCACCAGCATTTGTAACTGTTATCTCCGGGGTGACTATCGTTGGTGTTATTGCCCTTGTAATTTCAGCAATATTGTTATGGTTGGGGAAAGAGCCTAAACTACTTTCAGAACCAGGTAGTGAAAGTATAACCATTACAAATCTCAACTTAACTGAAAGACAGGAAACTTAAGGTCCCGTCTATTTGTGATTGGGTTTCTTTGTTCAGCATTTCTGTAAGAGTCTCTATAAAATTTTCTGAATTTAGAGGTGCTAAAGGATCTTTAATGAGCTCTTCAATAGGTAAGCGCATAAGATATTCAGTCAATTCATAGTTCCCTGTAATACAGACAAGAATGTCCCCGGGTTCTATCTTTTGCTTTATGGGTGAGGTAAGACGGAAAAATGTTTCCTGTCTTTTTAAAAAGGTTATCGGAGGTGTCTGGCCTACTGATAGAATAGACAAAGTAGCGTCTGTAGAACAGTAGCGGATAAAAGTCATGGAGACTGTTGCTTCATCACCCTCTGTAGTTTTCCCAAAGGCATCGAAAGTATTAGAGCTTATCTTCTCTAAAGAAGAAGACAGATTTGCATAAGCGAGGAATAAACTTCGTGCAGATAGAGCATAAAGATAGGACGGAAGTCCTATATCTCCAGCAAGGCCTACGACGCCAATTAAATTCCGCTCAGAGATGGAAGCTTTCCATCCATAAAAATGGCCTGATAGCTGAATGCCTTGAAGGTGTTTGGATATAAAAGAGACATTAGGAAATTCTGGGAAAGTAGGACTGAGCAATGTTTGTTGTAGAGAGGCAAGAATAGCCAATTCTTTCTGGAGCTTATCTCCGGAGGTATGTTCAATTTCTGCTTTTTCTCTTGAATTGAGCAATAATAGTAATGTGCAGTTAAAGATATTTCCTAATTCGTTAATTTCATATCCATAAGGTTGAGGTTCATAACGGATATTATGATTCCCTCTCCATGCGGCTTCCATACATGTTGTAAGTTCTTGAATCGGCTGATTTAGCCGTTTATTAATTTTCGTGAGTATCCATCCCATTAAGATAAAGGCCAAAGAATAGAAGAAAATTACATTCAAAGGAAGACGGATAGCCTTAGTGATAAACCAAGAGAGTGGAATGATAGATAGGGTATAGGTTCCCTGAATAGGCAGTTTATTTAAAACAATGCCTAGATATTTTTTATTGTTTATTTTTACGCTTATGAGGTTGTGTTCTTGCAGTATTTTTGGAGCCATTTCAACGGGAATAGCTTGTTTCCTAGCAGTGATTTTAGGAAGATCGGCAATATCCACGGAAAATACTTTTGAAGAGAATTGTGAATTTGAAGCAAAGAGAACCTCTCCATATTTGTTTAGGAGGCAGATATCTTCATTTTTTAAATGCAGAGATTTAAATAGATCCTTTTGTAAAAAATCCATGGGATAAAAGCTGACAAGCAATCCCGCACTTGTTGGTGAGTTCCATACTTCAATATCTTCAGTAATCACAAGATAGTTTTTAGGGAAATTCGAGGAAGCTTCCGAAGAGATAGTAATGATACATGCCTTTCCTGCAGACATACTGAGCTTCTTCTTTATTTCGGGATGACTTTTCAAATAGTGGATAAATGGATCATGAGGATTTTTTGTTTTTATATTCCCATCAAGAAGAGGAATTAAACAGAGGGAGAAATCCATATCCGACAGGGCGAACATTTCGTCGTAAGCTTGAGAGTAGAAATCCTCTGATGATGATGCGTAGGCTTTAAGTGCTAAAGTATTTGCTAGACGTTTGAGGAAGATTTTGTGAATGGTGAGTTTCTTTTCGAATTCCAAGCTAAAATTTGTCGCATGGGTATGGAGATTTTCCATAAGATTATTTTTTGCTGCTGAAAAAGAAAATAATGATAGAACTACCAGATTCAAAATTAGAGGAATCGGAATCACCAAAAAAAGGAACAGCAAAATGCGTTTGGTAAAAGTTTGTTTCATGAGTCCGATATTTTAAGAATCAGCAAGGTAATGTCATCGTGTTGATGGCAGTTTCCTACGAAAGTTTTCACAGATAGCATTAAAGAATGCATAGCGTCTTCTGCGCTTTTCCCTACTAAGGTTTGTACAGCGCTTTTTAACCGTTCTTCACCAAACATTTCAAAAGCTTTATTATGAGCTTCTGTAATGCCATCAGAATATAAGACAATCAAAGATCCTGGAGCTGGCTGGAAACTTTCTGTAGGGACATCAGGTGTGTTAGGAAGAAATCCTAAGGCCATTCCTGGGTGCGAAAGGAAAGAAACATCTCCATTAGGAGATAGATAACATGCAGGATTATGGCCACAGGAATAAAATTCTATAATCCCTGTTTTATAATTGTAACTGTAGACACATAGGGTGACAAACATTCCTGAATCTGCAGTGTTTTTATAAAATAGAGAGGATGTTTGTTCTACAGCTTCTTTTATTGAAGGGATCTGTGATAGGAATGTACGCAGCATGTTTTTAAGGAATAAAGAGTAACCACAAGCATGGACACCTTTTCCAGAAGCATCAGCAACGATCAAAAATAATGTAGCTTTATCACCCTCGCCTACGATAAAGGCATCGAAGAAATCTCCCCCTACAGTAATAGCGGGTATATAAGCCTTTGCTAATTCCGTATGGGGATAATTAGGAAGAGTATTGGGAAGAAGTCTTTGCTGAGCTTGCTCTCCAAGACGGAGAGCATTTTGAGCGCTTTCTTTTATTTCATAATTTTTCTCAGCTAAGGTTTGCTGTTGGTCTAGACTTTGTACCATAGCATTAAAAATATGACCCAACCTATTCACTTCGAATCCTAGGGAATCATCAATATATGGATCTCGAATATTTTCTCTTGTTTGTATGATGACTGTGGCGAGTTTACGGATGGGTAAAGATAATCTTTTGGCAGCGAGATAAGCGATAATACTTCCTAGAACAACGCATAAAAAGTAAGCGAAATAAACTAATGTACGTTTCCAGAAGGACGCAAAGAGCTCAGTCTTTGTTCCATAGGAAAGAACATGCAAATCCATATTAGGGACGTTAGCGAGATAACTCCATATTTCCCGATTTCCATTTGTAAAAGAAAAAAAATTTGGTTCTACAGGTAAGGGAGTTAGCATAAGGGGCTTTAGAGAAATTCCTTGTGGGCATGTACTTTCATCTAAGAAAGTATCGCAAAATTGCTTTTCAGTAATATTAGGGTAAATAGACCGGAGGTCCAAATCGGGATCAGAGGCTTTTAAGATAATCCCATCTTTAGATAAAATAGCTGTTTTTATAGTGAAGTAGGCCTGAGTATTTACAAGAATATCTTCGAGAAATTTTTCAACATTATGCGTTGTATAAAGAATGCCTAAAAGTTCATGAGTATCATTATCAAAGATATTTACCTGCATTATTGAAAAAACTTCATGGCTATCAGAAGATTGTTTAAATGTTGCTGAGAAGGGCAAATCGTTGGGAATATCTATTTTATTTTGATAATTTTCTCCAAGGTGGTTTGGAAGGCTAGAAGCTACAACAATTTTCTCTCCATTAGACTGAAGCTTAATTAAAGAGATTTCGTCATATGTTGAGCTAAAGATTCTTTGCATTTCATTACTAAGCTCAACATTGGGAGCTGGAGGAATCCCCTCGTCAAGATCTAGAACTTCTGAGAATAGTGCTAAAACATCAGCATTTAGCGGGACTATTTGCATGAGAGTATCCACTTTAAAAGCAGCATTTTCTTTAAAAGCAGCTGCAACTGATGAAACTGTAGTGTGGTATTGTCTAAGGTTGAGTAGAACAATATTAATCCCTAAGGGAATTAATATTGCAGCTACGCATGCTAACCACAGACGATAGCCTATCGTTTTTGTAAAAGGGATCATCTACATTAAATTAGTAGTTATAAGACGGTGTCTGCAAGATCATTCTGATCTTCATAAACCTTCTTTTTCATTTTTTTAAGTATATAGAAAATTTTGCTTAAGCAGACATCTACTATTTAACGTGTCGGGAGAGTTTTATATTTTTATAGCTTATCTAAGAAAAAATAAGATGTTTAACAAAGAGATGTTATAAAAAAGTAATCGCTTTCTAGTTGTTTTTAGAAAGCGATATATGTGCAATTCTATTCCCCAGAAAATGGATTAGAATCTTTAAATAATCCTTCAGGGCCAAGTTCTTCTTCTATTGCCATAAGCCTATTATACTTAGCAATACGCTCAGAGCGTGATAATGACCCTGTTTTAATTTGTCCTGTATTGAAAGCTACGGAAAGATCAGCGATTGTTGTATCTTCAGTTTCTCCGGATCTATGAGAAAGGATAGTCGTATACCCTTGATTATGGGCAAGTTGTATAGCCTCCGAAGTTTCTGTCAATGTACCAATTTGATTTGGTTTAATTAATACAGCATTAGCGAGGCCTCTACTAATGCCATCCGCTATTAATTCGGGATTGGTAACAAAGAGATCGTCTCCAACGATTTGAATACTTTCGCCAAGCTCTGCTGTTAGTAATTCCCAACCATCGAAATCTTCTTCAGCGAGACCGTCTTCTATAGAATCGATAGGATAGTGATCGCAAAGATCAGCAAGTACGCTAACTTGTTCTTGATAACTCTTTCCGTCATAAGTTTCTGTTTTCGTATCATAGAAGGAAGATGCTGCGCAATCAAGAGCTAAGGAGATATCCTCACCAGGTTGGAAACCAGCTTTTTCGATAGCGAGTACAAGAAGATCTAGAGCTTCAGAGTTAGATTTTAGTTGCGGAGCAAAGCCCCCTTCATCGCCAACCCCTGTAGCTAAATTTTTATCATTGAGGATATTTTTCAAAGTGTGAAAAACATCCGCACCCATCCGCACAGCTTCTTTTAGAGATGTTGCCCCAATAGGACGAATCATAAATTCTTGAAATTGCAATCCGTTATTTGCGTGCATGCCGCCATTAATAAGATTCATCATAGGACAAGGAAGCACATGAGCGAAACATCCTCCTATATAACGGTAAAAAGAACGCCCTAGGGTAGTTGCTGCAGCTTTGGCTGCTGCTAAGGAAACTCCTAAAATAGCATTAGCTCCTAGTTTCTCTTTATTTGGTGTGCCGTCAGCCTCTACCATGATAGAGTCAATGAGGATTTGATCGAATATACTAACTCCTTGTAAGACGGGGAGGAGCACCTCTTTTACGTTTTTTACAGCTTGTAAAACACCTTTCCCTTGGAATCGAGAACTATCTTGATCACGGAGTTCTAAAGCTTCTTTTATTCCTGTAGAAGCTCCCGAAGGCACACAAGCTTCTCCAAAGGTGCCTGCGTCTGTGGTTACTTTAACATATAATGTTGGATACCCTCTGGAGTCTAAAATTTCTCTAGCTTGGATATCGGAAATGACAACTTCTAACATGAGTCTTTAATCTCTTTTGTCAAGGGGTTGGATACTAGCTCCCAAAGACCTAATTTAACATAATCTGAATATGCTGATTATATTATCAGATGAGATTGCATATGGAGAGCTTAATGGCAATATTAGGTTCTGATTTTACAAAAAGCAAGCAGATTTCATTTGAGATTTCTGCAATATTTTATGAGATATAAAGAAGTTGCTCTTTAGCAGCTTTCATTTTATCTCGATATTTTGCAGCCTCGTCAAATCGAAATTCATGAGCGGCTTCCTGCATGAGATTTTCATATTTTTTTATAAGTTTTTCTAATTCCTTTATAGAAAGAGGAACTATGGAAGTCTCTTGATCTTCTTTTTTTCCTCCCTGAGGAATGGGATTAGCGAAGACCGCTTTAATAATAGGCTTAGGCGTAATGTTATTAGCTTTATTATAATCCAATTGTATCTGTCGACGACGTTCTGTTTCTTTTAAGGTTTGTTCTATAGATTGTGTTTTTTGATCGGCATAGAAAATCACCTTACCCGCTACATTTCTTGCTGCTCTTCCACAAAACTGTATTAAAGAAGAAGTACTACGTAAAAAACCTTCTTTATCGGCATCAAGAATAGCGACTAAAGAGACTTCAGGAAGATCTAATCCTTCTCGAAGTAAGTTTACACCTATAAGTACATCAATATTTCCTAAACGTAGATCGGCAAGAATACGTGTACGTTCTGCGGTTTCTATTCCAGAATGTAGATATGCTGCGGCGATATCTAATTCTGAAAGGAATACAGCGATATCCTCAGCGAGTTTTTTAGTAATAGAAATTACTAAGATCTTTTCCTGAGATTTAGATAAACGCTTCCGGATCTCTTCAAGTAGATCATCTATCTGCCCTGTTGCGGGGCGAATCTCTGGGATGGGATCAGGAATCCCTGTAGGGCGGATAATTTGTTCTACAATATGTCCAAGACTCTCATTTAATTCTGTCTCTCCGGGTGTTGCAGATACATAAATTACATTATGAAAATACTTCTGAGCTTCTTCATAAGTCAAAGGACGGTTGTCATAAGCAGAGGGAAGTCGAAAACCGTATTCTACTAAGGAGTGCTTTCTAGATAGATCTCCACGGTACATAGCTCGTATTTGAGGTAGAGTTTGATGTGATTCATCTATGACTAATAAGAAGTCTTCAGGAAAATAATCTAACAGACAGGCGGGGGGTGCTCCCGGAGGCATCTTTGTGAAATGACGGGAATAGTTTTCTATTCCTTTACAGAAGCCTGTCTCTTTTATCATTTCGATATCGTGAGTAGTTCTATGGAATAATCTATCTTGTTCTATAGGACGATCCTGGAAGAACAGCATACGTTCTTCTAATTCTTCACGTATAGAACGTATAGCTTGCTCTCGTACAGCTTCGGGAGTGACATAATGTGATCCTGGATAAATAATAGCTGAGGCTACTGATGCCGTAGGAATCATAGTTAAAGGATCGCTGTATTCTATGGAAGATAGCGTATCATTGAAAAACTCTAAGCGGATAGCTTGATCACTTTCATAGGCAGGGAAAATATCAATAACACTACCACGTTCACGAAATGTTGAACGTTTTGCTACTGGAGAGGCTAGGTAATTCATTTTTACAAGCTGAGCTGCAAGTACTATGCGAGGGTATTCTTTCCCTACTTCTAATTTTAAAGCCATGGAAGCATAGTTTTCAGGAGAACCTATACCATAAATACAAGATACAGAAGAAACAATCAGAGTATCTCTGCGCTCCAAAATAGATCGTGTTGCAGATAAGCGTAATTTATCGATTTCACTATTGATTAAGAGGCTTTTTTCTATGTAAGTATCATTACGAGCAATGTATGCTTCAGGTTGATAGTAGTCATAGTAAGAGATGAAATACTCAACAGCATTATTGGGAAAGAACTCTTTGAATTCTTGGTATAACTGTGCTGCTAATGTTTTGTTATGTGCCAATACGAGTGTGGGGCGGTTAACATTGGCAACAACATTAGCAATGGTGAAAGTTTTTCCTGACCCTGTGGTCCCTAAAAGTACTTGCGATTGTGTATTATTATGTATGCCTTCAGTAAGTTTAGCAATAGCTTCCGGCTGATCGCCACAAGGGGAAAAAGCAGCTCGTAATTCAAAAGTCATAGGCATGAATAAGTTATAGCGATAGACGAGAACGCCATTTATGGCTTAACCCTAGGGTATTATGGACTTCTTCCATAGTTTCTTTTGCTATAGCACGCATTTTTTCCGTGCCTTGTTGCAATGCTTCTTGAAGAATTTGAGGTTTTGCTAATAGCTCAGCACGTTTTTCTTTAAAAGGTTGTAGGAAGAAAATCAACTCTTCAGCAAGACGTGCTTTTACTTCGACATCCTTTATACATCCTTGGCGGTAACGTGTTTTAAACTCTTCGATTTCTTCTTTATTAGGATTGAAAATATCATGATAGATAAATAGGGGATTCCCTTCGACGCGACCTGGAGTCGTGGCATGAATCCGATTTGGGTCGGTATACATTTTTCTAATCTTATCTTTGATAGTGGCGTCATCATCAGAAAGGTATATGGCATTGTTTGCTGATTTGCTCATTTTGCCTTGTCCGTCAATACCTACTAGAGAGGTAAGCTCTCCTTGTAGAGTTTCAGGTTCAGGGAAAATCTCTCCGTATAAACGGTTGAAATTGCGTGCAATATCGCGTGTTAATTCTACGTGAGCTTCATTATCTTTACCTACGGGAACAAGCTGAGCTTTTGCCAGAAGAATATCAGCACTTTGTAATACAGGATAACCTACTAGTCCAAAAGACAAGCCACCTTCTTCAATGGAGGCATTTTTTGCCATTTCTTTAAGACTAGGAATTCCCATAATTCGGTTAATGGAAATTAGCATAGAAAATAGCAAATAGAGTTCATAAATCTCAGGAATTGCTGATTGTAAATAAATAGTAGATTTGTTCGGATCTATCCCCACACTCAACCAGTCTGCAAGAACTTCGTAAATATGATTATCAACATCTAAAATTTGTTCTTTACGTATTCGTGTTGTAAGAGTGTGGAGATCCGCAACGATGAAAAAGCAATCGTAGGCGGGATTATTCTGTAAATCTAAGCGATTTTTTATAGAACCCACCCAATGACCTAAATGCAGCTTTCCTGTTGGTCGGTCACCGGTAAGCACACGCTTTTTCTTGTTCATAAATCTTTATTTATTGAAAAGATTTCTCTAGTTCTTCGAAATGATTTTTCAATGATACTATATCTTCTTGAATTTCTTGGAGATTTTTCTCTCCCACAGGGTTCTTTTGCGCTTCCAAAAGTCTTGCTAATAGATGACGAATCAAATGGCAGGTATTTTGAACATCGGTCATTAATAAGAACTCTTGTCCATCTACTCTAGATAAACGATTCAAGAACACGCAGCGTTCTTGTTGAGATAGCATATCTGATGTAATGAAGTTAATAAATTCACCACGCTCATGAACATCCTTAGCTACACGAATGAGCATCATAAATTCAGCGATTAAGCTTTGAGCCGCTTGTTTTTGTTCTACAGGAAGTTCGTGAATGAGTTTGCCGTTGATGAGCATTTCAAAAAAGAAATTCGCTGTTTCCTGTTGGCCATTAGAGCAGTTAAAAACAACATTTTGAAATTCTCGGAATGTAGTATAGCCGATAGCAGTGGCAAAAATTCTTTTTAAATTTCCTTCAAGAATAAGAAAAACATTATCTTCTAGTTCTAGTATTTTTGATTTAGCTGCCATATTTAGACCTTTGTATTGGGAAAGAAATTACTTTTAACTTTTTGAAGCTTTTTTATCAATTTTTCAAGGGCAGTATGATCTTCGGGAGATAATTCTGAGCATTTTTTTAATAATTGCGAGCCTTTGGAAAGTATAGCTAATGCTTGTTTCGCCAAACAAGTCTGACGACGATCTGTAGAAATTAAAGGAAATTCTCTTCTAATAATATCTAAGAGTTCTCCTTTGCTTTCTCCACGATAGTTACGGATAATGGCTTCTTTTTTCTCTTGAGGTCCTTGTCGAGAAGCTAATGTATAAATTGCTTGTCTGGGCATTTTTTCAGCTTCTATTTTCAGAGGTTCAGGAAGAGTGGAAAATAGTTCGTAATATACAAGAAAATTATAGGGAGTTTGTCGATTCCCATAGGTAATAAGTAACCAAGCAGAAAAGGCCCCTTCGCGATAAGTTTTTAATAAGTCGCGAACTTTTTTTATGCGCTCCCCATGTAAGAGCACAGCCTGATGATGGATTTGTTTTATTTGTGCAGAAAGATTGCAGAGATTTTTAAAATCTTCTTCGGAAATCTGATCTTCAAATGTATAGTTTTCTAAAAGTTGACGGAACTTTTCTTCTTCTTTTTGGGATAATTTTACATCGGAAAACCTGCTTAAGAAAGGTGTGAGCTCTCCTTCCATACGCTTGCGTGTTAGCGTTTCCATTTTATCTTGAGTATTTTTCCTGAAACGGCTTTCTAACAACGTTTTTAAATTTCCCATAGGATTACATATCCCTCAGTAAAATTAACAATTCTTTGGTCAGATTTAAGTAATCTTCAGAAGCTCGTGCTGAAGGTGCTGTGGCAAATACAGGTTTACCGTGAATTGCTGCTTCAGAAATCGTAATATCTCTACGGATTTTAGTGTTTAATAGCCTTCCAGGAAATGTCTTATGAATCAAATCAGCAAACGCTGCATTATTTCTTCCACGATAGTTCCAGAAAGAGAGGGCAACACCGAGAATATTCAGAGGATGTCTTGAGGAAATGCCCTGAATAAATGAAGAAAGTCTTTCTAAGCCTTTAACACTATAGAACTCAGGAGTAGCGCAAATTAGAGCGTATTGTGCTGCAATTAACGCAGACTCTGTAAGCCAACATAAAGACGGGGGAGTATCAATAATAACGTAGTCATACTCATTTTCAACAGAGGCTAAAATATGTTTCAGCCGTTCATGAGAATAACGATCTGCAGCTAGATTTCCAGAAACTTCAATACGTTCTAGCCAGGTGTCAGCAGGAATTAGATCTAATCCCGTATCTTCAATAGGACGAATCACCTCACGAATATTTTTTTCCCCCTGGAGTACGACAGCTAAGCTATCGTAACAATCCGGATCAAGACCTAGTCCTGAAGTAAGGTTTGCTTGAGCATCAAAATCAATAAGAAGCACACGTGCGTTATGATATTGCGCTAAAGCAGCTCCTAAATGTAGAGTCGTTGAGGTCTTTGCTGTGCCACCTTTAAAGCTATTGACAGCGATGGTTTTCATACGAGATGCTCGTCCTTGGATCTGGGTTTTCTACAATAGTGGAGTTAAACTCAAAGAGTTCTTTTCTTCAAGTATAGTATTTATGAATGTCTCTACTGTCATAGCATTTAAAACTCGGTTGTCTCGGGTACGTACAGCTAGAGTATTTTCCTCTATTTCCCGATCTCCTAAAGTGACCATATAGTTGACTTGCATATTTTGTGCATTCCGGATTTTCTTGCTTACGGATTCATTAGAATCATCCACAGTGACTACAAGGCCTAGTTTTTGCCATGCGCTAGCAAGTTCTTTAGCTCGGCGTTGATGACGATCTGCTACAGTGATCAACCGGATATGTTCAGGACTTAACCATAGAGGAAACTTTCCTTTAAAATGTTCGATAAGGATCCCTAAAAATCTCTCAATAGAACCAAATAAAGCACGGTGTAGCATAATAGGAGTACTTTTCTCTCCCTGTGCATTTGTATATTCCAATTCAAAACGTTCAGGTAAAAACATATCTAATTGTATCGTCCCACATTGCCATGTACGTTGAATAGCGTCTTTTACATGAATATCAATTTTCGGTCCGTAAAAGGCTCCATCTCCGGGATTGACGATGAAAGGTGTGTTAGAATTCACAAGAGCACGCTCTAAAGCTGCTGTTGCTAATTCCCATAGCGCATCACTGCCAATAGTTGCTTTTTCTGGACGTGTAGATAATTCTAGGTGATATTCAAGACCGAATGTTGAGTATAATTCAGAAACTAGATTTAAAATATTCAGCGTTTCTTCTTCCACTTGCTCAGGGGTTAGAAATACGTGAGCATCATCTTGATGGAAAGCGCGTACACGCATAAGTCCTGAAAGAGCTCCAGAAATTTCATAGCGGTGAACGTGACCTATCTCCGCAACGCGTAAAGGAAATTCCTTATAACTGTGCAAACGTGTTTTATAGTATAGCATACATCCGGGGCAGTTCATCGGTTTAATCGCATAGTCTTCTTCATCTATTTTTAGAGTATACATGTTCTCTTTGTAGTTGCTCCAATGTCCAGAAACTTCCCAAAGATTGCGATTCATAAGTTGAGGCGTTAGGATTTGCTTGTAACCCGCAAGTTGATGGAGACGCTTCCAATAACCTATTAAGGCGTCCCAAATAATCATTCCCCGAGGATGGAAAAAAGGCATGCCTGCCGAGCATTCTTGTTGTGAAAAGAGATCGAGTTTCGCTCCTAAAACGCGATGATCGCGTTTTTTTGCCTCTTCTAATTGATTGAGGTGTTCTTTTAATTCTTTTGTTGTTGGGAAAGACACCCCATAAATTCTTACTAAAGATTCTCGGTTAGGGTCTCCTCTCCAGTAAGCTGCCGATGTACGTAAGAGTTTAAAAGCCTTTACGGGATTAGTAGAGGGGAGATGAGGACCTCGACAAAGATCCGTAAATTCTCCTTGGGAATAGGCAGTGATACTTTCTCCTTCAGGGAGTTCTTGGATTAGCTCTACTTTAAAAGGATTGGATGCGAATTCTTTTAAGGCCTCTTGCTTATCATGAAATGTTTTTTTGGATACTTCAAACTTTGCTTGAGCTATTTGTTCCATCATATTTTCAATCATGAGGAAATCATCTTCACTTACAGCAAGATTTGCAAAATCATAATAGAATCCCTGATCTATAACAGGGCCGATTGTTGGAATGGCTTTAGGCCAGAGACGTAATACAGCCTGAGCTAAGATGTGAGCAGAAGTATGTAGAAAAATCTCTCGTCCTTCAGGATCTTCGAAGGTAACAAATCTTAAGGTATCTCCTTCTTTTAGGGTTGTGGATAGATCTTTAATTTGATCATTTATGACAACGCCAGCAAAGTAATGAGAATTTTTTATTTTGCTCGCGAAATCAGCAGCAGTAGCGCCTTCAGGCAGCTCAGAAGTTTCATTGTTGCAAATTACGCGGATCATCTTCTCTCCATTAAGAGTTTTTCTAAGTCTGTTATTGTAACGTTTTTCCGGATCAAAGCAAGGGAGTTTTCTTAAAAAAAAACTTAATATTTAGGTGAGAGGATAAAGGATTTTTTTGATGAGTTTATAGATAACAATATATTTGAGTTGGAGCCAAAGTTTTATTCTTTTACAATAAGCTATTTTCTATTCCAGAAATGACTTCTTCATGTCTATTTTTTTAGTATTTTTTACTGCGTTTATCTGGTCCTCATCTTTTGCTTTTAGCAAATTAGCTATGGAGGCCTCAGCTCCTTTATTTGTAACAGGAAGCCGCATGCTTATTGCTGGTTTGGTTTTGGCAGCGATAGTATTTTGGAAAAAAGGATCTTTGAAATTACCAAAACAGCTTTATATTCCTGTTTTAATTTTAGCTGTAGTTGGATTCTATTTAACCAATGTCTGCGAGTTTTTAGGTTTGCAAAACTTATCTTCTTCGAAGGCGTGTTTTATCTACGGGCTTTCTCCGTTTGTTTCCGCTCTGTTTTCTTATATTCAATTACGAGAAACTGTGACAATGAAGAAAATAGGTGGATTAAGTCTCGGGTTGTTCGGCTACTTATCTTATCTATTTTTTGGGGGAGATAGCTCTGAAAATATGTGGAGTTGGCAATTAGGGATTCCAGAACTGTTATTGTTACTAGCGACTTGTTTTTCTGCTTTTGGTTGGACATTATTAAGAAAAATAGAAAAGAACTCCTCTTTATCGGTAATGGCGATAAATGCCTATGCGATGCTTATATCCGGAGTTTTATCTTTAGGACATTCTATAATTGTTGAGACGTGGAATCCTATCCCCATAAGCAACGGAATCGTATTCATTCAGGCAATTTCTTGTCTTGTTTTGTTCTCCAACCTCATTAGCTATAACTTATATGCGAAGTTATTGAGAAAATATTCTTCAACGTTCCTTTCTTTCTGTAATCTTGTTATGCCTTTGTTTTCGGCATTTTATGGCTGGTTATTATTAGGAGAGAGTCTATCAGGATCTTTGCTACTAGCTGTTGTATTTATGGTTGTAGGTTGTCGCCTAATCTATCATGAAGAATTTCGTCAGGGCTACATTGTTTCCTGATGTACAGCAGCTTTACATAAAAAAAGGCCCAACACGACGGTTGGGCCTTTTCATTATCTTAAGAACACAAAAAGATGTCTTAACTAAAGATCGCTGATGTTGTTTGTGTTTGAGAGTCGGCAATATTTTGTAGAGTTTGCAGGGCAGAGTTAAAACTTTGTTGCGACTGCTCTTGGAGCTGTTGCGCTTGTCCTGCATACTGACTCTGGATAGAAGAAAGTTGTTTCAATTCTTCAGCGTGAGCTTCAGCCATACCTGCTTGCTTTTGGTGATGAGCAATTTCAGCGCCCATAACACCTCCAACGATCCCGTCAATACCTGCTGTGAGGGCGTGAACCATCTGAGACATCTGCATGGATGTGGAAAGGGCTCTACCAGCAAAAGCAGCAGCACGTCCTCCCTGAGTTTTTACTACGTTCATCCCTCGTGAAATTTTATCTTTCCATCCAGGAGTGTTTAACACTTTGCCGAATAATCCACCTGAGCCTTTTGCAGCGCCCGCAGTAGCTTTTGCAGTTGCGGCAGCGATATCATCAGTTAATCCTGCTGCTGCCTTTGCAGCTCCCTGAGCTGCAGAACCCGCAACACCAGAAGCAGCTGTTGTTGCTGTTTTAGTGGCTGCCGTAGCTGCATCTGTCGCAACCTTTGAAGCTTGAGAGGCAGCAGAACTCGCTGCGGATCCCGCAGCACCAGCTGTTTCTTTTGCAAAAGCTGCAGATTTTAATCCTCCTAAGCTTTTCGCTGCAGAAAGGAGACCCCCACCGACGGAAACTGCAAAACCAACAATGTTAACGATACCAGAGATCATACTTTGTTTAGCTTGAGTTTCTGTGGCAGCAGCTTGGTGATTTGCTTGAGTTCTAATGGCATTCCCTATTTCTGGAGCCAAAGCTACTTGGTTTTGAATTGCCTGGTTTTGTTGTTGGAACTGTGAAGACCAAGATTTTGCACTAGATTGTGCAAGTAAAGTCATAATTAGTCCCAATAAGGCAAGAGTTCCCATACCTTTTTTGATTACTACGCCGTTGACTTCTGTATTCTCAGGAATAGGAAGTTGGGGGAGTTCGTAGTTATTTTGCTGTAGACCTTTGGGCCCTTTTACAGCTTGAGCTGTAACAGTACTTGATGCGCTAGCTACTGATGTAGAGGTAGAAGCTTTACCAGATTTATCAGTTTTAGAGCTTTTTGATGTTTGCGCAGCAGATTCTTTTTTAGAAGTTCCTTGAGTTTGCGTCTCCTGGATTAAATCCTCAAAACCTGCAGCTGCAGACTCTTCTTGAGTTCCTTGAGCATTAGCTGGCTTTTGTTGTCCTTGAGCTTTAGAAGCCGCCTGACTGGCATTTTGTGCAAGCTGAGCAGCTAATGAAGGATCAGTATTGTTATTTCCACTAACTCCTGATGTCATAGCAAAAATGTCCCCTTAATAAATAATTGTTATACTGCTGATGCTAAGCCTGAGCTGATAGCTTGGAAGGCTTTAGCAATCTGAGCACCTAATTTAGTTGCTTGTTGCTGCATTTCATTTGCACTGTCAGTTTGTTTCGCGGCGATTTTACTTGCCTGTTGCCAAAACATCGTAAACATCTTCATCATCTCTGATTGGGCGGTGAGCATTCCTGTTTTTTTCTGGATGTCAGCAAGTTCTGTTTGCATTTCAGATAATTTAAGATCTCCAATACCTTTAACTAGAGCAGGAACGGCAACAACCAGCCCCATTCCAGCAGCGACCCATTTGTTTCCTAAAGTATTCAGCACTTTAGAAAGCCTTGGGAAGGATTTAGCAAGGGCTTTTTGTCCTGTTTGGAAGATCTTAGACATGTTTTTCATCAATGTTTTAATAGCAGCTTTGACCGCTTGCTTGATGATTTGTTTTATACCCTGTTTTACTGCAGCTTTAATAGCTTCCATAACGGCCTGCTTAACTGCTTGAACAATCGCTTGTTTGACCGCTTGCATCACGGCTTGAACAGTAACTTGTGTAGCTACAGTTGTTGCTACGGATGTTGCGGCAGCAGCACCTGCAGTGGCGCCTGCAGTAGCGGCAGCTGCAGCGGCAGTAGCTCCAGCGGCAGCAGTTCCTATAAGACCTAAACCGCAAGTAAATAGTGCGGCAACAACAGAGATAACAGTGATTGTTACAGAAACAGCAATCATCACAGTGTTTACGGTATTCAGCGTACTATTACTATCTGCCTTTGATTGAATCTCTTTCATCTTTTGGAATTCTTCACGCTCGGAATCGATCTTCAATCCTTGAGATTCTAAGGATAGGCGGTTCATAGTTGAAGCTTGGGCCTGTGTACTTTGATAGTCAGAAAGAGCCGAAGCTGTAGCTTCTCCAAGAGCAGCGATCGCTTTTGCTAAGGCCATGCTAATTTCCATAACTTCCTGTCTAGGCTGAGTTATAGAAGGTTTAGGAAGAGCTGGAGTTTCTAATCCTTGAATAGTGGAATTCGATGTCCCATTGACAACAGAAGCAACTAATTCTTGAATTTCTTGTAACTGTGAAGAATCTACAGAAGATAAAGAAGAGAGTGTAGTCTCCAATGTTTTGTTAGCTTCTTCAATTGTAGATTGTAAGTTTACAGCTTGGAAAGCAGCCGCACCGGAAGTTTGGTTAGCTCCGGCAGCAGCTTCTGCAGATGCAGTCTCTTGACCTGCGGCAATTCCTTGCCCAGCCATGATATTCTCTGAATTTTGAATTTCAGAAACAGCACTAGTTTTTTCTTTGCCTTGTGTTCCAGCAATACCTGCATCACTTTGCATTTCAGCATTTTTCCCCTGTCGGGTTTGCTGAATTTGCTTAGTTTCATTGCCAGCAAGTTTATCAGGGGTTGGTACCGCTTGTGGTGTAGAAGCTAGTACCTGAGCCAAGATATTTTTCTGGTTAGTATTGTCTGGACCTGAGGTAGAGAGAGACATCTGCTAAATTACCCTATATTATCTAATTTTTTCTAAGACTATTGTTTGTCAGAGATATGCTTATTGACTGTTGAAGATAAATTCTTCAATCCGTGGAGAACAGAAGCTAAATCTTTAGCAAACTTTGCATCTTCTTTAGGATTGTTAAATAAACCTTCTGTTAGACTCTCAATGGGTAAGGAATCTAAAGTACCGTTTAATGCGGCCATCATTTGAGCTAATTGTTTTTCATCTTGAATTCCAGAAAATGTCTGGGCTAGAGGCAAATCTTCATAAATAGAGGAAACTAAATTCTCTAAATTTGAGATTGCTACTTCTTGTTTGTCTGTTTCATTAGTGAATAACACAGGCGTGGTATCTGCACGTTTTGCAGATGTCTTTTTAGCTGTAGTTTTTTTCGTTTTTCTAACTTTTTTATTCATGTTGGAGTTCTCCTAACCCTAAATTAACGTTTCCCACCGGATTTTTTTTTGGCCGATGTTTTTGATTTAGTAGCAGTAGTTTTTTTCTTTTTTGGAGTTGTTTCTTTGATCATATCTTTGAGAGAGTCTTTCATAATGTTGCAGCGTTCTTTCAAGATTCTGTATTCAGGTTTGTTAGCGCAAATATCGATGGTAATATCTAAGAAATCACGAGATTCCTCGGCTTGATCTATCTTCATCAAGCTATCAGCTATGTAATAAGGAGGAATTGGGTTCTGAGGCTCTGCATCAAAAGCAAGGAAGAAGCCAAAGGCCGCTTCATTGTACATTTTGAGCTGATGATAGCATGAGCTTAAGCCTAAAATATACTTGTAGCACTGGGGTTTTGAAGCTGTAAGGATTTGGAAAAGACCAATTGCTTCATTGTATTTCCCTTGGGAATAGAAGCTATAAGCGATTGTGTAGATCTCTTCTAATAAAACGTCGGATAAACCTAAGATTTGTTGAAGAGTTAATCCATCTCCAAGACCCTGTAAGATATCCATCAAAGCTTTCTTTGTTTCTTCTTCTGTAGGGACTGGGTATTTCTGTTCTAAATCATTAGCCTTAGCTTTTTTTTGTGCAGCAAGCTCAGCGAGTCGGCTACGTGTTTTTTTGTTAAACGAGGCTGATGGCTTTTTAGAATTATTGGAAGTAGGCTTGCTCATTAATATAATTCCTAAAATTAAAATTATTTAATTCATAAATCAATTTTAAAATTAATTAATTCGAAAAGACAAGTTATTAATTGAATGTAATTTGTGATCTTTATAAATAATTATTATGTAAGTTGTTCTCGTTTCAAGGCTTGCAAATTATAAAAATTAGGTTTCTTGACATTAGTTTTTGGGTATTTTACTTTTTGCTTTCGCAAGACCCTTGATTAGAATTTGCTATGAGTTCAAGAAATCCTATTCAACTACTCGATACGATCACTATCAATCAGATAGCTGCAGGAGAAGTGATTGAAAACTCCATATCTGTTGTTAAAGAATTGGTGGAGAACGCCTTAGATGCTGGGGCTAATGAAATAGAGGTAGAAACTTTAGGAGGAGGACAGGGCTTAATTGTTGTAAAAGACAATGGTTGTGGGATGAGCTCCGAAGATGTGACTCTTGCTCTTAAGCGTCACGCTACCTCAAAGATAGGCGAATTTTCTGATGTTTTTTCTTTATCGAGTTTTGGCTTTCGCGGGGAAGCTCTCCCCGCAATCGCTTCTATCTCTAAAATGGAGATCCTTTCTTGTCCTGTAGCAGGAGAAGGTTCTAGGACAATCATTCACGGAGGAGAGGTTGTTCTGTCCGAAGCTAAGCCTCGTCAGCTAGGGACTACGATTTCTATAGACTCGCTATTTTACAATGTTCCTGTGCGTCGGGGGTTTCAGAAAAGTCCTCAGGCAGATCGGATAGCTATGAGAAAGCTATTAGAGAATAGGATTTTATCTGTAGAGAATGTGGGCTGGTCATGGATAAGTGAAAGACAACAGGAATTTCATATTCTGAAGCATCAGGATTTTTCTGAGAGGGTTGCTTTTGTGATGGGAGACGGTTTTATGCAGGAAGCTCTATGCGTGGATAAGGGAGGGAATCTTGCGCGTATTGTAGGTTTCCTAGGCTCACCAGGCTTTCATAGACCCACGCGGCTAGGCCAAAGGATATTTATCAATGACCGTCCCGTAGATTCTATGTTTATATCAAAAAAGATAAGCGAAGCCTATGCAATGCTTTTGCCTCCACAAAGATATCCTGTTTTTGTTTTAAAACTTTATTTGCCTCCAGAGTGGTGCGATTTTAATGTCCATCCTCAAAAAACAGAAGTAAGAGTTCTTAGAGAAGAGTTTATAGGAGAGTTTCTTTCAGAGGCAATAGGAGAGGTATTAGCGCGACCTCAAGAAGCAGCTGTTTTTGAGAAAACAACATTTGCTTTGCCTGCGCTACGTTTCTTTGAGGCACAATGTTTTGAGACTGCTTCAGAAGAGTCCCTCAACCCTATTTCTCTACCGGTAGTAGAATTGGCATCGTCTTCCTTCGGTCCTCTTCCTTTCTTGGATAGAGAACAAGACTCTATGCCTGTGGATAGACAAACGCAAATTGTCTGGGGAGCTTCTCAGGAAGTGCGTTTTTTAACTTCTATAGGGAAAATAGTTCTTGCAGAGGACTCAGAAGGCGTTCATGTTATTTTCACAGAAGCTGCTAGGAAACATTTATTTTACTTATCTTTGGTGGATAACCATCAACATAATTATAAAAGTCAGTCTTTTTTGATTCCTTTATGCCTAGAAGTCACCCCAGAAGAGCGTATTTTCCTTTCCTCTCATATTGAAGAGTTTAGACAATTAGGAATAGAAATCTCTCAAATGGGCCCTTGTGTATTTGCGATTGAAAGTGCTCCCACATTTATAGGTGAAGAAGAGTTAAAATCTTGGATACTTTCTTTAGCAGAAGAAGGTCGTGCTAAAGTTGATAAAAGAGCGATGGCTCTTTTAATCAAGGAAACGCTAACAGGGGTCATGTTTTGTAAAACATTGCGGACATTCGATATTTCTTGGTTATCTTTGCTTTGGCAATTAGGTAAGCCTGAAAAAGCATTTGACGGCACACAAATACGTCGATTAGTTTTAGACGAGGATTTTATTAAGGAGTAAATTATGTTCCGAGATCGTGTGGCTAGAGCACAAACAGCTCTTACAGATTATGGTATTGATGGATTTGTGGTAGAAAGAAGAGAGGATCTTGCGTATTTTCTTGGAGATAAAGTAACCACAGGAACGCTTCTCATAGGTAAAGATGAGGTAGTCTTCTTCGTCTATCGTATGGATAAAGATCTCTATGGAGATCTTCAAGGACCTTCTCTTATATTTTGTGATAGAAATATAGCAGAATTTCTTCTTCCCTATCTTGAAACAACGACTTATCAAACTTTAGGTTTTGATAGTCTTCATACTTCGTATCATAGATATCAAGAAAGAGAAAATGCTTCATGCTCTTGGGTGCCTACAACACTATTTACAGAAAAGTTGCGCAGCATAAAATCTGCGGATGAAATAGAAAAAATGCGTCAGGCGGCAGCTTTAGGTTCCGAAGGATATGATCATGTTCTTTCTATATTACAAGAAGGTATAACAGAACAAGAAGTTGTGCGGCTGCTTCGTGTATTTTGGGCTAAAGCTGGTGCTGAAGGGCCTTCATTCTCTCCAATTGTGGCTTTTGGTGATCACTCTGCCTTTCCTCATGCGGTTCCTACAGACAGAGCATTACGCAAGGGAGATATCGTACTTATTGATATAGGAGTTTTATATCAAGGCTATTGTTCTGATATGACACGGACAGTAGCTTGGGGTCGTCCTGATGCACGTCTTGTTGAAAGTTATCCTGCGGTTGTAGAAGCTCAGCAGGCTGCTATGCAATTGTGTTGTGCCGGAGCTCTATGTCTAGATGTTCATGAAGAGGCTGCTCGTATATTAAAAAAATATGAAATCAAAGAATATTTTTGCCATGGCGTAGGGCACGGTGTAGGAAGGAATATTCATGAATATCCCCAGCTTTCTCCGAAATCTGGCACAACCACCTTAGAAACTGGAATGACAGTTACCGTTGAGCCTGGAGTCTATTTTCCAGGAATTGGAGGCATACGTATCGAAGATACGATTTTGATAGACGGTAATAAAAATTTTAGTTTAACAGATCGACCCGTATCTACGGAGTTAGTTTTCTTATAAAAGTATTCTCTCTTTGTTTAATTATTTTTTAATGTTAAACACTGTTACTTTTGTTTGTATAAATTGATTTTTTTTCTCTAATCGGTTATCTTATAACTTTATTTTTAGTTTGTTTCTAATATGCACCAGCTTTTTTCGATAGGATACAGTCTGATAAGTATCGCTGCTTTACTCTGGATGGTGTGTGGAGCTCCGAATCACTTAGAAAATCTTTATAGTATTTCTTTGAAATTTGATGGTTTGAACGGAAAACAAAAGACGTTCCCGAGGGCTCAAAATGTCTCTTCGGGGATTTGGTCTTTGGAGTTCCCCGAGCTTAGGGAAAGACTGCCAGACCTTAGGCAGGAGCTCATATTTTTAGGGAGCAATAAGCGTCCGGATGCTTTTGGAGGCAAATTTTTTTTAGAGTTGGCTACTTCTAAGGATTCCTGTGTGGCTGGTGCTAATGAAAAAATATATTTACAGGTTGTTCCTTCTCCTGAGGGAGGATTGTTCACCTTTAGTCCTAAGGGGAAGCCTACAGACTTGTGGTTGGAATGCCGTTCTTTGAGTATGGATAACCGTATAGAAGTAAAAGTACGTTTAATGGGTGTAAATAGGGAGCTAGTTGTCTCTCCGAAGGAGAGAGAAACCTTATTTTTAACTGCTCCAGCTAAAGGATTGGAATCTTGGGAGATTGGCGGTATTCGTGTAGATGCGAGTTTCCCTGTGAAACAAAAAATTCGTCGTGTAGGTAGCGATAAGTTCCTTTTGATGCATGGTGGATCGGATTATGCCGATAAGGCTGTTAAGGAGCGAGTAGATTTTGTCTCGCTGTCTGACGAGAATTATAGCCGTTATCTTGCTGTAGGAGATGTTTTGCTTTGGGACGGAAATTGTTGGCAAACTTGCGGAGAGTTTCGAGGAGAGAGTTCACAGGCACCTCTATTAGAAGTTAAGAAAATAGACGAAAAAGTCATGGTAATAGAGTTGTGGAACGTGGGAGGGACATCCCATCAGTCTATGAGTTTAGTAAAAACCATGAGTTCTCCTATAGAGATTGCTGAGATTGTTAAGGAATTTGAATTTGTTGGGATGCGTTCCTGGTCCCGTCCTATTATACAAGCTGGGGGGCAAAGGATGATCCTTTCTCCCGATGATTGGGTGGTCTACACGGGAGAAACTTGGGAGAAAATTTCTCGCAAGGAACAGTTGGAAGATTACCTTTCAGGAAAGACTCAAGGACCGTTATTGGTGTTTGATAAATTAGAAAAAGATTCTAGAGAGTTTGTTGTTCGTGCTCACGTATTTAATGCACAAAGGACATTAGTAGAGTCTGTGACACTGCCATTGAAACAAGGTTTTGATTCTGGATCCTCTTCTGCTAAAGAAGAGGTGCATTCAGGACGACAACCGCTTGTAGGTAGTGAGGGAACCAATCGAGGGGGATCATAAATGCGTTTTTTGCGTAATCCTTTAGTTTATTTCTTTGGATTGTCAGGACTGGCATGTTGCGCACCTGGTCTAGCTTTGACTATTTCGGAAAAAGCCGCGTCCTTAGAAAAATCTAGAGATTTTATAGATAGTGCCCCGGGACTAGCTTCATTTAATGCTGATATGAAGGAGTGTAACCTTCGGCTAAAAAATCTTTACGAAGAGGCTGCAACTTTGCGAGCATCAGGATGTGAGGATGAGGCACGATGGAAAGAGCTTCTAAGTAAGCTAGCAGAGGTTAAAAAGCAAATTAAGCATATCGAAAATCTTTGGGCTGCAGAGATTCGCGAAAGAGGAGAAAATCCTGATGATTATGCCCTATGGCACCATCCTGAGACCACAATTTATAATTTAGTTTCCGATTATGGTGAAGATAACGTTGTTTATCTAGTGCCTCAGGATATCGGATCGATGAAGGTCTCAGCATTATCAAAATTTACTGTTCCTAAGGAAGGTTTTGAAGAATGTCTTACGCAATTGCTAACACGTCTTGGTATTAGCATACGTCAGGTAAGCCCGTGGATTAAAGAGCTCTACACAACTCATAAAGAGGGGTGCGGGGTTGCTGGAGTTTTCTCTTCTAGAAAAGATTTAGATTTGCTTCCCTCAACTTCCTATATTGGTTATGTATTAAACTCGAAAAATATCGACGTTCGTGCAGATCAGCATATCTTGAGAAAATTTGCTAATCTTGATACCACGCATATTGATCTTTTTGGAGGGAAATTATGGATATTCGGCTCAGTTGGGGAAATTAGCGAGCTTCTTAAAATTTATGATTTTATCCAAGAAGATAGCGTTCGTCAGGAATATCGTGTTGTTCCTTTAACAAAGATAGAAGCTTCCGAAATGCTTTCTATTCTTAAGGCTGCTTTTCGAGAAGATATTACTAAAGAGGGAGATGATGAAAACCTCGGTCTTAAAGTTGTTCCTCTACAACATCAAGGACGCTCTTTATTTTTAAGTGGTACGGCTACTTTAGTTCATCAAGCAATTGATTTGATTAAAGATCTTGAAGAGGGAATTGAGAACCCCACAGACAAAACTGTCTTTTGGTATAGTGTGAAGCACTCTGATCCTCAAGAACTTGCAGTATTACTATCTCAAGTACACGATGTTTTCGCAGGTAAGGAGGGGAGTTCACTTACGTCTTCTGAAACTATGTTAAGAGAAGCCGCCTCTACGATACATATCGATACATCTTCAGTAGGAACTGCCAAAGAAGGTTCTGTAAAATATGGGAATTTCATAGCAGATTCTAAAACAGGCACCTTGATCATGGTTGTGGAGAAAGAAGCTCTACCTAGAATTAAGATGTTATTAAAAAAACTCGACGTGCCTAAGAAAATGGTTCGTATCGAAGTTTTATTATTTGAAAGAAAGCTTTCTAACCAACGCAAAGCGGGATTAAATCTTTTAAGACTTGGAGAAGAAGTTTGCAAGAAAACATCGGCAGCGGTCTCTTGGACAAGCTCAGGGATCTTAGAATTCTTATTCAAAGGAAGTACCGGATCTTCTTTGATTCCCGGTTATGATCTTGCTTATCAATTTTTAATGGCTCAAGAAGATGTACGCATAAATGCAAGTCCTTCTGTTGTGACAATGAACCAAACTCCTGCAAGAATTGCAATTGTGGAAGAAATGTCGATAGCAGTTTCTGCAGATAAGGAAAAAGCTCAGTATAATCGTGCCCAATACGGAATTATGATTAAAATGCTTCCTGTAATTAATGTGGGCGAGGAAGATGGGAAAAGCTACATTACCCTAGAGACCGATATTACTTTTGATACTACAGGAAAAAACACTAATGAGCGTCCTGATGTTACTCGACGTAATATCACCAATAAAGTGCGTATTCCTGATGGAGAGACGGTAATTATAGGAGGTTTACGTTGTAAGCATGCCTCTGATGCTCAAGATGGTATTCCTTTCCTTGGGGAAATTCCCGGTGTAGGGAAGTTGTTTGGGATGAATTCTACATCTGATAGTCAAACAGAGATGTTTGTATTCATCACTCCGAAAATTCTAGATAATCCTATAGAGAAAAAAGAGCGTCATGAAGAAGCTATTCTTTCTTTGCGTCCTGGAGAAAACGCTGAATTTCGTAAAGCACTATTCGCTGGAGAAGAGGCTGCAAAAGCAGCACATAAAAAACTAGAACTGATTTCCGCCATAGAACTACCAGCGTCTCAATTAGAGGGGCTAGAGTATGATGGGCGGTAAAACTTCACTATCTCAAGAGCTTTTAAATGCTCTGCCTTATAGTTTTTTAAAGAAACATTGTCTGTTACCATTAAAAGAGCAGGAAAATAGCGTAACGATAGCTTATGCGAAGATTACTTCTCTTATCGCCAAAGATGAGGTGCGGCTGCTTATAAAAAAGCCTGTGCTGTTTATTCTTAAAAATGAGACTGATATTTTACAGAGTTTACAAAAGATCTACTCTAATTTAGAGGGCAAGGCGTCTGATATGCTGTTAAGCATGAAGGAAGGAGACTCTGCTCAAATAAATGAAGAGGAAGATCTTTTAGAAAGTACGGATTCTGTTCCCGTCGTGCGTTTTTTTAATCTGATTTTAAAAGAAGCTATTGAAGAACGTACCTCAGATATTCATTTTGAACCTTTAGAAGATTCTTTACGCATACGCTACCGTATAGACGGAGTTTTGCACGATCGGCATTCTCCACCAGCACATCTACGTTCAGCATTAATCACTAGGATTAAAGTGTTAGCGAAGATGGACATAGCAGAACATCGTCTCCCTCAAGATGGAAGAATAAAAATCCAAATAGGTGGTCAGGAAATTGATATGCGTGTAAGCACCGTTCCTGTAATCTATGGCGAACGTGTTGTTCTTAGGATTTTAGATAAGCGTAATGTGATTTTAGATATCTCTGGATTGCAAATGCCCAAAGATATCGAAAATTCTTTTAAAGAGGTGATTGCAGTTCCTGAAGGGATACTTTTAGTAACAGGTCCTACAGGAAGTGGAAAAACAACAACACTCTATAGTGTTATTCAACATCTTTCGGGACCTTTTACCAATATCATGACAATAGAAGATCCTCCTGAATATAAGCTATCTGGGATAGCTCAAATTGCTGTGAAACCAAAGATCGGTTTGTCGTTTGCTTGCGGTTTAAGACATTTATTACGTCAGGATCCGGATGTTTTGATGGTTGGAGAAATTCGTGATCAAGAAACAGCAGAAATTGCTATACAAGCAGCCTTAACAGGACACCTCGTTGTAAGCACTCTGCATACTAATGATGCAGTTTCTGCAATTCCCCGTCTTTTAGATATGGGAGTAGAGCCTTATTTATTATCAGCGACAATCATTGGTGTTGTTGCTCAAAGATTAGTAAGAAAAATATGTCCTTACTGTAAGCAGCAATGCAGAGCAGATGTTCAAGAACGGGTATTCTTAAAATCTATAGGTCAAGATCCTGACGTGCCACTATACCGTGGAGAGGGATGCTCTCATTGTTTCCGCTCAGGATATAAAGGACGTCAGGGAATTTACGAATTCCTACATCCTGATACAACTTTACGTTCTGAAATCGCTATGCATAAACCTTATCATGTATTGCGAGAACATGCTGAAGACAAGGGATTTCGTCCATTACTACAACACGGAGTTGCTTTAGCGTTGTCGGGAGAGACAACATTAGCAGAAGTATTCCGAGTTACGAAACGGTATGACTAAGGAGGGGATAAAGATATGCCACGCTATCGCTATACCTACCTCAATGCAAAAGAACGACGTAAACAAGACTGGCTAGAAGCATTACATATCCAAGAAGCAAGAGAAAAACTCGCCCAACAAGAAGTGCAGTTGCTCTCTATTCGGGAAGTGCCTCCGCGTCGTGTACGAATAAAAAATAGCGAATTGATCATCTTTTCGAAACAGATGCTTCTTCTTCTTCGTTCTGGATTACCTCTATATGAAAGCCTATCCTCCCTTCGCGATCAATACCAGGGTCAGGGCATGTCAGGATTATTGACGGCATTTATGGAAAATTTGCGTTCGGGAGGATCCCTATCACAGGCAATGGCAGCCTATCCCGATATTTTTGATAATTTTTATCGCAGTGCCGTTCTTGCCGGAGAAAGTGTAGGGAATTTAGAAGGATGTTTGCACAACATTATCGCCGTTTTAGAAGAACGCGAGCAAATGTCAAAAAAGCTTATGGCAGCTCTTAGTTACCCAATAGTTTTACTTGTGTTTTCTGTAGCTGTAGTTCTCTTTTTTCTCACAGGAGTGATTCCTTCTTTGAAAGAGACATTTGAGAATATGGAGCCTAATAAACTTACTTCTGTAGTGTTTGGTCTTAGCGATTTTGTTTGTAAGTATAAGTATCTTCTTCTTGCGACATTAGGAGCTGGAGTAGCCAGTATAGTCGTCACGCGCCGGAAACCCTTTTGGAAAAAATGGTTTGAAAAAACCCTATTTTCAGTTCCTGGCGTAAAGAAATTCTTTATCAAACTAGGATTCAGCAGGTTTTGTTCAGTAGTTTCAGCAATTCTTCGTGGTGGTGGGACATTGATAGAAGGATTGGAGCTAGGCTGCGGGGCAGTTCCTTACGCTATGTTGCGTGAGGATATGACACAAATAATCCACGCTGTTATCGAGGGAAGCTCATTAAGTAAGGAATTAGCAAAACGACCTTGGGTGCCGAAATTAGCATTGGGAATGGTCTCTTTAGGGGAAGAATCTGGAGAGCTTGCTGATGTATTAGCGCATGTCGCTCATATTTATAATGAGGATACCCAAAAAACACTTACCTGGATAACTTCGTGGTGCCAACCAGTTATCCTTGTGTTTCTTGGAGGAATTATAGGAATTATTATGTTGGCAATACTTATTCCGTTAACAAGCAATATTCAAATTTTATAGAACAAATAGGGCAAAAGTTATGAAAAAACAGAAACGTAAACAGTCCATCACATTAATCGAGATGATGGTTGTTATCACACTGATCGGTATTGTTGGAGGAGCTTTAGCTTTTAATATGCGTGGTAGCATTCAAAAAGGGAAAGTTTTTCAGTCAGAGCAAAATTGTGCCAAAGTGTATGACATCTTGATGATGGAGTATGCAACCGGAGGCGCGTCTCTAAGAGAGATTGTAGATCGGAAAGAATCTGTTCTTGAAGGAGCCGCATGGTGCAAAGACGGAAAGAAATTATTAAAAGATGCTTGGGGAGAAGACATTGTAGTAAAACTCAACGATCAAGGTGATGATTTGATAGTCTTTTCACCAAAAGCCTCGGGAAAAAATAGTAAGCGTGGATAGAGATTCCTATGACGCTTCATAAAAAAAGATCAAAGCGGAGTTTTCTGCTGATAGAGGTATTGCTATCATTATCATTAGTTTGTTTAGTGCTAATGCCCTGCATCCGTTTTTATTGTGGCGTTCGTAGATCTTTCGAAGACGATATTGTTAATTTACAGTTGCCCGCTGTGATTGATAATTGTTTTTTTGCTGTCGAAGATAGTATGAGGGAGCAGATGCTCAATGGAAATTTTCCCACATCAGGTTCTGGAGAGCTTTCCTGTGTTGTTTATACAAGTCGGGGAAGTGAGATTCGTATTCCCTATGAATATTCTATAGATATTCGTAAGGGGGTACGCATAGAGGCTAACATTGTAAAAGCATGTTTTGCAGATGTTGTCATCGAGATTTTTCCTAATCAAAAATATACAACGTCCGTCCAAAGAAGCGTATGCGTAGTAATATAATATTCCTAAAGAAAAGGAAACACTCCTTTCTGCTCATGGAAGTTCTAGTATCCATAACTTTGTTTGCCCTGCTTTTTAGTGTTTTGGGATTTTGGCAAAGGCAGATGTTTTGCTCTAGCAGGCGTGATGAACGAGCCTATAAAACTTTTTTACAAGAAAACTACGCCTATAAGAAATTACGCACGGTATTTTGTTCGACATCGCGTATTGAAGAGATTCCTGGAGCTTTATGCTCCGTAATTTTTGATCGAGGGGTATATAAAGATCCTGAGCTTGCCGGAGAAGTCGCCGGCTCTCTATATTACCATCAAAGTCAGGGTAGGTTAGAATTGCAAATACGCAGTTTGCGAAATCATGCTAAGGTAGAAACTGCATTACTTTTAGAGAATATCTCGAAAGTGGATATTGTTCCTCAGAGGAACGCTGGTGGTCAAGGGCTTCCAGAGAGATTATTGATAGTAATTCATAGGAGCTTTCCTGAAGGTAATGAGCGGATACTGTCATATCAATTCGCATTGGGGAAATAGCTATGCAGTCTTACATTTTTACTTTATTATGCTTAGCCTCCTTAATTTCAATGGTATCTTTTGATGCTGTAAATGCGAGAAAGCGTTGCGTATGTTCTCGGATTATTGAAAGTAATGAGAATCTCTTTACCGCACAGCGTTCAGCATGTGCCGAGGTGGAATATCAGGAAAAATCTAAAAAGATTTCCGCTGTAGAGAAGATTTCTAAAGATGGAGAGATTTCTTCTCCAAAAAAGACAGCGAAGGTAGCTACTAAGAAAAAACGTAAATATCGTCTTTTAAAAGTGCCGTTTTCACGACCACCAAATAATTCTCGATTTAACCTCTACGCTCTCATGCAAGAATCCCCGGAACAGTATACAGACGCAGCATCCTGGCACGCAGTATTTGTCCGCTTGTTAAAACGTGTTTATGTAGATACCGGATGCGTACCACCAGGATCCGAATATGCGATTACCGAAGCCTTGCTCAGTAAAAGAACAGAAATTCTAGAAGGAGGAAAAAAGTTTGGCCCCGATGTTATTGAGACTCTCACCCTTCCCTCTCAAGAAGCGGATATCCTTTACACAATGTTGCGCGGCTCTAAAACAACCCAATCTCTTTTAAATTTTCTGCATTATGAGGAGAAGTCCCAAGGTTTAATTAAGTTAAATTTAATATTTGCTGATCCCTTGCTTCTGGAAGCTGTTGTAGATCATCCGGTTGCATGTCGAGAGCTAGAAGCTCTTCGTGGGGGAATCTGGGAAAGTGTGAAACGTCAAGAACAGTCTATTCAAGAGTACGGGGAAGCAGCAGCTTTAGAGTTATTTAAAACACGAACAGATTTTCGTATGGAATTAAGAGATAAAACCCAGGTTCTTCTCTCCCAGTATGACTTGCTCCCACTGCTGAATAAAAAGATCTTTGACTTTACATTAGGAAGCGCCGGAGATTACATTTATCTTATTGATCCAGAAACAGGAGCTGTTTCTCGATGTCGCTGTTCTCCAAAGAGTAATAAATTATAATTAAAAATTTCTTATTTATCTTTAAATATTTTTTTTGATAATTGTGTATTATAAGTATTTTTAAATAAAAAAAGATTTTTTAAAGGTAAGGCCATGGCAGATGAGACACCAAAAGAAAACTCTTCTTCAAAAGAGTCGTCCTCTCAGTTTGAGTCTTTGAAGCGTAAGGTGAAGGATTTGCATGCCAATCCTAAAGTGGGAAGAATGAAGAGGTTCTTTTCTCATCACGCTCGCGAAGCCATTAGTGGAGCACTAGTCCTAGTTGGTATTATTACTGATTTTGTATCTTGGGTCGGAGGCTTATTCGTTGCCTGTGGTGTGGTGCTAGGTTTTTATCCTGAGATCCGTACTGTTTTGAAAAATCTTCAAAGCTATTATGCGAAGAACGGTCCTGCAAAGAACGCTCTTCTTTGCGGTTTACTGCTATTTTTTCTTTTGAACGTCTTCCCTTTTACACTATCGTTTTTAGTCTTATGTTTGATTCTTGTTTTACTTGGAGATAACAAAGACAATAAGAGCAATGACTCTTCTCAAAAACCTCTATAATTTAGAGGAACTTTAGCGAAAAAAGCTGCTTAATGTGGGTAGCTTTTTCCCGCTGTACTTCTATTTTTTTCTACAACTATCGTTATTTTAGAAAGTTCTTTTCCTATAGAACTTTAGGGCTCGATCCTAAAAGCATGATGGGAGCTTCCTTAAACCAAGCTAAAGTGAAGTAGTCGATTTGCTTGACTATGAACCACCAGGCAAGAGTTAGGAATAATAGACCCATGAAGGCTTTCAAAGCGGAAAGAAGATAAATAACCTGAACTTGTGGAGCCATTCTATTGATGATTCCTAAGAATAGATCGGACATGAGCATCGCTACCGCTGCTGGGGCACTAAGTTGGATAGTCATAATAAGACATAGCTGACACATTTTGATTAGCGTAATCCAAATCGGCGCATCTAATGACATCATCTCCATAGGGAGAAACTTATGAATAGGAATTATTTCCAGAGATTGCAGTAAGAGTGTTAAAACGATCCTATGTCCTCCAGAAAGCCAGAAAACTATAGTTACAAAGTAATGGTAAAAGATTCCATGAGGAGAAGTTTGCTCAATGGAGATCAGTGATGTTGCTCCTTCTAAACCCTGAATACCCTGTTGGTTGGTAATAAACGATCCTGCAGATTGGGCAGCATAGAAAGGGAAAGATAAGATGAAACCAATTAACGTGCCTATGCAAAGTTCTTTGACAATGAGAATATAGAACACATCATCATCTAGATAGTTTGCAATATGTGTGCTCATCAATACCTTAGGAAAAATAATGGCGACCCAAGAAAGAGCAATACCTATTTTAATAGGTGCTGGGAATAACTTACCTCCCAGGAAGGGAACAATAGCAAATATGGGAAGTAATCGAGATAAAAGCAGCAAAAAAACGCTCCAAACATAGGCAGGAGGCTTTTGCAAAATATAATCAAGATATGAAGAACCAAAAACAGAAACAAGCTCTGGTAAAGAGATTGCCATAGCTGTTTATTTCCATTTATAAAAGTTTTGGAAGATCTGAGAGGCAAAACGGAAAATCATATTGCTTAGCCATCCTCCGGAAATCATCAAGGTACCAAAAATAACAACGAGTTTGATAGCAAAAGCAAATGTCTGCTCTTGGATTTGCGTTGCGGCCTGGAAAATTGCGACCATGATACCAACAATAGAGGCAAGGATAATAGGAGGCGCAGAGATAATCAAAATCAGCAACAATGACTGATATGAATACTCAAAGAGCATAGATTTAAAGCTTGCGGCAAGTGCTATCACGGCATATCCCTATTTAAAGCTAATCATGAGACCTTGAAGTAATAACGTCCAACCATCCACCATCACAACAAGAAGTAATTTTAATGGTAGCGAAATAGATAATGGGGAAAGCATCATCATTTGCATAGCTACCAGAACGTTCGCTGTGACTAGGTCGATCACAAAAAACGGTAGGTAAATTAGAACGCCTATTTCAAAAGCATTTTTAATCTGCCCCATAATAAAAGCAGGAATAATAATCACGAAATCCGAAGGTGTCATATGCTCACGGATCTCTTGTGGAAATGTTTTCTGAGAAATCTTATAGAAACTTTGGATCTGAGCTTTCGGTGTATTGCGTATTAAAAAGGATCGCAAAGGTTCTTTAGATTTATTCAATGCTACAAAAACAGTTTCAGCTCCTTCTGCAGAGAATAGATCTCTAGGAATAGTATTTCCTTGTATCTCTTTCCTAGCATCGTTGTACATAGCAACTCCTGTAGGAAACATCACATAAATAGAAAGAATCAATGCTATACCGTTAAGAACCTGGCTAGGAGGTGTTTGTTGAACACCCAAAGCGTTCCTTAATAGAACGAGAGTAATGATAATTTTTAAGTATGATGTTAGCAACATCACAAGAAAAGGTGATAATGCTAAGAAAATTAAGATAATTGCTTGTGTTGTCAGATCCGGATATGTATCTGAAAAACTCCCTTCAGAAAGATGTTCTTGAGGAAGCACATCATTAGCGGTTACTCTTTCTCTGAAAGTCGGCTGAGGGTAAGTTTTCTTCACCTCAGGTTGTTGATCAGCTATCGATAATTCTGTAGATTTAAGAGGATTACAACGAGAGGAGCAAGACGACTCGTAGGTATCTGCAAAACACCACGGTGCGCTCAAGATAAACATACAAAGGAAAGTACGAAAAATGAAACGCATGATGTCAAATACCTTTATTCTTGCTTGCCCTGAGTTTTATTTGCAGGTGCTTGTTGCTTAGGTTGAGGTTCATCTACAGGATTTTGTTGTTTTAGTATAGTAGAGAACGCTTTTTCTAAAGCAGCTAATTGTACATCCAATTGAGCATTTACAATACCAGCTTCTGTCTCTATAACACAACCCCCTTGGGTAACATCAGCTTTAGGAGCAATGATTAGAGTATCAGCATACTCGACAATTTTCTTCAATTCAGGACGATTTTGCTCAACAATTGGAAGATCTTTTGGATTTACATGAATAATAATTTTTTTATGTTGTGTAAGCTCTTTTAATGCTTTGGTAATGATAGAAACTATCGTTTCAGGATGCATTTCTAATTCTTTACCGAGAATCTTTTTCACACTAGCAATTGCTAGAGGGACAAGAGCTTCCTTAACTTTATTACGCAGGTCATGGGTTTCTTTTTCTAAATAAGCAAGCTGAGAACTCCATTGTTCACTGCCTTCTTTGAATCCTTGATCTTTAGCTTCTTTACGAAGTACTTCGCACTCCTGTTTTGTTTCATTAGTGTAAGATTCACTATCTTCTTTTGTTTTGTCTAGGAGTTCTTTAGCATCAAGCAGAGCTGAAAAAGCCTCGGGAGAAAGGATTTTTTTATTCGGAGCGACTTCATCATGTTTAAAAATTAAACTAAAAAACTTCATCTATTTGACAGCGTAGAAAACCCTGAGATTTCTTAAAGTTTAGGGAGGAAACGCTGCTCCTTCTTTTTGTTGTTTTAATTCCTTATTATTAACACTCGACTCATACGCAAGTAGAAACAGAAAGTCTCTTTATGTTTTATTTCATGCTCTGAGTTATAGAGATCTTATTGTACTAAGATCTTAATACATAATTCTAGCTGGCTTTTAAAATAGTCACTATGGAGATGTTCATAAGATTTCCTTAGAGCTTGTTCAAAAATATATCCCCGGCCGATATCCAACCTACGTAGAAAATACCAAAGGAAGGAGGCATCTTCTTTTGCCAATGCTATAGCAAGAAACTGTAAGCCTTGTTTGTGAATAAAATTACGGAAATCATTATCGCTATCCCAAGAAACTAAAAATTCAGTTGTTTCAAGGTGTTTCATAGGATGTGATTGGCAATAAGATAGAAACAGTTGTTCCGTAGGAGAGAGGACTTTATGTACACGATCGATGATCACTTTATCAACAATATTTCTTAGTTCTTTTGCTATAGCGAATAATCCTAAGCAATTAATCAATGTCATCTTCGTCGTTCCTGAGTAATATAGCATAGCATTGAACGGTGAAGGTGGAAGAAATATCTCTTCAGTAATTCCTGGAGGACGGATTTTTTTGCTCAACATATCTAATAGGTAGAAAGCTCCGAAATTAGAGCAACGTTGCCTTGCAATGGAAATCCCTGGAAGTAGAGGAGCTAATTCCTGAATTAAAGAGTCTGGCAACCAAGAGAGTAATTGACTTTGTATTACTTCTGGGAAATCTTTAATAGCTACGCTAATCCATGAAGGATGAATTGTCGCTAGCCAGCACATGGTAAAAGATAAAGAACTTAGAGGAATATCCTCATGGTGAGTGGGCGTGACTAGGAGATTTTCTGGAAGAAAATTTGCAAGGTCATCCTCTTTGGAATACTTCATCAAGATGTTTAAAGTTCCAAAAGTGTTGGCGGTCACTAGACATCCTCATTTTCTTCGTTTCCTTCTGATGCCTCTGGTGCATTGTCTTTAGGACCTTCCGCTTCCTCTTGATTAGGTTGCGTTGATTGTCCTTCTTTTTTCTCTCCAGTACCTTCTTCAGGTTTCTTAGCTTCTAGGGCAACTTTAGAATATGGAGAAGGATCAAAGAAACCTTTTGCTCCACCTAAGGAAAGAATCAATGTATGTGTTTTCCAAATTACCCAAAGTAACCCGCAAGAGATAACAAATAGAGTAAGTATTAAGAAATAAAAGATGAGACGGAATTTACCTAATGAAGATTTCGCTAAGATGATTCCCCATACGGAAACGTAATCGATTTCATCGGATAGTCCCCAAGGACCATTAATAGTAATATCACTATAAGAAGCGCGATCACTAATAACGGAAACGTTTTCTGTAGAAAGACCTGGAACAGCACTGGCGACTAATCGTTTAATTTTAGAAACCATGATGCTATTTGGATTATCTAAAACTCCACGATGTTTGATATAAACGGAGGCAGTTAAAGGAAGGTTGTCTTCAGCTTCTGTTGTGAAAGAAATTTGTACGCTAGCGTCTACAATTCCATCCATCTTTCTAATGGTAGAGGCCATCTGCTCAGAAAGACCTTCTTGATAACGGATCTTTTCTTGCATTTCTGATGGAACAAGACCTTGCTTGGCGAATAGGTCTAAGAGGCTCGTCCCCTTCATACGAGGAAGACCAGCTTGATTTAAAATTGCTAAAGCTTCGGTAATTTGCGCAGCGGGAACAGCAATATCCCATAGTTGTTCAGCAGAGGCCCCTCCTGTAGAAGCTGCAGCCTGTGGTTGCTTTTGTGCAGCGACGCCTTTGCTAACAAGAAGAACGACAATCTCATTAGCTTCCCTTCCTGGAAGCCCATGAACGATTAGCGATCTGCTGTTACAGCTTGTACAGCAAAATAAGGTCATTACAAAGAATAAGCACCAAGAAATAGAACTACGAAACATAACCCACGCATACCTTTTTACTCACCATAACAAAAGGGGGGATTAGTGCCAATCGTGAACATTAAACAATAAATATGTTTTTGATTTCTATCAACATGAGATGGTAAAAACTCTTTTATATAACGTTATAGTTATACAAGTTTAGATCTAAAAAAGACGTTTATAAACAAAGCTGCTTTTAAAAAGATGAGCACGAAAATGTAGATTAGTTTGGAATTTTTGCTACTTCAGATTGTTTATTTTCGAGGTCATTTAAAACGATATCAGCATTGAAACTAGAGCGAACAAAAGGTCCTGCATAAACAAAGAGTCCTAAAGACTCTCCCATTGTACGGTAGTAATCAAAAGTTTCAGGGGTGATATAGCTTTTTACTGGTATATGTAATCTAGAAGGACGCAGATATTGTCCTATGGTGACGATTTTGACTCCGTGATTTGCAAGATCCTTTAATGTTTGTTTTACTTCACTTTCTTGCTCTCCAAGTCCTACCATAATTCCTGATTTGATTTTAAGATCGGGGAGATACAGAGCTGCCTGCTCTAACATAAATAAAGATCTGCGATATGTTGCTTTATGCCGTACTACGGGTGTTAACCGTTCCACGGTTTCTACATTATGATTATAAATAGTTAATCCTGAATCTAACAATGTGTGTAAAGCATCAACATTTCCTTGAAAATCTGAAGCTAGCATTTCGACAGTAGATTCTGGAAGCTCCTGATGAAGGGTGTCAATAATACGAACTAAGCAACTCGCACCACCGTCCTCTAGATCATCGCGAGCTACCATAGTTAAAACAATGTGTTTAAGCTGAAGAATTTTTGCTGATTCTGCAATTTTTTGAGGTTCTTCAGGATCAGGAGGTATGGGTTTTTTCGTGAAGTCAATATTACAGAAACCACAGCGTCTAGTGCACGCATCTCCTAAAGCTAGGTACGTTGCTGTCTTTCTTGACCAACAGCGTGTGCGGTTAGGGCATAAGGCCTCTTCACATACTGTAGCCATTCCCGTACGTTTTATAGTTGCATCCGTATGGGCAAAGACTGAACCTTTAGGTAAAACTTGCCTTAGCCATTTAGGAAGACGCTCGGCGAAACGTTTACCTTGTTGAGGTTTTTGTGTTTCATCGGGAACTTCATTCATAATTTTGGAGGAGGTAAGTGTAGAGGATGGTTTGTCGCTAATAGAGCACTTTCTGCCCAAACTTCAGCAAGGGTCGGATGAGCATGTATAGTTTCATAGATACAAGGTAGAGTTAACTCATTACGCACTGCCAATGTCATTTCTGCAATTAATGATGCTGCATGAGGGCCCACCACATAAGCACCGAGAATCTGTTGTGTAGTTTCGTGACTAATAATAGCTGCAAACCCATCAGCTTCAGCCATAGCTACAGCTTTACCAATAGCTTTAAAAGGAAACTTAGTGAGTTTCGCAGGAATACTTTGTTGTTGAGCAGCTTCTAAAGAAAGACCTACCATAGCAACTTCTGGGAAGGTAAAAATTACTGCGGGTACTGCTGAATAATCCATAACTTCGTTATGACCTGCAGCATTTCTACCTGCAACAATTCCCTGGTGGGAAGCAACATGAGCAAGCAACCATTTTCCTGTGATATCTCCAATAGCAGAGATATTCGTAACGTTAGTTCTCATAGTTTCATCTACAGGAATAATACCACGTTCATCGCGAATCACTCCAGCATTGTCTAATCCAATGTCCGTAGTGTTAAATTGACGTCCGATGGCGACTAAAACATAGTCGTATTCTTCTTCCTGACCATTCACAGTGATTTTTACTCTGTCTCCAAGATCTTCTAAATGTCCAATGGATGCTTTAGTAAGCACGCGAATTCCTTGGCGTGAAAACTTATCGAACATAGTTCTGGAAATATCAGCATTGTTTACGGAAAGAATTTGATCAGCAACTTCTATAATGGTGATTTCTACTCCTAAAGTATTGAATAGCGAAGCGAATTCACAACCAATAACACCACCGCCGATAATAGCGAGCTTTTTAGGCAGTTCTGTGAGGTTTAAAATGCCCGTTGAGCATAAGACGCGGGGAGAGAAAGGAACTCCTGGGAAAGGACGTGATTCTGACCCTGTAGCTATGATAATGTGTTTAGCTTTGAGAACAGTGGTATCTTGACCTTTAACTCTTAGCTCAGTAGATGAAATTAAAGATCCTCGGCCATTCAAGACAGTAATTTTATTACTGCGTATGAGCCCTTCTAATCCCTGACGTATGCCGTTAATGACAGTATTTTTTCTTTGGACCATTGCAGGGTAGTCTACAGAGTAACCATCAATATTTATCCCGAATTGCTTGGCATGTTTAATTTGGGAAACAATACCCGCGCCTACTAATAGAGCTTTAGAGGGAATACAGCCACGATTTAAACATGTGCCTCCAGCTTGTTGTTCTTCGATGAGTGCAGTCTTTAGTCCTTGTTGTGCTGCAGTAATCGCTGCAACATAACCCCCAGGTCCAGCACCAATAACAACACAGTCAAAATCTGTACTCATATTTTGTTCCCAATTCTCATAAGTTCGAAATTCAAAAGTTCTTAAGAAGATCTTTTTTAGGACGCTAGGTCGTAATATTATTTCATGAAGAGCTTTTTGCTTATTCTAGATCTAAAGATTAATTTTCAGCATTGATTTTTTCCCAATAGAAATTATAATTTAAGTTATGTACTGTAATTAGTCGTAGTGTGTACAAATCGACATATAAGAAACTTTCTGTTTCTTTATATAAATCCTAATTTAGGGAAGGTAGGTTGCCATGCCATTTGCTAAAGAAGCAGAGATGCAGCGCACATGTTGGAAGTGTGAAGGTAGCGTATCTATGCATATGCCTCAATGCCCCTATTGCAGTGCATTCCTTCAAGATCCTCCGGTAGCTTCGGGAGGATTCTCTTCATGTCATATTTCTTTCCCAGAAGGCTCTACAAAGGGAGAATCTGAAGATCTTTTTGCTGTTTCTTCAGAAGATTGGGAAGCTGTTCTTAGTGATCAAAATACTTTCCAAAAATCTACAGAACAGTCTGAAGCTAATTGGAATTGGTTACAGCACTGGCCACTTGTTGCTTTATTTTTAGGCGCAGGATTTTTAGCTTTTGCTTTGATTATTCTCTTATTTGCTACAGATGCTGGATTGACGTTGACATGGCCTAAAAACCGAGCCTACCTTTACGGTATTATTGGTGCTGTGTTTGCTTATCGCGGCTACTTCAAGCTTTCGGAATAAGATATTCTCTAACTTCTTCTATTTAAAGAAGAGACTCTTCCGTATCGTCGGGAATACTATTTGTTGTGTCGTCCACTCCATTACGTTCATCTTTATATGATAGAATCGTAATCAAGTCTTCTCTATTTAACATATGGAGAATATTAGAATCTTGGGTAGAGATAACCTTATCCAATAAACGGATTTTCTTTTCAATAAGGTAGTGGATACGTTCTTCTAACGTGTCCTCTGTCATGAGTTTGTAGATAAATACAGTATTTTTTTGCCCTATTCTATGAACACGATCTAAAGCTTGATTTTCTTTAGCGGGATTCCACCAGCGATCGTACATAATTACGACGTTACCAGCAGTAAGGTTAATTCCTGTCCCCGCAGCAAGTAATGAACCTACGAATACACGACATTCAGGATCTGTAGTAAAATATTCTATCTCTTCTTTTCTATTTAAGGATTTTCCTTGAATAGAGGCATATTTTACGCCAATCTCTTCGAGATATAACATAATAATACGAATCATATGAATGTATTGTGAAAAGACAACAACCTTATATCCTGAGGACAATGACTCATGAAGAAGTCGAACAAAGGCTTCCCATTTTCCAGATTCGTGTTCTCGGTATTTATCGGGATTTTTAAAGAAGATCGCTGGATGGTTACAGATTTGTTTCAGATGATTCAATAAGGCAAATACATGGAGATAGTTGACTGTCTGTTCTTCTGGAGATTCCAGTTGTTGAATCTGCGCTTTTTCTCTTTTTAATGTAGATAGATAGAGTTTTTTCTGTTCTGGAGATAAGGTACAAGGAATTATCGACTCTACTTTTTCAGGAAGTTCTGGAAGAACGAGTTTTTTTGTTCTTCTTAAGATGAAAGGTCGAGTTAATTTGAGTAATAGATCTTGTGATGGAATAATCTCGTCATCTATTTCCGCAGTATTTTTCTTTGTAAATAGCTTCTTAAATAAAGCGTCTGACGGGAGATAATTAGGGAGAATAATATCTAAAAGGCCTTTGAATTCAAGAAGGTTATTTTCTATAGGGGTTCCTGTTAATCCCAATTTCATTTGAGAATCTAGTCGACAGAGAATTTTATGAATTTGGCTATTTTTATTTTTTGCCATATGGATTTCATCAAATACCGTTACCGTGAATGAAATCTTGTAAAATTTAGCGTAATTTTGTCTTAGGGTTCCATATGAAGTAATAATTACGTCAGCAGGAGGAAGGTGCTCTGGTTTATTAGGACCATGAAAGGCAAAAATACTTATTGTAGGCAGATGTGTTGCTAATGTGTGTTCCCAATGGGGTAATACGCTGGTTGGACAAACAACAAGGAACTTAGGTCGTTCTGTGGGTTCTGCAGATTGGAAAACAATATCTAATAATGCGGTGGCTTGGTGAGTTTTCCCTAACCCCATCTCATCACAAAGTAGTCCAGACAAACGATGGTTATACAAGAACCATAACCATAACAAACCGCTATTTTGATACGGGCGTAGTTTATGGTCTGTAGAAAATAGATTTTGTGGGATAGGTGGCAAACAAGCTGCTTTAAGCTGAGAGAAAAACGTTAGATCGGATGCACTTGCATTAACTTTTTCATGAGTAGACAGTGGTGCTAAAGCATCTAGTTTAAAAATATCAGTAACTGTAGCAATTACAGTATTTTCAGAAATCAAACATTTTTGGGCAGAGATAAATTGTTTTAAGAATTGGAATAGGCAGTGCTGGAAACTTAAAAATCCAGCTTTAGTAAAAGCAAAGGCTTTTTTGTTTTTCAATGCTTGTAACACAACTCCCAATGGTATGGAACCAATGTTTGTTTTAAGTTCTAAATGTAGATGTAAAGGTGATGAGGGATGGGGACGTGTTATAGATAATATGACAAGCTCGAATGTTTCCGGAGGGCAAAGCTGGGGATCTACAAAAACAAGCTTATCATTATGGAAATTTTGATTTATAAATTCTGGAACTTGCTCAGGAGGAATTTTCTTGGGCAGAGAGCATAATGATTGTAAGGGGGTGGGGAGCAGGTTAAATCCAAGATTTTCTCGATAAAGAAATACGCCAAATAGTCGGCAATTTTCTTCTTCTAAACCTTGAAATATAGGTTTTAAATACAATCCCGAACCCTTAGTTTCTTTATGTACTTCAAAGAAAAGATTCTTCAGAAGTGGTGTAGGAGCAAAGAAATTAGGGATCGTTCTTAAAACGACTTCATGTTTCATAATGAAACTAGGAATTTGATCAGCTTCTACAATCAAACCATCCTGAATTTCTAGGTCGACTTTTCTTTGTAGGAAGAATCCTTGCCCAGAATAATATGTCCAAGGACCATAATGAATATCTATAGCTGCGGGATCACCAGTATTGTAATGGAATAGTAAAACACCTTGTTGTGTAATATTATACGTTAACTGTCCCTCAGGAACACGATCTGAAAATACTTCAAATCCTGGTTCGCGAATTAATGAACCCTCATTATCTAAAAATGCCTCAACTTGATCTGCTTTAACAATAAATGAGATTTGAGGAGAGAGTAGTCCTGTTACTGTAAATAATCCTTTCTCAGGAATATAACAAAAGTCGGGATAAATTAATTTTCCGTTCTCTAAATCTCCAGGAGTGTCTAGATAAGCTGAAAAAGAAATAGAAGAATCTCTTAAAAAATAGATAGAGTAACGGATTAGACGTTCTTCAGAATCATAATGCAGTAAGGATAATATTTGTTTTTTCAGAGTTTCAGGAAGTAAGGATATTACATAAATAGAAACGAAGGTTTCTTTCGAAGGAAGGATAACTTGTTGGGAGCCAGATATATAACCAATAGAACCAATTTCAGTTACAGGCTGATTTTTATGGTCTTGTGCGATAGCTGCGATAGTGAAGTATATTTTAGATTTTTCAGGGGCAACGCGTACTGCTGTTACAGAAAAATCACTATAATTTCCTGAAAGAGATGTTTGAGAGAAATTAATCTTTGGGAATAGATCTTCTAAAGTTGCAAAATCTAAAATTTCTCCTTTCAAAGAGATCCCTTGCCATTGCATCGCAAAATGTGTAGGAAATCCTTGGCTATTTTCAATAAGATCTAGGCGAGCACCTGCTTCAGAAAAAAAGAAAAAGCGTTTGGCTATGCGATAAAGCATAGACTGTGGAAAAGTTTTTTCAGTATAAGTTTTAGGTTCTGGAGTTTGATGAATGATAGGCAACCATTCTGTAAAAGCTTCCGGTGACAACACAGAAATCTCTAATGTTGCATGAGAAGATATTATAGAATAGTGTCTATCACCATCAGCATGTAATTGTGATTCCTCTACAAACAACTTCCAAAACAAGGCATACCAAAAAGATATGTCAAATTTATGATGTAGAGGCAGCCACCCGTCAGTATCGTAAGCTGAGAAAAATGCAGTCATTAAATGAACGCAACAATCCCCATCAGGACAGCTACAAGAAGCAAAAATTAGATTGTCAATATCACTAAATTTTAGTGTGCTGACCCAATTCCCATCAGGAGAATCTTCATCAGGGATACGGATGCTATAACAATCCCCAGAAAAATCTAAAGCAATGTTTTGGCGATTCGTAGCGAGATAATCCATCGCTGTTTGACGAAAGCCAGCTAAAGCGTTTAAAACCATAACGTTATGCTAGTTAGCAAATATAAGCGTTATCTCAACTTACCAATCGTAGAACGATTGTAAGAGAGAGGGTTAAATAAAACAAAGCTTGGACGTGTCGGAAATTCCACAACTTATAAGCAATACTTCCGCAAGTCAAAGCGATTAATGCAGGGTAACTTAGCTGTAGTAGGGGCAATAGAAGGAGACTGATATTTTCGAAGTTTAAAATAGAAATTAGATATGAGGGTATCAGAGTGAAAATTACTGCATTAGAATACGTCATTCTTTTTGATGAGATGATGCGGGCTAAAAAGTCAGCAACAATCCCAACTAAAGCGATCTCTGTTGTCAAGCAAGCAACAAACACACATACACCAGTCAATAAACTATTTGGCCCAAGAGCAATAGCAGAAATTCTTCCTAGAATTTGTCCCTTACTTACATGAGTTAGTAAACCTGCGTGTCGAGAAGCACATAGGGCAAATCCTAAATAAATTAATCCAAGAAGAGCAGCAGCTAAAGCAAAAGCTAAACCTAAAGTGCGTTTGTCTTTTTTATTGATTTTTTGAAAGTTTAAAGGTGTTTCGTCATCAGCATCTCCATTTGCTATCATTTGTCGTATAGAAATTAATACAATGGAGCAGAAGAAGAAGGCTGCAAGAAGGTCCATAGTATTGAAGCCTTCTGTAATTCCAGCTAACCAAGCTTGTTGGGGATTCGCAGATTCCAAGAAACTTGGGTTTGCAGGAATAGTTAACCCTTTGAAGATTATCCAAATTAGGGTGATCAACATAATTGGGAAAAATACAGACCCCAGCCATTGGATAAGTTTACTAAGTTTGCATGCAAATAGATAAATCAAAACGCAACAAATCAAACTGAAGATAGGAAGATTAGGCAGTAATGTTGTTTTTGAATCTGATAAAGATGCTAAAGTTGAATATGATACAGCAATTGCTCTAGGAATCCCCCCAAAAGGACCTATTAAGCATAAAATTGCTATAATGAAAACCATTCCAGGGATTTTTCCAATAGAGGAAAAAAAATTTTTATAATCTCCAGAATATAATAGCATACTAAACAAACCTAATAGGGGAACACAAACAGCGGTAAGCATCATTCCAAAGCAGGCGAACCAGGGATGTGAGTGGTAATGATAACCCAAGGCTAAAGGAAATACTATATTACCCGCTCCAAAGAACATAGCAAAAATAGATCCCCCGATCGACCAAACAGAGAGCTCTTTTTTAGAACTAACCCTATTAGAAGCGTTTTTATTCATTATATTAAAAAATTGCGATATCGAAGTAGTAAGTAGTTGCCCAGTCTAAAAGATTTCTCCGTTAGAAAGCAAAGTAAATTTCATTCTCGATATATACAGAGAGAAAGCTTTATGTGGAACCGTTTCTGTGTCAATCAGCAGAAGCCTTTATTTCTTAAGGGGTTTAGAATGCTTTTTATGGGAATTGCTTAAGTACCAACATATTCTGCATTTATTTACATCGTGATGGAGAGCGGGGCAGTAATTTCTAGCATAATAGATAAGTTGTAAGTGAAGCTTTGGAGAATTCATATCGCCAAAGAAAAGAACAAGGTCTTTTTCTGCTGCTGAAGGACTACGTTTATTAGAAATTCCCCAACGTTGAGATAGTCTCAAAATATGTGTATCTACTGGAAACGTTGGCATATCATAAATAATTCCTAGAAAGACCGAAGCAGTTTTTCTTCCTACCCCAGGTAGTTTGATTAACAATTCTAAAGAAGCTGGAGGTTCACCACGATATTTTTCCAGCAAGATCTTTGATAGATTATGTAGGTATTCGGCTTTTCTCTTGCCAAGACCGCAAGGCGAAATAATTAAATATAAATTTTCTAAGGGAAGTTGTGATAATGCTTGCGCGTCAGGAGCTGAGGCAAATAACTTCGGTGTCACAGAATTCACAGCCTTATCGGTAGAATTTCCTGAAAGCAAAATAGCAACAAGTAATTGAAACGGAGTTTCCCATCCCGTTAAAGATGCTTTTGGGTTGGGAAAGAATTCGTTCAAAGTTGAAATAATAAAATTTTTAATATGTGTTTTATTTTCCAATACAAAACCTACTAAAAATTTCTCCCAATATTGTCTCGTTAATTTCAGATCCTGAAAGGTTCCCAGTAGCCTGTAGGGCTTGCCTGAGCTCCAGGGCAACAAGTTCTGGGAGAAGTTGAGTCTGTAATCCTTCTTTGGCTGAGAGCAAGTACGAGCGCATCTGTTGTAATATTGTATGATGTCGAGAAGAAACAAGAAAGACTTTTGCATTCTTTCCCAACTGTTGTTGTTGCATCCATTTTTGGATAAATTGTTTGAGTTCGAAAATCCCCTCTCCTGTCTTTGCGGAAACAGCTAGTTGGGGCAGCGACGTGTCAATTTGAGGAGGTGATGCGAGATCAGATTTATTCCAAAGAAGGAGAGTAGGTTTTTGAAATAAAATTTCTGGGAGATCAGGTTGGGGTTGTGTAACATCCATAACCCAGAGTATCCCTTCAGATTGTTCCATAGCAGAAATAGCGCGTTCTATACCTTCTTGCTCAACAGGATTATCTGTTTCTCGTTGTCCTGCAGAATCTATAAGACGAATACGTTTCCCTTGCAATATCCAATTTTCTTCTAATATATCCCTTGTAGTTCCAGGAATATCAGTAACAATAGCGCGATTTTTATTTGTTAGCGTATTAAGAAGAGAAGATTTTCCTGCATTAGGATGTCCTGCAAGAACAATACTTGTGCCTTGGGCGAGTCGTTGGCCCTCATCGAAACTTGAGATAAGATCCTCAATAATTAGGATAGCTTCGCTTAACCGACTTTCAGGAACATCCATATCGGGCTGCTCTTCCTCTGGAAAATCTGCGAGAACCTCAATAAAAGCCAAAGATTCGATAATCAAAGAAGAAATAAACTGAACTTTTTTGGAAAAATGTCCTTGAAAATGATTCTGAGCAATGTGAAAAGCGTCCAAATTATCAGCTGCGATAATATTTTGAATTGCTTCTGCTTGGATAAGATCTATTTTCCCATTTAGAAAAGCTCGTTGAGAAAATTCTCCAGGAAGTGCAGGTCGAGCTCCTTCAGATACCAAAGCTTCCAGGATTTGGGAACAAGAAAAATAACCACCATGACATTGCAGTTCAATGACATCTTCTCCAGTAAATGAACGTGGAGCTCGCATAATTAATAAAAGCACCTGATCAATTTGCTGGTCGTTACGACTTATTGTTCCTAAATGAGCAGTATGTGAGGAAAAGGACGGTACAGATCCTGAGAATATTTTATCTGTGATTGGAATAGCTTCGGGGCCTGATATACGAACAATAGCAATGCTTCCCTCTCCTGGAGGTGTGGCTATAGCAGCAATAGTATCATTTTTAATCATGAAAAACGGATGAAAATGGAACTAACTTGAGAAGCTAGGATATCAGGTTCGCGATTAAAGATGTATGTAGGTTTTTTAACGATTTCTATTTAATTAGTTTGGAATATTTTTAATAACTTTTTATAGTCGCCTGTTTTGATCTCCAGATCGAGGACAAGTGAAGAAACTGCAGTATATTGATCGGTTAACTAATCAAAGAGTAACAGAATCCGTGTGTTATGAAAAGACTATGACGTTTCTATATACTTCCAGATTAGGAAAATGGGTATCCACGCTATTGTCAAGGTCTCCATTTTTGTCGCGTCTTTATGGTTGGATTCAAAAACGTTCTTGGACACGTAAAAAGATTCCGGGATTTATAAAGAGAAATCATATCTGCGCAAAAGAATTCAAAAAATCTCTTTCAGAATTTACTTCTTTCAATGATTTTTTTACTAGAGAGCTGCGTCCGGAAGCACGACCTATTGCTCAGGGGAATAATATTTGCGTGACACCCGTTGATGGGGCGTATCTTATTTATCCAAACGTGTCTGAATTTGGAGAATTTGTTGTTAAATCGAAACGATTCTCTCTTTCGAAACTTTTAGGTGACCCCAAGCTTGTTGAGAAATACGCATCTGGTAGTGTGGTCTTTGCTCGGTTAGCTCTTTTCGATTATCACCGTTTTCATTTCCCTGTCGATTGTTTGGCTGGACCAACCCGCAACATCAATGGTTATTTATTTTCTGTGCACCCGATGGCATTGAAAGATAATTTTAATATTTTTTGTGAAAACAAACGTACACTAACAGAGCTTAAAACAGAGGCATTCGGCGATGTGCTTTATTTGGAAGTCGGGGCATTGAATGTCGGCTCTATTATTCAAACCTATATACCTGGAGAAAAGTATTCTAGGGGTGATGAGAAGGGTTTTTTTGAAATTGGAGGATCCACTGTTATTGTATTGTTTGAACCGGGAGTTGTTCAGTTTGATGCGGACTTATTAAAGAACTCACGGATGGGATTAGAGACACGTTGCCTTATGGGGCAATCTTTAGGACGGTCGTTGAGAGAATAATTTTAAAGACTTTAAAGGTTTTTTTTGGTATTGCAAGGAGAGAGAAAAGTGAAAATTGGCGAATTATGTGGCTAGTGATCCTGTGGGCTTTAGTTGCAAGTTTGACAATAGCTTTAGTGTTTAAAGTCTATTGTCACATTTCCCGTTTCCGTCGCTATGCGGCGCAGGTTATTCGAGAAGTTCATCTGAGCATGGAACTGAAAGAATGGTCGGTTGCTGAACAGAAGCTCTTGCCTATTTTAAAAAAACGTTGCTATCGTCGTCAGTGCCTATTTGATTATATGCGTATTCTTCGAGGTATGAATCGTTTTGATGAGGTAGAAAAACTATTGGCCGAGGCACGAAAATTGAATTTACGTGGTCCTCAATTTTTGCTAGAAATTGCTTATAAAGCTTATCGTCATGGGGCATATAAAGAATCTTGCCAAGCTTTTTCCCGAATTTCAAATGATATATTCGAAGAACAGGATGCTGCAAAGTATGCGTCTGCTTTGGTGAATTTAGGGCATTTGGATGCTGCTTGTAGTATTATTGAGCCTTGGATTTCTCCCCTCTCCCATCAAGAAACCTACATTACCGTGGGAGATATTTATTTCACCTCGAAGCGATATCAAGATGCTATAGAGTTTTATAACCGCGCATATGCTTTAGGCTCATGTCCTTTGAAAGTTACCTATAATTTAGCTCATTCTTCTCGTATTTGCGGTAATTATGTTGAGGCGGGAAAGCTATTCCGTAAATTGTTATCTGAACCTAATTATAGAGAAGAGTCTTTATTTAACATCGGTTTGTGTGAACAAAAACAAGGGAAATCGAAAAAAGCGTTACTTATTTATCAAAGTAGCGATTTGTGGTCTCGAGGGGATGCTTTGTTAATGAAACATGCAGCTTTGGCAGCTATGGATCAAAATGACTATCCTTTAGCCGAATATTGCTGGAATTTAGCATTTCAATGCGGCACATATGCTGAAGATTGGCAATGTGGTTTAGGTTATGGATTTAGCTTATGTTGTTTAAAGAAATATTCTGATGCTGAAAAGATATATCTCAAAGTAATCCAGAAATTCCCTGATTGTCCTACAGCATGTAAAGCGTTAGCTTGGCTTTCAGGAGTTGGATACGCGTCAGTAGTGGCAGCAGAGACTGGTTTAGAGTATGCAAAGAAAGCTCTCAAACTAAACCATTCTTCAGAAACTTTAGAACTATTGAGTGCGTGTGAAGCTCGCACAGGAAATTTTGACGCTGCTTATGAAATACAAGCATTTCTATCAGCTCAAGATGTTTCTCTGCAGCAAAAAAAGCGTCGCTCACAAATTATGCGTAATTTACGCCAGAAATTACCTTTGAATCATCAGCATATTGTGGAAGTAGATACACTGCTTGCTGCTTAAATTCTTTTTTTCATTCTCTATCTTTATGGCAAAAGTTTTTTGTCTCCTGTTCAGGAGGAAGAAGAATATAAGTAAGGGAACTTTTGTTCCTTTTATTCATTAGAATCGAGTATGGTATTGACAGATGAGTTTTCGTAGGAATTAATAGATTATTTTCCAAGCAATTATATTGAATTAAGCGACGTATGTTAGATTTTCTTAAACGTTTCTTTGGATCTTCTCAAGAGCGTACCTTAAAAAAATTTCAAAAACTTGTGGATAAGGTCAATCTCTATGATGAGATGCTCGCCCCTTTGTCTGATGAGGAGTTGCGTAATAAAACAGTAGAGTTAAAAAAGCGCTACCAGGAAGGGGAATCCTTAGACGATATGCTTCCTGAGGCCTATGCCGTTGTTAAAAATGTATGTAGACGTTTGACTGGGACTCCGGTAGAAGTTTCCGGTTATCATCAAAATTGGGACATGGTTCCTTACGATGTTCAGGTTCTTGGTGCTATAGCTATGCACAAGGGCTTTATTACTGAGATGCAGACAGGAGAAGGAAAAACTCTTACTGCAGTTATGCCGCTGTATTTAAATGCTTTAACAGGCAAGCCTGTGCATTTGGTCACAGTTAACGATTATCTTGCTCAAAGAGATTGTGAATGGGTTGGCTCTATATTGCGTTGGTTAGGTTTAACTACCGGAGTATTGATATCCGGCTCACCTTTAGAAAAACGAAAGGAAATCTATCGTTGTGATGTTGTCTATGGTACAGCATCAGAGTTTGGATTCGATTATCTCAGGGATAATTCTATAGCAACTTCTGTTGATGATCAGGTAGGTCGTGGATTTTATTTCGCTATTATTGATGAAGTGGATTCTATTCTAATTGATGAAGCAAGAACTCCTTTAATTATTTCTGGACCAGGAGAAAAGCATAATCCCGTTTATTTCGAGCTTAAGGATAAAGTTGCTGAATTAGTTCAATTGCAAAGAGAACTATGTAATCATTTAGCTCTTGAAGCTAGACGAGGATTAGAACTGTTCTTGGATATGGATATCCTTCCTAAGGATAAGAAAGTTATCGAAGGCATTTCTGAATTTTGCCGTAGTTTATGGCTAGTTAGTAAGGGTATGCCTTTAAATCGTGTTTTGCGTAGAGTGCGCGAACACCCTGATTTGCGAGCTATGATTGATAAGTGGGATACTTATTATCACGCTGAACAAAATAAAGAAGAGAGTATTGAAAAACTGTCTCAACTTTATATCATTGTTGATGAACACAATAATGATTTTGAATTGACAGATCGCGGCATGCAACAGTGGGTTGATAAAGCCGGAGGTTCTGCTGAAGACTTCGTTATGATGGATATGGGACACGAATATGCTCTCATAGATGGCGATGACTCTCTCTCTCCAACAGATAAAATTAATAGAAAAATAGCCGTTTCAGAAGAAGATACTCAAAGAAAAGCTCGAGCTCACGGTTTACGACAGTTGTTGAGAGCACAATTGCTTATGGAACGCGACGTGGACTATATAGTCCGTGATGATCAAATTGTCATTATTGATGAACATACAGGTCGCCCACAACCAGGTCGTCGTTTTTCCGAAGGTCTTCATCAAGCAATAGAAGCAAAAGAACACGTAACTATCCGTAAAGAATCACAAACTTTTGCGACAGTAACTTTACAGAATTTCTTCCGTCTTTATGAAAAACTTGCAGGTATGACTGGGACGGCAATTACTGAATCTAAAGAATTTAAAGAGATATATAATCTATATGTTCTGCAAGTGCCTACATTTAAAACATGCTTACGTGTAGATCATAATGATGAATTTTATATGACAGAGCGTGAAAAGTATCATGCGATTGTTAATGAAATTGCCCGTATACATAAAGACGGTAATCCAATTCTTATAGGGACAGAATCTGTTGAGGTTTCTGAGAAACTTTCTCGTATTTTGAAACAGAATCGTATAGAGCATACAGTCTTAAATGCAAAAAATCACGCTCAAGAAGCAGAGATTATTGCAGCAGCTGGGAAGCTAGGTGCTGTTACTGTCGCTACAAATATGGCAGGTCGTGGTACAGATATTAAGCTAGATCAGGAAGCTGTGGTTGTTGGTGGTCTCCATGTCATCGGTACAAGTCGCCATCAGTCGCGACGTATTGATAGGCAATTACGTGGACGTTGTGCACGTTTAGGAGATCCCGGTGCTGCTAAGTTCTTCTTATCTTTTGAAGATCGTTTAATGCGTTTATTTGCTTCGCCAAAATTAAACGCATTGATTCGACATTTCCGTCCTCCTGAAGGAGAGGCTATGTCGGATCCTATGTTTAATAAGCTAATTGAGACTGCTCAAAAGCGTGTTGAAGCAAGAAACTATACAATTCGAAAGCATACTCTTGAGTATGACGATGTTATGAATAAGCAGAGACAGACTATTTATGCTTTTCGTAATGAGGTTATACGTTCTGAGGATATCTTTACCTTAGCTAAGGAATCGATATACCATGTGTCACTGATGATAGCTTCATTGATCATAAGTCGTAGTCATCCTACAGGCCACTCTCTTCCTACTTTAGAAGAATGGATGAATTACTCTTTCCCTCTAAAGTTGAATCTTGAGGAATTACGCAGATTAAATACTTTAGATGCTGTTGCAGAAAAGGTTGCAGATGATTTGATTGGAGTTTTCCACAATAAGTTTTCTTCTATGATAGAAGAAATCACCACAGCTGCTGGAGACGACGTTGATGCTAATGGTATCTGTAAAGATATTATACGTTCAGTAATGATTATGCATATCGATGAACAATGGAAAATTCATCTTGTGGATATGGATCTACTCCGTAGTGAAGTAGGTTTACGTACCGTTGGTCAGAAAGATCCTTTAATTGAATTTAAACACGAATCATTCTTATTATTTGAAAGCCTTGTTCGTGACATTCGTATTGCTATTGTAAAACATCTATTCCGTCTAGAATTAACTATGACTAGAGAACAGCGGCCTCAAAACGTAATTCCCGTTGTTGCTACATCATTCCAAAATGATGAGAACTTTGGTCCTATGGAACTAACAGTTATCAGTGATTCTGATGACGAATAAAAAAGCTTTTAGGGCTGGGCTAGCTTCCAGCCTTTTCCCTTTCTAATTCATTATTTTAAATAAATGTGGACCACTCAGACCATACATGTGCGTCGTGATGGCGTATCCAAAATGTTCTGTGATTATCCCCAATCAGAAATTGTACGTGATGATCTCGATTGCGAGTTGTCATACAAATAATGATATTATTTAAGGATTCTGATCCCTTTGGGAAATCTTCAGGAGCGTTTACAAATGTTTCTACATTTGTAGTAAGAAGGAAGTCGGATTCTAATAGAGAGTTGAAGTCATAAGTTTTGCTTTCTATTGTTTTTGGGGGGATATTAAACCATAACTCCCAGTCTCCTGTCAGACAACTACGCGTATAAGCATGGTTATCATCACTAATATAGAATTGGCGTATAACGCCTTTCAAGATGGATTCTCCAAGAACTATAAGGAGATCACCATTCTCCTTGTCTTCTTCAACATAAACTCCAGTTTCTTGGTATTTATCCAAAGAGAAAGCTTCTTCTGATTGGTAAAGAAGCTCATCGAGTGAGTGGTGGTAATCAGCTTCTGATGCATCATAATGATCATGGTTCATGGTTAAAGTCTCCAAGAAATAATTAATTTGTTATTATTATTTTGTAATAATAATATTTCATTTTTTAAACAAATTAATTTGTTCTTTTCGTTTTTTCTTTGAATTCTAAATCAAAAGGTATCCCGTATAAATTAAAAGATGATTTTAAAGTATTTTTTAAATAACACTCGTAATGTTTAGTTAATAATGATTTTGCATTAATAAATAATAAGAATTGGAAGGGTGTTGCTGTTTTATGAATAGCATAGTAAACACGCAATCTTCTTCCGTTAATTACTTGAGGGTGATGTCTTTGTAGCGCTGAGGCGAGTGTTTTATTAACAACAGGTGTGGGGACTTTACTAGATACTGTTTCATAGAGCTCATCAATAGATGAAAAGATATGTCGTAGATTGCGTTTTGTTGCTGCAGATATGCAAAGAATCCTAGATTGACCGATGTAAACATCAGTGGCGCGTAAGTCGCGGATATAATGCTCCATACGCACCCCTTCAATCAAATCCCATTTGTTAACAAGGATGATATGGGGCTTCTTGTGTTTGGATATTAAAGAAAGAATACGTTTATCGTAAGAAGATAGGTGATGCATGGCATCGATAACTAATAAGCAAACGTCAGCGCGTGCTATAGCTTTCTCTGTCCTAGACGAAGATATCCATTCTATAGAGTTTTTTACGCTTTTCATTTTTCTTAGACCGGCAGTATCTATGAATAAATACGAACGATCGTTATGAGAATATAGAATGTCAACGTTATCGCGAGTTGTCCCTGGTATATTGTCGATGATGCAACGCTCTTCATTTAATAATCCATTAATGATAGAGGACTTGCCTACGTTAGGACGACCAATGAGAGCAATTTTTAAAGGTTTGTCTGTTGCTGATGCTGTGGGGAAAGGGATTTCTTCTTCTTCGTAGTCTGATAGAGGTTCTTCAGATAACGTCTCAATCAAGGAGGCTGTTTCCTCTTCGACCTCTTCTTCTGAAGACTCTTCTATAAGTTCAGGAACATTACCAAGAGTTTTAATTCTGTCTAAAAGTCTATCAATATGTTTATCGTGACTTGCTGATACAGTAAGAATCTCAGAGATTCCTATTTTATATAATTCATGAATGCGATGTTCATCTTTAAAAGTATCAGCTTTATTCGCAACAAGAATAAGAGGCTTTTTTAAAGGAAGAAGTAGTTTAGCAAGTTCAGCATCTTGTTCTGTAATTCCGCAGCGAATATCAACAACAAGAAGTAAAATATCCGCTTCATTAGCACCCGCCAAAGCTTGCTTGTAGATGTGCTTTTGGAAGTGGTCTTCGGAATCTTTATCAACTCCCCCAGTATCGATTACTTGTACAGGGATACTCCATCCACGAATCTCTCCATATAGGCGATCTCGTGTAGTCCCTTCTTGGGAGTTAACAATAGCCAAAGATCGTTTGCACATGCGATTGAAAAGAGAAGATTTCCCAACGTTGGGTCTTCCTAAGATAGCAATCCGTAGCATGATAAGCCAATTAATCTCAGTTTTGAATAATTACAAAGAAAATGATAAAAGCTAAAAAATTAAATCTAAAGAAATAAAATCGATTGAGTGTTTAAGGGAAAAGTTTATTTTAAGATAAATCTTACTTCCAGAAGCCTTTTTCCTTCAGAAGCAATAAAATTTTTTCTTTGTCATGACATTCGTTTTCTATAGACAATATCTCAGCTTCTCTTAAAAGATCTCCGAGTAGTCGACCTGGTACAATCCCTCTAGAAATAAGGTCTGGAGCAGAAACCAGAGGTGAAGAAGTTTTGATTCTTAGAATGAATTGTTCTAAGCGTGTTTCTAATTCTTGAACGCGAGCGATGAAATTCTGCTGTTTACAAGGATCTTTTTGGATCGCTGAAAACAAGGATAGAAACAGATGGGCTGTTGGTGAGGCTAAAAAATGTGCCCAAAAAACACGATTATTACTGATGTTTTGGAATTGTGGAAGAGCTTGGTACCAAAGTTGTATAAGTTTTAAATCTTTATTTGACACCCGTAAACGCGTGAATGCTACGCAAGCGGCTTCTTCACTAACCCCTTGAAATAGGGGAAGTAGAAAGCAAATTTCGGGAAATTCTATCGGATTAAGTCTTTTAGCAAATTCGATGTTTATTCGTAATAAACTGGGGGGAACATCGCGAAGCTCAGGGAAAATAACAGTAATGATTTTTAGCTTTATCAATAAGGATAGAGCTTCATAGGGACGGTTTTTCAGCATTTTCCTTAGTTCTTGCCAGATTCTTTCTGGGGATACGGAATTTACTAGAGTCGGGGCTTCCTTAATAATAGCGCGTTCTGTAGCTGGGTCTAGAGCAAAATCTAATGAAGAGCTAAAACGTATAGCTCGTAGTATACGAAGTTTATCTTCGGCGAAACGTAATTTAGGATGACCGATGGCTCGGACGACGCGTTTTTCAAGATCTCTTCTTCCTTCAACAAGATCAAAGAGTTTTTCTTCGAAAGGATCGTAATACATTCCATTTATTGTAAAATCTCGACGTAGAGCGTCTTCTTTCATCGATGAGAATACAACGCGTTCGGGATGACGCCCATCTTCATAATTTTCATCACTACGGAATGTGGCTACCTCAAATAGCCGATTGTCTTCTTTAACGACGATAATACCGAAGGCGGCACCTAATGCTAAAGTATCAGTAAAAATAGTGGAGACGATGACTGGGGGTGCGCTGGTTGCAATATCAATCTCCTCTATGGGTTTCCCCATGAGCATATCGCGAACACAACCACCAACAAAGTATGCTTGGTAACCTGCATTACGCAATTTTAAGAGAATTTTTTTTGCAGCTTCTAGGGCGATCGTTGTCATTACATCCCTAAATAAAGAAGAGAAGGAATTTAAGCTATAGCTTCTGGGGCTCTTCTGATAATCACTGGTGCTTTATTCTCTAAGATTGTGTCTTCTTGAATCCTTATAGCCTCTACTGTAGGATCGGAAGGAATCTCAAACATCAGGTCTCTGAGTAGATTTTCCAAGATCATACCTAAGGCGCGGGCGCCAGTTTTTGCCAGCTTAGCTTTTTTTGCTATAGCATATAGGGCATCTTTTTCGAATATCAACTTCACATTTTCTTCTGAAAATAGCTCGATATACTGTTTTACAATTGCATTTGTAGGTTCAGTAAGAATAGCGACAAGTTCATCTAAAGAGAGTTCTTCACAGTTAACAATACAGTTGAATCGACCAACGAATTCAGGAATCATACCGAAAGCAATGAGATCTTCTGTTTCTACCTTAGTAAGCAAATGATCGCGATCTTCCTGTGAGAAATCCCCTAAATCATCAGAAAATCCGATTGTAGTTTTCCCTAAACGTTTGGCAATAATCTTATCTAAGTTAACGAAAGCACCGCCAACAATGAAAAGAATATTCTCAGTATTTACACGGATATATTCTTGATTAGGATGTTTACGTCCTCCTTTAGGAGGAACATTAGCAGTGGTACCTTCTATAATTTTTAATAGAGCTTGTTGAACACCTTCACCGGAAACATCACGAGTAATAGAAACGTTAGCTGTAGTCCTACCAATCTTATCGATCTCATCAATATAAATAATTCCACGCTCTGCCCTAGCAACGTCGTAATCAGCGGCTTGTAATAATCTTAAGACAATGTTTTCCACATCTTCACCGACATAGCCGGCTTCGGTAAGGGTTGTCGCATCAGCGATTGTAAATGGCACATCTAAAATTTTTGCTAAGGTTTTAGCAATAAGGGTTTTCCCTGATCCTGTAGGTCCTAAGAGTAACACATTAGATTTTCCATAGCTTACATGTTTGTTGCTCAATAAAGCCCGTATACGTTTGTAATGATTATATACCGCTACAGCTATGGTTTTTTTTGCTCTTTCCTGTCCTACAACATATTTATCGATATGTTTTTTGATTTCTTTTGGAGTAAGAACTTGAAGATCCGAATGTTGAGGCGTTGTTTCTGTAGATGCGCCTGATGATGGAGTCGAGGTAGGTTTCTTATCTAAAATCCCTGAGCATAACTTAATGCAGTAATCACAAATATAGACAGATGGACCTGCTATAAGTTTTTCTACATCTTTTTCAGAACGCCCACAAAAAGAGCAAATGGTGAGATTTTTTTTGTTCATAATGACTCTCTAGGAGATAGTATCCTTATCTTTCGTGTCTTTTGCTGAAGAGACCACTTTATCAATTAGACCATAGGAAATAGCATCCTCAGCTCCCATAAAGAAATCTCTCTCAGAATCTTCTATGATTTTTTCTACAGGTTGTCCTGTACATTCGGAAAGAATGTTAGCGAGGTGTTTTTTCAGTGTTAAAATTTCTGCAGCTTGTAGCTGAATATCCGCAGAAGTTCCTATAATCCCTCCCGAAGGTTGGTGAATCATCATTCGACTATGAGGTAAAGCATAACGTTTACCTTTAGTTCCTGCAGAAAGTAGAAGAGCTCCCATAGAAGCTGCTTGACCTATACAATAAGTATTCACGTCGCAACCTAAGAAACGAATAGTATCATAAATAGCTAGTCCTGCTGTGATATATCCGCCAGGAGAGTTAATGAAAACTTTAATATCTTTTTTAGGATCTTCAGACATTAGGAAAAGTAATTGGGCAATGACAGTATTTGCGAGAGGTTCTGTAATCTCTTGACCAATCATTACAATGCGATCTTTTAAAAGACGCGAGTAAATATCCATGGCGCGTTCGCCACGACCTGTATCCTCGACCACATAAGGCACCAATGTCATTTGCATTTCCTCTCAAAATAGTTTCTTTCCCGCATATATATAAGATGCGCAAAAGCAATTCCAACAATACACATAATTCATTTTTTATGCTTTTTTGCTTGGAAACAAGCCTCTGCATTAAAATGTTGAATTCTATGTTTAAGACTTTCTTGGGTCAAGTGTTTTCCTCTAGCTAAATTACGCAGAGGGTGCTGTCGCTAATTCTTTTGCTTTGGATAGAACTGTTTCCATGGCTTTATGATAAGTTAGACGATCGCGAGCTGCCATCACTAGTTCTTGCAAAGCTTCGTTGGATATATCTCGAGGGGGTTGCATGCCGTAACGCTCTCTAGAACAAACATCCATCATATATTGAAGCTCTTCACGGCTAATCACAAGCTTTTCATCCGTGAAAATCTTGTTTGCTAAGAAAAATAATTTTAAAGTTTTTTTAGCTTCTGCTTCTGCTTCTTGTAATAAATCTGATTTTTTATCTTCTAGTTCTTCATCAGAACAATATTGAATCAAACGAGCATTGAGTAATTTTTCTCTTGTTAGCATCGCTAAACGATCTTCTAGCATAGATGTCGGAAGATCAAAATCTATAATATTTGCTAGAGCATTTTCTGCTTCAGTAAAGCATTGTTGATGTTGTTTATCTTTTGCTTGATTTTCTAATTGAATGCGTAGTTTTTTCTTTAGATCTTCTAAGGATTCAGCTTGTAGCTGACGAGCCTTCTCGTCATCAAGTTCTGGAGCAACAACCTCAATGACTGCATTAACAGTAAAAGTTAGAACATCTCCATTTAAAAATGATTGGATGTCAGGAGAGGTGATGATCTCTGTAACGCGATGACCTGCAGAAATGCCTAAAAATTTGGCTTTAAAAGAATCAGTCATTTCTTCTTCGCAAAGTTTGAAATATTTATTTTCAAAGATTGGTGTAGAGGCTCTTTCTTCGTCTTGTTTGGAAACATAAAGAGATAGGGATACGAAATCCCCTTCTTGAGAAGGACGAGTTACAGGAGTTTTTGTGGCGAAAAAATAAGAGATGTTCAGTAATCCCTTTTCCATTTCTTCATCGGTGATATCTTTTATAGGAGTTTCTTTTGCTAGTGATAATTTGTCCCAAGAGATATCAGCAATCACAGGAAAAGCTTCATAAGTGAAATCTACTTGCCCACCTTCGGTTAGATCTGCTTTTGTTACAGATGTAGACTTGATAGCTTGTGGAGAAAGAGGTCGGCGATCTCCGACAGTAGATAAAGCTTGGTAAGCTGATTGAATCAATAGTTGATTTAATTCTCTTGTTACTTGGCTAGGATAGCGAGAAACAATGATGTCATCAGGAGCTTTACCTTTGCGGAATCCTGATAGAACAACGTCTTTCTTTATTTTTTTTATAGCCTGTTTATGAAGTTTATCTAAGAGTTGCGGTGTGGTTTTTACTACAGCAGAAACAACGCACCCTGACTGTTCTTCTAAATTAATAGAAAATTGCTCATTAGAAAAATTTCGCGACACAAGACTACCTTTTGAAGCTTTTCTGGAAGGAAAAGCGGGTGATGAGGCTTGAACTCACGACCTTCACGTTGGCAACGTGGCGCTCTACCACTGAGCTACACCCGCAAGAAAAGTGATATTCTAGATATTTGATGAGTTTTTATCAACGACTAGTCAACTACAGTAGTAATAGTTAGTGCAAAAACACAGGCTAAAATACAAGAGAAAAGGCCTGATAAAATTTTTCATTGATTTAGCATGGGTAAACAGGTACAAGTAAGCTGATTCAATCAGAACTCTATAATTTAGAGGAGAAATGCTCAATTTTCGCAAATTACGAAGGGATTTTACAGCTAACATTTTGCAGGATGGCAAGGAACTTTTTGACCAAGGAGCTGTGATTAATGCGAAAATCCTGTCTATGAATGGGGAATCGGTGTGTATAGGAGCGCAGATTCGAGGCTTATATGACAACGTATATGAATGTGAAATAGAAGTAGATCGATCGAAATCAGATACTATAGATTCTAACTGTGATTGCTCATATAATTATGATTGCCAGCACATAGTTGCATTACTGTTTTATCTAGAAAAGTATTTTAATGAAATGGTGGTGGCTTACTCTCAAGAGGCCAATTTAGATACCAATCAAGAGATAAATGAAGAAGTAAAAAAAGAGCTTCAGGAAACTTTTGTTGTTGCAGCCAGTAGAGAAGAAGAAAGAAAAGACCGAGCTCATCAAAAAGAAATCTTGAGTGAGTACGTTCACGCAGCGAATGTATTAAGCGCGAATCCATTTTTCCTTCCTCAAGAATATTTGGAGAAGAATTCCGCAGAACTTGCTGTTTTATTTGTTGCTTCCAATGATGAAGTATTTCGTCCAAATCAGCATGTTGAATTCCAACTAGTTTTACGCCTTCCTGGACGTTCTAAACCTTTTTATATTTCAAATATTAAAACATTTCTTGAAGGAGTTTTATATCAAGAGCCGATTATCCTTAATGGACGTCGTTTCTTTTTCACAATGCAATCTTTCAATGCTTCTGATCGCAAGCTTATAGATTTGTTGATTCGCTATGTTCGTTATGCGAATCAAGCTCCTGAAGAAAAATTATTAAAATCTGCTTATCTTACATTAACATCGCTAGGTGTAATTTTAGCAAAAATGTATGAACATCAAATGGCAGACCGTGGGGGAGGACAAGCTGGAGAGAAAGAAAGTTTTTCAGGGATGTTTTGTGGGAACCTTGAAGAGCCCTTATATTGGTCGGTTTCACCAGCTACGATGAAGTTTGATTTAGATTTTTTCGATACTCCCTATAAAGCATTGTTAATGACCCCGTTAATCCTTGTGGACGATGAAACTCTTCAGCCTGAGCAAGCGATTCTCTTAGAATCTAATGTTCCTGGAATCATTCACAATAACGTTTACCATCATTTCGCACCCCAAATTCGACGCGCGCATTTACGTTCTTTTTCAAGGCTACGAGATATTACTATTCCGGAAGCTCTATTCGGTTCTTTCCGAGAGAACGCTCTTCCTGTGTTTAAGGAATATGCTGAAGTTTCTAACGTTGAAGTTCTAAACTCCTTTATCACCCTGCCTTATATTGAGGATGTTCGTGGTGTCTGTAACATAAGTTATTTAGATGGCGAATTAGAGGCGAAATTACATTTTATCTATGATTCACTCACAATCCCAGCTGCTTCTTTTTCTTTAAAATACCAAGATATTCGTGCATTTATTCGTGACGATGGAATCTTGGCTAGGAATCTTGTTGAAGAACGTAAGATCATAGAGGAGGTTTTCTCAGGCTTTATTTATGATGAGCGTGATGGTGCCTTCCATGTAAAAAGTGAGAAGAAAATCGTAGAGTTTATGACGGAAACGATTCCTAATAATCAGCATAGGATAACGTTTAATTGTCCTGAGACTCTCTCTGATCAGTTTATTTATGATGAAACTGTCTTTGACCTTTCCTTTAAGGAAAGTTCTGAAATTAATACTTATGAAGCTGAGCTTAAAGTTAATGGTTTGTTGAAGGGAATTAGCTTAGACTTGCTTTGGGATTGTATAAGCGCTAAAAAACGTTTCCTAGAGTTGCCGAAGCGAGGGCGTAATGTAAAAACTCCTCGAAGAGGTAGAACTCCTGGTTCTGCAAAACTCCCGTGTATTTTAGTTTTAGATTTAGAAAAAATTTCTCCAGTTATTCAGATTTTTAATGAAATAGGCTTTAAAGTTCTTGATGACTTTGTAGAAAAATGTCCTTTGTGGAGTTTAACAGGGATTTCTCCTGAACTATTCAAAGGTTTACCAGTCAATTTTAAAATGACGGATAAACTTGCTGAAATACAAAAGCAAATTCGTGGAGAAGTCGCTTTTGATTTCCAAGCTGTTCCTAAGCAAATACAAGCTACATTACGTAGCTACCAAACAGAAGGAATTCATTGGCTAGAACGTCTTAGAAGAATGCATTTAAATGGTATTCTTGCTGACGACATGGGTCTTGGGAAAACTTTACAAGCGATCATCGCTATTACACAAAGTAGATTAGAGAAGGGAAAGGGATGCTCTCTAATTGTCTGCCCAACATCTTTGGTATATAACTGGAAAGAAGAATTCCGTAAGTTCAATCCGGAATTCAAAACTATGATAGTTGATGGGATTCCTTCTCATAGACGTAGACAGCTAGCTGCTTTATCAGATTATGATGTTGCCATTACCTCATACAACCTACTGCAAAAAGACATCGATATTTATAAGGATTTTGTCTTTGACTATGTAGTTTTAGACGAAGCTCATCATATTAAGAACCGCACGACGCGTAATGCAAAATCTGTAAAAATGATTCGTTCGGGACATCGATTAATCTTAACAGGTACTCCAATTGAAAATTCTCTTGAAGAATTATGGAGTCTCTTCGACTTCTTAATGCCTGGTTTATTAAGCAGTTATGATCGCTTTGTTGGAAAATATATCCGCACAGGCAACTATATGGGGAATAAGACCGATAATATGGTTGCTTTGAAGAAGAAGGTGGCGCCGTTCATTCTTCGTCGTATGAAAGAAGACGTATTGGAAGATTTACCTCCTGTATCAGAAATTCTATATCATTGTCACCTTACAGACTCTCAGAAAGAGCTATATCATTCTTATGCTGCTTCAGCTAAAAAAGAACTTTCTCGTTTAGTTAAACAAGAAGGATTTGATCGTATACATATCCATGTTCTTGCAACACTTACACGTCTAAAACAAATTTGTTGTCATCCAGCTATTTTTGCAAAAGATGTGCCTGAACCGGGTGATTCTGCAAAGTATGACTTGCTTATGGACCTTCTTTCTTCTCTTGTTGAGACAGGACATAAGACAGTTCTCTTTAGTCAATATACTAAGATGTTAAGCATCATAAAAAAAGACTTAGAAGCTCGTGGAGTGCGCTTTGTTTATTTAGATGGTTCCACCAAGAACAGATTGGAAATAGTCAACCAGTTTAATGAAGATCCAGGGCTGCTAGTTTTCTTGATTTCTTTAAAGGCAGGAGGAACAGGATTAAATCTCGTTGGTGCGGACACCGTGATTCACTATGATATGTGGTGGAATCCCGCTGTAGAAAATCAAGCTACAGATCGGGTACATCGCATAGGACAGAATCGCTCAGTGTCTTCGTATAAGCTAGTTACGTTAAATACCATTGAGGAAAAAATTCTAACTCTCCAAAACAGGAAAAAGAGCCTTGTAAAGAAAGTGATCAACTCTGATGATGAAGTCGTTTCCAAGTTGACTTGGGAAGAAGTACTAGAATTGCTACAGATATGATGCTATGAGCCCACATCGAAGCTTATTTAAAATTAAAAATCTTTCTAATCGATTGTACAACAAGACTCTAGGCCGTTTTGATAAAGTTTTCAACTTTTTTTCTGGCAATGTTGGTATCGATTTAGGAACAGCGAACACTTTAGTTTATGTTCGTGGTCGCGGTATTGTTCTCAGTGAACCCTCTGTAGTTGCTGTAGATGCTCAAACGCATACAGTTCTTGCTGTTGGTCATAAAGCTAAGGCTATGTTGGGGAAAACTCCGAGAAAAATTATGGCTGTTCGTCCTATGAAAGATGGGGTGATTGCAGATTTCGAAATAGCGGAGGGCATGTTAAAAGCGTTGATCAAACGTGTAACACCTTCTCGTAGTATGTTCCGACCAAGAATTTTAATTGCTGTGCCTTCGGGGATTACCGGTGTGGAAAAGCGTGCTGTTGAAGACTCTGCTTTACATGCTGGAGCTCAGGAAGTGATCTTAATAGAGGAGCCTATGGCGGCTGCTATTGGCGTAGATCTTCCTGTTCATGAACCTGCTGCGAGTATGATTATTGATATTGGTGGTGGGACTACGGAGATTGCTATCATTTCTCTAGGAGGAATTGTGGAATCACGTTCCTTGCGTATAGCTGGGGATGAGTTCGATGAATGTATTATTAATTACATGCGTCGTACTTACAATCTTATGATTGGTCCGCGTACTGCTGAAGAAATAAAAATCACTATTGGTTCTGCGTATCCTTTGGGGGATCATGAGCTTGAGATGGAAGTTCGAGGTCGTGATCAAGTGGCAGGATTACCAATCACAAAAAGGATTAACTCTGTTGAAATTCGTGAATGTTTAGCAGAGCCTATCCAACAAATTATTGAATGCGTTCGTTTAACTTTAGAGAAGTGTCCTCCGGAACTTTCTGCTGATTTAGTTGAACGTGGTATGGTATTAGCTGGTGGAGGGGCTTTAATTAAAGGTCTCGATAAGGCTTTAAGTAAAAATACGGGACTTTCTGTAATTACTGCACCGCATCCTTTACTTGCTGTTTGTTTAGGAACAGGAAAGGCTTTAGAACACCTAGATCAATTCAAGAAACGCAAAGGGAATATGGTATGACCAGTGCATGGAGCAACGAAATTCAGCATGAAGGTTTAAGACAATGGATCCAAGAGGTTGCTGAATTAGTAACTCCTAAGGATATCCGTATATGTAATGGTTCCGATGCTGAATATGCTGAAGTCTACAGCATGATGCAAAAATCAGGAACAGCTATTCCTCTAAACTCTGATTTACATCCCAACTGTTTTCTAGTGCGTTCTTCTCCCGAAGATGTTGCTCGTGTTGAACAGTTCACTTTTATTTGCACTACAAAAAAAGAAGATGCAGGCCCTACCAATAATTGGCGTGATCCTCAAGAAATGCGTCAAGAACTAGAAGGTCTTTTCCGAGGTTGTATGCGTGGAAGGACTCTCTATGTGATTCCTTTTTGCATGGGACCGTTAAATTCTCCATTTTCTCTTATTGGTGTTGAAATTACCGATTCTCCATATGTTGTTTGTTCTATGAAGATCATGACCCGAATGGGAGCGGAGGTATTAAAATCGTTGGGGACATCTGGTTCCTTCCATAAGTGTTTACACAGTGTGGGAGTCCCTTTATCCCCAGGTGAAAAAGATGTAGCTTGGCCTTGTAATCCTAAGAATATGCGTATAGTACATTTCCAAGATGACAGTAGTGTAATGTCATTTGGTAGTGGTTACGGAGGAAATGCTTTACTGGGGAAAAAATGTGTAGCATTACGCTTAGCTTCATATATAGCTCGTTCGCAAGATTGGCTTGCGGAGCATATGTTGATCATTGGTGTGACTAATCCTCAGGGACAGAAGAAGTATTTTGCAGCTTCTTTCCCTAGTGCTTGTGGCAAAACTAACCTTGCTATGCTTATGCCCAAGATTCCTGGTTGGAAAGTCGAATGTATCGGCGATGACATTGCATGGATACGCCCTGGTGTTGACGGTAGGTTATACGCTGTGAATCCCGAATTTGGTTTTTTTGGTGTTGCTCCAGGAACATCAGAAACTACAAATCCTAATGCTTTAGCCACTTGTAAATCCAATTCGATATTTACTAATGTTGCTTTGACTTCAGATGGAGATGTCTGGTGGGAGGGTTTAACGAGTCAACCTCCTGAAGGTCTTATAGATTGGCATGGTAATCCTTGGCAACCTGGAGGAGCTCCTGCGGCACATCCTAATTCTAGATTCACTGCTCCTGTAAAGCAGTGTCCTGTTTTAGATCCTCAATGGAATAGTCCTGAAGGTGTACCAATAGAGGCGATTATTTTTGGTGGTCGTCGTTCTGAGACTATACCTTTGGTTTATGAGGCTTTAAGTTGGCAACATGGAGTTACCATTGGTGCGAGCATGTCTTCGGCAACTACTGCAGCTATTGTCGGTGAACAAGGGAAGTTACGGCATGATCCTTTTGCTATGTTACCTTTCTGTGGCTACAACATGGCATACTACTTTGATCACTGGTTATCTTTTGCTTCTAACACAAGTTTAAAACTACCAAAGATCTATGGTGTGAACTGGTTCCGCAAGGATAAAGATGGCAATTTTATCTGGCCAGGATTTAGCGACAATCTTCGTGTTTTAGAATGGATTTTCCGAAGAACTAACGGAGAAGAGTCCATCGCTAAGAAAACACCTATTGGTTACTTACCCGAAGAATCTTCTTTAAACTTAGAAGGACTCAACTTATCTTCACAAGCTCTTCAGGATCTACTTTCTGTGGATGTTCCTGGATGGCTGAAAGAGGTTGCTAATGTTCGTGAGTACTGCAAGATTTTTGGATCTGACCTTCCTCAAACAATCACTGATGAATTATTCAGAATAGAAAGAGAATTAAAATAATTAAATAATCAAAGTCACTTGTTATTTATGTTTTAGTTTTAAAGTTAATTATTTTTTATTTTTGAAATATTTTTTTTATTTTAAAATTAGAAAAATAATTAATCTCTTCTGGATAAATTACGGTGACGGTACAACCTTCATACATTACTTTTAATCGCAATGTAACGGCGGCACTACTTGGTGATCAGGTAGATATGACAACACCGTTTTCTAGTTCTGTGTTTCTTTTCCAAGAACTAGATCAAAAAGCAAGGGGATTAAAGCACGCACTTGGTTTGTTGCAAGAAGCAGAGGCTAAGTTGCCCATAGTACAAATTTCTTCAGAATTTATAGGAGATGTTTCTTTCGAAAATCTTCCTGAAGAAAAAATCACTTTTCCAAATATTACTTATGATTCTAGTAAAGTGGATGAGATCTTAAAAGATCCAAATCTTGCTGCTGCAAAACTTTATATAGAGGGACTTGATAAGAGTTTTGAAGATTGGCTAAAGGAAGTTGATCAAGGGGGGATTTTTAATCCCACAGAGGCTGAAAAAACTATAGTTAAAGATTTTAAAATAAAATTAGATACTTTGAAACAATCATTCACCGCCGGGAATCCTACAACTGATCAATATAATGCAATATATGCTTTACCCAAAGAGTTTGTAGCTAAGATAGAAGAACTCAAAGGGAAAGATGCTCCTCCAAAAAGTAAGGTGATCAATTTTTGGCAGAACATGATGGTAGTTTATAATGCCATGATCTCTTTGTCTTATCCTGTTTCTGAACAATTGAACATCCAACTTGCTGAATGCTCATTAAATATTGATGAAGCAAATAAAGTTATTGAGCTAATACGTCAATTCTCAAGCTCTCTTAAAGATCTACTTAATCCCGTATGGGATATCTCTTCGACAGCATCTAACTTAACTGGTTCTGGTTACAACGCTATGCAAGGCGGTATGACGCGTACCTACATAATGCTCGGTGGAGTATATCGCATGCTTATGGATAAGTATTCAAGTAATGCAGTAGATGCAATGCCTCAAGGAGTCAAAGACGGAGTAACTACTTTTATAAGTGCTATGGGTAGTTTGAAGATGAATGCCAGTGTGAATTTACCAAGTTTCCTAAGTTTGTTGTATTCCTATTTAGTATGTGCAGGGCAATACGGTATATCGCAAAGTAGCTCGCAGGCTAATTACAAAGAAGTTCTAGAGAAAGAATATACTTATTGGAATGAACGTGGGAATGGGAGTTTTAATGTTGCAGATGTCCCTTTAGTCACATTTAAAGGTAATCCTTCTGCTGATTATCAGGGTATCAAGCTATTCTACAACGGTAGCCAAACCAATCTTAATCCAGAATTTTTCCAAAAATGCATTGAGTTAATGACGAAGGATCCTACTTCGGTGATGTCACGCTCTGACTATCAGAAAGTGATTGATGGGATGAATAATGGTATTAAGCAAATCCAAGCTCAAATTACCAAATGGACAGAAGAATCAGCCAAATTAATGGGGCAAAAAGATTCTATGGATCCTACGAAATTAAATTATTTCGACAGTATGAAAGAGGGCAAAAAGACGTTTGTAGATACCTCTCCAATACAAATGGTTTATTCCTCTTTATTATTAGATAAGTATTTACCCAATCAGCAGCACGTTTTAGAGACATTAGGTGTACAGATGACTTTCTCTAATAAAGCTGCTAAGTACATGAATCAGATTATTACCAATGTTACGAATTTCCAAACTGCAGATGTTTATTATTCTTTAGCAATATATTTGCGTCAGATGAACTTACAGGCTCTTACTGATGCTTTAGGAAAAGCCCAGAGTGTTTTAGATAAGGAAAAAGTACGTTGTAGAGCAGATGTTGAGCGTTGTCAGAGAGTAAAAACCGAACTTACTAAAATCTTAGACAGCATAAAAAATGATACCGAGCTGACCTCTTCTCAGAAACGAGAGCTTCGTCAGACAATTTCTGGATACGAATTCCAATTTGATGCTTTATTGCGTAATCTAGGTAATCTTTATATCTTCCTAAACAATATACAATTTACTGCCGTAGAAAAACCTGAAGAAGTTGATGAAGCCTTTGATATTAAGGTGAACGGTCAAAAATCTGACAATTGGCCACGTTTCCTATCAGCTTTCGAAAGCTTTGTTATTGAAGGTGGTGAAAACGGTGTTGTTCCTGGTGGTGAGCAGCAGATTTTACAGAGTTTAGAAGCTACCCAACAGAATTTTACAACCTTTAACCAAAACCAACAGCTCGCATTACAGTTAGAATCTTCCGCAATTCAGCAAGAGTGGACTATGGTCAGCGCTGCTTTAGCATTGATGAATCAGATATTTGCGAAGTTAACACGTAGATTTAAATAGGTGAAGTTATGAAAAACTCTCCAATACAAGGCTATCAACAGATTAATCAGATTTCTGAAGGGCCGGTATTTGCAGAACGTCGTGTATCTCCTGCTGAGGTAGCTGCGGATTATACAAAGATGAACGAGGTAGCTTCTCATTTGAAAATCATGCAAGACTTGCTTAAAGAGGCTAGTGATTTGGGATTACGTAGGGAGTTCATATCTTCTTTACAGCATGATTTTTTAGATACAGGATTCGAACTTGCTGTAATACAAACTGTACTTACAGAAAAAGAAAATAAAGAGCTACGTAAGGAAGCAAATAAGATTTTTCAAGAGCATTTAGATAGAATATCTCCACAAGCGTTAACAACAGCTCCCGAGCTCGCTCCGGTAGAGGGTTCTATAGTCAATAAAATGCCTTTCCAGTCGGCATTTGCTTATATCCTTTTAGATAAATACATCCCTGCGCAAGAGACTGCTTTATATGCCTTAGGAAGAGAACTAAACCTCTCAGGATATGCTCAGAACTTGTTTAGTCCTCTTTTAGAAACTATAAAGAGTTTCAACTCCGCTCCTATTATCTATAATTTAGGATCATACATTTCTCAAACATCAGGAACTGCGAATTTTAAATTCGGTTATCAGATGATTGTAGATCGCTATGAAGAAGAACGTTTACAGTTGAGGAATGATATTAAAAGTGCTGAGAATGCTCAGCTTTTATTGAAGCAAATTTCTAAGAATATTCAGGGAAATAGTTCTCTTTCTGATGCTCAAAAAAAACAGCTCGAGGATATCGTTAAGGGCTATAATAATGAATTATCCATTATGATAAATCAGATGAAGAATCTGATGTTGAATCTGAATGCTCTTGTTTTCATTCCTGGGAACAGTGAATACGACCCTTCTTATAAGATTATGGGTTCAGACTTTTCTATAATTACATTACAAGATTTGGAGCATAAGGTTGTTGATGGAGAAATTGATATCAACACAGGGACTGCAAAAGGTGGCTTGTTGAATTTCTTTAACAACTGTCTTTCCGATGTGCAAAATTACGGAGATTTAGCACAAACACATCAATTGATGTTAGAACTTCAGATGCGTGCTATGCAGCAAGAATGGAGTTTAATTGCAGCATCATTGAAGCTGATACACAACGTATATCGTACGTTAATCAGTTCGTATAATTAGAATTGGAATCCTGCCGTTACGTTTATAGCACGCTGGCAGCCCCAACGTCCTTCAACGCTATAGAAAAAATTATCTGATGCGCAGCTTGTTGCTCCACAGCAGAAGTTCACTCTATGGAAATTCGTAATTTTACGGACTTTGAACTTCAAGTTAGAGAATTGGCTTTCTAGACGCTTAAAGCTATCTGCGGGTGCAGTTCTGGATGCGCTGCCTACAGAAACAGAGACATAAGGAAGAATATAGTCATTCACATAGGTGGTGATTCCTATATTTGCTGACCACTCTTTATAGCTAATTTTACCGTTAGAATCTTCGAAGTATACTTCAGGGTTTGCTTGGCTATTTACTACGATGTAGTTAATAGGACATGCTGCGTGGCGGTAATCTCCACCAATACCAATGAAAGAAATCCCATCTTTCCAAAGGATCTTTTTCAAACTTAAATCCCAAACAAAACCATAGTTACTTTGCACTTCTACCAAACCATCAGTAACTTGTGATTCAGAAGCTAGGGGAGAAGATGTGTAGTCTCTATAGGCGTTAAGAGGGAGACGGTAGTATTGTTTCAATCCTCCGATTTTTACATCGAAGCTGATATCTAATAGGGGAATAGCAGCAGGTGAAGTGTCTTGGAAAGCCACTGAGGCAAAAATACAGCTAGCGCTAACTTTAGAGTCGTTTAGATCGAAGTCAAAATCTTTTACTGTTGAGGTGATTGTAGGAGAAGGCCCGGTTCCTGTCGTGTTAACGGACGTCACTACGGGAACATTCTTCACTCTTGCACTTTCTGAAAAAATATAATCCCCAGAAAATCCTATTTTTAAGCTTCCTGTAAGTGCTGCGAAGAGACTGTAGCTATTGCAGAGTTCGAAAGCACACATTCCTTTTTGTTCTGGATTGATCCCTGGGATGACAGGATATGCAGGATTTCCCGACGGCATAGCATTAAGGATAGAGGAAGAAAAAATTCCTGATAAAGCTAGGAGAGAGAGGGATGCTAAACGTAGATGCTTTTTCAGCTTGCTATTCATTTAGTAGATGGCCTTATTTACTATGCGTTATAAATTCATCTTTAACAAATGATAAAAAAATGTACAAATGAAAACTCTGTAGAGATAGGACTTCTATCTAAGGAGATGGGAAAGATAGAAATATTCCTCTTTTAAAGATATTCTTCTTTAGTATTTCTTTGTAAAAGTGCAGCGATGCCTTCTTTAATATCGAGATTCTCATATAATACGCGATAGATACCTGTGGTTATCGGCATATCAATTTTATGATGTTTGGCAATTTGGTATGCTGAAAGAGCAGTATAAGCGCCTTCAACAACCATACCGATTTCTGCTTTCGCCTTCTCAAGAGTCATTCCTTGAGCTATCAGCTTCCCAAATTTTGTATTTCTACTTAATGAAGAAAAGCACGTTGTGCAGAGATCCCCAAGACCTGCCAAACCATTAAGAGTATCAGGGCGGCAGTCCATAATCGTTGCAAATTTTCGTATTTCATGAAGTCCTCGAGTGACTAATCCCGATTTGGCATTGTCCCCAAAATGGAATCCATCGGAAATTCCACAAGCAATTGCTATGATATTCTTTAAAGCTCCTCCGAGAGCAACACCTTTAAGATCACTATTAGGATATACTCGGAATGTTGGAGTCAGGAAAGCATTGTGTATTTTTTTTAAGGTATCCGGATTATACGCGCTGATCACTACAGAACATGGACAGCCTTTAAGAACTTCTCTAGCTATAGAAGGCCCACTAAGATAACCGAGATACTGCGAAGCATCTTTACCAAAAATTTCTACAACAATCTCACTAAGTAATAATCCCGTATGTTGTTCGATACCTTTTGAAGTAATAACAAAAGGTACATTGAGATCTGTGATTGTTTTTAACTGTTCAGATACGGGACGTATGCCTGCTGAGGATACGCCTTCAACAATCATAGAAGCTCCTACTACAGCTTCTGCCATATCTGTAGTAAAGGACAGATTTGGATGAATAGGAATATCAGGAGCTTGGGGATGACGTTTCTCTGTTTGTAATTGAGCAACCAATTCAGGATTGCGGGCCCATCCAACAACCTGGTAACCCTTATTTGCTAGTAATGATGCGAGACAAAATCCCCAAATGCCCATACCTAAGTAGGCAATTTTTTCCTTCATGAGGCCTCAAAAAACGGTTCCTCGAAAAATGCTTTATTCTCCCAATGCAGGGAGGTAGAGGTTGAAGGATAATAGAAATCGGCTTCTAATTCAAATGTTGTGTTCGGAGAAAGTTTTTTTCCGGTCACTTTATGGAAAATTTGACGTTCTCTAGCTGAAAGAGCTTCTCGAACAGTCGCTGGACTGTGATTGCCTTCAAGATTTTTTAAGGGTGCGAAGCATTCTTGACGCGGATAGACAAGAGTTTGACAACGTTCGCTATAACAAAATAGATCAAAGATAAATTCTTCGAATTTCCAAGAATTTTTCTCAGAGGAATAGAGTCCTAATTGTTTTGCATGTTTATGAGCTTTGTAAAGAGGAAGTTCACGTAGAGCCGCGTGGGCGATGAAGTCCATAGATAAGCAATACAACCCGATATTAGCGAGGCAATACTTCAAAGTCCCATCTTGATTTGTGGCAAAACGTTCGTTTTGAGGTATTTCAGAATACTCAATAACTGAGGTTTTCCCCGAATCATTAGACTGTACTAAGATACCCACATCTTCAATGGCTGTTTGTCGCGAAGCTGCTTTAATAGTTACTTCATTATTTTCCATTCCGTGGAATCCACAAAGTTCCACATCAAAAGGTAGAGCTAAAGGATTATCAATAGGAATAACGCTAACCATTTCGATTCCGGCTTTCTTCCATTTTTCCCAAAGTCCTGAGGTATATAGAAGAGTTGCTAAGCAACCATTGCCATTAGGCCCTAAGGATAGCGTATCAGTATCTTCTAGAAAGAGATCTCCTGATAAAGATAATAGAGGCCAAAGTGGCTGACAAAAAAAGTCCACTTGATTGGGATCAAGATGGAAATAATCATTAGATTCGAAGTAGGAACGCGTCTGACGATTATTTAAGGGAGATGTCATAAAAGCTAAAGGTAAAGGCTGATTCGCAAGTTTGCTTGCTGCACAGACTTTTTCAGCAACAAGCTGAAAGAGGGGCTTTTTTTTGATAGGAGATACGGGGAAAAGTCCTTTGGGACCGTCACATTTTAATCTAGATCCTTGCCCACCAGCAAGAACCACGCAAGCTACTTTCTTTTCTTTTAGAAGATGTGTTCCTATTTTTGTTCTTTCCGAATCTTCTCCAGAAGAAGCAAAGGAAGTTAAAGGATGAAAATCTTTTAAGATAGATCTTGGAGAAGTAATGAGCTGACGTTGTTTATGGAAAAGCTCAACATCTATGGAAGAAATTTGATAATAGAGGCGTTGTTGTTGTTTTTGAGAAAGGGACGACCATGAATCTAATAAGTGCTCTTGATTAATAGATTTAAGTTTTTCTGTTAGTGAAGACATTTCCACGACAGACGGAAAGATTACAGAGTCGGTCATTACAGTTAGCCTTGCGTTCCTATCTCTTGATGTTAGAATACTTATTATTCTTGATCTTTTCGATGATTTTTCTACGGTTAATTAATTCTAGTAGTTTATTTTGATGCTCTTGTAGACGCTTGCAGGAGATATTGTGTTGTTTATAAATAGATACTTGTAATGTTTGCAAGTGTTCTAGAAGCGAATTGTAATGTTCTATATTATTGCGGTATAAAAACCTCTCCTTCCTGATTTTAGAAATCACCGCCATCTGTTCTTTTATACTTATGAGCTCTTGAGATAGATAATACTTTTTACTTTTAAAGTGTCGTACTTTTAATAAAGAGTGATAAATTTTTATTTTCGATAGAGTAGAAAGGTTCGTTAATTTTTTATTCAAGATTTACCAACGCCTCCAACTCTTTCAAGGTGTTCTCTAGCTGACAGTAACTTGATAATGGCTGGGAAAGGAAACTTTTTATGCTGGGAAGGATTTTTACGGCATCATCGAGATCTTTATCTTGTCCTGGAGTGTAGGCTCCTAGTTGAATAATATCCAAAGCTTCTTGGTATGTTTTTAATAAGGCACGAAGTTTTTCGGCAGCTGCATAATGATGAGGAAGAGCAAGTTTTTTCGCTGATCTTGATAGGCTAAGAAGAATATCGATAGGAGGTGAAGCTAGAGCTTTGCCTTGGTTTGTAAGGAAGAAATGCCCGTCTAAGAGAGATTTTAGGTAATCCGTAAAGATATCCGGGTGATTAGGATAATGTAAGATAGCGTATAAGGCGGTTATAGAACCTCTGTCATTATTTCCCGCACGTTCTGTAAATTCTGATACATGGTGAAAAACAGAAGCTGCATATTGGTGAGCAGCTAGGGTTTCACCGGTTGCTAGGGCAACTTCTTGAAGGGCGGCTATCCATCGTGATAGAGAATCCATAATGAATAAAACATCATGACCTTGATCTCGGAAATATTCTGCTATTGTCATAGCAGCACGTCCTGAAATTACCTTTGTGGGTGCCGTTTCATGAGCGGGAGAGGCGATAATAATAGTTCGGTGTTGTTTGAGTCCTGACGCGTGCTGCTCTATATATTCACGTACTTCTCTGCCTCGTTCTCCAATAAGGGCAATGACATTAATTGTAGATTTTGATCCCGAAGCTATTGCAGATAATAGTGAAGATTTTCCACTTCCTGGTTCTGAGAATACTCCAATACGTTGGCCTTTCCCTAAGGTTAAAAAAGCATCGATAGCTTTAATACCTGTAGGGAAAATCTCTTGAATAGGCTGTCGGGACATTGGAGATGGAGGAGGAGCAATCAAGGGTTTTATATGTGTTTTCGGTAAGTTTTCTTTATTATCTAATGGATTTCCGAAACCATCAATGACACGACCAAGAAGATGATCAGAAAGATGTAGAGATGGCGGACGACGTAGAGGGAGAACTTCAGAGCCTAAAGCAACATAGTGCATAGGGGATAGCGACATTAATAATGTTGTCTGGTTGTGGAAACCGATCACTTCAGCAAGGAGATCAGGATATTTTGGCGTACAAATACGACAGAGTTCACCAAGACATGCTGATAGTCCTTGAACTTCTAAGAGATTCCCTGAGACTCTAGAGAGAAGGCCACATGTGCGGTAGGGCTGCCAATATTGAAGTTGGGATTTTTCGTAATTTAGATGTGTCATGCAGTTAAAACAGAAAGCAAATGATCTAATTCTTCTCCAATTTCTTGTCTTAGAATTCCTGAGGGAACCTCCATTTTGTAGCTGGATTTTTTACAAGATGTATCAGGGAGAAACTCCGCATGTTTAATCATGGGGACTTCATGCGTTGCTATCCAATCATTAAGTTGCTTATGATCTTCGGGATGAAGGAAGATCTTTATGGGAGATAAAGATCGCAAAGATGTATGTTGCTGTAGAGCAGAGGAAATTAAAAGAGCAAGCTCTTCAACATTGTCCAATTTCTTATAGAGGAATTTCTCGCAGGTTAAGATAGCAAGTTCTACAAGATCGGGTTTCAGTTGTTGAGGGACCTTCTCTATTTCAGAAAGCATACGAATTGATAATTTCCGAAATATCTGAATCAGAGATAGAAGTTCTTGCAAGGCTTTATCATATCCTGAGGTTTCTCCTTCTGAAAAGCCTTGGGAGAATCCTTCGTCCCAGTCTTTATTTCTTTCTGGGGAATCTTCAGTATCTGAAAGCGAACCAGGGGATTGAGACAGTGTCACAAGATATACCTAATTCTTAATGTTTATAATTTCAGTACTTGGTGTTTTATATCTTCAGGCAAATGTTTGAAGATCTCATCGGCTTTCTTAGGATCCAAATACGAGAGAATCAACCTAATTTTTTCGGGTGATTCTTTTTGTAATATCTCTACCAGCTTTGTAATATTTATGCCCTGTTTTATTTTTTTTGATTCTGAGGGAATGCGCTCATAAGCGTAAAAAGCAAGGTAAAAGCTTGCTAAAGCAACAATCCCTAAACTGGAAAGTAGAATAGTTCCTCCAACGAGCAATTTATAAGAGAGGCGATCTTTCTGTATTGTTTGTGAAAAAGGAAATTTCTCAATAACAATAGGATAATTATTCCCACAGATTTTTTTCAGACAATTTTCGGCGTGAATGAGAAAAGCTTCTCTTTTTTCTTTTGGGAATTTTATTAGGTACTTCTCATTAACCGTTAGCTGCACAGTAGGAGTATTTTTTATTGTTAGATAGGCAAGAGCAAAATGTTCTTTAGGGAAAATTTTTCCTAAGTAACCTTCGCATGCAGATAGTAATAGAGAGTTGGTAGACAACTCTCCTGGGGAGTAAATATTCCCTAGATTATCCAATAGGGTAATATGTTCTTTGTTTAATCCAGGAATACTACTGGATAGATAGTCCGTGATAGAAAGTAATAGAGATGATGAGAATACTTCGTTTTTATGAGAGGAAAGAATAACTGAAACTTGAGGAACAATATCAGGATCATCTTCCGTAGGCAAAGATAGAGCTACAGTAGCATTAGCTACTGATTGAAACATTGTCAGATCTCTTTCTATCTGTTCTTTTTTTGCTAAGGATTCTAGTAATTTAGGATTTCCTACTTGACTAAGCTTAAACCAGCCTGTAGTTTTTTTTTCAGATGGCTGAGAAAAATCAGGAGATTTGGAAGTGTTTTTTCCAAAAAAGATGGCACTCCCAAAAGCTGTAGAAACAACTAAAAGGCCTAAAGGAGAGATGCCTAACGAAGCAACTTTCTTTTTTAGGAATTGGAAAAACACAACAATCCTCAAGAAAAAATAATGAAATAATTATAGAGTTATTAACATTTCATCATTCTTTATCAAAAGATATGAATTATTGACAATTCACGAACTATAAAAGTTAATTAATTTCGTCAGAGTATTGAGACATAGAAAAATCTAAAGATGCCTCATTTACTTTAATTTGCAATTCAGAATAAACATAGGCACGTAAGAGTTGGCCTATAGAATTTAATGTAGATCCTATAGCAGAAAAACATCCAGAACAATTTCCTGCATAGGCAATTGTTACAATATTTCCCTCAAGATTTTCAATAAGTACGCTACCACCATCGAGAGCTACATAAGGTGATATTTTATCTTCAGTGATTGTTCGTAAAGCATGTAATTGTGATTCTATAGAGAGGCTTTCCCAAGCTTCTTTAGTATAGGGATTGGCATCTTCGATCTCAGAAGGTAAAAAAGATTCTTTTAAGGGCAGGGAACCATCTTCGAGAGGGATTTCCATACATTGTTCAGCAGCTATATCTAAAGCATCAATGACGCAATGGTATAAAGCTGAACTATTGTCTGGAAGAGCGGGTTTATTAGGATGGGAACGTAGCTCAGTATCGATATTATTAACGGTTAAGTTATAAGCTTGAGCATAAGTTTTGCCAATAACTAAGTTGCAAGTTGTTTCTGCAAGTACAAGTAGGAAAGGGTGTCCGAAGTATTGGAATTTTGCGTCGATAATTTTTCCATTTATCTTATCTATCAGCCAATAAAATATTACATAATTGCCCATAAGCCTATGACCTTGACTGCCAATAATTAGATTAGCTCCTTTTGTTTCGGCATCTTCTGCTGAGAAGGTTCCGCCACAATAAAATTTATGAAATTTCTTCATAACTTTTGGAGATACGTTTGCCCAAGAGGCTACAGGTTGAAATGGAATTGTCATACTGAGCTCGCAATTGCAGATTGAAGGTGGGCGCTACCCTCTTGGATACTACGTCCTAAAGTTGTAAATTGTTCATCTTTCGTTCTCTCTGTGAAAGAAAAGTGTAGAGCGCTGTGACAGAGGAAAGGTGATACCCCACAATTTTGTAATATTTGAGATAGGGGTTGGAAACGTTCGTAGCCCAGTCCTGGATAGATACCTTGTTGATGTAGGAAAAAGGCTAAACTTTCAGCCGGAATATCTCCTATAGTAGCAATCATCACATTAGGAAGTTTATTTTCTAGTTCTGGGAAAAGAAATTGCACGTCGGAACAGGCTGCTTGAAGTTCTTTTGTAAGTTTATTTCTTAAATTGATTGAAGATAAAATTAATGAAGAAAAAGAGGATAAGCGTTCCTGGCATGCTGTCTTCATCGCCGCTACGGAACCTAAACATATGGTTCCTGGAGAATTTGTAGGGAGCCATAAATTAAAAAACTTACTGAGGGATTTTTTAATAAACATGCCTCCGATATTTCCAATTCCTCCTAAGGCTAAAGAAGAAAATGTAAGAATATCAGCATCGAGCATTTCTGGGGTGAGTGCTGCACGTCCTAAAATATCACAAAGATCTAAATGTAGAACGACACCACGATCTTTGCATAAGGGTTGTAGAGATTCTATAGGTTCAATGAATCCTGTCATACCATTAGCAGCAGATAATGAAAAGAGTAGAGTGCGTGGTGTGAGTGCCTCTGTAAGTTGTTCTGGGGAAAGTCTTCCTGAAGAGTTTATGGTTACCCAATCGTAGGTAGTTCCTAATCCTTGCCGGCGGCAAATAGCATCAATATTATATTGTTGCTCATGAGAGGAGACTAAAAGATGATTCCTCCCTTGGAAAAAGGTAAGATTTTCTAATAAAGCAGCTACGATAATTGCTGCAGCGTGGGGAAAATGAGGAAGAAAATGAAATGTATGAGTTTCTTCAGAACAACCGACAAGCTTACGAGCAACCTCTTCAGTTTCGTTAAGCAATTTCATTGCTGACGAAGGTGTTAAAGAAAATGGATCAGAATAAGTCTCCAAGCTCTCTCGTACTGAAACTGAAGGAGGTATTGCTTGTTGATTGTTTAACCAAATGGTTCTGGATGTCGTTCGAATGTGTGGCCGGTCCATAAATATACTATGGGTTTTCCTGTAGGTAACTCTAAAGAGAGTACCTCTTCTTCACTTAATTTTTCTATATCCATAATAAGTGAACGTAAGGAATTTCCATGAGCAGATATAAATACATTTTTTGAATTCTTCAATAAAGGAAAGATGGTTTCTTCAAAATAGGGGACGGTACGTTGTCCAGTATCGTAGAGACTTTCTCCACTAGGAGGTGCTGTTTTATAGCTTCTTCTCCATAATTTGACCTGTTCCTCACCAAATTTCTCAGCAGTTTCTTTTTTATTTTTTCCTTGAAGTTCTCCATACATTCTTTCGTTTAGTGCGCTAGAACGATAAAGAGGGATCATATTCTTTTCTTCATCACTATAGATCCTGCTCATCTGTTTCTTTTGTTCATCATCATGAACAATATAAGGAATTTTTTTAGAGTTGTGATGTGTCATTGCAAGCAATGCTGTCATCAAACTTCTAACAAGAGAAGAAGTGAAAATGCAGTCTATTGGGAGGTCTTTTATTACCTGACCCGCGTGAATAGCTTCATCGATTCCTTTTTGACTCAGAGGGATATCTACCCATCCTGTAAAAAGATTTTTTTCATTCCAGACGGATTTTCCGTGTCGTAATAAGATAAGAAAAGCCATGACTTCCTGAGTAGTGGATTAAGAAAACTAGCATAGGAACAAAAAAACTTTTGTCTAGAAGAAAGATATTTTTCGCGACAATATTTTTTTATAACAAAGAACAGTGGACCTCTATTGTTATTCTTGGGCACAATATATGTCTCGAATGGAGAATATTATGGCAAAGGTTCGTCTCAATAAGTTTTTGGCTTCTTCTGGTGTTGCATCACGCAGGAAGTGTGATGAGATTATTTTTTCAGGTCATGTAACTGTAAATGGTCGTGTGGCTCCCGGCCCTTTCATAGTGGTAGATGAAGAAACGGATACTGTGAAGGTAGATGGTCAACGTGTAGGTATGACTAAGAAAGTATATTTTATGGTGCATAAACCTTTGGGATATTTATGTTCTTCGGAGAAAAAATTCCCAGGAGATAAGCTGGTTATCGATTTATTTTCTCATCTTCCTTATCGGGTATTTACTGTCGGCAGATTAGATAAGGAAACTTCAGGACTGATTTTAGTAACGAATGATGGAGAATTTTCTAATAAGATTATCCATCCTTCTTTTGGAATTACCAAAGAATATTTGCTTAAGGTGAACCGTGAAATTACTGCTAAAAATCTTGAAGATCTTATGGAAGGGACTGTTATTGATGGTAAGAAAATTCGTCCTGTTTCTGTTGAGAAAATTCGTCGGGGTACAATTAAAATTATTGTAAACGAAGGGAAAAAACATGAAATCCGTTTGTTTGCAGAAGCTGCGGGGTTGCCTATTTTAGAGCTCACACGTATTCGTATAGGAAGTTTTGTTCTTGGAGGTCTTCGCTATGGGGAATATCGTGAGCTTACCGATGCTGAGATTCTTACGTATATGTAGTGCTCTGTTGCTTTTTTATCATTGGTGAGCCATATGCAACCTATGGCAGGATTAGTCTTTGTAGTTATTTTTAGCTTATTATTCGGTGCTTTTCTTGGAGCATACTGTCAGCTATACTATCTCGTAAAGAATGTTATGCTTTCTTGGGAATGTTTACTTTCTCATGCAATAGCAAAACGTCAGGCGTTACTTTCGCTTCCAATAACTTTTGCCTCACCACGATTATCTCAGGAAACAGAGTTTTTAACACAGCATCATAAAATGTCTTGGCGAGAGTTTTTAAAACAGGGTTACGACATTCTTTTTGCGTTTCAGGAAATGGAGGAAACTCTTCCTAAACTTGTCCATGAGATTTTAGAATCAATAAAGAAACATGATGAATGCGAGGATATTGTTTGTTCTCTAGAGGATTTTTGGGCTAGGGATAATTTATTTGCCTTTGAGACCGCCGCTTACGAGCAGGCTGTTGAGAAATATTTAAAACAAAGATCAAGCCCATCATTGTGGATAGCCTCTAGACTATTTCGTTTTCTTGATCTACCTATGATCTATTTCTCTCGCTAGGATTTTTGAGAATCTTCGCAAGATACTTTTTTTTGCATGTTCAATAAGCTTTTCACGAACTTCTCCAAGATCTACAGTATGATTTAATAGTATTGAAAGGGATGTTGCTGGTTGGTCTATAGAAGCTAGCTCTTCTTTTTTCGTATTGCCATTTATCCCTATCCCTAAAGTGATTCCTAAATAGCCTTGTGTAGGCATAGTTTCACTAAGAACCCCGCAGAGTTTTTCTTCATTTACTAAAACATCATTAGGCCATCTTATGGTTCCATTACGAATGCCTAGATCTTGGATGAGAGCGAGAACTGCTTCTGTTCCTAAACGGAATAATTGGCTAACATCAATGTCTAATTCGGTAATGAAAAAGCATAGCGATACGGTAAGATCTTTATTAGATGAGAACCAAGTTTTATTAAATTTACCTTTCCCTGCTGTTTGCTTTTGAGTGGAAATAACAGTAAGAGCATAGGGATTCCATAGATGCATAAGCTGTTTTGCTGTTTCATTTGTGGAAGGAGTTTCTGCTATTTCATAATAAATAACTTTCATTGGAAGTATCCCACTCTTAAGCTATAAAGAGCATTATGAGAAACGCTAGATATTTCAGCTATGTCAATTCTTGGGTGTTTATCGTCATTATTTTATTAATGATGATTAGCGTAGTTGTTATTTCTTCTATGGACCCCTCTACGATTCTAGTCACATCATCCAAAGGATTACTCACGAATAAAAGCATTATGCAAATTCGTCATTTTGCTTTGGGATGGCTAGCTTTTTCTTTATGTATGTATCTTGATTACCATAGATTAAGGAGCTGGGCGTGGGTTCTCTATATTCTCATGCTTTTGAGTCTTGTGGGTTTATTTTTTGTCCCTACAGTCCAAAATGTTCATAGATGGTACAAAATCCCTTTTATCGGTTTGAGTGTCCAACCTTCTGAATATGCCAAGCTTATCGTTGTAATCATGCTTAGCTATACGTTAGATGTACGCAAATCAGTAATTTCTTCGAAGATTACAGCTTTACTCGCTTGTATTATTGTGGGTATTCCCTTTTTGCTTATTTTTAAAGAACCAGATTTAGGGACTGCCCTGGTATTATGTCCTGTTGCTTTGGCAATTTTTTATTTAGGGAATATCCATCCTTTATTTGTGAAAATCTGTGCAACAATTGCAGGTTTAGGCATGTTCTGCTCTTTGCTGATTTTCTCAGGGATTATTTCTCATGATAAGGTTAAGCCTTATGCATTAAAGGTGATTAAAGAATACCAATACGAAAGACTAAGCCCTTCTAATCATCACCAACGTGCATCTTTAATTTCTATCGGCCTGGGTGGTGTTAAAGGTCGTGGATGGAAGTCTGGGGAATTTGCTGGTAGGGGTTGGTTACCTTACGGTTATACAGATTCGGTATTTTCTGCTTTAGGAGAAGAATTCGGTCTGATTGGGCTATTTTTTGCCTTATGGATGTTTTACTGTCTCATTTGTTTTGGCTGCCGAACTGTAGCTGTAGCTGTTGATGATTTCGGCAGATTATTAGCTGCAGGAATTACCGTGCATATTTCTATGCACGTGTTAATCAATATCAGCATGATGTGTGGATTGATGCCTATTACGGGAGTCCCTTTAGTTTTAGTTTCCTACGGGGGATCTTCGGTGATTTCTACAATGGCATCCTTAGGAATTTTGCAAAGTATCTATAGTCGTAGATTCTCAAAATACTAAGAGGATTACTTTAGCAACCGTAGAGCATTAAGCCCTACCACAATTGTACTGCCTTCATGGAGAATCACAGCAAGCCATAAAGGAATGATTCCTAGTGAAGCGGGCCATGAAACGAGAAGAATGATTGCTAAGGCTAAGCCTAAATTTTGTGTGACGATTTTTCGCGTCTTCTTTGCTTTTCTTATGATCCATGGTAATAGGGAAATTGCATCATGGAGAAGAACAATATCCGCAGCTTCTATCGCTGTGGCACTTCCTGCTTCTCCCATAGCGACACCAACTGTTGCTTGTGCGAGAGCGGGAGCGTCGTTAATGCCATCACCAACCATAAGGATATGGCGTTTCTTGGCAAGTTCACGTACTTTTTCTAATTTATCATCAGGAGATAAATCAGAAAAGACTTCAGAAATTCCTAAGAGCTTCGCAGTATTTTCTGCACTAATTTGATGATCTCCTGTGAGCATACTAATAGGATAACCTTCGTCTCTAAGTTCTTTCACAATTTTCCCAGCATCAAGACGTGGAGTATCTTTAAAATAAAATAATGCGCAGCTTCCTTGTAAATAGGCTAGTGAACATATTTCTCCGCGTTGTCTGGCAGTATGTATACGCTCTTCTAGTTCTTGAACGTACTCTTGAGGGACTTTTTGTAGAGCTGTATCGACTCTACCTACAAACGCCTCTTGACCTTGGAAAATACCCCGAACCCCTTTCCCTGGAATCATACAATATTCTTCAGCAGGAAGAGAAGAGACATTATTTTTTATAAGATAGGCAGCAATTGCTTGTGCAATAGGATGCATAGAAGATTGTTCTAAAGCTAAAATAGAAGGGAAGAAATCAGGATTTTTTTCTCCAAAATTATCACAACCAATACAGGTAAGCTCCCCAGTGGTTAGCGTTCCTGTTTTATCCATAACAATAGAATTACAAGAAGCTAAGCGATCTAAGACTACACCGCCTTTAAGAAGAACTCCATGTTTTGCACAGGCATTTACTGCACTTAGATAAGCAATGGGAATGGCAATAATTAATGCACAAGGAGATGCTGCGATGAGAAATGCTAGGGCACGATAAAAAGCGCTATTTGGTCCTAAGAAAGGGATAGAAGTAAAGAGAGGAACCAAAACAGCTATAGATGTCGAAATACCAAAGATAGTCAGCGCATAGGCTGAGGAATATTTGTCTAAACGTTGTTGTAAACGAGGTTTGGATTTCTGTGCTTGAATAACTAGATTGATAATATGGGCAATTGTTGAGTCCGCACCTGTTTTTAAAACCTTCAGATCGAAACTCCCTTCAAGATTATGTGCTCCTGCGGGAACTACAGAACCCATCTGACACGATTTGGGAATCTTTTCTCCAGTAAGATGCATAAGATTAATAGAAGAGGAACCGTGAATAATTTCTCCATCCAAGGGAACGATCTCGCCACTTTTGACTCGGATAATATCACCAACTTGAACTTGACTTACTGGGGTTTTTTCTAAGTTCCCATCTTCACCAACTATCCAGGCAATAGTAGGTGCTAAATGTTTTAAAGAAGCTAGTGTGCTCTTTGCTTTCCCTGATACCATCTGTCCAAGGGCTTCAGAAATAGCAAATAAAACAAGAAGTAAAGATCCTTCCAAGGCTCCACCAATGAAAATAGAACCGAAGGCTGCTGAGGTCATTAAAATATCAATATTTACAGTCTTATTGCGGATATCATCTAAAGACTTTATTAGGGCTGGAGTTCCAGCAAGAAAAAATGTGAAAACAACAAATAAATTAGAAATATCAACAATGCGGAACCAATAGAAAGCTAACGCACACAAATATGTTCCTAAAGAAATACATGCAGACTTTAAAGAAAGGTTACGACTCAATAACCGATTCTTTTGGGATAGCATGGGACTGTTATCTTCTGCCATTCCTGATTCAAAAAAATTGTTTAATATTTCTGGTGAAAATGGGGTGGAGAATAATCGTGAAAACACTACGATACCTGGGCTCTATAAAAATTTTACACAAGTGCAAACGATGCTTATGGAGGTAATAAAAATACCTAAAACCCAGACAACTTCTGTGATCACATCATTTCCTAATATTTTTGCTTTTGTTGCAGAGAGTATAGTGATAAGCACTCCGGATAATACACCTGCTACTGTATAACTAGAACAGAGGACTAGTGGTAAGAAGAAAATTAAACCGATAAGTCCTCCGAGCATACGTGTCCCACCTTGTTTTAAAGGATGAGGAAAGTCCTCCATAGAAATATGAAGTTCTTCACGGATCATAGTATCAAGAAGGAGAATAGAATCAGAACTGACATAGTCTACCATTTCTTCAAGAAGGGGAGATTTGAACCCTTGATTTTTAAAGATAACGTTGAGTTCTAAACGTTCTTGTTCGGGATGTTTTTCTATTTCTTCTTTTTCCTGGAGCATAAAACGATGGGAAAGCTCCATGTAAGACCAAGCTTTTTTTGCTTTCAGGCAGCCTCGATAAAAAATCCATCCCAATCCTAGTGAAAATAGAATCTCTGTTTGTGTTCCTTGAGACATAGGAAGAAGAAAGGCGAGCGTTCTGATGAAAAATAGGAATATACCTGTAGATAGGGCATCGCTTGCTAGATGATAGAAAAAGCCTTTTATTGTTGTATGGGGTTCGCCAATACAAACTCCGTGTTGATCTCGAACAGTCTTGAGATGTTCTTCAGGAGTTCCGTTTTTGAAATGGTCATAATCAGTCTTCATCAATCTTATCCGTACGGTATATGGTTTATATTGCCTTAGATTTTTTCATATTTTCAATACAGATCCTATTTTTGAGGTGATAATACTTCCTGATTCCCTAAGTAAGGACGTAGAACTTCAGGAATAATTACAGAGCCATCTTCTTGCTGATTATTTTCTAAAATTGCAACAAATAAACGAGGTGTTGCTAAACCTGAACCATTAAGGGTATGAATAAAATGCATTTTCCCTTGACTATCTTTATAACGAGTTTCTGAACGACGTGATTGGAAATCTGTACATTGGGAGATAGAAGAAACCTCATAGTAAGATTGCTGTCCAGGTAACCAAACTTCAGCGTCTATGGTTTTTGATGCCGTAAAGGACATATCTCCTGTGGAAAGTAAAGATAAACGGTAAGGAAGTTTTAATTCTGTAAGAATATCTTCTACAACAGCAAGCATCTTTTCATAAGCCTGGTTAGCTTGTTCTGGAGTAGCAAAAGCAAACATCTCTACTTTATTAAATTGATGTACACGAACAAGTCCGCGTTCGTTAGCACCTGCAGCTCCTGCTTCCCTACGGAAACACGGTGTACATGCTGCGTAATATATAGGTAGATCTTTCTCATTAAAAATTTCTTGAGAATGGAATCCATTAAGAACAACCTCAGAAGTAGGAATCAGGTAAAGAGATTGATCCCCATCTTCTACACGATAATATTGACCGTCAAATTTAGGAATTTGTCCTGAGCCGAAAAGAATTTCGCGTTTTACAAGAAGAGGGGGGAGCCATAATTGAAATCCGTGTTCCCTTTGCTTATTTAATAAATAAGTAAGTAGTGCCCACTCTAAAAGAACACCCTGATTTTTATAAGCAGGCCATCCAGATCCTGAAGTTTTTGCAGGAAGTTTAAAATCTAAAATTTGTAATTTTTGATTCAGTTCAACGTGATGTTTAGGAGTGAAAGAAAATGTTGGCAAAGAGCCTACACTTTTAATTACTTGATTACCTGATTTATCAGGACATACGGGAACATCTTCTTCAGGGTAATTAGGAAGGCGTACGAGAAGGTCTTGTAAAACGGCGTTCTTTTCTTCAAGTAAGGCTTCTAGTTTTCCCAAATCTTGAGAGAGACTTTCAACTTCGCCAAGCATATTAGATACATTTTCACCTTGAGCTTTGGCTTTATGGATTTGTGTAGACAACAGTTTTCTTTGAGATTGTAGGGATTCTGAGTCTGTTTTCAATTGGCGGACTTCTTTGTCCAAATCAAGAATAGGAAGAAGAGAAATATTGGGATCTTTCCTACGAAGACGGGTTTCGCATTCTTCGGGTGCCTTGCGTATTAATTTTATATCCAACATCCTTGTATCTCTTTAATTACCTTTTCTTACAAAGGCAAAGTATATGGAAGATTTCTCTGAGCAACAACTATTTTTTATGCATCGAGCTATAGAATTAGGAGAAAAGGGAAGATTTTCTGCCCCACCTAACCCTTGGGTGGGTTGTGTAATAGTAAAAAATGGACAAATCATAGGAGAGGGGTATCATGAGAAAAAAGGTCGCCCGCATGCGGAAGAAAATGCAATAAACTCTACATCCGTATCTGTAGAGGATAGTGATGTTTATGTAACTTTAGAACCGTGTTGTCATTATGGAAGGACTCCTCCTTGTGTGAATCTATTAATCAAACATAAAATTTCTACTGTTTACGTTGCTTTATTAGATCCTGATAATCGGGTTGCCGGTAAGGGAATTTTTACTTTAAGACAGGCAGGAATACGTGTTTGTCAAGGCTTAGGTAAAGAAGAAGCTGAGGAGTCTTTAAAATCTTATATCTACCAACGTACCTTCCATAAGCCTTGGATTGTGCTTAAAAGTGCTGCCACTTTGGATGGTCAGACTGCCGACAGTGATGGAGAATCTCAGTGGATCACCTGCCCAGAAGCTCGCATTGATGTAGGTAGATTACGTGCTAGTTCTCAGGCTATTGTTGTGGGATCCAAAACTGTTTTACAAGATGATCCTCTATTAACTGCAAGGAAACCTTCTGGAGAGCTTTATCCTCATCAACCGTTACGTGTTGTCGTTGATAGTTTGGGGACTGTAACCGCACAGGCAAAAATTTTTCATAGTCCTGGACAATCTCTCTATGTAACCACGACACAATGTTCAAAAGATCATATTAAAAATATTGAAAAACTTGATGTGGAAATTTTAGTTACCGAACCTCGCAATTCTAGAGTAAATTTACACGAATTAATCTCATATTTATCTACTAAACATATTTTACAGGTTCTTATTGAAGGTGGATCTATTTTACATACTGCATTTTTGAGAGAACGTTTAGCAAATGCATTAATTATTTATTTGGGACCAAAAATTTTTGGAGATCAAAGGAAGCCCCTTTTTGGAGATTTAGGGTATCGTTTGGATTCTGCTCAAAAAATTCTTCCTAAGTTTTCTAAGGTTTTAGGAAATTCTTTAAAAACGTGTTGGGAAATTGTTGGATAGAGGAAATAGGGGAAGAGATTGAAGTGAATAGGGGATTTCTATTAGCATTCCTAGAGGATAGAGGTCAGTAATTGGGAGGAACCCTAGTGATAAAAGCCGGAGAGGATTCATGTGCATCATGTTTTGTCCCAATAGAAAAGGCAATCGCAGATATCTCCCAGGGGAAATTTGTTATTGTTGTTGATGAAGCTTCGAGAGAAGATGAAGGTGATCTTATCATCGCTGGTGAAAAGATGACCGTAGAAAAAATGACTTTTCTTCTTAAATATACGACAGGAATTATTTGTGCTTCTCTAGAGCCCGAGAGAATAAAAGATTTAGAATTCCCTCCTATGGTTGAAGATAATCGTTGTCGTTATCATACAGCATTCACAGTTTCAGTAGATGCTGCTAAAGGTATAACCACAGGAGTTTCTGCGGCAGATAGAACGAAAGTTGTAGAGTTATTATCCGATCCTAATAGTTGTCCTGAAGATTTTGTCCGTCCAGGACATTTTTTCCCTCTAGTAGGCACTCCAGGAGGCGTATTAAAACGTGCTGGACATACAGAAGCTGCTTTGGATCTTATGCGTTTAGCGAATATGCAGCCTTGTGGGGTTCTTTCAGAGCTTGTTAATGAAGACCATACCATGATGCGTCTTCCTCAAATTATAGAATTTGCTAAACAACATAAACTGTCAGTAATCTCCATCTCTGATTTGATAGCCTATCGGATGTTGTCTGAAAGGTTAGTGATTCCTGTTTCGTCAGCCCGTCTTCCTACAGAATACGGTGATTTCAATATTCATGTTTACGAGTCTCTTCTTGATGGTATTCAACATATTGCTCTGGTGAAGGGTGATATAAAGGGAAAAGAAAATGTTCTTGTTCGTGTACATTCCGAATGTCTCACTGGGGATATTATGGGATCTATACGTTGTGACTGTGGACATCAGCTACGCTCTGCTATGGAATATATTGGATTGGAAGGAGAGGGCGTTGTGGTTTACCTACGTGGGCAGGAAGGGCGTGGTATTGGTTTAGGTCATAAGGTTCGTGCTTATGCTTTACAAGATCGTGGTTATGACACTGTTGATGCCAATCTAGAAATCGGCTTCCCCGTAGATTCTAGGGAGTATGGAATAGGAGCCCAGATTTTAGTTGATCTAGGATTGACAAAGATCAAATTGATTACCCATAATCCTCACAAATATTTCGGACTTCAGGGTTTTGGGTTGGAGATTGTTGATAGAATCGCTCTCCCAATCAATGTCTCTGAAGAAAACGAATACTACCTACGCACAAAAAAAGAGCGTATGGGGCATTGGATAGACTTTCCTTACATTGAGGAAGTAAACACAAGATAATCTAGGATTATATGACAACATTTAAAGGGATAGCATCGGCAAAAGGCATGCGCGTTGCTATCGTTGGAGCGTGTTTTAACGGACCTATAGCCGACGCATTAGTTTCAGGAGCACAACAGACTTTTCTGGATCTAGGGGGAACAGAAGATATGTTGACCATAGTACGTGTTCCCGGATCGTTTGAGATTCCTTGTACACTAAAGAAACTTCTTACGTCAGGTATAGAGTATGATGCTATAGTAGCCTGTGGTGTCCTTATTAAAGGTGAAACCACACATTATGATCATATAGCTGATCAGGTTTCAGCAAGGATTAGCGAATTATCTATAGAATTTAATCTCCCAATTACCTTTTCAGTCATCACAGCACCTTGTATAGATTCTGCATGGCAACGCGCAGGAATTAAAGGATCAAATTTAGGGATTTCTGGGATGAAAACAGCTTTAGAAATGGCTGATCTTTTTAAAAAATTATAGTAACGTAGCGTTGCACTTTAAAGTGTAACGCTAACAGAACCATTTAAGTGCACTCGCACAGCAATATTCTCAGAAAAGATATCCAAGCCTCCACAAGAAACTGTAGTTTCTGAAAAGTCTAAAACAGTTGCTTGGTCAAGCAATTGCTTTTTTAGCATATCCTTGTGAACACGCAAACTTTTTACTACCAAAGATAATGCTGTAGAGTAAACTTGACGTAAACGACTTTCAGGACTTGCTGTTGCTGTTCCGTGATTTGCCTGTAGTAAACCAGTAATGAGGTTAGGAAGGCCTCGGATTTCTAAAGGAACGTGTTCGCCTTGTGGTGTATAGAAACTGTCTACTAAACTTTCTGATTCATCAATAGGGAGATTTTTAAAACTCCAAGTAAGAGCATTAGCTTCTACAGGTGAAAGTTCCATAAGGGTTGCTAAACGTACCAAAGCCATATCACTGCGGCAAGATCCTTCAAATCCTAAACGATTTGCTCTGTATGTGAAGTAACGGGAAAAGGCCTCCTCTACAGTAGCATGTTGTTGCAACATGGATAATAAAGGAGCGAAATTATAGTAAAATTCTTGGGAACAATTGTTTTCTCCGCAGATATCCAGAGAATAGAGATATAAATCTAGAACTACTAAAGGACGCTTGGCCCTGCCAATGGATAAAAGTTGAGCGCTCGGCATTGTTGTAAGATTGAAGAGAGAATCATAATCAGCTAAACGGCGTAAAGCGACGAATACCTCTTTTTGTTCAGGAGATAGTCGAGAATAAGAGGGGCTTAATTCTGGAAACGCCTTTAACACATGTAAGGCTTTCGCATAAAAAGCATCAGCACGAGACTCTGTGAAGTAAGGCTTAAAGTTTGCAGCAGCTTTTGCAGAGCACCCCATATGTTTTAAAACAATGGCTGTTTCTAAGATTTTTAGAGTGTTATCAAAATGTTTGGGAGAGTTTAAGAAATAAATCAACTGCCTGTGGGTAGTTTGGAATTGCTTAAAAGTGATGCTATCTTCTGATGGCTGTAACTGACAGAGTTGAGCGTAAGATTGGCGTGAACCCTGTATTAATAAATGGAGATATATCAAACTGCGTATAGCCACATCAAAAGCAGGGATTTTTTTATCAAACAGTGATAAAGAATAAGCTGTTTTAGATGTTGAGGTAATACTTGCCGCAGCCGATGGCTCTGTTAACCAAAGTAATTCTGGATATTGACGTAGCTTGTGTTCGATCCAAGCATCAGACCCTATTTTCCCTTTGCCAGAAGGCATATTCATGGAGAGCATCGCTGATGAAGTCGGAGCTCCGTAAGAAATGTAAGGAAAGCTTAAAAGACAAGCTGCTAAACAAGAACAGCTTCGAATTATAAGGATTTTTAACATAAGATCCTCTGGCACCTAATTGTTTTGTTAATTTCTCTTGATAAAGAGGATTAACTAAATGCCCCATGTTGATAACAAAATGGCCAATAACAAATCAACCCGAGAAACTCAAGAATCATTTCCCAGAGAGAAGCCAGTGAGATATCGTTATGGTGTTAAAAATCTTAATATTAAAAAATAAAAATGCAAATACGCACTATTTTTAATGTGTTTGTGATATAATAGTATAACTTTTAATTTTAAATTTAACTAAAGTAATGAAAAAATACATCTATAAGTACAGTTTTGGCGGTTTGGTATTGCTCTTGAGTTTGAGTAGTTGCTGCTTGAACCCTTATGGATCCAAGCAGAGCTCAAAAAACTCAAAGGACATAAATAACGAATCTGTTATACTCACGGAAAGTGAAAAGAAGCCTTCACGTCGTTCGCGAAGATTATTTGCTCGACGTAGTCAATCTAAGAAGGACACACAGAAAGTGCAAGCTAACTTTAAGAAATACGAAGCTCAAATAACAGATCAAGACAAAAGAGACATCTCTTTCGTCATTGACGCTGCTTCTGAAAAGTCTTCTATTTCATTAGCTATGTCTCAAAGTGAGATTAAGAGCGCTTTAAACCGTATCAGAGAACTTCACCCTTTGGCTCTATTAAAACTGTTAGCTGAACATCCTTCATTGATTGAAGGTATGAAGAAAATGCAAGGCCGTGATTGGATTTGGAATATGTTCATATCTGAATTAAGCGAAGTGTTTTCTCAAGCTGCTTCTCAGGGTGTTATCACAGAAGAAGATATCGCTGCTTTTGCCTCCACCTTAGGATTGGATTCCGGGACCGTTGCCTCCATTGTGCAAGGGGAAAGGTGGCCTGAGCTTTTAGATATCGTGATATCTCAACCTTCTTAAGCTCTCTACAACGAAGCTTCCTTTCCCCTAAACAAGGAGAGGAAGCTACGAGCTAATTTTGCTGTGATCTTCCATTAAGAACACTATTAGCAATAAAAAGAGAGACCAATGTTACATTTTCTAGAACAATTAAATAATTTTTGCATTTCTTTCTGTGTATTCCCCGTGATTTTATTTCTTGGTGGGTTATTAACATGGAAACTTCGCGGTTTACAATTCACAGGATTAAAGCTTGGCTTTAATCTCATGTTAAAAAATAAACAAGAGAGCCCGTCTACGGAAGACGGTAAGGTATCTCGTTATGAAGCTGTAGCGGGGATCCTTGCTGGTAATTTTGGTACAGGGAATATCGCGGGTATGGCTATCGCTATTGCTTGCGGAGGTCCAGGTGCTTTAGTTTGGATTTGGATAGCAGCTCTCTTAGGAGCAATTGTTCAATATTCGGGATCGTTTTTAGGAATAAAATATCGTAAACTTCGCGGGAAATCAGGAGAGTTTATCGGAGGGCCAACGGCATGCCTAGCCTATGGTATGGGGAGTAAATTCCTTGCTGGTCTCTTCTGTATATTTACAATTATCACAGCATTTTCAGCAGGAAATTTTGCACAAATTAATTGTATTGTGCCTCTTTGTGCTGAAAGTGTGCCCCTGAAATTCTTGATAGGTTTTATTCTTGCTTTAACAATTCTTCCTGTGCTTGTAGGAGGAAATACGCGTATTCTTAGATTCTCAGCTAGAGTTATTCCTTTTATCGCCGGCTTCTATGCAATTTCTTGTCTTGTGATTCTTGCGCAACACAGTTCTATGATTCTTCCTGCATTAAAACTTATTATTTCGTCCGCATTTGGAATAAAAGCTACTGTTGCAGGTCTGGGAGGTTATACAATAACTCAAGTAATCTCAACAGGAATGAGCCGTGCCATCATGGCAACTGATTGCGGTAGTGGTATGGTATCAATTTTACAATCCGACTCTCAAAGTAAGAATCCTGTGATTGATGGTTTGGTTACTCTTTTGCCACCCGTTATTGTTATGGTGGTCTGTTCGATTACAACTCTCGTACTTATTGTGTCTGGAGCCTATGCTTCGGGACAAGAAGGAACGCTTATGGTGCTGCATGCCTTTAAATCAAGTCTGGGATCTCTCGGAGGGCTTGTTGTTATTCTTGCGATGGCCTTATTTGGGTACACAACAGCTTTGACTTGGTTTGCTTGCGCAGAAAAAAGTTTAGAATATATGATACCTGGGAAACGAGCTAACTCCTGGCTAAAGATTCTGTTTGTTGCAGTTATACCTTTCGGAGGAATTGTAGACATGCGATTGATTTGGAGTCTTTCTGATACAGGGTTTGCGGGTATGGTAATTCTAAATTCTATAGCTTTGGTAGCTTTGTTTAAGGATGTATTATCTACAAATGGGGAAGTTGCCCTACTTAGACTGGAAGAAGATGCTAAATCCAATGTTTTGCAAAATCTAGATATCTAAACGGAGATGAATAATGCAATTACTCTCACCAGCATTTGACTATGGAAAACCAATTCCGAAAAAATATACATGCCAAGGCGTTAACATTTCTCCACCCCTAATATTTAAAGATGTTCCTGCAGAAGCAAAAAGCATAGCATTGATCATTGAAGATCCCGATGTGCCTAGAAGTCTACGAGCCGATGGTCTTTGGATTCATTGGGTGGTGTATAACCTTTCTCCAACCATAACCGAACTAGCAGAGGGCGCAAGTATTTTTGCTGTTCAAGGATTAAACACTTCAGGAAAAGCCTGTTATGAAGGCCCCTGCCCACCAGATAGACAACATCGCTATTTCTTCTACTGCTATGCTCTAGATACTATCTTGCCAGCAGAAGAAAACGTAACCAGAGATCAGCTTCTTGAAGTGATGGAAAATCACGTTGTAGATAGTGCTGAGTTAATGGGAACATACGAAAAGAGTTAAACGTTTTACTCTTCCTCAGGAATAAACTCTTCTCGTTTTTTCCTATGTTTCCAATATAGCGGGCCGTAGTGATAACATAATTCCTCGCCCGCTTCAATTACTTGAATTGTTCTAATAACCACATGAAACAATCCGTTTTGGAACACCCCTATGGCCTCCACATTAGGTTTGTCGCTATGATTAATAAAACGAGTAAAGTTTCCTTGACGACCACTATCAATAGTGAAATAGCGCCATAGCCCTAAAGATAGGGGATAACGAAAACAATAATCGTTTTCATCCATCCAAATAGCCTGACGGCGACGAAGTATACCAGTATATTCTCCAATATATGTCCAGGCGGGGATTCGCTCTCGAGCAAAAACTCCATAACCAATATACGAGTTTACCCAACATACTGCTATAGGGGGCATAGGAGGAGTAATTAGATCTTGTTTGTGAAGTTCCCCAAGCCATTTAGCTAATGGAGAAATGCAAAGTTTTTTCCTAGACTTATCACATAATTTTCGGACTTTTTCTTCTACTTTCCAATCCGCAAAAGTAAGAAAAGGAAGAAACTTGAAATTGAGTAATTGTGAGGCTCTTTCCATACTGTAGAGAGTACTTTCTTCCCAGTTATGATCCAGAGAAATGTGTAGAGTCTCGGGTGAATAGGATTCTAATTTCATGTGTTTACTAAAGACCTAAAGTAAATAGGATCAGAAATTCCTTGGCTTTCTGCTATTACAGGAAGAATTGATGAGATATCCTCTATAGCAGAAGATACTTTGGATAGAGCTAATTCAGGAGTGTTACATTCGCTAGAAAGATGAGCGAGGTAGATTTTCTTAATTTTAGGAGTAAGAATTTTTTGTAATAGTTCCCCACACTCACGATTGGATATATGTCCTAATTTACTAAGAACACGTTTTTTATAAATATCAGGACGTGCTGATTGCCGTACAAGTTCGGGATCATGATTTGCTTCCACAAGCAAATAGTCACAATCATAAAGTTCGTGAATAATCCATGAGGTTACCCAACCTAAATCAGTACAAAAACCCAGCTTTTCATCACGGTAATGAAAAATAAACCCTACGGGATCTATAGCATCGTGAGGAACATTGAAAGTTTGAATTTTTAAATCATAGAAAGAAAATATTGTTCCTGTAGAAAAAATCTTAAAAGTGGGATGAACATCCAATAATTGACATAGACTACGTGCAGTCTCAAGGTTACAGATAATTGGTGTATTGTATGTTTTTACAAAACTTTTAATTCCAGAAATATGATCAGAGTGCTCATGAGAAATAAAAATAGCTTGAATATCTTCAGGGTGGATATTCATAGATAATAGTTCATGCGTTACAAGCTGCTTGCTAATGCCTAAATCTATCAGAATTTTACAGGAGTCCGTTCCCAAATAGGTACAGTTCCCCTTCGAACCTGAGGCTAAAGGGAAAAAACCTTCCATAAACTTATCCTTCTTGTGGAGGCATTTGTATTAAGATTTGACGAGGCTTCGCGCCTTCTGAAGGACCAATGATTCTCGCCTCTTCAAGCTGATCTATCAAACTAGCTGCTCTAGCATAGCCAATTTTAAGTTTTCTTTGTAAGAAAGTCGTAGAAGCATTTCCTGTTTGCAAAACAAGAGTTTTTGCTTGGTTATATAGCGGATCTCTATCTGCTGAATCATCTCCCACAAAGTCTTCATAAGTATCAAATGAAGGAATAACATATTTTGTAGGGAACCGGGAACATAGATCTTTTATGACTTTATTAATGTCTTCATCGCAAATATAAGCTCCTTGAGCACGAACTGCTCCAAAAGAGGAGGGAGAAACAACTAACATGTCTCCATTTCCCATGAGATTTTCTGCCCCAGGCTCGTCTATAATAATTTGACTATTCACTTTGTTAGCGACTTTAAATGCAATCCGAGAAGGAAAGTTGGCTTTAATCAATCCTGTAATTACGTCACGAGAAGGCCTTTGCGTGGCTAAGATTAGATGAATGCCAACAGCTCTTGCCATTTGTGCTAAACGAATGATAGGTGTTTCTATATCCTGAGAAGAGGAAAGTAAAAGATCAGCAAGCTCATCGATAATACCCACAAGGAAAGGCATTTTTTCTGGGATTTCTTTATCAAAAGAGGCTTCTACTTCAACATTGCGTTCACGAGAATTAAAAGCCTGAATATTTCTAAGGCCCAAAAATCTTAGAATTTCATAACGAAGTTCCATTTCTTTAACGAGCCAGACTAGGGCACTATGAGCATCGCGAGATTCTGTAATCACAGGAGTTAACATATGGGGGAGTTGGGAATACCCAGTGAGCTCTACTTTTTTCGGATCGACGATGACAAGTTTGATATCAGAAGGTAGTGTTGTCATGATCAAAGACATGACAATCGTATTGATGCAAACGGATTTTCCTGATCCTGTTGTCCCCGCAATAATTAAATGAGGCATAGTTGCTAAGTCTGCCCAGAAATTATCGCCATTGGCTTTTTTCCCAAGTAAAAGAGGAACCTGTAACTTATGATTTTGTTTTTGATAATCTTCTAATAAGTCGCGGAAATTTACTGGTTGTGGGTAGGGATTAGGAATTTCAATACCGACAGCTGCTTTACCGGGAATAGGTGCAATAATACGAATGCTCGAAGCTTGCAAATTCAAAGCTATATCATTTTCTAAAGCTTTTATTTTTTGAACCTTTACACCTGTATGAGGTTGTACTTCAAATGCGGCTAGCGTGGGACCGAAACAAATATTCCCGATATCAGCATCTATTCCAAAACTTTCTAAAGTTTGTTGTAAAAGCATGCCTTTTTTTTGAAGTTCCTCACGAAGGGACTCAGGTTTTGAATTGTCACTTTTACTCAACAGATGATATTGAGGTAGTTCGGAATTCCCTCCTCCAAATGTTGATAAATCCATAGGGGGGGATTTTTCAACTCTCTTACTTGGTGGAGGTAAGGACTGAGGTAATACGGTAATCTTAGATTCTTTCTGAATTGTATTTTGTGGTTTTGTGAATGTAGATAAAATACGTTTTTGAGGATGAGGAGCTAGAAAAAGAGTTGCTTTTTCTGAAGAATCTTGGGGAGTTATATGTGAATCATCAAATAAATCTCCCTTTTCTATTGGTAGGGAAACAACTGGAGTCGGGAGCTTCCTTGAATCATTCCTTGCTATAGGAGCAGAAGGAACTTTAATTGAAGGTTTTGGGAGATAATTTTGTTTATTGGTTAGTCTTTTTAAAATGCTTTTGCAAATACGCCAACAGGCTTGAAATCTGTTTTTGAGGAATCTTTGCAGAATTTTTTTTTTAATTAGGACTATACCTCCACAGAGATAAAAAATAGAAAAGAACAATATAAATGAAAAGATAAGACCGGTACCCACGGAACCAATCAAATGTTTCAAACAGAAAGATTGTCCAGCATAAAGAATATAGAAAGGAATTCCTCCTAAATAAGAAACAGGAGGATTAATCCCTAAAATAAATTTAGGAAGACGGGCGTCTAAAACATGAGGTAACACTTGTACAGGAGAAAACATCGACAGCAATATTGCTGAACAAATAGGAATGCATGCAAATGCAAGTGCCTTACGATGCAGGATCTTTGAAGGCGTTTTTCTTATATTTAGAAAGGATAGCCACAAAAAATATGGTGGAATAAGAAAAGACGCTGCTCCGAAGCAATATAAAAGAAAGGAACTTAAAGACCATCCTAGCAATCCTATCCAGTTTTGGGTGCACGGCTGGGTATTATGAAAACTCCATAAACTTAGACCTGAAAAACAAGCCAAAAACAAATAGATACTCGCCCTAACCGCGAAGGGAATTGAAGGAAATAAGGCAGATTTAGATTTCTGTCGCTCTCTTACCATGAATAGACACAAGGTTTTTAGTAGAGTGAGAATTTATTCTAATACTTGGTTATAGCAAGAATCGCAAAAGAAACAAAGAAGATAAAGAAGGGCGAACGACGGGGCTTGAACCCGCGACCTTCGGAACCACAATCCGACGCTCTAACCAACTGAGCTACGTTCGCCACAAGCTATGAAAGCTAAGAAAAAATATTATCTCGACGATAATATTTATCCAAGACAAAAAGGCTATGATCTCAAACATAATTCGTTAGTTAAAGCTAATCGAACTTGTGAAGGGGGTATTATTTTAATAATTTCCTACCATAGGTATTTAAAATACATAGATCAAAATTCTCTCTTCAATCAAGGAACCACTCTCATCCTCAGGCATTAGACATTTATTAAAATAGAATCGGGCTGAAGTATTTCAAAGAGTAAATTCTCTATATCTTAATAAGAAAATAGAACTCGGGGCGAGCCAGCAATTAAAATCAAAATTTTATTACAAAAGATCATTGAAGAGCATTTTCGATATTAGTAACGGGCAGGACTTCAACAGGTTTAGTTTGAGCTTTCAAAGCAGATGAATTTGCGATAAAAAACAAAAAATCTAAGGAAAAATAAAACGCATTTTTCTTGCTCTGAAGCTATTGAGAGGGCATAAATTCAATTTGTAGAATTTATAATTCGAAAAAAAGTGCAGCAAAATATGTTGCATAAATAAATGCCGTTTATATAAGATATTGATTTCTTCTTCACCGCGAAAAGCGAAAGAAGGAAGAGTCCACACTTCGATGTGGATACGCAAACGAGGGTTCAGCAATGCTGATCTTCTCTTCTTAACAATGCAAATGAGATAGAATGCAAGCCAGTATAAAGAATGCTTGTTCGGATTTTTAAAATCCGTTAATTTTTAAATTTATTTTTTCTGAGAATTTGATCTTGGTTCAGATTGAACGCTGGCGGCGTGGATGAGGCATGCAAGTCGAACGGAATAATGACTTCGGTTGTTATTTAGTGGCGGAAGGGTTAGTAATACATAGATAATCTGTCCTCAACTTGGGAATAACGGTTGGAAACGACCGCTAATACCGAATGTGGTATGTTTAGGCATCTAAAACATATTAAAGAAGGGGATCTTAGGACCTTTCGGTTAAGGAAGAGTCTATGGGATATCAGCTTGTTGGTGGGGTAATGGCCTACCAAGGCTTTGACGTCTAGGCGGATTGAGAGATTGACCGCCAACACTGGGACTGAGACACTGCCCAGACTTCTACGGAAGGCTGCAGTCGAGAATCTTTCGCAATGGACGAAAGTCTGACGAAGCGACGCCGCGTGTGTGATGAAGGCTCTAGGGTTGTAAAGCACTTTCGCTTGGGAATAAGAGAAATTGGCTAATATCCAATTGATTTGAGCGTACCAGGTAAAGAAGCACCGGCTAACTCCGTGCCAGCAGCTGCGGTAATACGGAGGGTGCTAGCGTTAATCGGATTTATTGGGCGTAAAGGGCGTGTAGGCGGAAAGGAAAGTTAGATGTTAAATCTTGGGGCTCAACCCCAAGCCAGCATCTAATACTATCTTTCTAGAGGGTAGATGGAGAAAAGGGAATTCCACGTGTAGCGGTGAAATGCGTAGATATGTGGAAGAACACCAGTGGCGAAGGCGCTTTTCTAATTTACACCTGACGCTAAGGCGCGAAAGCAAGGGGAGCAAACAGGATTAGATACCCTGGTAGTCCTTGCCGTAAACGATGCATACTTGATGTGGATAGTCTCAACCCTATCCGTGTCGTAGCTAACGCGTTAAGTATGCCGCCTGAGGAGTACACTCGCAAGGGTGAAACTCAAAAGAATTGACGGGGGCCCGCACAAGCAGTGGAGCATGTGGTTTAATTCGATGCAACGCGAAGAACCTTACCTGGGCTTGACATGTATTTGACCGCGGCAGAAATGTCGTTTTCCGCAAGGACAGATACACAGGTGCTGCATGCCTGTCGTCAGCTCGTGCCGTGAGGTGTTGGGTTAAGTCCCGCAACGAGCGCAACCCTTATCGTTAGTTGCCAACACTTAGGGTGGGAACTCTAACGAGACTGCCTGGGTTAACCAGGAGGAAGGCGAGGATGACGTCAAGTCAGCATGGCCCTTATGCCCAGGGCCACACACGTGCTACAATGGCCAGTACAGAAGGTAGCAATATCGCGAGATGGAGCAAATCCTCAAAGCTGGCCCCAGTTCGGATTGTAGTCTGCAACTCGACTACATGAAGTCGGAATTGCTAGTAATGGCGTGTCAGCTATAACGCCGTGAATACGTTCCCGGGCCTTGTACACACCGCCCGTCACATCATGGGAGTTGGTTTTGCCTTAAGTCGTTGACTCAACCTGCAAAGGAGAGAGGCGCCCAAGGTGAGGCTGATGACTGGGATGAAGTCGTAACAAGGTAGCCCTACCGGAAGGTGGGGCTGGATCACCTCCTTTTAAGGATAAGGATAACTGTTTTAGGACAGTTTGACTAGGTTGGGCAAGCATCTTTAAAAACTTGTATTCTATTTCTTTTGCATTGTTAAGCGTTTGTTTCCAAAACATTCAGTTTACGATCAAGTATGTTATGTAAATAATATGGTAACAAGTAAATTCACATATAATAATAGACGTTTAAGAATATCTGTCTTTGGTGAAGTTAACTTGCATGGATCAATAATTTACAGACCAAGTTGTTAAGAGCTATTGGCGGATGCCTTGGCATTGACAGGCGATGAAGGATGCGTTTACCTGCAGTAATCTTCGGCGAGCTGGTATAAAGCTATGACCCGGAGGTATCCGAATGGGGCAACCCGGTAGATTAATCGTCTACCATTATATGCTGAATACATAGGCATATAAAGCGACACCTGCTGAACTGAAACATCTTAGTAAGCAGAGGAAAATAAATCAAAGAGATTCCCTAAGTAGCGGCGAGCGAAAGGGGAGAAGACCAAACCACATCATTGGTGTGGGGTTGTAGGGTCGATAACATGAGATCTTAAGTTTTAGTTGAATACTTCTGGAAAGTAGAACGATACAGGGTGATAGTCCCGTAAGCGAAAGAACAAGAGACTCTATTCGATACCTGAGTAGGGCTAGACACGTGAAACCTAGTCTGAATCTGGGGAGACCACTCTCCAAGTCTAAATACTAGTCAATGACCTATAGTGAACCAGTACTGTGAAGGAAAGGTGAAAAGAACCCTTGTTAAGGGAGTGAAATAGAACCTGAAACCAGTAGCTTATAAGCGGTCGGAGACCTATAGCTTCCTCGGAAGCGATGGTTGACGGCGTGCCTTTTGCATGATGAGCCAGGGAGTTAAGTTAAACGGCGAGGTTAAGGGATTTACATTCCGGAGCCGAAGCGAAAGCGAGTTTTAATAGAGCGTATAGTCGTTTGATTTAGACACGAAACCAAGTGAGCTATTTATGACCAGGTTGAAGCATGGGTAAGACCTTGTGGAGGACCGAACCAGTACATGTTGAAAAATGTTTGGATGAGTTGTGAATAGGGGTGAAAGGCCAATCAAACTTGGAGATATCTTGTTCTCTCCGAAATAACTTTAGGGTTAGCCTCGGATATTAAGCTTTTGGGGGTAGAGCACTGAATTCTAGCGGGGGCCTACCGGCTTACCAACGGAAATCAAACTCCGAATACCAAAAGCGAGTCCGGGAGATAGACAGCGGGGGCTAAGCTTCGTTGTCGAGAGGGGAACAGCCCAGACCGCCGATTAAGGTCCCAAATTTTATGCTAAGTGAGTAAGGAAGTGATGATTCTAAGACAGTTGGAATGTTGGCTTAGAGGCAGCAATCATTTAAAGAGTGCGTAACAGCTCACCAATCGAGAATCATCGCGCCAATAATAATCGGGGCTCAAGCATAAAACCGACATCGCGGGTGTATATTTTATATATACGCGGTAGGAGAGCGTAGTATTCAGCAGCGAAGGTATACCGTAAGGAGTACTGGAGCGGATACTAGTGAAGATCCATGGCATAAGTAACGATAAAGGAAGTGAAAATCTTCCTCGCCGTAAGCACAAGGTTTCCAGGGTCAAGCTCGTCTTCCCTGGGTTAGTCGGCCCCTAAGTCGAGGCACAAATGCGTAGACGATGGAGTAACAGGTTAAATATTCCTGTACCACCTAAAACTTTAGCAATGGAATGACGGAGTACGTTAAGCACGCGGACGATTGGAAATGTCCGTATCACAATGAGACTGGTTAGTAGGTAAATCCGCTAACATAAGGTTAGGTTGTGGTTAAGGGAAATCTTCGGAGGAACTGATAGTGTAGCGCAATGCTTTCAAGAAATAATTTCTAGCTGTTGATGGTGACCGTACCTAAACCGACACAGGTGTGCGAGATGAGTATTCTAAGGCGCGCGAGATAACTTTCGTTAAGGAACTCGGCAAATTATCCCCGTAACTTCGGAAGAAGGGGAGCCTTCTAGGGTGATTACCTTTACGGTATGAGCTCCGGGAGGCCGCAGAGAAATGGCCCAGGCGACTGTTTAACAAAAACACAGCACTATGCAAACCTCTAAGGGGAAGTATATGGTGTGACGCCTGCCCAATGCCAAAAGGTTAAAGGAATATGTCAGCCGTAAGGCAAAGCATTGAACCCAAGCCCTGGTGAATGGCCGCCGTAACTATAACGGTGCTAAGGTAGCGAAATTCCTTGTCGGGTAAGTTCCGACCTGCACGAATGGTGTAACGATCTGGGCACTGTCTCAACGAAAGACTCGGTGAAATTGTAGTAGCAGTGAAGATGCTGTTTACCCGCAAAAGGACGAAAAGACCCCGTGAACCTTTACTGTACTTTGGTATTGATTCTTGATTTGTTATGTGTAGCATAGCCAGGAGACTATGAACACTCTTCGTTAGGAGAGTGGGAGTCATCGTTGAAATACTGGTCTTAACAAGTTGGGAGTCTAACATAATTCCATGAATCTGGAATATGGACATTGCCAGACGGGCAGTTTTACTGGGGCGGTATCCTCCTAAAAAGTAACGGAGGAGCCCAAAGCTTATTTCATCGTGGTTGGCAATCACGAGTAGAGCGTAAAGGTATAAAATAGGTTGACTGTAAGACCTACAAGTCAAGCAGAGACGAAAGTCGGGCTTAGTGATCCGGCGGTGGAAAGTGGAATCGCCGTCGCTTAACGGATAAAAGGTACTCCGGGGATAACAGGCTGATCGCCACCAAGAGTTCATATCGACGTGGCGGTTTGGCACCTCGATGTCGGCTCATCGCATCCTGGGGCTGGAGAAGGTCCCAAGGGTTTGGCTGTTCGCCAATTAAAGCGGTACGCGAGCTGGGTTCAAAACGTCGTGAGACAGTTTGGTCTCTATCCTTTGTGGGCGCAGGATACTTGAAAGGAGCTGTTCCTAGTACGAGAGGACCGGAATGGACGAACCAATGGTGTGTCGGTTGTTTTGCCAAAAGCATAGCCGAGTAGCTACGTTCGGAAAGGATAAGCATTGAAAGCATCTAAATGCCAAGCCTCCCTTAAGATAAGGTATCCCTATGAGACTCCATATAGACTATGTGGTTGATAGGTTGGGTGTGTACGCACAGTAATGTGTTTAGCTAACCAATACTAATAAGTCCATTGACTTGGTTTTTATCATATAAAAAGCTCAATAGGCTTTTTTGTTGAAATAAATCGATCGATGTAAGTTGATACTAAAGACTCTCTTAAGCGTCTATTAGTATACGTGAATTGTTACGTTACAAGAATTTGCTTGGTGATAATGGAAAAAGGGACACACCTGACCCCATTCCGAACTCAGAAGTTAAGCCTTTTATCGCCGATGGTACTATACACAAGAGTATGGGAGAGTAGGTCATTGCCAAGCTTTTAGTTATTTTGACTCGTAAACTGAGTTTTTTTATAAGGAGAATAGAAATATTCTCCTTTTTTTTTGCTCGCATTCTTTTTGATACTTGCAAAATAAATTCATAGGATTATAATCTTACTACGTGAAATAACCTATTTCACTCTTCTTAAGTTATTTAGTAATTTTGGTATCAATAATGCATAAGTACAAGCGCGCTTACAAGCGGTGCCTAACTGCCTAGGCAAATGTATTGAGATACTCCGTTAAGGGTATTTCTAGATTCTCAAAGAGAACTAGTCCCTAAAAGTTATTAAATAGTTTCATTGTTTCTCCCTTATTAACGGTCCTCAAACACACTGGACTCCGACTTTTATTTTTCGGAGATTATAAAGTCATAATTTTATTTATTTGACTGATTGTTGTTCAGATCTCATGGGATTTTTAATTTTTTACCTATGAGATAAACGTGTAAGAACACCCGTTAATTTTATGTCTACCCCTATACGTAATTCTACTCCGGATAGATTTTTAGCATCTATTCCGCAATATCCTTTAGAAGATGGAGAAGTATCGTTCTCAAATCGATCTAGTTTACTTAGTAACGTCTCTTCCAATGATTCTGAATCTAATCTAGAATCTAATGCAACTGAATCTCTTCGACTCAGTGATCTACAATCTATACAAGAATCTATTGATACAACGAGTTCAGCGAGTCCAGTCACATCTCTAGTATCCGTATCTATTACTTCAGAATCAGATGTTAGTTACGGAGACTCTACACATTTATTTACTCATGGTAGGGAGCATCCCTCTACACATGGATACCATGTACCTATTTTTGATGCTGTTTATGAAAGCCCTACAATATCTCCTACCCCTGCACCTTTAGTTGGAGTGGGGTATACAAATGGGAGTCAATCGGGATATTATGGAGCTCAAAATGAGGCTATGCATTTGAGCCAATTATTAGGAGGTAGAGAGGTTGTAGGAATCTATAATGATGGAAGTGGAAGATTTTCATCATTTTTCTGTAGAAGAGATCCGAACAACATATCACCAGTTTCTCAAGCTATCTTAGATACTTGGGATGCTTTCTTTGCCTCTCATCCTGGAGGCAGTGTTTTTATTCATTATTTTTTTGGAAATGGTGCGGAGCATATTCAAGAAGCCATTCAACGTACAAGACACGCTCGTAATATAGTTTTAGTAGGAATTTGTCCTTCGCATTATCCTAATCACCCTCGGTCTTTTTATTTTAGAGTTCCTGGAGATTTCTTTTCCTGTATGGATGCCGAAGGATTTTCAAGATCTGGGGTAACAACGCTGCCATATTCTTCTGCAAGTTTAGGTTTTTTCTGGGTGCATTTTCATGATCCTGCTTTTAATAATGCTATTGTGAACACATTTATGTTAACTGCAGGAGTCGATGCTGTTGCTACTAATGTTACTTCTGAATCTAGTGTGGTAGAAATTGGTGAATCATCGCCATTGAATGGAAATGATCGAGAAGAAAGTTTTGGAGTAGTGGGTTATAGTGTTCAAGGAGTTTCCATAACACGTTCCTCTAGCCCCAATGTATTTGCTAGGATACAGACGTTAATCAATATGCCAGACTCTGATGTTCAAGCTGAAGAGATAGCCTTGCCTCCTCAAAACTTCCTTGATAGAGCTGCAGAAGTTGTTACTAATATCATGAGAGTTTCCGATGCGGCATCTATTTTATGGATTTTCCCTATAGTTGATAACAACCTTAATGGTGCTTTATTAGCTGTAAGTATCCTCTTTTTTGGTATTGATGGCATTTGTAGTGTGTTTTTAATGCTAACAAATCCTCGTGCTAGAAGAGAAAGGTACCGAAACATGCGTATAGCAGCTTTGTGTTTTCGTGCTTTTGGCCCTGTTGTAAACCTATACGATGTCATAAATAATATTCGTATGGCAGCACGTTCCACTATTACACAATGTACGGTAGCTTTATATGGTTTAGTGACATTCTTTGGGTGGACTATGCTCGGTAGAGATCTGTTAGAATATACCGCTCCGGGACTCCGTGATGTCTTATTTAACCGATGCTTGAGATGGTTTGGAAATAATGGAGATCAAAATAATGAACAAACAGAATCCCAAAATAGAGGAAGAGTGAGGGTTCGTCGTCAGAATGTTGATAGCCACTATAGAGTTATTGGAATTGTGAACACGACTGTGTTTGGAATTTTTCTGACTTTTTTATCAGCAATGACAACATTGGGAGGTTTAGAAGTTGCTCCCTCATGTCGGTATAATGCAACAACAAATACAACCATCGATATTATTCCAACTGGTAATGTGAGCTTCATTGAAGGATTCTCCAATGGCCGAGCTTATGCAGTTAGCCAAGCTACGCATATGGTATTTAGTTTTCTCGCCATGATGATCTATGCTATGTCATTAATTCGAATGTTAAGATCTAATAACCGATAAATATCTATGGCGAAAAAAACTAAGCTAAGCACTAGCTGCCGAAATCATCGAGAACTATAGAAGATCGTTCTACACCGTAGTTATCGAGTAATTTTAGAATACTACTATTGTGTAGCGGTGGGCCGCATACATAATATAGATAATCTTCAGGATTACTCAATTTACTGAGCTGACCAAGCTCAAAAGCTCGGAAGAGGAAATTTGTTTTTTCGGGATCATTCTTATCCCAACCTGAAGCAATATCTTCGGGAAGAGGTTCTGATAATACTAAATGGTAATGGAAATTAGAAAAGTTCTTCTCTAATTTTTCGTACTCTTCTTGATAGATATTCTCTTTTAGAGAGCGAGCTCCGTACCATAATGTAATATCTCTTGTAGAATGCTTGTCTAATAAGAGATCTAAAATATGACTTCTACCGAATGAAGAACCCGCACCACCGATTAAGAAAATTAGGGGACGGTTGTTTTCTTTCATGAAGGATTCTCCATAAGGGCCCGAAACAGTAATCTTGTCTCCAGGTTTTAATGAAAAAATATACGATGAGCATATTCCCCAAGGGATCTCTGGGTTGGGAGCATTATTAATAAAAGGTGGCGTTGCAATACGGATATTGAATTTAATAACAGGAAGTTCTGCAGGATATGAGGCTAGAGAATATGCTTTATTTGCAGAATCTGATTCTAGGAGACTATTGTCTATAGTCTGATCAAACAAATTAAAATGTTCCCAATCACTATGGTATTCAGGAGCCATAGTTTGCTTCCAATCAGAAGTATTGGTTTTATACGCAGGAACGCTAATTTGTAGATATCCCCCGGGTTTAAAGGGAATAGGATGTTCAGGGCTAACAGATACAACAAGTTCTTTTATGAACGTTGCTACGTTATCATTAGAAACAACTGTGCCCTCCCAAGAAGAAGCATTTAAATAACGTTCTTCTATTTCCAAACACATATCATGCTGAACTTTTGTTTGGCAGGAAAGACGCCAACCTTGTTCTAGCTGTTGCTTTGAAAAAGTAGCACGATCTGTTTCTAAAGGTTGATCAGCGTCTTTTACGATTTTTACCTTACACTGTTTACAAGTAGCCTTGCCTCCACACGGAGAAGGTATAGGAATACCCGAATCTAAAAGAGAAGATAGCAGAGTACGACCGCTATCTACTGTTTTTGTAAGAGAATCGTCGTCATTAATTTTTAGCTTGCAAGGATGAATTTTAACTAGGAATTTGCGGGAAATAAGAATGATCCCAGAAAGTATCAAACCTATAACACAAAATACTAAACTAGCAATGCTGATAAAATATAGGCCTGAAAGCCAAGTCATGATCCTAAAAATCCTCGACTTCTTTGAATAGCTTATGGTGTCAAGTTATAACTTGGCTTATAAAAAATCAATGTAGATCTGTCTAATATCACAGAAAGTAAATGTCTATATCTTAAAGCTTATGCTTTAGTTCCATCGGGCTTCAGAATTTCAGAAATTGCTGCTTTTAGCATTTCGATTTTCCCAGAGGTAATATTAAGAATCACAGTATGCTCTCGGATTTCGTCAATAGTTCCTAGAATCCCCATAGCAGTAACTTTATCGCCTTTCGCAAGTTCATTTTTGCGTTTTTCCATAGCTTTTCTGCGTTTTTGTTCAGGACGCCATAAAATGAAGTAAAAGAACAAAATGGCAATGCCTAGCATTACAGCGGGTTGAGCAAAAGTACTTTTTACTTGAGTACCATCTTCATCGGCAAGGAGAGATGACGAACTCAATAGAAATAAAAAACACATGAATAAACGAGATAACATTAAACCACCTTTACTTCGGTTATTTCAGGGAAAGGTTAACATAATAGGAAGCGTACGTTCAATGCTTTTCCTAGGGGTTATCTTCCCTTTCTAGCAAAATAATATTTTCTAAGTGCGGAGAATGGGGAAACTGATCTAGAGGTTGAATTTTTTTAATACAATAACCCGCAGAAATTAAACTACAACACTCCTCAAACTGTATTTTAGGATTACAAGAGATGTAAATAATTTTTTTTGGAAAAATTCTCAGAAGATATTTAAGAACTTTATTTTGCATTCCACAACGTGGAGGGTCAATAACAACGACATCAGGAGGAGGACAGTCTTGATGTCTTCTACAAAATGTTTTGACATCTTCTAAATGTACTTCAATGAGATTTTCTTTTTTATTTATTAAGATATTTTCTTTTGCAGAGTCTATAGCATCTGGGACAATTTCTACTCCTATAACCTTTTTTACGTAGGCAGAGAGCATAATGCCTATAGTTCCTGCCCCACAATAGAGATCGAGCAATGTTTCGGATCCTCGTGGATCCATAAACTCTTTAGCAATTTCAATAATTTTTGCTCCTTGAAGACTTTGGGGTTGAAAGAAGCTTCTAGGGCGCACGTGAAACACTCCAGAATTACCATCTTTAGGGAGTATTAATGTTTGTTTAATAAATGGTTCGCCATGAATTAAGTGAGAACGGAAATAAGTCGGAGAATTTTTTACGCTGACTCTTTCTTCCCAAACGATGGAGGTAATAGGAAGGTTAGAATTTATAAGAGCATTTTTCCATTCCTCAATAAGCTCTTTTCTAACAGCATACTCTTCTCTTGCCGATGTTGTTAAAATAACCATGAATGTCTGTTTTGGATTTCCGATACGCACAGTAAGAGTACAGAGAGAACCTTTATTAAAAGGAGGATAGTAAGCTGTAAGTTCAGGATGGTTATCCCACCAAATCCGTGTAAGATCTAGAATATTGACAGCGTGTTCATGAATCATGAGACATTCTGTAATAGGAACACCCTGTTTAGGTTTTGTAGGCGTAATGAATCCTAGACTTTTCTTTCCGTCATTTGTTTGGAAAAATGAGAACTCCATCTTATTTCTCCCTCGTAATATTGGATCGCAAGGAATCACTGGAAGAATTTCTGAAGGAGGAAAAATAGGAGAAAAAAGTTCATGTAAAAGATGTTCTTTAGTTTTTAAAGAATCAACATAGGCAGTTTGGGGAGAGGAACATCCTCCACAAATACCCAGATGTTTACAATTCATTACTGTAGGCATGGCCCACCTTAAAGGGTTTTATGTAAAACTCGTCACGCACCTGCAGGGATGTAATAAGGATAGGATGTTCTGCAGATAAAAATTACTGCAGAATTTTATCATAAGGGATGCTTTCTGGGGACAATCTTTTGAAAAGAGGGAAAGAGAGAAAATGAGGGCAAGTTATAAAATATAATTACCCTCTAAAAACCAAGACAAGGAAAAAATTATTTTCTTAGGGAGCGAGATTTAGAGCTTTTTTTTGCTTTTGCTGGAGTCTTTTTTGCGGGGGCTTTTGCTTTTGCTTTAGGAGCTGCTTTAGCTTTTACTTTCGGTCTAGCTTTTACTTTTGCCTTAGGCTTAGATGCAGATTTTACAGGCTTTTTAGTGGCAGTAGCTTTTTTAGCTTTTGTTACAGGCTTGCGTTTCATCAAACCAGACTTTTCAGCTTTGATCGATTCTTTTCTATACAGCTTAGCAATCTTCTCTAATTTGATGGAGTCAGTACGTACTCGCTGAGCTGCTGCTTTATTTCCTCTTTCGGCTTTGTCTAAGTCATGTTGGATACTTTCCAACAGATCTTTCATTTTTTTTGCCGTATCTTTTAGCGCCATGAAAAGCGTCCTCTAGTTGTTGTTTTAAACTATTTTTACTTGTTTTAATTTTTAATTAGTTTGTTTGTTCAAATTCATGCAACAATTTTTTTAGAGAAAAGAAAACAGAAAATCATTTTTACTTTTTTAATTTTTCGTACTCCTTTGTTTGTCAGTATGTTAGTTGATGTAATGTGGAGGTCTTTTTTTGGAAGAAGTAAACTTTTGATTTTCATTAAATGAGGTTTTTTTTTGTGTTTTTTAGGTAGTGTTCTGGTTATGTCGCTTTTAATTTATAACAAAATTTCAAAAAGAACTTTCTTTTTTAGTAATAGTGTCTTTTCCTATACTTTTGGTTTGCATATAGTTTATTTTTTTTGAACTATTGCGATTTTTTTTATATTTCCTGCCAGTACTATGGTAGAGAGAAATCTATCATGAAAGTATGTCTTCGCGCTTGTGTATGCGTTTTTCAATTTTGTTTAATTGTCAGTGTGGGAGTTCTCAGTGCGGCTCCAACTCAGCAGTTGTTTTTCGGCCATTATTGTGCAGATCTACATACAGTATTGAAATCTGGAATCGATTGTGATGAAGCTTTTTCAGCATTTGTAGAACGTGTAATTTCTGAAAAAACAATGTTATCTCCTAGAGATTGGGAAACTATAGCATCACTAACGCGTCAGTACGTACAGGTGAAAATAAAACAAGACGATAGATCGACAAGTAAAGATATAGTAAGAAAATTATTATCCGTAGTTACAATTCCTCCTCATATCAGATCTGAAATACGTCTTGCTTGGCAGAGATTGAATCCCGATGGTGTTTCTCTTAGGGATTTGATAACACAATTTCATAATATTGGCAGTGGTAGAGAAACTTTAGAGGATAATCTTCTTCTTCAGCTCTATAGTATGACTTTACACAGTAGTTATGAGGATCGAAAACAAGAGATTCTTATAATGAAGGAACGAGGAAATTACGATGAAGCTTTAAGATTGTGTGAGAAACTTTCTCATAGTGTTGAAGCAGGTGCGTGTAGTCCCCATCCTGATGTCATTGATATAGAGAAGATTTTTTTAAGGAAAATGGTCTTAGGATTGGAAATTGAGAAAGCACGAGAGACTAAGGCTTCCTGTGAATCTTTATTATTACCCTATTGTCAGGCTGAAAAAGATTACGCGCAATCTATTGATAAATTAGTATCGAGGATAGCACGGGGAGAAGTACAGCGTGCTCATGAAGTTGATGTACTTCTTCTTGCTCATGCTTTGTATACACTTCCATGGAATCAACAAGAAGGCATTCGCGAATTAGAAGTTCTTATAGATCATGGAAACTATTTACAATCGACATTACTTTATTATGGTTACTTTTCATTATTAGAAATCTATCATCAAATCAAAAATTTCTCAGCTATGCAGAGACTACTAGTAGCTGGAGAATCTATATTTGTTTTGGAACATGCTTATTTCCCAGAATATAGTTTTTTCCTGGGTTGCTATAGCTATGAAAAACAAGATTTCATAAAATCTCGAGAAATTTTCTTATCTATTTTAGATCATGCTACTAGATTAGGAGTGACTTTAGCTCGAGTATATGAATATTTAGGATGTATTTATTGCCGACAACAACAGTACGGCGAAGCTGAGGATTTTTTTCTTAGGGCTTATAAAAGTTGGAGTCGTGAAGAGGCAGGTTTAGGATTATTTCTTACCTATGCTCTTCAAAAAAAAATAGATTCTTGTAAAGAGTTCTCCTCTAAATCCCATTTTTCATTTCTATATTGTAGGATTCTCAAATCTCTAGATGCGTTATTTATAAAAGAAGATCATGGATCTTCGTCTAATATTGTTAAAGTCTGTGAATCATTAAAGGGTAACAGTAGAATATCCATTGAGGATATCTATCATTATTTTATCTATGATATGATACAGCGTTATAAGATTCATAATGACAGCCCTATACTTTCCCTCATTAACTTACACATAGATCTAGCTGAACAAAACTATTTAGAAAAAGCCAAAGAGAGAGAGGCGGACAGTGAATATAGTAGAGCTTTAACTTTATGGTTGGCATTTCGTCGTGGAGAACTATCTAAAGAAGTATCTTCTGCCATTGAGATAGGCCCATCTGCACCATTAGAAGATCTTGCGAAATGTTGCTTTTCTTCTCTATATTACAAAAATACAGAATCTAGTGCGTCGTTAACAACTGTCTTTTCTCAAGAACGTTCTTCGCTACAATCTACTATTAGGTTAGTTTGGGCATTAACAAGAAAGTGTAGAGAGAATCTAGAGCTTTATTGCGATAATCTAGATCTTCGTTTGTATGGAGATCGTTTGTATCTTCTTGCCTATGATATAGAAGACTATCTTTCGGGGAAAGATACCGCTCTATTTCATTTGTCTCGTTTCCAAGAACTCTTTCCTCATTCTTCATTATTATCTTTGGTTTATTATCTTCAAGGATATATGGAATCCTCTCTAATTAGAAAAATTAGTTGGTTTATCAAAGCTTTAGATGAATTTTCAGAAGTCACCTTATCCGGAGAAAATGCTAAAGCTTGGACATATATATACTATACTTTGAAGTTGGATCTTGCTGATGCTTATCTTGCATTCGGAAATACTTCGCGAGCCATTGAGGTTTTTGAAGAGATAAAAGGAGATTGGCAAACACCTAAGCATCCGCAGGTGATCCTTATTGAAGAAATTACCAATCGCGTAGCCATGGAAATGCGTTGGGTATCCGGACTCGCTTGCGCTTATGAGAAACTTAATGAAAAAGAAAAACTGACTCAGCATCTCCTGGATCATATTGAAAAAAGATTACTCGAAATGTCTCCACGACGGGAATATTTCGGAGAGATGTTAACCACAACGCTTTCTCTTTGTGAACGTTTCCTTCCTTTAAATGGAAGCGACAACACGATAAGCTGAAGCTACACATCTATTTAATCCTGGTCCTGAAAAATTCTGTCCTACAATTTTTAAATTATGAGGAATGGAAGGAAGTATTTGATTTTTCATTTCCAGAAATCCTACGCAATGTTGGGGGAGACCCTCTTCTGGAGAGAATAATGAAAATACATCTGGTTTCGTAGAAATTCCCAAATATTCAGAAATTGCTGCTAAAGAAAAAGCATAAGCTTCTTCATCATGCCAACGATCTTCTACTAATAATGAGATGACTGTTTTCCCAGGCATCTGTTGGGGGAAGACTTCAGTATTATAGACAATACCGAGTAATGGAGGTTCATCTGCTAAGAGCATCCCATAACCTTTCGGAATAGAAGGAGGATTTTTATCCCATCCTAAGGTTATACAAGAAAGATCCCAATGAAGTATTTTATTGGAGAGGTTCTGGATGCCAGGAATATCAATAAGAGAGGGAAGGGTAGTTGTAGGCCCTGTATAGATTGCTAAATCTGCTGAGAATGTTTCTTTTGTAGTTGATACTACAACTTCCTTGGGGAAACAATCTATCTTTGTTACAGGTGAAGAGAATTTCCATTTGGCTGGGATTTTCTTCACTAAAGTATCAATAAGAATACCTAAATTCGGACGTAGAGAGGCAAGATAAGGAGTATCTTTATTTTGTTTCTTCGAAAATTCTTTCAGATAACTGCGTAATATAGATCCCGTTTTTGCTTCGCGTTGAGAAAGAGTCGGAAAAGCCATATGCGCAGAAAGTACATCACTATGCCCTGCACGAATTGCTGTAACAACGGGATTTAACACATTATGAATAAGACTTGTTGTACTGTGACGACGTAAAAAATCATAAACAGAACTATCTTTTGTATATCGGGAGGCGAAGAGATCTTTGACCATGGCAAAGGGTAAGCCCTCTTTTATCAATGTCCAGGGAGAGACTTTGCGAGTTTTTCCTTTGTAGCGGATGAAACGTTTTTTCGCTGTTTTATCACTGGCTATGAGGCAATCTTGTAATTCTAGATCATGGATTAATCCGAGAGTATACTCTCCCTCTCCCCGTACTAAAAAACCTTTGGGACCGAGATCCAAAGGGAAATCTTTTTGATGATCTGTATAGATAAGCCCTCCAGGACGATCTGCCTTATCTATAATTATAAGTTCGCTATTAGGGAATTTTCTATGTAACCACCATGCTGTGGCTAATCCTGAAATTCCCGCTCCTATAACAATAACTTTTCTCATATAGATCGTGAAAACCTAGGGCTAGAAGAAAGAGTTTTTAAGAAATAAGCATCAAAAGCTGTAGCGATTACACGTACAAACAGCTCTCCTAGAGGAGTTACAGTAAGAAAAGAAGAGCTATTTTGGATCAATCCTGTCGTTGCCATGCCATCTATCCGTTCTTGACTTTCGGAAAAATACTCATCAAAATGATAGCCAAAAAGATCTGAGAATTCTTCTTTAGATACGACAAATGTACACATAAGCTTATGGATTACCCATTTTCTTATTCTATCATCTTCTGAGAGAATCTTACTTTTAATCGTTGCTAGAGATCCTGCAAGGATCTGCTCATGGTATGATTCTAGAGTTTTTGCATTTTGTAAATATATACCGCGGATAAAACTTGTTGATGTCATACCTAACCCTATAAGATCTTCTTCTGGAGGTAGGGAATATCCTTGGAAATTACGAATTAGAGTTTTGTTTTTAAAGGCTATGCTTAAGGGATCTTCAGGTAGTGAAAAATGATCTAGACCAATTGCTTGGTATCCCGACTTTGTTAATGTATGTCGTGCATAAGAATATATAGCGAATTTTTCCTCCATAGAAGGCATATCACTTTCTTTCATAGCTTTTTGATGAGGCTTTATCCATGGAACAGAGGCAAATGAAAACAACGCTAGTCGATCGGGACGCATCTGTAAAATATCAGCGATTGTTTGTGTGAATGTTACTTTCGTTTGCTTGGGGAGACCATATATCAAATCTATATTTATACTCTCAAAACCTAGTTCTCGAAACTTCTGATAGGCATGCAGAGATTCTTCGTGGCTTTGTCGTCGTCGTACAGCTTCTTGAACAGCAGCTTGTGTATCTTGAACTCCTAGGCTTACACGGTTAAATCCTAATGACTGGATAAATTCAGCTTTTTCACTATCATTCCTTAAAGAACGAGGGTCAAATTCAATAGCAATTTCTTCAACTTCAGAAAGATCAAATAAACGATGGATATGAAAAAATAACTTCTCGAATAGTACTCTAGATAGCCGGCTTGGAGTTCCTCCTCCAAAATGAATCCGTGAAGTTTTCCGTTTTCCTCCTAAAAGAGTATGGACAAGTTCCATTTCTTTAATAAGAGTAGAGATATAATCTTCTACAATATCTTCACGACGATTGATTACTACAGAGCATCCGCAATACAGACACATAGACTGACAGAAAGGAATATGGAAATATAGTGATAGCGGACGGTCATCTTCCTGGAGACGTTCAAAAGCAAGATATGCAGGATTAGCATCGGATGATTTCCATTCTAAAGCTGTTGGATAGCTTGTGTATCTCGGTGCAGGTTGATGGAGACCTTCTAAGAAGTTGAAATTGACGTTAAACATAATACCGCAGCTTGGACGTTTTCTAAGGGAGTTTCAGGAAGAATGCCATGGCCTGAATTGAAAATATAGTTAGGTTGATATTTCAAAGTGGTAAGGTATTTTTCAAGATGAGCGAGAAGTTCATCTTGAGGAAGTAGAAATAGTGCAGGATCGATATTTCCTTGTAAAGATCCTGGATTTGCAACTGTTTTATAGATCTTATTAAGATTCACATGATAGTCAGGATGTAATGTGTCCGCACCCGTAGAATAGAGATCTAAAAAGTTTTCATCGAAACAGCGGCAAAATAAACTTATAGGGGAGGAGACTTGCTGCTTTAATTGAGAAATGAGTCGTGTATTTGGTGTCGTCACATATTGGGAAAATAGTTCTGAGGGTAAACGCAAACTTGAAGATTCAAATAGCTGAATAGCCGAAGCTCCAGCATGAATTTGTTCCTTTAGATAAATGACTGTTCCTTCTGTTAATTTTTTAAGCAAAGTATCGAATCTTTCAGGATATTGATAAAGAAACGCCATCGTTTTCGGGAAATCTTTAGAAGCCCCTCCATCTAAAAGATAACTTGCCATAGTGAAAGGGGATGCGGCGAAAGCGATTAAAGGAACTTTTAAACGCTTCACAAGATTTCTAATTGCTTCAAGAAGATAGGAAAATGTTTCTTGGGGATCTTTTGTGAAAATCAGTTCTTGATCAGGAGAAAATGAGATTTGTGGTCCGGGAGTGAAATCATAAGAGATGTTAAAACCGTCTAATAATGAAAGAATATCAGCAAAAAGAATCGCTGCATCTACTTTTAGTAAACTCGGTCCTAAAAGAGTTGCTTCAGTAATTGCTTCCGTATTATGAAAAAGGGCTTTTAATGTTTGCGAGCCCTTGAGTTCTTTATATTGAGGCATGTATCTTCCTACCTGTCGTAAAAACCATACAGGTGGCCGTGTAGTTTTTGGCTTTATAACGTCGTAAAATCCCGACATAATGCCTCCTTAACTAGGGGTTTTTAGAGGAAAAGCTTTTTCTATAGATTTTAAAACTTCAGATATTAGCAACTCTGGAGTTGGGGATAAAGAATACGGTAATGTTTTCTTTATTTGTTCTGTTTTTCCATGACATTGTTGAATGTACAAAGCATTTCCCGTACCTTTAATGCTAGAGATGTTGTGTTGTAGAGCAAACAAGCGTACTTGAGCTAGGGCAAATAACCATAGAACTTCTTCAGGAATAGGACCAAAGCGATCTCTCATTTCTTCTTTTATTAGTTCAAGCTGCTCAGTATCTTCGGCATTACCTATTTTCTGATAGAATTCTATACGCATAGACGCCAGATCAATATAGGTATCAGGAATACGTGATTTGTAAGGGAACTCTATCTTTACGTCGTCGTTAAATAACAGGGGCGAAGTATTACTTTTTAATGCGGCGACTGTTTTTTTCAATAGTTTGCAGTAGAGATTGAATCCGATTGCACTTATGTGACCTGATTGGTCTGTTCCTAAGATATTTCCTGCTCCACGAATTTCTAAATCATGAAGGGCGATTTTCATGCCCCCACCATATTCTTGTTTATTCAGAGCTTCTAAACGTTTTGCAGCGGGACCTGATAACCTATCTAAATGAGAAACTAAGAAATAACAATAGGCTTTTCTATTCCATCTTCCTACTCTACCTTTCATCTGATAAAGATCAGCCATACCAAACTTATCTGCTTGATCTACTAAAATGGTATTAGCATTAGGAATATCGATACCGTTTTCTATCAATGCTGTTGCGACAAGAATATTGATTTCCTGGTCTTTAAACTTTTGGAAAATAGAAGCTAATTCATCTGATGACATTTGTCCGTGAGCAACAGCAATACGTGCTTCAGGCACCAATGTTCGTATTGTATTCCCTAATCTAAAAATACTCTCAATACGGTTATGGATCACATAAGCTTGACCACCACGAAGTAATTCATGACGCAAGGCTGCTGATAATGTCTCTTCATTATGCTCTAAAACAAAAGTGGAAACAGGAAGCCTATCTAATGGAGGCATGGTAATTAAAGAGAGATCACGAGCTCCCGATAAAGACATGTACAATGTTCTGGGAATTGGTGTTGCAGATACTGTCAAGCAGTCTACAGTAGGATAACGTTCTTTTAGGAAGTCTTTGACTTTAACACCGAAACGCTGTTCTTCATCAATAATTAATAATCCAGGATTTTTAAATTCTAGATTTTTGTTTATTAGCTTGTGTGTCCCGATTAGGATGTCAATATCGCCTTTAGCAGTATCCTCAAAGATTTTTTTCATTGATTTCCTTTCGGAAAATCGTGAAAGAACAGCAATGTTTATGGGTAATCCTGCCATACGTTGTGAGAAAGTCTCATAATGTTGGTTTGCTAGAATTGTTGTAGGTACCATAACAATAACTTGTCGGTGACCGTCACAAACAGCTTTCACAGCGGCACGCATGATGACTTCCGTTTTCCCAAATCCGGCATCACCACAAATTAATCGATCCATCAATTTATCTGACATCATGTCAGAGTAAATTTGTTCAATGGCTTTTAATTGATCGGGAGTTTCCTCATAAGGAAAGTTTTCCGCGAATTTAATTACTTCCTCACCATGAGGAGGATAGATAAACGAAGGTATAGTAGAACGTTGTGCTTCGAGCTGAAGAAGTTTTTCAGCATAAAGTACGAGGGATTTCTCAGAGAGATCTCGAGATCTTTTCCATTTAGAACCATTTAGGTTGTGAAGATCAGGGGCTTTTTCAGATGCCCCTACGTAACGTGAAATTAGGTAAGCTTGATCAGAAGGTACATACAACCTAGCCTTATCAGCATATTCAAGAACCAGATAATCTGTTTCAATGTTTAAATGATTTGGTTTTTTTTCCATCCCGATAAATTTACCGATACCATTGTGAAGATGCACAACGGTCTCTCCAGGAACAGGAACAAAAACTTCTTCCGTGGTTACAGAAAAATAATTTCTCTGTTTTTGTCTTCTCAATACTTTTGTAGATGAAAATTCTGAAAGGGAAATCGCTGCAAATCTTTCTTCAACAAGAGCAAAGCTTGAAGAGAGATTCCCAGGTCTTTCGTAAATATGTATAGAATTTTCTGCTAGCGTTTCTACTAAAGCACGAGCTTCTTTTAGAGATTTTGCTTTTGTATTGTAAAGGGCCACATTAAAGGATTGGCCTTTATTAGGAATATATTCTTGAAGTTTTTTTAGAAAACCTAAAAGGGGATTTTCCTGTTCATCGATAGTTTCATTGGGATAAATAAATGGCGCAATGAGTCGAGAGGCTTTTATATGACGATGAAAGACTTCAATATTTACTTCATTGTTTTTAAGATTATGAACATTAGGGAAGCTTTTCTCTTCAAAGAAAATAGTAGGAGATTGGAAAGCGCGTTCACATAGGTCTGTAATCGATAAAAAGCGATTGGGTAACGAGGATAATGTTCCTGAAATTTCAGAAAAATCATCTTCTAACATCGTTAGGTTATCAAAGATAAGTCTTGGGGGTGTATTAAAATAATCCAATAGGCAGTGTGATAACACTTCTTTCCCTGAATCTTTTGTGGCTGGAGATATCGATAGCTTAGAAACTTTCCCTGTTGAAAGTTGATCGGAAGGATTAAAAGGACGTATGGAGATAATCTTTTCTCCCCAAAATTCTATCCGAAAAGGTTCTTGAGAAGACAGAGGGAAGATGTCGATAATTCCTCCCCTATACGCAAACTCTCCTTTATCACTTGCAAGGGTTTCATGGCGATAGCCCAAGTTTTTGCATAGATCGATCATCATTTCAGGATCTAGCATATCTCCAACTTGGATATCTAAATGTTGATGCGCGGTATCTTTTGGTGAGCGTGTTTTCTCTAATAAGGCTTTTAGAGTTGTTACGCAAAATAAAGGAGCTTTCTTTTCATATAATTCATAAAGAGTCTTATCGCGTTTGCCAACAGCATCAATATTAACAAGCTTAGGAGACAAGTCAATTTCTGATGAGGGGAACTCAACAGGAGGGGAGCCTAAGAACGAGGAAAGATCTTCAAAAAGATCATCAATACGAGAACGTGTAGTGATCATTACTACAGATTCTTCCCTCTCGCGGAAAAACTTGGCAGCTAAGAATCCGCGAGCTCCGGGACGGATATTTTCTATTAGTAATGGAATAGAGGCGTTAGTTATTTCAGATAAGAGAGGTAGATTTAAATTAACTGGGTCGAAATCCATTGCCATAAAGTATTATTTAATGCGTCTGCTTGTGGGAGATGATCAGCACTACCTTGTGCAAATATATCCTTTCCTCCCCAACGACCACCACAAGGTGTGAGTAATATTTTTAAAAGATCTTTAGCCTGTAGTCCTTGTTTAACAAGATCATCAGAAATTCGAGAAAAGATGATATATTTCCCATTTTTTTGAGTCGTCCATAAGGAAATTAAACGTGAGGGTATTTTCTGATGTAAGCAGTTAGCATACTGTTGTAGACGATGACTTTCTGATTCAGGTAAGTGATGAATCAAATAGGAAACATCTTCAACCTGTTGACGACGGTCAATAAGCTTATCCAATAGAGAATTAATAAGCTTATTCTCTAATTCAGAAATCTCTTTTGCTTGTTCTTTTTTCTCTTCTAGAATGTTTTGTAATTTATTCAGAATTTGATCTCGAGGAGATTGTAAGATAAGAGAAATTTCATTGAGATTCTCGTTGTCTTGATGTGCTAGAGTCTCAGCCTCTCTGCCTGTTACAGCTTCTATGCGGCGTATTCCTGTAGCTATAGCGTGTTCCTTAAGGATACGGAAATAACCGAGATCTCCTGTAAATTCTGCATGAGTTCCTCCACAAAGTTCATGAGAAAACCCTGCTGAGACTACGCGAACAATATCACTATACTTATCTCCAAAAAATTGTTTGATTTCTTTGGAATTCATAACATCAGAATACATAGCTTCACGAGTTTCCACACGATGATTTTCTCTGATCTTTTCATTAACTAAAAGTTCAATAGAAGCTAAATCTTCTGGAGCAATAGCTTTGGGATGAGTGAAATCTAAACGAATTTTTGAATCGTCAACATAAGATCCTGCTTGCCGAACATGATCACCAAGAGTCATCTCTAAAGCCTTATGTAGGAGATGACAGCCCGTATGATTATTGCCAATTTTCTTTCTACGAATACAATTTACTTGTGCAGTTATTGCTTGGTCTTGAGAAAGTTGTCCTTGGGAAACTTCTCCATGATGAATTATCATTCCTGCTTTTGGAGATGTTGTATGGCTAACAATAAATGTTCCATCAGAACAGAATATCTCTCCAGCATCTCCAATTTGGCCACCCTTTTCTGCATAGAAAGGAGTGACTTTTAAAATTAAGGCGCCTTTTTCTTTCTCTTTAAGTGAAGACACTCGTTTGCCATCACAAACTATTGCTTCAATAAATGTATCACAGGATAAGTCATTATAACCAATAAACTCTGAATTCTCTCCTAGGGATAATGCGTCATAAACTGCATCTGTAGAACTATGAGATTTGGTAATATTTTTTCGAGAACGCTCTTTGGCTTCCTCTTCTAATTGATAAAAGGTTTCCATATCTACGGAGAAATCGTAATCTTTAGCTAATAAAGCGATTTCATCAAGGGGTAACCCATAAGTGTCTTTTAATTTGAAGGCGTCCTCCCCAGAAATGATAGAGGATGACGATGATGATTTGAGTACCTGTTGGAGTAAGTTCCCACCACGATGAAGAGATTTAAAGTAATTCTCTTCTTCCATAGTCATAACTTCTTGAATTTGAGATAGAGATAGGCGTAATTCAGGATAAGCCTCTCCCATAGCATCAACTAAAGAAGGGACAATTTCTGCTAAGAAAGGTTTGGTAAACCCTAAACGTTTCCCATAATTTACGGATCTTCTTAAAATTTTTCTTAATACATAACCACGTTCTGTGTTTCCAGGAAGCAAACCATCAGCAATAGCAAAAGATAATGAGCGTGTGTGATCTGCAATGACTCTAAAAGCAGAACCTAAAGCTTGGTCTGCGTGATAAGTTTTCCCTGATAATTCTTCTGTTTTTGAGATAAGAAGACGTAGAACATCGGCTTCAAAAACTGTATCTGTCCCAGAAATAATAGAAACCAGGCGTTCTAAACCTGCGCCTGTATCGACATGTTTGCTAGGTAAAGCTAATAGAGAACCCTCAGCTGTACGATTGAATTCCATGAAAACAAGGTTCCAATATTCTAAAAAGCGTTCACCTTCAGCATCTTCTAAGGGAGAGGTGGCCTTACCAAACTTTTCGCCACGATCAAAAAGAAGTTCAGAACAGTATCCACAAGGACCGGTTTCTGCCATACTCCAGAAGTTGTCCTTATCAGTTAATCTGAAAATACGCTCTGAGGGGAGATGCTTTTCCCAAAGAGCAAAAGCTTCATCATCTTTTTCATGAACAGTCGCATAAATAAAATCAGGATCGAAATTAAATACAGATAGAGATACTTCCCAGGCAAAAGCAATTGCTTGCTCTTTAAAATAATCACCAAAAGAAAAATTGCCCAACATTTCGAAGAAAGTAAGATGACGAGATGTATGTCCAACATTATCGAGGTCATTATGCTTGCCTCCCGCACGGATACATTTTTGAGAAGTGGTGGCTCGCGAATAGCTCACAGTTTCCTTGTTTAAAAAAATATCCTTAAATTGGTTCATTCCTGCGTTGGTAAAAAGAATTGAAGGGTCATTATGAGGGAAGACGGGGGAAGAAGGAACGATAGTGTGGTGGCGATTAGCGTAAAATTTTAAAAAATTAGATCGAAGAGTGTTACTTAACATAAGAAATGACTTTGTAATGTCAAAAATGTTGAACTTGCTCTAATTATATGGGAGAGATTGATTTTAGTCTCTAATACTGTCCTAAGAAAGATTTTTTTTGTTTTTAAGTGTAGACAAATGTTTTGTTCAGTTGAGATAAATCAGTGTGCAATTGACGTATAAGAGTTATGAAAGCGTATATGAATTGAGGAGTCTTGCTTTTTGGTAATGCATGCCCTATAATTTTGATCTTTGTATTCTTGTGAAGCACTTTTAGGTCCGACAAATGGTGAACAGAGAAGTAGATATAGATATCTTAGAAAAGATCTCAGGAACTCTTAAACAGTTAAGCATAGAGATCATTCAAAAAGCTGGTTCTGGTCATCCGGGATTGCCTTTAGGTTGTGCGGAACTTGCCGCATACTTATATAGTTATGTTTTGAGACATAATCCCAAAGATCCTTTATGGATTGATAGAGACCGGTTTGTTTTATCAGCAGGACACGGCTCGGCTTTATTATATGCCTGTCTTCATCTTGCTGGATACGATGTTTCTTTAGAAGATCTCCAGCAATTTCGTCAGTTACATTCACGGACTCCTGGTCATCCGGAATTTGGAGAAACAGAGGGTGTTGAAGCTACTACAGGACCTTTGGGTCAGGGTTTAGGCAATGCCGTAGGTATGGCTTTATCTATGAAAATGCTTCAAGTCCGTTTTAATCGACCTGAGCATGAAATTTTCAATGGTAAAGTCTATTGTTTATCTGGTGATGGATGCATGATGGAAGGCGTTAGCCATGAAGTCTGTAGTTTAGCAGGAACCTTAGGTTTAGATAATCTCGTAGTTATATATGATTACAATAATATTGTTTTAGATGGCTTCTTAGGGGAAGTAAGTTCTGAAGACGTAAAAAAACGTTTTGAATCTTACGGTTGGGAAGTTTATGAAATAGATGGGTATGATTTTCTCGCAATCCACGAAACATTTATAAAAATTAAACAATCACAGCAGCGTCCTGTATTGATAGTAGCTCATACAGTTATAGGTCATGGCTCTCCTAAAGAAGGAAGTCATAAGGCGCATGGGTCGCCTTTAGGAGAAGATGGAGTGGAGCAGACAAAACGTTTCTGGCATCTTCCTGAGGAAAAATTCTTTATTTCTCCTTTGGTGAAATCTTTCTTCTCCCATAAATTACAAGAAGATCGTAAAGTTCAAGAGGAATGGCAAGATGATTTCCGTGTTTGGTCACGTCAATTTCCTGATTTGCATCAAGAATTTCTTTCGCTAAAAGCTCCAATATCCTCAGAAAAATTAGAGACAATACTTGAAGGTGTAGAAATGCCAGAAGCTATAGCTGGCCGTGCTGCGTCTAACAAGATAATTCAAAATTTAGCTAAAAACATTCCTTCCCTTATTGGGGGATCTGCAGATCTATCAAGTTCAGATGGAACATGGATAGCAGATGCTAAAGATATTAATAGTCACGACTTCTCTGGTAGGAACATTAAGTACGGTGTTCGAGAATTTGGTATGGGGGCTATTATGAACGGTTTAGCCTATTCTCAAGTATTCCGACCTTTTGGGGGAACATTCTTAGTATTCTCTGATTACTTAAGGAATGCGATTCGTTTAGCAGCATTGGCAAAGTTACCTGTTATTTACCAATTTACTCATGATTCTATTTTCGTTGGAGAGGATGGTCCAACACATCAACCTATTGAGCAGATCATGTCATTAAGGGCAATTCCGGGTTTGCAAGTTATCCGTCCTGGAGATGCTAACGAAGTGAAAGGAGCTTGGCATGCAGCATTACGTTATCTCGGCCCCACGGCATTGATTCTTTCCCGGCAGAATTTACCTACTCTAGCGCAAACAAACAGACCGTTTAAAGAAGGTGTGGGGCGTGGAGCTTATATTGTTTTAAAAGAGACTCAAGGCAAGCCAGATTATACTTTATTTGCTACCGGATCAGAATTACACTTAGCTTTAGCTGTAGCTCAAGAGTTGATCTACCTAGATAAGAAAGTTCGTGTAATTTCCTTCCCCTGTTGGGAACTATTCGAACAACAAGATTTTGAATATCGAGAGAGTGTAATCGGCGGTGATTTGGGTTTAAGAGTATCTATAGAAGCAGGATCTGCATTGGGATGGTATAAATATATTGGTTCTAATGGTTTAGCCATTGCTATGGATAGATTTGGTTATTCGGGAGCTCCTGCTGATGTGGCAGAAGCTTGTGGATTTACTGCGGATTGTATTTTACAAAGGATACTTTCTCAGTAATCACTATCTGAGATCCCAGAATCTTTAGGCATAGTATCATCGGCCTCTCCGAGTTCCATATGAGGTAAGCCTTTTTGGGTTTTTGTAGGACGGCTTTTCAATACTGTGTCTAATTTTGTTACGACATCAATTCCTGTAGTGATATGGTCTTGGGTGTATGTCTTCAATACAAAATTTCCACTTTCCTTAGTCTTTATTCCTTCTTTTCTTAGCGGCAAATCTGAGATAACTAGTAGAGCCCCCATAGGAAGATTTCTTCTATAACCTGCGGAAAATAATGTAGCGCACTCCATTTCTATGGTTTGAGCTTTATTTTCATAAAGCTTCTTTCGAAATTCCTTATTGAATTCCCAAAAGCGGATATTTGTAGTATGGGTAATTCCGATATGGTAGCTGGATTTTTTCTCTTCTAGTATCTCTGTAATAGTTTTTTGAACCATAAAATTTGCTAAAGCAGGGACTTCCGGAGGGAAATAAATATCAGAAGTTCCTTCTCCTCGAATGCCAGCTATCGGCACAAAATAATCCCCAACTTGATAGTGTGAACGTAGTCCCCCACACATACCCAGCATTACAGCAGCCTTTATATTAGGAAGGAATGAACATAGGTCTACAGTTAAAGCTGCCCCAGGAGACCCCAACTTAAAATCAAGAATGGAAGCATTTACCTGAGGCGCGTGTGCTGCAGAAAACATTGATCCCTTTGAAATGGGTACTTGATAAGCTTCTGCAAATACATGAGTGTAATAAGCAAAGTTCGTTAAGAGCAGATAAGGACAAAATTCTTCAATAGTCGATCCAGAATAACGCTCCAGCATATCCTGAGCTATTTTTGATTCATTGATATTTGTGTCTTTTTGCTTGAACATACTTTTGCTCCCTAGTTTAACTAGATATTGTCGAGATCAAATAATAACTTGTTTTATACGGTGTATAGGAAAATTGCACGTTTAAACTAAAATCAATAATTTTTTGTTGATGTATGGACCTACGCCATACAAGACATTCTTCTGGACAAAGGAAAAGGTCCTAAGATAACATAAATGGGAGAATTTTAAGGATAAATGGCCCCATGGTTCGTGTAAGTACTAGTGAATTTCGTGTAGGATTAAGAATAGAAATAGATGGTCAACCCTATTTGATTTTGCAAAATGACTTTGTAAAACCAGGAAAAGGCCAAGCCTTCAACAGGATTAAGGTAAAGAATTTTTTGACTGGAAGAGTCATTGAAAGGACGTTTAAGTCTGGGGAATCTGTAGAAACCGCAGATGTACGAGAACAACAGATGCGTTTCCTTTACTCAGATCAAGAAGGAGCTACCTTCATGGATGATGAGACATTTGAACAAGAGATGATTTTCTGGGATAAAATAGAAAATATCCGTCAATGGTTATTAGAAGATACCATCTATACATTAGTCTTATACAACGGTAACGTTATCGGAGTAGAACCTCCAATTTTTATGGAACTTACTATCGCTGAAACAGCACCAGGTGTACGCGGAGATACGGCTTCAGGAAGAGTATTAAAACCAGCAGTGACAAATACAGGAGCAAAAATTATGGTTCCTATTTTCATTGAAGAGGGTGAAGTCGTTAAAATAGATACACGTACAGGGAGTTATGAATCTCGAGTTTCTAAGTAGTTGCTAGCTATAAGAAGTTCTATTGTGTAAAAAACACAATTTTTTTAGATTCCATAGTATGGAAACAAAAAAAATAAAAGAGCTGTCTGCAGAAGCAGAGCTACTTAAAAAATTACGAGATAAGGCTTTAGTTCTTGAAGAACAAAGGAAACGGAAAGTTTGGGTTGAAAAGCTTGTAGCTATGCCGGAATCTACTCGTGACATTTCTCATTGCGAAGTTCCAGATACTCCAGAGGTATTTCGAGTTGTCGCAGAAAAAATTTATGAAGAAGGTGTGTAGTTTTTCCACAGTTTCTTCTATTTTTCATCTTACTCTTTTTTTAAACTACCACGACTCCAGACTAGCTTCTATAGAGATCTCTAAAGGTTCTTTTGTATCCAAGAGATTTGTTATTACTGCAGTATAGACATGATACCCTTGGGGGTATAAGTCTATAATATGAAAACGTGCATTAGAGGGTAATGAGATAGAACCGCTATTTAAAATCATATTTGGTGCATGATCTTTACAGTTGTAAACTGCAGCTTGATGATTATGCCCGTGAAGATACAAACGTACATTAGTATACTTTTTCAGGACATGTTGTAAAAGTAGATGGTTAATTAAATCATGAGAAGGGTCTTTTGTAGGTAAAAGAGGATAATGATTAGCGATAATAATATTTTCTTTTGGAGGGAGGCTAAGAATGAAATTTTCTAAAACAGAAATTTGAGATGATTTTATCATGCCATTCGCTGAGAACCAACCATTCAAACAAGAACAATCTAATAAGACTAGCCACCAGTGGTCTATAAGTTTATTAAAAGAGATCTGCTCATTTTGCAATTGTGTATTAGGAAAGTATTGATAAAACGTTTGATGATTCAGTGCCTTCTGGGTATAAACGTCATGATTTCCAGGAAGTACGTAGACGGAAGCATGCTGTTCTAAGTTATTCACAAAATTTTGAGCAAGTAGGAACTCTGCATCCAAAGCTGTAAGAGAAAAATCTCCCGTAATACAAATGCTATCAGCTTGTAATTTTACAGCTAAATCAGGGAACCGTTCGGATATAGTTGATGATTGGAATGTAACACCACCAAATACTTGGCGTAATGCTCCTTTAAATCTTTTATTAAGACAGATTAATGGATTCTTGGGAAAGACACAAAAATGCACATCAGAAATATGAATGATACGATGAGCTTCTGAAGATTTGTTATGCATATCACCTGTTTCCCCAAGGATATCTTAATTTTAGAAGCGTAAGAGCTAATAAAAAAGAGAGCCTTTTTTCTATGCTAAACTACTTTTAAGATCCTTGTTCTTTTGCCATGAATCTTTAATAACAATTCGAGTTCTTTCCTCAAAGGGAGAGGAAATATAATTGTGAGATTTTATCTCCAAGAGAACAAAGATAACGTGATGTTCTAATATTTAGAAAGGGAGGGAACAGTGTTCTCATTCTAAAAATATTTCTGGGATAAAACACTAAAGTAGACATGGTACTGTGTTAGGATTTTCTTATTAACTGCTTTATTTAGAGATCTTATGAAGCTGCAGCAAGGCAGCACGTTCTCAAAATATTAAAATAGAAATATTTAGAGGCTAAAAAATATCTTGTGTTTGAATATAAAAAATTTCTGAATAGTTTACTTTGTATCATTGATGATTACTTTCGATGAAAGTATATTTAATCCTGTTTCTAATGCTAAGGAAAAAATATCTTTTACTTTAGCTAGAGGATCTAAGATTCCTGAAGCAATCAGATCTTCAATTTGCTGAGAAAGGACATTCATTCCGAGACTTGGAGTCGATAACGATATGAGTTTATTGATAACAACCTTATTATCTAATTTTAAATTCTTGATTAATTGCTCTAAAGGCGCTCGGCAGCATGCTTGTATAACATTCATGGCTCCTCGTTCTTCTTCGGACACTTTATCTTCTTCACATAGATTTAAAGAAGCATAGAATAAGCCCGCACCACCTCCAGGAATATAACCTTTATCTAAGGCAGATGTTAATGTAGAGAGCGCTAGGGAATAGAAAAATTTATTTTCTTCTCGGACAGGAACAATAGCAACGGAACTTTGTAATCGATGCTTTCTTTTTATTAATGAGGTTTTTGTTTCTTGAGAATAGCTAGTGCGTATTTCTTCCTCTATTTGATGTATTTTCAATGCTAGAACTTCAGACACACTATTTCCACGAATAATTACTGTTTCTTCTTGAGAGATTTCTACAGAGACACAAGAACCTAAAGATGCGCATTCGGGTAGTTGCATAGCTGGAGAAAAATTTTGAGAGAAAACCGTAGTTCCTGTGAATAAAGTGATGTCTTCGAAAAAAGTTGGATCAAGAGAGGGATCATTCAAATCAACAACAACAATTTGTAGAAGGTTCTCAAATTTGTTTGCCATGAATGTGGCAAGAGCATCTTGATCTATACCCTTACAGAAAATAAGCAGCTGTTCATCATTCTCTTGTAATTCTTGTAGTAGAGGAAGAAAGCTAAGTATTGAAGTGATTTTCTTATCGGTAACAAAGATGCGGGGATGAGAAAGTATGACTGTACGTTGTGTGGATTGAGAAATAAAATAAGGAGATAGATAACCACGCGGGATTTTTAATCCCTGAGTGACCTGTGTATTCGATACTCCGAGCTGCGACAATAAAATAAATCCTTCAGAACCTACAGCTGAAAAAGCTTCTGCCAACTCTGTGGCAATTGTAAGATCAGGAAAAGCAGAAAAGATGATCCCCTTGGCTTTATTACTATCTTTTAAGGGCCAAGAATGTGTTCCCAAGGATGTTAGAAGTTTTTCTCCCATTTTTTTTAAAGCAGAACAAAGCTTATACAGGGATAAACCTCGATCTAAAAGAAAATAGCTTTCCTTAAGAAGAGTGTAGAGTAAAATGATACCAGTAGTGACACCATCAAGATATTTCTTATGGATTTTCTTTGCCATGGCTTTGGCAAAATCTACGCCAATATTTTCGTGAGGATCCGCCAGGGTTATACGAGATAAAGCTAGATAACCTTCATTTTCGAAAAAAGATAGCGACGAAGTAAGAGGTCCGTAGTGATCCTTAATAGAATGGAAAACTTTGTCTATCCCAAGGAAAAGTTTTTTATCTGTATCATACAGGGAATTTTCCTTGTCTAACATTGGTAGCCTCTAAAGAAGTTTTAAGTAAAACTCACACTACCAAGTCATTTTTTAGAGTACAATACCTTAGATGAAAAGAAAGGTGGCACCCGGAATCGAACCGGGGATAGAGGCTTTGCAGGCCTCGGCCTTACCGCTTGGCTATGCCACCAAAAAAACGCAAGGAAATCCTAGTTTAAGCGAAATACGATTTTATAGTCAGTAGGAAATCTTGCGAGAGTATCATAAGGTTGCTTGCATTCATGTAGTATATTTATTTATATTAACGAACAGGATGTTTGAAATACTCTCTGATTTAATCCTAGAACTCATAAATGATATGTCTATTCTAACAGTATAGTTTTGATTAGATGTATTTTAATAAGAGACAAAAGGCTGAGGAATGCGATCTATCTTATTAGAAGATTGGGTATCGTTAATGCTATCCGATGTGAAATATCCAAGGTCTGGGAAAAAGATTTCTGGAGTTGCTATTGATAGTCGTCAGGTACATCCGGGGGACTTATTCTTTGCTCTTGCTGGACAGTATACAGACGGGCATCGGTTTCTTAAACAAGCAGCTCAAGCTGGAGCTGTAGCGGCAATTGTTTCTAGGGATTATTGTGGAGATGCGTTTGGTTTAGAATTAATTGTTGTTAATGACACAACGGAAGCATTGAAAGAAGCAGGAGAAAATCAAAGTCATTTATTTCAGGGAACGATCGTTGGTATTACCGGATCTATTGGAAAGACAACTACAAAAGTATTTGCGAGAACTTTCCTTTCCTCAGTATATAGAGTATATGCCAGTCCTAAAAGCTATAACTCCCAACTTACTGTTCCTTTAAGCTTATTAATGGCTGACGGTGATGAGGATTTTATAATTTTGGAAATGGGAGTTTCTGAACCAGGAAATATGAAGGATTTACTTTCTATAGTAGAACCTGAAGTTTCTGTAATTACCAATGTGGTGGACCAACATGCTATGAATTTTTCTGATAAAGGAGTTCAAGGCATTGCTGAAGAAAAAGGGCATATCTTACGAAATAGTCGTGTACAACTTCTCCCTAAAGATTCTCCTTGGTATTCTCACTTTATAAAACAGTCCCCATCTTCTGAGAAGTTCTCCTTTGCTTTTCATGACGAAACTGCTGATTTTTATTATAAGGCTATTCGCAAGGATAGCGTGATTATAAGTACTCCTGAAGGCGATATAGATTTTGCAATTTCTTTACCCTATCAGCCAGCCTACAGTAATTTATTAATAGCTCTATCTTTGGCTTGGCTTCTTGATGTTCCTGTTGATAGGATTGTCCACTCTTGTTGTGATTTGCAACTCCCCCCCATGCGTTTTGAGCAAAGCATACGAAATGGTGTTCAAGTAATCAATGATGCCTATAATGCCTGCCCTGAAGCGATGATTGCTGCTTTAGATGCGATTCCTAATCCTTCGGAAGGTAGGAAAGTTATACTTATCTTAGGGCATATGGCAGAATTAGGAAATTATTCTGAGGAAGGTCATACCGTTGTTGCTAAAAAAGCTTTATCAAAAGCGAGTATTATTTTCTTCATTGGAGAAAAATGGTTGCCGATTCAGCATTTATTAAAATATGGTCCTTGTGAAGTTTCTTTCCATCCATCTGCTCAGAGTATAGAAGAGATTTTAAAGAAAGTTGTTCAGCAAGGAGATATTGTCTTGTTAAAAGGATCACGATCTTTAGCTTTAGAGTCTCTATTAAGCTGTTTTTAATTTTTAATACTTTACTTATGAGTTCTGTATTTCCTTATTTTAATGAATCGTGGATTTTATTATTAACCACGGTATTTGGCCTAGCATTTCTCCTGGGGATTTTCTTAGGGAAACCCATGATATACTGGTTAAAGAAACAAAATCATTACAATCAAGTGCATAAAGATTACTGTAAGAAGCTAGAGATTCTTCATCAGGATAAAAAGCACACACCTACAGCTGGAGGGATAATCTTTTGTATTGTCTTACTAACCACTGTGTTCTTTTGGCTCCCTTTAGAGAAACTTTCAACATGGCTGTTTCTATTTCTGATAGTCAGTTGGGGAACTTTAGGGTGGTATGACGATATAGTAAAAAAGAGAAGAAAAAAAGGACATGGTATAACAGCAAAACAGAAATTTATTTTACAGCTGTTGATTTCTATGCTCACAATTCTAGCTATATTTTCTTTATATAAAGGTAGCTCCCTATTTTGCACATTAAAGGTTCCTTTTTTTGGAGCTATTTCTTTTGGACATAGTATTTTAAGCAAACTTTTTTATTTTGCTTTAGCAATGCTAGCAATTGTAGGGACTAGCAACGCTGTAAATCTTACAGATGGTCTCGATGGTTTGGCAGCAGGAACTACATGTATGAGCGCTTTTGGTTTGCTAGTAGTTGCTATTACAGATCCGACAATTCCTTTAGCGCAAGATGTGTCTATATTATTAGCTGCATTGGTAGGAGTAAGCTTTGCTTTCTTAAAATACAATCGTTCTCCTGCTCAGGTATTTATGGGTGATACAGGTTCCTTGCTTATAGGAGGGGTATTAGGTAGTTGTGCTGTTATGCTTCGTGCGGAATTGCTTTTAATTTTATTGGGCGGTGTTTTTGTTGCAGAAGCTGGATCAGTAATTTTACAAGTTGGTAGTTATCGATTGAGGGAAAAGCGTATTTTTCTATGTTCCCCTCTACATCATCATTATGAGTATAAAGGTATTCCAGAGACGAAAGTTGTCCTGCGTTTTTATATGGCAGGATTCATCTGTATGATTGTAGGGATTGCCGCCGCCTTATGGAGATAGTTTGTGAATAACCAACGTGTTATAGTTTTAGGAGCTGGAGTTACAGGAAGATCCGTAGCAGAATTTCTGTATAATCGAGGGGATTATATTATAGGAATCGATAGATCTTTAAATGCTCTAAATTCTTGTAGTTTCTTTTGCGAGCGTTATCTAGATAACACTGAGGAATTTCCTGAACATATAGATCTATTTGTGCGTTCCCCGGGGATCAAATCTTCGCATCGTTTAGTAACTGAAGCAAAACGTAGAAATATTCCCATCGTGACTGATGTTCAGATTGCTTTTCAAGATTCGGAATTTCATCAATATCCTTCTATTGGAATTACAGGATCTACAGGAAAAACAACAACAGTATTGTTTTTAGTCCATTTACTACGTTCTTTAGGAACAAATGCTTTTGCTATGGGGAATATAGGTGTACCTATTCTTCAGGCAATGCATCAAAAAGGTATTCGTGTTGTTGAAATTAGTTCTTTTCAATTGGCTGAGCAAGAAATAGAGGTGCCTGTACTATCAGGAGCTGCTATTTTAAATATTTCTGATAATCATTTAGATTATCATCAAACTTTACAAGCTTATAGCGAAGCGAAAAATAACATTGCTAAATGTTTGCAATCATCTAAGTCTTTATGGGTTGGGGAAGGCATTTCATCTGGAAAATCCTATTTGGATTATACTAAAGAAATAACTTCAATTTTAGATAAAGGAAGTGCATTAAAACCACTATACTTGCATGATATGAATAATTATTGCGCGGCTTACACTTTAGCTAATGAGATATCCAACATTCCTTTGGAAGGGTTTTTACAGGCAATTCAAACCTTTGATAAACCTCCCCATAGAATAGAATATCTGGGAGAAAAAGATGGCGTGCGTTATATCAATGATAGTAAGGCTACAACTATGAGCTCTGTAGAAAAAGCTCTGATAGCTGTGAAAGAAAACATCATTGTTATTTTGGGCGGAAGGAATAAGGGAAGTAACTTTACTTCTTTGATTCCAGTCCTTACTCAAACGGTAAAACATATTGTGGCTATGGGGGAATGTCGAAACGAAATTACCCAAGCTTTATCTAGTAGTCTTCCTTTAACTCAAGCCCGAGATCTACAAGAAGCAGTAAGCATAGCCCAGAGTATCGCACAACCTGGTGATGTAATACTATTATCTCCTGGGTGTGCCAGTTTTGATCAGTTTCAGAGCTTTGAGGAACGAGGAGATTGCTTTAGGCAATTGGTTGGTGACATGGAGGCATTAAAAATATGAACCGTAGAGATACGATTATAATTGCAACTTTAGTGAATGCAGTTTTGGTGCTAGTATTATTCACTACAGCAAAACATTCTGATAAGAAAAATACAGATGTATTGCTTCCTCCTTTACCAGCAAAGCTTGTTGAAGTTGTCCCTACTTCTATAGAAAAAGCACAAGAAAAAATAGAAAAGGTTGAAAAACCTACCGTAGAGACTGTTCCTCAACGTGTTTCTAAAGAGGAATTGGCAGTGCAGTTTGCAGAAAATAAACCTGTAGTTGTCAAAACTCCTCCAGCACCTAATGTTCCTCAAACAACTCCTTCCGTTCCGATTGTAAATCCTATATCTCATGAACCAAAAGACCAAGTTGTTAAAGAAGCTCCTAAAAAAGAAGCTTATGCAACGGTTATTGTGAAAAAAGGAGATTTTCTAGAGCGTATTGCTAAGGCAAATCATACGACTGTAGCTATTCTCATGCAGATTAATGATCTATCTTCTACACAATTGAAGATAGGCCAGGTATTAAAGGTGCCCGTGTCTGATAAGCAAGAAGAAGCTAAAAAACCTCAGGTGAAAGTCTCCAGCGCTGAAGATTTCTATACTGTTCAGGAAGGCGATAGTCCTTGGACTATAGCTTTACGTAATCATATCCGTCTTGAAGACTTGCTAAGGATGAATGATCTTGATGAGCATAAGGCGCGCAAACTTAGACCTGGAGATCAATTGCGCATACGATAATCTATCTCTAGGCCCAATATGAAGTGGTTCATTGTTTCATGTTTATTAGGGATTTTTTCTCTAGGTCTAGTTATGGTTTTCGATACTTCCTCAGCCGAAATTCTAGATCGTTCTCTACCTTGCAGTACGCATAAAGCTCTAATTCGTCAGATTACGTATCTATTATTAGGACTGAGTCTTTCTTCTTTAGTTTATATGACAGGATGGAAAGATTTTCTAAAAATGAGTCCTACATTATTGCTTATTGCAGGAATAGCTCTTATTGCTGTTTTAATTCCTGGGATAGGAGTATGTAGGAATGGCGCCAAACGTTGGTTAGGTATAGGACAACTTACCTTACAGCCTTCTGAATTTGTGAAGTACCTTGTCCCTTGTGTGGCTATAGAATATCTCGTTTCCCGTCCTCAATATCGAGAAAATTTTAAATCATTCCTTAAGCTAACTACAACGTTGTTCATTCCTATTCTATTGATTGCTATAGAGCCTGATAATGGTTCTGCAGCTGTAATTGCTTTTTCTCTTATTCCCGTATTTATTATGACAGCTGTACGGCTACGGTATTGGTTACTTCCTTTGTTATGTATCCTTGTTGTTGGAGGTGCTCTTGCTTATAGGATGCCTTACGTGAGGCATCGCTTAAATGTCTATCTCCATCCAGAGTTGGATATTAAAGGGCGAGGCCATCAACCGTATCAGGCAAAAATTGCTGCGGGATCAGGAGGATTATTGGGCAAGGGGCCAGGAGCAAGTTTACAAAAGCTTACTTACTTGCCCGAAGCGCAAAATGACTATATCGCTGCTATATATGCTGAGGAATTTGGTTTCATTGGTATGCTGCTTTTGATTCTGCTGTACATGTATTTTGTTTATGGCGGTTATGTGGTTGCTATTCGAGCGTCTTCTTTAGAAGCAGCTTCGTTAGCAATAGCTATTACAGTAATTATCGGGATGCAAGCTTTCATGAATTTAGGTGTTGTATCAGGATTATTACCAAGTAAGGGAGTAAATCTTCCTTTTTTCAGTCAAGGAGGATCCTCTTTGATTGCTAATATGTGTGGTGTTACTTTGCTATTAAGGGTGTGTGATGAAGAAAATCAACAAAATAGCTTTAGCCGTCGGAGGATCGGGAGGACATATAGTTCCAGCTCTAGCAACAAGAGAAGCATTTTGTAAAGAGGGTATAGACGTTCTTCTTTTGGGGAAGGGATTAGATAATCATCCGAATCTTTATGAACAAGATGTACACTATAAAGAAATCCCCTCGGGTTTGCCGGTAATTTCTAATCCTCTAATGGCTATCCGTAGAACATGTTCCTTATATAAAGGATACAAGAAAGCTAAAAAAGAGCTTATGATTTTTGACCCCGATGTTGTCATTGGATTTGGTAGTTATCATTCTCTTCCTGTATTGGTGGCAGCACTAAAAAAGAAAATTCCTATATTTTTACATGAGCAAAATCTTGTCCCTGGTAAAGTCAATAGGCTCTTCTCACGTTTTGCTAAAGGTGTAGGAGTATCGTTCTCTCCGGTAACTAGAAATTTTCGTTGTCCTTCACAAGAGATCTCGTTGCCAAAAAGAGCCTTCTCTTCTTTCAGTCCTATTGTAGAACGTCTCACATCGCATTCTCCAACAGTGTGTGTTGTGGGGGGCTCTCAAGGAGCCAAAACATTAAACGATTATGTTCCATCTGCTCTTGTAGATGTTGCTAAGGATTATCCGAATATGTATGTTCATCATATTGCAGGACCTAAGGGTGATGTTGTTTCTATACAGCATGTCTACAGTCGTGGTGATGTATCTTTCTGTGTAAAACATTTCGAACAAGATATGCTCAATGTTTTACTTTCATCAGATCTGGTAATTAGTCGCGCAGGAGCTACAATTTTAGATGAGTTGTTATGGGCGCAAAGTCCTTCGATACTCATACCATATCCAGGAGCTTACGGACATCAGGAAGAAAATGCAAAGTTTCTTGTCTATACTATAGGGGGAGGATCGATGATTTTAGAAAAACAGCTTTCCCAAGAAGTTTTGACTAAAAATATTTTACTTGCTCTAGATTCTGAAACTATTAAAAATAGGCGAGAGGCGCTGCGAGCTTATTATCACAACAAATCCTCGAAGTCTTTTTATCAATTTATTTGTGAATGTTTGTAGGTAATCTATGGATAGGACAATCCACTATCATTTTATAGGTATTGGTGGCATAGGAATGAGTGGATTAGCTCATATTTTATTAGACCGTGGGTATTCCGTATCAGGTAGTGATTTAAATCAAAGTGCTATTGTAGATAAACTCATTGCTAAAGGCATAACGTATTTTCCTGGACATAAAGAAAGTCATGTTCCTGAAGATTGTATTATTATCTATGGATCGGGGATTACTAAGGATAATGTAGAATATAAGGAAGCTTTACGAAAGCAATTGCCTATATTACACCGTGCTGAGCTTCTTGCCTTTTTAATGCAAGAGCAAACCAGCATTTTAGTTTCAGGAAGTCATGGGAAAACTACCGTATCTTCACTGATTACAGCAATTTTTCAAACGGCAAAAAAAGATCCTTCTTATGCTATTGGAGGGTTGAATTCTCTATGTCTAAATGGATATTCGGGAAAGTCAAAATACTTTATTGCGGAAGCTGATGAAAGCGATGGTTCTTTAAAACACTACTTTCCTAAAGTTGCGGTAGTCACGAACTTAGACAATGAACATTTGAGTAATTTTGAAGGAAGTAAGGAAAAACTTGCATTAACGATCGAAGAGTTCTCTCGTAAAGTTGATAACCCAACCTTATGTTTTTATAATGGCGATTGTCCAGAACTTAAGGGAAGGATTTTTGGAACATCTTATGGGTTTTCTCGGGATTGTGATTTGCATATTTGTTCGCATCGTCAAGAAGAATGGTGTTCTATTTTTTCTCTATCTTTTTTGGGAAAAGATTACTTAGATATAGACCTTAACTTGATTGGTAAGCATAACGTAGCAAATGCTGCGGTAGCTGTAGGTGTAGCATTAACTTTTGGTATAGAAGAGGAAAGCATTAGAGAAGCTCTGAAAAATTTTTCTGGAGTACAAAGACGTATGGAAAGAAAAAATATTTCTGAGAGATTCTTGTTTCTTGAGGATTATGCCCACCATCCTTCTGAGATTTCTTGTACCTTAAGAGCGCTACGAGATGCCGTAGGATTGCGTCGTATAGTTGCTATATGTCAACCTCATAGGTTTTCTAGATTACAATATTGTTTAGATGAGTTTTTTAGTGCTTTTCAAGATGCTGATGAGGTAATTCTTACAGATATCTATAGTGCAGGAGAAACGCCTTTAGATTTACCTTCTCCTGAGAGGCTAGCGGAGACAATTTCTTTATCTTCTCATGTTTGCTGTACCTATGTTCCCTATGATAATGTTGTAGAGTATTTGAAACGAGAAATCCGCGTTCATGATGTCTGTGTATCTTTAGGAGCAGGGAATATTTATGCTATAGGAAATGCTTTAAAGGATTTTGAGCCTAAGAAATTATCCATAGGAGTAGTTTGCGGGGGGCAATCTTGCGAACATGATATCTCTTTATTATCCGCAAGAAATGTTATTCAATATCTTTCTTCACAATATTATGATGTGCAATATTTCGTTATTAATCGACAGGGGTTGTGGTCGAAAGTAGCGAATCTTGATGAAGGAAGTTGTTGTGAGAGGATGGGGCATCATGTGCTATCTTCAGAAATTGCCGAGACTTTAGTTGGTTTAGATTTTATTCTTCCAATTTTACATGGTCCTTGTGGGGAAGACGGTACGCTTCAAGGCTTCTTAGAAATTATCGATAAGCCTTATGGAGGGCCATCATTGCTCTTTTCAGCTATCAGTATGGATAAGATTATGACAAAACGTCTTGCAGCTTCTGTAGGGATCCCTGTAGTTCCTTATCAACCGTTAACTTTACATGCCTGGAAACGGACTCCAGAATTATGTATGCACAGAATTTTAGAAACTTTTACTTTTCCTATGTTTGTGAAAACAGCTCATTTAGGATCAAGTATCGGTGTATTTGAAGTTCATAATGAAACAGAGCTAAAATTAAAAATATCAGAAGCATTTCTATACGATACCGACGTATTTATCGAAGAGAACCGTTTAGGATCTCGAGAAATCGAAGTGTCTTGTCTTGGTGATGCGTGCAGTTGTTACTATATTTCTGAACCACACGAGCGTCGCGGATCAAAAGGATTTATTGATTACGAAGAGAAATACGGATTAAATGGTAAATCTAGTGCTAAAATACAATATGATCTAGATCTTTCTGAAGAATCTAAAACACGAGTGAAAGAATTTACAGAACGTATGTATCGTGTTATTCAAGGTAAAGGATCTTGTAGAATCGATTTCTTTTTAGATAGAGAAGGAAATTTTTGGCTTTCTGAAATGAATCCTATTCCAGGAATGACAGAATCTAGTCCATTTTTACATGATTTTGTGCGTTTGGGATGGACTTTCGAAAAAGTCGTGCATCAACTAATTATAGCGGGATTACATAAGTTTGATCAGAAAACAAAAGTCAGCAGCACTTTTAATAAGCAATGCTTACTAAGCGCGAAGAGCTAAAAACTCCGTGAAGGGGTTTTTAGCTATTGCCAAACTCTATTTATGAAATGTAGAAAAGTAGTGAATATTATTCAGAATGGTGATTATGGCTGCATTTGTGATGAGTTGAAGATCCTTCCGTACCTTCCTCATCAGCTGAATAGCAGTTGCCTCGGCCACAACATTGATGGGCCATTCCTAAGTTGTTAGAGTTGTTTGAATCAAGACAAAAATTACTAGAAGCATCCTCGTCTTCGTCAACAGATTCCCTGCTGCCTTCGGGCTGAATCAAGTCGATTTGTATCTTCTTTTTTAATCTCGCGCACACACGTCTAAGAATAGTTCTTAGTGCGTGTATGGTATTTCCTCGTCTACCTATGATCTTCCCTATATCATCGGGAGCCACACGTATCTCTAGCTTTATAGATTCACCTGACTCATCCTGAATAGAACGAATTTCCACAGCTTCAGGATCAGCAACTAAATTCTTTACGATATATGCTACAAACTCTTCCATAAAATCCAAATTAAATTGAGATGTGGAAAAAAAGAAGTAAGACACTTACGTATCCTTCAAAGTTCCGGAAAAGATTATATCTATTTTAGAAAAAACGTCAAGATTTATTCATTCCTGAGGCATTTGTGGGGCAGTTTCTAGAGATAGCCATTCTAAATATTGCTCATTTCCATTATCAATTTTAACAAAAATGATTTCAGGAACATCATAAGAACATAGGGATTGAATGATTGTAGAAATTTCTGAAAATCGAGCAGATGTTGTTTTGATTTGTATTTGATATTCTTCGGAAACACAGAGTTTACCTTTCCACATATAAGTAGATTTTCCTTTTTGGAAAATATGAACACAGGCAGCAAGCTTCTGAATCACTAAAGCATTAGAAATATTCTCGGCTTCTTCTTGAGAAGATAACTGGGTAAAAATGATTATGGGGGTCATATCTTACTTAGTAATAAATGATTGTGAAATCTTAAATCATAAATATAGGGTTGTTGAGAGTCAATCACAGCACTATTTTGAGTGAGATGATAATTTTTCAATCCCTCACGTAGTGTATGGTATTGGAATCTTAAAAGATTCCCTGAAGATAGAGAGACTGTTATCTCCATAGGATACATTTCGGTAAGGGACAAATCGATAACTACAGGAGGGTCTTCTTTGAGGTCTTCAATGAGAAGAGTCGCGATGTCTAATTTCCATGAAGGTAAAATAGTAAGATTTAAATCTTTTTTAGAAAAAAAGATTTCGGGAAGTTTCTGAGATTTGAAGAAAGGCTGGCAGGGGAATTGTTCTCCTGAATGATTAATTAAAGTATTGGTTTGATTTCCTAGATAGCCAATTGGAGAATGCAGAGAATAAAAGATGATAATTCCTTTATTATCTGGAATCTTTTCTACAGCTATAGAAGAAAATATACCTAGATCTTTTAAAGTAGCCTCTGCTTTCTTAGTTATAAATTGATGCAGAAACGTTGGATGATCTGCTGAGAGTTGTAGTGTTTCTGAAAAAATGACTTCAGGAATTCTAGAAGGAGATGATGAAACTAGGAAAATATTTTTAATCGGGAGAGCTTTTGTTGTTGGAAATGAAAAAGTCTCGGGAAACAAAAGCCAATGAATGATAGGGATAAAAATCAGTGTGCTAAGGAAAATGCACAGTAATGCATAAGAGATAGAGTATCTCGGTCCAGGAGAAAAAAGCATTTTTATAAAGCTTCTTACCATGGGTGTGCATTGTTTTTTATTTTTATCGTAAATAATATCGCTAATATTTGCGAGATACTATTTGGAGTTTCTTTTATGGATTGGTTAACTAAACAGTATGGTGATATTCTTGTTGTTTCTTTGGAGGGAGCTTTAGATGCTGTTTCTGTGCCAAAGGCGGAAGCATTTCTGGATAAGAAAGTGCAGGAAGGCAAGCATAAAATGGTGCTGAATTTTCAACAAGTTACTTATATGAGTAGTGCAGGTATCCGTCTTTTATTTTCACTGTCTAGATTATTACAGTCTCGCCAAGGTCTTCTTTGTATTTGTTGTGTTCAAGATGTAGTTGCGGATGTTATTCGCATAGCAGGTGTTGACCAATTGTTGCCTGTTTGTCAATCAGAACAAGAATGTTTTACTAAATTCTAATCCTATTGCATATGCGTGCTCCTGAATTTCAATCTAGTGCTGTAACATCTACAGGATATGATGTCTGCTTAGATTTACAAAAGTCATTTGCAAAACTGTTTAAACGTACTGTGATTTTACTTTCAGGACCCACAGGATCGGGTAAAACGGATGTTTCTTTATGGCTAGCGCCTATGGTTGATGGTGAAATTATCTCCGTAGATTCCATGCAAGTTTATCGTGGCATGGATATTGGTACAGCAAAAGTGTCTATAGAAGCTAGACAACGAATTCCTCATTATTTAATAGATATCTGTCATGTCCAAGAACCTTTTAATGCTGTAGATTTTTATTATCAGGCTATGCAGGCATGTCAAAATATTCTTTCTAGGAATAAAGTCCCTATCCTTGTTGGGGGATCTGGATTTTATTTTCATACTTTTCTTTCGGGGCCTCCCGAAGGACCTCCCGCAGATCGTGAATTTCGAGATCAGCTTGCTTTTTATATTCGTGAACATGGTTTGTCATTTTTATATGAAAATCTTTGTCAGAAAGATCCTGAATATGCGCAGAGCATTACAAAGAATGATAAGAATAAAATCATTCGTGCTTTAGAAATTATCCATTTCACAGGCAAGAAGGTTTCGGAGCATAACTGGAGCATGGAGGTTCAAGAATCTAGGGAATATAATTGCCGAGGTTGGTTTTTATCGTCCCCAAAAGAGCTTTTGCGGGATAATATTCAATTACGTTGTCAGAAGATGCTAGAAGATAATTTAATTGATGAAGTGCATAGGTTGCTTGAGCAGGGAATAAGAGAGAACTCTTCAGCATCGAAAGCTATAGGTTATAGAGAATGGATAGAATTTATTGATCAAGGATCTCCGGAAGAATCCTATGAGGATGTGAAACAAAAATTTATTGCAAATACTTGGCAATATACCAAAAAACAAAGAACTTGGTTTAAACGTTATCCTATGTTTCGAGAGCTTTCTACTCTAGGATTGACAGCAGAAGCTATAGCAGAAAAAATTGCAGAAGATTATTTCCTTCATGGTTGATGTGCAGGTATCTCTATATGTTCATAGAACGTATTTCTTTCTACAGGAATGAAACCTTCAGAAGTAATCATTGCGCGGGTTTCCTCTTCTGAACTTTTTAAAGTCCATCCCGTACATTTATGAACGCTTTCATCAATGATTGTCCCCCCGAAGTCATCTGCTCCATAGTGTAGCCCGCGAGCTCCTTGTTCTTTCCCTTCACCAAACCAAGAAGCTGCTATATGTTCAAAGTTATCTAAGAAGATTCGAGAGAGAGCTAAAATACGATAATACATTTCAGGGGGTGCTTGATTAGGGACTTTACGCCCTAGAGCTGTATTTCCAGACTTATAACTCCAAGGAATAAAGCTGTAGAATCCCGGAATTTCATCCTGGGCATTCCTTAGAGCTTCCAAATGTAAAAGAATGTCATGAGCGGTTTCTATATGCCCAAACATCATAGTAGCTGTTGTCTTAAAACCTAAACGATGGGCGAGCTTATGGAAGTCAATCCATCCATTGGGACTCATTTTTTTTGGTGATAAGATTTTACGTACCCGCTCAGAGAGAATCTCTGCTCCACCTCCCGGAATAGTTCTCTGTCCCGCTTCCCAAAGTTTTCTTAAAGCTTCTTCTGTGCTAATCCCTGAAACTATAGCTGCATGTGAAATTTCGACAGCAGAAAAGAAATGAGGATGTAGGGAGGGGAATTCTTTAACAGTGATATGTACTAATTCTTCGAGATAGTCTACGCCTAATCTTGGGTGAACGCCTCCTTGAAGAAGAACAGTTTTAACCCCCATAGATATATATCGTTGCATTAAAGAACGAAATTCGTCAAAAGAAAGAAGGAATGCCTCAGAGGAATGAGGCTTTCTATAAAAGGCACAAAAGGTACAATCAATTTTACAAATATTGGTGTAGTTAGGATTGGCGTCTAGGACATAAGTGACTTTATTATCAGGATAACGTTGCTCGCGCAAAATATTCGCAACTTCCTGTAGTTTCTCTAAAGGACTTGCTCTGAATAACTCCAATCCTTCGTCAAAGGAAATTCTAGTAGATAAGTTCATAAAAACGATTGACGATAATGTAGTACGGGGGCAAACTTTATCTTCTATTCATTATTTCTTTGTCAAGCCCTACACCCTAAGTTGTTATTATGGATACTTCAGACAACAGCTTTCATTCTTTAGAAGCAAAACAAGGTTCTATAGTGGTTTCTAGTGAGGAATCGAAATCCAAACGTGATGATATTTCTGACGCCGCAATGACTAATGAATCCTTTACCATATTTACTCAAGAGTTATCTGGATTTTCATTGATAGAAGAACAGGTGGCTTTTAGTTTAGAGAAAATGGAGCAAGCCTTAAGAAACAACCAAGGAGCAAATTTAAAGCTATTTTGGGCGATACGAAAGCACTGTCTTCCATTATTCCATCAAGTAGAAAACGTTGGTAAGCGTGCTGAATTTTGGCGTCGCTACATTGATTTAACGAAGGAAGGACGGCATATTAAATCCTTACAAGATGAAGAAGGGACTTTTGTTGTTGGACAGATTGAGTTAGCCATATCTTGCCTTGAGCAAGATGTAACTAGTTTCTTAGACGGAACCAATCCTCTGACAGTACAAGAAGAACAGTCTGTATTTTTAGAGACTCAGACTTTGGAAAAACGCAAGACTTTTTATAAGGATTTGCACGCCTCACTAGTTTGGTTAAGTAGTTTTTCCGCAAGAATCATTGATTTACGAAAAGAATTGATGAATGTTGGCATGCGCATGCGGCTGAAAAGTAAGTTTTTTCAACGTTTATCCTCTTTAGGGAATCAAGTATTTCCAAAAAGAAAAGAACTTATTGAGAAGGTTAGTGAAGCTTTTTCAGAAGACGTAGAATCTTTTGTTTCCAAGTTTTTTTCTCGTGCAGATAAGGATACATTAAAACGTTCCGTTTTTTTTTTACGGAAAGAAATTAAAAATCTACAGCAAGCTGCTAAATGCTTAGCTGTTTCCTCTGCCGTATTTTCTGATACCCGTTTGAAACTAAGCAAATGTTGGGATCAGCTTAAAGGTCTAGAAAAAGAAATTCGTCAGGAACAAAGTCGGTTAAGAGTCACATCGGCAGAAAACTCTAAAGATGTTCGTGAGCAATTAACAAGTACAGCTCAGATGTTGGAAGAGGGTGGTGATCTTTTCAAGATCCGCAAGGATTTAGACGCCACTGCAAAACGTATACGTGCTCTAGATTTGGTTCATGATGATGTTGTTGCCTTAAAAGCAGAATTACAAATTCTTTTTGAAAAGCTTCGAGAAAAACAGGATGCTGCAGAACAAGTTTATCAGGAGCAATTAGCTCGAGACAAACAGGTCAGACAAGAAGCTATTAAAGAATTAACTGATAAAATCCATATGTTTTCTGAAAAGTGTATTTCTGGAGATATTCATTCAGAGGCGCGTTCAGAGTGGCAAGAACTAAAAGAATCTTTAACCAAAGCAGTTTTCCTATCTGCTTCGGAAAGAATAGCTTTAGATAATCGATTAAATCTAACTTTACAGCATATAGCAGCATTTTTTGAAGAACAATTGCTGTCTTCCCCTGATTCTCGTGAAAAGCTCACAAATATGCGACAGGTTTTGTTTCAGAGACAAGAGCGTCGCAAAGAATTGAAAGATAAATTAGAGCAAGATAAAAAACTTCTTGGATCTTCGGGTCTGGATTTTGATCGCGCTATGCAATATAGTGCTCTAGTTGAGGAAGACAAACGCGCTTTAGAGGAATTGGATCAAGGGATTCTTGATCTAAAGCGACAAATTCAGCAGTTAACATGAGACGCTCTTGTATATATGCTTTTGATTTAGATGGTACATTGCTACGAGGTAATAGCAGTATAGGGTTTTATAAATACGCCTTAGGGCGTCGCTTATTCTCTTATAAAACCCTTCCCTCTTGCTGTTTGTTTTTTCTGCGTTTTCGATTTTTTTTTTTAGATTTGCCTTCATTTTATTCTCGAATCGTCTCGTCTTTACTCACAACGGTTTCTTTCGAAGAGCTTTCTTCTATAGCGGTGGAGTTTGCGCATACGCTAAATGAAAAAGATTTTTATTATCCCGCTTTAGAAAAATTTCATGAAGCTTTGGAGGATTCCTCAGGAGAAGTCATGATCTTTTCTTCATCTCCAGATTTTATTGTTCGGCCCATAGCCGAGATACTTGGGGCAAATATGTGTTATGCCTCAGGATTTCAAGAGTTTTCTAGAGGGCAAATGCTTGCAAATCAATGTCTGACTGGGGATAATAAGGCGAAAATACTTAGCCACCTTAAAAAAATAGGGCGGGCAAGAAGTCATACTTTCTCAGACCACATCTTCGACTTGCCTTTTCTTCTTCTAGGTGAGGAGAAAACAGTAGTGCGGCCTAAGGGAAGACTGAGAAAAATGGCCAGAAAGTATTATTGGAATATTATTTAACCTAAGAAAAAAAGCTCGACCTTATCCTAGATAATCGAGTATTCTCATGCCAGTTTCTATGGAATTATTTTGCTTTAATTTATTAAAAGTAATTGCCAAAGTTATTGATAACAAAAAGGGCAATAACCCTGTTGTCTTAGATGTTCGTGCCATTTCTCAGCTCACAGATTATTTTATTTTTGCTGAAGGGAATGTCGGTGTACATGTAAAAGCTTTGGCGGAGACTATCGTACAGGAATTAAAAGAATATAATCTCACTCCTTTGCATGTAGAGGGATTAAGCCATGGTGACTGGGTAGTTATAGATTACGGATTTATCGTCATTCATCTATTTGTCTCATCCATCAGAGAACAGTATCGATTGGAAGAGCTATGGAAAGACGGTTCCATTATTACATCCAAGCTTCTAGCTTCTTAACGGGGTAGAATAACTTTATGAATAAAAAACGTGTAGTAGTCACGGGATTGGGTGTTGTTTCTTGTTTAGGCAATGAAATAGACACTTTTTATGATAATCTGCTTGCTGGTATCAGTGGCGTTCATACAATCACTTCTTTTCCATGCGAAGATTATGCTACCCGTTTCGCCGCTTGGATCCCTGAATTTAATCCCGAGCCTTATTTAGATAAAAAACAAGCACGCAGAGTTGATCCTTTTATTACTTATGCGGTAGTTGCAGCTAAAAAAGCTATTGCAATGTCTCGATGGGACAAAGACAATCTTCCTGCTGATCCCCTCCGTTGCGGTGTTATCATCGGTTCTGGTATGGGAGGATTACAGACTTTAGACGAGGGTATGGAGCGTCTTATTGTAGGCAATAAGAAGCTTTCTCCATTTTTTATACCTTACATTATTACTAATATGGCTCCCGCGCTTATTGCTATGGATTTTGGACTTATGGGTCCGAATTATTCGATATCTACAGCATGCGCAACTTCGAATTATTGTATTGATGCAGCTTATCAACATCTTATTTCTGGCCGTTCTGACATGATAGTTTGTGGTGGAACTGAGGCTGCAGTAAACCGTGTTGGATTGGCCGGTTTTATTGCTAACCGAGCTTTATCGGAAAGGAATGATGCTCCTCAAGAAGCGTCTCGTCCTTGGGATAGAGATAGAGATGGTTTCGTTATAGGCGAGGGAGCTGGAGTTTTAGTTTTAGAAACTTTAGAGAACGCTTTGAAGCGAGGGGCTCCGATATATGCGGAGATACTTGGTTCGTATACTACTTGTGACGCTTTCCATATTACAGCTCCTAGGGATGATGGAGAGGGCATTACATCATGTGTTCTTGGAGCTCTAGAAAGTTCTGGTATTCCTAAAGAACGTGTAAATTATATTAATGCTCATGGAACATCAACTCCTCTAGGAGATATATCCGAAGTCTTAGCATTGAAAAAAGCTTTCGGTAGTCATGTGAAAAATTTACGAATGAATTCTACAAAATCCCTTATAGGCCATTGTCTGGGAGCTGCTGGAGGAGTCGAAGCTGTTGCAACAATTCAAGCAATCCAAACTGGAAAATTACATCCTACGATTAATTTAGAAAACCCGATTGCAGAAATTGATGATTTTGACGTAGTTGCGAACAAGGCCCAGGATTGGGATATTGACGTTGCTATGTCGAATTCTTTTGGTTTTGGTGGACATAATTCAACGATATTATTCTCGAGGTATATACCCTAATTATGATGAAGACAAAGTATGAATACTCTTTTGGTATTATTCCCATAAAGTTTTTTGGTACTCCAGATAGAAGTACACTAAAGGCTTGTTTTATCTGCCATACCCAAGGCAAGCATTGGGGATTTCCTAAAGGTCATTCTGAAGATAAAGAAGGCCCTCAGGAGGCTGCAGAAAGAGAGCTTGTTGAAGAAACAGGCTTAAGTGTAGTCAATTTTTTCCCAAAAGTTCTTGTGGAACACTACTCTTTTAATGATAACGAGGTATTTGTTCGCAAAGAAGTTACTTACTTTTTAGCAGAGGTTCAGGGGGATGTACATGCAGATCCGGATGAAATCTGTGATACTCAATGGTTAAGCATTCAAGAAGGTATGCGTTTATTGAGTTTCCCTGAGCTTAAGGATATCGCCGGAGAAGCAGATAAATTTATTAATAGTTATCTCTTCTCATTCTAAATCATGAAATGTAGGGAGAGGGGAACCTCTCCTTAAACATTTATATCGTTGTTTTCTCTCTAGAAAATTTATTTAGATAATCTTGATGAGCTAACTCGATTACCTTTTGCGCTTCTTTCTTTCCATAGATACCTACGATTTCAATTTTTGCAGGTTTGCCATGGATCAAATGCTCTGGAGTTGCTTTATAAGTTAGAAAATAGTGTTGGATCATATCGAGAACCGTGCAGGGGCAATCCGAAATATCTTGAATTTCTGAAAATACTAAATCATCTTCAAGAACAGCGATAATCTTATCGTCAGCTTCTCCAGAATCAATGATGCGTAATCCTCCGATAGGACGTGCTTGAAGTAAGATATTCCCGTGGGTGATATTCTTTTCAGTAAGCACACAGATATCTAATGGATCATCATCTCCTTGAATATTCTCTTTCAGGCTTTGTTCCCCACTATACTTTCCAGATAATTCCCCACAATATGTTCTGGGCAATAATCCGTATAGACATGGGCAGAAATTAGAAAATTTTTGAGGACGGTCTACTTTTAATAAACCCGTAACTTTGTCTAATTCAAACTTTACAGAATCTTGGGGAGTAATTTCTATATAACAGCATAGAGATTCATAGTTATCTTGAGTTAATATAGGACCGTGCCAAGGATGCATGATTGATAAAGATTGTTTCTCAGACATAAGCGACTCTCATTATAGACTTTTTTTTATTTTTTAATCTTCTGGAGGATCCTAGCGTAGCATGTGGGGAATTTTAAGAGAAGGAAGAGGGTTTGGTTAATTGACTTTTAATTAAATCTATACAATACTTGCCTATTATAATTACAAATCCTTCCACTTTAAGATTATGAAATATCCCCTAGTGTTCAAAGATATAAATATAGAAGATTATGAGCGTGTGATAGAGGTAACGTGTGAGAACGTGCAGCTACACGCGTTAATCGCTATTCATCAGACACTAGTAGGCCCCGCATTAGGCGGCGTTCGTGCTTTTGCCTACAATTCTTTTGATGATGCTCTAACAGATGTTTTGCGCTTGTCTAGAGGTATGACGTATAAAGCAATTCTCAGTGAGACAGGAACGGGGGGAGGAAAAAGCGTTATTATTCTTCCTAAAGGTATGACACGGCCTACTGAAGATATGCTCAGAGCTTTTGGTCAGGCAGTAGATTCTCTTGGTGGTCAGTATATAGCTGCTGAAGATATGGGAGTCTCTGTTAGTGACATCAATATCATCAATCAAGAGACCCCTTGGGTATGTGGTATAGAAAGTATAAGCGGTGATCCTTCAATTTATACAGCTCATGGAGTCTTTTTATGTATAAAAGAAACCGCAGAGCAGTTGTGGGGGAGTCCTTCTCTAAAGGGAAGAAAAATTGGTATACAAGGTCTTGGTGCTGTCGGTAGGAAATTATTACATTCCTTATTTTTCGAAGGCGCAGAACTTTATGTTTTTGATACGAATCAAGAAATTCTTGATGAAGTTACAAAATTCTACAGCGTAACCGTTGTTTCTAAAGACGCTTTCCCAACATTAGAATGCGACATTTTTGTTCCGTGTGCGTTTGGAGGAGTGATTAATAGAGATAATGTTTACAATTTACGTTGTCGTGCAGTTGTTGGAGCTGCAAATAACCAACTAGAAAATGGTTCTTTAGGTGCTGTGCTTCATGCTCAGGGAATATTATACGCCCCAGATTATCTAGCTAATGCTGGAGGCTTATTAAACGTAGCTCTTGCTGTTGGAAGACCATATTGTCCTAAGACAGTCCTGCAAAAGGTCAGTAAGCTTCCTGTTATTCTTAAAGAAATTTATGAACAGAGTGAAGATTCAGATCGAGATACTGTAATTCTATCCGATAGTATAGTAGAAGAAAAACTAACTACTTATGTCTAGTAAGCGAGTAGGTTTTCTTCAGGAACAATATTCAGACGTTCCTGTAGAGCTTCTAAGGTAATCCTATGAATATCCTCATTTCCAGAAGCTAGAATTATGGGGTGGTTTTCTAAAATAAAATCCTCCCTACGATAACTTAGCGGGTTCCCAAAAATATCAGAAACTATGCCTCCTGATTCTTCTACCAAAAATGCTCCCGGAGCATGATCCCAAGCTTTTGCTTGGGAAATAGCAAAAGGATAACGGATAAAAAAGTCTACAGAGCCTTCGGCAACCATAGCATATTTATACTGACTATCAACACGGCAAGCCTGAGGTTGTCCGGGGAGTGATAAACTTAGCAAACGTGTCGTATGATGTTGTTGATTACGTGCCGCTAAAGAAGCCTCACAAAACTTTCCCGTTAACGTAGTTCCAGATTTCAAATGACGTCTAGATTCAATTGCTGTACCAAACAATGAGGTGCCGTAGTCTTTAGCTGCAGAATAGATTTTAAATGTATGTGGATCTATCGACGGACAGGCCATGACAGCAAGTATAGGCTTATCCTCGTAAATTAGAGATACTGCGGTTGCAAAAAAACGATTTTTGATAAATCCGGATGTACCGTCAATAGGGTCAACGAGCCAATATAATGAAGAGATTTCTTGATAGGGTGTTAACGTCTCTATAAGATCTTCAGATGTTGCCTTAGGATCTAGCTTATGAACAAATTCTAAAATTTTATCAATTTTATGATTATCACTTATAGGATCTAGGACTTCCTCTCCTATAAATGGAATATGTGGAAAGGTTGTTGATAGTTTTTTTTGAAGACAATATTGGACAGCATAATCTGCAGGAGTAACAAAGGACCCATCGGGTTTCGTCCAGAAATGGACCAGAGGGAGGCGTTGTCGATAACGGATTAACTCGGCGATTGTTTTCTCAACTATACTTTCTGTAACTCTTTGATAATCTAACAAATGAGACGGCATAGTGATTTTTTTCCTAAGTAATAGCTAAACCATACTATCAAAAGACAGGATTATGTTAAACTTGCTAGAGGGGTTGTAAGAGAATTTGTTATGGAAAAAGGTTACCTATGATAGTTAAGATGTGGCGCACTATCTACGAAGCTACTTATGCTTTTCTCGTCGGCTCTGCTTTAAAATTGCGCTACAAGATAAAATTAGAGGGTCTAAAATCTCTAAAACCTAATCCTAATCAGGGAAGTCTATTTTTATCAAATCATGTAGCTGAAATTGATCCTGTAATTCTTGAATATTTATTTTGGCCGCGTTTTCATGTGCGTCCTCTTGCTGTGAATTATTTATTTAAGAATGCCGTAGTTCGTTGGTTCTTAAATTCTGTGGGGGCTATACCTGTTCCAACTGTTGTTCCTGGAAGAGAATGTAAAAAGACTGTCGAACAGATGGAAAAGTTTTATAATCAGACTATTAATGTCTTGGATAATAAGGGCAGTGTTTTATTGTATCCTGCTGGCAAATTATCAAGGAATGGTAAAGAAGAAATAATTAATCAGTATTCGGCATACGTGCTATTGCATAAATCTAAGGAGTGCAATGTATTTTTGATACGTATTAGCGGATTATGGGGCAGCGCTTTTTCGCGCTATAAGACTCAATCTACACCTAAGTTGGGTAGAGTATTTAAAGAAGCTATGAAAGCCCTATTACGTCGGGGATTATTCTTTATGCCAAAACGCTTTGTGAAAGTAACGATACATCAGATAGATAATGACTTCTTAAAACAATTCCCCACAAAACAGGATTTGAATGCTTTTCTTTCTTCATGGTTTAATGAGGGTAAAGAGAGTTTTCCTATAGAAGTTCCTTATGCCTAATGTAGGGGAGTTATGGTATGCATAAGCGTTGGAATTACTCTAATAAACGTCGTATAGGTTTACGAGACGGTCACACAGTTTTAGAGAAGTTTTTAAAACTCTGTTCAGAAATGCAGTCGGATGCTGGTTGTTGGGATGAACAGCTGGGGATCTTATCTTACGATGATTTGCGTAAGGCTATTATAGCCTTAGCTTTAAAAGTATCTAAATATCCTGATCAGAATATCGGGGTTATGATGCCTGCTTCTGCAGGAGCGTACATTGCCTATTTTGCTATACTATTATCTGGTAAAGTTCCTGTCATGATCAACTGGAGTCAGGGACTTCGAGAAATGGCATCCTGTATTGGACTGGCTAATGTAAATCATATCTTAACTTCTAAACAGCTTGTTGAGCATTTGCGACAGATCCATGGCGATAGTGTTGAGTATCCAGCACAACTAATTTACATGGAAACTATACGTAAACAACTCTCCCTCTGGGATAAAGTGCGCATAGCATTTTATCTTTCTCTTCCTTATCGCTGGTTACTGCGATTATTCGATATCTCAGGACAGAATGAGGAAAAAGTTGCTGTTATTTTATTTACATCAGGAACAGAGAAACTGCCTAAAGGAGTTCCATTAACACATGCGAATCTTTTAGAGAATCAGAAGGCATGTTTGAAATTCTTTGATCCTATAGAAACTGATGTCATGATGTCGTTTCTCCCCCCGTTTCATGCTTATGGATTTAATTGCTGCGCTCTTTTTCCTATGCTCGCGGGTTTACCTGTGGTTTTCTCTTACAATCCTTTGCAACCTAAAAAAATTGTAGAACTTATAGATAGAACTCATGCGACTTTCTTAGGTAGTACACCTATCTTTTTTGATTACATTTTGAAAACTGCTAGAAAACAAGACTCCTTATTAAACTCTTTACGTTTTGCAGTTATTGGCGGCGATGCTTTTAAAGATTCCTTAAGAGAGAAAGCTGAGAAAGATTTTCCGCACATTGTTCTTCGTCAAGGCTATGGAACTACAGAATGCTCTCCGGTTGTTACTATTAATAATGAAGATAGTCCGAAGGATGAATCCTGCGTTGGTATTCCCGTCCAGGGTATGGATATCATGATTGTTTCCGAGGAGACTTATGTTCCTGTATCATCGGGAGAAATAGGTTTAGTTGTCATTCGTGGGACATCTCTCTTTTCTGGTTATCTAGGAGCTGATCCCAATCAAGGATTTGTCCGGCTCGGAGGAGACAAGTGGTATGTGACAGGAGATTTAGGATACTTAGATAAAAATAGTCAGTTATTTTTAAAAGGAAGGCTTAGTCGTTTCGTAAAAATTGGTAGTGAAATGGTAAGCTTGCAAGCTTTAGAGAGCTTACTTACTGAAGGTTTCGGTCTGCCTGAAAAACAAGAAGGTATTTCGTTAATTGTTTGCGGGCTTCCCGGTGAAAAGATAAGGCTATGTTTATTCACAACGTTTTCTACGACTCTCAATGAAGTAAATGATATCCTAAAAAACTTAAAAACAAGTAGCATAATGAAGATATCCTATCAGCATCAACTGGAATCTATTCCAATGCTGGGCACAGGAAAGCCTGATTACCGAGCTTTAAATTCTCTAGCTCTTTCTCTGTTTCATGGGGACTAAAAAGACACTTGAATAGTTAAAGATTCTAGATTTCAAGGAAAAGATCTTTAATGAGCGAATGCCCAATAGATTTTGTAACTAATGATTTCTTAGGTTTCTCCCGTTCTATAACATTGGTCAATGAAGTTGAGAGACGTTACCGTGTATATTGCGATGAATTCCCTCAAGCACAACTGGGAGCACGCGGTTCTCGAGCTATTGTCGGCTCTTCTCCAATTCTACAGAATTTAGAAAAGAAAATAATGGATTTCCATAATGCTGAAGCAGCATTTGTTGTTCATAGCGGCTATATGGCGAATCTAGGATTTTGTTATCACGTCTCTAAAGATACCGATATGGTATTTTGGGATGAGTCTGTGCACGTATCTGTTGTGCAAAGTTTAAAGATGATCTCCGGGAAACAGCAATCATTTCAACATAATGATTTGAATACATTAGAATCTTTACTCATCTCTCAGAGAACAATTTCATCGGGAAGAATCTTTATTTTCGTCTGTTCTGTATATTCTTTTTCGGGAACACTAGCTCCTCTTGAAGAACTTATAATCCTTTCAAGAAAATATAACGCTCACCTAATTGTAGATGAAGCTCATGCTATGGGAATTTTCGGAGAAGAGGGTCGTGGATTATGTTATGAATGGGGATATGAGAGTTTTTACTCTGTACTTGTGACTTATAGTAAGGCTATGGGAGCTATGGGGGCAGCAATTCTTTCCTCTTCAGAAGTGAAAACAGAATTGATGTTGAATTCCCCGCCCTTACGTTACACTACAGCATTAGCTCCTCACGCGTTGATTACGATAGATGCGGCTTATGATCATCTATCTTCAGAGGGCAAATATTTTAGGGAACAGATCTTTAGCTTGAAGGCATATTTTCAGAAACATTTTGGATTACATTCACAATGTTGTGGCCAGCCTATATTTTTAAGAGATTTTAATAAGGATCTTCTTATTTCAATGTTGGATGAGGTTAATTTACGTATTGGATTAATGACTTTTGTAAATAAGCCTTTTATACGAGTAAATTTCCATGCGTATAATACTCATGACGAGGTCGATATCTTAATTGCTATGTTACGTAGCTATTTAGAAAAATGTTGTTGTGGGATCGACATCGATCATGAACTTCACTTTGGGTGATAGTTTCGCTGATAATAAAACTTCATGAAGCTTTTTATTTACTGGTAGAACTTGTTTACTCTTTATCAAAAATTGATATCGAAACACGTCTTTGATTTTAAAATGTCCACAAGGAGTGATTTGCATGAGTTGAGTGTGGATATCTAACTGTTTTCCAAGTAATAAGTGAATGCGATGAGCTTCTTTCCAAGTCAGCTTGGGGCATTTTCCTATGAATATACAGCGTACAAGACGAATAAATGGTGGATAACTACATAATTCCCTTCCAGGGATCTCTTGGTTATAAAAAGCAGGATAGTTTTGTTGCATAGCACAACGAATCGTATTGTGATCCGGAAGAAAAGATTGAATGAGTACCTCTCCAGGAAGATGGCTTCTACCTGATCTTCCTGTTACTTGAGTAATGAGTTGGAATACCTGTTCAGAAGCTCGGAAATCAGGAATATAGAGGCCCGAGTCTCCATTTAAAATTATTGCTAGAGTGACTGCGGGGAAATGCATGCCCTTAGCAATCATTTGTGTGCCGATCAAAATATCAGCTTTTCCTGTAGCGAATTGTTTTAATAAGGATTCATGGCTTCCTTTAAATTTCGTGGTATCAGAATCAATACGTATCGTGCGAACTTGTGGGAAGATACTATGAAGTACCTTTTCTATTTTTTCAGTCCCTGATCCACGATATTGTAAAGTCATGACACCATGACATTTGGGGCAGGATGTCTGAGGATCTTTAGGAGAGGAGTTACAAAGATGACAGAGAAGAACATTAGCGTATTTATGAAAAGTCAATACCATGTCGCAGTGAGGACATTTTAATGTATGTTTACATGAGGAGCATGAAACATTTGTATGGTAGCCACGACGATTAAAGAAAACAAGAACTTGCTCACCAACAGTAAGACGCTTCTCAATACTTGTAATTGCTGCTTGTGAAAATAATATTTTTGTTTTTGTCTTTTCTCTCTCCATATTCATATCAATAAGGGAGACTTTAGCAGGACAGGCCGCAGCAGCGCGTGTTGATAATTCTGAAAGGATATATTTTCCTGATAGTGCATTGGAATAGCTTTCTAGACTCGGGGTGGCGCTTCCTAGTATCACAGTAGCGTTAGCAAGTTTCCCTCGCATAACAGCAACATCACGGGCGTGATAACAGGGATGGCTTTCACTTTGTTTATATGCAGGATCGTGCTCTTCATCAACGATAATTAATCCTAATTTCTGTACAGGACAAAATAGGGCAGATCTTGGACCTATGATGATACTAATGTTTCCTTTTGAGGCTTCTCTCCAGGTCTTATTTCTATCACTGTCACTGAGCTTGTGATGGAGAATACCAACTTCTTTTCCAAAATGTGCTTTAAATAAGGTGACTGTTTGTATGGTAAGAGCGATTTCAGGAACTAAAAGGATAGCGCTTTTCCCTAGTTTTCTTGCCTCACGAATAGCTTGGAAATATACCTCTGTTTTTCCACTTCCTGTTACACCAAAAAGAAGATGGGTTTGAAATTTTCCCAAGGATAAAGATAAAGAAATCTTATCTACAGCAGATTGTTGCTGAGGATATAAAGGATAGGGATCAGGTAGGAAAAATGTTAAACTATCTTCTTGAATTTCGAGATCTGCAGCATTAACGATTTCAATAACACCGAGTTTTTCTAGGGAATGGATAGGAGATTGGGAAATCTTAGCTTTATCCATAAGTTCAGAGAGGCCAGGAGGAGAATTATAAGATAGTAATATTTTTAGAGCTGCTGCTTGCGAAGGAGATTCCTTTTGAATGGTGAGAATCATTGCTTTTGTCTTCGCTTTGCTTTGTTTGAGTATAACTCGGTAATGTTGTTTTGGTTGTATAATGCTTGAGGATATTCCTGGGAGTACTAAACGTAGTATCTTTCCTAAAGGAGCAAAGTAGTACCGACTCATCCAAAACATAAGTTCTAAAAGGTCTTGGGGGAGTACAATTCCAGAACCAATAACACCTAGGATTGGGAGAACTCGTTTACATTCCGTTGTTGTTTTAATTTGATGGACGATCCCATACTTTTTTGTGCCTCGTAGAGAGACACTAACACCAGTACCTTTAGTAATGTGTTCAAGATTTTCAGGGAGTCCGTAGTCTAATACCTTATTGATATTAGAGTTTACTATGACTTCTGCGTATAGGCGAAAGGTAGTTGATTCAATATTACCCATAGATCTCGTTTCAATTGCGGATCATTTTCATAGTATACTGAAGAATAAATAGGAATCCAAGTACACCCATCCTTAGTGAACGATTGATGATAACGTGTATTGGGCATTTTATAACGTATCATTGTTAAAGGTGCTAGACATAAAGAGAAGCTCTTATTCTTGTGAAAAATATCTTTATGACCTGTTAGTAAGATGAGCCGTGAGGGAAAAATTTGTTGGGTGAGAATTTTCGTTAGTCTGTTGAAAAATAAAACTTCCTCATCTTTTTCTTCATCTACAAAAATACCGCATGGAATACTCAAAGGAGTTTTTACACACTGTGATTGTAAAGCAGTATAACGAAATTTGAGAATTTCTTCTTTGGACAGATCTGGAGGAGGCGGAATACATTCCCATGAAGATTTTTTTATACGCTCATGAATAATGGGTAAAGGAGGTTCTTCATTATTTTGGAGTGGATTGACCGGAGAATTTTCTAATTTTTTATCTACTATGGTAGGTTGTACAATAGTTTTTGGTTTAATAGATGCAGAAGTTTTTATAGGAATTCTGTTTATTTCTTCCTTAAGATTTAAGGGGATAAGCTTTGCTAAGGATGGATAACACGGCTCTAAGTAACGCTTAATGATTTCTTGTAAAATCAAAGGAATTGAGGGATTCGGATGTGTCATACGAATATAAAAATGGCGAAGATATCTATGGATTCACTATAGATATAGATGGTTTATTCATCCATGCTCTTTGTCTCCGAATGTAAAAATCCCCTTGCTTTTTACGCACAACAGGATAATACACTACGGTAAATAAGGGAAAATTCTACACTATTTTTTTAAGAGGATTTGCATGAAACGTTGGTTGCAAGGAAGTTTAATAACTCTCTGTTTATTACTCACATTGCCTTGTTGTGCAGCAAAAAGACGTTCTCATTATCAAAAGGACTCCGGGAAACCCGCCATTCAACAAGTGAGCACTTCGGGAGTTAAATGGGAAAGTTATAACCATGCTGTTGAACAATCGAAAAAAGATAAAAGACCTATAGGTCTATTTTTCACAGGTTCCGATTGGTGTATCTGGTGTATAAAAATGCAGGATCAGATTTTAAATACTCCTGAATTTCAAAATTATGCTAATGAAAATTTACATATGGTGGAATTAGATTTTCCACAGTCTAATAGTCAACCTTCAGATGTAAAACAGCAAAACCAAGCTTTAAAATCCAAGTACGGTGTAAACGGATTCCCAACATTAATCTTTATTGATGCTAGTGGAGCCGAGAAAGCTAGAATGGGATTTGAGTATGGTGGTGGTGAGAATTACGTTAAGAAAATCAAAGCCGCTTTGCATAAAAAGTAGTAAATCTCTTCTTAAAGAATTTTAGAGAGGAGATCTTCCTCTCTGAAGTTCTCTTTTTCTCTTAATTAAACATTCATCTTTTTTGTTATTTTTGAGAAAATCTCTATCTTATAGTGAACTTTTAATACCCACTTTCTTCGGATAGCATCGAATTTCTTGCATTGTAGATTATGTTTTCGAAAATAGAGCAATCTTTGGAGAATAAGAAATAGGCAAAAGGATTTAGAAAAAATGTCAGAAGCTGAATACCTAACACAAGAAGATTTTCTCCAAAGAAGTAATAAACTCCAGGAAATATCTGACCTAGGTATCAATCCTTATCCTTATGAATTTCCAGGAACAACTAGTGTTGAGGAGATTAAAAAAGAATATTCGTCGCAGACTCTTGGTAATAGCGAAGATGCTACAAATAGGACGACTCCTAAGGTGAAAGTCTCAGGGCGCATGGTACTTTTTCGTTCTATGGGGAAGAATGCTTTTGCTCAAATTCTAGATAATGATCAAAAAATCCAAGTCATGTTCAACAGAGATTTCTCTTTGGTTGATGGGCTTACTAAAGATGTAGAGATTACCCCGATAAAGTTCATAGAGAAGAAACTAGATCTTGGAGATATTTTAGGAATCGAAGGTTACCTATTTTTCACGCATTCCGGAGAACTTACTATTCTTGTAGAGACTGTCACTTTGCTATGCAAAGCATTAATTTCTCTTCCCGATAAACATGCAGGATTAAGTGATAAAGAAATTCGCTATAGAAAGCGTTGGTTAGACCTGATTTCTTCTGATGAAGTACGTCAAACTTTTTTAAAGAGAAGTCGTATTATTAAATTAATCCGTCAGTACATGGATGCTCAGGGATTTATAGAAGTAGAAACTCCTATATTACAAAATGTTTATGGTGGTGCTGAAGCCACACCTTTTATAACCACTTTGAATGCTTTGCATTCAGAAGTGTTCTTAAGGATTTCTCCTGAGATTTCTTTGAAAAAAATCCTTGTTGGAGGAACCCCACGTATTTATGAAATCGGTAAAGTATTTAGGAATGAAGGGATTGATAGAACTCATAATCCTGAATTTACTATGATTGAGGCCTACGCAACTAACGTGGATTATCATAGCGTTATGACATACGTAGAGAATCTTGTTGAATACTTAGTCTGCGCGTTAAATGACGGCAGTACTATTTTAACCTACTCACATTTGAAACAAGGACCGCAATCTGTTGATTTTAAAGCTCCTTGGATTCGTATGACTATGAAAGATAGTATCAAGACATATGGAGATGTAGATGTCGATCTCCATGCAGATCATGAATTACGCAATATTTTAAAAGAGCGTACTTCATTACCAGAAGAATCTTATGCAACGGCACCAAGAGGTTTATTAATCGCAGCATTATTTGATGAGTTGGTATGTGATAAATTGATTGCTCCTCACCATATTACTGATCATCCTGTAGAAACAACACCTTTGTGCAAGTCTTTGCGTTCAGGAGAGACAGATTTTGTAGAGCGTTTTGAAAGTTTTTGTTTAGGAAAGGAACTTTGCAATGCCTATTCAGAATTGAATGATCCGTTGCGTCAAAGAATGCTTTTAGAAAAGCAAATGGAGAAAAAAGCCTTAGATCCCGATAGTGAATATCATCCTATTGATGAGGAGTTTTTAGAAGCCTTATGTCAAGGAGTGCCCCCTGCAGGAGGATTTGGAATAGGAATTGATCGTTTGGTGATGATCCTTACTGATTCGGCCTCCATTCGTGATGTTTTATATTTCCCAGCTATGCGTCGTTTAGAATCAGAAAATGACTAAAGTTTTTTTACTTTAGGTCCTGATTTAGCATCCTCAATAACATAGCCAAAGGAAATAACCTGATCTCGTAGAATATCCGCCTGTTTCCAATTTTTTTCTCTACGAGCAATTTCTCGTTTTTCGATAAGTTGCATGACTTCATTAGGGATTTCTAGATCAGCAGAGGAAGGGATCACACCAAGTACGGTATTGATTTTCTTCATAATATCTAAAACATAATTGGCATCAGCTTGTGTGAAGTTCACTTTATCGATGGTTGAGTTGATTTGATGGATAAAATCAAATAAAGCTGCAAGAGCTACTGCTATGTTTAAATCGTTGGCAATAGCCTCTGAGAATGTGTGTAGAAATACTTTCCCTTGCTCATTTATATTTTCTGAAACTTTTGAATGTTCAGGATAGGGGTTTTCTAATCGGGAAATAAAATCACGTAGACGTTTTAGTGCTTGCCGACACGCAATTAATCCCTCTTCCGTGAAGTTTAATTGCATTCTATAATGGCTCTGTAAGAGCATATAACGAATTTCTTCTCCAGAAAATCCACGATCCAATAAATTTCTTAATGTGAAAAAATTACCTAAACTTTTCGACATTTTTTTCCCATCAACAAGAAGGTGCTCTGAATGGAGCCAATAACGAGAAAAAGGTTCATGAGATAAAGATTCTGATTGAGCGATTTCATTTTCATGATGAGGAAAGATATTATCTACACCACCTGCATGAATATCAATAGAAGTACCAAGAAGTTCCATAGCCATGATCGAGCATTCGAGATGCCACCCTGGACGCCCTTTGCCAAAAGGACTTTCCCAGTAAATATGACCATCTCTCTTTTCATCGTATGCTTTCCATAATACGAAATCAGAAAGATTTTCTTTGTCATATTCATCAGAGTTTACTCTAGAACAACATTGTAAGTCTTGTAATTTCAATTGAGATAACTTCCCATATGTCGGAAATTTTCCTATGGAAAAATATACAGAACCGTCCTGAACCACATAAGCAATCCCATCATTTAAAAGCTTTTTAATAGCTTCAATCATTTGAGGAATATAGTGCGTAGCATGGGGATAGATATCTGCGGGGAGGATATTTAATGAGGCGATATCTTCAAAAAAGGCTTGTGTATACGGAGCAGTATAAACGTCCAGGGAGACATTTTTCTTACAAGCTCCTGCTAAAGTCTTATCATCTACGTCTGTAATATTCATAATGTGCTTTACAGAGTATCCGAAGAATAAAAGAGTTCGTTTTAATAAATCTTCGAATACATATGTGCGAAAATTTCCAATATGCGCGTAGTCATAGACTGTAGGACCACACGTATATAATTTCACAGTATCGTTTAAAGAAGAAAAAAGTTCTTTCGTCCTCGATGATGTATTATACAAATAAATTTTCTGTTTATTTTCAGATGATTGTCTCATGTATAGACTCTCAGAGGTTCTAGATTGTTTGCCGATGAGAGCGTCGACTTAAGCTTGTGACAAGGTGCTATACTAACGCCTCAATATGAAAGAAGAGTATATTTTCTTGTGACTTTAACATAAGATCGTTTCCTGATCCACGGTTTTTCTAAGGAACACATTAGAGGAATTAATAATACAAGATTATTTAAAAGAAGAATTAATCTAAGGATTTTACGCATAAATATTCCTAAGAAATACATGATTATCTAATCCAATAGACAATTGTGTTTGATTGTAGAAAAGATCAAAACTTTTAAGTGGTGTTTTTTATTTCGTTTTAATAAAAAAAAGACTATACAACAAGGATGGTTGATAGAATGCCTTGAGAGCATTCTGTGACGCCTAAATAGAACGAGTTGCGTCCTATTCACTCGGAGAAGGAGAGGAAGCCCATGATCCTGTTACAGATTATGAAGAAATATTCTTTGAAGCAACTGAAGATATTAACAACGTTTCTATTAGGTGCAAGTTCTCTAAGTTTGCATGGCGTTGTTCATGACAATTCTTCTAAGCTTGTTTGGCATGTAGATTATAATGAGGCTGTGAAAAAAAGCCGCGATTCTGAACTGCCAATGTTAATCTTTTTTTCTGGTTCCGATTGGAATGGTTCATGCATGAAAATTCGTAAAGAGGTTCTTACTTCTTCAGAATTTTCCAAAAAGGTAAATGGTAATTTCATATGTTTAGAAGTAGATTTCCCTCGACATTCTTCACAAAGTGAAACACTACGTACACAGAATGCTTATCTAAAAACTAAGTTCAAAATTGACGAGTTCCCATGTCTTCTTCTACTTTCTCATGAGGGAAGAGAGATTTATAAAATCGGTTCTTTTGGTAATGAGACGGGAGAAAATTTAGGCGAGAGTCTATGTCATATCATCGAGAGTGATTTCTTAATAAATAATGCCTATCCAATTATTCATACACTGTCTATGGAAGAGCTTCAGAAGTATTATCGACTTTCTGAAGAGCTTTCACGAAAAGATTTCATGGCAAAAGCCTTGGAATTAGGTGTACGTAATGATGATTACTTCTTTTTATCAGAAAAGTATCGTCTTCTTGTTGAAGGCGGAAAAATGGATTCTGAAGAATGTCAGAGAGTAAAACGCAAGTTACTCAATAAAGATCCGAGAAATGAAAAACATACTCACTTTACTGTCGCTTTGATTGAGTTTCAGGAGTTAGCAAAGAGATCTCAAGAGGGCATACACCAAGATCCAAGTCAAGTAATTGCTCCTTTAGAATCTTATTTAGCAGAATTCGGTCAGCAAGATCAGGAAAATGTTTGGAGAATTGAGATGATGATAGCTCAATTTTACTTAGATTCTGACCAATGGAAAAGTGCTTTGCAGCATGCCGAGGTTGCTTTTGAAACAGCACCTAAGGAAGTGCGGTCTCACATTTCTCATTCTTTGGATTACATTCGACACCAGTCGTAGGCTTGTTTTTTGCTGACTTGTTGTTGAGTGCTTCCGGAATTTGTTGAGTAAAATCTTGAAGCAGATCTTTAAATCTAGGCTGTTGTTTATTTTTAGGCATAACAACAACTTGACAAGCTGGAAGAGAATGACGTTTTTGACGAAAAGCTTCACGAACAAGTCGTTTAAAATAATTCCTTTTATGTGCTTTACCAAACTTTTTTGATACGGTTATTCCTAACTTGCAGCATCCAGAGTATTTAGATGGAGCAACGTGAAAAATAACCTGACTACCTTGACAATGAGATCCTGCTCTAGAAATATAGAGAAATTGCCTTCTCTTTAGCACACGAGCATATTTGGGTAAGGTTGATCGATGCACAAAACAAAATATTTTATAGGTCGACTAGATTGTGTCTGCCATGACGGCGACGGCGGTTTAGTAAGTTTCTTCCGTTTTTTGTAGCCATACGGGTGCGGAAACCCACAGAGTTTCGACGCTTTCTTTTGCTAGGTTGATAAGTTCGTTTCACAGTACCTTCCTATGGTTTCTCAAGTTTTCCTAGTCTATTGAATGAGTGCACTAGAAAAAACTCTCCGTAAGTTTATAAAATTGGATTAATAAGATCAAGAGAACTAAAGAGATTCTTGCTTTAGATGATGGAACTTATCGTCTAGTTAAGTCTGCTGTTGTCAAAAAGTGCCAAAGGGATTAAATTAGTTCCTTTTAGCGATATTCCATAATTTAGAGCGTCTTTCTCTCTATTAGAGAGAGGCCATCAGGGTATAGTTTTCATGAAAGTGAGTTCATCTATCAAAGCAGATCCTTCAAAAGGAGATAAGCTTGTTCGTCGTAAAGGGCGCCTTTATGTTATTAATAAAAAGGACCCTAATCGTAAACAACGTCAAACGGGCCCTGCGCGTAAAAAATAATTTAATAAGTTTTAGGTAAGAACGCATGGCGAAAAAGTCAGCAGTAGCGAGAGAAAATAAGCGCCGACGATTAGTAGAGGCGAACTACAAAAAAAGAAGTGAGCTTCGCAACATTGCAAAAAGCTTAACTGCTAGCGAAGAAGAGAAGGAAAATGCACGTGTGGCATTGAATAAGATGAGAAGAGACACGGCTCCTATTCGTTTACACAACAGATGTTTGTTAACAGGTCGTCCTCGTGGTTATCTAAGAAAATTCGCTATTTCTAGAATTTGTTTTAGAGAGATGGCTTCCATGGGAGAGATTCCTGGAGTTGTCAAAGCAAGTTGGTAAGATTTCTAGAATCATATATCTACCACTAGAAACGATGCGTTAAATTTTTTTAAAGTTATTTAAGAATTTTTAACGCTTCGTTGAGTTCTGGGATGTTCCTTACTCTTTCCCAATTTTCCATTCCTTTTTTCCAAACCCAGATGTCCTCAGGATTTGTATTTTCTGTAGTATGCTTTTCCTTATCTCTAAGGAATAGAAGAAGATCCTCTAGAAACATGGGGCCAACATTCTGTTTCTCTTTATTTAGATAAAACCATTTTTCTGTATCTCTAGGCACCTGGTCAATGGGAGGCGGGGATGAAATAACAGAAGAATCTTCTAAAATAGAATGCAAAATATTATTGGATGGTTCGTTATCATCAGAAGATGGGGTGGAATTACCATTCTTAGGGGGAAGGTCCGGGAGGATAAGAAGTATAATGATTCCGAAGAACCCGAAGCACATACCCGCGAGAAACCAACCAATCGGGTTACGATTTTTTTTAACAGCCAGGTAAGCGGCTAAAAACCCTAACAGAATGTAAATCAAAAAAAAAGAAATAGGAAGCATTGAGGGTAGCATATTAACCGCTTGACCATTAGACTAATCACTAGCGCTTATTATTTCTATAGAGTACATTTCTCGCTAGCGAAATAGGCACATAGGAGGAATATGGATAAGCAGAATTTAAAACTAGATGTAAAAGAAATTGAATTTCCAGAGACTGTATTCAGCCGCGATATAGAGACTCGTGTAATTCAAGTAATAATTTTACATTGTTTAGCTAAAATCAATGGGGTTTCTCTTTTAGGGGGAAATTTAATTGATACTTTATTCGGTAGAGATATCGAGAGAATGAAGGGAATCTACGTAGAACAAGATTCTAAAAATCATCTAGTAAAAGTTCGTGTCGAAGTAAACGTTGACTACGGTGTTTCTATACCAGAAAAAACCGAAGAAATTCAGGGCTGTATAGTTTCTGAGATATCTGAATATACAGGTCTTCATGTAGCTTCTGTTCATGTGATCATTAAGGGGTTAACTCAGCCTAAGGATCGCTCTGAATCGGAATCAGAAGATGAGTTAGAAGAGTTGTGTGTTGCAGATCTGCCCTCAGCAGAGGACTTTCTAGAGGAGATAAAGGAAGAAGTTGAAGAGTAATATTCTTTTCAGTCTTCAGCAGACTTTAACTTCTCAGCTTGCTTAGCCAGCAATTGTTTAATGTCTTTTTTCGTTAGCCCAGGGATGGTTTCAAGCTCTCCCTGGGAAGCTTTCATAACTTGTTTCCAGCTTTTAAATTTTTGTAGTAAACGCTTCCTCTTTACCTCTCCAATTCCTGGAATTTTCTCTTGAGGTAATAAGAGATCTTTATTTCGTTTTTTGCGATGTCTACCGATTGCAAATCTATGCGCTTCATCTCGAAGTCTTTGAAAAAATTGTAAAAGCTTTGATGTTGGAGATAAATGGAGTCCTTGAGGGAAAGTATCACAGAATAATTTTTCATTTTTTAATGAGCCGCTATGGTTGCTCGCTTCTTTAGCTATGGAGACAACCTGGATTCCTGTGAGATTAAGTTCTTTTAATGTTTTTTTTGCCTGAGAATATTGCGCGCGTCCTCCATCTATGACAATCATGTCAGGAAGAGAAGAGGTGAGAGAATTAAATCTACGGGATAATACTTCATGGAAAGCTGCTAGGTCATTATGCGCAGAAGTTGAGATAGAGAATGTTCTGTAATTTTTGGGAGATAGAGCATCGTTTTCGTAGACGATATATACCCCAACAGCATGAGAACCTTGTAGATGAGCATTATCATAGCATTCTATGCGGTAAGGATAGTCCGGAGATTTTAGAATTTTTTTCATCTCTTCATAGGGTAGTCCTGAAGATTCTATAGTTGTTTCGGCATGTACTTTAGCATTGTTTTTAGCTAAGTTTAGTAGTTCTTTCCCGTAACCTGTTTTCGGAGAGCGTAACTGTGGGGGCGCATCTTTGTTTAATAGATATGGAAGATCAGGGATATCTAGAGAAATAGGAGTAAGAATTTCTTTTGGTGTCTGCGGTTGACTTGTATAGTATTGTAAAATAAAAGAGGAAAGCAAATCAGTATCTTCTTGAGCATTTTCTGAAAATGGAAAATGACGAGCTCCAAGTAATTTTCCTGAACGCACTGTTAGAACAGTAATGACTGTTTCTCGGTGTTTTCTATACAGACCAATAGCATCAAGGTTTTGAAAATGAAACTTCTCTACATGCTGTTTTACCATAGCCTGTTGAATAAGCTTTAACGTACGATAATAGACTCCTGCTTGTTCGAACTTCTGTTCTTGAGAGGACTTCTCGATGGATTTCTCTAAATCTTGAATGATTTTTGAGACCTTGCCTTTTAAAAATAGTATAGCTTTTTCCAAAGTCTCCTCGTATTCTTCGTGAGAACATAAATTTACACAAGGTGCTAAGCACCGTTTCATCTCATAAAGGATACAAGGACGTTTTCTCGAAGAGAATTCCTGATTAGAACAAGTGCGTAGGGGAAACCATTGACTGATAACTTCTAAAAGGGTTCGACAGGCTTCAGCACTTACATATGGGCCAAAAATTATCTGTTTTTTTGAAGATATAACTGCCTTGGTGCGGATAGCATCTATTTTCGGCCAGGGGTGTGTTAGAGATATCGCTAGACAGAAAAAGGTTTTATCATCTTTTAAAAGTACGTTGTATTTCGGACGATATTTTTTTATTAAGTTATTTTCTAAAAGAAGAGCTTCAGTTTCATTAGAGACTAAAATTGTTTCTATATTGGTTGTTTTCTTCATTAAGAAAGGGATTCTTTCTCTAGAATCCCTTTGTTTCTGAAAATACGTTGTTATGCGATTGCGTAAATTTTTTGCCTTTCCGATATACAATACCTCTCCAGAACTATCTTTCATGAGATAAACACCCGGAGATGTGGGAATCAGTTTCGGAGTAAAATCCTTTACATGCATATTTAAAATAACGTGAGCTGCTGTACTTTTTCTTGGGTTTGTTTAGAAGTTAATTCCGGACCTTCTAATTGACGTAAGATCTGTTGTGCTCTCGATATCACACAAAGAGGAAAGCCAGCAAGTTTTGCAACATGTATTCCAAAACTTTTCTGGGAATACCCTTTAAGAATTTCATATAAAAATACAGGTTGTCCACCGCTTTCTCTCACACCTGCATGGAAATTTTCTACATGTGGGCAATGATTTTCTAAATCGGTTAATTCTTTATAATGCGTTGCAAATAGGGTTTTAGCTTTTTTCCCTTCAGTAAATAAGAGATATTCTACAACAGATTTTGCAATTGCTAATCCATCATAGGTACTCGTTCCCCGACCGACCTCATCAAGAATGACCAAAGAACGATCAGTAGTATTGTGTAGGATATTGGCGGTTTCTGCCATTTCAACCATAAATGTTGACATTCCTTTAGATAAATTATCTCCAGCTCCTATACGCGTGAAGATCTTGTCGATCATTCCGATGTGTGCTGACCTTGCAGGGATGAATGAGCCCATTTGTGCCATGATGACAAGCAGAGCGATTTGTCGGATATATGTGGATTTCCCAGCCATATTTGGCCCGGTGATTAAAATCATCCGGGTTTGTGTGCTATGCATTTTTATATCATTGGGGATAAAAGTTCCCCTATCTAATAGAGTTTGTGCAACAGGATGAATTCCTCCCGATATAGATAGTGAATCACTAGTATCTACAACAGGACGACAATAGCTATACTCTGCGGCAAGATCAGAAAGAGAAAGAATGTAATCAGTGTCTGCTATTACCCGGGATAAAGCAAGAATAGCATCGCGTTGTTCCAGAATTTGTGAACACAAATCTTTGAATAATTGAGTTTCTAGTGTTTGTAATTTGTCAGAGACATTGAGCATGTCATCTTGAAATTCTTGTAATTTTTCTGTTGTAAAACGCTCAGCATGGAGGCGTGATTGTCGCCGAATAAATTCTTTAGGCAATAGAGGAGCAAAGTCACTGCTCACCTCTATGTAATAGCCTAAAACTTGGGAATAGCAGACTTTTAGTTTTTTCACTCCCGTTTGTTTACGAATGGTTTCTTGATATTGCCACAGCCATTCTTTGGAATTCTCACGAGTATAGCGCAGGCGTTTAAGATCAGGGTGATGATTATCAGAGAAAATATTTCCTTCAGAGATTCTTAAAGGTAGTTCTCCTAAAAGTGCTTCGGAAAGCAATTCTAAAAGGGAAGCTATACCAATAACAGGTATAAATTTCCCCTGGAAGAATTCTGGCAAAGATAAGGGAGACAGTATTTCACAAACACGCATACTTGCATTTAATGAATCGCGAAGCATGCCTACATCTTTAGGACCTGCTAATGCAGTAGTGATCTTCGTAATTAAACGTTCTAAATCGCGTACTTGAGAGAGGAAAGATCTTAGATTTCTCCTCAATTCCGAACGATTCAAGAGAAACTCTACAGCATCTTGACGTAGTAGGATTTCATTTTGATCATAAAAAGGATTTACTAGAGTATTGCGTAACAATCTGCCTCCCATAGGAGTACAGGTGCGTTCCATAACATGTAAAAGAGAGCTCTTCCCCTGAGGATCATGAATTGGAGTTAAAAGCTCAAGATTTACCTGAGACGCAGTATCTATGAGAAGGTGTTTTTGATGTCGATGTGTTTTAGGTACGGAAATATGTTCAACAGGTAAAAGAAGTTTGTCTTGAAGGTAGGAAAGTAGCGCCCCGGCAGCATTAATAGCGGGAACTAAACCTTTGAGTCCAAAACCATCTAGGGACGATACATTGAAATGAGAGGATAATTTTTGTGTGGCAAATTGATGTTCGAAAGCCCAATCAGAATAGGTGGACAAGGTAAGTTTTAAATGTTGTTGGATTTGCTCTACAATATCAGAATGTTTTTTATAGAATTTATCACAGCTTAAAATTTCTGTAGGAGCTAGGCGACAGATTTCATCAATCAGATCCTTCATATTGTCGTATTCTTGTAATAGAAACGATCCTGTGGAAAAATCCAGACATGAAAATCCAAATAGGGCGCCAACACGATTAATAGAGACAATGTAGTTGTTTGCTTTTTCTGGAAGTAGGGAAGAGGAGAGTAACGTTCCTGGTGTCACAAATCTTTGCAGTTCTCTAGATAGGGGTTCAGATTTTCCCTTATTGTTTTGTGCTTCATCAATCTGTTCCGCAACAGCGACTTTAAATCCTTTGCTTACTAAACGATCTATATACCCATTTATTGTAGATACAGGAATACCACTCATAGGGATTCCTTGCCTTTGTGTAAGGGTGAGATCTAAATTTTGGGAGAGCAAAATCGCATCGTCATAGAAAGCCTCGTAAAAATCCCCCATGCGAAAGAGAAGGAGAGATTCCCCAGCTTGCTCCTTACATTGATGCCATTGCTTCATCATAGGTGTAGGTTTTTTTGATGTCATAGTTCTTCTTCTGAGGAAAAATATTATCTAGAGATTAACCTAGTCGAGTGGAAGACAACCCTTAGAAATGTTACATTCCATAAATCCAATAACTGTTGGTTAGATTAGCAAACTCATGTAAAAGACCATAGAGATTTTGCCGAATTTTCCTATGCGTTAGTCAGGTAGACTACTACATTTATTCTTCAGGATCAAGATGGGTTTCGTCTGAAGTTTGATTGGTTGCTAATTCATAAAATGAGCCATCTTTCATTTAAAGCAGTGAATATGGCATAACCAAGGAACAGCCAAGCTTATAACTTATGTATACAGAAGAAAGTTTAGATAATCTTAGACACAGCATTGACATTATCGAAGTGCTTTCGGAACATCTCCATTTAAAAAGAAGCGGAGCTACCTATAAAGCATGTTGTCCTTTTCATGTAGAGAAAACGCCTTCTTTTATTATTAATCCGACAGGAGCCTACTACCATTGTTTTGGTTGTGGAGCTCACGGGGATGCTATTAGTTTTTTAATGAACCATCTTGGATATACATTTAGTGAGGCTGTTCTTACTTTATCAAAAAAATTTCATGTAGACCTTGTTATCAAAATTAAGGACACGCAATCCCCATTTCCTACGGGAGCCAAAGATGAATTGCGTCAAATTAATAGTGAGGCAGAAAAATTTTTTCGTTTTTGCTTATATGAACTTGCTGAGGGTAGAGATGCCTTGCAGTATTTATACCGTCGTGGGTTTTCTCCAGATACTATAGATCGTTTTCACCTGGGCTATGCTCCAGAACAAACCTTGTTTACCCAAGCGATGCGGGAAAGAGATATTTCTGAACAACAACTCGAAAATGCAGGTTTTATAGGAAATAAATGGTTTTTATTTTCCCGAAGAATCATTTTCCCTGTCCACGATTCTCTAGGACATACTATAGGGTTTTCATCAAGAAAATTTTTGGAAAATACCCGAGGGAGTAAGTATGTCAATACTCCTGAAACTATTATTTTTAAAAAATCTCGAGCTCTTTTTGGATTGCATTTATCTCGACGAAGAATAGCAAAAGAAAAGCGTGTCATTTTAGTTGAAGGTCAAGCTGATTGCTTGCAGATGATAGATTCGGGATTTAATTGTACTCTCGCAGCTCAAGGAACTTCTTTTACTGAAGATCACATAAAAGAATTAAGCAAATTAGGCGTTCTTAAAGCCTATTTACTTTTTGATGGCGATGATGCTGGGATAAAAGCTGCTGTTCGTGTTGGAGACATGTGCCAGACGGTAGGTATAGCTGTTATGGTTTGTCGTCTTCCTAAAGGTGAAGATCCTGATTCCTTTCTAATGCATAAAGGAGCTCAACCTCTTGGAGAGTTATTGGATCAAAGTGAGGACTATCTTACTTTCCTTATTAGTGAAAAAATTCGTATTTATCCAAATTTTTCCCCTAGAGAAAAAGCCCAGGTAATTGAAGAGAGCATTACGCAAATTAAAAAATGGGGGAATCCTATTGTTGTATATGAACATCTCAAGCAATTAGCTTCTTTGATGATGATTCCAGAGAGTATGGTATTTTCCTTGGCAAAATTAGAATCGGGAATTACACCAGCTAAAACTCCCATAGCTAATAAAGAGAAATTACCAAAAATTCATTCCGATATAATTATCGAAACCGATGTTTTGAGATGCATGCTATTTTGCAAAACCTATAATGTTAGTATTCCTCATACGGCGAAAAATTATTTCACACCTATAGATTTCAAACATCCTGAATGCAGGAAACTATTTTCCCATATGGTTGAATATTACGAAAAACATCATAGTAATCTTCCATTTGATGAAGCTTTATCATTGTTAGAAGATAAAGTAATTATAGAGCTTTTAATAAAACGACGTATGAATACCGATTGTCTTGAGACTGTATTTGTACAATCTTTACAAAAGTTAGCGGATCGTCAGTGGAAGGAACAACGTCATCCTCTCTCTGGACAGTCAAAAAATTCTCAGGAACAAAAACTCTCTATTCTCGAAGATTATGTCCGTCTACGGAAAGACAGGATTATAGTGACTCTCCTAGATCCCCAGGATTGATTGTTAGTTATGCAGAGGCCATCTAAGATATTTATATGAATAATAACAATTATTAACTCTTTGTAAAGATTGAAAAATTAATAAGTTTAATATAAAATATTGCCTTGTTAGTTTGTTAATTTTCTGGTTTTTATGAGAACTTTCAGGTTTCTTTTGCCAATACTTGCCTGGGCTCTATGCTTCGGAGGCATGATAACAGAGTCGAATCATACACGAGGCATCATTGTCTCAGAAGCCGTGGGATTAGCGGCTGCGCGTTATGGTTCTTTAGCGGGCTGGGCTGGAGAGTTCACCAAAGCCGCCGGCTTTGGTTATGGAGCTTCTGTTTTGCTTCAAGAGTGGCAAAATCAACAGGCTGTAGAATTAGAGACATTGATAGCAAGAAATAGCATAATCTAGAGTCTCTTCTCGTATTTTGTAATATTATTTTTACAAGTAGTGATTTTATATTCCCGTTATTCTATCTTTGCTTGCGCGATATCGGAGAGGCTAATCATTGATTAGAAATCCTTGTCTGATGTGTTTTTTGAATTTTGAGCGGGAAATAGATTTATGCGTTTTTGTTGCTTTGTTCTTTTTTTATTAGCATCTCTACCTACTTGGGGGAAAGAGTTGCCCTTAAGAGGTCAGGAAGATACTGTTTCTGATAAGTTCTCTCCTCCACAGTACGTAGAACTTCCTAATGGCCAAAGAGTATATTATTCATATTCCGACGCTTTAGGAAACGCTATAGATAGCGGTAAGTTCTGTATATTCGTGTACTTCAATCCGACTTCTAGAAAAGTATGGACTAATATCACTGAAAAAGATTTTTGTTTCCCAGCTGATTTGGCAAATGTGTGTAATATTGTTGTTATGCAACCGGGTTTGATTAGCTCTAAGGATTTCTATCCTAAAATGGATCCCATGGTCTTATACATGGCTGATTTTCAGGATCATTTCTGGGAATTGGATCTTCAAGGTCCTTGTGTGATCCTTGTTACTATAGATACTAAAGGCCACGATAGGGCGCAGAGAGTTCTTAATATTCCCACCCCAATTTCTATAGATTCAAAATCGTAAAGTTCTATGTTCTAGTGTTATCAGGCGTACAATTTTTCATGCGCCTGATAATTAATAACATATGATTGATCTTTATTTATTTTAATTATATAACCTAAGTCGTTACTATTTTAAAATTAGAATGCACTATCCTTAAAACTAAGGCTTTGATATCCTTCCCTCCAATGTTTCCAAAAAACTAGCAATGGAGGTGCCTTATGCACATCTTGTTATCTATACTCTCACTGTTGTTAGCCCTGCCAGCCATTGGAGGAGAAACTTCCACATCATTGAAAGAAGAGGAAAGCGACCAGCAGGTTGAAGACCTTTCAATGAAGCATCCTTCTATATTTTATTCTTACAATGATTGTCTAATGTCGATAAGACAAGACAGCAAAAATACTATGATTGTCCTATATAGCGATGAAAAAACGATAGCGTTTCAACCGTTATACGCCATGGCTATAAACATGGAAGAATCTGTTCTCAGTAAATACGCAAAGTTTGTTGTATTGAGTCCTACGGGCATTAATTTATTAATCTATCCACCGGTTCCTGATCCAATGCTTGCTGAAATTGCAGAATTTAAAAAGCAATTTTCAGAAGTTGAACATCTCAAAGGAACATACCTGGTGACTATTTCTGTCACTGATAATGATGAAAAAATTATGGATATAGCACCAATTGATGTACCTCTGGAAAATTCTATAAAACCTATTATTTCTGTGCGTTAGTAATAAAATAACTCTTTTCTTACCGGTATCCCGACATTTCAATTTTAAAATCGGGATATCTTTTTTCTATGTCTCGTGATATTGTAGCAGGCATTTTAATTAGGAAAAGTAGTTTTATGCGTATCTTATTAGCTTTATTATCATGTTTGTTACTGCCATGTCAGCTTATTCAAGCTACTGAAGAAACAAGTTGTCCTATAATTTCAGAAAGTTCCACTTGTCATGTTTTCCAAAACTATGACGAAGCTTTAACACACGCCCAACAAGAAGGTATTCCTTTAATTATCGTTTTGATGAGCAATACTCACAAACAAGTATTGGATGAACTTATTCAGGATGGGTTGGATCTTGGGGATTTCTTTGGCTTCTCATTAGAAGGTATGGCGACTATAGTCGTTTTGCAACCTGAGGATAGTGATGTAGGAGATTCTTCAAAACTTGAAGATTTCAAGAGCAAATTCCCTAGTTCAGAATTTCCTGAGAATTCTGGAATCCTTATGGTGACTATCGTAGTTGATGGAGATCAAGCAACACTTCTAGACATCACTCAAATTAATCTTTAAGATCTATTTATTGAGATGACGAAAGTGAGAAAAGTGGCCGTAGATACAATCTATAGAGCCACTTTTTTTATCCCTAAAAATAGTTTTATATTTTTAGTGCTTCCCAATGATAAAAAGAAAATTTCTCCATAGCTGTCAGCAATAGATGAATACGTAAGTTTTTCAACTCTTCATCTCCACTAGTAACATGCACTTCATTTAAGAATGTATTGATGCTATCAGTAAGTTCTCCAAGACTTAGGAAGTAGTCTTTTTTATTATCCTTTATTTTTATAGACACATCAAAGTGATCGAGGTCTGCTTTGAGGCGAGATTCTTGCAGATCAAGTTGAGCCTGGGTATGTGGGGTTATAGAAAATTTTAAAGAGGCTAAGATTTTCTTCAAACGATTATGAGTGGTTATAATTTTTTCAAGAACAGTGCTTTGGCTATTTTTTATACTCTGAATTGCTTTTGCTGATTTTATGATCTCAATAGGATTCTTCTCAGAAGTATCAGAAAATACAGTGGCAATTTCATCTTTGCTAAATCCTAAAGAAACCATGAAGGTTTTTAATCTTCCCCAGATGAACGTCAAGATATCACGGATAATCGTGGGTTTATCCCAGGTAGTTTCCTGAATAGTGGATGGGAAATTATCTGCCAAATGGTGTAAGAGATTTTCAAGATTTAAAGACGCTTCTGAAGCGTGTAACAATGTAAGAATCTCTAAGGATTGACGACGCAAAGCGTAAGGATCATGAGATGAAGTAGGCCGTAGATCTAAAATGAAACAAGAGAGTAAATTATCAAAACGATCTATTATGCTTAATAACGTTCCTGTAGAGGAGATAGTTTGACCATCGGTAATATGGCGTAAATGTTCTCCTATAGCTATTGCAGCTGCATGGGATAACCCGGCATGTTTTAGGTAGTATTCCCCCATGATTCCTTGTAATTCTGCAAATTCATTAACAACAGCGGACACTAGGTCTGCTTTACAAAACTCTATTGCTGTTGTTATATCTTCTTGAGAAGATAAAGGCATGAGTGGATAAACAATTTCTTTATGAGCTTTTAGTCTTTCTACTTTATCGTAAAGGGAACCGAGAGCTTCAAAGTAGGTAACAGCTTTGAGTTTATCCACGAAGGTGGCTAATGATGTTTTTAGATCCTGAGAAAAAAGAAAATCTCCGTCAGTAAGGCGGGGAGTTAGGGCTTTTTCATTTCCTTCAATTATGATGTCGTTAGGACAATTATCGCATACTAAAATAAACTGATTAGTAATCTCTCCCAAAGTGTTTTGTGTGGGAAAGTATTTTTGATGATTTACCATTTCAGCAATTAATAATTCCTTAGGTAGAGCACAAAACTTTTGATCAAACTCCGCGCATGTAACAAAAGGATGTTCTGTAAGGAAAACTGTTTCTTCAAGTAAACGAGGATTCGCAATCGGAGAGACGTTGTCAGAACTGTGTAATTTTAATCCTTGTTCGATAATCTCTCGACGTTCTTTATGCGAAACTATTACACAAGCATCACGTAAAGTGTCAACATAACGTTCACAAGAAGGAATAGGAACTTCTCTAGGATCTAATTGTCGATGACCACAAGAGGTATCTGAAGCTGTTACTTTCCCAAAAGAGAAAGGAAGGATAGATGTTCCATATAGAGATACTATCCAACGGATAGGTCGTGCGTATTCTACACCACTATCATCATAGACCATCTTCTTGGGGAATTTCATAGAATGAATTAGTCTGGGTAATTCATTAGCTAAGATTGTTGCGGTATCTTTACTCTCTTCAGGATGTAGAAGGAATAGATAGTTTACAGAATTAATCTCACGGATTTCGAATAGAGGGTGTAGAGAGAGATCATTGTAATGACGGATAGGCACATTATGAGAAGCAAAAAATTGTTGCCCCTGTACAGTAACCTCACCGGAACTATTAAATAATGAAGAGATTGCGGGGCCTTTTTTCTCAATAGCCTTTTGCACAGCTGTAGGTTCTAGCTTGTAAACTAATAGAGCAAGTCTTCTCGGAGATCCTAGGACCTCTAAACTTTCGTAACCAATATTATAATCAGACAAAAGCTTTTTGGCTAAAGACTCTAATTGTTGAATTCCAATGGGGACAAAAGTCGCTGGCAATTCTTCAGAGCCGATTTCTAATAAAAAATTTTCTGCTGTTGCAATTTTGGGGCAGGGAAGAGTCTGCGGGGTCATATCTTGATGACCATCCCACTTATGCAACAACGGGTAATTTAAAGAAGCTCGCCAATCTACATAACCATCAGCAACAGCACGAGCTAATTGGCGAATTCTAGTAATGTAACGTGTACGTTCTGTAACAGAAATTACACCCCGGGCATCAAGAATATTAAAAGCATGAGATGCTTTGATGACAAAGTCATAAGCAGGAGCTGGTAGACCTTGATCTAAAGTGGCGAGTGCTTCTTGAGCAAAATCTTCAAAATGTTTTAACCACATTTGTGTATTAGCAACATCGAAATTATACTTACTCCATGCTTTTTCAGAAGCTTGAGTAATGTCCCCATAGGTGAGCACGTCATTCCATAATACATCAAAAATAGAATTTTTCTTTTGTAAATACATGGCGATTCTCTCAATACCATACGTAATTTCCCCGCTAATCGTATCGAGAGGCTTACTTCCTATAGCTTGGAAATAAGTTAGCTGGGTAATCTCCATGCCATTTAACCATACTTCCCAACCTAAACCCCATGCACCAATCGTAGGATTTTCCCAATCATCATGAACAAAACGAATATCATGTTCACGAAGATCCAATCCGATAATCTGCAAAGATTTTTTATACAAAGAGAGAAAATCTGTTGGGACAGGTTTAAGAATCACTTGAAGTTGGTGATAGTTTTGTAAGCGGTTAGGATGCATACCATAACGACCGTCTTGAGGGCGTCTTGAGGGCTCAACATATGCAGTTTTATAGGGCTCAGGTCCTAAAGCGCGTAAAAAAGTTGCTGGATTAAATGTCCCCGCACCTACTTCTAGATCATAACCTTGATGAATCACACACCCTTGTTCGCTCCAGAACTGCAAAATTTTAGCAATCATAGCTTGTAAAGTAAGAGGTTGTGACATCATAAAACTCCGATAAAAAATAAGGTTAGAAAAAAATCTATTTATCCAAATGTTAGACAGCACCTGAAATATAGATTTTTTCTAGGAATAAAGGCAAAGATACCACTACAAATAAAAACAAACAATACTAAGAGAAGAACTAGTGAGTATCCTACTAGAAAAAATACGGTCTTCAAAAAATAGGTTTTTTCATCATTATAACATTCGGTACTTGCGCTCTAATTCTTATCTATTTAATTTGTTTTTTAGGCATTCGTTTAGTGCTGAGGTTCCGGTTTAAGTAATTTTTTGATAGAGGTATGGGGTGGGACTGCCTAATTATCTAACTTTTTCCCGGCTATTTATAACGCCAATTTTCATGCTACTCTATCTTAAAGGAAAGTGGCTCGGAATTACTCCTATAGTTCTTCCATACGTTTTGCTCGCTCTTTTAGGTCTCTCAGAGCTTACTGATGCTATTGACGGCTACATAGCTAGGAAATTTTCTCAAGTCACAGATTTGGGAAAGCTTCTTGATCCAATGGCGGATAGTATTTATAGAATTTCTCTCTATCTAACGTTCACTCAGCCTCCTGTGAATCTCCCTCTAATTCTTGTTTTTATATTTTTAGCTAGAGATTCCGTAATTAGTACATTACGCACAGTATGTGCTTTCCGAGGAGTTGTTCTTGCAGCTAGAGCGAGCGGGAAATTAAAAGCTATTTTACAAGGTATAAGCTTTTTATTGATTTTACTTGCTATGATTCCTCACTCACTAGGAATGATTTCTGAAGGTGATCTGGAATTATTCGCTTCAGTAGTGGGTTCTATCGTTGCTATTTATTCTGTATGCTCAGGAGTAGAATACTTCTGGGTGAATAAAAATCATGTACTACAAAGAGGGAAATCTAAAGATCATAATAGAGAATTATAGATTCCTAAATAATGCATACCCATTATTGCTAGTCCCGAAGACCGCAACATACCTTCTTCTACAATTTGGAACCATACATCGGGTTCGTGCCTGTAGGTAGTAACTGCGAGAGTTAGCATGTGAAGAAAATCGTTGAAGTTATCTGTCTGGGAAAATGTAAAACCATTAATTCCTGTAACAACAGTATCAGCAAGCCCTCCGGTAGATCTAACTAAGGGTACTGTTGCGTAACGCATTCCAATGAGTTGAGTGAGACCGCAAGGTTCAAAATGAGAGGGAATACAGATCATATCCGCGGCCCCGTAAACTAATCGAGCTAGAGGATCATTGTAATCTAAGATAATTCGGATATTTGGAGAAGTTGTTAAAGATTCTTGTAGATTTGTAAATTGGCGTTGAATTTCTTCATCATAACATGTTCCTAAGATAATTAAGGAATAGCTATTTTCCATGGCATGAAGAATAGCCATTTTCATAAACTCAGGGCCTTTTTGTTCTACGATACGGGAGATTACACACATCAAAGGAGAATATTCAGAAGAAAGTCCTAATTTTTTATACAACGCTGTTTTATTTTCTTCTTTCTTTGAGAACAATATATCAGGAGCATCAAGTAGATCCTTACCATAATTCACAACCAAAGAAGAATCTGTTTCGGGATTCCAGATATCTTCATCTATACCATTTAAAATCCCGCAGAAAACTTGACGTTTAGCCATCAAAGCATCGTGCATTTCATAATCAGAATAATCATTAAGAATATCCTGAGCGTATGTAGGAGACACTGTTGTAATGAAATCAGAACAATATATAGCGCCTTTGAGTAATATACTTGTCTGCGGGTCTCTATATAATTGATAGTTACTTAGTCCAAAATCACTAATTCCAGATGCTCCTAGTAATTGTGTACTGCAATAACCTCGGTAACTAAAATTATGAATGGTAAAGATTCTTTTTGGATAGTGTGGGAGATTAGGTTCTTTTAAAAGTCCTGCTAAGAGCCCCATATGCCAATCATGCATATGCACGATATCGACATGCTCTAATTTTTGAATATAGGTTGCGGCAGCAGCCGAAAAAGCACTGAAACGTAATGTATCGTCCTCAGTATAGATAGTCGATGTTGAGAAGAGATCTAATTGAGAATCTAATTTAATTACTGTGAGAATCATTCTTTCATAGGAATAGGAAATAGAAGAGGCATTCTGTCTTCCTAAAAATTCATAAGAAAAAACTTTCTCATCAATCACTTGAGAGGAAAAATTGGGTGTAATGAGAGGGAAAAAGGGAAGTAATATTTCAATATCATGATTTTCAGATAATGCTTTTGATAAACCATAGACAGCATCACCTAAACCACCAGCTTTAATAAAAGGGGCAAACTCGACTGCAGCTTGTATGATTTTCATGATTTTCTCTTTTCACAGCTTATCTATGTGTCATACCAAGCAAAGAACAAAAATCACAAGACGAAAAGGCCTATTTTTTGACGCAATAGTTTGACGTTATGGTAAAATTCTTAATGACTTTGTAATTTTCCTATTTTCAAAAACTGAAGATTAGATAAACTATGGCCTGATGTTGGGGTGTAGCCAAGCGGTAAGGCAGCGGTTTTTGGTACCGTGCATCGGAGGTTCGAATCCTTTCACCCCAAGGTTTCTTGTTATTTCTTTTTTTTACTACCCGCCTCGTTTCTTATTGTTTTGTTAAGGAAAATCTCATTTTAGGGAAAAGATTGACTTTTTCCGAGATAGAGCTATAATTTTGCCTCGAAAACTGTTCAGATATATGTTCTAGACATGACAGTCGACGGTCCCTAGTAAAACACATTTTAGCTCTAGGAGTCAGTGTTTGTCAGAGGGTTCTTTTAGCTCAAGATTATGGAGAATAGCACATTATGGAGCTCGTAGTTACAAGTCGCGAGACTGATAAAAAATCTTTGCTTAAAAAAATTCGTCAAACAGGAGGAATCCCTGCTGTTATTTATTCAGGCGGAAAGAGCTTAGATAATATTGTTGTTGACGCTCACGTATTTAGTAAATTTTTATCTGGCCTAGAAAGCGGTGCGCTATCTTCTACAATTTTTTCTTTATCTTACGAAGGTCGTACGATTAAGGCCCTAGTTAAAGATATTCAATATCAAGTTACCTCATACAGAGTAATTCACTTAGATTTTGAAGAACTTATAGAAGATCGTGATGTGAAATTAAATATTCCAATTCGCTGTATTAATGCTGTGGATTGTGTTGGCGTTAAATTAGGTGGATCCTTAAGACAGGTTATCCGTGCTTTACGCGTCGTGTGTAAACCTAAAGATATTGTACCTTGCTTAGAACTGGATGTTCGGTCATTGGGATTATCTCAGACAAGGAAATTAGCTGATATTAATATCCCTGCAGGACTTCGTCCGGTTACTTCTTTGAAGGAAGTCGTTGTAACAGTATCTAGAAGATAATTTTAATTATGACGATGCTGATTGTTGCTATAGGGAATCCGGGGCGTCAATATACATGGACGCGGCATAATATAGGGTTCCTCTTTGCGGACAAGCTGCTTCAAGGATTTTCAGGAGCTCAATTTAAAGAAGCTCATAAATTATTTTCTGATATTGCCAAAGTGGAATCGCCTAAAGGCCCCATGGTTTTTATTAAGCCTAAAACTTATGTTAACCTAAGCGGTAAGGCTGTTTCAGCAGTTAAGGAATATTACAATATTGCCACGGACCATATTTTGGTTCTTGCCGATGACGTCAATCAACCTTTCGGTCACGTGCGTCTCCGTCAGAATGCAGGCGGTGGTGGTCACAAGGGTGTAAGAAGTATCACGCAAAGCTTAGGTTCGAATGATTACTGGCAAATGCGTTTAGGTATAGGTCGACCTCAAAGAGAAGATATGGAGTTGTCAGACTTCGTTCTCGGACAGTTTACTGAAGAAGAGCAGATTGGAATACAATCTTTATTTATCGAGGCCAGTGCGTTATTTTCTCAATGGTGTTCTGGGACTCAAACTGCTTAAGAGATCCTAATAAGTAATTTTTATGGACTAGGATATCTTAGGGGAATAAACTACTCTAGCTATGTTTAGGAGTTTTTAATGAAAGAAAAAAGAGCCCAACTTTACGAAGGGGCATATGTATTTAGCGTTACTCTGAGTGAGGAAGCTAGACGCAAAGCTTTGGAGAAGGTAACTTCAGGTATCACAAATTATGGTGGTGAAATTCTAAAAATTCATGATCAAGGACGCAAAAAATTAGCGTATACTATTCGTGGGGCTAGAGAAGGTTACTACTATCTTATCTACTTTACAGTAGTTCCTGGAGTAATAGCCGAATTATGGAAAGAATATCACCTTAATGAAGATCTTCTCAGATTCTTAACCCTTAAAACTGATGCGGTTAAAGAAGTTTTAGAGTTCGCGTCATTACCAGAATAATTTTTTAAGGAGAAAACATGAATAAGCCTGTTCATAATAATGAACACAGAAGGAAGCGTTTTAATAAAAAATGCCCTTTTGTTTCCGCAGGTTGGAAAACAATCGATTATAAAGATACGGAAACTTTAAAAAAATTTATTACGGAAAGAGGTAAGATCTTACCTAGAAGAATTACAGGTGTCTCTTCCCGCTTCCAAGGTACCCTTACCCTAGCTATTAAGAGAGCACGTCATATAGGGTTACTACCTTTTGTAGCAGAAGATTAATTTAGAGGAAGAGAGACAACATGAAACAACAACTACTTTTACTCGAGGATGTTGATGGTTTAGGCCGTAGTGGCGATATCGTAACTGCACGTCCTGGATATATCCGTAACTATCTTATGCCTAAAAGAAAAGCCGTTATAGCCGGAGCCGGAACCTTGCGATTGCAGGCGAAGCTAAAAGAGGAACGGTTACTACGTGCTGCAGAAGATAGAGCAGAGTCTGAGAAATTAGCAGAAGCCCTCAGAGATGTTACTCTTGAGTTTCAGGTTCGCGTAGACCCAGATAACAACATGTATGGTTCTGTCACAATTAGTGATATTATTGATGAGGCAGCTAAGAAAAATATCATTCTTACACGTAAGAATTTCCCACATTCTCATTATGCAATTAAGAATCTCGGGAAGAAAAGTGTGCCTTTGAAACTTAAAGAAGATGTTACTGCGACTTTATTTGTTGAAGTGTCTTCTGAAAGTTCATATGTCGCTGTTCTTAACCAACAGCCAGCTCAAGAAGAGACAGCTGCTGAAGAATCAAACTAAGCATGTAAGGTGAGGGGAGAATACTTCTCACCTATAAAAAAAGCAGTTTTATGGATCTTTTTTCTCCAGCAAAGCTAAATCTTTTTTTAAAGCTTCACGACAAGACTTCTCGTGGTTTCCATGAGATAACTACGCAATATCAAGTTATTGATTTCGGAGATAACCTGCATTTAGAGAGTAGCAATGAAGATACTCTTATTTGTAATCTACCGGAATTAAATAATCCACAGAACCTCATATGGAAAAGTCTTCAGATTTTTAGAAACTACACTCAGGTAAATGATCCTGTAGCCTGGAAATTGCATAAGCGTATTCCTATAGGAGCTGGTGTGGGTGGTGGTAGTAGCAATGCTGCAACAGCACTTTATGCTTTAAATAAGCATTTCCAGACACAATTATCTGACGGAATACTTCAAGAATTGGGGAAAAAGATAGGTATGGATGTACCTCTATTTTTTTCATCAGGATCTGCTATAGGCGTAGGTTGTGGTGAAGAGATTCTCTCCTATGACGATTACAATTGTGAAGAGAGATATGTATTATATTTTTCTGATCAAGGAGTACTTACTAAAGATGCTTTTTCTTATGTCTACCCTGATGATTTTTCCCCCAGGAAAGAAGATATAGCTTTGTACACGAGAGAAAATGATTTAGAGAAGTCCGTATTTCGTTTTCGTAAAGATCTCGAAGAGAAAAAACAAATGCTAAAAAGGATGTGGAGTCCTTTTCATGCTCATGTCAGTATGTCTGGAGCTGGGGCAACTTTGTTTGTAAGCTATCCCAGAGAAATGGAAACAGATCCTTCTGTAGCCAAAGCTATCCACACTATTATTCAAGATAGTCATGGTTTGCTTGTAAATAGCCTGCGCAAATACAGCGGTGAATGGTTTCTGAATCCCAATAGTTTATTTACAGCAACAAGATAATAAGGTGCCTTCGGCAACGGAAGCTATCTTACTTGCTTCTACAGAAAGGGCACTTTCAGCTTGGCAAACTTCATATGGCTGATCAGCGTTTTCCTGCTCAGGTGAAGACCTAAGAACACACGAAGAAGCAGCGGTAATGCGTTGAAGAGCTTTTTCAATCTCGTCAGTATTGTTATCGGTAGTCAATAATGTAATTGTATGCGACATAGTTAGACCCTCATCTCTTTCTTTTACTTATAGAAATAAAAAATTTTTTACAATTTCTTTCCTACATTCTATTCCCAATAGAGAGAAAATTCTCAATTGTTTACCTTGCTTTCAGGAAAAGGTTTTTGAGTCTTTATTTTTACTCAAAATATCTCTATTGCTAATTATAAGAATTAGCGTCTCCTAGGTTGTTTATGATTTTACCTCAATATTCTTCATCCTTGAAGACAGGAGCGGCTCTACTTTTTTTCTTTTCGATATTACATACGTTTCTTACGCCTTGGCTGTTCAGTCAGTGTCAATTATATCAGCATAAGAAAATGGTATTTCCTGAAAGATGGAAGAAATATCTTTGGCTAAGTGAATTCTATCGATTGATAAGTAGGGTAGAGCTAGTTTTCGTGCTCTGGGCAGCTCCTCTGTTTCTATGGTTTCTCTATTCTGAGGGCTATAGAGTGACTATGAGTTATTTCAATAGCAGAAATTACGTGTTCTCTCTCTTTATTGTTATCATGCTCATTCTTCTTGAATCGCGACCTATTGTCTATTTCTCAGAACGCATTTTTTCAAATATTGCAAAAATAGGTCGACAATCTCCGCGATGTTGGTGGTGGACTCTAATGATAGCCTCACCGCTATCCGCAGTGCTTCTTAAAGAAACAGGGGCTATGATTATTGCTGCGACGTTGCTTGTTAGGAATTTTTATAAGTTTTCTCCGTCCCCACGTTTTGCTTACGCAACAATGGGATTACTATTTTCTAATATCTCTATGGGAGGATTAACATCCGCACTATCTTCTAGAGCTTTATTTATTATTCTCCCCTCTGTGAAATGGGGGAATAGCTTCATTTTAAAATATTTCTGTTGGAAATCTGTGATTTCTATCTTATTGTCGACAACTATTTACTATCTTATTTTCAGAAAGGAATTTAATAATTTTCCTAAGGTAGTGACCAATCCTTCTATGATGAATGAACGAGTCCCGAAATGGATTATTTTTGTTCATATTGTTCTTGTTGGCTCTGTGATCCTAGCTAGATCCGTACCATTATTAATGGCCGCTATTTTAATATTTTATTTAGGGTTTCAGAAATTTACGATTTTCTATCAGCATGCAATCAATATCTCGAAAGTTTGCTTTGTAGGGCTATTTTATGCGGGTCTTGTGATTTTTGGAGAACTTCAAGAGTGGTGGGTTTTAGAGCTGATGCATAGAATGTCAGATTTTGGTTATATGATTACTTCATATACTCTGTCTATATTCTTAGATAATGCTTTGGTGAATTATCTTGTTCATAACCTTCCTGTGGCTACAGATTGTTTCCTATATCTCGTTATAGCTGGATGTATGTCTGCAGGAGGGCTTACAATTATTTCGAATATGCCAAATATTGTAGGCTATCTCATTTTAAGGCCGTCGTTCCCATCTTCATCATTATCGTTAGGATGGTTATTCTTATTTGCTTTAGGACCATCGATAATATCTCTGATGACATTTTGGTTTCTCAGAGATATTCCTGAATTCATTTATTGTTTCTTTAGATAGGAAAAACCTAATGATCTTTCCCATGGATATATACAGGAATTTCAGATCCTAATTTTTGATTAAGAAATTCTTGGCAATAAGTTTTGAAAGTCGCGTAATCCATAGCTTTAGCAGCAATAATCTTTTCATTAGGAAGGGAGAATTGGACAGAAGGTTTTTCAAAAGCTAGGGAAAATAAAGCTGATCCCATAGACTCTAAGGAATATGTAGGGTCAGTGATATTTTTTATATAAGCATCCTTTAAATCAGAAAAATATTGCTCAGACATTCCAAATTTCTCTGGAGATAAAGCAACTTCTTCAATGAATGTTTTTGTTTTTATTACAAGCTCTTGAGGTGTGTAGGCATTAGAACGGATATAAAATAGGCCTGAAGGACACAATAAAGGTTCGTGATAGCACGCTCCTATGACATAACCTAATTGTTGTTCTGTTCGTAAATGAGCAAAGGCTATGTGATGTAACCATTTAAACATCATTTCTGTAGCAACAATATGCTCAATAGAAGAGGAGTGTTGATCCTGAAGAACTAACAGCATAGCATTCCCAGATAGAGGGTAATCTATTTTTATATTTGAGATTTCTTTGTCTTGTCTTTGATAATAGAAAGAATCTGCTTCATAAGTAGGATAGGAGGAAACGAAGTCTTTGATGATGGCTACTAATTCTTGTTCTTGCTTCTTTGAGGGAGGCCCAAGAGCCATAGTCTCAACATGCAGTTGTTCAAATATGATTTTTGAAAAATTTTCTACTTCTTCAAAATCCATAGTTTGAAGTGCGGCCAATTTATCATGATAGGAGTAGACATCGTTTAGGGTATAAGACCAAAGCCTATCCATACCTGCTCTTATAGGGCATTCTGAGATTTTTCTTTGATAGGTTTCCATAAGTTGTTGCTTATATATATCGAATCTCTCTTGATTTATAGAAGGTTTTAGGGAAGATAAAATAGATTTTAATAGGATAGGTGCTGTCGCATTGTATCCAGTGATTTCTAAATTCAACCCATCTCCACGTAAAGAGGTTGAGAAGAAAAGACCAGCTTGAGCTGCTAGATAGTACCGCTTAAGAAGATTTTCATTAATGGCTAGGGAGCATAGATCTGTAGCTATTAATGAACGGATGTCTTTCCTAGAGATATTAGGGGAACGCATGCGTAAATTTATAGCGAGCTTGGGCATTGTATAGAAATGATCTTCACAATAGTAGAAGGTAAGACCAGTATCTTCATAGGCTAGCTGAGGTTTGAAAGGGAATTCCTTGCTATCTATTTTAGATACGTCTGAAACTTCAATATTTTTTGGAATATAGATATTCGGTTGGGGTAGAGCCATGCGCTCTTGTACGGAAGCTTGTTTGTAGGATTCTAAATCTGGTAGGGATTTTTCATAATAATCCATTTTAAAAATACTGTCATAATGCTTCGTTGCATTTTGCCAATTTTCAGGATTTTTTGTTGATAACACATAACGGGCTCGATAGGGATCAGAAAGAATCATTAGGATATCTTGTTCTTCTTCGATAGAGTATTGTGGATAAACAAGTGATTGGTATGGGTAAGTAGTTAAATCCTCGTCTATAAGATCTGTGATTTGTTCTTGAAGAGTTCTAAAGAGATCTGTTTTTGAGCTGTAACAGTATTCTAGGGCGTTGATTGTAGAAATATCTTTTAAACAATATTCAGGAATTCCTTGTTTTTGGATTTGATGTAGGTATTTAAAGGTATGGAGTAATACCTTTGAGTATTCTTTTTCACCTTTTTCAGTGAGCTGGTAGTAGATAGTGAAATTTCCTGTGCTTTCTGAAGTTTTGTAAAATCCAGAATCAAACTCTGTAATAAGTTTTTCTTCTTTTAATAAAGAGACGAGACTGCCTGTTGCTTCGTGATTTAACACATAAGCAAGGGCCGCATAACAACCGAGAGGAGCTTGAGATGTGTTATAGAGATGCCAGTAAATCTTTATACTTGCTGTAGGCTCTACAGCAGAATTAATATAAAGTTTTCCTGATGAGAGACCTTCTTCAGAGGGAGAGAACGCTTTTTTATGAAGATTATTTTTCTTAGAAGGAATCTTAGAAAAGATTTTTGGGAAAACTTTTATAGCCTTTTCCATGGGTTCTGTTGTGTGGACAACAGCAATCATATTGTCAGGGTGGTAATGCTGATCAAACCACGCGTGCATATCCTGGGATCTTACTTGTGCTAAAGTAGAGGCATTTCCGCAGCCGAATCTTTGAATAGGATGGCCTTTAGGGGCAATAAGTTGTTGAATACGATGTACACGACGAAGATCTTTATTCGGATGCATAGCGAATTCTTGGTGTACAGCATTTTTCTCCCTGTCAATGTCTTCCTGATCGAAAAGAGGTTGAATAAATAAGTGGACAAATTGATCAATAGCTTCAGAAAATGCTGAGTTCTTTATAGAGAATAGATAGCTTGTTGTATAAGAGCTTGTATAAGCGTTGTACGTACCGTTATTATTACTTAAAAAATGAGAAAACCCATCGCTATTTGGATATTTCTCATTTCCTAAAAAGACGCAATGTTCTGTTAAATGTGCTAATCCAGGGAATTCTTTAGGATCTGAGGAATTTCCTGTTTTTACTGCTAGAGCTGCTCCTGAAGTTGAGATCCCTGGATTAGAAATTATTAGCAATTGGAGGCCATTTGCACAGATGACCTTGGCAGTTTTTTGATTTGCTATAGATGGGGTAAGAACTTTTAGGGGGCACTGATCGGGGATTGTCCGGGTGTGTTGCTTGCATGATGTTACTAGTAGAGATAGCAGTAAAGTAACAGACAGTGCTTTCCACTTCATTCTTATAATTCCTCATATAGTTGTGTTAAAATGGAAAATGCTTTTTTTGATCTTAGTGCTCGTTGACTATGCTTATCACATTCTGAAAGTTCTTCTTCTGAGCATAGATGTTCTAGTAAAATCTCCTCTCCAAAACTGAAGAAAAGGGGAGCAAAGAAAATAGCTCGATATTCTCCAATAGCATCTTCTACTGTTGGTGGGGGTGGGAGAATGTCATAAGTTTTTAATGCGAATGGATAGAAATGAGCAGGTCTTCCCGATGCCTTCGTTAATAAACGAAACATCTCTATACTTTCTGGTTGAAATTCTGCGGGATAAAGAAGATTTTCATATGTTTTTCTATCTCTACCTCCTGCTGGAGCTACATAAATAAACTTACCCCCTTCATTAAGTAGAGTTTTCAATGTTTTCATACTCTTTTGATTATGATGTAGCTTCTCTTCTTTTTGTTCTGGAGGATTATTAATATGACGTCTTGAATAGATACATAATAAATCACAGCCCATACTGAATGGACGTGCTAGGGGATCGGAAGTTACACGATCTCCTGCTACGAAAATCATATTTTCCACTAGCTTGGGATGGGTTTTCCCTAAAGCGTAGTACATCAACTGGGGATCACATTCTGTTTGATGGTTTGCAAGTAAAATAACGTTATCTTTGTGATCTATAAATTCTTGAATATGATCTAGTTGATGAAGGTTATAAATTTTGGAATTCTCATCATCTACAAGGACTGAGAAGAATTGCTTACCAAAATTAAATAAATCTATCGGGGAGCGAATTTTCTTATGGTAAGGGGGGAAGATGAAAGGATCTTTCAGATCTTCAATCACAATCTTCAGCCATTGTAGACATAGTTCCTCTGCTTTTTCCAAAGAACATTTTTTTGTCGCTGCATCAAGGTAGTTTTGATGATATATCTGAAACTTTTGATACAAAGGCTCGGGCAGGGATTGATTGCCAAAGGCCTGTAGTAAATATGTAGAAAAATGCATAACCATGCCTATAACTCAATACTCTCTCCCGTAACTAATGAGAAGAATTGGTAATGATTGAGATGAAGCGAGTCTGAAGTATTAATTTGTAGTTTAGCTTTCAAGTGTTTAGCCAGGCGAATGAGTTCATCATCGTCTTTTTCCTGTTTCATATAACCAGCAATTTCTGGGTGAACAACTAAACATAGGTGAGTATATTCTTTATGGTTGATCACTTTTTTGAGATCTCTTTCAATTTCAATAACTACACTTTCCGGAGTTTTGATAATTGCATTACCACTACAGTAAGGACATGTTGTAAATAGTGTTTGCATTAGAGATTCGCGATTCCTTTGACGGGTCATTTCTACGAGACCGAATTCGCTCATACTTAAAATAGTGCATCGTGCAGCATCATACTTCATATGTTCTTTTAGACGCTCTAAAACACGACGCTGATTTTTACGTGATTTCATATCTATGAAATCAATAATAACCAAACCACCAACATTGCGTAGGCGGAGTTGTCTAGCGATCTCTTCAGCCGCTTCCAGGTTGATTTGAACCAATGTCTCTTCAACGCCGCTTTCTAATTGTGTGCTTCTCCCAGAATTTACATCAATAGTATGCATTGCTTCTGTTTTATCGAAAAATAGGTAACCACCGCTGGAGAGCCAAATCTTTCGCTTTGTTGCTTTATCAATTTCTTTTTCGATATTGAATCGCTCAAACATAGGAATTGAATCACGATAGTATTCAATCTTTACAGCTGAGTCTGGGGAATATTTTTTCAGCATCCGCTTACACTTTTGATAGGTAGAATAATCATCAATTAGTAGGCGTTTATAATTCTTATCTATGCAGGTGATCACAGCTTTTTTTAAGATATCGGTCTCTTCATAAAGTAGACAAGGTTGATCTGTGGAGTGAAATTTTTCTAAGATGCTTTTCCAAGTTGTAAGTAGGTCGTGAGCTTCATTTATTAATGCATCAGTAGAAGCAAGTACGCTGGCTGTTCGACAAATCAGACCCATATCCTGAGGCATTTCAAAAGAACGAATAAGTTGTTTTAACTGATCTCTCATATGGGGATCTTCGATTTTTCTAGACACACCACGATGAGGAGAATTGGGCAGTAGAACTAAATAGCGTCCAGGAATAGAAATATTTGAAGTTAAACGTGCACCCTTAGTTCCTATAGGTTCTTTAACTACTTGAACTAATACAGGACTGTCTAATTTTAATAACTCTTCTATGGGGGCTTCGGGTTTTTCACTGTTTTCTTTGGGGAGAACATCGAAATCCATATCGAACATTTGTTCAAACTTTTTAGAATTCTCTAATACATCTGAAATGTGAATGAAGCCATTTTCTCTTTCATCAATATTAATGAAAGCAGATTGAATATTTCTTAAGATATTAGTTACGCGACCTCGATAGATGTTGCCTTTGAGTTGACGAATTTTTTTTCTTTCAATGATGAGATCAAAAAGCTGACCGTTTTTTAGATGAGCGTAGCGAATTTCTTTAGACTCTATATTTAATAAGATGTCGTTTTCCATGGTCTTCCTTGATGCCTAATCCGTCTTTCCTGCTATTGCTCGGATACGATTCGGGAATAGGTTTGTTTGTAGAAGCGGTCCTAAACTTCCCAGATATTTGTCTACTGACTGCGGAAGAAATTATAAAAAAAATAGGTAAAAAATTCTACAGAAATGGTTTATTGATTCTTTTAAATTAAAAATGATAGTTTTATTTATTGTCTCAATAGATTTAAAGTATGTCTTTGTTTTCTATAATTATCTTGTTTGGTAAACTCTTGTCTTCAAACTCACAGCAGCTTTGACTATAGCTTTGAGATTTTCTTATGGGAAACATTGATGATTTAAAATTATATATTTGCCGACTAAAGTTTCCTGGGGAAAAAGAGGTAATAAGATATTCTTTAAACCCAGAGAATATTCGTGAGTCAGGTGAAGAGGAACTTTTCTCTACTCCTATCGAAGTTTCGGGAAGTTTAGAAAAGATAGACAATGAGCAATGGATATTGTCCTTAAGTGTATCTACACAATTAGGATTGGATTGTTGTATTTGTGATAAAAAATTTTTATACTCTGTAGATTCAATAGAAATTTCACATTTGATTTGTCACGAAGATGTCAAATCAGGTGTATTTGATTGTAAAGATTTAATTAGACAAGAACTTCTCTTAGAGAGCGATCATTTTCAAGAATGCAAGAAAGATGGCTGTCCTGAAAGAGTAAATATCGTACAATTTTTAGAAGATAGAAAAAGAATCAAAGGGGAAACCCCTTTTGACAATTTATAGAAGGTGAGAGATATGGCAGTACCACGCAATCGACATAGCAATGCGCGAAAAAATATCCGAAGAAGTCATCATGCGAAAAAAGCTCGTCACGCGGCTGTCTGCAACAACTGCAAGCAAGCTTTTATTCCTCATACGATTTGTACTTCTTGTGGTTTTTATAATGGGAAAGCCGTTATGACTGTAGAAAAGAAATAACAGTATATTTGTATTATGAACGTGCAAATTGGCATAGATCTGATGGGAGGAGATCACTCTCCTCTCATTATTTGGGAAGTGCTAATCGATGTACTCAATTCTCGAGCTTCGAACTCGCGCATTTCTTTTACTGCTTTTGCCTCTGATGAGGTAAAGGAGCAGATACTCAATAATTATACACATAAAGAATGTCCCGAGATCATTGCTTCGGAAAGCTTTATTACTATGGATGATTCTCCGTTATCCGCTATTCGTAAAAAATCTTCATCCATGGCTCTAGGTTTAGATTATCTTAAAGAAGGTAAAATAGATGCATTTATTTCTACGGGAAATACTGCGGCATTGATTACCTTATCTCGAGCTAAAATCCCTGTATTTCCCACCGTTCGTCGTCCAGCTTTACTTGTTCGCGTGCCCACTATGCGTGGTTGTGCAGTCATATTGGATGTCGGTGCTAATGTTTCTGTGAATCCAGACGAGATGTTAGGTTTTGCTCGCATGGGTTTAGCCTATAGACAATGTCTTGGAAAGATAGAGTGTCCTACTATAGGTTTGTTAAACATTGGTTCTGAAGAGCGTAAAGGGACAGAAGCCCATCGACAAACATTTCGTATTCTTAGAGACACTTTTCAAGACGCTTTTTTGGGTAATATTGAAAGTGGGGACGTCTTTAGTGGTAGTGTGGATGTTGTTGTTTCTGATGGATTCACAGGAAACATCTTCTTGAAAACAGCAGAGGGTGTTTTTGATTTCCTGCGTCATATTTTAGGTGATAAATTAGAGTCTGATGTGAAACGGCAGTTAGATTATACAATTTATCCTGGCTCAATGGTGTGTGGGCTTTCTAAACTTGTAATAAAGTGTCATGGGAAAGCATGTGGAAGGTCTTTATTTAATGGAATTTCTGGATCTATAGATTTAGCTCGGGCACGTGTTTGTGAGCAGATTTTATCTAGCCTATCTTAGTCTTTAAGTTTGTCTACTTACTATCTTTCTCTATTGACGGGATCGTATTGATAGTGATAAACCTTTTGAAAACGAATACTGAAACATCTCTGAATTAGGTTTACGATGGTCGCAAAAAAGGTATCAAGATTTCCAAAATCTACATTTTCCCATTCCGTAGTTTTAGCAATATTAGTTTCCACTGGGATGATCTCTAATAATCACAGATTATATGGTTATGAACCAGCTTCAGAGGTATTTCTCAATAACCCTCCTTTAAAAACACAATTAGAAACGACTTCAGCGGGTATTTTTAAAAAAGAGAAATCTTCAGACACACAAGAGCCCAAGAAGGAAAATAAAGAAGCAGAAGTACATGTGGAAACTTCAGTTATAAATGGTGCCTCCTCATGTGTTACTAAGATTTTAGGTGCAGAAGCAGATCAGGGACAACATTTAGTAGACGTAAGTACTCTATTCGAGACGTTGGAGCTTTTATCATGGAAGAACGTAGATACAAAGTTGCCTAAAGGCTCTGAAAATATTTCCACTGTTGAAGGTGAAGGCCCTCAAATAAATCGAAAATATAGTGTAGATGATCCTAAGCAAGGCTTAGCCTTTTGCTATAGAAATCCATCAGGTTATCCTGCAGATGAAACTACTCCTGGATTTTTAGGTATTGCTTTTGTAGGGACTGGACCTAAGTCAGGGTTATCTTTTGCTAATTTAAAATCTATAGGCGCAGGAGCTGCAGTATACTCTGATGAAGATGTTGTTTTTGAACATCTTAAAGAAAGACTCCTTTTTGATGGTTGTGAATCTCAAGCTGGTGGTGGTGCTGTTTCAGGCCGCAGTATTGCTGTGAACGGTTGTCATGATGTTACTATAGTTAGCTGCGATACAGATTTGGATCTTATATATTCTGGAGAGATTACGGATTTTTCCAAAGGTGGAGGAGCTTTTAATGCTCATAAGGTACATGGTGAATCTCATAAATCTAGATTTTCCAGCGGAGAAATTATTTTCTTGGATAATTCTGGAAGTCTTTTGATAGATGGTAACCATGCAGATAAAGCGAACGGTGGAGCTATAGCTTGTAGCAATTTTGTTTGTTCTGTAAATCGTGGAGATGTGCACTACGTTGGGAATCATGCCCTATCCGGAGGAGCAGTATCTTCTCTCAAATCAATGGATTTTGTTGGAAATATAGGATCCATAGAGTTTTTAGATAATCATGCTTTAATTTCTCCTCAAGATTCCACCTTTTTAGGTGGAGGAGCTTTAGCTTCTGGGGAGAGGATTAGTTTTTTAAACAATGGAGGAATCCATTGTTTCAAAAATACTTCTAAGTCTTCTGGTGGAGCTTTTTTATCTAGAAATATAAGGATAGTAGAAAACGTTGGAAATTCTTGGTTCAAGGAAAACTCTGCTGAAATTACAGGTGGAGCGATCAGTTCTCAAAATCAAGTAGAGATCGGTCAGAATTTTGGAAATATTACTTTTGAAGGGAATACTTCTAAGTTCGGTGGAGGTGCTATTCATTGCTTACTTTCTGGGAAATCCTATACAAATTCTGAAGAGCCTCCATATGGACCAGGAGATATTAGGATTATAGATAATTCAGGGGCTATAAATTTTGAGTCCAATGAGAATTTATTGGAATCTCAGGAGACCCACAGTCATGTTGGTGGAGGAGCTCTGTACGGGTCGAATGTTTTAATCTCAGGAAATATTGGGGATATTACATTTTCTAAGAATACCGCAGGTCAATGTGAATCCGATAGTACATATATTGGTGGAGGCGCTATTTTTGCTGATGAGAGTGTTAAGATTACAGATAACTCTGGAGCAATTACATTCTCTTACAATAAAGGCAAAATTCTTCCTCTTCCTATAGTCCCTGCGAGTTCTGAAGAAGAAAATACTTCAAGTGTGCCGTTAGAATCTTCACCCGTAGATTTAGGAATTCGTGGTGGAGGCGCTATTTTTGCTAAGCATATAGAGATTGAAGATAATGCTGCCGCTTTATCTTTCTCAGATAATTTCATGGAAATTAGGGATAGTAAAACACAAAAAGAACAACCCTTAGGTGGTGGTGCTTTATTTGGAGTAGATAGAGTTAGTTTGCAAAATAACACAGAACTTGCATTCACTAATAACCACGTCTCTGGTGAGAATAGTAGTGGCGGGGCTATCTTGTCTAAAATAGTAACTATCTCTGATAACGGAAAAGTTCAATTTATCCGTAACTATTCAAAATTCCTCGGAGGCGCTGTTTGTGCTTTAGGAGACACCTTAAGCATTAAAAATAATGAATCTTCGGTATCATTTATTGGTAATAGGACTGTGAGTGCTGGTGGAGCCATTGCCAGTGCTGAGGGTGATGTTTTGATCTCTAAAAACCTTGGCAAGGTGGAATTTAAAGATAACCTAGTTTTTGGAGATCCCTATGTAGATAATCTTGAAGAAGGACAAATTAATGCTGCAGGACATCATAGTGGTGGTGGTGCTGTTTTTGCTAAAACTTCTGTAATAATTCGTGAAAATGAAAATAAGGTGCTTTTCTCTGGGAATTCCTCGGGATGTTTTGGTGGTGCGATTTTAACAGGTTCTTTAACCCCAGAATATCAAGAGCCTTTTGCTTCTAAAGTAGTGAGTAATAATACTAAAGTCGTCATTACAGAAAACATTGGAGATGTAATCTTTTCAGGAAATAGTACAACAGCTTCAAAACATCCTGAGCATAATTTTTTCGGTGGTGGTGCTATCTACACTCAGGATTTAGTCATCAATAAAAATGCGGGTTCTGTAGCTTTTTACAATAATTATGCCCCTGCAGGCGGTGCTGTACATATTAGTGAAAAGGGAACAGTAATTTTAGAAGCCTTGGGAGGGGATATTGTTTTCCAAGGAAATAGAAATTCAGAAGATGTTTCTAATGGACTTTACTTTTCAGGTAAAGAATCGAAACTAGTTGAAGTATCTGCTGCTGGAGAGAATACCGTCAATTTCGCAGATGCTATTATTTTCGAAGATCTAACTTTGAGAAAAAGCTCAGCACATGATGAGGATATTTTAAATAATCCGACGCTGATACTTAACTCTAAAGCTAAAGATGATTCAGAAGTTTCTCATTCTGGAAATATTCGCTTTGCTTACGCAACATCTAAAATCCCTCAAGTAGCTTTATTGGAGTCAGGAACCCTTATCTTATCCGATAAGGCTCAGTTATGGCTATGTGGTTTGAAGCAAGAAAGAGGTAGCGAGATCTTGCTTTCAGCAGGAACTGTATTACGTATTTTCGATCCTAATGCTAAACCTACAGAAAAACCTGATATTCCTTCTGCAATATCTTACTATAGTGCTTATGATTCTGGTAGAAATCCTGATGAGAAGACCTTGGCAGATATTAGTGTTCTTGGTGTAGATTTAGCTTCTTTTGTTGCTAGTGACGATGAAATAACTCCTCAACCACCTCAAATTATCGTTCCCAAGGGAACGACAATTGGTTCAGGATCTTTAGATTTGAATCTCGTGGATTCTGCAGGTATTGGTTATGAAAATCACGCTTTATTGAATAAAGAGGCTGATATCACTTTACTTTCGTTTAGAAGTGCTTCTGCAGTTTCAGATGTTCCTGATTTGGATCGTTCTTTGGAAGAGCTACATGTTAAAGTTTCCGTACCCACAATTACAGAAGACACTTACGGACATATAGGCAAATGGTCTGATCCTCAAGTCATTAACGGTAAATTAATGATCAACTGGAAGCCAACCAGTTATAAGTTAAATCCTGAAAAGGATGGGTCCATTGTATTGAATACTTTATGGGGACAATACGGAGATTTGAGAGCTTTAAAACAACAGCAATTAGCTCATAATATTACTGCACAAAGAATGGAGTTAGATTTCTCGACGAATATTTGGGGATCTGGAATGGGAACATTCTCCAACTGTGCAACAATTGCTAAAATAGATGGCTTTACTCACCGTGCGGGTGGCTATGCCTTAGGTTTGGATACACAGTTGATAGAAGATTTCTTAATAGGAGGAAGTTTCGCACAGTTCTTTGGTTATACAGATAGCCAGTCATATTCATCGCGCAGTGATCAAAGTGGTTACTTAGGTTCTGGATATGTAGGTATCTTTGCAGGTTCTTGGTTATTTAAAGGGATGTTTATCTACAGTGATATGCATAACGATTTGAATACAACATATCCTACACCAAACATAGGTAGATCTAAAGGATCTTGGAATAGTAGGGGAATTTTAGCAGATGCTCATGTGGATTATCGTCATATCGTGAATTCACGTAGATTTATTTCATCGATTGTTTCTGCAGTTGTACCTTTTGTAGAAGCTGAATATGTCTACATTGATCTTCCGACATTTACAGAGATGGGTAGTGAAGCCAGAACCTTTGCTGAAGGACATTTGCAGAACGTAGCAATTCCTTTTGGTATCACTTTGGAGCATAGTTATTCTCGAGGACAGCGTTCTGAAGTGAATAGCTTAAGTTTTTCTTATGCTCTTGATGTCTATCGTCAGGCTCCTGCGGTTCTTATCAATTTGCCAGCAGCTTCTTATTCTTGGGAGGGGACTGGCTCAGATCTATCTAGAAAATCTATGAAAGCGCAATTTAGTAATGATACCGAATGGAATTCCTATTTCTCTACTTTCTTAGGGTTTACCTATGAGTGGAGAGAACATACGGTATCTTATGATTTAAATGGTGGTATACGTTTGATCTTCTAAGAAGTGTTGAATACGTTCGAAGATTAAAAAGGCGTTGTGTATCTTACATAACGCCTTTTTTTACAGTTTAAAACTCTAAGTGTTTGTTTTGGAAACTATAATACCCATAATGTAGAGGAGATAGGTAATTCCTTCTGGTTTGAGTTCATAATTATCATCATAGAAGCAATCTACTACTAAATCGATATGTGCTGCCGTTTCAGGCAGATTGATGACATTTGCAACTTCTTCGATTAGGAAATTATAAATACGTGCTTGTATTTCAGCTTCTGATGTTAAGAAGGCATTATGGATATATTTTATCAAATCAGCGTACGATCTTCTGTAAGCTTGCATAAAGCTGTTCTTGAGCTCTGTATATTTTACTATATTTTGAGGCAGAGTTGAAGTTTGGCGTAAGGTGAGAGGTGAGAGATTCTCATTTAAATGATCAGTGATTAAACCGAGTTGTTCACCACACAGACGTTTTAAACCATTAATTTGATGCCATTCTTCTTCGTGAGCAACGAGTTGTTGTTGAGAAAGCAAATGTTCTTTAAACATTTGTGACCATAATAGTATCTGCTCTCTTCCAGAGTTTCGTGTGTTGTAAAGATTGTTAATAGATCTGAAAATGGTCTCTGCCCAAGTGGGTTTACATGTATTTGCATAGGAGGAAATTTCTTTAAGGATTGTGCTTTTATTTTCTTGAGAAATTTGAGGGTCTTCTAGGGCTAAGGTCAGATGATACATCATGATGGGAAATGTTTGAGTATCAGGATGGGATTGATCTTCTTTTAATAAGGAAGTAAGGTAATTCATAATAATCTCCCAACCAGAATTCCAACAATTTAAGTTTTTAATCAGTCTTCTGAGTTTTTTATAATCGCATAACTTCTTTGAGTAGGATGTTTTTGCTAATGAGTTTAAAAATGCTGAAGGTGAGGGGACTAGACGTAAGACTTCTGGTGACATATTGATTTCAAATCCTCCAGATACTTTTTGGAGTATTGCTCTTTTTACCTCTGCAAGAAATGCTTCTTCAGTTTCTGTTAGGGGTTTGAAAACTTTTTGAGTTTCTGGAAGAAGAGGGATTTCATCAGTTTTCCTTTGATGGACACAAGAAATTGCTGAGGTGAATAGTTTAATAGGGAGGAGTAGAATGTAAAGCACAAGAGAAAGAAGAAGGGAAACAATGCACACTAGAGCGATAAGTAGATGATCTAGACAAGATTTTGGATGTTGCAGTCTTAAAGTAGAGCCTATTTCTCGAAAAAGTTTGGAGAACAGAGAGTAACGGTTAATCTGTTTTATGAGAGTAGTGATATGCTTATAACATGAGGAAGTTGGGGAATCAGGAGATGTTGGTGGATAAAAATTATTTGGATTAAGGGAGACGCTCATTGTCAGTGGACTCTCTAAGGGTTCAATCAATCTATTATTTTAATATTCTATCATTATAAAGGTTTGATTCTAATTCAAAAGTTCTTTTTATTAAGTTATTGTAGTATAGTTTTTTATATTAACTTTAGCTATAGAGTCTGAAAATTAAGATGGTTCTCAGTAGGAGAGAAGATTCCAGTAAGGAATAGAATCATTTTGTGTTTGAGACACAAAAGACTAAGGCGACATAATTAGATATTATGTCGCCTCAGCATCGGTGGGAGATAGATACAGGTGGTTGAAGGTTTATTGGTTATTGTTTTGAGTAATAATTCCTTCTTTTAAGAGAAGGTAGACAATTGCCTCTCTAGATGGTTTATAGTCATTTTCTTCAGGGAAGAAGACTTCCATCATAATATCCGCACGATGTTCTTCAGGAATGCCTGCGGTTGTTAAGTCAGCGAGGACAATATCCCTAAGAGATTGAATTTGATCTTCAGATCCTCCAAGAGCTTGTTCTAAAGCAGAATCTACAATGGCATTACCGCTACCTCTGTATCTGTTGCGGAATGTACGCAGGTAGTTTTGATGCGTATTTGCATATTGCCTGCCTGCTAATGCTAGTGTGTATTCATCTAAAATGATACCTGCATTATCCAAACCTAACTCACCACCATGATTTTGCTTAAAGGCTGTCATCATGTGCCATTCACTTCGGTCTCTAAAGACCTCTGAGAGAAGGTTTTCTTTGAAGACTTGTGTCCAAGTAAATACAGTGTTTGTTGAAGTGTCATTAGAGTTAAACATAGCTTGTAGCTCTTGACCTGCAGCTCTTACCCATGTAGGAGGACATCTGTCACTATAAGAGGCGACGTTATTGATAATTGATAATTTTTTATCAGTAGGTATAGCCGGATCATTTAAGAGTTTAAGCAATTGGAACATGGTCGCTCGTGCGAGAGCTTGAGCTTCTTCTGAGTGAACAGATCTCTGCCTTCCATTTGATAAGAGCCGTAAGATTTCTGTCCATTGATTGCGTGTAGTTCTGTTTGATGTGATTTGTGCAATACAATTTTCCAATGGATCACGGATTGGTGTCCAACTACTAGGAACATCTCTCATTAATGATTCTAAATACTCATCATTAGTAGGGGCCAGGTGGATATTATCCATATTTGAAAACACAGGACGAGATAATGAGTTTCTTAACAGTTGTGAGTATCCTTGTACTTCTTGAGCAGTTGCCTGAGGATTAAATGGAGGGAAAAGTTGAGTGATTGGTGCGATACTTGCGGCTGCACCTGCACCTGCACCTGCAGAATCTTCAATTATAGCAACTGTCTCTGGATCAAGACTACGTTGTAATGCTAATTCTTGCTGCATTGCCTCTATCCACATAGTTGGAGAATCATTTTGATAAGAAGCTATATATTTTAAAATCTCTTCTTTTCTCTCACTAGAGACGTTAGTATTCTTCAAGATAGAGTTAATTTTGAACAGACACGCGCGAGCACGATCTTGTATTTGCTGATCTGCAATTTCTGGATTCGTTTTTTTAGATATTACGTCTAACATTGTGAACCATTCTCTACGCAAGGTTAAACTTGGTGTTGCCTCGGTGATGTTATTTCTTAATCTATTTAAGAAGGTCCAACGTCTTGGTGAATTTTCTATAAGATTACGGATAAACTCATCATTTCTTCTCGTGTACTCTTCAGTAGAGAGATCTCCGAATCTTCCTTGAGCTTCTTGTATAGAAATAGGCTCGTAGTCAGGTGCAGGAGCTGGTGTTGCAATAAATACCTCTAGAGGCAATTGAAGAAGATCAAAATTTTCTATCTCTATTCCAGCTAACGAAGCAAGTAGATTGACATGTTGGTTATAGTATTCGGGAGATATTTCTGGGAAGTTGTTTTGTAGAAACATATATCTAGGATCATTCGGGGACATTACTTCTTCTGCAGTAGGAGGAGGAGGTGCAGGTTCTACTTGCGGCGGAGAAGCAAGGGATCTTGGTTCGTCAGAGAGATTTAATGATGTAGGTCTTGCGGGTTGCCCAGCAACTAAATCAGGAAAAGCAATAAGTGCGGGGAGATTGAGAATATCTTCATCGCTTTCACCTACAGCAATACCTTGAAGACCTACATTCACACGAGCTCCGTGGATAAGTACTCTGTGATCTGTATTTGGATAAACCCTGTTTAAAAAATCTCGGGTAGTCAAGGCTTGATCAACTTCTTGCCCAAGAGAAACAGCGGCTGCGGATGTATCAACAACCAGGGATGCTGGTTGACTTGCTATGTCTTGTTGTTGAGGAAGTGTTTGATCTCCTGCTAGAGAAGTAATAGAAGCTGGTTGAGATGCAATAATTGAGGGTTGAGGAGATCTAGCTGGTGACGGAGCCTCTTCTGGGAAAAACATCGAGGCAGGAAGATTGAGTATATCTATTCCCTGAGGTAGATCCTCGGCTTGTAGGAAAGTAACCCCTAAATTCTCTAGGGTAATATCGGATAAGTCTCTTTCAGGATAGTTCGCTTGTAGATACTGTCTAAGTGTAATGCCTTCAGGTGCTATTCCAATCGAAGGAGCGGGGAACTGACTAGGGATGCTTACTTGATCTTCTACAGAGGGACGACGTATTGGAGATTGTGGGGGAATAGGTGCGAAGGATTCGGGAGCAAATCTGCTTGGATCTAATCCTACGGAAATACCGGAATCAGAACCCCGTCTACTTAGCGGAGGTGTTTGTGGGGGCAATTGAGGTATTACGCGAATTTCTTCTCCTGTTACAGTGGGTCTAGAGATACAGGGGCAGCAGCTTAATCCTAGTAGGATTAACTTTATCGGAAGAAGAAGAATAGAGAGGAGAACTGTGATAATGGCAGACAAAACAAAAGTAAAAACCCATCCCGCGCCTGAACGGAATTCTGGATTTAAACAAAGACATGATCCAAGTTTAGTACTTAATGCGTTGAATATGGATCTAAAAGAAATCTTTTGATTTGCGGTTTTTATAAAAGAAGTTTCGTGTAATGCAGAGGCGGGTGGCGGTGCAAAAGCAGCACGAAAATTATTGTGTTCCAGTGACATAAAAATTTACCTAAATAAGAAATATGCCAAAAATTCTCCCTAAAAGGGTTGTTTTTGCGGCTTTTAAAAAAAGCTAAAAAAGTTTAAAAGAACACAAGATTATTTGCAACTTTTTTATTTCTATGTAGTTACCGCTAAGTAGTTTTATTTTGCATAGATTATAAAAATTTCTTTACATATTTGTTGAATCTTTAAAGGAATAATCTCTGAAACCTGTGCGTAATTTTTTCGATAGTTGTTTGCGCTTCCGTGGTTAGAATTCCTTGCTGGAGGAGAATAAAGACAACACCCCTAGTATTTAATTCAAACTGTTCATCATAAAATAAAGAAGATAAAACCGAGGCAATTTCATGTTCGGGAACTTCTAATTTTCTCATTGTTTCGCATAGATATCCCGATAGGGAATTCTTCAGTTCCTGAGAGGAATCGGTGATTTGATAACGAATATATTCGATAAGGTTCCTTATAGAAGCTCTATAGCTAGAAAGAAATCGTTTATAAACACGATTATAGAGAGCTTGCTTTTTTAGGATTAGGTAACCGGTGAATTGAATGCGCACTAGAGAATCCATATTCAAACCTAAAGCGTGTCCATGATAATGCTTGAAACTTGATATGTGGTGCCACTCTTCAGAAGCTCGATTAGCAAGGGATTGTAAAAGGTTTTCTTTAAACATCTGTACGCAAAGTAGTACGTAATTAATGCTTGTGTCTTGTTTGTTATAGATCGCGGATAATTCTCTGAATATGACTTCGATCCAAGTAGGGGGGCAAGCGTTTACATAGGTTCCAATATAGTGTAGGAGTTGTTGTTTTTTATCTTTAGGAATGGTTGGGTCTTGCAATGCTATTGTTAGCTTTTGTAAGACTGTATAGTATAGCGATCCCTCGTACGATATCTCTTGTTTGGAAGAAGTTCCCTGATTTTTAAGGTGTTTGGCATAGACGTAGTTAAGTATTTTTTTCCATGGTTCAGGTAAGGTAGAACATAATGAGTATATCTCATTTTCTAGATTATATAATTCCCAAGGACGAGTTTCAGGAATTAAGAAGGACTGTAGGAAAGGAGAAGATTCTGGAATAACACTGAGATTATTGCAATCGATATAGAGTTGTTGATTTGTTATATGCTTGATTTTGTCTACGAAGGTTTCTAGAGGAGATAATGTGGTTATTGCAGGATCTTTTAAACACAAGCTAATTGCTAAGATTGTGAGTTTTACGGGATAGAGAAACAATAAGAGAATAGCGCTAACAATTGCTGCTAGAATCGAAATAAAAAGAGTTTTACAAGACTCTTGAGTATTAGTAGTCTGTGAGTATTTCAACAAGTTAGTTTTTATAAATGTGTAGAGGACATGAATGTGAATACTTTTTGCATATACTTGTAGAGTTTGTTTTAAAGATTTTTGGGGAATGACATTTATCGAGTAAATGGGGAAACCATTAGAAAGAATGTGTGTCATAAAGTGCGTCTCAGTCTAAAAGAATTAATTCATCACCAAATGCAATGTCATAAGCGCATATTGGGAATAGATCTGCGTTTCTACAAATCTTTGATGTGAGGTTATTGATATAAACAAAGCTTATGAGATGTCGTGTTTAACTATATTTGCTCCTAAAATTAAGAGAGAGCATCTATGGTAATACGCGGTGTAGATAGTGGATTCTTATAAGTTATAAAGGAGATAATTCTAATCAAAAGATAGTCTTAATGACAAATGCTGAAAATAAAAGGAGATGTATGAAGAGTAAGAGATTCCTTTAAATTTAAAAGGGATAATTGCTCAAAAAGTGTTTCTAAAGGTCTTTTTTTTCTTAGCTTGTATTTTTGTATCGATCCCAGATAGGTGATTTTGCACTTCGGATAATTTTTTTCATATAATTTTCCTTTTTCTTTTTTTTTGATTTTAAATGGTTTAGGTTAAAATCATCTAATAATTAAATGTGCCATTCTTAATAAGAACTTGAAATAAAACAGAGTAGAAAATACTATATTTCAGCCGTTTATAATTTGGATTGATTTTCTTATGAAGTGTGCTTCTCCCTGTTTCTATTTGAAATCGGAGAACTCTGATGATCGTTGTTGTAATTTTCTTGATTCTCGAGTTCGTTTAGTCGCGACTATTTTATCAATAATAGCGAGTTTATTGATTGTCACCGGAGCTATAGCTGCGGTAGTTCTTTTTGGATTACAGTTAGGTTTGTTGTACTCTACCATAATCATTGGTTTATCTGTAGCCATTGGAGTTTTGCTTTTCAGTGCGAGTTTGAGATGTTTTACTTGTTGCGCTTTAGTATCTCGATCCCAACATATCTCAGAAAATATTGCGCGACCTTATGTCCACGATTCAGGATTCCCTCAGCGTTCTTCAACATCCTGTGAAAATGCAGAAAAAATAGAACAACATCTGAGAGATGTGGTTTCAGAATGTGCTCAAGCGCGTGTTGCCTATCAAGATCTTATAAATCAAAGAGACGAGTCAATTACTAGCTTGCGTATTGCTAGAGAAGCATATGAGAGTGCTGATGCAGATTATCAGAGATTGTCAGGTCAGTTTGTAAATATGGAGGGTAATCGAAGTATAAACCAGGAATGTCAAGAGTGTTTTATTACATTAAGAGAAAGATGCCTGGATTACATTCAATCTGTACATGCCTATGAAGCGATCCTTGAGCAGATTAGTTCTATGCATAATCTTTTAGATTTTCAGAAGATAGCCTCTGCTTATGAGCAGGTAAATATTTTACTAAGAGAAAGAGAGGAAAACTCTCAAGAGCGTATTTGTGCTTTGGAAAACCAACTAAGTTTGCGTAATAGAGACCTTGAACAGCTATCTCAGATGGAAAATGAATTGCAGATTTCAATACGAGAACTACAGCGTACACATGAAGCAAATCAGGGAACCATACGGGCTTTGCAAATACGTTTAGAAGAAGTAGGTAAAAGTAGAGGAATCCTTGATAATACTCCATTTTTAGAAGTGGGAGATGAATCAAGACAGCATATTGAACAAACGTTATCGAGGCATGAATCAAGTCGAGATCAAGGTCTTCAAGAGGAAAATCGTAGACTTAAGCTTACATTAGGCCTCTATCATAAGATGTTTGAAAATATAGAGACTCGTTTAGGTCCTCAATATTATGAGAGTCGTATAGCTAGTTCGGATAGTGAGGGGCTTTTAAGAGAGTTTCTAGGTAATTCTGAGCAGTATACCAGAGGAGAAGTTGATACCATGGTATCTCAATATTTTGAGAATGAAAGAGGAAATCAGCAAAAAGAAGTTTCTAGTTTAAGAGAGCAGGTTGCTCAACAAGATCGCGAGATTCATAATCTGAGAATGCAAATTGTAGAAGGCTCGGAAAGAAATGCAGGAATACGTAGAGATCTCAATACAACAAGCCTAGATATTATTGATATGACCCTAGAGGAAAATACAATTCAGGACATAATAATAATTGATGGCGATGAATTTATGGATGCGAGTGAAAATCCTATAAATCCTAAGTGATCGATAATTTTATGTCTTACAATATAAACAAATAATTAAGGAGAAATTAGTACTTATCATAAACGAGCGTGTTAGAGTTTAACAAAGCACAATTATTCCAATTTTCAAACGATGTTTTTCAAGGTCTACACAGGGGGATGAATTCTCGATGATGAATACTCAGACGCATTGAATGAGAATAAATTTATGGATTAGAGAAATTCGTAATTTCCATTTTTTGAACTTTCTGTGCTGTCATTCTTCCCCAACGCTTGACATTATCCATATTTTACACAGATGAGCGTATGCAAGTTATCTATTTTATCATAGGTTTTCTTTATGAAATGTATGCAGACGAACTTGTCTTCTAGACCAGAGAGGCAGGTTGTATCTACAAATGTAGACCGAACATATTCTCATACCGCTATCAATGCTCTTGCGATAGTATCGGGAATTTTAGTTATCACTTCCAGCATTGCAGGATGCGTATTTTTAGGTGCTGATTTAGGCTTGTTAAGCGCTATTCTTTTAAGCTTTGCAATTATTTCTGGGCTGATACTTATTGCGGTTGGAACATATTTTTGTTGTCAAGGTGCTGCTTTTGGGCAGGTTATCTCTAGGAGAGTTTTAATAGAACAGGCCAGGGTTGCTGAATTAACAACGCAGCTAACCGCTGCGCAGAAGGAGTTGATTACTTTACGTTCTCTACAGTTAGAAAATCAAGAAGGATCAGAACAACTCCAAGGGGATTCTATATCTCAAGAGCAACAGACGCTTTTGCAGGAAAGGAGTGAACGTATAGTAAACTTAGAAAGTGTAATTCAGAGATTAAGAAAAGAGCATGCTGATCTTTTAGAAGAGAAAGACAAAGAATGTTACGCGGAAATGATAAGACAAACATCTCTACGTACTCAGATTCAAAATAGCCATCAACAAGAGATGGAGTCTAAGGAAAAATCTGTTCGAGAGCGCCTGCAATTTTTAGAAGATGAGATGACTAAACAAATGGCGTTGCATGCCGATGAATTAACAACAATTCGAAAAACTCTATTGCAAAACCAAGAGAAATTCAATCAGGAGCTACAGGAGAAAGAACAACAGATTTCTGATTTGCAGGATTCTCTAAGTCAGCAGCGTGATGTGGATCTTGATCAGATTCATGAGCTAGAAGCTTTAGTAAGGGAAAAAGAAGAAAGTATAGCATCCTTACAATCTAGTTTAGAACACTATAGAGATTTAGAATTAGATAGTAATATAGACTCTCTCCCAAGTGCTTTAGTTCGTATCCGACAGCAAGAAGAACGCATTACTTTGTTAGAAACTATAAATTTACAACTGACCCCAAGAACACGTAACCGATCATCGAGTATATAGACAATTATCACTATGTTCTAAATGGGCTTCACATTTTGTTGTGAAGCCTATCCTATTCCATACCTATTTAATTTTAATTACGAAGAAATTTCAAAAAGTCTTCTTTATCTGAATAAGAGATCTGAAAATAACAAATCAGAAGATCTTAGTTTTTAAATCGTCGTTATTGTTTGTGAGATAATTATGAGATGTATCCCTGCGTGTTTAACGCCAACTTCAGAAGGAATAAATCAATGTTTGATTGAGACCAATTCATCCAAGGTTTGCTTGGTGATTAATTTATTTTCTATATTTTTATCCTTATTGGTTTTTGTTGCTGGTATAACTGCATTAGTTTTTTTTAGTGTTGAACTAGGAGTAATTCACAGTTTCATTTTAGTCATGTGTGTTTTAGCTGCAGTATTTTTCCTTGTAATGAGCTCTTATCACCTAGCGAATAGGAAACATACTATTGGTTTATCTGATCTACACGATCAAAGGCTAGAGCAAGATAGAGGACAAGCTCTAGCGAAAGTCCGAGGATTAGATTTAGAAAATACTCGGGTAGTTGATGAAATTCAAGGAGAGCTACGTTCAAAGCAGCAACAGATCGAGGAAATGGAAGTAGAACGTCAGAGAATGTTCACAAGACATCAAGAGGATGCGATAAGAATTCGTGGGTTTGAAGAACAAGGGCGTCTTTCAGAGATATCAAACGAAAATGAGCGTCGTGCTTTTGAATCGAGAATTCGGGATTTAGAACAGGCCGTTTCTGACGCTGAATCTCAATCTAAAAATCGTACATCTAATTTAGAGAGTGCTTTGGGGGAGTTACAAGAAGAACGTATACAACTACAAAGTCGCATAACCGAATTGGAAACAGCGATAGGAATTAGCGCTGATCAATTATACTCAACATCTACCGAATCACAAAGACAGTTGGCAATGAAAGATGAGGAGATACAGAAACTACAAGATCTGAAATTACGAGTCTATGAAGAGCTTCAATTAGTGAAAACATCCTTGGATGTAGAAGAGAAAAATAACGGTAGAATTGCTAAAAAATTTGAAAAACTTCGAGTGCAATTGGAAGGTGAAAGAGATGAGCTGCGTATCAAATGTTTGAATTTAGAGGCTAAACTTGTGCAATTAGAAATATCTGTGTCTAAAGAACCCAATTCTTCTGAAAATATTGCTCAGTATCAGTCTAGGATAGAAGAACTCAGTGAAGTACATAGAAATGCTGAGGAGAAGATCAATGAATTACAAGGTAAACTGCAATTTAAAATAGAAGAAATCTCTACTATCGAAAAAGAAATTCAGCAAGAGAGACAACGTCATGAAGAAGAAAGCTCACAGTTGAGACAGCGTTTGTTTGAGGCAACTTCGAGAATTCATGGATTAGAACGGGATCTTGCGGATGCTGCTAGTGAGAGAGATTCGCGTATTCAAGCTTTCAGAGATAAACGTAGCGAATATGAGAAAGAAATAGTTGCACTTGAGAAGAGATGTTCTAATTTTGAAAATACCATCTGCGATTTGCAAAGAGAGCATATATTATCTTCAGATGAGGATGGAGATCGAATTGGGACCTATCGAGCTTTGCGAGCAGAGTTGAAAGATGAAGTTGCCAAACTACAAAAAGAAAATAAAGAAAAAGACGAGAAGGTTTCACAGCTACAGAAACAAGTAATTCTTTTATCAGATGACAAAACTCGGGTTCAGAGAGTTGCTAGGGAGCAAATAGCCTTGCAGGTAGGTAGAAAAAAAGCAGTGGCTTCAGAATTAGAAGATAGTAAAGTAGAGATTCGAAGATTAGAAGAGGAAGTTCAAAGATTAGAAGGGGGAAATGGCGGAACGATTGCTGATTTGCAAGAAGAGATTCAGGATTTGAATCAGAGAATACTTAAGGGTAATACCACTATTGCAAAATTGGAAAATAGAAATAAACAATTAGAAAAAACGGTTCAAGTCTATACGAATGAAAAAACAATGAATCTTAGATCAGATCCTCAGAGATCGAGTAGCCTAGCCTACCTAGAGCAGGAAAGAAAAAAAATAAGAACGCTAATGAGTAGAGACGCCAAAGAACGGGTAAGCATGGCACGTCGAAGAATCGAGAGATTGGAAAACTTAAGTAAGGGTTCCTCATTAGAACGGGACGTTTGTGTGCTTAGTGAATATTCTGAGAGAAGAATCTGTTATCAAAGGATTTTTGAATTGGAAAGTGCCTTATTTGATCTTTCTCGTTCTACTAACAGTTCCGCAACAGGAAGAAATAGAATAGAAAGCATGAGAGCTTTAAGATTACAGCAATATTGTGATGGTGACGCAGAACTGGAAGCAAGGGTACGAGAATTTAATTTTCCTCCAAATGCCCCGATTAATTCAACAGCCCTTTATGAATTAGAACAAGAGATCTTTGATTCTAGAGAGGCTAAGCTGTTTTCATTGCGTGAGTCTTTGGAAAAATCTACCGAACGTATATTTGTGTTAGAAGGCAAGATCAAAGAACTTACAGAACTTTTGAGGGTTTATGAAGAGACTATGAGTCCTGATTCTATCGAAAAACGATCTCTAACAGAGCAACAAGAAGCGCAACAAGTTATTCAAGGTCTCCATCATCAGTTAGAAGATTCGCGTGTTCAATTAGAGGACTACAAAACAAGGTTAGTTGAAACTCAGAATGAACTTTTGAAGATGTCCGCGAAGATGCAATCTAAAGATTTGGCTCTCCAAATTGCTGAAGATAAGTTGAAACAATTTGAAGATAAATAATTATCTTAAATTTGTTGATCCAAAGATCCCCTGAGGGAGGGGATCTTTAATTTCTCATTACTATGTAATAGTATCTCTTCAATATTTACAAAGATGCTTTTTGAAAAATAAAAGACTTACCTATCTAAAGCATATAAAAAAAGAATCGCCTACTTTTAAGTGTTTAGATTATAAAAATTAAGAAAATCTTTGAATGTCCCTAACCATTTGTCCCTGGCTTATTTCCACTTGATTTTCTATTTAAATCTTTTACTTGTCATTTCGCATAAAGTTCTTGCATTTAAAACATTACGACCGTTTCAATATTCTAAGTTTATTTTATTTAAAGTGAGCGGTTTATGACAACTAACTCAGTGAACACTACTACTACTACGACACTTACACCTACAACACAAAAACAACCATTCTGTAGCATACAAGCAAGTAAATATCAACGAATTGCTGCTGCTATCACATTATTAGCAGGCTTAGTTCTTATCGGAGCTTTGGTAGGGGCTTTGGTTTTCTTTGCTTTACCTACATCCACAACTCTTGCTGCTATTGTTGGAGTTGCGCTATTTGCTAGCGTGATTCTTTTATCTATGGCTATGTATCAGCTAGTTTCGAGATGCCGACAGGTCCCTGGAGATGCGAGACTTGTAGAGGAAAACACACGCCTACAAAATGAAATTACAGAAATAAAAGCTAAACTCACACGTAATGGAGTTCAATTATTTGAAGAGCAAGAGCGAAATACCGTTTTATCAGGACAGTTGATAGCTGTCACAGGTGATTTAGAAACCGCACAACAAGAGAAAGCAGCTTTAGAAGCTAAAGTTCGACTATTACAAGAACAAAACGAATCCACCCTCAAATTATTGCAAGAAGGACATCCAGAAGTCATTGCAGAATTCGAAAGAATACAAAAAGATCTTCTTGAAAAAACCGCACAAGTTGCTAGCGCTACAGACCGAACAATACGGTTAGAACAGAAAGTTCAAAACTTGCAAGTTGAATTAGAAGCTTCACAAGCAGAAGTTGTTATACTTACGGAAAGAAATCGTGAGCTAGAAACACAGCTCAGAGAATTGCAAGAGGGTTCTACTCAAGAAATCGCCGGTTTACAATCTAGAATTGAAGAGCTCCAAGCACAAATTACCAGCAAGAATCAAGAGATAGAGAATTTACAAGCTAGAATTGAAGAGCTTCAAGTTGCAAGAGGTACTGGTAGCGAGGAAGAACAACGTCTACAAGCTAGAATTACCGAACTTCAATCGCAATTGACAGGAGCACAGAATCAAGTTCAAGAGCTTGAACTAACTGTAACAGCTAATACTGAATTAGCAACACAAGAGTCTGCACGTTTAGCAGAGCAGATTGCAACTTTACAGAATCAAGTGACTGAAAAAGAGCAAGAGATAACTAATCTAAACACTCGCATTACAGAACTTGAAGCTCGTGGTGATACTGGAGAAGAGGTAACAACTCTACGTAATAGAATTCAAGAGTTGGAAGCTCAGATTACTGAGAAAAATCAACAGATAGAGAATCTTCAAGCTCAAATCACAGAAAGAAATCAAGAGATAGCAAATCTTCAAGCTCAAAACCGAGATCTCCAAGTTCAGCTTGAGGCTAGAGCCCAAGAATTAACAGCCGTACAAGGTCAAGTTGCAGATCTTCAAGCTCAGATTAATGAGAAAGATCAAGAGTTAACAAATCTTCAAGCTCAAAACCGAGATCTCCAAGTTCAGCTTGAAGCGAGGGCTCAAGAATTAGCAGCTGCACAAGGTCAGGTACAAAATTTACAGACTCAGGTAACAGATCTTCAAACTCAATTGAATGAGATCAACGAAGTTAATTTAGAATTAGATGAAGAGGATCCATTTGAAGATGCCGGAGAACAGCCTGTAAACGCCCCAGAGAATAACGTTGTAAATGAAGATGTTCATGTTAATGACGGAGTGAATGAAAATCAGAATGAGCCTGTGAATGATCCTAACGATGACAATGCAGACGACCCAGAACTTGATTAATTCGAAACGATAATTATGTAATAAAGGGCTGAAAATCTATATTTTACATCTCTTTAAATTAATACTTATAATGAACATCAGTTTATTGACCCTATTGAATAAGTAGGGTCAATTGTTTTTTATAATCATTGGTAAAAATTCTTTTAATCTTTAACAACCAAAACGGCCTATGACAATTAATTTAGATAATATTAGTATTGAGAATCAAATAAAGCCTGCGTCTGTTAGCGTAAACAAGTCTAGGCTTGTTCATATTGCTCATATAGTTGCTGGCTTATCTGGTGTAGCATTATTTGGTATTCAGATAGCTTTGCTGATCCTTTTTTATACTAATCCTAGTTCTATACTGCTTGTTTTATTAGTTGTGTCTATGGTAGCGAGTTTGCTGCTTTTATATGTGGCTATAGATTACTTTATGAGTAAGTATTCTCTTCCAATCGAATTGCAAAATAACACAGTAAATCAGTAGATCAAAGACGGCTAATCAGTTATAGAGGATATAAAGATTTTTTAAAGAATCTAAAAAAATATCCCTAGTTTTAGTGATCAAAAAAATAGTTTAATAGCTACTCATTTCTTGAGTTGCTTCATAGGGAACTTTGTTCTCTTTTTCTCCTTCTCAGATAGCTGGACGCGCATAAATTACGTTGTTTCCCTATATCCGAATATATTATTAATTTTTAATTCTTTAACCAATTAATTCTTTTAGAATTTGCATTGGTTAATTATTTAGAATTTTTCTCAATTATCGCATTTAATTTGTTTATCTTTTTATTGCGTATTAATTAAACTTGTTACTGTAAATTGCTAAGACAATGCAATTCATTTAAGGAGAGTGGCTTATGTTAGTTGAAACACCCGCCCCTATTGGTATAGGGACTAAGAATGTTTCTTGTTGTGATGTGCGTAATACAAAAGTCAACCGTGTTGCTAGCTTGATTACCATGTTTACAAGTTTAGCACTTATTGGAGGCCTATTTACTTTACTAATTCATTTTGGTGAGGGTGCTCCTGTACAATTTCTTGCTGCCCTTGGTGTAGCTATAGTTGCAGGACTTTTGCTCATTTGTATGATGGGATACTATTTGATACGTCATGCTACGAGTTTAAAATTACTCAATCGTCAAGAAGAAATTCTTAATCAAGCAACAAAAAAAGTAGAAGAATTAGAAACTAAAGTGCAGTCTCATTAACGCTTGTATCCATTCCCAGCGGTCATTTTAGGATAGAAGTCAACAATCGAGATATTCAGGAATTATTCTGAGTATTTTCGCATCACCTATACACGAAACTTTTATGTTTCTTGATACGTATGTGTTTCTCATTTTATCCTAGAGGAAGTTGTGGATGGAGTTTCTAACCACAAGCACGAATTTAAACAGACTTCCTGTTTGTTTTACTATACGTGGACCTCAAGGCCATCGCGTTGTAAATATCACAGCGATAGCCTTGAGTCTCATTGTTTTTGGGGCACAGGTTGCTGTGCGTATCGCCTCTCATGCGAAATTAGGGTCTCTTCATGTTATTTTTGTGACCCTAACGATAATCGTATCTATTTTACTTATCTGTATAGCTGTTTATAACCTTTTTCATCTTTGTGTTTCCGTGCGGCAACATCGAGATGAAAAAGGATTACTACACCGAAGAGTACGTGATTTAGAAATCGTGGAGCGAGAGTTAAATAGACAATTACAAGAACAAAGGCTTGAATTGGATTGCCTTAGGGAAGAAATTATCGCTCAATTTAATAGAGCAGAACATAGTGAGGGTAGGTTTAGCGAAGATCTACATCAACTTGGTATGGATAAAGCGAAACTAGAACAACAATTACAATCTGCAAAAGAAGAAATTGTTAATCTATCCCGAGAATTAGAGTCTCGATTGGAGGATGTAAGTATGGAAATAGAACTACCTTCTAGTGATGAAGAGGAGGACGAGGATACGCACTGGTTCGAAGCAAATAATATTTTAGGCTCTCCAGTGAACCAACGAAATATCGACTACATGGTTATGCAAGAAGATAATGCGGATGATGAGGCAAGCACCTCTTCAGAACATGAAGCTTCCAAGTAACTAGTCAACATGATGATCTCAAAAAGGCTGCTTATCATCGTAAGGAGCCTTTTTTATGTTATTGATAGAAGTCGAGATTAAGTTGTTAAATTTCATAAGTTTAAGAATAAATAACTTGCTATTAAATACATTAGATGTATTGAATATTTGCAGCTTATTCTATTTAGAATTAGTTATTTATTACACTATTATGTTTAGGCGAGCAACTTATGATACCTTCACTTCCCTTAGGGTTTGCTCATACGCAGCAATTAGCTTCCCGTCGTTATCACATCAATAAACCGCGGATTGTTCTCATTACTTCTATCATTGCAGGAATTTTAGGATTGACTGTGATAGCAGCTAGTGTAGCTTTACTTGTTTTATTTGGTGCTTTCGCATCAACAGCATTCAATGGGATTATTGCTGGGATCATTATTGGAGTTATATTGCTCCTTTTCATAGGTGGAATGCATACTGCGAACATCTTTAAATTAGCGCGTGCTCGTCGGGCAGAGATTTCCGGTTCTGAAAATGTTTTGCAAAATTTTCAGAAACGGCTGCAAGATCTGCAGAACCGTTTATCTGAGAAAGAAACCGCTATTGCTACATTGCAATCTCAATTAGATGAAGAATCTTCTGGGATCCAGAAATTATTAAAGCTCAAGCAAGAGGAACTAGAAAATTTAACACGCAGATATGCTGCTATGGCTAAAGAAAGCTCAGACTTAGGACAATTAGTTACCCGCTTACGAGCTGAATTAGTTGAGCTGAGGAGAATTTTAGAAGAGAATAAAGAGACTTCAAATGTCGTTATAGAAAGGTTCCGAATCAATAGTGAATTGCTGTATTCCGAATCAGTACTTGCACGGCAGTCTCAGCAGGCAGAAAAGATTATAGCTGAGAGTTTGAGAACTTATTGTGAGGAGTTACAGTCTCAGCTTCGTGAAAAAGCACAAGCCCTCCGTAATAAAGATCAAATGATTGAAAAGTCAACGAGGAAAGTATCTGAATTAAAACAGGAGATTTCTGAACTTCAGATATTTATTACTGATAATGTAGCAAATAGAGAACAAAAACGTGATGTTATTGCAGAATTGAATGAAAAACTTACGGCATTGAAATCTAATATAGAAAATCTTCAGGGATACATCACTGAGAGCACAAATAGAAATGAAATAGAAATCCCTACGGGAGGTATTCTGACTCAAAGAGCGAATACTCTGCACGCTAATGTTTCTGATATTCAAGAATTTATAACTAATAATATAGTGATTCAGCCTAGCGATGATACTGAAGATTAACGCTGAGGCTTTTCTACATTTTTATTGAGAGTATTTGCATGCTATGAACGGTGTAACTTCCCCTATTAATCCTGATCAAATTTTTACAAATAAAGTTTCTATACATCGTTTTGAGAAGTGTTTGCTATCTCATACCACAGCTGTTGCTGTTGGTATTGTGCTGATCCTTGCAAATGTTGTTGGTTTGGCTGCTTATGCTTCTTCCTTACCTATATTTTGTTCTATTCTTTTGTTTGCTTCTATTCTTATAGGAATAGTTTTAATTACTGTAGGAGCAAAGTATATTCATACCTATCTTTCCAAAACAGACTTTGTAGATAGCTCTGAAAGAGTAGGCTATCGTATTACAATGAAGAATTTGCTTTTAGAAATTCAGCGATTACAAAATACAATTCGTGAACAGGAAAGCTACATAAATGAAGTAGAAAATGATTTCGAGATCATTTTACAGACACGGTTAGAAGATAAGGAAAGCTACATTGAAAGAATTGAGTTATTACAATTTGAAATGGATGAGCAAAATGCAGAATTTGATGAGCATATCAAAAATCTCAATGCTCATATATCCGCTTTAGAAACAGTAAGAGAAGAGTATGAAAATCAACAACAAGAAATGGTAAGTGCTCATTTTGAAAGTAGCCTAGCTTATGAAGAAGAAGTTCAAAAAATATCGAAAAAACTTTACGAAGCTAATAAAAAGATAGAGCAGCAACGATTACAAATACAAGGGCTACGCGAAGAACTGCAACAAGCCAAAGAACGTGCTAAACTCATGGAGTACGTCCAACTACGTCTTGCTAGAGAATTGCGAGGAGCAAGAAATCATATAGAACATCTTCGGGAAGCATTAGAACAAGCACCGCCAAAACCTAGAAGGCCGCGATCTATGTCGATTTAGATAATTTCTGAGAAAATGCCTCAACAGGCTAGTCTCAAAACGATTATTTTTCAAATTATTTCTCACAATCTTTTACGTTGTAAGTAACTGCTTATAAAACGGTTGCAATAAATGAAAGTCAACGGCTTCAATTATCTGCGATTTTTAATATTTAACAGTGAGTTACTTATGAAGACTGTGCCTTTGCACACTCCTAACTCTTCACAGGGAACGTGCATACAACGTAATTGTATTAGTGAGTCAAGGACTCATAAAGTTGCCAATATTATTGCTATTATAGTTGGCATACTTATTTTAGCTGCTGGCTTAGCCTGTTCAGTTCTTTTTGGGGCGGAACTGGGTATGCTCTACACTATGGTAGCCTTAGGGGCTTCTGTGGCTGTCGGTGTTTTGCTTTTATCTTTAGGAGCAAGTTGTTTAACTTGCCGTTCTTTAACTTCAAAGACAATCAGAATCGAGAAGAAAGACGAGCCTAAACGTCGCTACATTGATGACGCGCAAATCTCTAACTTAAAACAAAACATTGTTTCTACTTCTGGTGGTATCGAGGAAGCACATAGGAATTTAGATAAGGTACTTGAAGATTATGAAAAAGCTAGATCTGAGCACAAAGAGTTAGTCAAGAAGCGAGACGATGCTAATAAAGAGATGCTTGATGCTAGTAAGAGATATGCGAAAGCAAGAATCAAGCTCGGCACTGTTAGTGAAAAGATCAAACAGCAAACTCTTGTGGATGCGGATCTTTCCCGTCGTTCGGGGGTTGCTTCTTCAAAAGGTTGGGATTCTCTTCAAAGAGACGTCACTGTTTGTAAGAATGACCTAGAAGCAGCTGAAGCAGCTTATCAGGGAGCCGTATCTGCTTTCGAGGTTGCAAATCAAGCAGTAATTGAGAAAGAGAAATCCTTAGAAGTTCAGCTGCTCGTTCCAGCATATACGACTTTACAAGGGCTATTAACGAAACAAGTTAGAGACTACTCTGTTCTTATTGATTCTCTAGAAGAGAAAATTCTTGGGCTTCAAACACGAATTCTTGACCTTACAAATCAAGAAGTAGAGCTGAAAGCACGTATTCGAGAATTAGAAGCTAAGAATGCAGCTGATGTAGCAGCAAAAGAAGATTTGGAAAAAGCTCTTGCAGACCTTCGACAATCAAAAGATGATCTTCAAAGAGAGCTAGAAGCTAAAATTGCTCAACTTGTTCAAGAGAAAATAGAGGTTTCTGAACAATTAAATGATGAGATTAGAAAGCTTAAAGAAGATAGAGCTCGTGGTATTCTTGAAAGTAAAGTAGACGATTTGGAAAAAGAAATTCGTACATGGCGAGAAAATGTAGATTCTAAGAGTAAGGAAATTGAAGAACTACGCGAAGCATTAAGAAATGCTAATGCTAAATCTGAGCAGGAAAGATCTGCATCGCAGGCGGAGATTGAAAAATTACTTGCACAGCTAAGAGAAGCTAATCAAAAGATTCTACAGTTAACTGAGATTAGTAATCAGGTTAACATTGTTAAGGATAAGAATCGGATTCTTCAACAACAGTTAAAAGAAGCTCAAGAGAAAAACAAACAAGATGCCGCATTACATCAGCAGCATCTAAATAGTTTGAAACAACTTCATTCTCAAGAGAAAGATGAGATCAAAGCTGATTATGAGAAGAAGATCAACGACTTAAAAGTTAAATATGAAGCTATTGTTAATGAGTTGAAACAAGCTCGTGATAGAGATCGGTTTGAGTATGATACTCAGAAGTCGAACTTAGAGAAAGAGCATAAACAAGAAAAACTTGATTATGAAACTAAGATCACGAATTTGAAATCTAATTATGAAATTAAACTCAGTGATCTGAAAAAAACACAAAAAGAAGAAAAAACGCAATTAGAGACGGATAAGTCTGATTTTGAAAAAAAGTGTGGCGTTGCTAATAATGACTTGGAACAAAAGAAACAGGAACTAAATACGAAAGAACAGGAAATTATCAGACTGAAGAATACATTAGTTCTCTATCAAGCAATGGTAAGTTCGTATGAGGAAAAAATTACAAAACTAAAAGCCACTGAGTTGGATAAATTTAAAAAAGATAAAACGACTCTGCAGAATGTAACTGAAGGAGCAATACATTATACTAAAGCAGAAGTTTCAGGGTTCCAAAAAATTCTAACACAAGTGCAATTAGATGATGCTAATAAACAGATCGTTGACCTTAAAGCTTCTATATCGAATCTAGAAGAAGATAAGAAAAAATTAGAAAGAGATCTTGAAAGTGCTAGAAACACTAACGATTTGACTAGATCTTTAATAAAATCTGAAAGAGAAGTAGAAAAATTGAAGGCAACCTGTCAATTGATGAAGAGTTCTTTATCTACTGAAGATCAGAAGAAAATTCAAGACATCCTCGATGGTAAAAACTAGATATCCTTTTTAACTTTAATTTAGAGTTTTGCTTTATGCGAGGCTCTTTTTAGTTATTCCATTCATTTCTGGGTGGAATAACTTCATTTTTTAATCTCACACTCACTTTCAGATTAGCAATAACTCTTCCAAGGTTGTTTGGGGTCATTTTTTGATCTAAAACATATATTCATTTTATTTTAATTTAAATTTTTTTTGATTAAGCCATTAAATATAAAATAGTTGCAATGAAAGAAGGTTGGAGTTTTTAATTGTTAGGATTTTATTATTTTGATGGTTAATGATTTATGAATAGCGTGCCTGCATGTAATTCTAATTCTTTAGATATAGTCCATACGCGATCTAATTCTTTTGTTGATTCTCGAGTTTATAAAGTGGCCAATCTAGTTGCTATGATTTTTGGTCTGCTTATTTTAGCGGCGGGGATAGCTTGTACTATTATTTTTGGAGTTGAGTTGGGACCGCTTTACACTATGGTGACTTTAGGGGTTTCTATAGCTGTGGGTAGTATACTTTTGACTATAGGAGCCAGTTGCCTAGGTTTTCGTTCTTTATTTAATAAGACACATAGAATAGATAGGACAGCTGAAGATGCAAAAATTGTTAAGTTAAAGCAAGAGATCTTTAAGAGTACTTCTCAAATAGAAGAGGAGGAAAAAAAGTTGCTTAAGTTGTCTGAAGAATACAAGAAGGTGCATCTTGAACTCAAGACATTACTTAAGAAGAAAGATCAAGCTTCTAAGAAATTAGAAGAGGTCAATGAAAAATATACAGAGGCACGTGCTGATCTGGATTCCCTATTAGAAAAGATCCAAAAGGATAGCTCTTCGTCTGGGGGGGGGGTGACCTTTTTGGGCTTAAAAGAGCCTTAATTACAAGCAAGAAAACACTAGAGGACGCATTTTCTACTTATCAAAAAACACTAGCCACTGTTGAAAATATCAACAAAGATATCCATCAAAAAGAACAATCTTTAGAAGATTTACATTTAGTTTCCTCTTACCAGCATTTCCAATCCCTATTAAAAAAACAAATTTCTTCCTATTCCTCACTTATCGAGATTTTGGAATATAGAGTTTATGATCTACAGACGCGTCTCAGCAAAATTCAAGAAGAAGAACTGAAGCTGAAACAACGTCTTCAACAAATTCAATCAGGAGGTTCTGATTTTAGCGATCCTTCCGATAAAGCAGCTATTGAGAAATTAAAGAAAGAAATAGATCTATTAAACCGAGAGAAGAAAGAGTCTCAGAAAGAGCTTCAAGAGAGATTAGAACAGTTGCGCAAGGGAAAATGGGATACAGATAAGCTAGTCGATGATGCTAGAGGTCGAATAGATAATCAGGAACTACACTATATTGTAATAGAGTTAGAGCAGCAGTTGCACTACACACAATTGGGGATGAAAGATAAAGAAAAGTGTATTCAGGAATTAGAGAAAGAGCTTTCTAATTTGCAAAGTTTATCGAAATTGGAACGTGAAAATTTGCAAGATGAAATAAGAAAATTAATGGAATTTTCTGAGATGGATAATCATAAGATGACCGATTTGATAAAGCAGGGACAGAGCTTAATGGTTTTAATGGAGAAAAATTCCATTCTTCGACATAGGTTGGAGCAACTTGAGAAGCGTCATGTTCAAGAAGAAGCTAATTATGAAGATGGGTTGTTGAAGATTCGTAGGCTACATGAGGAAGAACAGAATAGATTAGCTCAGGATTATCAAATCCAAATCGATCAGATGAAATTGAATCATAGCCATGATCTACAGCAACTACAAATAAGACAGGAAGAACTCAGAAGAAGATTTGAGAAGGCGGATCAAGAAAAAAACGAACAGATTAATAAGTTAAAATTAGAAATCTCAAAATTACAAAACACATCGATTCTATATAATCGGATGATTGATCGTTATCGAGGGATATTTAAGGAAGAAGCTCCTTCAGATATTTTGGCGGACTTTATCGAAGAAAATGAGAATATTCGAGAGCAAGAACTCAAAAAACATTTTACTAGAGATGAGATACGCAGTCTAGATGTAGCAGCGCAGCTATTGCTGGAGGATGCGCAGCAACAAATTGTTGAACTTGAGGAGCAGATAGTAGCCTTAAGAAAAGAGTTAAATGAGCCAAAAAAATCTAAGAAGAAGTAACCGCAGGCTCATTGAGAATAACTAAATTTCATTGACAGACAGAGTTCTTTGTCTTCACGGAATTCCGCAACAATCTCGTCTCGTTCCAGAGTAAATGTTATCTTTTCAATTACAATTCAAAATATTTACTTAAAGCTCTAAAGATAAAGTAGTTGCAATGAAAGAGGTCGGAAGTTTTTAATTGTTAGGATTTTATTGTTTTGATGGTGAATGAGTTATGAAGAATGTGCCTTCATGCCGCTCTGATGTAGAGTTAACATGTGTGCAGCGTTGTTGTTTCAGTGAATCTCGAGTTCATAAAGTTGCTAATGTAGTCGCTATTGTCGTAGGACTGCTTATCCTTGCAGGAGGCTTAGTTTGCTCGGTTCTTTTTGGCGCTGAGCTTGGCATGTTCTATACTATGATAGTTTTGGGGATTTCTGTGGCTGTGGGTATTTTACTTTTAACCTCAGGCGTCTGTTTAAGCTGTCGTGCTTTAGCTTCTAAAACGCGTAAAATAGATAGGAAGGACCTGCCTAAATATGATTCGCAGATTTCAAAGATTAAGCAAGAAATAACAGAAACTACAAAGATTATCAGCAAGGCTGAAGAAGATATTTCTCGTCTTTTTGATGAATATAATAAAGTTAAGCTTGAGCATAAGAGTTTAGTGGGAAGTAAGAATCAAGCTTCCAAGAAATTAGAAATAGCCAGCAAGAAATGCTCAGAGGCGCGTACTGATCTAAATTCTCTATTAGAAAAGCTGCAGAAGGATAGCTCTTCATCTGGGGGGGGGGGGGTGACCTCTCTGGTCTTAAAAAAGCCTTAACTGATAGTAAAAAGATGTTAGAAGAGGCTGAAAAAGCTTATCAGAAAGCTTTTGCTGTGGTTGAAGATCTCAATAAAAACCTTCATCAAAAAGAAAAGGCCTTAGAAGCGTTAAATTTAGTTTCCTCCTATCAAGACTTCCAAATTTTATTAAAAAAACAAATTTCTTCTCAATCCCTCATTATCGATCTTTTAGAACAGCTTATAGGCGAATTACAAATACGTCTTTTTAAAATTCAAGAGGAAGAAGAGCGATTGCAAAAACGCCTTCAAGAGCTGCAATCAGTAGGTTCTTTTGATAAACAAGCTGTTGAGAAATTAGAAAAAGAAATTGAGAAACTACGTAAAGAAAAAAGTAGTTCAAGAGACGAGTTAAGAATACGTCTCGAGCAGCTTCACAAAGAAACAACAGAAGCCGGAGAAGTTGCTGGGAAAAACAAACTGAATTCTGAGCAGATCCAGTGGATCATAAAAGAGCTAGAGCAGCAGCTAAAAGAAGCTCAAACAGAAATAGAAAATAAAGAACAGCGTATTCAGGATTTAGAGAAGGAGCTTGCTGACTTAAAGAATTTATCCACAGGAGATCAGGAGTCTTTACAGGATGAAATTCAGAGATTACATCAGCTCTCTTCAAAAGATAATCAGAAGATAACCAATTTAGTCGATCAAAGTAAGAGATTAGCAGTTTTGACAGAAAGAAATGCTATTCTTGAACAAAGGTTAGAGCAGCTTGAAAGAAGGTGTAAGCAAGAAGCTTTTGTTTACGAGGATAGATTAATAGAGATACGACAAATTTATCAGGAAGAACTAGAGAAATTAAATGATAAACATACGTTGGAGATTGAAGAGATAAAATCAAGATATAAAGAAGAAATAAACGGCTTAGAGAATAGTCTTTTTATACTTAAAGATGATCTTCTGAGGGTTCACGAAACATTTGATCAGACAGTAAACGTCAAGGATTTAAGATTAAAAAAACTTCAAACTACCCTTGTTCTATACGATCACGTAATTGAGCATTATGAAGGCTTACTTCAAGTAGAACCTCTATTGTTGGAACAATTTATAAAAGACAAAGCTGTTCTTAAGGGAATTGAACTTGGAAATGAAGTTTATTCTCGAGAGGATATTGTATACATGTATGCTACATTTGAAGAAAAGTTATGTGATGCTCAATATGAAATCATGCATCTTAAGCATCGTATACTAACCTTAGAGAAAGAGCTCAAGAATTTTAAAAGTTCTAAGCAACTCCAAGAAAAACTGCAACAACTTACCGAAGATATACAAAAATTGCAAGCTTCTTTAAAAGAAACGATGCGCTTCTTAACCCCGGAACAGCAAAAGATGGTTCAAATGATCCTGGATGATATGGATTAAAACACTCTCTACTCATGGGTTTTTTCAATATTCTTAATCATATAATTAGATGTTCTTCAATTAGAACTATTTACTTAACCTGTTTAAGATAAAATAGTTGCAAAGAAAAAAAGCGAGACGCTTTTAATTATTAGGATTTTATTATTTTAACGGTGAATATTTTATGAGAAGTGTGCCTTCACGTGATTTTAATCTTATAGATGTAGTTCGTGTGCAGCATTGTTGTTTTAATGAATCTCGAGTCCACAAAGTAGCTAACATAGTTATTATTGTTATTGGTCTACTTATTTTAGCTGCAGGCTTGGTTTGCTCTGTTCTTTTTGGAGCTGAGCTTGGGACTCTTTATACTATGACGACTCTAGGAGTTTCTGTATGCATAGGTGTTTTACTTTTGACTATAGGTGCTGGTTGTTTGAGTTGTCGTACTTTAGTGTCTAAAACTCGAGCAATTGTCACAAATAGATCAACTAAATATAACCCAGAAATTTCCAAGATCAAACAGGAAATTTCTGAGACAGCTACTTTAATTGGTCTAGAGGAAAAGAAATTACTGGAGTTAATTAAAGAGTACAATAGGAACAAATTTGAGCATACGAGATTGCTTGGCGATAGGAATCAAGCTTCTGAGGAATTAGAAATAGCTAGAAAGAAGTGCTCAGAGGTACGTGCTGATTTGAATTCCCTATTAGAGAATTTCCATAAGGATAGCTCTTCATCTGGGGGGGGGGGGGTGACCTCTCTGGTCTTAAAAAAGCCTTAACTGATAGTAAAAAGATGTTAGAAGAGGCTGAAAAAGCTTATCAGAAAGCTTTTGCTATGGTTGAAGATCTCAATAAAGAAATCGATCAAAAAGAAAAAATCTTAGATTCTCTAAATCTCATTCCTACGTACCAGACTTTCCAACTTCTACTAAAAAAGCATGTATCTTTATCTGACTCTCTCATTGGTATGTTGGAACAACTTGTGAGTGAGTTGCAAATCTATCTCCTTAAACTTTGCGCAGAAGAGGAGCGATTGCAAAAACGCCTTCAGAAGGTGCAATCAGGAGGTTCTTCTGATAGACGAGCTATTGAGAAATTAGAAAAGGAAATGGAGAAACTACATAAAGAAAAAGGTAGTTCTCAAGATACATTAAAATTACAACTAGAAGAGTTATGTAAGGAGACTCGGGACTCTGATAAATCGATCAGTGAAGCTAAAGATAAACTAAATAACCTACAGATACGATGTATTGTAGAGGGATTGGAGGAACGGTTAAATAATGCACTTTTGGAGATAGAAAATAGGGGACAGTGTATTCAGGAATTAGAGAAAGAACTTTCTGAATTGAAGAATTTATCTATCGCAGATCAAGAGTCTATGAAGGAAGAGATTAATAGATTGCGCCAATTTTTATCGGATGACGATTATAAAAAGGCTGATGTGACAAACCAGATTAAACAGTTAGCAATTTTAACTGAGCAAAATTCTATTCTTCAACAAAAGTTGAAACAGCTAGAGGTAGAGCGTAAAGAAGAAAGGACGAATTTTGAAAATGATTTACGGGCAGCCAAAGAAGTAAATCGCGATCAACTAGACGAGATAATTACAAAGTATGAAAGTAAAATCAAGAACATGCAATCAGAACACGATCTCTTCAAAGAAAACGCTAAAAGAGAGATCAATAAGAAATCTGAGACAATTAGAAAAATAGAAAAAGAACTTGTAAAATCAAGAAACACTCTACTGCTTTTCAATCAAATGCTGAATGATTACTATAATGAACTTGCAGCAGCAGTTTATAGTGAGGTTATTCCTTCTAGCATATTAGATAAATACGTTGCACTTAGAGAGGTCCTAGCTAAAAAATTGGAATCCGAAAATTGTTACAGTGAGGATTATGTTAATCATATAGAAGACCCAACTAGGAGACAATTAGATGCTGCTGATTGGAAAATTCTTCATCTTGAATCCGAGATAGAGGAAATACAAGAAAGACTTGGGGGCATAAAGGAATCGGAAGAAAGAAATGAGAAACTAGAAAAACTTGTTGAGAAGGTAAAGAAACTGGAAGTCTGTTTGCAGGTGATGATGAAGGCATTACCCGAGGAAAATATTCAATAGATTCTTAAGCCGTTTTTTTATAATAGATTTTTAGAATTGCACCAGTCATTTTGGAGCAATTCTTTTATAGTTTTCCAAATGTATTTACACTTACTTTAATAATATCCCACAATTGTTTAGATTATTTTTTAAAAATATATCTAGAAATATTCTTATTTTCTGATTCTATAATTTAATTTTTCATTAAGTTATTCTATATAATACGATTGCAATGAAAGAAGTCAGAAGTTTTTAATTGTTGGGATTTTGTTATTTTAATGATTTATGAAGAGCGTGCCTTCATCTAGTTCTACTTTTGTAGAGCTGACTCATGTAAAGCGTTGTTGCCGCAGTGAATCTTGAGGACCATAAAGTTGTGAATATCATTGATATGCTTATCCTAGCGGGTGGTGTAGTCTCCGTAGTTCTTTATGATAGTTTTTAAAGCGTCTATAGCGGTAGGTATTTTACTTTTAACAGTAGGGGCAAGCTGCTTGAGTTGTCGTGCTTTGGCTCCATGACAAAGCTACTCTATTGGCTATCTCTGGTAAGGATGGTGAAGAATAGCTCTCACTAAGTCATTAATCTAAGATTGTCTTTCTTAGAAGATCTTAATCACTCAAGTTGCTTCACCTGGTTAGGAGGTGAAGCAACACTTGTTTTAATCAAAAATTACATTCTTGAATAGATTATAAAATTAAGCTCGAGAGCCTTCAGGATTAAATTTCTTGATAAAGTCATTCTCTAATTGAAAACGATTTTTTTGTGAGTATATGGCTTGTAGACACTCTTTAGGAGTTACTATGTTTTCTGTCATAGTCTTGAGAAGTTGCTGACAGGCATATTTTTGTTTTTCTTTGGCTGTAGGGTTGGCGAGGATGTCAATTGCTGCTGCCACTTCTTCTGGAGTGAAGTCATGTTTGCCACCTATGAATTCTGGAAAGATGATAGACCCTGTAATGATATTTGGTAGGGAATATGCAGGAATCAGAATCTTAAAGATATACTTTGCTAAGAAGGTATCAAAAGGTCCTAGAAGGCAGGTAACAATCGTTGGGGTTTGATTTAATGCAGTTTCAAGAACAATAGTCCCACACTTTGCCAAAGCACAATCACAATCTCTCATAAGTTGATAACGAAATTCTGAGGGAACGATTTTACTATTATGACAACCTTCTTTCTCTAGAAGCTCTAGAATTTTCTTATCATATTTAGGATTGCAAGAAGATACAAGCAGTTGATGTGATTGTGCTAGTGATGAAGATAGGAACGCTCGAGCTTGTATTTGTAAATTTCTAAATATATCCCCTGGTCGGCTACCTGGAAATACTGCGACACTAGGTTGGTCAGAAATCTCTAATTTTTGTTTCCATGAGTTACAATCTTGGAAATTAGAGACTGTTTTTACTAAAGGATGTCCCAGATAGATAGTTTTTAGGGGAGAGTTTTTAAAGATCTCTTTTTCAAAGGGAAGTATTAGCAAAAGAGTATCAAGATACTTTTCTAAGACTTTTTTCCTTTTAGGTCTCCATGCCCAAATACTAGGACAGACATAATGAATAATTTTCCCCCTATATCCACATTTTCTTAACTTCTTAATTAGGAAAAAATGGAAATCAGGGAAATCTATACAGAAAACAGTTTCAGGATTTTCTTTAAGAATAGCTTTATAGAGTTTTCTATACTTCTTAAATAAACTAAAAATAGCACCAAAAACTTCTAAAAATCCTGATACCTGAAATTCTTCCATGCGAATGAGCGGTTCGAGACCCTCCTCGCGCATTAAAGGTCCTCCAACACCGAAACAGCGTATATCAGGATTCAGAGCTTTGATATTACGAATAAGATCACTTCCTAGGGTATCTCCGCTGGGCTCTCCTGCGGATAAGAAGCAGCTATGGTTATGAAACTCTGGTAAGCGTGATTTTTTATACATGATACGTAAATTTGCCAGTGAGGGAAGTAATCCACACCCATAGCTGAGGATATTTACAGGATCTCCAGTACGTATGAAATATATAAATGCTAAGAAACCACCAACGAAACCTACCTGCCAAAATAATGCTGGTAAAGTAGAGCGATTATTCATCTCTAAATGGCACCATTGGATAAAAAATCTTGAGGAAAAGGTAAACAATCCTAAACAGCCAACAATATGCCAGTAAATATTTGGTGGAGGCAGAGGAAGATGAAAGATATTGGGAGAGGCCATCCATTCCATATGGGGATGGTAGTATGCTTCTAGAGCGAATGGTAATGTTGTAAACAATAAGGTTAAAACAAGAATGACTAATGTTGTTCTCAATGAAAGCTTCCGAGGGGAAGCAACGTTGAGATTCCTGAAATAGATAACAAGATTTGCCCCATGAAGTAAAGCTATGGGAAATTGACTTTGGATAAAACCGTGAGCGATCATCATAATCGCTCCTATAGAGGATAAAATCCAAAAAGCCTTGGGAACATAGGCTTTCTTTCGTCTTTCACTTAAAAACCACTGGATGGTAAACGCACTACCAAAAAATAAGTTGGCGATCAATCCTATAGGATACAGTACATGAACCAGATAAAGAGGAAACATGGCTAATTTAAACTCAAGAAGGAAGTTCCTTTTTATATTGTAGAGCTTGGTAATGACGAATCCAAGCAGCAAGTATTTTATCTAGTTTAGGATAAACTAAGCTACGGATTTCTAATAGAGAAAGAGCCTCTGAAAAACGTACGTGGTTTAAAAACTTACGGTTAAAGAAGTGAATTTTCTTTGTCGGCACTAGCGGAGTTAGCCGGTACTGCATTTGCAACACGAGAGCTGTTAAAATAAAATTCTTTTTAGAACAGCTGGTGAAGGAATCTGCAAAGAACTTCCCTAAAAAGTTTTTAATATAATCAAAAACAGCGGTTAAAGACAAACTTGGATGTTGTCGATGTTTATAGCGGACATTGAAATTTACAATGGGGAATAAAAATACCGCCATAAGCTGATGACGATCATAATTATATTTTTTACTTAATACATTTTCATCTAAAACATCTAAACAGGCAAAAGTTTGCTCTTCTAGAATTTTATTTAAACGAAAAGCCTTGTCCATATAGGGAAACAGAATTTCTAATATCTGATATTTAACTGTTAACTTGAAAAATTCAGAAGAGACCCCAGAGCCTAACATTTTAATGAGCTCTTCAAAAACACGTGCCTGAGAACTCTTAATTAACTCATAACGGCATTCCTGAAGCGCTTCCAAAGTTTTAGGGTCTATCGTGAAAGAAGCTCGTGCAAGAATTTTTAACAAACGCAACATCCGAACGGGATCTTGTTTAAAACGTACAAAGGGATCTCCTATAGTGCGTAGGTACCGATTTTGTAAGTCACCAACCCCGCCAGTATAATCTATGATTGTTTCTTCTGTGGGATCATAGAAAAGACCGTTGATTGTGAAATCTCTTCTTAAAACGTCTTCCTCAGCTGTCCCCCAAAGGTTATCTTTAGTAATGAGACAGTCTTCATCAGCGCTTCCTGAACGGAAGGTAGAAACTTCAATAATTTGATTCGAAAAGCGTATGTGGGCTAGTCGAAAGCGTTTCCCAACAAGTATACAATTTTTGAAAACAGCCTTGATTTCTTCAGGTTTGGCTGATGTCGAGATATCGAAATCTTTAGGAGTTGTGTTGAGTAGCAAATCGCGGATACATCCGCCAACAATATATGCTTTGTGACCAGCTTTTCGTAGAGTTTTTACTACGGAGAGCGCGTGTGGGGAAAAGTCTTTAAGTTTTATGTTGTGGTCGGCAGCAGAATAGATAATGGGAGCGGGTGCAGATTTAGAAATTTTTCTAAACAATTCTAAGCCTCTACGCAAGAGAGTTTTGTTGTCACAGACCATTTATTATAGATATCAAGTGTTAAAAAGTCTTGGAAGAAAAAGGGTTTATAAAAGCACTCTTTTTTCTAGGGGAATTTCACCATAGCAAAAATATCGAAGTTTGCAAGAACAAAATGCCTAGCCGAAAGACATTCCTTTATACCCTATACAAGGATTTTTTTTTATTATTTATCTATGTTTTTCAGAGAATTTTTATTTTAATTTCCCACAAATTCTTAATCCGACTGTTATCGCGATCTTCATAGATGTTTATACTCTAAGTGGAAAAATATTTTATTTTTGAATCAAGATGATTTTAAAAAATTTATATAGGGAATGCTTAGGATTTTGACAGACCACCTAATCCTTAGAAATTTCTAAATGGATTTTTTTATATGCATATGTCAGAAACGCATATCTAAGAATATGATTTCTCTAATAACAATTTTAATTTTGTGTTAGAAGATTTAAAAGGGATTAGTAAAATGGCAGGGATTTCAAATTCAGTAAACGCAAATAGTTACTCTTTCTGGAACAATTTAAGTTAGAATTTCTAGCTTGTCTTGCGCACTAATAAATCCACGCCAATGCTATTTTAAATCAGAATCTCATGGCTTAATCAACTCTTCAATCTATTGATGAATCTTTAAGGGAATAAATGACAAAGGAAGTAAAACAACTTTTTGGTACGGATGGGGTTCGAGGAAGAGCCAATTATGAGCCTATGACTGTAGAACTTTCTGTATTGCTTGGTAAGGCTGTTGCAGGTGTTTTACAGGAGAGTAAACCTGGGAAACATCGTGTTGTTGTAGGCAAGGATACCCGTTTGTCAGGATATATGTTTGAGAATGCACTTGTTGCAGGTTTGACTTCTATGGGAATAGAAACTCTAGTATTAGGCCCTATTCCTACTCCAGGAGTAGCTTTTATTACTCGTGCCTATCGTGCAGATGCTGGAATTATGATTTCTGCATCCCATAACCCCTATTGGGATAATGGGATAAAGATATTTTCCTCAGAAGGATTTAAAATTAGCGATGTTATAGAACGGCGTATTGAGCAGATGGTAGCTCATAGAGATTTCGGAAATTTGCCTGAAGATTATGCTGTGGGAAAGAATAAGCGTGTTGTAGATGCTATGGGTCGTTACATAGAATTTGCGAAAGCTACTTTCCCTAAAGGAAGAACATTAAAGGGATTAAAGATAGTTTTAGATTGTGCACACGGTGCTGCTTATAAGGTTGCTCCTTCTGTATTTGAAGAACTTGATGCTGAAGTGATCTGTTGTGGTTGTGAACCTACAGGAAGTAATATCAATGATAACTGTGGGGCTCTTTTCCCATCAGTAATTCAGAAAGCCGTAATAGAGCATAAGGCTGATGTCGGAATAGCTTTAGATGGTGATGGCGATCGTATCATCATGGTAAATGAAAAAGGCCATATTGTTGACGGCGATATGATTCTGAGTATTTGCGCTAATGATTTAAAGAAAAAGGATCTTTTAAAAGGCAACCGTGTTGTTGCTACTGTGATGACTAATTTCGGTGTGTTAAAATATCTAGAAAGTTTAGGAATAGAGACATTGATTTCTCCTGTAGGAGATCGTCATGTTCTACAGAATATGTTGGAGCATGAGGCAAATCTAGGGGGAGAGCAAAGTGGTCATATGATCTTTTTGGATTATAATACTACTGGGGATGGTATTGTTTCTGCTTTGCAAGTATTACGCATTATGATTGAAAGTGAATCTACACTTTCAGATTTAACATCCCCAATTGTGAAAAGTCCTCAAGCACTTATCAACGTATCTGTAAAGGAGAAAATTCCTTTAGATGCTTTGCCTTTAGTTCAAGAAGCTCTTAGAGATGTGAGATCGTCTTTAGGTGATTCTGGTCGTGTTTTATTAAGATATTCTGGAACTGAAAATATTTGCAGGGTTATGGTTGAAGGTTTAAAGAAGCATCAAGTTGACTCCCTAGCTAAGACTATAGCTGATATTGTTGATTCTGAGTTGGGAGCGGGCATTATAGAATAGGGTAATGTATGTGCGGAATATTTGGATATCTAGGCTCTAAACTAGCTGTTCCTCTAGTTTTGGATGGATTAGCTAAGCTAGAATATCGGGGCTATGATTCCGCAGGTCTTGCAGCTGTTATACCGGGCCAGTTGTTTATAAAAAAAACAATAGGGCGTGTCGATGAACTTAGGAACTCCTTAGAACAAGATAGTGTACCATCTTCATTAGCTATAGGTCATACTCGTTGGGCAACGCATGGTATCCCCACAGTGAAGAATGCTCATCCTCATGTTGATGAACACTTTACTTGTGCTATTGTTCACAATGGGATTATCGAAAATTTTAAAGAATTAAAATCCCTACTTCTTTCTGAAGGCATCGCCTTTGCTTCGGATACAGATTCTGAAGTTATAGCTCAGCTGTTTGCTTTTCGTTATCAATCTACAGGAGATTTAGTCCATAGTTTCTCTTGGACTCTATCACAACTTCAGGGAAGTTTTTCCTGTGGTCTTATTCATAAAGATCATCCTAATATTTTGCTTTGTGCAGCACAGGAAAGTCCATTAATTATTGGATTAGGAGAACAGGAGAATTTTATAGCTTCTGATACGCGTGCGTTTTTAAAATACACAAAAAGTGTTCAAGCTTTGGCTTCTGGAGAATTAGCTGTTGTAGGTCTTGGAAGTGAAGTTGAGACGTATAACTTTGCTTTAAAGCGCATTCACAAGGAAGTGCGTCAAGTCGCTTATACTGATGCGGGTTCGGATAAGCAGGGCTATAGTTATTACATGCTTAAAGAGATTTATGAGCAGCCGGAAGTTTTAGAACGTCTCATTCACAAATATTTAGATTCTCAGGGATGTATCAATGAAAAATTCTTATATGGTTTTTCGATAGAAGAGTTTGATGAGATTTCTATTGTCGCTTGTGGTTCTTCCTATCACGCAGGCTTTTTAGCAAAGTATATTATAGAGTCTTTAGTTTCTATTCCTGTTCATGTGGAAGTTGCTTCAGAATTTCGCTATCGACAGGCGTATATTGGGAAAAAGACTCTAGCAATTTTAATTAGTCAATCTGGAGAAACTGCTGATACATTGGCAGCTTTAAAAGAATTTCGTCGTAGACAAGTTGCTTGTGTTTTAGGAATTTGTAATGTCGAGGAATCCGCATTAGCTATAGGTGTGGATCATTGTTTATTTTTAGAAGCGGGTATTGAAATTGGTGTCGCTTCTACAAAAGCTTTTACTGCACAATTACTTTTGCTGATTTTATTAGGATTAAAGTTAGCTACTTCAAAACAGACACTAAGTTTAGAAGAACATCGTGTCTGTGGAAAAGGTTTGCTTGAGCTTCCAGAATTGTGTAATCGATTATTAGCGAACGAAGGTCTGCATTCATGGGCGAATGATTATTGCAATGAAGATAGATTCATATTTTTAGGACGTCGCTTGATGTATCCTATTTGTATGGAAGCTGCTTTGAAATTGAAAGAAATTGCATATGTTGAAGCTAACTGTTATCCTGCTGGAGAAATGAAACACGGACCTATTGCTTTAATTAGTAAAGGATCTCCGGTGATTACTTTTTGTGGCGACCCCTTGGTCTATGAAAAGATGGTGGGTTGTATTATGGAGGTAAAAGCTCGGCAAGCCCATGTGATTGCCATAGCTTCAGAATCACAAGAAGATGTTGCTGCTGTTTCAGATTCCCAGATATATGTTCCTAATAGTCATCCCTTAGTATCTCCTATCCTTTATACAATAGTGGGACAGATTATGGCCTATACCATGGCTTTACAGAAAGGCAATGAAATAGATCGTCCTAGGAATCTGGCAAAGTCTGTAACTGTTGAATAAAGTAAAAGCTTAGTGTTTTTATTTTTAATTATCTTTAATTCTAAAATATAAGACAAAATTCGAAAGGTTTTTTATGTCTAGCAAGGTTTTAGGGGGTTCCCTCATTATTGCGGGGACAGCTATAGGTGCTGGTGTGCTAGCAGTTCCTGTGTTAACAGCGTATGCAGGTTTTCTTCCCACGACTCTCCTTTATGTATTATCCTGGCTTTTTTCTATGGGATCTGGACTTTGCCTTCTCGAAGTTATGACTTGGTTTAAGGATAAGCAACAAGTTAACATGTTATCAATGGCCCAATATACCTTAGGGGATATGGGTAAGATCTTCATGTGGCTCCTTTATCTATTTCTATTTTACTCTCTACTTATTGCTTATTTTTGTGAGGGAGGAAATATCCTATTTCGTATTTTTGGTTGTCAGGGATTGGATATCCCTTGGATACGTCACGCAGCCCCTTTGGCATTCGCAGTTTTGATTTGCCCTACATTAATGATGGGGACAAAAGTCGTAGATTATTGTAATCGCTTTTTTGTTTTCGGATTAGCTATTGCTTTTGCGGTATTTTGTATCTTAGGAGTTTTAGCTTTACAACCCGAACTACTTTTGCGTGCTTCGTGGATGCGTTCTATGGATGGTTTATCCATTCTGTTTCTTTCCTTTGGTTTTCAAAGTGTGGTTCCCTCACTTTATTACTACATGGATAAGAAAGTTAAAGATGTTAAAAAAGCTATCGTTATAGGTAGTTTAATTCCGTTAATTTTATACGTAATTTGGGAAGCCCTTGTTCTAGGAGTAATTCCTTTAGACTTTCTTATGAAAGCTCAAGAAAATGGCTATACGGCAGTAGAGGCTATGAAAAATTCATTGCAATGTTCAATGTTTTATATTGCTGGAGAATTTTTTGGTTTTTTTGCTTTAGTTTCTTCATTTTTAGGCGTGGCTTTAGGTGTTATGGACTTCCTAGTTGATGCTTTTCAGTGGAACAAAAAGAAACACAGTTTTTCTATTTTCTTTTTAACTTTTATTGTCCCTCTAGCTTGGTCAATGTGCTATCCTGAGATTGTCCTTAAATGTCTTAATTATGCTGGAGGCATAGGTGCTGCTTTAATTATTGGAGTTTTCCCCGTATTAATGGTCTGGCAAGGTCGTTATGGTAAAAAACATTATCAAGAAAAACATTTAATCCCTGGTGGGAAATTTGTTTTATTATTAATGCTCTTGGTAATAGTAATTAATTTAGCTAGCCTTTATTATAAGTTTTAAATAAAACAAGAGCACGTTTATTAATTTTAATTATATGTGAGTATAGGAGGTTACATGGGACTATACGATCGTGATTACGCACAAGAATCTCGTTTACCGGGAACATTTACATCTAGAGTTTATGGCTGGATGACTGCAGGTCTTGCTGTAACGACTTTTGTATCATTAGGATTATACTTTTCTGGGATGTATAAAAGTTTATTTGCATTCTGGTGGATTTGGTGTATTGCTACTTTAGGAGTATCTTTTTACATCAATGCTAAGATTCATAAGCTTTCTGTTCCTGCAGTTATGGGATTGTTTTTAGCCTATTCTGCTTTAGAGGGGTTGTTCTTTGGAACACTAGTTCCTGTTTATGCTGCTCAGTATGGCGGAGGAATCGTTTGGGCTGCCTTCGGATCTGCAGGATTGATTTTTGGTTTGTCGGCTGCTTATGGAGCTTTTACCAAAAGCGATCTTACACAGATGAGTAGCATATTGATGTTTGCTCTGATTGGTTTAATGGTAGTATCGGTCATATTCGCATTGGTATCTATATTTGTTTACATGCCCATTTTCTACTTATTGATTTGCTATCTAGGATTAGCAATTTTTGTAGGATTGACTGTTGTGGATGCTCAAGCAATCCGTAAGGTAGCTCAGAATGTAGGTAACGATGGCGATTTAAGCTACAAGCTATCTTTAATCATGGCATTAAAGATGTATTGCAACGTCATTATGATATTTTGGTATCTTCTACAGATTTTCTCTTCCTCAGGAAAAAGAAACTAAAAATATAAGTTTAAGAAGAAGGGAAAAGTTTTTCCAAGAACCTATCTATATGAAATTCTTCAAGATCCCCAATAAGTTCGCCGTAACCGACGAATTTTGTAGGGATCTTCAATTGTTTCGCTACGCGAAACAAAGTTCCACCCTTAGCAGAACCATCAACTTTAGTAAGGATTAGTCCAGATAGAGGAATAGTATCGTGGAAAACACGAACTTGCTCAATAATGTTTCCCCCTAAAGTTGCATCTATAGTCATGAGCCTTTCGTGGGGAGATCCTGGATGCACTTTATCGCAAACGGAAACAATTTTTGATAGCTCATTCAATAAATTGGTATGAGTATGTAAACGACCTGAAGTGTCTATAAGTACACGATCGTAATCTCGGGATATAGCAGAAGCAATGCCATCGTAAGCAATAGCGGCAGGATCGCCACCAGGTTTTCCAGATACAAATCCACAACCTAATTTTTCAGCCCAACAACGCATCTGATCCATGCCCGCACTACGAAAAGTGTCGGTAGCGACAATCATGACTTTTTCTGATCGAGATTGATAATGGTGTGCTAGCTTAGCCACTGTTGTGGTTTTCCCAGATCCATTTGTTCCTAACATTAAGGATACAAAGGGTTCTTGTATGTTAGAGGGCTCTATACGAGGAAGATTGGCTACTGTTTCACGAAGTAACGCGCAGACAAGATCTTTAACGGTAGATTCATCGGGCTTGCGGCACTTACGTAATCGAGAACACAGCTCTTCAGTTAGATCTGAACCAAAATCTGCTTCATAAAATAAACTTTCTGTAAATTCTAGAAGATCTGTAGAGAGGGATTTTTTAAATAAAGACTGAATCTTGCTACTAAAGAACTTGAACACAGATTAGAGCAAAGTTAGTTGAAGTAAAAGAAATGATACAAGATAAGGAGGAAAATTCAAAGGGTTATTTATGCACCTTCATGAATACCAAGCTAAGGATCTTTTAATTTCTTACGATATTGCTATTCCTCCTTATCGTGTAGCCTCTTCTCTTGAAGAAGGGCAACAGATACTTAAGGAGTTGGGTATAAGCGCAGGCGTTGTTAAAGTACAAGTACATGCGGGAGGTCGAGGGAAAAATGGTGGTGTAATCGTTGCTAAATCTTCTTCTGATATTTTGGCAGCTATTGAGAAGTTATTACATATGCGTTTCGTAAGCAACCAAACTTCTGGAGAAGCCCTTCCCGTAGAGAAAGTTCTTATTACCCCTTTGGTAAATATTGCTACTGAGTATTACCTCGCAGTGATTATGGATAGGAAAAACCGTTGTCCAGCGATTATGTTATCAAAAGCAGGCGGTGTTGATATCGAAGAAGTTGCCCAGAAATATCCTGATCAGCTGCTTACGGTACCTCTAACGCCTTTTGCTCGTATATACAATTATCAACTTCGACAGATTATTAAATTTATGAATTGGGAGGGGGATATAGGGAAACAAGGTGTACAGCTAATTAAAAAGCTTGTGCAATGTTTCTATGATAATGATGCTTTTCTTCTTGAAATCAATCCTTTAGTACTTACTCAAGAAGGAGATCTTCTCGTTTTAGATGCTAAAGTAACTATTGATGACAATGCTCTATATCGTCATCCGAAACTTGAAGTATTATACGATCCTTCTCAAGAAAATGTCCGCGATGTACTTGCTAAACAGATAGGACTTTCCTACATTGCTCTAGAGGGCAATATCGGCTGTTTAGTAAACGGTGCAGGATTAGCTATGAGCACGTTAGATATTCTTAAAATTCATGGTGGATCTGCAGCGAATTTTCTTGATGTAGGAGGAAGTGCTACAGAGCAGCAAATCCAAGAAGCTGTTTCTTTAGTGCTCTCAGATGAAAATGTAGAAGTTCTTTTTATCAATATCTTTGGTGGAATTATGGATTGTTCTGCGGTTGCCTCAGGACTGATTGCTGTTATGCAAACCAGAGAAAACATCATTCCTACAGTAGTGCGTTTAGAAGGAACAAATGTAGAATTAGGAAAAGATATTGTACAACGTTCAGGAATCCCCTGCCAATTCACAGATTCCTTAAATGAAGGTGCACAGCTTGCTGTAGCATTAAGTAAACAAGTTTAAGGAGCTCTATGTTTTGCTCATTAAGTAAACAAATACCGATAATCACTCAAGGAATTACAGGTAAAGCAGGTTCATTTCATACTGAGCAATGTTTAGCTTATGGATCTAATTTCGTTGCTGGAGTGACTCCAGGAAAGGGAGGAACTGAGCATTTAAATCTTCCTGTTTATGATTCTGTATTAGAAGCAAAACAAGCTACTAATTGCCAGGTAACAATGATTTTTGTTCCTCCTGCTTATGCTGCAGAAGCTATTCTAGAGGCTGAGGATGCGGGGATTGATCTAATTGTCTGCATTACGGAAGGTATTCCAGTAAAAGATATGCTCGAAGTAAGCCATGTTATGCAATATAGTGCTTCTCGACTTATAGGTCCTAATTGTCCAGGAATTATTAAACCTGGAGCATGTAAAATTGGTATTATGCCAGGATATATCCATCTTCCTGGAAATGTAGGTGTGGTTTCTAGATCAGGTACTTTAACGTATGAAGCTGTTTGGCAGCTTACACAACGGAGCATAGGACAAAGTGTATGCATTGGCATAGGGGGAGATCCTCTAAATGGAACTTCATTTATTGATGTCCTTGAAGAATTTCAAAATGATTCTCAAACAGAGCTTATCTTGATGATTGGAGAAATCGGAGGTAGCGCTGAGGAAGAAGCTGCAGAATGGATCCAAACCTACTGCACGAAACCCGTTGTAGCCTTTATTGCAGGGGAAACTGCTCCTAAAGGGAAACGCATGGGACATGCCGGAGCTATCATCTCAGGAAATTCTGGAGATGCAAAAAGTAAGAAAGAAGCTTTAAGAAGAGCGGGAGTCTCTGTGGTTGAATCTCCAGCCCTCATCGGAGAAACTGTAGAAGCTGTATTTCGTTCGCTGTAGTGTTTGTAAGCTATTTATCTATAATTGCTTACATATGTAATTACAGTATATTTTTTATAATCATAGGAGTTTATAAATTTAGGAAAATAGCTCACTATTTCTTCTTTTTTCCAGATTCTTTTTAAGAAGATATAAATTCACATCCTGAAACTTCTTAAGATAAAAATTCTTTGTAGTAATATCTTGCTACAATATAATTCGCTTTTCGTGATTATATTCGAAAAGGCATGTGACTTGCTATACTTTATAAAGTACGCATTTAAAAAGTATTAGGATTTACAGTCTTTCAAAAACATGAGCACGAAATCTAGAAAGAATCTAGAGCCTACCTATAGGGAAAAAGGTATGACGAAGAAGCCAATATATTTACTATTAGCCACAGCAATGTTTTTAAGTATTCCGACGCTTTCTCTTTCAGGATTCGCTGCTGTGAAAAAAGATACGCGGATAGCAGAAGTGCCTCAAGAGGTTCTTCTAAAGGAGATTTCCGGAGGATTTTCTAAGGTTGCCGAGCAGGCAACTCCGGGTGTTGTTTATATTGAGAGTTTTCCTAAATGTAATCGTCCTGTAAATCCTGCACCAGGACGTCGTGGACCTTATGACAATCCTTTTGATTATTTTAATGACGAGTTTTTTAATCGTTTTTTCGGTCTGCCTACGCAGAAAGAACGTCCCATGTCCAAAGAGGCTGTTCGTGGTACAGGATTTATAGTTTCTTCAGATGGTTACGTGGTTACCAATAATCACGTTGTTGAAGATGCAGGTAAAATTCATGTTACCTTGCATGACGGTCAAAAATATCCTGCTAAGGTTATAGGCTTAGACCCTAAAACAGATTTAGCCGTTATTAAAATTAACGCTGATAAGCTCCCTCATCTTACTTTTGGGAATTCTGATAATTTAAAAGTAGGAGATTGGGCTATAGCTATTGGCAATCCTTTTGGTCTACAAGCTACGGTAACCGTAGGAGTAATTAGTGCAAAAGGTAGAAATCAGCTGCATATTGCAGATTTTGAGGACTTTATACAAACGGATGCTGCTATCAATCCAGGAAACTCTGGAGGACCTCTTCTTAACATCGATGGAAAAGTTATAGGTGTTAACACTGCAATTGTAAGTGGTAGCGGGGGCTATATTGGTATTGGTTTTGCTATTCCTAGTTTGATGGCTAAGAGAATTATTGATCAGTTAATCAGCGATGGTCAAGTAATTCGTGGATTTTTAGGAGTTACTCTACAACCTATAGATGCTGAGCTAGCAGCCTGTTATAAACTAGATAAAGTTTATGGAGCTTTAGTTACAGATGTTGTTAAGGGATCCCCAGCACATAAAGCTGGATTAAAGCAAGAGGATGTGATTATCGCTTACAACGGTAGAGAAGTAGAATCTCTCAGTGCATTCCGTAATGCGATTTCCTTAATGAATCCCGATACACGTGTATTACTTAAAGTGGTCCGTGAAGGACAGGTTATAGAAATTCCTGTTATTGTTTCTCAGGCTCCTCAAGATGATGGCGTTTCCGCTTTAAATCGTGTAGGCATTCGTGTACAAAATCTTAATCCAGAAACAGCTAAGAAATTAGGTATGGCTCCTGATAGTAAAGGTGTGCTTATTGTTGCTGTTGAAGCTGGTTCGGTAGCAGGATCTTCAGGAGTTACTCCAGGACAACTTATTTTAGCTGTAAATAGACAAAAGGTTTCTACAGTAGAAGAATTGAATTCTGTTTTAAAAGATGGAAATAACGAAAGTATTCTTCTTATGGTCTCGCAAGGAGAAGTGATTCGCTTTATTGTGTTAAAACCAGAAGAATAAGCCTATAGTTCATAAGCTTAATCCATGAAAGCACTCTCTTAGAGAGTGCTTTTTTTTATGCTTTTCCTAATTTATCAAGAAGAAGGCAAATAGAGAGGAAACCATTTTTTATTTGTTCTAAGGAGAAGTTTTCTTCAGCAGCATGAATAGCATCACTTAAATACGATGTACCACAAATGATAGGCTCTGTTTTCGACATCTCACCAAGTAGTGAGGCAATGGGGATGGTTGCTTCCATAAATAATCTAAGACAAGGTTCGTGGTAGAGCTCAGAATAAATTTCTTGCAATGCTACAACAATAGGAAGATTCGGAGAACTTCTCCATCCTGGTGACCCTTCAAAGATCTCATAAGAAAATTTTAATGTAGGGGGAACAAGATTTTTTAAATGTTGAATAACTTGTTTTGCTGTTTTCTCTGGATTTTGATTAGGAACTAGCCTGCAAGAAAGATAGGCAGTAGCTTTATGAGGAATGACAGTTTTAAATCCTGGTCCTGTATACCCACCAGAGATTCCATTGATTTCTAAGGTAGGGTATAAACTTAAAGCTTCTTCAGCAGTTGTTGCAGGAGCATATAAAGTAGGACAAAAACCTAAAGTTTTCTCTCCATCTTTTAAAAGATTTCCTTTAGGAATATCACAGAATTCACTTTCTTTCGGGAGAGAAACATCATTGTAGAAACCTTCCACGGCAATCGAATTATCACTATGGTGTAATTTGGCAAGCATTTCTGCTAAAGCCCTGTTTACATTATAAGCTATACCACCGAAGATACCCGAATGCATATCTTTGCTACCTTCTTCTAACGTGACTTTCATTGTTACTAAGCCACGTGCTCCAATGCTAACAGAAGGAGATTTTGCAGAGGAGAACCCACCATCAACAATTAAGAAATAGTCTGCTTGCAAAGCTTCCTGTTTTTCTTTAACAAAACTTTTTAGGGCAGGGCTATCGCTTTCTTCTTCACCTTCAATAATCCATGTAATATTGACAGGGAAGCTTTTTCTAGATTGGTAATAATGTTCAAGGGCTTTCCATGTATAAAAGCACTGTCCTTTATTATCGGAAGCTCCACGAGCTATAAGCCGTTCTCCTTCCCTTCTCATGGTAAAGGGATCTGCTAACCATCCATCAGCAAGATCCGCAGGTTGCACATCATAATGATTGTAGAGAAGTAGAGTAGGAGCTGTCGAACCTGCCTTATGGTAAGTAGCGTAGATTATAGGAGGGTGACCTGGTTTTTCCCATAATTCTATTGAGAATATATCTTTAAGATTGTCAACTAGGAAATCTGCACAACTTTTGCAACTGGCGAGGCAATTAGGATCTGCAGATATAGAACGAAAATGAAGAAAATCTGAAAATTCCTTGAGCAATTTTTCATAATGACTTTCAAAATAATTGAGATCATTGTTCATAACTTTCCCTAGGAGTTATTGAAAATAATACCCAAGGTAACTTAACTTTGTTTTGCTGAAAAGTAAGAACATTATAGTGTAATTAACACTATAAATTTAAAAAATGATGGAGAACACCTAATGTATGACATTAGGGATTTGGACAGAGTATGAAAGCTGGAGATACATATAGAAATTTCATCGTTAAATTAAGTCAGGATCTCCCTGAGATAGAAAGTAGATTGCTCGAGGTAGAACATAAACCCTCAGGCGTTTCTATTATGATGATTATCAATAATGACGATGAAAATGTTTTTAATATCTGCTTCAGAACTTGCCCGCAAACTTCTAATGGTGTAGCTCACGTTTTAGAGCACATGGTCCTCTGTGGTTCTGATAATTATCCAGTGCGCGATCCATTCTTCTCCATGACGCGACGTAGTTTAAATACGTTTATGAATGCTTTCACAGGAGCTGACTTCACTTGTTATCCCGCGGCATCACAAATTCCTGAAGATTTCTACAATTTACTTAGTGTGTATATAGACGCTGTTTTTCATCCCCTACTTACAGAAAATAGCTTTTTGCAAGAAGGATGGAGATACGAACTAAATCCAGAAAATGCCTTAACTTATACTGGTGTAGTTTTCAATGAGATGAAAGGCGCAATGATGTCAGGAGAATCTCGGTTATCAGAAGCTTTAAATGCGGCCCTATTTCCTTCAGTTACTTACGGAGTAAACTCTGGAGGCGAGCCTAAGGATATTCTTACACTTTCTCATGAGAGTATAGTAGCCTTCCATCAAAGCCAATATACTCTTGGGCGTTGCTTATTTTACTTTTATGGAAATATTAAGCCTTCTAGACATTTAGATTTTCTCGAAGAAAAACTTCTTCGTCATGTAGGTAAATTAGAAAAACAAACGGTTTCAGTTCCTCTTCAAAAAAGATTTAAAGAGCCTGTTAGAAATATTCTTAAATATCCTTCGGATAGTCAAGATCAAGATAAGGTACTTTTTGGCTTGTCTTGGTTGACATGTTCAATACTGGATCAGCAAGAGTTATTAGCTTTGCATGTTCTTGATGTTGTCCTTATGGGTACAGACGCTGCTCCTCTAAAATCTCGATTATTAAAATCAGGCTTTTGTAAGCAAGCAGATATGGGAATCGATAGTGAGATCCGTGAAATTCCTATCACTATTGTTTGTAAGGGGTGTTCTCATGGAGGTGCTCAGAAATTAGAGTCCTGGATTTTTGCTTGTCTAGAAGAGATCATAAGAGAAGGAATTCCTAGTAATCTTATTGAGGCTGCGGTACATCAATTAGAGTTGTCAAGGAAGGAAATTGCTGGTTACTCTCTACCATACGGATTATCATTGTTTTTCCGTTCGGGGCTATTACGACAACATGGAGGTCATGCTGAAGATGGATTAAGAATCCATAGTCTATTTGCAGATCTTCGAGAAAAATTAAAACAACCAGATTATCTTCCAAAGCTTATTAGGAAGTATTTCTTAGATAATCCACATTTTGCTCGTGTGATCCTTCTGCCTGATTCTGATTTGATTTCTATAGAAAATCAAGAGGAGCAATCTCTTCTTAAAGAAATTCAGGAGAAGCTCTCTCCAGAAGATGTAGAAAAAATACGCCTGACTTCTAAAATTTTAGAAGAATATCAAGCACAGCATGAAGATCTGGATAAGATTCTTCCTAATTTTTCTTTGGATAAAGTTCCTAACTCAGGAAAAGAATATAATCTTGTTAAGGAAAATGTCTCTTGTGGAGAGGTTCTTCATCACGATTGTTTTACTAATGATTTAATTTTTGCAGAGTTGGTCATGGATCTTCCTCCTCTGTCTGCTGAAGAATTGCCTTGGTTGCGTTTACTTGTTTTTCTAATGCTACAATTAGGGTGTGCGGGGAGATCTTATAAAGAGCAATTAGAGTTTCTCCTAGAACATACGGGAGGCGTAGATGTTTCTTATGAATTTTCTCCACATGCAAATAAAAATGTTCTGTTATCACCTTCAATAGGTATTCGTGGAAAAGCTTTAGCTTCCAAAGCTGATAAGCTATTTCAAGTTATGGGAGACACATTAACAAGTGTCGATTTTACAGATGTCGCTAGAATCAAAGAGCTGCTTATGCAGCATAATGAAGCATTAACAAATAGCGTGCGTAATAGTCCTATGGGTTATGCTGTTAGCATGGCTTGTATGGATAAATCTATATCAGCAACTATGTCCTATTTAGCTTCAGGATTACCTTATGTAGATAAGATTCGTAGTTTAACGAGTGATTTCGATAAGGAGGTAGATAGGATTGTTGATGTTTTACAGTCTTTATATAAAAAATGTTTCTTCGGTAAGCGACAGCTAATCCTAAGTGGTAGCAATGCAAATTATCAACATTTACATGAGAATAATTTCTATGGAATTTTAGATGTAGAAGGTCAACCGCATGAGCCATGGATAAATCCTTCTATAGATATCTCTCTAGCATCACAAGGATTATATATTCCGGCTCGTGCAGCATTTAATGCTTTAGCTTTTCCTATTGGAGATTTACCTTATGATCATCCAGATGCCGCAGCTCTTACTGTAGCTGCTGAGATCCTTGATAATACCGTCTTGCATACAAAAATCCGCGAACAAGGAGGAGCGTATGGGTCAGGAGCTGCTGTAAATCTTGGTAGGGGAGCATTTTATTGTTATAGCTATCGTGATCCAGCAATTTTTGATACCCATCAGGCATTTCTTCATGGTATTGATGAAATTTCTAAAGGAAATTTTTCAAATGAAGATATTCATGAAGGAGTTCTCGGAGTTATCCAAAATTTAGATTCACCAATAGCTCCCGGAAGTCGTGCATCTACGGGGTATTACAGATTACGTTGTGGAAGGGTCCCTGCTTTACGGCAAGCATTTCGTAGAGCTGTTCTTAGTGTAACAAAAGAACATATTTGCTCTGTTATGAAGAAATATTTAAAAGATTCTATGAGTAAAACAACATTTATTTCCTTCGCCGGAAAAGAAATGCTTGAAGACAATGCAACGAATTTTGATCAAGAGTTACCCATCAAATCAGCTTTATAAGATATCAGAGTTTATCTTCTTGCAATAAGGAATCTTCCATAGGCAGTTCCTTTTCTTCGTAACTTGGTAATAAAGAGTTTGCTGGATTATCAATAGGAGATGGGTCTTCTATCTTATGTAAGGAAGAAGACACTTCTAAATCTTCAAATTTCCTTAATGTTGGTAATACCCGATGCTGTAAACTAGAGGACATATCATTGTAACTTTGCACAGCATTATTAAGATTTTTCCCAATCTTATGAAAATGATTGAAGACTATGTGTAGACGGTGGTGCAGCTCTTTTCCTAACTGACCTATTTCTTGAATTTGCTTTTGTAGATTTTCTTGTTTCCACATATGGGCAATAGTTTTTAGTAATGCCAATAGTGTTAAAGGTCCTGATAAAATAACATTAGAGGTTGCTGCAACATCGATAAGCTCAGGAGCAATACGTAGAGCGTCATTAAAAATACTCTCTCCAGGAAGAAAAAGAATCACAAATTCTGGGGAATAATGAAATTTTTCCCAATAGCTTTTGGATTTTAAAGTTTTAATATGATCTTTTATCTTTCCTACAAGATCGGATTTATCAGAAGTATCTTGAGAAAAATACGTTTCTGAAAATGGAGCTTTCGAATCTATAATCAAACAGCGCTCGTGAGGGAGGCGGATAATCATATCAGCGCGTGCTGAACCTTGAATATCAGTAGCTTGAGTTTCGTAATCACAATATTTCAGCATCCCAGAAAGTTCTAAAATTCTTTCTAATTGAATTTCTCCCCAACGACCACGTGATCCTGGATGTTTTAAAATATCTGTAAGCGCTTGTGTTTCTTTCTCAAGCTTTTTCTCAGCAGCGAGAAGATGAGTAATTTGTTCTTTTAGGGAACCGCGATCTTCAGCATGCTTAGTTTCGAAAGTTTCTAAGTTTTGCTTAAAAGCTGTCAATGTAGCCTGAACAGGAGTTAATATAGACTCAATGCTCTTAGATTTTTCAGAAAAGTAGCTTTGCGTTTCTTCTTTCATTTCTTTGATAAGAGATTGTGAAGACACCGCGAGCTTATTGCTGAAATCTTCCATGAGCTGTTCTTGACGACGTGATAGTTCTAAAGAATTTTTAAGAAGTTCATTTTCATGCTCTAAATTTCTCCTCAATGTAATCTGAGAAGCTTCTCTTCTTCGATAGTAAAGAGAAGATAAAGAAATCCCTAAGCCAAAGGCCATGAGAGCAATAGTAATATGCGTTATAGAATCCATCATTGACGTTTTTTCTTTCCTTGATATGTGATCGCAAAAATGGGGAAAACTACTAAAATATATAACCAAGAAACTAAGAAAAATACTTCAGTAAAGTGATCAACAAGACCTAGAAAGAATAAGCATGCTACTAATCCCGTAGTGACGACAAGTAAAAAAGAGGACACTTTAAAGCGTAGGTTTTTGATTCCAGGAAACTTCCATGGAGAGATCATTAAACTTCCAATAAAAAGTAACCCTAAAGAAATCAAAACAACACGTAGTTGTACTGGTAATACCGTTGAAAAATCAGAAGCTATAAATAAAGCTAAAGAGACAACGCAAGCTGCTGCTGCCGGAATAGGTAAACCAATAAAACACGAATGTCGTGTCGTATCTGCAGGCTTTTTAGAAAATAAATTATAACGAACTAATCTTAAGACGCCACATAGTGAGTAAATAATAGAAGTTACGAGAAGAAGGGAGGAAAAAAATCCTCCAGCATACACACCATCAAGGCTTTTAATTGCAATGAGCGGAGGTGCTATTCCGAATGTCACAGCGTCGGAAAGAGAGTCAAATTGTGCACCAAAAGCACTTTCTGCTTTCATAATGCGGGCAATAGCACCGTCAGAAAAATCTGCAATCATTGCACTGATTAACAAAAGCGAAAGACCTTGTAAACGATGCAATAGTTCTACAGACGATGACGTCTTTAAAACACTCTTAAAAATAATGAAAAGTCCACAACAGAGGCCAAAAGCTGTGATAGCATTAGGAGTTACTACACGGCGTTTGCCTCGGATCTCTGATTCCAATTCTGCCATGAAAATTCCAGAAGTTCGTTACGGCCTTAGCATAATATATTCATCTAAAATCAACAAGTTTTTGCCGAAAAGATCATTACATATCTAAGTTGAAAAAAGCTCCTCAGAAGCATATTTTTTTCCGGAGAATGAGAGTACTTTTCAATTGCACGAAACGCTGTCTATTCCTATATATGGTATACAAGCGCATAATGTTTCACTACATATTGGGTTTTCTAGAAGAAACACCTTCTAGGAAGGGGAGAGTTTTCTCTAAGTTTTTTGATCTTCAGCAGCGAGAGATTTCCCTGATTTTTTCCTAAGTGATTAGTCGAATTCCGTTATTGCTTACAAAATTGCTTACAAATACTTATTTGAATCGAAAATACAGCTGTTAGGGGATGACATATGGTCGAGGTAAAAGAGAAACATTATACTATTGTAAAACGTAATGGCATGTTTGTTCCCTTCAATCAGGATCGAATATCACAAGCTTTAGAAGCTGCTTTTCGTGATACACGTAGTTTAGAAAATACCTCTCCTCTACCTGAAGATTTAGAAAATTCTATTTCGGATATCACTCATCGAGTTGTTAATGAAGTAGTTCAAAAGATTAGAGATGGCCAGGTTGTTACTGTTGAACGTATTCAGGATATGGTAGAGAACCAGTTATATGTAAATGGCTTACAAGATGTTGCTAGAGATTATATTATTTATAGGGATCAACATAAAGAGCAACGTGAGGGGTCTTGGCACTGTATTTCTGTAATACGTAGGGATGGAAATAGTGTAAGATTTAATCCTATGAAAATTTCAGCAGCTTTAGAGAAAGCTTTTAGATCTACGCAAAAAATTACTGATATTCCTCTTCAAGAGATTCTTTCTGAGATAAATGAGCTGACTAATAAAATTGTTGAAGAAATTTTAGCAGTTTGTTCTCCGGAACAAACTATCGATATAGAAGCTATACAAGATATTGTTGAAAAACAATTAATGGTGGTTGGTTATTATGATGTTGCAAAAAATTATATTTTATATCGAGAAGCACGTTCTAGAATTCGTGAAAATAAACAGAATATAACTACACAAGAAGAAAGTATTGAAGAAGTCTATGATGTTGTCAAAAGTGATGGAACTACTTACCAAATAAGTAAACCTCAATTGACTAATAAATTTGTTTGGGCATGTCAAAGATTTCCTGAAACAACAGATCCTCATACGCTTGCCTCTATGGCATTTGCAAATTTCTATTCCGGAATAAAAGAATCAGAAATTGTTTTAGCATGCATTATGGCAGCACGAGCCAATATAGAAAAAGAACCAGACTATGCCTACGTAGCTGCGGAATTGCTTACTGATGTTGTTTATCAGGAAACAATGGGGAAAAGTGCTACGGATTCCAGTCTCGTTGAAGCGCAGAAGCAGTGTTTTAAAAATTATATTCTAAACGGGGAAAAGTATCGGTTAAATCCTCGTTTAAAAGAGTATGATCTTGATGCACTTGCTGAGGCTTTGGATATATCTAGGGATCGTTTATTCTCTTATATGGGCGTACAAAATCTTTATGATCGTTATTTTAATCAGCATGAAGGGCGCAGATTAGAAACAGCACAGATTTTTTGGATGCGTGTTTCTATGGGACTTGCATTAAACGAAGGTGAAGATAAAACTTCATGGGCAATTACTTTCTATAATCTATTGTCTACATTCCGCTATACACCAGCAACACCCACACTATTTAATTCTGGAATGCGTCATTCGCAATTAAGTTCTTGTTATTTATCTACCGTACAGGATGATCTCGCGCACATTTACAAAGTTATCGCAGATAATGCTATGCTTTCTAAATGGGCAGGAGGAATTGGCAATGACTGGACAGGAGTGCGTGCTACGGGTTCTTTGATTAAAGGAACTAACGGAAAAAGCCAAGGTGTCATTCCCTTCATCAAAGTAGCTAATGATACAGCAATTGCTGTGAATCAAGGTGGCAAGCGTAAAGGAGCCATGTGTGTATATCTAGAGATTTGGCACCTAGATTATGAAGATTTCTTAGAATTAAGAAAAAACACTGGTGATGAACGTCGACGAACCCATGATATCAATACTGCCAGTTGGATTCCTGATTTATTTTTCAAACGTTTAGAGCAAAAAGGTACATGGACGCTATTTAGTCCGGATGATGTCCCTGGACTGCATGAGGCATACGGTTTTGAATTTGATAAGCTTTATGAAGAATACGAAAGAAAAATAGATACTGGGGAAATCAAGTTATATAAGAAGATCCCCACCGAAGACTTGTGGCGTAAGATGCTAAGCATGCTCTATGAGACAGGGCATCCTTGGATGACATTTAAAGATCCTTCAAATATCCGTTCCGCACAAGATCATACCGGTGTTGTTCGTTGTTCGAATCTATGTACAGAAATTTTATTAAACTGCTCGGGAAGCGAGACAGCGGTTTGTAATCTAGGTTCTGTCAATTTAGTAGAACATATTGAAAATGGAGATATTAATGAGGAGAAACTCGGAGAGACTATTTCTATAGCTGTCCGTATTTTAGATAACATTATTGATCTTAACTTTTACCCAACTCAAGAAGCAGCTAATGCAAACTTAACACATAGAGCTGTGGGTTTGGGAGTCATGGGCTTTCAAGATGCTCTGTACAAACTTAATATCAGTTATGCGTCTACAGAAGCTGTAGAATTTGCTGATAAGAGTTCAGAATTAATTGCTTATTATGCATTGCTGTCCTCTAGTTTATTAGCAAAAGAACGGGGGACATACAGCTCTTATAAGGGATCTAAATGGGATCGAGGCTATCTACCACTCGATACTATAGAGTTATTAAAAGAATACCGTGGAGAAGAAAACGTTCTCATGGACACTTCGTGTCGCAAGGACTGGACACCTGTTCGCGAAGCTATCAAATCTTATGGTATGAGAAATAGCCATACTATGGCAATTGCCCCAACAGCAACTATTTCTAATATTATTGGAGTTACTCAATCAATAGAACCTACATACAAGCATTTATTTGTAAAATCCAATCTTTCTGGAGAATTTACAATTCCTAATGTGTACCTAATTGAGAAACTCAAGAAATTAGGATTATGGGATGCTGATATGTTGGATGATTTGAAATATTTTGATGGGTCCTTGTTAGAGATCGAACGCATTCCCGATGATTTGAAAAAAATCTTCCTTACAGCGTTTGAAATTGAACCCGAATGGATGATTGAATGTGCTTCTAGAAGACAGAAATGGATCGACATGGGGCAGTCTCTCAATCTATATTTGTCAGAACCTAACGGTAAAAAACTTTCTGCTATGTATCTCACAGCATGGAAAAAAGGACTGAAAACCACGTATTACTTAAGGTCCTCCGCAGCTACCTCTGTAGAGAAATCGTTTACTGATATTAATAAACGAGGAATTCAACCTCGATGGATGAAGAATAAGTCAGCTTCTACGAGCATTGTCGTAGAAAGAACTAAGGAAACACCCGTCTGTTCTCTCGAAGAAGGTTGTGAATCTTGCCAGTAATACAAAAGAGAAGGATGGAAATAATGGAAGCAGATATTTTAGACGGTAAATCAAAACGCGTTCAGTTAAATAGCAAACGCTTGGTTAATTGTAATCAGGTAGATGTGAATCAGTTAGTCCCAATTAAGTATAAGTGGGCATGGGAACATTACTTAAATGGGTGCGCGAATAACTGGCTGCCGACAGAAGTCCCAATGGCTCGTGATATCGAGTTATGGAAATCTAATGATCTTTCCGAAGATGAGCGTCGCGTAATTCTCTTGAATCTAGGATTTTTCAGTACAGCGGAAAGTTTAGTAGGGAATAATATTGTATTGGCTATTTTCAAGCACATTACAAACCCTGAAGCACGTCAATATTTATTGAGACAAGCATTTGAAGAGGCTGTACATACGCATACTTTTCTTTATATTTGTGAGTCTTTAGGGTTGGATGAGGCAGAAGTTTTCAATGCCTATAATGAACGTGCAACTATTAAGGCTAAGGATGATTTCCAAATGACCTTAACAGGGGATGTTTTAGATCCCAATTTCTCAACTGATTCTGTAGAGGGATTGCGTCAGTTTATTAAGAATTTGGTAGGCTATTACATCATTATGGAGGGAATTTTCTTCTATAGCGGTTTTGTGATGATTCTTTCTTTCCATCGCCAAAACAAAATGACAGGAATAGGAGAACAATATCAGTACATCTTACGAGACGAAACTATTCATTTGAATTTTGGTATTGATCTTATCAATGGTATTAAAGAAGAGAATCCTGAGATATGGTCGCAAGAACTTCAAGATGAAATCGTAGCTCTTATTCAGGAAGCAGTAGATCTGGAAATCGAATATGCTAGAGATTGCTTGCCACGAGGTATTCTAGGGTTAAAATCTTCAATGTTTATTGATTATGTTCGTCATATTGCCGATCGTCGTTTGGAAAGAATTGGTTTGAAACCTATTTATAATTCTAGGAATCCATTCCCTTGGATGAGTGAGACTATTGATCTTAATAAGGAGAAAAACTTTTTTGAGACTCGTGTAACGGAATACCAAACTTCTGCAAATTTGAACTGGTAATTTCTCTTTAAAATAGTTTTTTAGATGTCTTAGCGACTTTCAGGTTTCTGAAAGTCGTTTTTTTTATGTTTAGAAATCATTTTCAATCCTTTTTTCTTGAAAAGAAAATCCTTAGAGAAAACTAAGATAGCTTTTATAATTTACTGAGATATAAGTTCTTATTATTATTTCTAAATGAAGCCTCAAGATTTAAAAGTTCCTTTTCTTTGGGAAGAACGTAGTACCGAAATAAAGGATGGAATCCTCTATATTCCCGATCACTATTTTAAACATGATCAATTCATTATGCCATCATGGGAGGAGCTTTTTAAAAATAATAATCCCATTTCCTGTGAACTGTGCTCAGGGAATGGTGATTGGATAGTTTCCCAAGCTCAAAATATGCCAAATATGAATTGGATAGCTGTTGAAAGACGCTTTGATCGTGTGAGGAAAATCTGGTCGAAAATGCATAATTTTCATGTTAGTAATTTGCGGATTGTTTGTGGGGAAGCTCAAACATTCTTTCGTTACTATCTTAAAAATGAGATTCTACAACGTATAGTTGTTAACTTCCCTGATCCATGGCCCAAGTCTCGTCATCGTAAACATCGTTTATTTCAAGATGAGTTCATGAATGATGTTGTTAGAGTATTGATAGAGTCTGGAATCTTAGTTCTTGCTACAGACGATAAAAACTATCTTCTTGAAGCTATCAAGATTATGAGACAGCATTTACTTCCTGCAATGGAAGATCCTTACTATTGTAAGATGCTGGATAACTATGGAGATTCTTGGTTTGAAAGGTTGTGGAGATCAAAGGGACAAGAAATTTTTTATACAAAATTTATAAGGAAAGTTGGGATATAGCTGACTTGAACAGCTGACCTTCACGATGTCAACGTGACGCTCTAACCAACTGAGCTAATACCCCGAACTTGGGCACAATGTTATCGAGAAAAGAGTATCTTTGCAATAGGCTTATTGATGTTTAAAGGAATAGGATTACTTCAAGGAAATGTTGTTCGCTTATCTCATGAAATTTTTCAAGAGATTCTTACTCCTGGAGATACTGTTGTTGATGCTACTTGCGGTAATGGGAAAGACTGCTTGATTTTAGCTAGACTATTAAAAGGGAAAGGAAAACTTGTAGCCTATGATGTGCAAAGAGAAGCCTTGGAAAAGGCTTCTCTTTTATGTTCCAGCTCTCTCTCTTCTGAAGAAAGATCTATTATAGAATTTAAAGAGATGTCTCATGAGTATATCAATGAAGCGGGTGCCAAGTTATTTCACTATAACTTAGGCTATCTTCCAAACGGTGATAAGAGTGTTACTACTTTAGAGACATCAACTCTTGTTAGTGTTCAAAAGGCACTTGATTTAGTGGCTCCTCGCGGCATGATTACGGTCGTATGTTATCCGGGGCACGAGGAGGGAGCGAATGAGATGGTAGCTGTTGAAAGACTTGCGAGTGGATTAGACTCTAGATTTTGGGAAGTAGGATCTTTCTATATTATGAATAGAAATAAAGCTCCAAGACTCTTAATTTTCCGTTCTCTTAAGGTAGACGATAAGGAATGATACGGATTTCTTCTTCTAAACTAATTCCCTGAGATTTTAATTTATCTCGAACCATCTGAATAAGCTCTTTAACTTCATAAGAAGTGGCTCTCCCTGTATTCACAATAAAATTTGCATGCTTCGGAGATATTTGCGCTCCTCCTAAAGAAAAGCCTTTTAAACCCGCTTCATCTATTAGCTTACCAGCAGAATTCCCTGGAGGATTGCGGAAAATACACCCAGCAGAGGGTTGTTGGTAAGGTTGAGAGAGAAGTCTATTTTGAAGTAGATCTTTAGCTATTTGTACAGACGAAGTGTTTTTTGATATACGGAAGGTTGCAGATAAGATAAATTCGTTACGATTTTGAAAACGTGATTTTCGATAACCGAATTCTAATTCTTGCGCTTGGTATGAAAGGATTTCTCCGTTAGAGTTAATCACTTCTACGCTTTCAATTACTGATGCTGTATCTTGGTTACCAATACCAGCATTCATAAATACTGCACCTCCAACAGACCCAGGGATGCCTACGGCAAATTCTAATCCTGAATATCCTGATGTGGAAAGGGTTTTACCTAAAAAAGAAAAAGACATCCCTGAATATACTTTAATAGTAGTGTCTGAGAGAAATTCTTTTCCTTGAATACTATTATATAAGACAAAGCCATCAAATCCTTGATCATCGAATAAGCAATTAGAACCTTTGCCCACAATAATGAAGGGATGGTTTTGACTATGTAAAAATTGAATAACTTGTTGCGCCTCACTTGCTGAGTGAACCTCTTTGAAGTAATTCGCAGGACCTCCAATACGGAATGTAGAATACTTACTTAACCAAACACTACGACGAACTGAAAAAGGAAAATGAATGACAGTAGATTCTTTCACGTTTAGGATTCCAGGTAAGTTTAAGATACAGTTAGGTCTAACAACATACTAATGAAGTTTCTGGATGTGTTTCCGGTATAGATAAACGAAAAATATCATTTAAAACTGCGTGAATAAAAGTACAAGCCTCAATATAGCTAAATTTTTTTACCAGCCTTGTAGCCTCAGCAATTAAAATAGCGGTATTTACGGGTTGACCATGGAAATGCTCGAAAAGCGTTAAACGTAAAACATTTTTCTCCATCAAAGTCAGTTTCTCAAAAGAAGTATTTTTAACTGTTTGAGCAATTAATAAATCCAATTCAGGAGACTTTGCAAGAATTTCTTTTGAAAAATTTAAAGCTGAGGAGGCGTGTTTTTGAGTCACAGCGGTCTCAGACATTAAAAGAGGAACAAGACTTTCTTCAGATGAGGGATCCATACCTAAGGCATAAAGCATCTGCAGCACAATCTCCCGCATTTTTTGTTTGGGGAGGGGACGAGAAATCTTGACGTAAGACCCTAAGGAGCTTTCAGGGGTCAGCGTAGACATTATGACACCAAAACAACGATGATTTATTAGTTATAAAAATACACTTTCAGTTTGCCAAATTAAGAACTTAGTATAGAAAGATGCGAAATGAGAAAGCATTAAGGTTATATTTTAGAAAGTTTTAAATGCAACAAAAAAGCATGCCTTCAGATTTGGTCCTAGAGCAGTTTTTATAACAATGTTGTAAAGACAAGTTTTGAAAAGATTAAAAATTTCTAAATAAGAGATAAAAAGTTGATAGACAAAGCACCAGACAATGGGATTTCAATTGCTTTTCTTTTATGGATACTCTAAGATCTTAGCTTTCTTGTCTAGGTAAGGGGAAGATTATTTCTATAGATTTTTCCCGTGGCAAGGTACTGGCCTCTGATCATTTAAAGAATCGTGTTAACGAGTAATCGGGATAGAGTGTGGCATTAAATTTAAAAATTAATAGACAGATACGAGCTCCTAAGGTCCGTCTTATAGGTTCTTCCGGTGAACAATTAGGCATATTGAATACCAAAGATGCCCTAGATTTGGCTAGAGAAGCTGATTTAGATCTTGTGGAAGTTGCTTCAAATAGCGAGCCACCCGTATGTAAAATTATGGATTACGGCAAGTATCGCTATGATCTAACGAAGAAAGAGAAAGATTCTAAGAAAGCTCAGCATCAAGTGCGTATTAAGGAAGTCAAATTAAAGCCAAATATTGACGAAAATGACTTTTCTACAAAGCTAAAGCAGGCTAGAGCTTTTATTGAAAAGGGAAATAAAGTAAAAATTACATGTATGTTCCGAGGTCGTGAACTTGCTTACCCAGAACATGGGCACAAAGTTGTGCAAAAGATGAGTCAAGGTCTCGAAGACGTAGGATTCGTAGAATCTGAGCCAAAATTAAATGGCCGTTCCTTAATTTGCGTAATGGCTCCAGGAACGGTGAAAACTAAGAAAAAGCAGGACAAAATCAATGCCCAAGATGAAAAGCAATAAGTCCGTTGCGGCGCGTTTTAAGTTGACAGGTTCTGGTCAGTTAAAAAGAACCCGCCCAGGGAAGAGGCATAAGTTATCAAAAAAATCTTCGCAAGAAAAACGCAACCTATCTAAGCAACCTTTAGTAGATAAGGGTCAGGTAGGAATGTATAAGCGAATGATGCTTGTTTAAGGATAAAAGGATTTTATTATGGTGAGAGCAACAGGTTCAGTAGCTTCCAGACGCCGTCGTAAGCGTATATTAAAACAGGCTAAAGGTTTTTGGGGAGATAGAAAAGGCCACTTTCGTCAAAGCCGATCCTCTGTAATGAGAGCTATGGCATTCAATTACATGCATAGAAAAGATCGTAAAGGCGATTTCCGTAGTCTTTGGATAGCTCGTCTTAACGTGGCTTCTAGAATAAATGGTCTATCTTACAGCCGTTTAATTAACGGATTAAAATGTGCTGGGATCGATTTAAATAGAAAAATGCTATCCGAAATGGCTATTCATAACCCAATAGGTTTTACAGAAGTAGCCAATCAAGCGAAAAAAGCTTTAGAGGCAACTGTTTAGGAAACTAATCTCATGACGATTCAAGAGGAGCTTGAAGCTACAAAGCAACAATTTTGTACTGAATTAAATCAAGTTAACTCTTCAAGAGATCTTTTCGACCTAAGGGTTCGCTATTTAGGGAAGAAAGGGGTTTTTCGTTCTTTTGTAGATAAATTAAGGGAGTGTCCTCCGGATCAAAAAGCTCTAGTGGGTGCTTCCATAAATGACTACAAAACTTATATTGAGGATTTAATCCGAGATAAAAGTAACTCTATTCTTCTAGAAGAAGAATCTATAGAATTTCTCAAAGAAAAAATCGATGTTACATTACCAGGTGAGCCGTGGTGTCCTGGAGGCAAGCACATTGTTAAAAAAGTTTTAGACGATGTTGTGGATATCTTTGTTCATTTAGGATTTTGTGTTCGCGAGGCTCCGAATATTGAAAGTGAAGAAAACAACTTTTCTTTACTGAATTTTGAAGAGGATCATCCTGCTAGACAAATGCACGATACTTTTTATCTAGATACTAAAACAGTATTGCGCACACATACGTCTAATGTTCAAGTTAGAGAGCTTAGTAAGGGACAACCTCCTATTAAAGTTGTAGCTCCAGGTTTGTGTTTTCGTAATGAAGATATTTCGGCACGTTCACATGTTATTTTTCATCAGGTAGAGGCTTTCTATGTTGATTATAATGTAACGCTTTCTGACTTGACAAGGATGCTGACTGAGTTTTACCATACGTTTTTTGAAAGGAAAATAGAGTTGCGTTTACGCCATAGCTACTTTCCTTTTGTTGAGCCGGGAATAGAAGTTGATGTTTCTTGTGAATGTCAAGGAGTAGGATGTTCCTTATGCAAATATACTGGTTGGCTGGAAGTAGCAGGAGCTGGTATGATACATCCTCAAGTTTTGCGTAACAGCGGTGTTGATCCTGAAATCTATACAGGGTATGCTGTTGGCATGGGTATTGAAAGATTGGCCATGTTAAAATATGGAATTTCTGATATCCGTCTTTTCTGTGAAAACGATTTAAGGTTTTTACGGCAATTTTCTTAAGGAAGAATGGCAGAGCGGTTTAATGCACCTGTCTTGAAAACAGGAGACCTGAAAGGGTCCGGGGGTTCGAATCCCTCTTCTTCCGTTTCTTTTTAGATACCAATCCTTTAGCTTATTCGAGCTCTCCTTTTCTAGTTTTTATCTTCTTTTTATTGTTTGTTTTTTTTATTTGTTTTTAATTTCTTTGGTTCAGAGTTTTATTAATTATAGTTTTATTTGTCTTATAAAATTAATTGATAGTTAAATTATTTTTATAATAAACTAATAAAACGATTGTCAAATAATAATCTAATTTTTTGATTCCTTTAAGGGGAAATATGAGAAGATCTTGTTATAATTTTGAAAAAGCATTGGAGCATTTAGAGAAATTAAAAAAGATTTCTTATAGTTCTCCATCATCTTTTATAGAGAACGCTAAGTTTGATGACATGTTTTCTGTTGATCATCATGTCGATGAAATGAAGCAAGCTTTGAAGAATATAGAAGATTATCTCAAGAAAGCAGGTTCTTTACCAAAGAGAGAGGCGAATAAAGCATTACAAGAGTCTAATTTCCTTATTGCTGGCGTACAGAATGTATTTTCTTTTTTAGAGAGTCGAGAGAGAGAGTTATATCAGAGCTTAGTTCATGACTATTCTGAGTTAAGTAAGGTCTATAGTAAGACTCAAGCAAATCTTAGCCGAAAAATTATCAAGGAAGAAGAGGAAGAAGATGAGGATTTGGTAGAACGAGAATTAGAAGAAATGCATCAAGAAGAGCGTTTCTTAAATAACCTAGTAGAGGTCAAGCGAGATCGTTCTTACGAACTTTTCTATATGTCTGATGAGGAAAATAAGCGCTTCTATACTGATACGCTTACTCAGATTATTTGTAAGCAGGGAAAGATCCATGAAACAGCTCATGAGGGCGATCCTTTAACAAAAACGCTTTTATGGAATAGTGAAGAACTTCACAATCTAGCTTCTTCGTTAGTTTTTACCAATGATATGCCTATACGGCTATTTTATCAAAAAGCTCTGAGTGATTTAGAAACAGAATCTACGGAAAAGATTCATAACGCTGTTATGGGATTATTCTTTTCTAGATATGAAGCCACTGTAGTTTCTAATAATCCTAAAAAAGATAATCTCCATTATTTTAATGATTTTCTTTATTTCCTTAGGGATGCATGGAAGGCTTTGAGTAGTAATACTCATGATCAGATGCATTATCGACATTCCCATACCTTAATGTCAGCGTTAAGTAGTGGAATCTTTGAAGGTAAACTCGTATTTACAGAAGCTGCTCGGTATTTATATTTTCATATACATACGAAATTGCAATTAGAAGGGGATAAAAAACGTCTATCTTCGGGACAATATGTTTCTGAGATATATGAGGAGTTATATCGATTGCTTTCTAAGTATCCAAATGGCCCATTATTTAAAGCTATAGACAGAATGCTCGATCGGAATTCCTCAGTATTTGATCCTATTATTTTAGGCATGTTTCCTGGAATAGAAGGAACTTTGAAATTAGGAGACAAATCGATAACAGTCATACGATCTCCGAGCCCTATAACGCAAAGCTCCATATTGTATGCCAATTGTAATGAAGAATTTATAGGATTTCTTAATGCTAAAGCAGATTTAGGAGAAACTACCTTTATTTTAAATATACAAAATCGTTTATCTAGGAAAGATCGTGCGAGAAGTCGTGTGATAGAAGAGAGCTTAGATAGAATCGATAGGGCGTACATATTTTCATTTCCAGAACCCGAAGATCTTCTGAAAAGCATAGAAAGAGAGCACGGAGAGCAAGAAACCTTTTTCGGTTTCTTTTCTGTGTTGAAAGAAGAATTTAATAAATCGGGATCTTTATCTCTTTTTTCTATTCCTAATATGTCTAAAAGGCAAATTCATGAATTTCTAGACAACAGTTTATCTGTTTTAAAAGATACCTTCTTCTCTAAGAAAAAGATCTTATTTAAAAATGATAAGCTGTTGCTTTTGCATATCATTTCTTATCTTCTTGTCTTTAAGTTTATAGAAATTATAGATCCAAATAACCTTATAGTTATGTCTAAAGATGGTTTGGATTATGCATCGATATTTATCGCAGGATTTACTTTCTTTGCTGGAGAAGAGTCGTGGGATGAGCATAGACTAAAATTACTCATGGTAAAGGTTCTTGCGCCTACTTTAGTAGCTAGAGACCGTTTGATATTTGTAAATCATATAGAATTAATGAGTAAGTTTCTTAATTGTTTGAGAAAAAATAGACAAAACTTATCTAATCTCAAGTCCTTTTTTAGTTATGATTTAGAGAAATGGGATTTCTCAGGTTATCTCAACGAAATTACTGAAGCTTAGCATAAGCATAGTTTGTAAATATTGCTAAGGTAATTAGAGGGAATAACATTACAGGTAATATTGGCAAAACACTGCTGTTAGATAATACCATTCCCGCTTTTAAAAAGACGAAAAAAGTATTTATTGTACCTAGGGGAACAAGATAAGCAAGAGTTACTGTAGATACACGACTGAATCTTAGACAAAGATAAGCAGAAATAATCATCGCTGATATACAAGCTAAAGGCGAAATCAGCATATAATAAAATGTAGATAACAAAGATAAAATACGCTGAGGAATAGTTGTTGATAGTCCTAATCCTGTAGCGTTCCAAGGAATGGCCCGGAAGGATTCCGAAAGGCGATTTTTCCCTCCCGCTGTAAAAATCTTAGAAAAAGGATTATCATAAAATCCAAATTCAATCTCAGGAAATTCTTTCATATCTGAGAATTCACTGAGTTCCATATTACCAGATTCTGTTTCTGAAAAACGTATAACATCAAGACCAATAGGAAGAGATGGCGTTGTAAACGCTAGTTTTTCCATTGTATAGATAGTCTTTGGATTTTTAATCCAAAATACTTTGTTAAGAGTTAAGGCTTTTTGTTCAATAGAAGAATATAATAAGACTGTTTGATCTTTAAGATAAAGAGCAGGAACTTTATCTTGTACCTTGTCTAATGTTCCGCGATCCATATGTTCTTTGGTTGTAGATATTTTTTCACATATAGGATGCAACCATTGAAAATTTGCATATAAAAGTAAGGTGATAATGAAGCTCGAACGAATTAAAGGAGCTGTTAGAGATTTCAATGAGAGTCCTGATGCCTGCAGGAGAAGGACTTCCCGTTTGTTTTGCATTGAAAATAATGTAATCGTCGTAGCTACAGCAACGAGCTGAGGAATTAGAAATTCTGCTTTAAGAGCTATCTGGGATAGATAGTACAGGATAGAAAGTTTTAAAGAGGCACCTGAAGCTAGTGAGGTTGTATTTCCTTTGATAGCGTGCAGAGAATGATGAATTGAAGCATAAAAAACAAAGGCAAGTACTATTAAAGATATTAAAGATAGCCAAAATTTAGTTAATACATAACGTTTCCAAATATACATAATCTACGCATAGCCTCTGCTTTCTCGATACGCACGGATAGCAAAAACTATCCAAGAGATTACCTGTGGTATAATAAACAACATAAGCGCAGGGAATAATGTGGTAGTATTTTTGCCAACTATTAATAAAATCAAATCCATCACAGGAAAAATACAATAGAGAGCTATAGATTTGCGAAATCTTGGTTTATAGGTTCCTAAAACCATTCCCGAATATGTCAATGTGATGCAAAGCAAACCTATACCAATTCTTCTTAAGGTTTCCGGTAGATGTGCATGACTGAATGATTGTTTAACAAGTTGCTTCCAAGGTAAATAATCTGTTCGCGTTTTCATGTAAGACTTTCCCGCGAATAATGTTGAAGTAATTTTTGGAATTAGCATCTCATCTAAAGTTTCTATATAGTATTCCTTAGAATTTGAAGAGTGTTGGTCTGTTAACGTAGAAGGAAGTTTTGAAATCATCACAACATCCCTGGCTTGTACAGTATCATTTGCTACATCGGGGATAATAGTTTTGATAATTCCTACATTGGCAATTTCCTTATCTCTTTTTAAAGCAATGATCACATTATCAAATTTACTTTTTGCACAATGGTCAACGGTAATGAAAATACGGTTATTTTCTTTTTTCTGCAGTGTCTGAAGTAGAAGTGTTGGCGAAGTCATCGCCATATTAGCAATTTCTTTACAGGTTTGAAATCGACAAATAGAAGCGAGTTCGGAACATGTATAAAAATTTATACAACAGATAGCACAGGAGACCATGAGGACAGGGAAGGTAATAATTCCTTGAGAAGCTCCAGATGCTTTAAGGAAAGTGATTTGGTTATTATCAGAAAGACCTCGGAAAAGCGCAAAAGCTGAAATAAAACAAGAAATAGGAAGAATGAAAGGCAATAAGTAGGGAATCTGATAAGCTGTTAGCCGCAAAACTGTCGGATAAGGAACGTCTTTTGCTATATAACTGACGATTTCTTGAAGAGAACTAATGATAGAAATACAGATAAGGCTAAGCGTACAAAAAGTAACGGTTTTTAAATAACGGAAAATTAAGACTTTCCATAAAATAGGCATAGTATACCTGATATCAGGAGTTCTTTAAGGTTAAGGATAGTGTAACAGTACGTCTTCAAGTCAATAAGCCTTAACTTATTTGTAATGAATTTACACGGACATGTATTTAGATTATGTTATCCTGTCTACTCAGAAATGATAAGCGATTAGAAGTTTTTTTTTCTGCTTTAGATATTAAAAAAAGCTACTTACTTGCTTTATCAGGAGGAAGTGATTCATTATTTCTTTTATATCTCCTTAAATCTAGAGGGTTCTCTTTTACTGCAGTTCATGTAGATTATGGATGGAGAGAATCTTCCTATCGTGAGGCTGAAGAACTTAAAATTAGATGTGAGAAAGAAGAAATTCCTATTATTGTAGACCGTGTTCCTTCCGAATATAGAACTTCAAAAGATCCAGAAAATGCTGCACGTCGCTATCGTTATGGATTGTTTTATAAGATATGTAAGGAACAAAATCTATCGGGAATATTTTTAGCCCATCATGCTAATGATCAAGCCGAAACTGTATTAAAACGTTTATTAGAAGGGGCATCCCTAAGTAATTTAAAAGGTATGACTCAAGAGACATACTATGAGGGTATCCCACTTTTCAGGCCTTTGCTGCACATCCCTAAACAAGTTTTAGTGAATGCTTTAGATGAAGAAAATATTCCTTACATTCAAGATATAACCAATACTGATGAGCGTTATTTGCGCGCTAGAATGCGTAAGAAGATATTTCCTTGGTTAGAAGAGATTTTTGGTAAGAATATTACACAGCCTTTATTGACACTAGCTCAAGATTCTGAAGAACTTTCTTGTTATATGAAACTGCAAGCAAAGCCCTTTCTTGAAAATATACGAAAAGAAAACGCAACATGGTCTATTGAAATTCCTAAAGTATTGATGGAACAAGTTTTTTTAGCAAAATGGGTTTGTAAGGAATTCTTTCTTAAGGCTGGAGTGGTTGTCTCAAGGCATTTCTTGCAAATGGTTTATGATCATTTAAACCGTAATTTACCAGCGCAAATGCGACTTCGAGATAAAAGAGTGATCGTAAAAGCTGGGGTAGTAATGATAGAATAGAAAGTATATAATGATGATTCTCATTGTATATTCGAAGATGATGAGTAGTAGGTCATTGTATATACAGTGTTTCATATTTTTTTTATTTTATAACTAGGTTTTATAAACAAAATAATAAAAAATATGCTATATTAAATAATTACCTGTCTGATTGATTAGCTTAGTTGTGTAGTTTATGTCTAAAGATAAAAAAATGAAGCCCGAATCGAAAAAAAATTTTCCTACGGTATTTTTTTTCCTTCTATTTGGTGTAATCTTCGGTGTGATCGCCGTTCAAAATTTTCTAGTCGCCAAGAAAGCCCGGGTCAGTTTTAGCCATCAGCTAGAGCATTTAGTAAACTTAAAATTGATTTATCCCGAAGATAGCCGGAAGATTGCTCTGAATGATAATTTAGTTTCATTTAGTGGACGTTTTCGTGAATCTCCAACAGCTGAAAGCCAGCTACGCTATCATTATTTGGAATTAATAGATCAAAGACATCAATTAGAATTTGATCTTCAGGAAATAAATAAGAGTTTAGATAACCTTTCAAAAGAGGTTGAGAGCTCGGTTTTATGGTTTTCTGCAATTTCCGGATCGCCTATTCCTGAAACAGGATATTTAATTTCTCCTAGCGTAGAATTAGGCAAATCTTCTTTAGCAGCCCTTGTAGTTGAAGGTTCAAATAATTTCCAAATTATCAACTTACGTTCTTTGGAGCAGCGTTATCAAACTCTTCCTAGATCTAGTGAGAGCCTGCGTACATTTGGTTCAGATTTATATGAACTGATTGGAAAGTATCTATCTCCAGCTTTAGGGGTAGGTTCTGAGAGTTTGAAACGCGAATTAAAAGATCTCTATCAACAAGTAGAGCTTTCTCTAACTCAATCGATGGATGTTGAGCAGCTTGGTATTCTTTATCAGAAAGTTTTAGGTTCTTTACAGAGAATTTCTTCATCACTAGCTTTGTCCGATAATGGCGAGCGTTTTGGTCAGTTGCGTTCAGTACGTCTATATCGTGAAGAACGTAGTAAATATGAGAAACTTGTCGAAGATAGTCAAATCAATCAAGCGCAGCTCGATAAGCTTCGAGGAGAACTTAGCCAGGTAGTTTGGTATTTCAATAATCAGGAATTATCTTCTCGAGCTTTAGAGAAGCAAGATCCTGAGGTATTTGCTCATTGGTTTTCTGGAGCGAAACAAGAATGGGAAGGTTTTTCTCATAATCGGACCTTAACTTTTAAGGCACCTGATCAGCCACGTAATTTGGTATTAGAGAAAACCTTTAAAAGTGAGGAGCCTGCTCCACATTATATAGGATACCTGTTTACATTCCTACCCATTATTCTTGTGCTTGTCTTTGTCTATTTCGTCTTTTCCAGACAAGTGCGTGGTATGAATGGTTCTGCGATGTCTTTCGGCAAATCTCCGGCACGCTTGTTAATGAAGGGACAAAATAAAGTTACTTTTGCCGATGTTGCTGGTATTGAAGAGGCTAAAGAAGAATTAATAGAGATTGTAGATTTTCTAAAAAATCCTACAAAGTTTACGAGTCTAGGGGGAAGAATCCCTAAAGGTGTATTATTAATAGGACCCCCTGGAACAGGAAAAACTTTAATAGCCAAAGCGGTTTCTGGGGAAGCCGACCGACCATTCTTCTCAATAGCAGGTTCGGATTTTGTAGAGATGTTTGTCGGTGTTGGTGCTAGCCGTATTCGTGACATGTTTGAACAAGCTAAAAGAAATGCTCCTTGTATCATTTTCATTGATGAGATTGATGCTGTAGGTCGTCATAGAGGCGCAGGTATTGGTGGTGGTCATGATGAACGCGAACAAACATTAAACCAATTGCTTGTTGAGATGGATGGTTTTGGTACGAATGAGGGTGTTATCCTTATGGCTGCAACTAATCGTCCTGACGTATTGGATAAGGCGTTATTACGTCCTGGTCGTTTTGATCGCCGTGTGGTTATGAATTTACCTGACATTAAAGGTAGGTTTGAAATCCTAGCTGTACATGCTAAGAGAATCAAATTAGATCCTACTGTAGATCTTATGGCAGTAGCACGAAGTACTCCAGGGGCTTCTGGAGCTGATTTGGAGAATTTATTAAATGAAGCAGCTCTTCTTGCTGCACGTAAAGATCGTACTGCAGTGACTGCTGTAGATGTTGCCGAGGCTCGTGATAAGGTTCTCTATGGTAAAGAACGTCGTAGTTTAGAAATGGATGCTGAAGAAAGAAAAACGACGGCATACCATGAATCAGGACATGCTGTTGTAGGTCTTTGTGTACAACATGCAGATCCTGTAGATAAAGTTACGATTATTCCTAGAGGCTTATCTTTAGGAGCTACACATTTTCTTCCTGAGAAGAATAAGCTTAGCTATTGGAAAAAAGAACTTTTCGATCAGTTAGCTGTCCTCATGGGAGGTCGTGCTGCAGAAGATATCTTTTTAGGAGATATTTCTAGTGGTGCCCAGCAAGATATTTCTCAGGCTACGAAATTAGTCCGTAGTATGGTCTGTGAATGGGGAATGAGTGAACAATTAGGTACTGTAACTTATGACGAACGTTCCGATGCCTCTACAGGTTATGGATCGTATCATGAGAAAAGTTACTCAGAAGAAACAGCAAAAGCTATTGATGGTGAATTAAGAGCCTTATTGGATGCTGCCTATCAGCGTGCTTTAACAATTATCAGAGAGCATCGAGATGAAGTAGAACTTATGACTCAGATGTTAATTGAGTTTGAAACTTTAGATGCCAAAGATGTCAAAGAGATCATGGATCATACTTGGGATCCTGAAAAGAAAAGAGCGCGTCTGAAAGAAGAGGGGATGTTATTCAAGAAGGTATCTGATGATTTGCCTCCTCCTCCACCTCAAGAAGATGCTATGAAAGATGGTACATTAAAACTAAACAATACCACTACTTAAGCTAGTTTTTGAATTTAGCAATGACATTAAAAAAGCCACATAATTTATGTGGCTTTTTTATTTTCTCAAGTGACTTGTAGAAAAATTATAAGGCAGACAAGCAAAGACTACTCACTAAGAGTAGCTTTATGACTGAGTTTGTATTGGCCTTTTTCGTTAATGCTTAACAGCTTAACAGCTAGAATGTCTCCTTGCTTAACGAAATCACCAACGTTTTCTATACGTTGTTTAGAGAACTCAGAAATATGGCAAAGACCTTCCTTACCTGGGAGAATTTCCACAAAAGCTCCAAAAGGAACAATGGATGTCACACGACCTTCATAGATCTTACCAACTTCCACTTCGCCAACTAAACCTTCAATAATAGACTTAGCTTTTTCTATCGCTTGTGGAGAAGACGCTGAGATACTGACAAGACCTGAGTCATTAATATCGATTTGAACTCCAGCTTCTTCAATAATTTGACGAATCTGTTTGCCTCCAGGTCCAATGACAGTAGCGATCTTGTTTGGCTTAATCTGCATCGTTTCAATACGAGGAGCATATTGCGATAAATCTGTTTTGGGAGCAGCAAGGGATTCTTTCATGGTGTCAAGGATATGTTGACGACCAGCTTTAGCTTGAGCTAAAGCTGCTTGCATAATTGCAGGAGTAATACCCTCTACCTTGATATCCATTTGGAATGCTGTGATTCCTTCAGTGTTCCCAGCAACCTTAAAATCCATATCTCCTAAATGATCTTCTAATCCAGAAATATCTGAGAGAATAGTTACATGATCATTATCTAAGATTAATCCCATAGCAATACCCGCTATAGGGGTTTTAATAGGAACTCCAGCATCCATTAAAGCTAAACAGCCTCCACAAACAGAAGCCATAGATGAAGAACCGTTAGATTCAGTAATATTGGATTCTATACGGATAGTATAAGGAAACTTAGCGGGATCAGGTAAAGTATGGCTTAAAGCTTTTTCAGCAAGCTTGCCATGGCCAATTTCTCTTCTTCCTGGAGAGCCTATTCTTCCTACTTCTCCAACAGAGAAAGGAGGGAAGAAATATTGTAAATAAAATTTAGCTAATCCTTCTCCATTCAAGTCTTCATAGCGTTGAGCCATGGCTTCGCTACCTAAAGTACAAACGGCCATGGTTTGTGTTTCTCCACGAGTGAATAAACAACTTCCATGAGTTCTTGGTAGGAAGGATGTGTCAATGGAAATAGGGCGGATTGTTGTTACTGAACGTCCATCAGAACGAACACTTTGTTCACGTATTAAAGTACGCATGTAATCCGATTTAGCTCGTTTAAAGGCTGTTTTAATATTCAGTGCTGTGAAGATTTCATTTTCTTCTAAGAATTTCTCTATGATTTCATTTTCTAACTGTTTTGAAGCAGCCTCAAAAGCCTTCTTCTCTTTGATTTTCAAAAGATCAGAGAATTTACTTTCAACAAATGCATTTACAGAAGATTGTACTTGTTCTGGAAGAGGAACAATAACATCAGTGTTCTTTTCTTTACCTATCTTCTTTTGCCAATCTTTGATTGCTCTGCAGATTGTTGCTATATGTTTATGACCAAATTCAATAGCTTCAATAACCTGTTCTTCCGTAAAGAAATCACAATGACCCTCTATCATTAAAATAGCATTTTCAGTTCCTGCTAAAATGAGTTCCATTCTAGAAACATCCATTTCAGCTTTTGTCGGATTCACTATCCAACTGTTGTTGACAAAGCCAACACGAACACCAGCTACAATACTAATTTGAGGAATGTCAGAAATAGCTAATGCTGCAGAAACACCACAAATAGCTATAGGGTCGGGGAGAGTCACCCCATCATACGACCATACATAAGATAAAACTTGAACATCCTGCATTAACCGGTTTGGCAAAGAAGGACGCATAGAACGATCTATTAGACGAGAAGTTAAAATTTCTCTTTCAGTTGGACGGCCTTCTCTTTTAATGAACCCGCCTAAAGTTTTTCCTATAGAAGAAAATTTTTCTTGATAATCGACTCTTAAAGGAAGGAAATCTACTGGTTCTTCGAGATTGGCCGCGCAAACAGATGAAAAGATCCAAGTTTCTTGCATGCGAGCAAGAACAGCTCCGTTAGCTTGACGAGCAATTTTCCCCGTTTCAAATACTAATGTTTTGCCTTCTTCAAGGGTAACGGAAATAGTTTCAAATGTCATGAAGGTCTCCTGATTAGATCTTATGTTCGGGGAAAATCAATGAAAGATTATTTTCTTAGATTTAATCTTGTAATTAAATTTTTATATCTTTCGGTGTCTGTAGAGTTAAGATACTCTAAGAGCTTTCTTCTTTGTCCTACCAGCTTTAATAGAGCTAGTCGAGAATTTTGGTCTTTAGGAGATCTCTTGAGGTGTTCTTTTAGTTCTGTAATGTGTTCCGTTAATATAGCGATCTGCACATCTGCTGAACCGGTATCCTTTTCATGAAGTTGAAACTTTTTTGTGATTTCTTCTTTAGTTCCCTTATCCAAAGACATTGGATGTCTCCTTAAAATAAAATAATTGCCGCAAAAGCCAATTATACTTGAGAAGATTGTTAATGTACACCTTTTGGTATGGTGAGACGGGTTTTTTTGATTTGTAAATAAAAATTCCACATTCTGAATCTGATTCAAAAATGGTTGTTAAACTAATATGAGAACTTTTTACTGTTTCTTATTAGGAGTCTTTTTTTTTATAATCTGATTCAAAAAGTGGTTATGAGTTATTTAATATAAAGTCGATGGATATAGAAAAAGATATATTTTTTATGAATCAAGCTCTGAAGGAAGCTCGCCAAGCGTACGACGAAGACGAGGTTCCTGTAGGTTGTGTTATAGTTAAAGATAATAAAATAATTGCTCGTGGTCATAACACTACGGAAAAGCTACAAGATCCCACAGCTCATGCTGAAATTTTATGTATAGGGACTGCGGCACAATATTTAGAGAATTGGCGTTTGGTAGATACTGTGCTCTATTGTACTCTAGAGCCTTGTTTAATGTGTGCCGGGGCTATTCAGTTAGCTCGCATTCGTAAAATTGTCTGGGCAGCTCCAGATTTGCGTTTGGGTGCTGGAGGAAGTTGGATAAATGTTTTTACAGAAAAACACCCATTTCACCATGTGGAATGTTTTTCTGGGATCTGCCGTGAAGAATCCGAGCAATTGATGAAACAATTCTTTATAGAGAAGCGAAAAGAGAAAAATGAAAAATAAAATACACGATTTATTAAATCAGCTTTATGAAAATCAAAAATCTCGTTTACAAGGTGTGGGAGAACAAATCATTCCAAATTTGACCTCGGATGATGTATTGCAGCCAATGGATTTCTCCATACTGGAAGAAAATCCTTTCTTTAGATTTGAAGAGGGTGTTCTTTCTGGATTAGGAGAAGCGAGAGCGGCAATTTTAGCGCTATTTGCCGACGAAGTTTAAAACATTCGTGATATTCTATAAGGATTAGGAATTTTTTCTTTATAGCAAAAGAGAACCCCTAACATTATTGATAGTATTGATCCAAAGAATATCGCAAAGGCTCCTGAGAATAGAAGAATAAAAAAGTAGAAGGTTGCTAAGACAACGAACCCCCATTTACGTGATAGGGTAATGGGAAACGGGTTGAGTCCTAGGCGTTTTTCCGGATCAAGAAAAACCCAAATTAACACTAGTGTGCTAATCAAGCACTCTGGACCAAATAGAGCTTGTGAACTATGAAATAGTTTTAGGCATGCCCAAATTACGACTCCTATAATGAGAGTCTGGCTAACAATAAGAACTAGGAAAGTCATAGATCCTAGTTTTCGAATAATGTGGTTGGTTGCTTTATAAAAGAAAGTAAAACCAAGCACATTTCGAATGAGTAGGCGTTGAGTGATGTCCATACATCCTTCTTTATGGATGCACAGAGAGTCCGCTGTAATCAGGGGATAAGTAATAAACTGCCAAAATTTATGTTTATGTATTCCTGCTGTGGATAGTGCTAAAGTTTCAATAATCCCTGGAATACCAAAGAGTTTTTTCATCAGATAGGAAAGCAGAGGAGAGATACACGAGGTTATTAAGATAAACGAAGGAAGTTGTCTAAGTACCTGAGTGAGAAACGGGTTCTTGTTATGTTTATCTGGGAAGATAACCCTCATGGAGGTTTTACCTGATTCTTTTCTTTTCAGTAATGCCTTATATTAGATCATGGATTGTTTTATTAGAAGCCCTTATCTAAATAATTAATCAGACGGAGATGTCGTTAGATTTGCTTTAATAGTATATTCTTTTAATGAAGATAGGAGAGCATTAGTTGCTTGCAATAACTTCATAGACTCCGTAGACGTGGCATTTACAGCTTTTTGGTTTGCTTGAGCTCTTTGTTGTGCAGCAGAAAGCTCTTGTTGGATTAACTGTCGGTTAGCAGTAATTTGCTGATTCGATGTTTGATAAGCTTGAATTTCCGTTTGGTTTTTATACTCGGGCTTATCTTGATTGAAATTATCAGCTTTTTGAAGATCAGGAACTTTCAACAAAGGCAAGTTGATAAGTTCTTTTGTTTTCTTTTGTTGTGCCACCGTATTGTCTTGTAGCACTGCCATAATGGATTTCCCAAATTCTGTAGTTGATGTGGATAATTGTAGCATCACAGAAATACAAAAATAGATAGCCGAGGGTTTGTTAATTACAATACTATCGGGGACAACTTTTGTACTTGGAGGAACAACTGTTGGGACTTTATCAACGTTTGATGCTATAGATTGGATGCTCATTATGCTAAGTTCCTTAAGATTAAATGTTTGCTATCAAACTCACAATTTGTGAGAACGTTTGAATTAAAGCCTGACCTACTTGTAAGGACTGTTGGATAATGTTGTTGTTAGTATTCAAGTTACTTGAAATCACTTGAGAACCATTTCCTAGTCCTGAAATCTGGTTTTGCAGTGCTTGTCGAGAAGCTCCAACAGCTTGGTTGGTTGCTTGAACATCCTGTAAAAATGCTGATGAGTTATCATTTAATTTATTCTTAGGGATAGTTACATACTGGTATAAAGCTTCTTGGTTGTTTAAAAAAGTTTGAGCAGAAGCATTAGACTGAAGTTCTTGAGCGATAATAGATAAGTTGTCCTGAGCAACCAGTACAGACTGGTATACATAATACACGGTAATAATCAGTGGGTTGGAATCTTTAGCAAATTTTGCAATAATTTCGTCAGCTGTTGCTGTATTGGGTCCACCTGTAATAGATGTTCCGGGAATGTCAATAGCGGCTCTAGGGCTGGTTTGAAGTGCTGGAGAAGAGAACCACATAATTTCCTACCTATTTTCTTCGATTAACTTTAAGTTGTTTTCCTACTTGCTTATGAAGGAGGTTTATTGAGTTGGTTTACTGTACTTCCAATGGAACTTGTCGTTTTTAAGAATGAGGAGTCTTGAGAAGCTAGTTGTTGGATGATGTTAATGTTCGTAGATGCGTGTGAGAGAATAATTTGTCCATTTTGTCGAGCAGTTACTAATTCGTCTTGGATGTTTGATCTTTGAGCGGAGTAGTTTTGGTTTTGGTTTTGTACTCGGGTAATTTCGTCTTCTTTACCCCCAGCACCTACTACAGCAAATTTGATTTGATTAGTTGCTTGGTTTAATTGTTGTTGAATATTAGTATTATCATTTAATTGTTGTGATTGAGTCAGAACTGTTTGTTGTCGAATTTCAATCGCTTGTAAAAGAAGCTCGTAAATGCTAAAAAGCAATGCGCCAATAGGAGGTGTGTTTAATGGATCCAGAGGGGGAAGTTGAGCAGCCTGCGTCGCTTCTCTAGTTGCTATCGAAGCTGTAGATGTGGTGCTTATAGGTTGTACTGTCATAATGGAAAAATTTTTGGTTTTGTTTAGTTTTATTTTACCAATAAACAAAGCGTTTTATTAAATAATAAATTCAATTAATAATTGGTTTGTTTAATAAGTTGTTTTCCTTTAGCAACAAATAGAATTAAAAAATTTTACAAGGAAAGTAAAAAAGTTTTGATCTCTAAAATTTAGAGTTTCTAAAGAAAATAAAGGACTTGTTATCAATCGATGAATGAGAGATCACTCGATTGGAAATAGGGACCTTTAGCTAGAGAGGAGAAGGAAGTGTCTGAAAACGAATGTGATGACAGTACAGGAACTTTCGATGAGGATGTGAGTGCTTATGTACTGGTGACTTGTGGGCATGCGTCTTCAGATGGCAAGATGAAAGTAGAGATGACCTATGAAGGGGATCCTGCTGTAATTAGCTATTTATTAACTAAAGCTCAAGATTCTCTGGAAGAGTCTTAGGAGTATTCTTGTATGGGATTTGAGGCCATGCACGTTTTTAATAAGCATCTTTATCAGAAAGTCTATCAAGGATTTAGGTGGGAAACTTTGTTGGGTAGATGTAGATCTTTCTCAATAGAGTGGGTATTTCTATCATCTGTAGTTTTGATTTTTGGTGGATTAGGTTGTGCTTCTATTGTGGACACAGCTTTACTTTTATTGATGATGTGTTTTTCTGCTTTAGCGTTAGTTGCTTCCGTATATTTCCGTTTTTGGGGATATGGTGTAGTTTCTTGTTTATTTCTATTCGTATACTACTATAAGCATATTGCTACTTGTTCTTCATTATTATGGGCTTTAGGTCTATCTACAGCCTTTTTATTATCTTGGGGAATTTTTGTTTTCAGTATATCCCTTATCGACGAAGAAAATGAGGAACAAAAACAAAAATACGATCAGATGTCGAATCAATATGCTGAGATTCAAGTATCTTATGATAAAGCAGTTCGCGACAAAGCTATGGCCTGTGAATTTTTAGAAAGACGAGCTCATGTTTTAGAATCTGAGCTTCAAGAATGTCGAACTTTGCTGCAAGATTCTTGTAAGAAACAGGAGCATATGGCTTTAGATTTGCAAATTCTTGCTGATCAGAAAAATAGTTGGCTAGAAGACTATGCTGTCTTACATAATGAATATGTTCGTCTTGTAGCTGGGGATGAAACTACTTCTGTGTTTTCTTGGGTATCTGGAAAAGAAACTTTCTCTAATAGTGAAGAAAAAAGTGAAGATACCGAATTATGGCTCCGAGCTTTGCATGAAAAAGACGAAAAGATGTCATCCTTAGAAAATGAGCTTATTCAAGAAAAACTATTAAGAGAAAGCTTAGAAAATGAATGTCATAGTCTTAAATCTCATATCGAAGAAATAGATCAGTTGCGCTCGCGATTGGAAGAGTTTCAGAATCTTTTAAATCAGAAGGATGAAGAACTCATACAATTACATACTCTTGTGAATCAACAAGAAGCTCTTGTTAAAACTCCTGTTGCTGATGAGTCCAAATCTTATAAGGATAAGTATTTACAGCTAAAGGCACAGTTTGCTGAAAAGACAGAAGCATTGGCAGAAGTTCGTAAAGAGCTTTTCTTAGTTCGTGAGGATTATCTTACCTTACAAAAACAAGAGGAAATGACCTTAAATTTTGCAGATATGAAAGATATTGAGATGATTCAAAACCTTCTTGCGCATATAGAATGCTTAGAAGAAGAGATTACTTCTCTAGAAGAGTTAGTATCTCATAACCTGTCTCAGTAATGAGTAGAGTATGCTCCCATTGTGCACTGGGCTGATTATCGCAAGTTCTTGCTTCCCAATGATTCCTTGGATCAATAATTCCTTCTTTCTTCCCAACATTGATCATAGGTTCTATGGTAAATGTCATTCCAGGAGCTAAGAGTATATTACTACGGTTTCTATAGTGAGGCACGTAAGGGTTTTCATGGAATTTTATTCCTACACCATGACCTACGAACTGATCTACCACAGAAAATCCATAAGTATCAGCACAAGCTTCTATAGCTTCGCCAATTTCATATAAGGGTAGATTAGGTTTTAATACGGACATAGCTGCATTAAGACAATCTAAAGATGCCTGACAGACGCGTTTCTTGATATCAGAGACATCGCCGATCATGACCATACGACTACAATCACCATAGTATCCATCAACAATACAAGAAACGTCGATGTTCATAATATCCCCGTTCCTTAAAGGAATATCATTCGGAATCCCATGACAAATTACTTCATTAAGTGAAGTGCAAATTGTTTTTGGAAAAGGTGGAGATCCATAATTTAAAGGTGCAGGGATTGCGTTATATTCTTTATGTAATTGACGTGAAAGTTTGTCCAACTCTTCTGTAGTTACACCTTCTTTAGATGCTTTACAGAGAGCATCAAGGATGCGAGCAGTAACTTGACAGGCATGACGAATTTTTTCAATTTGCTCAGGAGTCTTTAAAATAATGTCATATTGTGACGCGTAATACTGTTTTTGTTGTTCCCAAGATACTTGAGGGGCCTGGGGATAGTGGCAATGTTTCCACTTGCGTTTGCTTCCACACCAGCAGGGATCGTTTCTTTTCATCTAATTCACTACTTAATATAAAAACCTATGTTAAATGCTATTGAAATACCTTTGAGCATGAGGTTTGCAGACATTAATAATAAGGCAATACTGAACAATCTTTCTAAGGCAACTAAACCGGAAGACCCGAGAATGCGGTTGAAGAAACTCGAACTTAACAAAGTGAATACAGATAATACCCAAGCGATAATCATAGCACCAAGAATGAGTTCTTTAGAAAACAGATCTTCTTCCATATAGCTAAGTAATGAGGTAATAACCGCTGGCCCGGTGATTACAGGGAAGGCTAGAGGAAAGAATATAGGTTCTGATTGAGGTTCGGATGAATCCGATTCTATAGGTGGGGGTACCAACATCATTTTCAATGATACTGAAAACAATAAAACCCCACCAATGAATTGAAATGCATATAGGGAGATATCAAGAAATTGAAAAAATTTTCTTCCAAAGGTGACAAAAAGTAATAGGGTAACAAGAGCAAAGATGCATTCTCTAAGAATGATGCGTTGTTGCCTTTTTGCTGAGTAATGCTTCAATAAAGACACAAAAACAGGAACAGATCCTGGGGCATCAAAGAGCACGTAGAATAGTAAGCTAAGATTAATCAGAGTTAATAGCATAAAAACGTCTCTTTTATAAAAAGGCTAATTGTAGTCCAGACATAAGTAGTTGTGTACCTACGATTGTCGCGAAAAGGCCAAGTACCGTTTGTGTAGCGAGGAGTACTTTAGCCTTTTCCTTTCCCCCGCCGACAAAAACTTGCAGGATAATCGTTGCTAAAGAAATAAGGATCCAAGAAAGAACGAGAATAAGAGAAACAGAAGCGAAGCTATAGCGTTTACCTATTAAAATGCAGCAAGCTGCTAACCAAGAAGGCCCAATCATAAGAGGCAATGCTATGGGTGTTACCAAAGATAGAGCAGAGGGAGATGTAAAGCCTTTCCAGCTATTTTCTCTATTTAAATTCAAAATAGCCCGCATTCCTGTCAAAGTGACAGCAATACCCCCAACAACCTGTATTGCGCATAGAGGAGTTTTTAATACATATAGAGTGCCTAAAGCTGCCTCGTAAAGAGCAAACATACTCAAGAGGGCAAATACACTTTCTCTAGCTAATAGTGATAAGCGCTCCCTTCTAGAGTAACGAGCAAGAACATGATTTAATACTAAAACATTAGTTAAAGTATCAGCCGCTAATAATAATATGCAAGCTTGGGGTAATAAAAAATAAATAGTGTCCATGGGAAGAATTTTTATATGCTAAGGCTATTATTTTTCAAGGTAATCAACTAAAGTATGGAGAAACATGGAAATTACTATACCGGTAGCTAAATTATCTTATGATAGATGAATCGATAGCAGATAGCATAAAGCTTTATACTAAACCCTTCTCTTCCATTCTTTTATTTGGTCCTCCCGGAGCTGGTAAAGATTTATTAGGAAATTTTATAGCTCATGGGGATAGTCAGGTTTATGTTTCTCTTGGTGATATTTTCCGTTGTTATCCTATAGGATCTCCTATTCGACAACTTTTTCATAAATATGCAGTTTCTGGATCCTTGATTCCTGATGAAGATGTTGTTGCCGTATGGAATTATTATGTTCAAGGATTGGTTGCTACTGGGAAATTTCTACCAGATCGTCAAGATCTGCTCATTAGCGGTCTTCCAAGAACGGTAGGGCAGGCGAAGCTTTTAGATGCGTATATTACAGTACGTCATGTAATTATTTTAGAGGTGCATGAAGAAGCTAAATTGCTTGAGCGTACGCAACAATCTCTTTATAGCAAGGGGAGAATTAATGAGGTTGGTATTGAAGTATTGCAAAAACGTTTGCAATCGTATCAAAAAGATATTGATGCCATCATTCAACATTATCCTATTTATAAGATTTCTCGTATCAGTGCTGACCAGAAACCGATGGAAGTACTTCGAGATGTATTATCTCGGCTTGCTCATGTGTTTTCTCATCCTGGCAAACCTGTGAATTAGACGGGTATATCTGATTTAGAGAAAAATTGCTGACCTTATCTGCAAAGTTTGGATAACGATGTACTATAGCTTGTAGTAAGGTATTCCCTAATTCTTGACTTAAGGGTTCTTGAGATTTTGCAAATAGAGGAAGAGTGGCTTCCCATTGAAGAACTTCGTCTTTAACAATTTTAGGTGTATCGGGTGTTGCTTTAAGATAAGCTTGAAAAGCTTTTTTAGGATATTTTTTACAATAATCAATACTTTGTTGAAGGGCTATTTGTATAGCTTCAACAACTTCAGGAGATGTGGCTTTTGTATCTTTTTTCCCACATAAGAGAAGCTGAGGGCCTGTAGGAAGCCCATAGGAGTCGGAGAGGAAACAGCCCACGGGCATTCCTAGAGTATCTAGTTTAACACCTTCAATATTATAAAAAGCTCCATAGAGGAAATCGATTTTTTTCAATAACATTGGTGAGATTAAATCGGAGCTTACATTTCTTACGTCTGAGGGAACAACTCCGTGTAGACGCAACGTTTCTAATAGACAGGAAAGGTCTCTCGAGTTGTTTAGACAAAAACCTAATACCCTATTATTTAAGTCTTCAAATTTTGAAATATTATCTTCTTTTCTGTAGATAAATCCTTGTAGAGTGGAATCAATTAAAGACCCCACTATTTGTACAGGGGCTCCTTGAAGAGAAGTTTTTATTACTCCAAGGGCGTGATAGAGAGTCAAGTCTACTTGTTCAAATAGAACATGAGGAATAACAGCACCAGTATCTGTACTTTTTTGAATATGTAAATCTATACCTTGATTACGGAAAAATCCTTTAGAAACTCCTACATATAGAGGAATATGGTTAGGATTAGGAGTCCAATCTAAAAGTATAGTTATGGGGGTGAGGTTACTTGGGTTTATTTGTTTAGTTCTGACTTTCCATATAGGTAGGATAAGCAAAGGGATAAGTAGGAAAGCGAATTTTTTATTCGGCAATCTAAATTTCTTCGTTGTCTTCTCTATACGAAATAAAGCAAAAGTAAGTTTTTCGCTTAGTAAAATCGATTGAAATAGGATAAAGGTTACCGTTGTTAAGGCAAATAATCCTGAAAAGGTCATTTCCATATCGTAGTTTCTTCGACTTTCAAGAATGAGAATACCCAGACCAGACTGTGAAGCTACCCATTCGCCAGCAATAGCAGCGAATCCCGCGGATCCCATAGCAATTTTTAATCCGGAAAATATATGAGGAAGAGCGTAAGGGAGACGTAGCTTAATGAAAATTTGTCTCTTCGTTGCTTGATGTAAAATAAATTGTTCTAAGAGTTCTTCAGGAGTAGATGTGATTCCTTGATAGATCGTTATCGTTAATGGGAAAAAGACCGTAAGTGCTGTAGGGACAATAACAGCATTTAATCCCCAACCAAACCATAGCACAATTAACGGTGCTAGGGTGAACATAGGAGTGCATTGTACCAGTATGAAAAATGGATTTAGCAGATCTTTCGCTGGCTTATAGGTCAGCATAAGAATTACTAATCCTATCGACAATAATAGTGCTAAAAAGAATCCCCCTAAAATACCTCGCAAAGTATACCAGGAAGAAGAAAGAATAAGATTCATAGAATCTGAAAAATTCGCCGCTATTTTTGATGGTGGTGGACAGAGAAAGGCAAATGATGCGTTATTTTTAGCGAAAAATTCCCAAAACAAAATTAAAAGCGAAATAGTTAGAAAGTAACATAAAAACTTTTTTTTCATTTTGTAAATGTAGAGGGAAGAAATAATAAAGGAATCATAAGGGAATAGAATATATGCGGCAAGAAAATGATAGTTTAGGAACTGTGGAAGTCCCTGAAGATAAGTTGTATGGCGCGCAAACTGCGCGTTCTCAAAAATATTTTTCCTGGGCTCCCGAGGTTATGCCTCAAGAAGTTATCCGTGCTTTGGTTTGGATTAAAAAGTGTGCTGCTAAAGCAAACCGTGATCTAGGATTTTTAGATTCAAAATATTGTGACATGATTGTTTCTGCTGCTGATGAGATTCTTGAAGGCAAGTTTGACGAGCACTTCCCTTTAAAGGTATGGCAAACGGGCAGCGGTACTCAATCCAATATGAATGTAAACGAGGTTATTGCTAATTTAGCTATTCAACGTCATGGAGGTGTTGTAGGTAGTAAAACACCCATACATCCTAATGACCATGTAAATAAATCCCAATCTTCTAATGATGTTTTCCCTACAGCTATGCATATTGCTGCAGTGATTAGTCTTAAGAAAAAGTTGATTCCTGCCATGGATCATCTACAAAGGGCATTAGATGCTAAGGTTGCTGAATTTCGCGATTGTGTGAAGATAGGGAGAACACATTTAATGGATGCTGTTCCTATGACATTGGGACAGGAGTTTTCTGGCTATAGTAATCAGATACGTCAATCTTTAGAGAGAGTTGCGTTCTCTCTCACACATATGTATGAGTTGGCTATAGGAGGAACAGCAGTAGGTACAGGATTAAATGTTCCTGATGGATTTATAGATAAAGTTATCCACTATTTGCGTCAGGAAACAGTAGAGCCTTTCATTGTTGCATCAAATTATTTCTCAGCATTATCTAATCACGATACGCTAGTGAATGCTCATGGTGTTTTGGCTACTTTAGCTTGTGCTTTAACAAAGATAGCTACGGATCTGAGTTTTTTAGGATCGGGTCCTCGATGTGGTTTAGGAGAATTACTATTTCCTGAGAATGAACCAGGATCTTCAATAATGCCTGGTAAAATCAATCCTACACAATGCGAAGCTTTGCAAATGGTTTGTGCTCAGGTTATAGGAAATAATCAGGCAGTAATCATTGGTGGAAGCCGAGGAAATTTTGAACTCAATGTTATGAAACCATTGATAATTTATAATTTCTTACAATCTGTGGATATTCTTTCGGGAGCTATGCAAGCTTTTGCAGATTATTTTGTTTCAGGTTTGCGTGTGAACAAATATCGCCTCAAGGAATATTTAGATAATTCTCTAATGCTTGTTACAGCTTTAACTCCAGTTTTAGGATATGATAAATGTTCTAAAGTAGCTTTAAAAGCTTTCCATGACAATATAAGCCTAAAGGAAGCATGTATACAGATGGGATACCTATCTGCGGAAGAATTCGATCGTCTTGTTGTTCCCGAATCTATGGTGGGAAAACACTAATGAGAGGATTTGCTCTCTAAATTGATCAAAGCTTGGGCAAATAAGAGAGCGCTCTTCGTATTCGAAAAGATATGATCAACACCGATAAGCTCATCTAAATGATAGCGTTTAAGATCGCTTAGCGGTGTTTTTTTCACACCTGCCAAAAGTAAAAGTGTTCCTTGACGGTCACATTCTAGGAAAAACTCTTCTAGAGCATGCATAGCGGATGCATCAATTGTAGGTACACGACTCATACATAATATGAAAATCTTTGGAGGTTTTTCTATTTCATTGAGAAGATTTTTCAATCTATCAGCGATTCCAAAGAAGAAAGGACCGTTGATCTCATAGATTTCGGTATGTGCAGGAACTTCGGATTTTGAAAATAGATCGTCATCTTTCGCCTGCTTATTCTCATCAAAATATCTTGCTGTAGATATCACGTCAGAAAGATCACTCATCTGTTTCATAAATAGAAATGCGGCTAACATCATACCCACTTGCACTGCAGAGGTGATGGTTGTCATAACCGTAAGAATAAAGACGGTTAAGAGAACAACAACATCTTTCTTAGGAGCAGTGAACAAATGAATAAAGTGATGGATTTCACTCATATTCCAAGCAATAAGAATAAGAACAGCAGCTAAACAGGTGAGAGGGATTTTTACTGTTAATGGTGCTAAAGCTAAAAGAATAACGCAGATAAAGGCTGAGTGAATTAATCCTGCTACAGGAGTTGTAGCTCCAGATTTAATACTTGCTGCGGTTCTTGATAAGGAACCTGTTACGGGCATTCCGGCAAAGAATGATGTACCAATATTTGCGATACCTTGGGCAACAAGTTGGCAATTGGATTGATGTCTCCATCCTGTCATACCATCAGCAACTACAGCTGAAAGTAGAGTTTCGATACCGGAAAGAACAGCAATAGTTAAAGCATCCGGCATAAGTTGTAGAATTTTTGTTAGGCTAAGATGAGGGAATGAAGGTAAAGGTATCGATTGCGGGAGAGCTCCATAACGACTTCCAATCGTAGGAATATCGATTTTTAGCAACCAAACTAGTGTCGAAGCTACGATAATAGCAATCATTACTCCTGGATATCTGGGCTTATAATTTCGGAAATAAATCATGATTAGAAGGGTAAATAACCCTACGGCAAAAGCTTTACTATCCCAGGTCCACAGATAATCCCAGTAAGCTATCCATTTAGCAATAAAATCTGTAGGAACACTATCTCCCATTTGTAGACCTAAAAAGTCTCTAATTTGAGAGGAAAAAATGATAACAGCTAAACCTGTTGTTAATCCTGTAACCACCGGATATGGCATATATTTAATGAAAGTGCCAAGCCCAGTAAGTCCAAAGGCCACTAGGAATACTCCTCCCATTAGGGTGATTGTGAATAACCCCTCAACACCATATTTTGCTGAAATACAATAAAGTATAGAGATGAAAGCACTTGTTGGTCCCGATATAAGAACACGACTACCACCTAAAGCAGAGGCTATAAAGCCTCCAATGATTGAGGCTAGCAAACCTTGAATAGGGGATACGCCCACACCGATTGCAATAGCAATAGCAAAAGGAAATGCTAGAACGCCTACAGTAAGTCCAGCTAAGAAATCTTTTTTAAATGTATTAAAGGTATAACCTTCCTTAATACAAGTATAAAGCTTGGGAACAAGGTGTTTAAACGATAAGGCGACTTTCACTAGGCTCCTAACGTGGATTCAGAACTAGAGAACTTTATTATTGTTCTGTTCTTTAGTATCTTTGTCAAATAGTTCGTTATGTTTATAGACGTTTTGTTTCGTCAAATCTAAGCTTCAAGAATATAGAGTTGCTATATAAAACGGTGCTAAATAACAAATTTTTGATTTTAGTATATAAAAAAGAAACGCTTTTCTTAATCTAGAAGGATTTTTCCTACTTTACCTAACCTGTAAATAGGAGTACACTAGTTCGTAGAATTATTTTTGAGGTCATTATGTTGAAATTCCAATTGTGTGCTCTGTTTTTATTTGGATATATCGCGATTGTTTTCGAGCATATTGTGCGAGTGAATAAATCTGCTGTAGCCTTAGCTATGGGAGGTTTGATGTGGCTAGTTTGTTTTTCTCATATGCAACATGCGGATCACATGATTCTAGCTGAAGAAATTGCTGATATGGCTCAGGTAATATTTTTCTTATTCGCAGCGATGGCCATTGTTGAACTCATAGACGCACACAAAGGGTTTTCGATTATAGTACGATGTTGTTATATACAATCCAGAACCCTACTTCTTTGGGTGCTGATAGGGCTTTCTTTTTTCCTATCCGCTGCCTTGGATAATTTAACATCTATCATCATCATTATCTCTATTTTGAAGCGTTTAGTTAAATCGCGAGAAGATCGCCTGCTTCTAGGAGCGATTTGCGTCATTAGTGTAAATGCTGGAGGTGCTTGGACTCCTTTAGGAGATGTAACGACAACAATGTTGTGGATTAATAATAAAGTGACTTCTTGGGGAATTATTCGTGCTTTATTTGTTCCTAGTTTAGTTTGTGTTCTTATAGCTGGAATTTGCGCACAATTTATGCTTAAGAAGAGAACTACAGGAATGATCACTAAGGATGTTGAGATGGAGGGATCTCCTAAAAAAAGTGGTTTAATCATTTGTATTGGTTTGGGATCTTTATTGATGGTTCCCATTTGGAAAGCCTGTTTAGGTGTTCCACCATTTATTGGAGCTTTATTAGGACTCGGGCTTGTTTGGTTGGCTAGTGACTGGATTCATTCTCCCCACGGGGAAGATCGCTATCACTTACGTATTCCTCATATTTTAACGAAGATCGATATTTCCTCTATTACCTTCTTTATAGGTATCTTATTGGCTGTTAATGCTTTGACTTTTTCTAATGTTCTCTCTGAACTTTCAATGAGCATGGATAGGATATTTTCTAGGAATGTTGTGGCTATTTTTATTGGTCTTATTTCAAGCGTATTGGATAATGTTCCCCTTGTTGCTGCGACTATGGGTATGTATCAAGTCCCAATGGACGATACTTTATGGAAGTTGATTGCTTATGCGGCAGGCACTGGGGGAAGTATTTTAATTATAGGATCGGCTGCTGGAGTTGCCTTCATGGGTATCGAGAAAGTTGATTTTCTATGGTATTTTAAAAAGATCTCTTGGATTGCACTAGCTAGCTATTTTGGCGGTCTTATTTCATATTTTATGCTCGAGCGCATTGCTATGTGGTTTTGAGTTGGTTGTCTTAGAGTTAAAAATTTTTTTTAAAAACTTTGTTTTAATAAAATCTTTATACCCCTATCATACCGCCTCCTTGTAAACATTCTCTATTTGGAAGAGAGGTAAATATGAAAGTGAAACAAATTACAGCCTTGATTTTCTCCCTAGTATTAGGTTTTCAAATTTCAGGTTCTGCTAAGACTCTAGTTCAAAAAAATGCATGTTCAGACTTGGATTTTTTGGAACACTTACTTGATGTTAAATATGCTCCTAAAGAGTGGAAGCATAAGCTTTTCCGTTGGAATTTAAAGGATTCAACGGATCAAGCGCGTTTAAAATTGTATATCGAGGAAAATCCTTCAACCAAGTATTGTCAAGGAGTTCTTGCGCAATACATCTCTGATTTAAATGACTTCCATGCTGGGATTACTTTCTTTGGTACGGAAAACTCTCACTTACCTTATACAATCAAGTTAAGTAATTCTCATAGATGCTTTGTTGTCGACGTGCATACATATAGCTCAGATGTTTCTGTAGGAGATGAAATTTTAGAGATGGACGGCATGCCGATTATGGAGATGATCGAAAGTGTACGTACTGGTAGAGGTGCTCCTTCTGATTATGCTGCAGCTGCACGAATACTCTTTTCTCGTTCTGCTGCCTTAGGCCATCAAATTCCTATAGGGATAGCTACGTTAAAGATTCGTCGTCCTAGCGGTTTAACACGTACGGTAAAAGTTAAATGGCGCCATACCCCTGAGCATATTCAGGATCTATCCTTAATAGCTCCTTTGGTAAAAGATCCAGTAATTGAGATGAGATCTGGCCGTGCTTTACCTTTGGTATCTAATGCTTCTGAAAATTGCTTATTCACAAACGAAATGGTTCCTTATTTCTGGAGCGAACTACGTGAGCAATATAAACGTGGTTTAAACAGTGATTACAATATCGGGAGTAAAAAAGGTTTCCTTCCTGATTTCGGACATGTGACATGGAGAGCTAAAAATGGTCCTTACCATGCCTATGTATTCACATGTACAGATAATCGTGGACAATCTCACAATATTGGATTCCTTAGAATTTCTACATATTCTTGGACAGACATGGAAGACCGTAGTATTATGAATATGGAATCCCCATGGAATGACTTCGGTGAGATCATAAGTGTTTTACAAGAGAAAACAGAAGCTTTGATTATCGATCAGACAAACAATCCGGGTGGTAGTGTATTCTATCTTTATGCGTTGATCTCTAGATTAACAGACACACCTTTAGAAACACCTAGACATAGAATGATTTTAACCCAAAGTGAAGTTCAATCTGCAGTAAAATGGTTGAACCTTCTCGATGGTGTTGAAACTGATGAGCAAGCAAGAAATGCTCTCGGTGATGATATGGAAGGTTATCCTATCGATATGAATGCCGTAGGATATCTACAGACATTTTCTAGTACTGTTTTAAAATGCTGGGCAAATGGAGACATTAATCTCTCTACACCTATGCCTTTGTTAGGATTTGCTAAAGTACACCCACATCCTGAGCATCGTTATACACATCCTATATGTGTCTTGATCAATCAGGAAGATTTCTCCTGTGGAGATTTATTCCCAGCGATTATGAAGGACAGTGGTCGAGCACTTATTGTAGGAACAACTACAGCAGGAGCTGGAGGTTTTGTCTTTAACGTAGAGTTCCCTAATAGAACAGGAATTAAAAGTTGTTCTTTAACTGGATCTCTTGCAGTAAGACCAGACGGTTCTTACATAGAGAATCTAGGAGTCTCTCCTCATGTAGTCTTAGATTTTACAGATATGGACGTACAGACAGGAAGATATCCTGATTACATAAATAACGTAAAAGGTTTAGTTCTTGATCTTATTGATAAAGAAGCAGATAAAAACGCCTCTCATTCGGAAGAAAGATAAAATATAAGAACTGGGTCAAATAAATATAACAATATAGAAATCTTCTGTTATATTAATAACCTTTAGAAAAAGTAAAAAATCTTTTTCTAAAGGTTTTTTTATTAAGCATCATATTCAAGTTTGGAGGTGAGATGTGCGCAGGGTTATATTAAGTAATCCTAGAGGATTTTGCGCTGGGGTGGTTCGTGCTATCCAAGTAGTAGAAGCTGCTTTAGAAAAATGGGGAGCCCCGATTTATGTGAAACATGAGATTGTTCATAACCGTCATGTAGTAGATGATCTCAAAAGGAGAGGGGCCATCTTTATTGAAGATCTTACTGATGTTCCTTGTGGAGAAAAGGTTATCTATTCTGCTCACGGTATTCCTCCGGAAGTTCGTGAAGAAGCAAAAACTCGGAATCTTTTTGATATTGATGCAACTTGTATTCTGGTAACTAAGATTCATTCTGCAGTTAAGCTTTATGCAAGTAAGGGTTATCAAATTATTTTGATAGGAAAGAAAAAACACGTAGAGGTTATTGGGATTCGTGGAGAAGCTCCCGAAAGTGTTACGGTAGTGGAAAAGGTGGAAGATGTTGCTAACCTTCCTTTCGGAGTCGAGGTCCCTTTATTTTTTGTGACTCAAACAACGTTGAGTTTAGATGATGTTGCTGAAATTACCCAAGCATTAAAGGTGCGTTATCCGAATATTATTACCTTACCTAGTTCTTCTGTATGTTATGCTACGCAAAACCGCCAAGAAGCTTTACGTTCGGTGTTGCCTAGGGTAAATTTTGTTTATGTTATTGGAGATGTACAAAGCTCCAACTCCAATCGTTTACGAGAAGTTGCTGAAAAAAGAAACATTCCTGCCAGACTAGTGAATAGTCCGGATCATATTTCTGATGAGATTTTGAATTATTCCGGTGATATTGCAATAACAGCAGGAGCATCAACTCCTGAGCATATTGTTCAGTCTTGTATTTCTAGATTGAAAGAGTTAATACCCGGTTTACAAGTTGAAGAAGATATATTTGCTATAGAAGATGTCGTATTCCAACCGCCTAAAGAGCTTCGTAATTAAAAAGTCTTCATTTTTACACATATTGCGAGTAGGAATTCACAGAATAGTGTTCTCTATTAGGGAATACATTTATTTATCTTTCTCCCTCTACATTAAATACCCAAAACTAATCGTATATGATCTAGCGAAGTTTTTTTATTCTTTATTGAGGAACCCTTACAGGAGATTGCGTCGTTCGCCGCAATCTTCGTTGCTAAAGGAGGGGAATGTTTATGGAGAAACTCCTTGGTCAGCATTAAATAAAGTGAGTAGGGAATTCGGAGTTACTTCTCAAGATATTGTCTATGATTTAGGTTGTGGTTTAGGAAAGGTGTGTTTTTGGTTTTCCCATATTCTGAGATGTCAGGTTGTGGGTATAGATAACCAATCTAGTTTTATTAACTTCGCTTCTCGCATGCATAGGTTGTTATCTCTGCGGCCGACAATATTTTTTAAAGAATATTTTCATGAAACAGAGTTATCACAAGCTTCCTGTGTTTACTTTTACGGCTCGTCGTATTCTTTGAAGGTATTGAAAGGTGTTTTAACGGCTTTAGCAAAGTTAAAGTCAGGGAATATGGTCATCAGTATTTCCTTCCCTTTAGATTCTTTACCTGATGGGGATACAATATTTTTCACAGAGAGAAGTTGTGATGTTACTTTTCCTTGGGGTAAGACAAAAGCATATAAAAATATACGAAAGTAAGTACTCTCTATTGATAAAGACTACGAACAGCGTCGTGTTCTGTTTGTAGTACTTGGAGTAAGAAATTATCCATATTTTTCCAATGATCTTTCACCTCTTCGATAGAGCGGGTGATTTCGTCATGTTCCATACGGAATATCTCTTTATAATTTTCTGCAAATGTTCGTGACGCAGTTTCTTTCAACTCATAAATTTTTGATGAGGCTTCTGTAAGTTGCGATAATGAAGTACAAATTTTACCAGCACCTTTAAAGAATGTTCGTGCTGTTGCTCCTTTCCACAATCCTGTATGTTTTTGGATAAATCCTAGAATGCGTTTTCCGGAAATTTCACCAATAATTGGTGTTGCAGCTCCTATGATTCCTAAAGTTGCGGTAGCAATTCCTAACCATTGTGAAATCTTGGCTTGACTTTCATAACTTTCAATAAGCTCTTTCGCTTTTTCTAAAAGGTGCTTTCTAGCTTCTAAACGAGAAAGATTATCTTGTTCTCTGCTATTCAACATGAGCTTCATAATTTCTGCACAGATTCTAAGGACATCCAAATTTGATACACGCATATGCATCAGAGAGCTAAGCTGTGCTTCTGTAAGAGCAAATTCAATAATTTCATCAGGTAAGCTACGCGACTGCGTATAGTGAGCAGACATTTGATTGGAAAGTTCTTCAATAGCGAAATCTCTTTTGTGTTTATGATGTTGCTGTTCTTGATCCTGACGTTCTTGTTGTCCTTGTTCTCCTTTTCCTTCTTCTCTTTCTTGAGATTTTGTATCGAGACGTGTTTCTGTAGTTTCTTTTTGTACATGGCTGAATAGCGCCATAGGACTGAGAGAAGATGTAGAAGGTTTTGGTGAAGATGGTGCAGATTTTGCAGCTTCTTCAGAAGTTCTAACAGTATCTTTCAGACTGTGTTCTTTTATGGTTTGCTTGTCGTAAGTTTGAACTTCAACTTGTGTTGTACATAGGGTGATGGATGATTTCCCCTCTAAACCATCATTTTTAGATTCTGGTAGATTTAAGACCAGTGTTGTTGTTTTTGTTATGGAATTTTCGTCTTTAGGAGCTAAGCAAGAGGAAAATCCCATACTTGCTTGCGCTTTTTGTTCTTTTACAGAAGCAAAAGACGAAGATTGGCTAGCTTGTCGCAAAGCAGGATTTTTATCAGAAGAGGAAAATGTATCTAGAGATTTTTGTGATGACAGATTTGGTAAAGATGAAGATTTCATCAACATACCATTCTTTGCCATTAAAGTTTCCGAAGGTGCAGGTTTATTCTGGGAAGGAAGTTGTGAAAATACCGATCCTGATTGGTTCAGTAAACTTAAGCAAGTATCCGACATGGAACGTAAGATAGCCATTTGGCAACAATCAGGAACGCTAACCTCAGCATCGGTTGTTGAAGATGTCTCTGATCCTGATTCTACCATTAACAAATCAAGCTCGGCACTTTCTGAAGTTATACTCGTTGTTGTTGAACAAGATGCTGTCATAACATTCCTTAAAAAAGAATTTATCTTAGAGCTTCCAGAAATGTTCTATCCATTTCTCTGCACAACTGTAACACGCGTGCGAGATTTTCGAAAGAATCATGAATACTTTCTATGAGTTCTTGAGTGCGAGCGAGGTAATCATCCCTTTCCAAACTTAATAATTCTATTTTTGTTTCAAGAGATACATAGTGGGATTTAATTTTAAACAGACTGGATCGCACCCAAAGCATAGCTCCGCGTAAAAGACCTAAGGCTCCTTCTAGAGCGGGGCCTATACCTCGCATAGCTCCTTCTGCAAGTGGGGAAAGACCAAGATTTTCCATGCTTAAAGTGGCAATAGAAAGTAAGGCAGCTATGACATAAAGAACAATTTGTACTATTTTCAATATCTTTTGTTTTAACTGCTTATTTTTCCCCGGAAGAAGTTTTTCAATAGCTTCCCAGCCATTTAAAGCATCTAATAAAGTTAGTGTTAAGGCGATAAGACCTGCAAGTAAACTTACCCAAGAGAAAACGCCTCCGCCCATGACGATAGCAACGGAAGCTAATCCTATGGAGATCCATGGAGTAATCCACTCTACAATAGTAGCCAATGAACCCCAACGTTTTGCTTGTTCTTCTTTTTCTATAGATTTTTGGATTTGTTTTATGCGTTCTTCATGTGTTGCTTCTAACTCCCTTTGGGTCGTTTCTACACAATCTTTGTAGGATGCATAAGCAGAAAAATCTGAAAGTATCCCTTGTTTTGTCAAAAGATAGCTTAAAGTAAATACACCAACAGAAGGAGGACTAATAATAGGAACAACAGAAGCTGCTCGCGTTTTTTGATTTTTTTTGAATTTTTTAAAGAGACATTCTTGATGCTGCTGTTTTCCTGGATGCTCATCTTGTGATAATCCTTTATTATATTTTCCTTGTGGCGATTTTAGAGTTAGTCGATCTTCTTCTTTGCTGCGAAAATCAGCATCCCGAGAAGAAAGGAATTTCTCCTCAGATAGCATTTTATGTTCCAAATCTTCTGTAGATTCACGAAAGATCTCAGTTCTTTCTAAACTATCTTGCGTTTTTTGTTGTTTCTCAAATTGTTTAGATGTAGGTGTGAATAGAGATTTATCAGAGGAAAGGCTCTTTTCAGATGTCTTTTCCTGAGCTTTAGGCATTATTAAATCTTTAAGAAGAGTTTTCATCGATTCTTTGGAATTTTTTTGTGAAAAAAGATTCCATGGTGAAGACGATGATGTCTGTTCTTTCTTTGGCAATTGTGACGCTAAAGAACTTCCGAAGTGTAAGATTTTTTCTCTAGAACTTGCAGGAGTTAGTTGTTTATGTGTAATAACCTGTCCTTCACTTTTTATAAATGAAGTTTTACTAAGTTTATCTGTAAAGAATTTCTGTAGAGATTTTCCTGAAGATTCTGTAGCTAAAGTGATTGAATATCTTATATTAGATATTCCTTCAGATTGCTTAGGACTATCTGGAATATAAGGCTGTTGATTTAAGAGAATCTCTGTAGATTGTGCTAGCCAGGAGGACATAGTCAGTTCCCTAGAGTTGTGGGATTATGCATGGTTTTTTATATCCAAGATTTCTGCTTTCAGTTCTTGATAGGAGCTATGATGTTTTGCTCGTTCCCACGCAAGTTCTAACGCCTTACTCGCATCTTCATGTTGGTCCATGAGGGTATAACAGATATAGGCATAATAATGAGGATAGGGATCTTTATCCCGTAATAATGCAGTCACAGCATAGGCATGTAAAGCTTGGGGATAAAGCTGGCTCATATGCAATGATGCCCCTAAAGAAAACCAAAACTTAGAAACAAAAGGATTAAAGAAGACTAACCAGCGAAAAGTTGCACTACTTTCTTGATATTCTCTATTCAGATAAGCGTTGTAACCTTCTTTATAGACACGTTCCAGTTCTTCAGAAGAAATTTTAAAGAGTTTTTGATATGTATCTAATGGCAGATCTTTGCTTGGAAAATATCCTGACAAATAACTTTCTAAATCATCCGGAAATGGATAATCTTCTTTGCTTGATGAAGCTATCTTTTCTAATAAATAAGCTAAATATGACATTACGGACGCAAATTGTAAATAAAGGTATCCATGAGTTCTTTGAGAAGTTTTAATACATTGGAGCGCGCCTGATGACATTGTGAGACTTCTTGAAGATGTCGTTGCATATCTGTTCGTTCAAGCTGCGTAATTTTCTCCATATTTTCTTTGCGCATCTGAATATTTTCTTTCAGAAGCTTTTTCTCTTCTTCAGACCATTGCAATGTGTCTGTTATCGTTACCCCAAGTTTTTTAGCTTGATCTATGAGAGCTTTCATTTCTGAATTCTCTCTCCAATCAATAGCCCCCTTCTCAGAGTTAATTTTAGAAATGAGAAGTGTTAATGTATCTACATTATCAGTACGTTCTTTAACGCGCAGATATAATTCTTGGGCTTCGGCTTCAGCTTGTCCGAGAATTCTTTCCATAAGTTTCATAAAACGTATAAATACATTTTCAACTTTTGGAGTGGGAATCGGGGCAAATCCTTGCAGAGGAGTTGCTGCTGTGAAAAGTGCCATTGGAGATTGTGCTTTTCTTTTAAATGTTTTCTCTTCCTCAATGTTGATTTCTCGAGACTGTCGTACATCATTAAGATAGCGTAGATGTGCTATAGAGAGTTCGGGAGAGACTTCTTCAATTTCTTCGATAGAAACCTTAGCTTTGTATTTTTTCCCCCGGTCCCTTCCTTGGGAATCATCTTCTTGGTGTTGTCCTTCATGTTGTCGATCTTGTTTTTGATCTCGATTTTCGCGATCTTGTTTAGATTCGTGAGACTTTGTTGTGAAGATTTGCTGTTCTTTTTTCTCTGCAACAAATGAACCGTAGGATTGAGAGGAAATATGTTCCCCATCCTTTTCCATTCGAGATTGCTGAGGTGATGTCGTACAAACAGCACGTTGCGCAGATTGCCCCAAGGTATGTTGTGTTGAGAAGTGGGTGGTAGGAGATCGAGAATCAGAGGTTTTTACAGAGGAATAGCTAGAGGAAGCTTTCGAGAATTGCTGTGACTCTTTCGGTGTCGCATATGTCTCTTTTGTAGATCTTGGCGCCACATCCCGAGATTTACATCCTCCTTGAGGAAGGAATTGTTCTTGTTTCTCTAAACTGGTTGGTTCTTCTTGTGCTTTCGTAGGATCTGCGGTTTCTAAAGCTTGTAGAAGATCAGATATGAGTATCTCAACTTCAACGGTTTCCGGCGGAAGGAAAACAAGATTATGCATGCAATCTTGTAGAGGATTAGTATTTTCTCCAGAAGTTGCAGAAATTTGTGCAAGAGCGAGAGCAGCAAGAGAACTTAGAGAGGCTGGCGTTGACCCTTCTGTAGTAAATACAGAAAGCGCAACATCTCCAGCTGCAGTTTTTAAAATGCTGGAACCTGTTGATGCTGAAGATGTTGAAGAGGCATCTTCCTTTAACGTCATGTTGGTAGACGGGACTGCTGAGGGCAGGGGAGTGTTCATACTAATTTTCGCACGAATAAGTTATGGAGACATAGAAACGATGAAAATTATATAAAACCTCATTTTCCTGCAAGTTTGATTATAAAAGGGTTAGAAGGTAGGAGAGAATGCTCGAGAATATAGGGGTTTTCTATTTACAAAAACAGTAATAGGAATCAAAATGAATCTGCTAACCACTGATAGAGTGTTTTTCTGCCCAGGTGGTGAAATTGGTAGACACGCTGGATTTAGGATCCAGTGCTTCGCGGCATGTAGGTTCAAGTCCTATCCTGGGCATTTCAACATCTCTTCACTAAGAAAATCATTAAATTCCCGTTCATAGTAAAATAAAATCTAGAGTTTTAGATTTTTTTTGAGGAATTTTATGAAGAAAATGCTTCTAGTTTTCGCTTGCTTCCTAAGTTGTTGTTTTTCTGTAGCTTTTGGAGAAAATTCCCTTGCTTTGGAGTCTGTATCCTTAGTAAAGGCAGTGCCTGTATCGGGATTACAATTTCAAGAACAAAACGGTCATGTTCCCTATAGTTTCTACTATCCTTATGACTATGGATATTATTATCCTGAGACTTATGGAGGATATACAGGAACATCACAGGGTAATGAAGATTGTTATTCTCGATTTGAGGATGGTACGTTTTTCTATCATTGTGACTAGGGATTTCTTGGGTGATAGGAAAGAAAGTTTTCTACTAAGGTATCCGCAGCCACATGAGTATAGATTTCTGTAGAAGCAATACGGGCATGTCCGAGCATTTCTTGAATGACGCGAAGATCTGCTTTATTGTCTAATAGGTGTGTGGCAAAGGCATGTCTTAGGGAGTGCGGTGAGACACGTTTATGGGTCACTTGTTTTGCGTAGTAATGGATTCTTCTCCATACACAGGAGCGCTCTAACTTACGCCCGCGTATAGAGAGAAATAGGTGGTGTTCTTCTGGATTATTTTTTTGAAAGTTCGCTCGAAAAGGACATAGATAGGTATCAATGGCTTTACAGGCGAGTTTCCCTAGGGGAACAAGTCGTGTTTTAGAACCTTTTCCAGTAACACGTAGAAAATCATCACTAACGTCACTAATGCATAAACCACAGAGCTCGGATACACGAATACCTGTGGAATACAGTGTGTGGAGAATTGCGGTATCTCTAGCAGAAATGGTAGGAGAAATTCCGGTTTGTTGAGCAGCAGATAAAAGAGCATCAACTTCTTTCGGTGTTAAAACAGATGGAAGGCGTTTCCAAATTTTTGGATGTTCAATAAGAGGGGGATGATCAAGAAGCTTTGCTTCTTTAAGAAATCGGAAAAATACTTTTAAGGCAATCAAACGACGCGCTAAAGTAGACTCAGCTTCTTTGCGTTTATGTAGCTGCTGAACAAACAGATATACGCTATCTTGGGAAATTTCTTCAGTTGATGTGATGGCACTTATTTTTAGAAATAAGGCAATGTCCTGACAATATGCGGAAATAGAATTGCGGCAAAGACCACGATCTACCGAGAGAAAAAGAACAAATTGTTCAAGAATAAGATCACAAAACTGAGCTGAGGCCATAAAATCTAACTTCGGCTGATATAGTTTTGAGTATAGATATATAGATAGTTTTTAAGCTAGGACGAGGTAGACAATGAATAGAAAAGGCTTTTTAGAGAGCTCCTCAACAAAGATATTACAAGATTTGGCTGTGGTACCTATAGATTTGACAGTCCCCGGAGTGATTTCTAGAGAGCGTATAGAAAGATTTTCTTTGTCTGTAGAAGGCTTTACATTAAGTTACGCTACAGAACGTGTCGATGAAGGTATTTTGTCCGCATTAACGGATTTAGCTTCTGAACGTGGTCTTATCGAATCTATGCAGGCAATGCAAAATGGCGAAGTTGTGAACTATATTGATAATTTCCCTAGTGAATCTCGGCCTGCTTTACATACTGCGACACGTGCATGGGTTAAGGAAATACCTTTAAAAGGTAATGCTGAGGATATTTCTTTAAGATCAAAAATCGAAGCACAACGTTTAAAAGATTTTCTTAATAAATATAGAGATGCTTTTACAACTATTGTACAAATTGGAATAGGGGGTTCAGAACTTGGACCTAAAGCTTTACATTGTGCTTTAAAGGGCTGTTGCCCGTCAGATAAGAGAGTATATTTTGTCTCTAATGTAGATCCTGACAATGCTGCAGAAGTTTTACAAGAGATAGATTGTGCAAAGACTTTGGTTGTTACTGTATCGAAATCAGGAACTACATTAGAGACTGCCGTTAATGAAGAATTACTAGCAGATCATTTCTTAAAACAAGGATTGAGTTTTCGAGAGCATTTCATTGCTGTTACCTGTGAGGGTAGCCCTATGGATGATACGGATAAATATCTTGAAGTTTTCCATATTTGGGATAGTATTGGAGGGCGCTATTCTTCTACATCTATGGTTGGCGGAGTTGTTTTAGGTTTTGCCTATGGCTTCGATATATTTTTACAGCTCCTTCAAGGAGCTGCAGCTATGGATTTGGCAGCTTTAGAACCTCGTATGAGTGAAAACCTTCCTTTATTATCAGCAATGTTAGGGATCTGGAATCGTAATTTTTTACGTTATCCTACTTCTGTTGTAGTTCCCTATGCTACAGGATTAGAGTATTTTCCTGCGCATTTACAGCAATGCGGTATGGAGTCTAATGGGAAGAGTGTTGCTCAGACTGGAGAAATGATAAGCTTTTCCACAAGTCCCATTATTTGGGGTGAGGTAGGAACAAATAGCCAACACTCCTTCTTCCAGTGCCTTCATCAAGGTAGTGATATTGTTCCTGTAGAATTCATTGGTTTTCTTGAGAATCAAAGGGGAAAAGATATCATTATAGCTGGATCTAGTTCTTCTCAAAAGCTTTTCGCTAATATGGTAGCCCAGTCCATAGCCTTAGCAAAAGGAAGGGAAAATACTAATCCGAATAAAAATTTTAGAGGAAATCGTCCCTCCTCTATTCTTGTGTCTGAAAGACTCACTCCCTACACTATGGGAGCTCTTTTAGCCTTCTATGAACATAAAATAGTCTTTCAGGGCTTTTGCTGGGGAATTAACTCCTTCGACCAGGAAGGAGTTACCCTGGGAAAAGACCTCGCAAACCAGGTTTTGGAGGCTATGCAGAATCAAGGGAAAGAAGGAACCCTTCTTGAGGCAGAAGCATTGTTAAGACTTTTTAATGATACTAAAAAATAAAAATATCCAGATCTAGAGATTGAAGGAGATGAAACTCGTTTTCCCTCAATATTTTAATAGTTTTTATGGTATAATTAGCGCTTTCATTTTCTAAGCAATGGATGAAACGCTATGTTTTTTATTCGTGTGCGTTCTGTAGGATTTTTAGATATCCACGGTGTTTTATCTACTCGTAAGGGAGAACAGGTCATCAAATCTGGCACGGGGGTTTGGGTAGGGGCTCGAGGAGCCATTTTCTATCGTATAGCCTTTTAAGCTCTTCTTTATTGTCATTTTTTTAATCTACAACTGTTTTTAAGGGGCAGCAATGTTTCCTTATTATTTTTTCACACGCTAATATTTTTTGAGATTTTTCTACTTCGTTTTTAATGGGACATTCCTATTTTTTATGGGAGTTTGGAATAGGAACTATAGTTTGACAGAAACGTTAGTAAAGCATAAGTCTTGGTATAGAATTCGGATGCGGAGTATTGTTGATAAGAGCATAGTGCTTTTATTTATTTGGCCTCTTAGCATGGTTTTAGCTGAGGAATTTTCTTTCTTTATCTATCGAAAAATAGACGCGCTTGATTTTGTTTTTATTTAAAGATTATAGTGATTTTTTTAGGGAGGCGTGATTATGAAATTAACACGTACGGTTAGTGTTGCTGTGACGGGTGGAACAGGGCAAATCGCCTATAGTTTTTTGTTTGCTCTAGCTCACGGTGATGTTTTTGGTAATGATTGCGGCATTGATCTACGTGTATATGACCTCCCAGGTTTAGAAAGAGTGCTTTCTGGTGTTCGTATGGAACTCGATGATTGTGCTTATCCTCTTTTACAATCCCTACGTGTTACAACTTCTTTGGAAGATGCTTTCGATGGTATTGATGCTGCTTTTCTAATAGGAGCAGCACCCCGAGGTCCTGGAATGGAACGTTCGGATCTTTTAAAACGTAATGGAGAAATTTTTTCTCTTCAGGGTTCAGTGCTAAATACTTCTGCTAAACGAGATGCAAAGATTTTTGTCGTCGGTAATCCTGTAAATACCAATTGCTGGCTTGCTATGAATCAGGCTCCGAAATTGAAAAGAAGCAATTTTCATTCTATGCTGCGTTTAGACCAAAATCGTATGCATACGATGTTAGCACATCGTGCGGAAGTGCCTTTAGATGAAGTTACTAATGTTGTTATTTGGGGTAATCATTCCGCAAAACAAGTTCCTGATTTTACTCAGGCATTAATTTCAGGAAAACCTGCTGTAGAAGTTATAAGTGATCGTGATTGGCTTGAAAACATTATGCTGCCTTCTATTCAAAATCGAGGAAGCGCTGTGATTGAAGCTCGTGGAAAATCTTCCGCGGGATCTGCTGCCCGTGCTTTAGCAGAAGCTGCACGCTCTATTTTTCTTCCTAAAGATGGGGAGTGGTTTTCTACTGGAGTATGTTCCGATTATAATCCTTATGGTATTCCTGAAGATTTAATTTTTGGTTTTCCATGTCGTATGTTGCCCTCTGGGGATTATGAGATTGTTCCTGGATTATCTTGGGACGCCTTTATAAAAAATAAGATTCAAATATCCTTGGATGAAATTTCTCAGGAAAAAGCCAATGTCTCTTTGTTATAGCGCAAGTTAGTGGGGGTGATTTATGACTCAATCTTTTGATGTATTAAGTCAAAATGCTTTTAAAAAGATTTTTAATAAACAGCGGTTTCTTTTTATTTTTTCTAGTTTGTGCTGTTTTGGTTTTGTTTTTGCCATATTTTTAAAACTATGTTCACAGTTTGTTCTTAGTTTTTCATTATCAACATTGGGATTGGGAGCTTTTTTCTCTTCCTTTAGTATTGTTTGTGCTTCTGCTGTAATTGTACAGGCACTTTTAAAACAAGAATCTGCGGGAAATGTGGGTAAAATCATTTCAACGTTTCATAAGAACTGGAAATCGCTTTGGCTATCACTACTTGTTTCTATGCCGTTTTTTATAGCTATGGTTGTAGTAGGTACAGTAATTTTACTTTCAGTATTTCTAAGTTCTTTACCTTGGATTGGTAAACTTTTCCATACTTTGCTAATTTTTGTTCCTTATCTTTCAGCAACAACTTTGATCTTGCTATTTCTAGGCGCTTTCGTATCTCTGTTTTTTTGCATACCTGCTTTGAGTGATCATGATAGCATTGACTATATGCACTTAATTCGTTGTTTTCAGGGAAATATCTTGAACCAATTCATTGGATTTGTCATAGCAGCGACACCTTTAGCTTTGTGTAGTTGGCTAGCTTTAGATTCGTTTTATTTGATGTCGCATTTAGTCTGTTTATCAGATATGAATACAGGATCATTTTTGATAGAAGTCTTGGTATTGGTCATCCCAATAGCATTAATTCTTACACCTGCGGTTTCCTTTTTCTTTAATTTCTCTTTTGATTTTTACTTAGAGAAGCAAACTTCAAAAGAAAATCTAATTAAAGAGTAAATAAAAACTCTTTAGCTACGTAAGCTGTAGATTGTTTCAATACAGCTTGAGCGAGCATATCTCCGGTAAGACCGTGATAAAGTAGACCTTTGGATCCTAGACCTCCTAGGAACCAAAGGTTTTCTTTTATTCTGCTAATTAAAGGTAGGCGAGTAGAACTTGATGAACGCATTCCTGCATAATAGTTGAGAATCTTTGCTTCTTTAAGAGCAGGGAATAACGAAAGAACAGGAGGCATGATTTCGTTATAAGCGGTAGTTTCATCAGTAACAGGTTCAGGCTGATTGTGTTCGAAAGTTGCTCCTAAAATGCAGGTATTATTTTCTGTATTTGCCACCATATATTTATGCGCATTGATACTAAATTGTGGCATTGTTAGATCTTCAGGCCAAGAAATTTCTATAAGTTGACCTTTTACATTAGATAGAGGAAGTTTCTGTAATTCGGGGAGAACATGAGCATTAGCCCCTGGAGTTACAATGATGTGATCGTAAAACTCTTCGATATCTTCTATATTTTCTATAAGCTCGTCATAAAACTGTGTGCCAAGATTAGCGCAGGCATCCCAAAGACCGTTGATATAGGCATTGTTATTTATAGTTACACCGTTCTTTATGAATAGAGCGCCAAGATTAGCAACTATACCTGGAACTGTCATTTCACAACGTGCTTTTTCCCACCATTCTAATTCATTAGGGAATTCTTCAACGCGTTTCATAAAAATTTCTGCTTGTTCATCGTCTACGGCTGGGCGGATTATTCCTCGAGAAAGAACAATAGGGATATTTAATGCTTTGCTAGCTTCTGTGATTAAGCCATGAGTAGAGGTAATTCCTAAATCCGCAAGCGGAGGCTTATTAGCTTTTTTTCCAGTAAAGCCATGAAGGAGACCCGAAGATAATCCTGATGCGCCATGACCTAAGGGAACGGGATCAAAAAGATCTATTGTTGCTGTTCCCTGAGAGTGTAGTAGCAAATGCCAAGTTACAGAAAGCCCGGCATATCCTGCTCCTAAAACTGCTATACGCATATATTTACCTTGAAATCTAGGATCTTAATTAAGAATTTGTCTCTATATCTACTTCTGAGAATAAGCAAATAATGTATTAAATAACAGAGGGGAATGTAGAAGAAAATGAAGGAGAACTAAAGAAAAAATGAGAGAGGCCCGAAGGCCTCTCCCAAAGGGTGATTGGGATCGTTATAAACGGATTTTTTCCGTTGAAAAGAGGAAAATCGCTAATAACGCCAACAAAGCAATTATTGTAATTTCTGTAACCTCTTTTTTTGCAAAAAAAGTTTTAGCATTCTTACCTTTCTTTCCAGCATCTATGTAGAATGGAATACCTAAGGCTAAGAGAATGATTGCCATAAATAGATAATTTAAACCTCCGGCATAGATCAACCAGATAGAATAAATAACACCAAAAATTCCTGTGTATTTTGCAGTGGAAGATTTAATAGGTCCTTTATTTGGATAATTTTTATCTTTGCTGAATTTAAAAAGAAAAGCGGCACTTGCTAAATAGGCAGGTAAAACCATCACTCCTGTGATGCTCAACATCGTATTCCATGCGTTTGTTGAAAAATATACGAGAAGCATCGCGACTTGCATAAGAGCACTCGTTATATATAACGAGACTTTAGGAGAATGCACAGCATTTTCTATTGTGAAGATCTCTGGGAATGTACCATTTTTCGCTGCGGAATAAGGAATCTCTGCAACAATCATAGTCCAGGATAACCAACTGGATAGTATAGCTACAAGGAGACCTATGTTCATTAAGACCTCACCCCATTTCCCTACGAGAATATCTAATACTCCAGCAGTTGAAGGATTGGCGATACCAGCAAGTTGATGTTGAAATAGGGAGCCAAAAGGTAAGATGGATAAAAGTATATAAACAGTTAAGCATCCTATAAAACCTAATATAGTAGCTTTCCCAACAGCATTAGAGCTTTTCGCACGTGCTGACATAACGACAGCACCTTCGATTCCAATGAAAGCCCATAAAGTCACTAACATAGTACTTTTTAACTGGCTAGTTACTGATCCTAATAACGGTTGTGTTTTTGTGGCTGTATGTCCCCAAAAATCCGTTTTAAAAATAGCAAGCTTGAAGACGAATGCTGTGATAACAATAAATACAATAAGAGGAACGAGTTTACATACTGTTCCGATAATATTGATGAAAGATGCTTGACGGATTCCTTTAAGGACTATGAAATTGAAAACCCATATAAGAATAGAGCCTCCAATAATTGCAGGAATAGTATTTCCCCCTTTAAAATAGGGAGGAAAGAAATAATTTAATGCATCCATGGTCATGACGGCATAACCGACGTTACCAAAAATTTGGCATAACCAATATCCCCAACCAATAGTAAATCCTACATAAGGTCCAAATCCTTCTCGGCTGTACATATAGATCCCTGTTGTTAAATCAGGGCGCACTAATGAGAGAATTTTAAAAGTATTGGCAATAAAAAACATGCCTACGCCTGTCAGGATCCATGCTAAGATAATAGCTCCTGCTCCCGCGGATGCTGCCATATTTTGGGGAAGGCTAAAAATTCCTCCCCCAATCATAGAGCTAATTACCATACCTGCTAAAGCTATGGCTCCAAGATTTTTCCTGGTTTTACCCCCATTAGAAACCATGAATTCTCCTTACCTAATTGTTGCCGGATCGGCATTTTCAAAGTTGAGAAACCCTAATGCAGTTAATGAGAAACCGTACTTTTGCTTAATATTGATGTAGTTATGGAAGTATTGAAATTCACTATGTTTGACAACCGAGCGAAGGTCTAGTTCATGTTGTAGGGATTTTTTTAACCACATTTTTGCATGAGATTCTGCGATCTCATCATTGATCCATGTAGGGAAAAATTCTACGTATTCTGCGGCCCATCCACCGATAAGCTCACCATTTTTATCTTGTCCCCAGCAGATGCCAACACCTGTAGCAATTGCATGAGTCCCATCTGCTGTCGCGGCTCCACGTCCAGCCATGATCACTTCTAAAACAGCACCATGTTTGAAGAATTTAACACATTGATCTACGGGAACAATATTCCCGAAAAGTTCTTTAGGTAATACAGATGTATAAGGAACAATATTAAAATTTTCGACTTTTGCTTGTAAAAGAGCGGAGTCATAGCAGAAAGTTTCGAAAGGTTGAGGAGGCATTCCATCATCGGATTCTCCTACTCCTCCTGTGTGGAAGGCTAATGTTGGGTAGCGTGTCCCGTAAGGCATGTATAAACTCCTAAAAATATGGATAATGAAGTTATTAGGATTAGGTAGAAAAGTTAGCCCGAACACCGTAAACTTTAGCAGAACGTTTATCAGGTCTTCGTGCTGGATGAATATAGATTTGTAGATCTGGAGTTAGAGAAATATGAGGCCCAAACCCTATAGTTGCAAATGTTTCTATTACAGTTTCATATTTGCGAATTTTTCTTTCCGTAACGACCTTAGGATTCACCTTGCTCATTGAGCAAGCAGCTCCAAAAAGATCTTGAGAATTACGATTTATTGGATTTGCTGATGCGAATCCAAGAACATATGAACGATTAAGATTTACTGCTGTTCCTGTGGCTCCATTCCATCTTCCAAATATATAGAGCTTTTCCCCCAAGTGTTGACCGAAGTTCAATGACCATCCTGTTGTTTGAGTAGGCTGTTGGGGAACCTTTCTTGTAGAATAGATTAATGCGGAATATTGCCCCCTACCAAGAGAACTCTGTGGTGCCCACGAGAAATAACCATAGAAATTATATCGATTTCTTGTGAGGTTATAGACGTCAAAAGAGGTACCTAAAATATTATAGGCATCCTGAAAACCAGCTTGGATATTTATAGAAGGTGTAGGTGTGAATTGTACATAGGCACCAACACTTCCTAAGGAATATGTCGCACTAGCATTTTGTGATAGGGCATAGCTTATAAATCCAGATTGCTGATCATTATCATATAGAGTTCCGTCTATAGAATATAAGCTATATTGGCCTAACGAAACAGTAAGCATTTCTCCGGGGAATGTCTGAGAGAATGTAAGTTGTGATAATGTATTTGCTCGAGAGCTATAATCATTGATCCCGCCGGCGATGCCTGTAGCATTATTGGCGTTTTGCGCGTTGTTTCTCCAATAACGTATTAATGTATAGGAAAAATCAATACTCCCTACGCCTGCTGTAGGGTTATTGTATAACTGCCAAGAGATGCTAGGACTCATGTAAAATTGCCAAGTTGGCTGTTTTTCATCGATTGCTGCTAGGGCACCTTTTTTAGGATAAAACCATTGAGGGAGAATGGTAAAATCCACAGATATTTGAGAGTTAGTCTCTTTTTCTATCGAGTACAACAATTTTGAGATCGACAACCCCTCATCGCAAGGGTGATCTTCTAAGACATTACGTACTGGGGTAAGTATGTGACGACGAGGTTCTTGGCGTAAGGTTTCAGATGATTCTGATGTTGCAGGTAAGGAGGAGATATCAGAATCTTTAGCGTTACTTTTTTTAAGTCTTTCGGAGTATCTATGATGATGATGCTCAGGATGATTTGGATCGATTCCATAAGCGGGCATCGTCAACATACCGTAAGTACATAGAGCGGTTAATAGAGAAGAACGAAAAGACGCCATGAACTACCAAAAGAAAAGATACGCTGCTCTTTGTTGTGACTCTAAAAAAAAGAAGTTTTTTTATGCCATCATTTTTGGTGGAAGTTAAGGAATTATTATTTTAATACTACTCTGTCATTTGATGTCTTAAGAGTAGGGCAGCAGCTTCATTGCTAAGGAGTTTTTGAGAGTATGTATATTGAACCTTAGAGATTTCTGGGATGTATACTGGGGGTAAGAATTTCTGAGCTGTATAGGTAATCCCTAGATAGGAAATTTTTTTTAATTTACATAACTCACCGATACGTAAAACATTTTCCTTGCGGTTATCAATATAAATGATCTTTTCAGGATGAGCATCTATGGCATCTAGAAATAATTGCAGCCCCGGCCCCTTATGCAATTCTTCTCCGAATAACACTCCTGAAGAAAAGAGAATCCCTTTTGGTAGACGAGTAGGTATGGCGGGAGCCGTACGATCTAATTTTAGGTTTAAGCTTTTCAATTGCTGCAAGGTGATATTTTCTGAGGAGAGTTTACGTTCCGTATACGCAAACAGTGTTTTCTTTTTTTCGTGGATCTTTGTGATGAGAATTTGCATAGCATTTTCTATAGTTTTTACAGATCCTTTTTCTTGGAACTCTTCCCAGTAAGGGTAGGTAGTTTCCCAAGCTTCGTTTTCAGAAAGCCCTAGCTGTTGAAATCCCTCTATTGTTTTCTGTAACCACAATGATTGTGTTAACGCCTGGGCACCTTCTAATAAAGTGTCATCGAGATCAAATATCAACCAAAAGTCACTGCTATCATAAAGGATGTCACCTGCGATTTCATGAATGGATTTTACCTCTACATAACGTGTAGTTTCACCACTATGAATAGCTAGAGGAAAAAGAAAAAAGAAAAATAACCAATATCTTTGCATGTGCTTTCAAATAAAAAATTTTGAAAAGCATAAAGCAAAACAAAGATTTTTTACATGGCATTAACGATATTTTCCACGCTAATACGAAATCTCTCATTGTCCTCTTCAGAGAGTTTTTCAGGAAACCATAGAGAAAATTGTAGCAGAGCTTGCTCTGCAAACATTTCATATCCATAAAGGATATGGCATCCTTTTGTTTTAGCTTTTCTTGTGTAGTGAGATTCTTTGGGCAATGTATTGATATCGATAATTACAGGAGAGAAGACTTCTGGAATTTCTACATTAGGAGGAAGGCATAAAATTAGAATATCTATATTAAGATTTTCTGATAGAGAGCTTAAAGGAAACGCATTCCCATTACATAGCTCAGCGAGTTTTTTAGCATGGGCTTCTGTTCGGTTGAAGATGCTAATACGAGCTCCTGAATAAGCAAATGTCGTTGCTATAGCCATTGCTGCTCCTCCTGAACCTACAATAGCTACGTGTGTATTTTGTAAGGTGATATTTTTGCGTTTCAAAAGATTCAATAGTCCTGAACCGTCTGTATTGTATCCCGTGATCTTATTATTATTGAAAACTAGAGTATTACAAGACTGGCAGTGTTTTACAGAAGTATCAAGAATATCGATATAGTCAAGAACATCGGTTTTAAAGGGCATAGTTACACTAAGCCCTCGAAAAGGAAGATCTCGCGTTAGGGAGAAAAAGTCTTTAAGTTCTTGAGATGTTAAAAGGATTTTTATGTAACTCATCTTCATATTCAGTTCTGAGAATAGCTTATTATGAGAAAGATGACTGATACTGCGATCTACAGGATTACCAATAAGACCATAGATACTGGATTCTGAAGAGAGGTTGGCATAATTATATGCTAATAGATCTTCTATAGAAAGTTGTCCAGGAGCTACTTTAGGGGCATTTATTCCCGAAGCATAATTAATAGCATTTTTCATTAATGGCGAAAGGATTCGAGAAGCGATTCCTTCATTTCCCATGCAAAGTACTGTAGTGTTTTCGGGAAGATATTTTTTTATTCGTATATAACGCAGGGTATCTATGGATTTGGTTGAAGTGATTGCGATTTTATAATGATGAGCTTGTTGTTTTAGCATATCATTATAAAGATTCGGAACGTATTCTGAGGTTTTGCTATGATAGGAAAGGATAATCTTTATATTAGGATATTGATTTTGAATATTTCTTAAAGCTTCTTTAGGAAAATCTTTATCGATATCGAGATAATCAGGTTGTAATTTTGCTAGTTCCATGGTGCGTTCTACCCATACCGATTCAGATAAACTAGCGTGCTTTTTTAATGTAAGAATAGGTTTCTTTGCTAAAGAAACCAAATGTTTCAGCTGATCTAATGATAGAGATAAAAGACAGTCGATACGCAACTCTATACTATCTACTAGAGGTAACGAGTGCAAAAGTTGTTGTTTTGCTTCGGAAAAAGAAGGACCGCTAATTGTTGCACATAACATGACATTCACTTTTTAGAACTTCATAAAGGATATCCATTTTTGGTGTTGCACAATAGGTGCCATTATATGGAGCAACTCTTCCTAAATGTTCTATCATGACCATTCTTACGGCTTTTTTCGATAGGTTTTTCTTATCATAACCGAGTGTGTGGATAATATTTTCCGGATTATAAAATCCGTTATGAAGATGTTGTGGAATCAGAGATCGTAGTTCTTCAAGAGTTGTAGGCAAACAGAAATGTTTTAATAAATTATATAATTGCTCAATAAGATAAGGATTTTTCATAATCCCTGATTCTAGAGAAATTTTCATTTCTATCATCATTCCTACACTTACTGCTAATCCATGAGGGATGTACCCTTTGGATAATGTTTCTATTGCATGGGCAATCGTATGACCGAAATTGAGTATTTTTCTTAGATTCTTATCTTTAGGATCTTTAGCGACGATAGCAGCTTTAATCATGCAGTTTCTTTTAATAAACTCATTCAGAATTTCCCTTGAAGAGAAGAGCATATCACTATAGTTATGCAAAAATTCCCATATATATGCATCCGCAATACATCCGTGCTTTATGGATTCAGAAATTCCATGAAACCATTCTCTCCTTGGTAATGTCGTTAAGAACTCAGGACATATCCACACATCTTTCGGAGGATAAAAAGTTCCTAGACGATTTTTTAATCCCCTTAGATTGATACCGTTTTTCCCACCAATGCTTGCGTCAATCATAGCTGTCATTGTTGTAGGAATTAAAAATAGCTGAACTCCTCGACAATATGTAGAAGCCAGGAAGCCGGCCATGTCTAAAACTATACCCCCGCCAATACCAATAATTGTAGATCCTAAAGAGACATCTTGATCAACAAGCTGATTTTGTAGGGAAATAAAGATTTCCCATGTTTTATTTTTTTCTCCAGGAGGGAATGTCAGTAGGATTACCTTATAGTCTAAAGAATCCATGAAATCTAAGATGGGAGGAAGAATTTCTTCTGCTACATGGAGATCGCTAATAATTACAATAGGAAAGTTTGTAGATATTGAAGAAAATAACTTCTTATTGAAGAAATCCTCTACAAGTTTAACGTTATGCGGATTGGAGATAAAGTTCTCTATCATAGCCTAGCACATCGTTGTTGTAGTAATAAATCAGCAAGAACAAGATTTACCATCGCTTCTACAACACCTACAGCCCTTATAGCTACACAAGGATCATGGCGACCTTCTTTTTGTGTGGCATAAATAGCTGGTTCTTGAGTTTTTGTTACTGTAAAGCAGGGTTTCTTAATTGAAGATGTAGGTTTAAATGCTACGCGTCCATTCAGAGGCATTCCTACAGTAATTCCTCCGAGCGAGCCTCCACAGTTATTTGAGCCCATAGAGATATTTCTATCCTCAATGATAAATGGATCAATATATTCTGATCCGAATCTATCAGCAGAAGTAAATCCTAAGCCAATTTCAAATCCCTTGGCAGCGGGGATACTCATAAGTGCTGATGCTAAAACTGCCTGTACTTTATTAAATACTGGCTCGCCAAGACTTTCATGAATAGGGGAAGTGATAAAAGATACTACTCCACCTAAAGAGTCTTGTTCGGTTTCTAGATTAGTTAATATTTGGAAAACAGAATCGTTGTCTAGAGGAGAAAGGAAAGGAGAGCTATAGATACTTTGCGCAAATTCTTTAGAGAATTTTGGATATTCTTCAATAGATTCTTTTCCGATTTTGGATAAGAAAGCTAAAGAATAAATATCATAGTGAGCAAGAATTTTTCCTGCGATAACCCCTGCAGCTACACGACACGCTGTTTCTCGGGCGGACGATCTTCCTCCCCCCAGGGGATCTACAATACCATATTTTTTTTCGTAAGCAAATTGTCCATGACCAGGACGATAACGATCATCTTGTTTGTGGTATACATCACTTTCTACATCGGTATTGAAAATTTGGAGGGAAATAGGTGTTCCTGTTGTCTTTCCTTGATATATTCCAGAAAGAACGTGAACGCTATCGGTTTCTTTGCGAGAGGATGTTCCGGGTCTTCCCGGAGATCTACGTGACATTGCGGGAATGAAATCCTCAGGTTCAAGCAGTAAACCTGCAGGACAACCGTCAATAACAACCCCAATAGAGGGTCCGTGAGATTCTCCCCACGTGGTCAGAGAAAATAAAGAACCGAATCGATTTCTCATTGATTTAGTAAAGTATTAAGAGATTCACATGCAGATAACAACGAATTCTTGTCTAGGAGATCTACATGATCAAGAGGAAAACTATAATTCGCTACACGTTGCATATGATCTATACGTTGTTGTAAAATTTCTTCTACATTGGGTGCCCGCTTTAATCTTTCAGGAAGGCCGCGCTGCAAGAGTCGTTTATAAACTTCAGTAACAGGAAGAGATAGATAGATCAACGTCCCCCTGTTTTTAATTATAGCACAAGCTTCTTGATGCATGATTGTACCCCCGCCTAAAGCCGTAACGCTACTCTCTAGGGGTAAAGAGCGTAAGGCCTCTACTTCTAAAGATGTAAACGCCTCTTCTCCAACAGCTTGAAATATCTCGCATGCTGAGGAATATAGCTCGTTGCCATAGTTACTTACAATTAAATCATCAATATCAAAGAAAGAAATCGATAGATAATTAGCAAAGGCACGACCCAGCAAGGTCTTTCCCACTGTTGGTAGCCCGCACAGAAACAGTTCCATAGTATTCCTGAATATTTGTGTGTAGGGAAGTTAAAATCTGTATAAAATTTGGAAAAGTTTTTTTTATACATTCAGTATCAAAGATAGTACTATCTCCAGAGGCATGCATCGCTGCTATAGATAACGCCATAGCTATTCTGTGATCATTATGGGAATACATAGAAGCTCCATATAGTGGACTAGGATTGATAAGTAAACCATCATGACAAGGTTGGATGCATGCGCCCATTTTTTGAAGTTCTTCGGTAATAGCAATAATACGATCGCTTTCTTTGTCCTTAGCTCCTCGAGCATTATATAGATGTGAAGGGGAAGTAGCAAAGCAACATAGAACTGCAAGGATAGGAAGGGCGTCAATAAAGGGATCCATATCTATATTCCCACCAGAAAGTATTGAAGGGAAAACAATAACAGTATTGTTTTCAAAAACAATATTTGCTCCTAGCTTTTGAAGGAGAAAGAACAATTCTTTGTCTCCCTGGATATCATCGATATTAAGATTTTGTAAGTATGTGGGATGTGAGGATTGCGAAAGTAGTGCAGCAGCGACAAGAAATGCTGCACTACTAAAATCACCTCCAACAGTATAGGAAAAAGCTTTGGGTTGAGCTTTCCCTAAAAATGAATAGGTATCCTCTGATTGTGAATAGGGAATGGCCAATTGTTCCAACCACCATAAGGTCAATTTAAACCAAGGTTGTTCTTTAGGATTGATTATAGTAAAAGAGAAAGGACCTTTAGCCAAAGAGCATGCCATTGCGAGTGCCGAAGCATATTGCGAATCGTCTCCTAAGACTTCAGTATATCCCGAAGAAATAGGCCCTGAAACAGAGAAGGGGATTGTGTGTAGATCTCCTTGATATGAAAACGTAGCTCCGAAATTTTCTAAGGCTCTGATTAATGGAGCTATGGGGCGCCTTTGTAATTGAGAAGATCCTGTAATTGTTATTTTTTCAGAGAATATTGCTGAAATTGCTGTGAAAAAACGAAAAACAATTCCTGAACTCCCTGCATCGATAACTGTATTTTTTGGTAATTTAAGATTCGAGGTTCCTGTAATTTCAAGAGATGAGGATTTTTTATGAATTTTTGCTCCAAGTTGCTCGCAAGCTTGAATCATGACTGCTGAATCAGGAGATTCCAAAGCATTATCTATTATTGAGGTGCCATCAGCTACAGAAGCCCAAAAAATTGCTCGTAGAGTATGGGACTTCGATGGGGGAATACAAACATTCCCAGAAATAGAGGAGGGAGAAATCTTATAAGCAAGCATTTTGGCTAACTTATTTTAGTTTTCCAAAAGCTTGCCTGAATTGCTATTTATCGTCTAAGAAAATGTAATTCCTATACAAGGTTAAACTGTGCAGATTGTTTCTGTTAGTTTTTCTAAATAGCTTAGTAATTGTAAGCATAGAGTGCTTTCAAACTCACAAGCATAAGAAAGAAGTTCTTTTGCATGAGGTATTGTTGCTAATTCTGATTCCATTTCTGCTAAATGTTCTTGCTCCTCTAAGATTATGGATTTTATCGTAATTTTGCTTCCTGCATCTTTTAAGACATTATGATAGATAGGATAGAGTTCGGAAGCGCGCATTTCTATAGCAGAAGTTACAAGTACATAAGCAGTAGTTTTTAATGCTTGTCCAGAAAGATGGTATTGATTTTTAAGCACCTTACATGTGCGTAAATCTAGGAGATGCAAATAATACTTTATTCCATAAGTGCCTAGCATTTGTCCTAAGGAGTAATCGAGAAAAGGTTCATTGGATATTCTTGATATTTGTGTTTTTAGATAAAATGCATGACGGAATTCTTCAGCAGCATGTTTCAACACTTCTCTTTTCACTTGTGTAGGATGCTCACTAGCGGAGATTTTTTTTGCCCCACAATTCTCCAAAAACGATAGTGTATTGATCCATTTGCTATGTAAATCATCGGAGGCAACTATATACTTAAGGACAGGTTGCCAACGTGTTGCGCAGGATGCAAATGTTTTTATTGTACTCGTAAGCATAGGGCCTCCTGGAGATAATGATAAATTCTATGAAGGTCTTCCTCATGGATACAATAAGGAGGAAGCACGTAAATAGTATTTCCTAAAGGACGTAAGATTATGTGGTTTTCTATAAAAAAATTATAGAGCGTGTCACGTAGATTAGAAAAATACCCTAACGAGGATGTAGGATAGTCTATAGCAAGCATTGTTCCTAAAACATCACAACGTTGCCAATGTGCTCCATAATGTGATTGGAAGTGTTTATGACAATTCTCAATCATTTCTCGTTGTTGTCTACATTGAGGAGATAATGTCAGATCTAAAGAAGCTAGAGCTGCCGCACACCCTAAGGGATTTCCTGTATAGGTATGGCCATGGAGAAATGCTTCTCTGCGGTCATTAGATACAAAAGCTTGATAAATCTCTTCTCGAACTACAGTCACAGCAAAGGGGAGAAACCCTCCTGTTAATCCCTTGGAAAGACAAATTATGTCAGGAGGTATTTGCATAAGTTCCGAGGCGAATAATGACCCTGTACGTCCAAATCCTGTAAGAATTTCGTCAGCTATGCATAGCACACCATAATGTTTAGCGATTTCTAGGATAGTATTCAATCCTTCAGGATTATGTACACGCATACCTGCCACGCCTTGTAAAACGGGCTCATAAATAAATCCTGTAATTTCTCCAGTAGAAAAGAGAGTTTCTGCTTGTTGTATAGAAATATCTTCTTTTCCGTAGTAAGGAGGTTCTATAGTGTCCGTAGGAAAAAATAAGGATTGGAAAGGTTTGTTTATATCCGCAGGTCCTACTACAGACATGGCACCGAAAGTGTCTCCGTGATAACCATTTACTAAAGATGCAAAACGCGTCTTTTTTATTCCTTGATTGTAGAAGTATTGTAGGGCAATTTTCATTGCTATTTCTATAGAGCAGGAACCATTATCAGAAAAGAAACAACGTTCTAGACCTTCTGGAAGAATTTGAGTAAGTTTTTGTGAGAGCTCTTCAGCAGGAGAATGTGTAATGTTAGAAAAAATTACGTGCTCTAATTGATGTGCTTGCTCAGAGATCTTCTTGGCAATGTGGGGATGAGTGTGTCCATGGAGGTTACACCACCAAGAAGATATAGCATCGAGATAGGCTGTTCCAGATTCTGTGTAAAGATAAGCACCTTCTCCACGTGTAATATGGATAGGATCATGATCTAACCCGGGCTGAGCAAAGGGATGCCATATCTTAGAACATGTTGTCTTTGTGGGAGTATATTTTACATCGTGAGGCATAGCTTTTCTTCTTTAAATTTCCAGGTTTCCTTCCATAAATTCGCATAGTATTGCACTGTTTCTTTAGAAACAGTAGTTTCGTGATTTAAACGTCCTAAAAAAGGAACCCCTGTCATATTAAGCAGCCATTTTTCTTCTTTCTCAGAGTATTGATTAAGAACCATACCTAGAATATTTAAATTTCTTGCTTGCATGGCCTCTATTGTTAAACATGTGTGATTGATACTCCCTAGATAATTTTTACTAACAAGTACCCAATAGCATGGCCATTTAGCAAAGACATCTCCCTGTAGTGAGTTTGGTGTGCATGGTGAGAGAAATCCTCCAGAAGTTTCAATAATCAATGTAGATTGTGTTTCTGGGAGGGAGATATTGTCTTCATGAATAAAAATATTATCAATTTCTGCTGCTTGATGTGCCGCTAGGGGATGGGTAAATCGGTAAGCTTCTTTATGACATAAAGCTCCTGAAAGTTCCTGAACTATCGTGCTGTCAGAACGTTCTAGAGATCCTGCTTGTATCGGTTTCCAATACTCTGCTTGAAGTAAACTAGTTAAGATTGCACTAACAAAAGTTTTGCCTACTTCTGTATCAATTCCTGCTACGATAATATGCATAAGCTTTCTTGAATTTCATATAATTTATTCAAAAATTCTGTGATTTCACTTTTTGTATTAAATGCGTGAAGACAGATACGTAATAACTCTTCTTTTTGCTTTACTGTCGGGCTTACAATAGGACGTACATCAAATCCAGAATTTTGTAGTTTATTAGCTGCATTACGCACTTGTGTGCTTCCTGGTATACATAAGGATTGAATTGGAGTATTTGCATTATCTTGAAGTATAGGCAGTTGCATGCTCCTGGCGTTTTCTCGAAAATGGGCGATCAGCTCTTGGAGATTTTCTCTAGAAATTGTAGCGTTTTCGTTGTATTGATAAGCAAGGTGTATCATTGTAAACGCATGCGGAGGTAGAGCAGTTGTATAAATAAAAGGACGAGAGAAGTTAATGAGATAGTCTTTAAGAAGACTACTTCCTACAACAGCTGCACCATGAATTCCTAAAGCTTTTCCAAAAGTATATACAGTTGCTGCAACATCATTTTGTAGACCTAGAGTAGATACAAGTCCTTCCCCTTTATCTCCAAAGACCCCTATAGAATGTGCCTCATCAACAATAAGATGGGCAGAATATTTCTTACACAATTCACAGATAGTTTTTAGGGGAGATACAGAACCGTGTAGAGAATATACAGATTCTACGCAGACAAACGTTTGTCCGCAATGGGGCTGTGATAAACGTTTTTCTAAATGCTCAATATCATTGTGACGAAAGGGAATACTTTGAGCTTTAGAAAGACGAATTCCATCATGAATAGAAGCATGGATATATACATCGTGAATCACACGATCGTCCTGAGAGGCTAATGCGGAAATTAGCCCCAAATTTGCTGTGTATCCAGAATTAAATATCAATGCGCTTTCTCTATGGTGATAGGCAGCAATATATTGTTCCACATGATCTGCTAAAAGAGATTGTCCTGTAAGCAGACGAGATCCTGTAGAACCTAGGGAATAGGCGTGATCTAATGTGTTAGAGAATGCTTGTTTCAATTCTAAAGACCTAGCAAAGCCTAGATAGTCATTAGATGTGAAATCTATAGTTGCTGAGGTCGTTTTTAAAGTTCGATATGTATTTCTATATTTTTGTTTCTCTAATCTTTCTGTTAACAGGTCGCAGATTGGCATGGCTGCCCTCTTTTCATTGAGAATGCTGGACGATGACGCATTCCAAGTAAATTCAGCATTTCGGTATCTTCGTTCATATCGTTGTTATCTACGGTTAGGAGTTTCTCTCCATAGAAAATAGAATTCGCTCCAGCGATAAAACATAGTGTTTGCTGTTCTACGGATAGGAAAGCACGTCCTGCAGCAAGGCGTACCATAGAATGAGGAAATACAATGCGCGCTGTAGCTATTGTGCGTAATATTTCCCAAAAGGATATCGACTCTTGATCTTGAAGAGGAGTCCCCTCTATAGGCCAGAGCACGTTTACAGGCACAGATTCTGGCATGCGCTCTCTACAAGCTAGAGTATGGAGTAATCCAATGCGATCGTCGGCAGTTTCTCCCATACCAACAATCCCACCACAACACGTGCTAATTCCGGATTTCTCAACTACATCTAAAGTTTTCAAACGATCTTCATATTTTCTTGTCGTAATAATAGTCTTATAAAATCCTTCAGAAGAGTCTAAATTATGATTATAAGCATAAAGACCTGCTTCATAAAGTTTTTCTGCTTGGCTGGCAGTTAACATTCCTAAAGCACAACAAACTTCAGCACCCATGTTCGTAATACCTTTGATCATTTCTAAGGTGCGATCAAATTGATGATTATCCTTTACCTCTCTCCAAGCAGCTCCTAAGCAGACACGTGTGGCTCCAGAGTCCACAGCATGTTTTGCTCGATCCATAACCTCGGTAATTTTCATCATGGGTTCAGGTTTAACATTAGTTTGGTAACGGGAAGATTGTGCACAATAGGCGCAATCCTCAGTGCAACCTCCAGTTTTTATCGAAACTAAATAACAAGTTTGTAATTCTGAATGGGGAAAGTTACTTCTTAATATAGCATTCGCTCTATGAATTAATTCAAAAACGGGTGTATCGTATACTTCTTTAATAGCTTCTAATGACCATTGTTCAGGGCATTCATTCATAAATAGTATTTTCCTAGAAAGAGGTTGAAAACGTAGATAAAGGAGACAATTCTTAACACAGAATCTATAGAAAGTCAATATTAACGGATTTTTGAAATCCATGTTAAAGCATTTAAAATTAGAAAGATAAAAGTTTATTTATTTAAAATTTGAAACTAAACTAAAACAAGTGTGTTTAATAAGAGGGTGGGAAACTTTCCTGTTATTTCATTAGATATAGGCGAATCAACTAATTTTAATAAGAAAGCGGTAGCTAATGAATAGAAGTTGTGTATCCTCCATCAAGAATTAAATTAGTTCCTGAAATGAAGGAAGAGGATGATGATAGAAGAAATTCTATAGTTTTTGCTAGTTCTTCAGTTTCACAAAAACGCCGTAGAGGTATGGATTCAGTCTCTTTATTATATTCTTCTGCATAGCTAGAGTGATTTGCCCTTGCCTTTTCTCGGATCCTTTCTTCATGGAATGGAGTGCGTACGACTCCTGGAGAGACAACGTTTACGCGAATTCCTTTCGGCCCCAATTCGTGCGCCAATGCTTTAGTATATGTTGTCCACATACGACGAATAACACAGGAAAGACCATAGGCGGGAATTAGCTGTACTGATGTGGTTCCTGCTATAATAACAATAGAACTTTGTGGACTCATATAGGGAAGGGTAGCTTGAATTAAAGCTGTTTGTGCTACAAAGGTTGTTTGCAATGTAGCTTCCCAAGATTCTGGAGATTGTAGTATACCTCCCCAAATAGGACGCGGGGTAGAAATAATGAGACCGTGGACAGGACGGTTCAGGTCTTTAAGTGTTTTTTTATAATCAGCAAGATATCCTGGAAGGGAGTAGTCTATAGCTAGAGTTGAGGAGTTGGGATTTTGTTCATGTAGGGCGCATAGCTTGCTATTTTGTCTTCCTACGAGTAGTAGGTAGTAATCTTGATCATGGAGATAATGTGTGATTGCTGATCCTAATTGACCTGAAGCTCCTGTAAGTATAATACAAGGATGGTTCTCCTCTGTTGTTGCGAATGCACAAGTAGAGGAACAAAGGATCAATAAGGTTAAAAAATAACGTAACCGTCTTCTTAGATTGCTGCAATTATACATAAGAAATTCGATTTATAGGTGTTACTATGTATCAGAGTTATCGGGTTCTTGACGAAGAGTATCCAGATAATTTTGTACAAAGTTTTGCGTTTGAGTATATCCCATAGGAGGGAACGTATAATCAGGATTTTCTAAATATTTTTCAAGGAAGATGGATATCCAAATTCCACAAGATGAACCATCTTGTTGTATAGGGGTATTGATAGCTTTTTTCACATTAAATGGAGAATGTGCTCCGTTAGCATCGGGATGACAATTCCCTAATCTAGTTGCAATAGAATTTAAAGCAGGATCAATTTTATCCCCTGCTACAAAATGAGCAAGACTGTCGAAGAAAAGAACTTCTCTCCTATCTAGATTCACAACGACTAATGTCCAGTGAGATATGCCTGCGTACCCTGCTTGTATTGTTGCCCACATTCTTGTCATCATTTCATCTTCATTGTTTGCCATGGGATGGTGCCACATAGGGTAGGCAAATATGCGGAAATTATTACAATTTCTTCCTTGTAGATGAGGATAGCTACTTATTTCGTTGTGGCGACATTGGGTAGGATCGGGTTGATCTAGGGGCTCCTGGGTATTTAGATCATACATATGCATGTCTTCAAGAATACGACGTTCTATAGAAAAACAGGTGGGAATTACTGTTTTCGTTGGAACAAACAGACTGGTGCAATGTTCGGATAACCGTAGGAATTGATTTAAAATTTGTGAGTTATCCCAAGTTGCAAATGTAATTATCGGTTCTGGACTATAAGGTATGGTTCGGTATATCGGATTGTATCCATAAGGGAAATACGGAGGATAATCGTAATCTAAATAATCTATACAGATTTCATGGGTGTTGAGATCTAGGAGATTTTGTGTGGACATGAAGCACAGAATTAATCCTAGGGTAATTATAATAAGTATAGCTGCGAGGATGACTCTGGCTAATTTGCTTAAAAATGAAGCATTATCAAATGATCCCGGACCAGTAATAGGTGTTTTTCTCCGTATAGATTCAGATTTTTGATCTTTGGAAAGGAGTGGGGTAGGGTTGTATAGAGTATAGATCGATCCCGATTGAGTATTTGGCGGGGAAAGAAGGAAATTAGCCATAAAATTGTTTTTTTTGTATTTTTTGACGAATATTATAACCCTTTTAGAAAAAGAAATCATTTAATTTTAGTTGTAATTAATTGTTTTATACTAACGTCTCGTGTTTGGTTTTTATACTATCTTTATAAATGCGAGATATTCTTCTTACCCCCATATAAAAAATTGGGGTGGTAGCTAGGCTAAAGAAAACTTTATAGAGATAAGAACAAGTCATAATTTGTAAAGTTTTTGTAAAGGATAGATGCATTCCTATATAGACAACACCAAGATCAACGATAAGGGTATCCACCATTTGTGAAAGCATAGAGGATGCGTTGTTGCGAATCCAGGGAGATAATTTAGGACAATTTCGTTTGAAAAAATGAAAGGAAGTAATGTCGAGCTGTTGTGAAATAGAAAAAGCAGTAAATGAAGCAATAAAAGCTATTGGACTGATGTCAAATAGAATATGCCAGGCATTTGCGATTTCTAAGGACGAAGCTGGAAGAAGAGAGACAATTTGGAGAAATATTAAGCAGAGAATATTACCAGTAAATGCTGAAAATACCATGTATCGGGTTTTTTCAGGACCAAAGATCTCATTAACGATGTTAGAAATCACAAAAGTTAGAGGATAGAAAAGCAATCCCCCGGGAATCGTAAAGTAGGGGGTTACGATGAGCCTAGAAGTTGCTACCAGATTTGATAAGATCAGAATTAACGAGAAGGTAAGGGATAGATTAAAAAATATCTTATTTTTATAAGAGGACATGGTCTTTTAAAAAGCGGATGATATCTTGATAATATATGTCATGGGGACCAAAGACAATGAAATCAAGTTGTCCTTGTTCTAGAAAGAGCTGCATTTTTTCTGAGATATCATTTAATTCGCTAAACTCATGAATGAAAAAAAGTGTTGTTTGCAGCGAACTTGGGTTGTAAGGACGCTGTATAATGTGTTCCGTTTTAAATGGAGAAACAAACACATTGTTATTAAAAGTATAAGATAATTGTTCAGTCGAGCTTAATATAGCAGCTCCGTAAGCCTTCCTTGCCCCCTGTTCTTCAATAAGACCGTTTTCTACCGTAAACCAAAAACATCTTGAGATCGCAAGAGCGTTACTATTGAGGATGCGAGGTTGATCTTCTATAGGGTAGATCTCCTTCGCCCTATGTATAGCTTTTATGAACAGCTGTCCCATAGTAAAGAAAAATTCCATAAATTCGGGATGTAGCAGCCAAGGAACGTGGCAAAATAAATCGTGAATCAGATCAGGAAGAATAGAAAAACCGTCGTCGTCCAAGGCGCGCATTTGTGTGGCTATAGGAAAACGCTTCTCACTTAAATCAAGTAAATAATTATGCGGTGGGAGATAATCTTCTGTTGGTGATAATGAAAATCCTGATTTTGATACTATGATATCATTTATATGGTTGAAGTCTATAGGTGATCCTTTAACTAAGCGTAGAACCTCTAAATATTCAAAAAAAACTTGAGGACAGTAAGCTTCCCATAAAGGAAGCCGAGAATTTAAGAGGGTATCCGAATAATTTTCAGAGTTAGAAAGTATTGTGGCGATATGATGAGCCATGAATGATCAGAATTTTATAATTTAAGAGCTACTTTAATTGACAAAGCTTTTTATCTGTTGATTATTACAGATTAAAGAACGATTCATATTGAAAAGAATCAAAGAGATTTAAATTTTAGGGTCCTTTAGGATTTTTGTCGAGAGAAAGCTAAGTTCTCTTAGGGCTATAAATGATAATGTTTTCTTATATTGTGAGATAGATTTATGCGTGTTGGTATTATCGGATGTTCAGGAAGAATGGGAACGTTACTCGGCACTTCATTGAAATCAATCACACGCTTTACTTTAGGCCCGGGATTTTCCAGAACGAGTGCGCATTCTTTATCCTCTGTTATAGAAAATAACGATGTTCTTGTAGATTTTTCTTCTTCATCTTTTTCTGAAGAACTTCTTATGGCTTTGCTTTGTAATCCCAAACCTTTAATTTTTGCTACGACTAAACCCGTAGCGTCTTTGTCTATAGATAAAAAATTAGAAGATTTAGCTGCTTATGTTCCTGTTATTGTTTGTCCAAATACGAGCTTAGGGGCCTACGTACAGAAACGTTTAGCTATTTTACTTGCTAGTGTTTTCGATGATACTTACGATATCCGTATTACTGAGGTGCATCATAGAGAGAAAAAAGATCTGATCTCAGGAACCGCTAACGAATTGGTCTCCATTCTTTGTGATACTAAACAAAAAGAATGGCAACAGGAATATAGCGTTGGGTCTAACTCTGACAATGTGAAAAATATTGAATTACATGCATCACGGGTGGGCAACATTTCAGGAGAGCATGAAATAGCCTTTATCAGTGATAAAGAGCAAATCACTTTACGGCATACTGTCTTTTCTCGTGAAGTCTTTGTTGAGGGAGTTTTGAGAATTTTAGATTGGTTGTTAAACGAATCTCCATCTCCCGGATATTACGGACCTGAAGTAGGGCTAAAGGTTTCTGTATGAATGAACAGTTCTTGCTTAAAAAACAAAACCGTTATTACAATGCGGCCTCTAAGATTCCTTGATTTTTGAATAAGAGGAGTGCGTGTTTTGTCTTGTCGACACTCTAGATTAAGTGGCTGTTTTGTTGATCTGCTTTCTTATTCACTATCAGTGATGATATAGTATGATTTCAGGAGGCAACACATGCGTGTGGCTGTTTTGGGAGCTACTGGGCTTGTCGGTCAAAAATTCGTAGCTCTCTTGCATAAATGGTTTCCTTGGCATATTTGTGAAGTTGTTGCCTCCGAGACAAAATATAGTCAGACTTATGGTTCTGCGTGTGTTTGGCAAGAGTCTCTGGGTCCTATGCCGGAAAGTATGGCTCAAGTGCCTATTCGTAGAATTGAAGAGGTTGAATCGGATATTATTGTATCCTTCTTGCCAGAAAGGATAGCGGAATCATTAGAGACATACTGTCTATCTCAGGGAAAATTAATTTTCTCTAATTCATCTGCTTTTAGAATGCATCCTACAGTTCCTATTATTATTCCCGAAGTAAATCAGGATCATCTTAGTCTTATTGCTAGGCAACCTTTTCCTGGAAGAATCATTACTAATTCTAATTGCTGTGTCTCTGGTATTGCTTTAGCTTTAGCTCCTTTGAGGGAATTTGGGATTGATCGTGCGAATATTGTCACTTTGCAATCAGCAAGTGGTGCTGGTCATCCCGGAGTTGCTTCCATGGATATTTTAGGAAATACGATTCCTCATATAGTAGGGGAAGAAGAAAAAATCCTTAAGGAAACACTAAAGATTTTAGGCAAGTGTGATGAACCCGCTCAGTTCTCCATAGCAGTTACTGTACATCGTGTTCCTGTAGTTTATGGACACACATTAACTTTACATGTGACTTTTCTTGACCCTGTCGATATAGAGGATATTCTTCGTTGCTATCATCATAGGAATGTAGCATTCCCAGGTACGTATAAACTTTATGATTCTCCTTGGCATCCACAAGCAAGAAAAGATCTTGCAGATGATGACATGCGTGTGCATATAGGACCCATCACCTATGGGAGTGATTCTCGAACAATAAAAATGAATGTATTGATACACAATCTTGTTCGAGGTGCTGCGGGAGCTTTATTGACAAACATGCACAACTATTGTTTTCAGAATTCTGGAGAATATGCATGTCTCCAGTAGTATATAAATTTGGCGGGACTAGTTTAGGAACTGCAGAAAGTATACGTAAGGTGTATGCTATTGTCTGTAAAGATGCACCGCGTTTTGTTGTTGTCAGTGCTGTAGCAGGAATTACAGACCTATTAGATATGTTTTGTTGTGTTTCTAGTGAATATCGTGAACAAATTGTTCTTGATATTGCGAATAGGCATGATGAAATTATTCATGAACTGCAACTCATATTTTCCATATCTCCTTGGATAGAAAAGTTGAACAGTTATGTAAATAAGAAAGAAATCTTCCCTAGTGATCGAGCTGAAATTCTTGCTTTAGGTGAGGATATATCGGCTTCTTTATTTCAAGCTTTCTGTGATGATAATAACTTTCCTATAGAGTTTTTGGAAGCAAGAACTGTCATATTGACAAATGGCGAATACCATCGTGCAGCTCCTGATATTTCGCGTATGCGAAAAAATTGGCATGCTCTTAATCTCAAAAGTGATATTTGCTATATCACTCAGGGATTTATAGGAGCGGATATTTCTGGGAAGACCACAGTATTGGGTAGAGGGGGAAGTGATTATTCCGGAGCATTAATTGCTGAAATGAGTAATGCTGAAGAAGTGCGTATTTATACTGATGTGAATGGTATTTATACTATGGATCCGAGAATCATTGAAGATGCGCAACTCATCCCAGAGTTGAGTTTTGAAGAAATGCAAAATCTGGCTACCTTTGGTGCTAAAATTCTCTATCCTCCTATGCTTTCTCCGTGTGTGCGTGCAGGGATCCCTATTTTCGTAACCTCTACTTTTGATGTTTCTAAAGGAGGTACCTGGATTTATGCTATGGATAAAACTGTAAGCTATGCACCTCGTGTAAAAGCGCTTTCCTTACGTCAACGCCAACGATTATGGTCTGTAGATAGTGGTATTTTAGGTGCTGTTGGTTTAGATAAGATTTTACCTATATTAGATACTTACCATGTTCTTCCTGGTTTGATAACTTCTCAGGATGCCAAGGTATCTTTTACGACAGATGATGATGATATTTCTGAAGAAATTATCCAAGATCTCTATAGCAAGTTATCTGATATAGGGACTGTACATATGCTTTATGATTTGGCTTTGATTACTATGATTGGTTCTGGATTAGCTTCAACAAAGGTTGTGACTACCGTTACAGATAAATTACGTAATTATCCTTCTCCCATCTTTTGCTGTTGCCAAAGTTGCATGGCATTGAGCTTAGTAGTTCCTGAGAATCTAGCAGGAAACATTGTAGAACAACTCCATAATGATTATGTTAAGCAGAGGTTTTCTGTAGTATAACAAGCATTATGAAATTACTCACCGCGTGCATCACTCCTTTTCTTCCTAATTATGCGATTGATTTTCCAAGTTTTGAGAAGATTTTACGTTCTCAAGAAAGAGAAGGAAATGGTGTTGTCTTGCTTGGGAGTACTGGAGAAAGCCTAGCATTAACAGTAAAGGAGAAAGAAGCCCTAGTTTCTTTTGCTTGTTCTTTGAAGCTGCAGGTTCCTATAGTTATTGGAGTGTCTGGTATTTCACTAAATGATGCTTTAGAATGGATAAAAATATGCTCTACTTATCCTGTTGATGGTTTTTTAATTACCAGTCCTATTTATACAAAACCTGGGATTTATGGTCAGACGTTATGGTTCGAACATCTCTTAAATGCTACGAATAAACCTGCAATTTTATATAACATTCCCTCTAGAGCAGGAACACCGTTATATTTAGAAACTGTATGTGCATTATCTACCCATCCTTCCTTTTATGGAGTAAAAGATTCTGGAGGATCTGTTGAAAAATGTCGCGAATATGTGCAGATACATCCCGATCTTATTTTATATTGTGGCGATGATAGTTTGTGGCCGCAAATGCATTCATATGGAGCTCAAGGACTCGTTTCTGTTTTAGCTAATGGCTGGCCGGGAGAGGCGCGTAGCTATGTAGATAATCCTTATCAAGAAAGCAATGCATCATTATGGCAAGAGCTTTCTCTTTGGCTTGGTCATACGACAAATCCCATCGCAATAAAGGCATTACTTGCCTATAAGCAAGATATTGCTTACAGTGTTTTGCGTTTACCTCTATCTATTAAGGACTTACAAAATGCAAAATCTTTGCCAATCATTGTGAAAAAAATGTCACAATGGTCTCAAGTATGTCAGCAGGTTCTCACATAGATTTCAGGCAAGAAAGTACACATTTTCAATGGGTTTTATTGCAAAAAGTAAGACTTCTTTCCTGTTGATTTTAAATGATTTGTGTTGCATTTTCCTTGCTTTCTATCGCTTTTCCTCTACTTAATTACAGATGCATCGACATACTAAAATTCCTCTACTACCTGTTCGAGCTGTTGAACCTATAGCTGCGTTAGAAAATGAGCAAAGTCGAGTAGTTTGCAAATCGGGTTTTCTGAATTTTATTTTAGAAATACTCAAGTTAGATAGGATTTATAAGTTTTTATCAAGAATCGGGCTAACACGGTTATCTAGCTTTATTTATCATGCTATGCTGATGTTTATCACAGTAGTTTATATATCGATTTCTTGTGTTTTACATATTTTATGCATGCGCAATCCTTTAGAGGATAAAGAGCAGAAGAAATATTTCAGATACTGAAAATCATGTCGTGAAATTAGTGAGAGCCCTTTTTATCTATAAGATATATTAATCTTCACTAATATTTATCTTAATTTCTATATTTTTGTTTATAATAATTTTAGGGTTGATTTTTTTTTGCACATTTGTTTGCTTTTTGGATTTTTATCTCCTATACTGTCTCGTGAATTTGATAGGTTGATTCAAATTAAGCAAGAACACGAGTAAGTATGATTAAGAGATTTTTTATTTATAGTTTAACCACTGCATTCCTGCCTTTAGTATGCTATAGTCATATTTTTGCTGAGACTACCGAGGTTATCATGCAAGAATCTGTTGAGAAACAAGGCTCTAGAATGGATTGTTATTTTGATTCTATAAGTGATGGAGATAGAGAAAACCTAGCTGCTCAGCTAGATTCTTTATTTCAAGTTTTAGTAGAGGAAGGTCAGGAATTATACCGTGATCTTGCTCTTGTATGTAAGAACGAGAATATAGAATTAGAAAGTAATGAACAGGCTATAGAGCTCATGAAAGAGTCTCCCTCTGGACAGAGAATTCTTCAGGCATGTAGAAATATTTTCTCATGTCTTCATGCATCTTCTGAAGAATTGAATGATGAAAATCTTTCTTTTGATGTTTTGTTACAAAAGCTCGATGAGATTGCCAATATTTGGCGTTATTATCGCCATTCTAAAGATATGGAATATGCTTATAAAGATCTCGAAATGCGAGAAAAAGAATTGGATTTTAAAAAAGATCTTCTTGCTTGGCAGAAAGAGAAAACAGATAAGGAACTCGCGTGGAAGCGTGAGAGGTATGCTAGAGATATGGTGATGCATAAGGGATAATAACAAACACCATAGTTTTGGCAAGCTTATAAAAGTATCTGTGATTTTCTTCGCAGATACTTTTTTTTATTTTATAGCCCGAGAGCTTTTTAAAAAAGTAGTAGACAAAATAGAAATAATGAATCAAAAACTTGTGTCAATTTTTTCACAGATACGAATTATCAGATAAAATCCTGTCTTTAAGTTCGTTCATCCTAATTACTTTATAGTGATTATATTTTTATAAGGTATTGTGATGTCATTGTGGAAATATCTCTAAGTTTGATTCTACAGAATGAAGTGCTACCCATAGTACAGATGCTTGTTGAGAAATAGGATTATCCTTTTCTTGGCATGAGAGTTTATGAATACCTATATCTGCCTATAAGGCTGGATGTTTTTATGGTTTTGCCTGTCGATCTTGGCAGCAGTCCGACTCTAGAAAGTATCAGTTTAGAAGATCAACAAATGAATTCTAATGATACCGAGCAACACTTTCCTGAACAGACTACTGAACAAGTAAATTTATTTATTCAAGGGGGTCCTAGACCGTTTGTCACGGGATCCTCAGATGTGTTTGAAGCCGTAAGTATTTTCGATAACGATATGGAAATACCTGCGGCACACGATATTGATGTTACCTACATTAATGGTAGCGGTCAAACTCTAGCTGAGGCGCAGCTTGAATCTTTATACATTAGTGAAGTGCGCAACGTAGCTGTACGCATATTGTATAATTCGGGCTCAGGGAGCTGGTGTTCACAATTGTCTCGCAGACCTGTTTTTTCTCCATTTAGTCCCTTATGTCAGGCTTTATCAGATTCTTTAAATCATTTCTTCTCACATCCAGAGAATCGGCATAGAAAACATATAATTATATTTTACGGAGATGGTGGAGCTGCAGTTCAGCAAGTATTAGATTATACTCCATATGCAGATAGAATTTGTGTGATTGGTATTGCTCCAACAGTATACGTTAGAGGAGATAACGTACACCATTTTAGAGTATCCGGGGATATCACTACTCTTTTCGACCGTGATGGATTTACACAAGCTAATGTAACGACTGTTCCTTACTCATCGGGAACGGAGGGTTTATTTTTCCCAACTGTACGTTGCCCAAGCTATCTTTGGGCTTTGCGTTTAACGGGAACCCCCCCCCCCCCCGAAATAGAGATGGAAAGAACTTCAAATCAGATTTCTTTGGTTGAGATTGGTCGTGGAGGTGGAGCATTTGAGAGATTATCTGAATTATTAGGATTAGGAGATACTTCTGCAGAGGCGGAATTTAACTTCTCCCCAACAGCGGCAACCGATGTTGTTTTATCGAGTATATTCAGTATATTTAGAATTAGCGGTCTACTGCAAGAATGTATTATTCTCTCTGTTACTCAATCTCCAGATGTCGAAGTTTCTTATGTGATTGTTTGCGGCTACAGTATGAATTTACTTCGCTACTTTCTTTTATTGTTTACAAATCGCCGTTCTGCTCGGGATATCTTTAGGAGGGCACGATTGACGGCTCATGGTATAGCACCTTTGATTTTCTTAGTGACCCTACTTGATAATATCAACTGTGTAAGAAGATATGGTAATGAACGTGCAATTTTGCGAGGAGTATTTGTTGTGGCGTCCACATTGAGTGGAAGTGTCCTTTTTATGGAGATATTTAGAAATTATTGGAGAGGATTACGCGGACGTGTCCAAAGTGTAATTTTACAAAGATTGACAGGATCATCCGAAGAATCTAGGGTGGTTGTTCGTTCTGCTGAAGGAAGTAGGATAGGCTCTGTTCAGATGATGCTAGGAACGGCTCACGGAATATTCTTAGCTTTTACTATCGGGGTATTAAACAGTATAGTTATTAACATCCCAAGTACGCTAGGGAGAAATTCTACTACAGATACAGGTGTATATTCTAATCAGTTGCATAATGCTTCGGCAGCTTGGAAAACTGGTGATGTTTTGGCTGTATCACAGACAGTAAGTTTGTTTATATGTATGATCGTATTAGCAGTAAATATTATAATTATGGTGGATTTAGTACGTAGAAATCGACAACGGTAAAAAAACGATAAACTGCATAGTATTTTTTTTAATTTCAGTTTATGCTTTGCTCCCTCAAAGCTAGAGAAGATAATGGTTATGACAATAGCACTTACAACACGCGCGTGTGTGCAAAATCAACAGCAGATCAATTTATGGAAAGAGTTTCCTTTGGTGGAGCGTACCGGTGTAGTATTCTCTATTGTTTTTGTTGTGTTCGGTGTAATTTGTAGTATCGTGGGCATGGTGCTTGGTTCAATAACAACTGGTGTCATAGGTTTCAGTATTTATATTATAAGCATCCTTTCCCTTCTTCGAGGTGTTGTTGTCTATAATCATTTTTCTTCGAACTATCTAGTTTATGGTTCTTTAGATACGAACTATCAACAAAGAGAGTTCTGGGGAAATATTTGTGAATGCCCCAATCATGTCTTGTGTAGTTAAAATTGTAGGTTTTCAACTAGGGAAATTAGTTTTAAAAGATTGGTGTTAGTCTTTGATAATCAATCATGTAAACACGATTTTTTACTTTTGAAATCGATTGATTTTTATTATTTGCATCTTAGAATAACTTTATAAGAGTCTTTGTTCTTTCATTGTAAGTAAGTCTTTTATTTATGTTTTTCCCTCTCGAGGCCATTTTTAAGGGTTCTTGTTCTGGGTTGCTGTATTATTCTTGGAATTTCTTGCTTTTGGAGTGTAGACTCCAATGACGGCACCCACACGTCTAAATCCTTTTTCCTCTAGCAATAATGCTCAGGGAAATGCGGAAGTTCGTAATGACGAAAATACAGAATTAGTATTAGAAGTTGGCACTGAACAAGCTAGTTCAAATAATCAAATAGCTGTTATTTCTGTTCCAGAAGCTATAGTTTCTGTATCTCAAAATAGATCCCCAATACTTGCGACTCCTGCAATACGTTTTCTTGTCCAACATCTACCTCCTGGAAATTCTCTTCCTAGACAATACCATCGTGTAGGAGTGGGATACGTGAATGGCAGCTCTTCAACATATCGTGAGGCTATGGTAGAAGCTATGCATTTAAGTGAGGCCTTAGGAGGAGGTCCTGTTTCAGGAGTTTATCATTCAGGGAGAGAGTTGACTCAAAGGTACCTTCCTTTTTTAGGTTTTCTTTCTCAAGATTCTGTAGTGTGTCAGGTTTTACTTGCGATTTGGGAAGAGTATTTTTCTCAGCATCCTGAAGGATGCTTTCTACAATATTTCTATGGTGATGGTGGGCATGTCATTAACGCGGCTCTATCTGTAACTCCTTATATAGATAGGATAGAGATTATAGGAATCAGCCCTACGTTTTATCCTAGAACAGGCCGTGTAACAACCTACCGATTATCAGGAGACATTTCATCACTTTTAGATCGTGAGGGTTTTCTTCTTTCTCAACCCAGGATTCTTTCTTACTCTCACAATTCTTTTGGAGTGTTTTTCCCTTCATTTTGTGATCCTGCTTTCTTAGAGGCAATACGCTCACATATGTTAGACGCAGCTCATGTAACTGTTTTACATCAAACGGTTGGACCTGCAACTTCTTTGATTAATGTGAATGCTTGGGAAGGAATACTAGCGAATAATCAGGTAGAGCTGATTAGCTTTTCGCCGGGAAATTCGACGTTTTTTGATAGGGTGATTTCCTTAGCAAACTCACCATTAACATTTACAGACACTGCAGAAAATTACGTAGATCCCGGATTTATAGAAAGATGTACTGTTGGGTTGAGCATGATAGTTAGGGTGATGGATATTGTCACACTATTTTTCTGGACTTCTGATGGTCAAACAATGGTTTCTATAGGTATATCTGCGGGGATTATGGGACTAGCTCTTGCACGCTATAGTCTTATTGTTTTTACAAATTCTCAACGTCGTAGACGGCGCTTTCGTTGGCTAAGACTCTTTGCTCTTGCCTGTGCACCTATGGAAATATTGGTAAACACTGCAGATATAGTAAATGCTCTACGCTTGCTTATAGGTTACCGTATGAATGGGTGTGATACTGCGTTGTATGCCATGCTGTTAAATCTTGGTATCTTTTTAAATATTCAAGAATTGATAACTTTTCCTTTAACACGTATTCGTGGAGCATTGCAGGAGTATAGCTTTCGTTTATTATCTTTGAGAACATCGGAAGAGATCTCAGAAGAGCAAAATCAACAAGAGACAGTTGTTCCTGCAGGAAGAGATATGGTACAAGATGCACGTATGGTATCAGAAGCCGCTTTAGTAGCTGTCCACGGGTTGATATTCCCCTACGTGTCTATGGTGATATCCATGGTGGGAATATCATTACATTCTAGCTGTCGTATGATAAATGGTACGGAAGAAGATGTAATCACACATCCTTTTCCGCCATTTTCAGAAGCTCTAGAGGGCGGGGATGTCTATGCTGTTAGCCAGGTGGTGAATGTTGTATTTTGCTTTTTCTTTTTTATAGCAAATTTAGTGATCTTTACCAGGATTTTCCGTGTTCCCCATAGAAGGAGATAACGGGAAATCCTGTAAAGTTATTCTTAGTATCTATGATTAGGTTGGCTGCCAATTTCTCCAGCGTTTTCTAGGAGGTAAATTACTATCTCCTGAGGTTGTCGTGGAGCTTGTTGTCGGTTCATCAGTTGGCTGAGTAGATGTTCCTTCTTGGCTACTTTCACTATCTGCAGAACGTTTCCTTGATGAACCTTCATCTGCTCCTGTACGAGGAGTTCCTATAGTTTGAACTACTGAAGGACGTGGTTTTGGTTCTCCTGGTTCTTTCTCATCACTGGATGATCCGGGTGTGGATGAGCCTGTAATTGAAGATATTGCTCCTAAAGGAGAGCACGGTGGACTTCCTGGGCTAGCTAATGTGATAGTGCTCGATCCTGAAGAGCTTGTATGAGCACTGAGATAGGAAAAAACAGGAGATCTTCTTGGGCTGCTTGTTGGTGTTGTAGAAGTGGATTCGGAACTATCGTGTAAACTTGGAGATCCTAGGATGACAGAGCTTGTTTTTGAAGATGTCAGTAATATTCTAGGACTTTGTGAATTAGTTGAGCTTAGAGGACTTCCTGGGCTAGCTAATGTAATGGTAGTTGATCCTGAAGAGTTGGAATCTTCACTAATATGATCGTAAGGATATCCTCCTGAGGAACTCGATCTTCGTGGACTTATTGAAGGTGTCCTAGGTGGTGGTGGCGTGGATCTTCCTGAACTAGAATCTTCGCTGAAGTAATCAGTATAAGACTGTTTCGGAGAGGAACTCGATCCCCAAGGACTAAATTGAGGGGTTGTGGGTCTCCCCGGTGTAGCTTCCGATGTCGAAGCTTCACTGAAGTAATCGAAACTAGGTCTCCTAAAGCCGATAGGAGGTACTGACGGTATCGGCATAGAATCATTGCTATTACTTTCATATTCAATATAAGAACTTAGATAAGGTGATACGGAGGAGATAATATTTGATCTAGGTGAATCCGAAGAAATAGTGATAGGGCTTGCAATACTTGATTCTTCTTCATCTGATCCGGTTTCTTCCGAATTACTTATTAATACAAACGATCTTTCTGAACAGGAGAGTTCCCTTTCAGAGGATGTTTCTAGTCTTGGGCTTATTGTAGGGGTTCTCGGTGGTGGCGGTGGTGAGGGTAGATCATCTCCACCTTCCATATGGAACATCGGCGATGCTAATGGGGAAGAGCTGATTCTAAATTGGGGAGAGCCGGGTTCTGGTGTTTTTGGAGCCGGGGATGTGAGAATTGAGATCGGATAGGTTGCAGCAAGCTGCTCAATATCTGATATGTAATCGTTAGAATCGTCTGACACAGTAACGAGTGTTGAAATTGAAGAAACGCTTACTCTATGTGTACTGGCTATTGAAGAGGCACTGCTCTCAGGAAGTCTTACAGGAGAAGAAGAGTCACTGTCGGAAGATACTACATACCCTGCCGAAGAGATGGGTAACGATGAGGGGCGCTGTGTTCTTTGTCGTGTTCTTCGTCTTCTTCTTGGAGGTGGAGGTGTTTCTGGCATTTCCTCTTCTCCTGAGGATCCTTCTGATTCAAAAATAATGGATGGATCCGGTTGAGTTGAAGTCACCCTGCTCCAAGGTCTTAGACCCATATTCATCGACATTGTAGGAAAATCTCTAAGGATCGCTTGTGGAATTTGCGTGCCATGTCTGTCGAATATGAGTTTTCCTAAGACTCTTTCGCGGAAAGTATTCGAGGCAAGACGGACTGTATCTTCGTCTTCGTCTTCAAATCGTTGACGATCATATATATAACCGGCATGAGGATGTTGATGTTTAGCGACTAAGGCAAGTAAAAAGATGGTCTTAATTAACATATAAGAACAGGTGTAGATAGTTCCACCTGCACCATCAGATTCTTCTTCAAGTAAAAGATCTCTGAAATTCTCATGTTTGATTATCGCTGCAAGAGTGTACATTACACATGAGGTAATGCTACTTCCTGGACTCTCTCTAATTAAAGAGTTGTATAAACAACGGTTGCTATTGGTTTTATAACAACGAATTGTTCTAATGTAGTTTAAAAATTTTGTATAGCAAAACGGAGATTTAGCACCATCGCTGGTCTTTACCCAAATTTTTTGAGCATCTTCTGGATTTATATCTTCTGGGGCTGCATGCCAAAGATCTAAAATCTGCCCACTGAGACCTTCTAGGATACCTTCTTCTCGAATGCGTTCCGATATCCTCATGATAGATTTTGTTCTTGCAGTAATCGAGTAGCTGGTTCTGCTAGTCTCAGTAATTGCAGTAGAGCAGTATCGCTGCATCTTTCCTTTTTCTTCTTCCGATAGTTCGCCGTGCTGTTTTGACACTGCTGCAACATTGATACCCGATTTTAATAAAGAGTGAGCGGTACACGCATTGCCGTGAACTCTAGCATATTCCTTCACATCGATATAAAAACCACGCATACTATTTCCAGTAGGCTTACCGAAACGGCATGTCCAACAATGGCAAAAATCCATCATTGGTTCTCCACTACCTGAGTGGACGCAAGCCCCTTGAGGACATGAAGGGCAGCCTGGAAGACGCCTTAAACAGCCGTCACCCGTTAAAGGAATGTAGTTTTCTACAAAACCTTCAATACGTTGTGATAAACTCACAACTTCTGCTGGTGTAGGATTCGGAACCTGAGGCGTCCAATTCTGAAATGAACACTGTGGTGCAGGCGCTGGGGATCCCGCAGACGAGCTACTTGATGATGACGACATGTAAAATTACCCTTTTTTCTTTTCGACTTTCATTGAGAAACATGAAGAGAGTCGGTCAGAAGAAGGAAGGCGAGAGCTAACCCCCCCCCCAAACGGGAAAGAGGATTAAGAGGGGTTGTAAATACGATAGAAGATAAGAGATGAAACATGAAAAATATGTTCTAAAATAAAAAGTCTTCGCACACATTTTAATTCAAAGCATAATAATTTCACAATTAACTACTTATGATTTATTATTAAAATAATTAATTTATATGTATTTTAGTTAAGTCTTCTTTTCATATCTTAGTAAAGATGTCTTTTTAAATTCAGAAATTGACAAGAGCGGGTATAAAGTTACAGAATAGCACGGAAAGATCAGATAGCCTATAGGAGAGGGATATGAGTTATAGTCTGACGAAAAAATCTTGGCTGTTGGGGATATTGAGTAGTCCAGTAGTTCAGATCTTAGAAGGGTCGCTTTTCCTTGCTCTATTAGCCAAAATTACCTTACCCCTTCCATTTACCCCCATTCCTGTTACCTTCCAAACTTTAGGAATCTACTGTATTGGTGTGGCGTGCTCTCCGATGATTGCTGTTAGTAGTGTCATAGCCTATCTGTTAGAAGGCTTATTCCTCCCTGTGTTTTATAGTTCAGGGTATGGCATAGCTACATTTTTGGGGCCAACAGCGGGATATCTTTATGCATTTCCTCTAGTCGCGGTATTTATATCATTACTTTATCGTCGATTTAAGAATCCCAATAGCTATGTCTTAGGGGCTATTCTTGCAGGAGCAGCATCTATCACACTATTATTAGGGTCATTATGGCTCACTTATTACTTTTATATGACGTCAATAACAGATACTGTAGATCTTGTGCGAGGTTTACAATTAGGTGCAGCACCATTTGTTATAGGAGAGACGTTGAAGATACTTCTGGTTGTTCAAGGAAGAAAGGCTCTTCAGTTCTTCAAAAAACGATATTTTTAGTTTTTTAATCAAGATTCTTTATAGAAAAAGGTTTCTACATAAACGTAGAAACCTTTTTAGTTAGGTAGATCTTTAGTTTTCTTAGAACTTTCAATAGAGAGAGTATTCAGCAGATCCCCTTGATCTGTAACAATCTGTTGCAAATTATTGTAATTGTTCTGGGACTCTGCTTGAGCATGGAAAAGCTCTTTATTTTGCTGTAATAGAATGTAGTTAATTTGCTGTATTTCTTTATTTGTTTTACTCGAGATTATAAGCAGAGAGCATAAACAGATAATAGAAATTAGCGAAATGATAACACTTCCGGAAATCATCAAAATAGGCAATGTGGGTAGCAGAATAGCTCCCGCAACACATCCTGCAAGGCCTACGCAAATTGATAGGGCCACCAGGGTAATCATTAGTTTAGATTTTAGATGGGATAACATAGGAGCATCTTCAGCCGAAGGCCCTGATAATCTAAGATTACTGACTTGACTCATAGAAAAAATTGTATGTAATTTTGAAAGATTAAAATCAGAGTAATTTAGAATTTTCTATTAAGTCAATAGTAAGAAAATGGCTTTAGAGTTATGTTAAGGCGTATTTATTCTTGTGGGAATGTATTTTTATGCAGTCCTATGGATTTTTCGAGATTGGCGCTCAAACTTCTGCTATAGGTAAGGAGTTGTTTATTTTCTATGGAGAGTTTTAGATTTTGATCTGATGTTTTTTTACATAGATAAGCAAGTAAAAGACTTATCCCCAACATAGAAAATGTCGACAGTATGCTTCCTATGGCGATAATAGGACTTAATGTGGGAGAACTTATTGCACCGATAATGATCATAGTTATACCCAGGCAAGCAAGTAAAGCTGTTATAACAAGAGTCATATTTTGCGCGACTATAGAAGGTCTGCTTATCTGTGGATCTAAGAAATCTAATTGAAAGAGACCTGTCTTCTCAGGAAGAGTGAGAATGGACATAACACTAGAAGGTTATTATTAAAATCTATCTATAATAACAAAGTAACTTTCTTGCGGTCAAAGGAATAAATATTGTTTATATAATTCAAAAAAGGTTTCTATAAAAACATAATAGAAACCTCTTTTAGTTAAGCTTTTTTTGATTTTTTTGTGTTTAGATTATCTATCTCTTTTTGCTGACGATTAAGAGAGTCTCGATACTGATCTAACCGATCTTTATTTTGATTTACAGACACTTCAAGAGTAGCCTGTTCTTGTTGTGTTTTTAAAACGAATACCCCGTAATCTTTCCGTAGACTCTCGTATTTTTTATCTAAGCGATTCGAAATTTCTTCGCCCATACTTTTTAATGCGTCTAGATTTTCTTTTCTCATTCGTAGAATCATTCCACATAAGAATATCATCGAGACTAGCCCTGCAAGAGTTCCGCCGATAATGATAAGAGAAGGTAATGTGGGGAAAAATATAGCCGCGGTGATGCAGGCAGCAATTCCTAAGCAAGCTATGATAGTAGCTATTGAGGCGCCTATCTTAACACATCGTTGTTGGGGGGGGGGGGGTAAGCGTTTCTAGATCAGCTATTTGGTTAGCTACTTTAATATTTACTGTTTGCATAACAAACATACCTTAATTGTTTAATTTCAGGGAATGATAAGAAGGATTTCTTTATTAAGTCAAACAATATGAATGGTTTATATAAACATTAACAGGGCATACATTTATTTTAACTTAAAGATTTTGATTCTTTTCAAAAGATAAGCCCTTTTTTTTAAGCAAGAATTCAATTTCTTCCTGGGGTTTCTTAGCATCTTCTTTACGAGTTTCTATTAGCAGTTTTATTATTTTTATGCTTTTTTGATTCTGTTTTAGTTGATCATTGAGTTGATCTTGTGCTGGATAGTATCCAAGTGAGAATAGTTGGTAATTGCGTTTAAGGTCGTCATGATCTAAAGCTTGTTTGTTATGTTTTCTTTCGAGTTGAACTTTTTTATAAATTAATTCGTCAAATTTTTCTAGATAACTTGGTAAGCTTTTCCACATATGTAATATGATCCCAAACGTAATTACAACAGATAGCAGGACTATAATAGTTGTAATGGAAATGATGAGACAGGGTAGAGTTGGATAGAACATTGCTGCTGCTGTACACGCTACAATACCAATGCCAATTACTACAGAGGCTAAGTACGCCGTTTTTTTTGGGAACATTAGGAGATTTCTTTGTAGATAGAATCTTTGTAGATCGAAATGGAATATATCAATTTTTGTTTGATTTCCTATAATAGAGTATACAGATCTTTCTTCTATGGTCATGGAAATATAGTCTCAATTTTTAATTAATTGTTTCTAAAACTAAGTATTAGTAGGCGCAGGGCTATCTTTTGCTTTTATCTTTGAGATAAAGCCCTTTTTGTTGCTTGGGTTAAGAATTTCTAAACTGGCTGCGTTTTTTGATATTTGTTCACGGATAGAATCTAAATCTTTATTCAGATTGTCTAAGGATTTTTTATATCCATCTAATGTAGTTTGAACGTATTGTTTGTCTTTGGTGTATTGTTTGTTTAGATCCTGATATTTTTGATTTAGATCTGTGAAGCTATCGGAGATATTGTTTTGTTGGTGTTCGAATTGATTTCCCTCATATCTTAATAAATTGATTCCTTTAATAATCGTGTCATTATTTTTACGTAGTTCTAGGAGAACTTTTTTTATTAAAATGACTAAGAGTACAATGGAAATAAGAGCTGAGAAAACTCCGCCGATGATGATAAGAGTAGGTAATGTAGGGAAAAGGATTCCTGCTGTAATACAGGCAGCAACGCCTAGGCAGGTGATTAGGATGATTAGGGCTTGTGCTATTTTAACGCAGCGTTGGGGGGGGGGTAGTTCTAGACTAGGAATCTTATTAAAGACTTTATCATCTGTTATTTGCATAACAATAACACCTTATTATTTAAATTGAGAGTATAATAAGAAAGGTTTCTTTATTAAGTCAAATAATATGAATAACTTATAATGCGAACAACGTAAAGACAAGGTCTCTACCAGAGGGGGAAATCTTTTTTGAAAAGATTATTTAGACAGGGTCTTTCTTGTTTGAAAGAAAGATTTTATTTTCTGTTTCTCATTTTTTTAGATCCTTTTTCAGGTTGTTCAATGAGGTGAGATTGGTAATTAGTTATTGTCTCGGTTATAGTGTAGAGCTGGTATTCATCTAGGAAAGCATTGTATTCTTCAACAAAAGCATCATGCTCATCGATGAAGTTTCTATAATGTTGAGATAATAGGTACAACTTAATATCCATATCTCTATGTAAATTAACTGCAGAATTACGTGTGAGTAGGATTAATATACACAAACAGAGGATATTGATCAGAGCTGTGGATATTCCTCCGATAATAATAAATTTAGGTGGTGTAGAAAAAATGGTTATTCCTGCTACACATGCTGCTAATGCCAAACATGTCGACAACACGATTAGAGCAAGAATAATCCTTGACTTCAGAGTCTTATAAATTCCCGACGGGGGGGGGGGGGGGTAGAGTCTTCGCGTGATAAATCAGCAGATGTTGAATAAGTTGTTTGTCGCATGAAGATAAGATACCCGTTTATAAGCCTAGACATCTTATACAATGGTTTTATATAAGTCAAACAGCATGAATCAACTTCATCCTTATTAAATAGAATAATAAAGGGCTTCTTATAGTTTTTTGAAGCCTTTCTTAATCTAGGATTGATTTGTGTTGTTTTCCTCGTACTTATCCATAAAGCAACCTACCTCATTAACAAATAGATTGTATTTATCAATAAGATCATTAAGAGAACTTTTTACATTAGCATTTTCTCGTAACAAATATTCCTGATCATTGGTAAATTCCTCGAGATGTTTTAATCCCGGATGATCAATTTTATTTTCTAATTCAAAATTTTTTCTGCTGAGGCGTACAAGTAATATCCCGAGAACAAAACAGCTAATTAGCGATAACAGAGTGCCTCCGATAATAACCAGCATGGGTAAGTGAGGTGTAAGGGCTGCTCCTATAGAACATGCAATGACACCTAATGAGGCTAACAATACAGCGAGAGCTATAAGAGTATATTCTACAACTTTGGAGGTTCTTGGTATGCGACGTTCGGGGATAGGTAGTTTATTTTCTGGTTGTATAGATTCTGAGTTAACAGTGATTCCCATAAATATCATGCTCTAATTATTTACAAATTGATGAAATGCTAGATGCAGAATTTTCATAAGTCAAACGGAAAGATCGACTTAGAGATGTGTTTCAGCGCGTTTTTATAATAAAAAAGACCTCACAAATGTATGAGAGGCCTTGGATATTTATTATTTGTTAGAACGGAAAAATCTGAAAAATTTTGATTTTTTTGGTTTTGGTGGCACAGGAGGCTTTTCATTTTCAGAATGTCTTGTTGGCACGCTTCCGAGTCCATGCGAGTTTTCTGCTTCTGAATCGGCTGTTAGAGATGACTCTTTGCCTGCTGAAGCTTTTTTGGAAGCTTTTAGAGATTTTTTATCAAAAGCTTGCATGTTGATAACTACTGTTTTCTGTTCCCAATCAGTTACAGGATGTGAAGTTGTCCTTACAACTTTCTGGAGGTTATTTTTGGCAGTTACCGTATGTTGTACTTTGACAGTTCTAACAGTTTTCTCACAAATTAGATTTTGATTTGATGTATAGACGGATAGTCGTGTTTGTAGATCATTAACTTCTTTTTTAAGTTTAGCATTTTCATTCTGTAATGCTTTCGATGTTGTATTAAAGGTTTCTCTTAGTTTGGTGATTTCTTCTTGTAAACGGTTCACGTTGCTTTGAGATGTCTCTAATGCAGCAAGAAGGTTTCTCTTATCACCTTCTAATTTGGAGATTTTTTCTTTAAGTTCTTTAATTTCCTGTTCTGTTTTGATTTTAAGGCTTTCTAGTTGTGTTTCTAGCTCTTTTACTTTTATTTTCTCTTGTTCTAATTGCTTTTGAAGAGTCTCCACTTTTAACTGTTGCTGCTCTACTTGTTTTTCTAAGCTTTCAACTTTATTTTTTGAGGACTCTACTAGGATCTGGTGTTGTTGTGTGATGCCTGTAGACGTGCCTACAGCCTCTTTTAATAGATCTTCAAGTTTTTGTTTTTCTTCTTTTGATGCTTTCAGAGCCTCTTCAGTTTTTGTAACTAGTTCTTGTTGAGCAGATAATTGTTGTTCGAGTTGTGATTGTGATTTTTGTGAAGAGCTTTTATTTTCTCCTATCTGCATTTGAAGACGAGCAATTTCTTCTTCTAAACTCTGTGATTGGGAGAGCATAGCCTCACTTTGAGATTTTTCTGCGGCGATTTCGGCTTCTTTTTCCGTTATTAAATTTTTTAAATCAGATATCTCAGATTGTAACCTTTCGCAATTTTCAGAAAGTTCTTGGATCCGTATATCCGCCTCACTTTTTTCTAAGAATAGTGCCCCGTAGCTATTTTGTAGTTCGGTATTTTTCTCTTGTAAATCGTTGTTTTGGGATTGTAGATCAGTATTTTGTTGTTCTAACTGAATAGCTCGTTGGGCATTAGCATCTGCTATTTCATCTTCACTCCAACCTTTTTCATCTTGCAATTCATTATATTGCTGAAGGAGATCGTTATACTGTTGAGCTAATGCATTATAATCTGCTGTGAGTCTTTCAATAGCCTCGTCATCATCGTCATCGCTATCATTGTTATATTCATCAACAAGCTGATTATACTGATCTAATAGCTGATCTATTTTAGCGTCTGATGCTTCTAATTCTATATGAAGTGCTCGCACCTCTTTTTTCCCATGGGCAAGTAAAGCAGACACCAATGCAATAGCGATTACTGAAAGTATTGCACCACCAATAACAATAAAGTTAGGGTACATAGGAAAGAGTACGGCTCCTATGATGCATGCTATTACTCCTAATAAAGCAAAGATTACAGCTGCAACGCAGGTAATTTTAGAAGATAGAATTTTAGAAATTCTTGTGGGGGGGGGGGGGGGGGGTGCTTGTTTTGGATGTTTCTTCAGTATGTTTTATACCTGCATCTCCGGCTTGTTCTAACAACCACGAAGGAAGTGGTGATGGAGGTGGAGGCGGGAGGGCGCTGGGTGGCTCCATAGGATCTCCTAAATAATTTTAATTTATGATTTTGGAATGTGTTTTTGAAACTAATTTTACCAGCGCGATTGCCTGTGATTATTGAGTGAGTCACTTGTAGTTATCACATTGGTTGTTAGTCTCATAAAAGTGATAATAAGTTTTTAAAATCCAGGAGATTTTAGATCAGATCCTTCCTATAAGTCAAACACTATGAACGAGTTGCAATAGAGAGGCGTGAAAAATGAATTTAAAAAAGAGAGTTGAGATTAGGAATAAAAAGAACTTGGGGCAGACAGGATTCGAACCTGTGACCAACGGGTTATGAGTCCGTGGCTCTAACCGCTGAGCTACTGCCCCGTGATTAAGAGAACGAATAATAGCATATAACCTTCTGACAAGCAAGTGATATCCGTCATCTATTCTGAAGATTTTAGATAGCGTACGGAAATTTGTTTCATACGCATATATAGAGATTCCCCGCCGTTTATCCTTCCAATGGATAGATATTGGCTGAGTTGGTCAAAAAATACAGGTCTACATGTTAATACGGTAACTGGTGTTTCTCCAGAATATACTTCGGAAAATAGAGCGGCAATTCCTGAAGAGATTAAAGCTTCTGTATAGGTAAAAAAGAACAACCGACCTTCTTGATGTATTTCATAGAGATATAAATCGCTCTGACAACCTAATACAAGGTTTTCTCTTGTAATTTTACTTTTATCAAAAGCTTTGGACTGTGATCCGATATCTAAAAGAGAGTTATATAATGCATCTTTATGAAATTTTTCGGGAAATAGCATCTGTGAAATACGATGCTGTTTTTTCAAACATCCAGAATGGTGTAATGGGCATACAGAGGGTTCCAAAACTATTCCTCAACAACACGATTAGGCTCTTGTCTTAGGTAGGTTAAAGTTTGCGATAGGGCAAGAATTCTTTGATTTGCAGAGGCGATAACAATATCGGGATCACTGAAATGTAGGCGATCTTGATATTGTGTTTTAGGCACGTCGAATACATATGGCAGAGGCGCATTCATCTCTAATTGCAATGTATGTAGTGCGCTGGTCATTTGAGGATTATTCTGTTGCGCTGCAATTGCAGAAATCTGCTTTTGCATGATCATTTGGTTTTTAATTAATTGGTATTGATTAATTGCTTTTTGAATATTGGCCACTTTTTTATCAAAAGCTTCTTGATCTGCAACATAATTATCATCATCTCCTAAACGCAACCCATAGCAGGTGAGAATACTGATTTGATTCCCTATGCAGGCGCCAATGGTGATTCCAACAGCCTCTGGAATGGCGTAAATTAGAGCAGAAATAGAAGCAATAATTGTAGCTAAAAGAATTTGACGTGTTCCATTTGGATCAAGTTGTTGTAACCCATAATTCATCAAATTCCAGAGACTATTTGTATTCTTATACTTATTTTTTCTATCTAAAACATTAGCAGTAAAAATACCAAAAATTACCCCGATGCCTAGCCCTATGCCAAGCCATATGGTTAGGGTCACTGCCATAGTATGGTGGCAAGCTAATATTAGAGCCCAGGCGAGAATGTATAATAGAATATATTTCCAATTATCCCTTAAGAAGGAACTAATTTTTTCTCCTACAGAACGTACATGATCTAAACATGTTTTTGGAGAAGGTCGATATGGTAAAATTTTTAAAGAAGAGAGAGGTGGGATAGAAGAGGATATAGCAATTCCATTAATCTTGTTGTCAGGTAGCTGAGGGTTCTCTATAGGGATATCCGTTTCGCTATCAGATTCACTATGATCGTGCATGCCTACTACAATCTCCAAGCTACTAGGAGAAGGAGCTCTAAAAGTAACAGAAGATGTCATTCTATATTTATTAAAGATAATTAAGTCGCTACATGGTAAAGTAAATTGATTTTAGTTGTAAATATTGTAATAAATTTTTTCACCTAAACCTAAGCGTTCAATAATTTTTTTATAATATTTCGACTATCCGTGAAAGGCGTTTGACTTTTTCTTCACACTGAATATAATTCTGCTGCATTTATGGATGGAGCGGAATGGGATAAGCTCTATTCTTTAAAAAGACCAAATCTGCCCGTCTGGCCAGTCTTCAATATTTAAGATGTCTGTGGCTGAGAGGATTTTGTTTAAGGATAATTAATACATGGCAAAAAAAGAAGACACTATCGTGCTTGAGGGTAGGGTGCAAGAACTCCTTCCCGGGATGCATTTCAAAATATTATTAGAGAATGGCATGCCGGTCACAGCTCATTTATGCGGTAAAATGCGTATGAGTAATATCCGTTTGCTTGTTGGAGATCGTGTTACCGTTGAAATGTCAGCTTATGATCTAACAAAAGCTAGAGTTGTATACAGGCATCGTTAACTGTTTTCTATTGATGTTTTAAAATAAGTGACATAGACTAGGCAATTCTCTGAGCCATTATGAAACAGTGAATATAGGCCCAGATAGCTCAGTGGTAGAGCACTTGCATGGTAAGCAAGCGGTCGTAGGTTCAATTCCTATTCTGGGCAGAAGCAATGGTTGGAGTAAAATTAATTTAATGAGGATTCTGAAATGTCAAAAGAAACTTTTCAACGTAATAAACCCCATATCAATATAGGGACCATTGGACACGTTGACCACGGTAAAACTACGCTAACAGCTGCGATTACACGTGCACTGTCAGCAGAGGGGTTGGCTAATTTTTGCGATTACAGTTCTATTGACAATACTCCTGAAGAAAAAGCTAGAGGAATTACTATCAACGCATCTCACGTTGAATATGAAACTCCTAACCGTCACTATGCCCACGTAGACTGCCCAGGTCACGCTGACTATGTTAAGAACATGATTACAGGTGCTGCCCAGATGGACGGTGCGATTCTTGTTGTTTCAGCTACTGACGGTGCGATGCCTCAGACAAAAGAACATATTCTTTTGGCAAGACAGGTTGGTGTTCCTTATATCGTTGTTTTTCTTAATAAGATCGATATGATTTCTCAAGAAGATGCTGAACTTGTAGATTTAGTTGAAATGGAGTTGGCTGAACTTTTAGAAGAAAAGGGCTATAAGGGTTGTCCAATCATTCGTGGTTCTGCTTTGAAGGCTTTAGAAGGCGATGCGAGCTATGTTGAAAAGATTCGTGAATTAATGCAGGCAGTGGATGATAACATCCCTACACCAGAACGTGAAGTCGATAAACCTTTCTTGATGCCAATCGAAGACGTATTCTCTATTTCTGGTCGTGGTACTGTGGTAACAGGGCGTATCGAGCGTGGAATTGTTAAAGTTGGTGATAAAGTACAGATTGTTGGTTTGAGAGATACTAGAGAGACTATTGTTACTGGTGTGGAAATGTTCAGAAAAGAACTTCCAGAAGGTCAAGCAGGGGAAAACGTTGGTTTGCTCCTTAGAGGTATCGGTAAGAATGATGTTGAGCGTGGTATGGTTATTTGCCAGCCTAACAGTGTAAAATCTCACACACAATTTAAAGGTACTGTTTACATCCTACAAAAAGAAGAGGGTGGACGTCATAAACCTTTCTTCACTGGATACAGACCACAATTCTTTTTCCGTACAACAGACGTAACAGGTGTTGTAACGCTTCCAGAGGGTACAGAAATGGTTATGCCGGGCGATAACGTTGAATTCGACGTTCAATTAATTAGCCCCGTAGCTCTAGAAGAAGGTATGAGATTTGCTATTCGTGAAGGCGGTCGTACAATCGGCGCTGGAACGATTTCAAAAATTATTGCCTAATTTATAGGTACATTTATAAGCATGATTGAGATTGTTGGTCTCAATCATGCTTTTTTGGGTGTGTAGCTTAGCTGGTAGAGCAGTGGCCTCCAAAGCCGCCGGTCGGGGGTTCGACTCCCTTCGCACCCGTATAGACTTAATTTTTGATCTAGAAATTCGCTTATGAAACAACGCAATCACCAAGAGACACTCTCTAAAAAAATCTCTAAAGCTAAAAAGCAAGCAGGAGCTGGCTTTCTAGACGAAATTAAAAAAATTGAATGGGTCAGTAAGCGTGATCTGAAAAGATACGTTAAAATTGTGATAGCAAGTATTTTTGGCTTAGGCTTTTCTATATATTGTGTGGATCTAGTGTTTCGTAAGCTACTTACGTTGCTAAGTAGTATAACAGGCTTTTTGTTTGGTTAGTTGCATGTTTAAGTGGTATGTCGTTCAAGTTTTTACGGCTCAAGAAAAAAAAGTTAAAAAAGCTTTAGAGGATTTTAAAGAATCATCTGGAATGACGGATTTTATACAAGAAATTGTCTTGCCTATAGAAAACGTTATGGAAGTAAAAAAAGGTGAACATAAGGTAGTCGAGAAGTTCATCTGGCCGGGGTACTTATTAATTAAAATGCATCTGACGGACGAGTCTTGGTTATATGTAAAAAATAATCCTGGCGTTGTTGAATTTTTAGGTGGAGGAGTTCCTCTAGCTTTATCTGAAGATGAAGTGCGAAACATTTTAAAAGATCTCGAAGAGAAGAAGGCCGGTGTTGTACAAAAACATAAATTTGATGTTGGCTCTAGAGTCAAAATTAATGATGGTGTTTTTGTAAATTTCATTGGTGTTGTTTCTGAAGTTTTCCATGATAAGGGACGCCTTAGTGTCATGGTATCCATCTTTGGAAGAGAAACTCGTGTTGATGATTTAGAGTTTTGGCAAGTGGAAGAGGTTGCTCTGGAACAAGAAAGTGAATAAGAGTAAGAAAATCTGTGTATTCTTATTCTCTATCTTCTTATAATTTTAGTTTTTCGTTTCTTCCTCTTTATTCATAGAGGGGCGTCAAGATAGAGTAAGGTTTAGTATGTCGAATAAAAAGGTAATTAAGTTAATTAAACTGCAAATTCCTGGTGGCAAAGCCAATCCAGCTCCTCCAATAGGACCTGCTTTAGGTGCTGCTGGCGTGAATATTATGGGATTTTGCAAAGAGTTTAATGCTGCAACGCAAGATCGTCCTGGGGACCTATTGCCGGTAGTAATTACTGTTTATTCAGATAAAACTTTTACATTCATAACCAAACAACCTCCCGTATCTTCTTTGATCAAAAAGGCATTGAATCTAGAGTCTGGATCTAAAATTCCTAACAGAAATAAAGTTGGAAAATTGACTCAGGCACAGGTAACAGCTATTGCCGAACAAAAAATGAAAGATATGGACGTCGTTCTTCTTGATTCAGCAAAACGCATGGTGGAAGGAACAGCCCGAAGTATGGGTATAGACGTCGAGTAAATTGTAATAGGGCTGCATAATTATGACAAAACATGGAAAACGTATACGAGGCATCTTAAAAAGCTATGATTTTTCAAAGTCATATTCTTTGCAAGAAGCTATAGATATTTTAAAACAATGTCCCACAGTGCGCTTTGATCAAACTGTTGACGTATCTATAAAATTAGGAATAGATCCGAAGAAAAGTGATCAACAAATTCGTGGATCTGTTTCTTTGCCTAATGGTACAGGAAAGACTTTAAAAATTCTTGTGTTTGCTGCTGGAGAAAAGGCTAAGGAGGCGTTAGACGCCGGAGCTGATTTCGTGGGCAGCGATGATCTGGTTGAAAGAATTAAAGGTGGTTGGGTCGATTTTGATGTCGCTGTTGCCACTCCAGATATGATGCGTGAAGTTGGGAAGTTGGGTAAGGTTTTAGGACCTAGAAATCTTATGCCTACACCTAAAGCTGGTACAGTAACTATGGATGTTACTAAAGCTATCGCTGAGTTGCGCAAGGGAAAAATTGAATTTAAAGCAGATCGCGCCGGAGTATGTAATGCTGGTGTAGGTAAGCTATCATTTGATGGAAACCTTCTTAAAGAAAATATTGAAGCTTTATGCTCTGCTTTAATCAAAGCTAAGCCGCCGGCAGCTAAAGGGCAATACCTAGTATCATTTACCGTTTCTTCGACTATGGGGCCGGGCATTTCTATAGATACTAGAGAGTTAATGGCGTCTTAATTCAAGAGGGAAAATGAAAGAAGAAAAGAAATTACTCCTTCAAGAGGTAGAAGAGAAAATCTCCGCATCCCAAGGTTTTATTTTATTAAGATATCTTGGATTTACAGCAGCATATTCTAGAGAGTTTCGTAACTCGCTCTCCGGAGTTTCTGCAGAATTTGAAGTATTAAAAAAGAGAATTTTTTTCAAGGCCATGGAAAGTGCTGGTTTTGATATAGATTCTTCGGATACCGGAGGACATCTAGGCGTAGTATTTGCTTATGATGATGCTGTTTCTGCAGCAAAACAAGTATTAGATTTTAATAAACAACATAACGATTCACTAGTTTTTCTCGCCGGACGAATTGATAGCGCTAACTTGTCGGGCAAAGAAGTAGAGGCTGTTGCCAAATTGCCTTCAGTAAAAGAATTGAGACAACAAGTTGTAGGACTGTTAGCTGCTCCTATGTCTCAGGTTGTTGGAATTATGGCCTCGGCTCTTTCTGGTGTTATCTCCTGTATCGACCAGAAAACACAAAAAAACTAAGAAGAATGTTAAAACTCTCAAATTAAGTAAGGGTGACAAAAGTGACGACACAAAGTTTGGAAACTTTAGTAGAGACATTAAGCAGCTTAACAGTGTTAGAATTAGCTGCTTTGAAAAAATTGTTAGAAGAAAAATGGGATGTCACTGCTGCTGCTCCTATGATGGCTGTTGCTGCTGGCGCTGCTGTTGGAGGTGGTGATGCCGCTCCTGCTGAGTCGACAGAATTTGCTGTGACCTTAGAAGATGTTCCTGCAGATAAAAAAATCGGCGTTTTAAAAGTTGTCCGAGAAGTTACTGGATTAGCTTTAAAGGAAGCTAAAGAAATGACAGAAGGTTTACCTAAAACTGTTAAAGAAAAAACTTCTAAGTCTGATGCTGAGGATACTGTTAAAAAATTACAAGATGCCGGGGCAAAAGCTTCCTTTAAGGGCTTGTAATTTATAGAAAAGAAAAATCTTATAGATTTTTCTTTTCTTTTTTTATCATGTATACAATCGTAGTACTCCCTTAACAGGCATACGTAGGCTTGTTTAAGGGAAGTCTTTTGGCATCACAATAGTCTTAGGAGAGCTCGCATGTTCAAATGCCCGGAGCGGGTTAGCGTCAAAAAAAAGGAAGATATCTTAGATCTTCCAAATCTTATTGAAATTCAAATTAAGTCCTACAAGCAATTTCTTCAGATTGGGAAGCTTGCAGAAGAGCGCGATAATGTCGGCCTGGAAGAAGTTTTCAGAGAGATTTTTCCAATTAAATCTTATAATGAAGCTACTATCTTAGAGTATCTGTCTTATAACTTAGGTGTGCCGAAGTACTCCCCTGATGAGTGTATTCGTAGAGGAATCACCTATAGCGTAACTCTAAAAGTTCGTTTTCGTTTGACTGATGAAACAGGAATCAAAGAAGAAGAAGTCTATATGGGAACTATACCCATCATGACAGATAAAGGTACCTTTATTATTAACGGTGCTGAAAGAGTCGTTGTTTCTCAGGTACACAGATCTCCGGGAATTAACTTTGAACAGGAAAAGCATTCTAAAGGGAATATTTTATTTTCTTTTAGAATTATTCCTTATCGAGGTAGTTGGTTAGAAGCTATTTTTGATATCAACGATTTAATTTATATTCACATTGATAGAAAAAAACGTCGTCGCAAGATTTTAGCTATGACATTTATTCGTGCTTTGGGGTATTCATCTGATGCTGATATTATTGAAGAGTTTTTCAAAATAGAGGAACGTTCTTTAAAGAGTGAAAAAGATTTTACTCTTTTAGTTGGTAAGATTTTAGCTGATAATGTTCTTGATGAGGCCTCCTCCTTAGTTTACGGAAAAGCTGGTGAAAAACTTAGTACGGCAATGTTAAAACGCATGCTGGATGCTGATATTTCAACTTTAAAAATAGCTGTAGAGGCAGATGAGAATCACCCTATCATCAAAATGTTGGCAAAAGATCCGACAGACTCTTATGAAGCTGCTTTAAAAGATTTTTATCGAAGATTGCGTCCAGGTGAACCTGCAACATTAGCGAATGCCAGATCGACAATTATGCGTTTATTCTTCGATTCTAAGCGCTATAACTTAGGAAGAGTAGGTCGTTATAAGTTGAATAGAAAGCTCGGATTCCCAATGGACGATGAGTCTCTATCACAAGTTACCCTGAGAAAAGAAGATGTTATTGGTGCTTTGAAGTATCTTATCCGTTTAAAAATGGGTGATGAAAAAGCTTCCATCGATGATATTGACCATTTAGCGAATCGCCGTGTACGTTCTGTCGGGGAATTAATTCAAAACCAATGTCGTTCGGGCTTGGCTAGAATGGAAAAAATTGTTCGCGAGAGGATGAATTTATTTGATTTTTCTTCCGACACATTAATTCCTGGAAAGATCATCTCAGCCAAAGGTCTTGCAAGTGTTTTAAAAGACTTTTTTGGTCGTTCTCAACTTTCTCAATTTATGGATCAAACTAATCCTGTGGCGGAATTGACGCATAAGCGTCGTTTATCAGCTTTGGGTCCTGGAGGTTTAAATAGGGAAAGAGCTGGATTTGAAGTTCGTGACGTGCATGCGAGCCACTATGGACGTATTTGTCCAATTGAGACTCCAGAAGGACCGAATATTGGTTTGATTACTTCGCTCTCTTCTTTTGCAAAAATTAATGAATTTGGATTTATTGAGACCCCATACCGCATTGTTAGAGATGGTGTTGTTACTGATGAAATCGAATACATGACCGCTGATGTTGAAGAAGAATGTGTGATCGCGCAGGCTTCAGCAACTTTAGATGAATATAATATGTTTGTGGATCCTGTATGTTGGGCAAGGTGCCGCGGAGAGGCTTTTGAAGCTGATACCAGTACCGTTACCCATATGGACGTTTCCCCAAAACAATTGGTATCTATTGTTACAGGTTTGATCCCATTTTTAGAACATGATGACGCTAACCGTGCTCTCATGGGATCAAATATGCAACGTCAAGCTGTGCCTTTGTTAAAAACAGAAGCTCCTATTGTTGGAACGGGATTGGAATCTCGTGCTGCTAAAGATTCTGGAGCTATTGTTGTCGCTGAAGAAGATGGAATTGTTGACTATGTTGACGGTTATAAGATAGTTATTGCTGCGAAACACAATCCAACATTGAAACGTACTTATGATCTTAAAAAGTTCCTAAGATCGAATTCAGGTACATGCATCAATCAACGACCTTTATGTAGTGTTGGAGATGTGGTAGTTAAAGGTGATGTTATCGCTGACGGTCCTGCTACAGATCAAGGAGAACTTGCTTTAGGAAAGAATATCTTGGTAGCCTTCATGCCATGGTATGGATACAATTTTGAAGATGCGATTATTATTTCTGAAAAGCTTATTAAGCAAGATGCCTATACTTCGATTTATATTGAAGAATTCGAACTAACAGCTAGAGATACAAAATTAGGAAAAGAAGAGATTACTCGTGATATTCCTAATGTTTCCGAAGAAGTTTTAGCAAATTTAGGTGAAGACGGAATTATTCGGATTGGAGCTGAAGTAAAACCAGGCGATATTCTTGTTGGTAAAATCACTCCAAAATCAGAAACAGAACTCGCTCCTGAAGAACGTTTATTACGAGCCATTTTTGGTGAGAAAGCTGCTGATGTTAAAGATGCTTCTTTGACGGTGCCTCCAGGAACAGAAGGAGTCGTCATGGATGTTAAGGTCTTCAGTAGAAAAGATAGACTTTCTAAAAGTGATGATGAACTTGTGGAAGAAGCTGTTCATTTAAAAGACCTACAGAAGGGTTATAAGAATCAAATTTCAGTATTGAAGACTGAATATCGTGAGAAACTCGGAGCGTTATTACTTAATGAAAAAGCTCCAGCTTCTATTATTCATCGCCGTACAGCAGATATCTTGGTTCAAGAAGGTACGGTATTTGACCAAGAGACTATAGAGCTTCTTGAACAAGAGACTTTAGTTGATCTTCTTATGCCTCCTTGTGAAATGTATGATGTCTTAAAAGGTCTACTTTCTGATTATGAGACTTCCTTACAACGTCTGGAAGTCAATTATAAAACAGAAGTTGAGCATATCCGTGAGGGAGATGCTGATCTTGATCACGGCGTCATTCGGCAGGTTAAAGTTTATGTAGCTTCAAAAAGAAAACTCCAAGTTGGAGATAAAATGGCTGGACGTCATGGAAACAAAGGAGTTGTTTCTAAGATTGTTCCTGAGGCTGATATGCCATATTTAGCTAATGGCGAAACTGTACAGATGATCTTAAATCCTCTTGGGGTGCCTTCGAGGATGAACTTAGGCCAGGTATTGGAAACACATCTTGGTTATGCTGCAAAAACTGCTGGCATTCATGTAAAAACTCCAGTGTTTGAAGGATTCCCAGAGTCTCGTATTTGGGACATGATGATCGAGCAAGGATTGCCTGCAGACGGTAAGTCTTACTTATATGATGGAAAGACGGGAGAGAGATTCGATAATACTGTAGTTATTGGCTACATCTATATGTTGAAACTCAGCCACTTAATCGCGGATAAAATTCACGCTAGATCTATTGGGCCTTACTCTTTAGTAACTCAGCAGCCTCTTGGGGGTAAAGCTCAGATGGGAGGTCAAAGATTTGGGGAGATGGAGGTGTGGGCTTTGGAGGCTTATGGGGTAGCTCATATGCTTCAAGAGATTCTCACAGTAAAATCTGACGACGTTTCTGGACGAACAAGGATTTACGAATCTATTGTTAAAGGAGAAAATCTTCTTAAATCAGGTACACCTGAGTCGTTTAACGTTTTAATTAAAGAAATGCAAGGTTTAGGACTTGATGTCCGTCCTATGGTAGTAGATGCTTAACAAATCACTTATTGGAGAAAAACAATAATGTTCGGAGAAGGTTCTCGAGACAATGTCACTCTATCTAAAGAGGGGCTATTTGATAAATTAGAAATTGGAATTGCCTCAGATATTACTATTCGGGATAAGTGGTCTTGTGGGGAAATTAAGAAACCTGAAACAATCAATTACCGTACGTTTAAACCTGAAAAGGGTGGACTATTTTGTGAAAAGATTTTCGGTCCTACAAAGGATTGGGAATGTTGTTGTGGTAAATATAAGAAAATAAAACACAAAGGGATTGTTTGCGATCGCTGTGGAGTAGAGGTAACTCTTTCTAAAGTGCGTCGTGAACGTATGGCTCATATAGAGCTAGCAGTACCTATTGTGCATATATGGTTTTTCAAGACTACACCTTCAAGAATAGGTAATGTTTTAGGAATGACTGCATCTGATCTTGAAAGGATTATTTATTATGAAGAATACGTAGTTATAGATCCAGGTAAGACAGATTTAAATAAGAAACAGCTTTTAAATGACGGTCAATATAGAGAAGTCATTGAGAAGTGGGGTAAAGATGCTTTTGTAGCTAAAATGGGTGGAGAAGCTATCTATGATTTACTAAAATCAGAAGATCTTCAAAGTTTATTAAAAGAGCTTAAGGATCGTTTACGAAAAACAAAATCTCAGCAAGCTAGAATGAAACTTGCTAAACGGTTGAAGATTATTGAAGGTTTTGTTTCCTCTTCTAACCATCCTGAATGGATGGTTTTAAAAAGCGTTCCTGTTGTTCCACCCGATCTTCGTCCACTAGTTCCATTAGATGGTGGAAGGTTTGCTACTTCTGATTTAAACGATTTATATCGTCGTGTAATCAATCGTAACAATCGTCTGAAGGCTATTTTAAGATTAAAAACTCCTGAAGTGATTGTTCGTAATGAAAAACGTATGTTACAGGAAGCTGTGGATGCCTTATTTGATAACGGTCGTCACGGACATCCTGTAATGGGAGCTGGAAATCGTCCTTTAAAATCTCTTTCTGAAATGTTGAAAGGGAAAAATGGACGCTTCCGACAAAACCTCTTAGGTAAGAGAGTCGATTACTCTGGACGTTCTGTTATTATCGTTGGTCCTGAATTGAAATTTAATCAATGCGGTCTGCCTAAAGAAATGGCTCTCGAGTTATTCGAGCCGTTTATCATTAAAAGACTCAAAGATCAAGGTAGTGTCTACACTATTCGTTCTGCTAAGAAAATGATTCAACGCGGAGCTCCTGAGGTTTGGGATGTTTTAGAAGAAATTATTAAAGGCCATCCTGTATTACTTAACCGAGCTCCTACGCTTCACCGTTTAGGAATACAAGCTTTTGAACCTGTATTGATCGAAGGTAAAGCAATTCGTGTTCATCCGTTAGTATGTGCAGCTTTCAATGCTGACTTTGACGGAGACCAAATGGCTGTTCACGTACCATTATCTATCGAAGCACAGCTAGAAGCTAAGGTTTTGATGATGGCTCCTGATAACATCTTCTTACCGTCTTCAGGAAAACCTGTCGCAACACCCTCTAAAGATATGACATTAGGTATTTACTATCTAATGGCTGATCCTACATATTTCCCAGAAGATCAAGGAGGAAAAATTAAGATCTTTAGAGATGTTACTGAAGTATTGCGAGCATTGTATACAGGTGGATTCCTCGATGAACGTATAGGCAATCGTTGTGACGAAACTGGACGTGGTATCCATATTCATGAAAAGATCAAAGTGCGTATCGATGGTCAAATTATTGAAACCACTCCTGGCAGAGTTCTGTTTAATAGAATTGTTCCTAAAGAATTAGGATTTCAAAATTACAGTATGCCAAGTAAGCGTATCAGTGAATTGATTTTACAATGTTATAAGAAAGTCGGTCTTGAAGCTACTGTACGTTTTTTAGATGACCTTAAAGATTTAGGATTTATCCAAGCGACGAAAGCGGCGATTTCTATGGGATTGAAGGATGTTAGAATTCCTGAGATTAAGAGTGAGATTCTTAAAGAAGCTTACGATAAAGTTGCAATTGTTAAGAAACAATACGATGATGGTATTATTACGGATGGAGAACGACACTCCAAAACTATTAGTATTTGGACGGAAGTTTCCGAGTTGTTGTCAGATGCTCTCTATGTTGAGATCAGTAAACAAGCAAAGAGCAAGCATAATCCTTTATTCTTGATGATTGATTCCGGAGCTCGAGGTAATAAGTCTCAGCTAAAACAGTTAGGAGCCTTGCGTGGTTTGATGGCGAAGCCAAATGGAGCGATTATTGAATCGCCTATTACTTCGAATTTCCGCGAAGGATTAACAGTTCTTGAATACTCGATTTCCTCTCACGGTGCTAGAAAAGGTTTAGCCGATACGGCTTTAAAAACAGCGGATTCTGGATATTTAACTCGAAGACTTGTTGATGTGGCTCAAGACGTGATTATTACAGAGAAAGACTGTGGAACGTTGAATCATATTGAAATTTCTGCGATTCGCCAAGGTTCTGAAGAGCTTTTGCCCTTGAAAGATCGTATCTATGGCCGTACAGTATCAGAAGATATTTATCAGCCAGGAGATAAGAGCAAGCTTCTTGCTAAGAACGGAGACGTTGTTACTTCTGCTCAGGCAGAGCTTATCGACGATGCTGGTATTGAAAGCATTAAAATTCGTTCCACACTTACTTGTGAGAGTCGCCGTGGTGTTTGTGCTAAATGCTATGGATTAAATCTCGCTAATGGTCGTCTTATTGGTTTAGGCGAAGCTGTAGGTATTATTGCAGCCCAGTCTATTGGGGAACCAGGAACACAGTTAACAATGAGAACCTTCCACCTTGGAGGTATTGCTGCGACATCCTCAACTCCAGAGATTGTTACAGATAGCGACGGTATTTTGGTGTATATGGATCTACGTGTAGTTGTAGGTCAAGATGGAAACCATCTTGTATTGAACAAGAAGGGAGCTATTCATGTTGTTCGTGACGAGGGACGTAATCTAGAAGAGTATAAGAAACTTCTAAGCACCAAATCTATAGAAAGTTTAGAGACGTATCCTGTAGAGCTTGGTGTAAAGATTTTAGTTGGCGATGGGGAAAAAGTATCCTCTGGTCAAAGAATTGCTGAAGTTGAACTACACAACATTCCAATTATCTGCGATAAGCCTGGTTTTGTAAAATATGAAGACCTAGTAGAAGGTATTTCTACTGAGAAAGTGGTCAATAAAAATACGGGATTAGTCGAGCTTATTGTTAAACAGCATCGTGGGGAATTACATCCTCAAATTGCTATTTACTCTGATTCTGGTTTAACAGAATTGGTCGGAACATATGCGATTCCTTCTGGAGCTATTATTTCTGTGGAAGAGAATCAAAAAGTTGATCCAGGTATGTTGTTAGCGAGATTGCCTCGTGGAGCAATTAAGACTAAGGATATTACCGGTGGTTTACCACGAGTTGCTGAATTGGTGGAAGCTAGAAAGCCTGAAGATGCTGCGGATATTGCTAAGATTGATGGTGTTGTAGACTTTAAAGGAATTCAGAAAAATAAACGTATTCTTGTTGTTCGCGATGAAGTCACAGGAATGGAAGAAGAACATCTCATTCCGTTGACCAAACACTTGATTGTTCAGCGTGGAGATAACGTGATGAAAGGGCAGCAGCTCACAGATGGTTTAGTTGTCCCTCATGAAATCTTGGAAATCTGCGGTGTTCGTGAATTACAGAAATATTTAGTGAACGAAGTTCAAGAAGTTTATCGTCTACAAGGTGTGGACATTAATGATAAACATATTGAAATTATTGTTCGTCAGATGTTGCAGAAAGTTCGCATCACTGATCCAGGTGATACAACTTTACTCTTTGGTGAAGAAGTTAATAAAAAAGAGTTTTATGAAGAAAATAGACGGACAGAAGAGGATGGTGGTAAACCAGCTCAAGCTGTTCCTGTATTGTTAGGAATTACCAAAGCTTCGTTAGGTACAGAGTCCTTCATTTCAGCAGCATCTTTCCAAGATACCACTCGAGTATTAACTGATGCGGCTTGTAGTAGTAAAACTGACTATCTCTTAGGATTCAAAGAAAATGTTATTATGGGACATATGATTCCTGGAGGTACTGGATTTGATACGCATAAGCGGATCAAGCAATACTTAGAAAAAGAACAAGAGGATCTTGTTTTTGACTTTGTAAGCGAATCTGAATGCGCTTGTTAGCTAGGCTTTAGGCTTTAACGGTTGGAATAGGAGGTTAAGTTTTGATCCATAACCTCCTTGATAGTAATGTTTTTTTTTGGTAGCCTCACCGAAAGACGAATAGTGATAACAGGGTGCTTATGTCTAGCCAATTCGAGCAACTAAAACTCTTGAGTGTTCTTGTTTGTGACACTGGTGATCCAGAGTTAGTTAAGTCTTCAGGATCTCAAGACGCAACGACGAATCCATCTCTTATTCTCAAAGTTGCGCAAGAGCCGAAGTATCAAGAATTGCTAACCGAAGCAATTGCTTGGGGAATTCGACAAAACGGCGATGATATTCAAACTTTGACTTTTGTTTTAGACAAGATACAGGTGAATTTTGGTTTAGAAATTCTTAACTGTATTCCAGGTAGAGTTTCTTTGGAAATTGATGCACGTCTTTCGTTTAATACAGAAGCAATGATTCAAAGAGCTATTTTCTTAAGTGAATTATTTGCTGCTGCTGGTGGCGATAAGAAACGTCTTTTAGTTAAAATTCCTGGTACTTGGGAAGGAATTCAAGCTGTAGAAGTTTTAGAAAAACAAGGTATTGCTTGTAATATCACTCTTGTTTTTAATTTGATTCAGGCTATTGCTGCTGCCAAAGCAAAAGCAACATTGATTTCACCGTTCGTTGGTCGTATTTATGATTGGTGGATAGCTGCTTATGGAGACGAAGGTTATTCTATAGAAGCTGATCCTGGTGTAGCTTCCGTATCGAATATCTATACATATTATAAGAAGTTTGATATCCCTACACAAATCATGGCCGCCTCTTTCCGTTCAAAAGAACAGGTATTAGCTCTAGCAGGATGTGATTTGCTAACAGTTTCTCCGAAGTTGTTAGATGAATTGAAAAAGGATCAATCACCGGTTGCAAAAAAGTTAGATGTTACAGCTGCTAAGAAATTAGATGTTCAACCTGTTGAATTGACAGAAAGCGTATTTCGTTTCTTGATGAATGAAGATGCTATGGCTACTGAGAAACTTGCTGAGGGTATTCGTATATTTTCTGGTGATACTCAAATTCTTGAAGCAGCAGTTACAGAATTTATTAAGCAAATAGCTGCCCAAGATGCGTAAGAAAAACTGTCTTTGAGTTTAAAGGCAAATTAAAGAAGATAAGATGAACCATAACTCGTTACTTGTTTTTTCCTGTCCGTGCTGCTGCGAAGGAGAAGTTTCTTTTTCTGTATTTAGCTTGGAGGAAGTCCTAGCTTGTAGTTGTTGTTCTTCTACATATGCATTTGATCCATCAATGCGAAACTCTATTCGTCAATTTGCTGCATTATGTTTGAGGATTCATGAAGCCTCGTCTATCTTAGGACATGCTGCTGTTTCTGTCTCTATTCAAGACAGTGCTGTAGAGATCCCTTTTCAACTGCTCTTTTCAAGATTCCCTGTGGTTTTCAATTTAACTATTGAAGGGAAGAAGATAGCAATTCGCTTTATTTTCGATGCTCTTAAAAGAGAAGTCTTACATAAAGAGAACGTATCTTTAGTTTAAAAATTCTAAATATTATTCTATTTCTGCTTGAAGAGCTTTTAAGGCTTCTTCAAGGATTGTATCTCCAGAAGCTGCTTCTTTTGCTGAAAGTTTAAATGAAGAAACTGTTTTTAAGAAAATCAAAGATACATTGGGATAATCATCCAAGGTCGCTGTGCTTGTAAAAATATAGGCTTTATGGTTAATAACGACAACGCCCTGTAGGCAGAAAACCTTACCCCAAGAAGAATTTTTTTCTGTTTTAATAATAGTAAATTCCCCGTTAGCAGACTGAATATGAGTGAATACAGAAGATTCTAACGTCATTTCATTAGCCTTATGATATGCAAGAATCTCTTCAATATATTCAGGTTGATTTTTGGATGTAATTTCTTGAGAAATATTGATCGTAGGGGTTAATGAGCCTATTCCTTGTCCAATAAACACTACATCTAGTTTTTCAGGGATTTGTGTTTTATCATTTATACATTGCCAATTGCTCGGAATGCGAATTGAATATTCATCACTAGAATAAGAAACCCAAGAAACTAAGTGTTTTGTCTTTTCAGTCTGTTTTGTTCTTCTATTTTTATTCTCTCTTTTTTCAACATAACGTGAAGCAGTTTCTTTAGGAATAATAGCTTGTGATCTTTTTAATGCCCTTCGTTGGGAAACGCTTGAGGGACGTCTGTGAGACTTTTTTACGTTGTTTTGTAGTGTTCTTTGTGTTTGAGGATTTGCACTTGCTATTAGAGAAAAACTAGCAAACAGAAAAGAAATGAGAGCATGAAGTTTCATGGAAATCTTTTATTTAATTTTATTTAAATGATCTAATGCTATAATCTGTTGGATTAGTTGAATTATAATCGAAATTTTTTTTAAGATAAACTCTGTTTTCTCATGGTAGCAATGATATGGCAGATCTCGGTGCAGAAGACAAATTAAAGCAAATCTGCGATGCTCTACGAATAGAAACTTTAAAACCTGCTGAAGATGAAGCGGACGCCATTGTGCGCAACGCAAAAGAACAGGCGAAAAGGATAATTGACGAAGCTCAAGAACGGGCTGCTCAGATTATTGCTTCAGCTCAAGGAGAAGCTGACAATAAGCTAAAACAGGGAGAGTCTGCTTTAGCTCAAGCAGGAAAGCGTTCCTTAGAAAGTTTAAAACAGGCTGTAGAAAACAAAGTCTTTAAAGAATCCTTAGCGGAATGGCTAGACAATGCTTTAGCTGATCCTGAGGTGTCTGCTAAACTTGTTGCAGCGTTGATACAGGCTATAGAAGACCAAGGCATTTCCGGGGATCTTACAGCTTATATCGGTAAACACGTGGCTACAAGAGCTGTTAATGAACTCCTAGGAAAATCCGTATTAGCAAAGCTCAAAGGTAAGGGAGTGGCTATCGGCAAGTTTATCGGTGGTGTTCAATTAAAAGTTGAAGACAAGAACTGGGTGTTAGACCTTAGTTCGGATACCTTGCTTGATCTTTTAATGCGTTATTTGCAAAAAGATTTTCGTGAAATGATATTTCAGGACTCTTAGTTTTTTTTCTCAAATGCGGAGTCCCAACCAATTTTAGAGTTATTACCATGACTCAATACTACTTTTTATCGTCGTTTTTTCTTCCTCAGCTTCCTGAGTCTCAGCCTGTCTATTCTTTTGATATTCTTGATGATCTACTTCATTTAAATTTATCTGATCAAGATCTAGAGTATTACGTTATTTTAAAACGCTTTTTTGATTTTGAGAATTTTGCATTTTTCTGGTCAGGGAAACCCCTGCCGCATTCTTATGGCATCGTAACACAAGAGAATGTTGGGAGTATGGTTAATCTTCAACAATGGTCAGATAATTGTGAATTTGAGGATTTTTTTAAGGACTTTCTCTTGCAATATAAGACTCCTAAAGAGCGTGTAGATAACTTTTCTTCATTAGTTAGGGAATTTCTATCATATTACCAACATAGCTCTTCTGAGTTCCTCCGCACATATTTTATGTTTAAGCAAAATTTACGCATTATTCTGGCAGGATTTCGCTCTCGAGTCATGAAACTTGATGTTTCTTATGTATTAAGAGATGAAGACAGTTCTGATCCTGTGGTGCTTCAAGTTTTGATGCAAAAAGATGCTCCTAATTACGAGCTTCCGGGAGAATTTTCAGATTTGAGTGATGTACTACAAGATTACGGACGTTTACCTCATACATTGAACCGTACATTGTCTCTTTATGAGTTTCATAAAATTGAGGAGATGTATCGTGATAAATATTTTGATGCAAATGCAGTTTTAGCAAGGGTTGCAGCATATTTATTTGCCATTCGCAATAGTATGGTAAATTTAGAGAAAGGCAAAAACATTATTAATTCTATGGAAAAGGCAATCACATGGTAGCAACTTCAGCACAAACAACTCAGGGATATGTTGTAGAGGCTTATGGGAATTTATTACGTGTGCGTTTTGAGGGACACGTGCGTCAAGGAGAGGTTGCTTATGTTAGTGTTAATGATACATGGTTAAAAGCTGAGGTCATTGAGGTTGTTGGTCAAGAGGTTAAAATTCAGGTTTTTGAAGATACTCAAGACGTTTGCCGAGGAGCATTAGTGACTTTCTCAGGACATTTATTAGAAGCAGAATTAGGTCCGGGGTTATTGCAAGGAATTTTTGACGGACTACAAAACCGTCTACAGGTATTGGCAGAGAGTAGTTTCTTTTTGAAAAGAGGAGAGTATGTTAACGCTCTTTGCAAGCATACATTGTGGGAATATACGCCAAAAGCTGTTGTGGGGGATGTTCTTCTTCGTGGGGATGCTCTAGGTTTTGTGAAAGAAGGGTACTTTAACCATAAAATTATGGTGCCATTTTCTTGTTTTAAAGAGGTAACCGTTACCTGGGTAATTTCAGGAGGTAGCTATAGCGTTGATACAGTAGTTGCTAAAGCTCGAGACGCGGATGGGAACGAATACAGCTTTACTATGGTTCAGAAATGGCCGATTAAGCAGGCATTTATCCAAGGAGATAAGGTGCCCTGTCATGAGATTATGGACGTAGGTGTACGTATTTTAGATACGCAAATTCCTGTATTGAAGGGTGGAACATTTTGTACTCCCGGTCCGTTTGGTGCAGGAAAAACGGTTTTGCAACACCATTTATCTAAGTATGCTGCTGTAGATATTGTTATTCTTTGTGCATGTGGAGAACGTGCTGGTGAAGTGGTAGAGGTATTGCAAGAATTTCCTCACCTTACAGATCCTCATACCGGAGAGTCTTTAATGCATAGGACGTGTATCATTTGTAATACCTCTTCTATGCCTGTAGCAGCTAGGGAATCTTCAATCTACCTGGGAATAACTATCGCAGAATATTATAGGCAGATGGGTCTACATGTGCTTTTGCTTGCTGATTCGACATCCCGATGGGCTCAAGCATTAAGAGAAATCTCAGGAAGATTAGAAGAAATTCCAGGAGAAGAGGCTTTCCCAGCTTATTTAGCATCAAGAATAGCCGCTTTTTATGAGCGTGGTGGAGCTGTACGCATGAAAGATGGTTCAGAAGGTTCTTTGACAATATGTGGTGCTGTATCTCCTGCAGGAGGGAATTTTGAAGAGCCTGTAACACAAGCCACTTTGTCTGTAGTAGGAGCTTTTTGTGGTCTTTCTAAAGCCCGTGCTGATGCTCGACGTTATCCTTCTATTGATCCAATGATTTCATGGTCGAAATACTTAGATCAAGTTGGAGATATATTAGAGAATAAGATTCAAGGTTGGGGAGATGCGGTTAAAAAAGCAAATTACTTCCTTCGCGAAGGATCCGAAATTGGTAAACGTATGGAAGTCGTCGGAGAAGAAGGTATTCCCATGGATGATATGGAGATCTACCTAAAAGCAGAGTTATATGATTTTTGTTATCTCCAACAGAATGCTTTTGATGCTGTAGATTGTTATTGTCCTTTTGATCGACAAATTGAGTTATTTTCATTAATGAGTCGTATTTTTGACGCGAAATTTAGCTTTGATTGTCCCGATAATGCAAGGAGTTTTTTCCTCGAACTGCAGAGTAAAATCAAAACCTTAAATGGACAGAAGTTTCTTTCTGAAGAATACAAAGAAGGAATGGAAGTAGTTCTTAGGTTATTAGAGACGAAGATGGTACAAACAGCGTAAGGTTATGCAGACAATATATACAAAAATTACCGACATCAAAGGAAACTTAATAACCGTAGAAGCTGAGGGAGCACGTTTAGGTGAATTAGCGGAAATCGAAAGATTAGATGGAAGATCTTCATACGCTTCTGTTTTACGCTTTGATTCTAAGAAAGTGACTTTACAAGTTTTTGGTGGTACTTCCGGATTGTCGACAGGAGATAGGGTAATCTTTTTAGGTCGTTCTATGGAGATTACTTATGGGGAATCTCTAATAGGTAGACGTTTAAACGGTGTAGGTAAGCCGATTGACGGCGAGGGGGAGTGTTTTGGTGATCCGATTGAAATTTCAACACCTACATTTAATCCTGTCTGTCGTGTTGTGCCTAGGGATATGGTGAAAACCAATATTCCTATGATTGATGTCTTCAATTGTTTAGTTAAGTCGCAAAAGATTCCTATTTTTTCTTCTTCTGGAGAGAATCACAATGCTTTATTAATGCGTATCGCTGCACAAACAGATGCTGATATTGTAATTATTGGTGGCATGGGATTAACGTTCGTTGACTATAGCTTTTTTGTTGATGAGTCTAAGAGATTAGGATTTGCAGATAAATGTGTGATGTTTATTCATAAAGCTGTAGACGCGCCTGTAGAGTGTGTTTTAATTCCTGATATGGCTTTAGCATGTGCTGAGAAGTTTGCTGTAGATTGTAATAAAAATGTATTGGTCTTACTTACAGACATGACGGCGTTTGCAGATGCTTTAAAAGAAATCGCCATTACTATGGATCAAATTCCTGCAAACCGCGGATATCCAGGATCTTTATATTCAGATCTTGCATTGCGTTATGAAAAAGCTGTGGATATAGCAAACGGGGGATCCATTACTTTAATTAGTGTCACTACAATGCCCGGGGATGATATTACCCATCCTGTTCCTGATAACACTGGATTCATTACAGAAGGACAGTTTTATCTGAAGAATAATCGTATTGACCCGTTTGGATCCTTATCTCGTTTGAAGCAATTGGTTATTGGTAAGGTAACTAGAGAAGATCATGGAGATCTTGCAAATTCCTTAATACGGCTGTATGCCGATTCTAGGAAAGCTGCTGAAAGAATGTCTATGGGCTTTAAGTTATCAAATTGGGATAAAAAGTTACTGGCATTTGCTGAGCTTTTCGAAACACGATTAATGAGTTTAGAAGTAAATATTCCTTTAGAAGAAGCTTTAGATATTGGTTGGAAAATTCTTGCCCAAAGTTTCCATTCCGAAGAAGTAGGAATAAAGGAACAATTGATCAATAAGTATTGGCCGAAATCATGTCTTCACAGATAAAGCTAACAAAAAATGCCTATCGTTTAGAGAAAGTAAAGCTCTCACGTTTGGAAACATATTTACCGACATTAAAATTAAAAAAAGCGCTGTTGCAAGTAGAAGTTGCTAATGCTATCCGAGAAGCTAGTGAGAGTATACAAGCATATGAAGAAGCCAGAGAGAGTATTTATGCTTTCGCAGAGCTTTATAGTGTTCCTCTTTATGTTGATGCGATTACAAATAGCTTTAATATAGAGAAAGTCGAGAAGGACTATGAAAATATTACGGGAGTAGAAGTCCCTGTAGTAAGAAATATTGTCCTATCAGAATCTTCCTATTCTGTTTTAGATACTCCCATTTGGATCGATACGCTTGTAGCCTATTCTAGAGAATTCGTGATTAATAAAGTGCGTTCTGAAGTGGCTGCAGAAAAGCAAAGGATTTTAGAAGAAGAATTAAGAAATGTATCCATTCGTGTAAATCTCTTTGAGAAGAAATTGATTCCAGAGACCACACGAATGATTAAGAAAATTGCAATTTTCTTAAGTGATCGCAGTATTACAGATGTTGGCCAAGTAAAGATGGCTAAGAAAAAGATAGAGCAGCGTAAGAAGGAATCCGAATGCGCGTAAATGTTGATAAGTATCTCTTTATTGGAAGAAATCGATCAGAATTTTTTACTGCTTGTAGAGAACTTGGAATAGTTGAGTTCATCTCTGATAAAAGATTTATTACTGCTGAAAAATTGCGGCGTTTTTCTGAATGTTTGAAAATTCTAAATTGTTTGAAAAGAGAATATCCTTCAGCTGACTTATCCTTGTCAAAATCTGAGAATCTAACTGTCGAGCAGATACTAGATGAGGTGTTTTCTCTCCATCAAGAGATTCTTTCTTTAACAGAAGCTACGAAAGCTTTAAGGAAAGAGATTCTTAGAGTTAAACCTTTAGGGGTATTTTCTTCTGATGATATTATCGAATTTACAAGGAAAACTGGTTTAACAATCAGATTTTTCTATCGAAAACATGTAGATGGTCAAGATATAGAAGTAGAGCAACCAAATGTCTTCTACTTATCTACGGCATATAATTTCGATTACTATGCTGTGATTGGTGTAGTTGGCTTGTCAAAAGATCAGTTCACAGAGATCGATTCTCCGTACTCTGTTAACGAATTGCAATCTAAAGAATCTGTTCTTTTAAGAGATATTCATCTTAAGAAATCGAGAATTTGTGAACTTTATGCTTATCGTCAAGATGTTCTTGAAGGGCTTTGTGATTATGATAATGAACAACGATTAAGACATGCTGAAGATAGTGTAGAAGAACTCTTTGATGGTAAGATTTTTTCTATTTCGGGATGGGTAATCTCTGATCGCATTCAAGAACTAGAGAAACTATGTGACCAGTTTGATATTTGCTTACATAAAGTAGCTCCAGATCCTGATGAGATTGTCCCTACATATTTGGAAAATAGTGGTCTCGGACGTATCGGAGAAGATCTGGTCAACATTTATGATACACCAGCATCTTCAGATAAAGACCCTTCATTATGGGTGTTTATCTCATTTTTCTTCTTCTTTTCTATGATCGTTAATGATGGTGGTTATGGACTTGTTTTCTTAGCAACTTCGCTTTTCATAACGTTTAAAGCGCGTCGTGCTCTGAAAGGTTCTAAACCCTTAGCACGTTTTTTGAAGATGTTTTCCATTTTGGGATTGGGATGTATTTGCTGGGGATTTGCCACAACGTCATTTTTTGGGATTTCTATAAGTCCTTCGAATCCTTTGAGAGAATATTCTCTTACTCATATGTTGGCTTTGAAAAAGGCAGAATATTATCTAGACAAGCATCCTAAAGGATATAAAGAGTTAGTCAATGAACATCCTTTATTGAAAGATAAACAAAGTCCAGAAGAGTTTCTTCTTGCCACGGAAAAATCTAGTGGAGAGACGGTAGCGCGTGCTGTTGTTTATGATAAGTTTACGGATAACATCCTAATGGAGTTGGCGTTATTTATTGGAGTGATTCATATGGCTCTGGGAATGTTACGTTATATACGTCAGCGTTATTCAGGCTTAGGGTGGATTATTTTTATGTGTGGGGCCTATCTGTATCTACCTCTGTATTTGCAATCAGTGTCTTTGATTCATTACCTGTTCCATGTTCCTTATGATTTTGGAGGAATAATTGGTTATTACGGAGTATTTGTAGGTATAGGCCTTGCAGTTGCTGGTGCTATTTTACAACGTGGTGTTAGCGGTATTGATGAGATTACAGCAATTATTCAGGTATTCTCAGATGTTCTGTCTTATTTGCGTATCTACGCATTAGGATTAGCAGGAGCTATGGTAGGAACAACAATCGTGCAGATTAGCAGCCGTTTTCCTCCTGCTATAGCTTTCGTTATTATTTTGTTTGGTCATTCGGTGAATATACTTCTTTCTATTATGGGCGGAGTGATTCATGGACTTAGATTAAACTTCATTGAGTGGTATCACTACAGTTTTGATGGAGGAGGGAAACTCCTACGTCCTTTAAGAAAAGTAGTATGTCATAAGGTTGCGGATTCCTAGGGATAGATTTAGGTAATAATTCTACGGTTTGATAGAATCCGAGATCTTTAGAAAAATTAAATTACAAACAAGATAACTAAAGAACTGATTTTTTAAGGTTTTCTTGAGATATTATTATGAAATATAGAGGTACATAATGATTGATTTATCGGTTGTTGGTCCTGTTTTCGCCATGGGCTTAGCAATGATAGGCAGCGCCATTGGTTGTGGTATGGCAGGAGTGGCTTCGCATGCTGTGATGTCCCGAATTGACGAGGGACATGGAAAGATTATAGGCTTATCAGCCATGCCATCATCACAATCTATCTACGGATTGATTTTCATGCTTTTACTCAGAGATGGGATTAAAGATGGTAAGGTTGGTGCTATAGGGGCTATTGCTATGGGGCTTTCTGTTGGTATAGCATTATTAATATCTGCTGTAATGCAGGGGAAGTGTTGTGTAAGCGCTATTCAAGCATACGCGCGTTCTTCAGCTATTTATGGTAAATCTTTTGCATCTATTGGGATAGTTGAATCGTTTGCACTCTTTGCTTTTGTTTTTGCGTTATTATTATTCTAAAATCTTATTGATCATAGTCCTATTTCCTCTGGTATCAGTACTATGTTTATCAGCGTGTTCGCAACCTTCGTTATCCTCATTTACAGAATTTGTAGATAGTGACTATACGGCTGCGGCACATCTGGGTATAGAACAAGCCTGTGTTCATGAGATATTTGGTCAGCAGGTTGTTGTTACCTGGAGTCTGCCTTATCGGATGCAGAGTATACTCCCTGCAACTCTACATCTTTGGGTGTACTATGGTGATGGGAAGATAGAAAAATTGACATATGAAGTGCGTCAACTTTCTGGTTATCGTATTTATTGTCTGAAAGGTGATGATTACGAAGAGCGCCAGGGTATTGTTTCTTATAAAGTTTCTTTATCTAGTGGAGACAGAGAAATAGTCAGTAGACGCCATCATCTTTGGATGGAAGTTATTTCTGTGGACGCTTCTTAGATCTAGGTTTTTACCATTGCGACATCTAAAAATATTATAAAGATTTGGATATAGAATTATGGAAGAGGATGAATTTCCCAAGGCTTATGATCCTAAAGGATTAGAGGAAAAACTTTATGCTTTTTGGGAAGAGTCAGGCATGTTCACTGCTCAATCAGCAAGTGATAAGCCTCCCTATGCTATTATTATGCCCCCACCGAACGTTACTGGCATTTTGCATATGGGACACGCGCTTGTGAACACTCTTCAAGATGTTCTTATTCGTTATAAGCGCATGTCTGGATTCGAGGTGTGTTGGGTTCCTGGTACAGATCATGCGGGTATTGCTACACAAACCGTAGTAGAAAGACATTTATATTCTTCCTTGGGTAAACGCCGTATAGACTTTTCTCGAGAAGAATTCCTAAAACATGTTTGGGAGTGGAAAGAAAAGAGCGAGGGAGTAATTCTTTCTCAACTGCGTCAGTTAGGATGTTCTTGCGACTGGTCTCGATTACGTTTCACTATGGAACCATTAGCGAATCGTGCTGTAAAGAAGGCTTTTAAGGTACTTTTTGATAAGGGTCATATTTATAGAGGATACTATCTTGTTAACTGGGACCCTGTTTTACAAACAGCCCTTGCTGATGATGAAGTAGAGTATGAAGAGAAGGATGGTTGGCTTTACTATATCCGTTATAAAGTAGCCGATAGTGGTGAAGAAATCATTGTAGCAACTACACGTCCAGAAACATTACTAGGGGATACAGCTATTGCTATTTCTCCTGATGATCAACGTTACAGGCATTTATTAGGAGCTAGGGTATACGTGCCTTTTGTAGATCGCGAGATCCCTATAATTGGAGATATATCTGTAGATCCATTATTTGGTACCGGAGCTGTAAAAATTACTCCTGCTCATGATCGAGATGATTACCGTATGGGAATCAATCATAATTTACCTATGGTAAATATTTTAACTCCTACTGGAGAGATCAATGAGAATGGGGGAATATTTGTAGGATTAAGTAAAGAGAAAGCTCGTGAAGATATCATCACAGCATTAGACGCTATGGGGCTGTTTGTCAAAAAAGAGCCTTATAAACTGAGGGTTGGCGTGTCTTATCGCTCGGGAGCGGTTATCGAACCATATTTATCGAAACAATGGTTTGTTTCCGTAGATAGTTTTCGAGATTCTTTACGTGAATTTGTTGCCAGTGATTCTATAAAAATTTTCCCTCCAGAATTTACACGGAATTATCTCTCTTGGGTGAATAACCTCCGTGATTGGTGTATTAGTCGGCAGTTGTGGTGGGGACATCGTATTCCTGTATGGTATCATAAGAGCGATCAAGATCGTGTACTCTGTTACGATGGTGAAGGGATTCCCGAAGAGGTTGCTCAAGATCCTGATTCTTGGTATCAAGATCCTGATGTATTAGATACTTGGTTTTCTTCCGGGCTCTGGCCATTAACATGTTTAGGTTGGCCTGATGTAGAATCTGGAGATTTAGAGAAGTTTTATCCTACAGCGGTTCTCATTACAGGACATGATATTCTATTTTTCTGGGTGACACGTATGGTACTGCTTTGCAGTGCTATGGTTGAAGAGAAACCTTTTGACGATGTTTTCTTGCACGGGTTAATTTTTGGTAAGTCTTACAAGCGTTATAACGATCTTGGGGAATGGACATACATTTCTGGGGAAGAAAAACATGCTTATGATATGGGGAAATCTCTTCCTAAAGATGTCGTAGCAAAATGGGAAAAGCTTTCCAAATCCAAAGGTAATGTTATTGATCCTTTAGAGATGATAGCTAAGTACGGTGCTGATGCTGTCCGTATGACATTATGCTCATGTGCGAATCGTGGTGAGCAGATAGATCTTGACTATCGTCTATTTGAGGAATACAAAAATTTTGCGAATAAGATTTGGAATGGAGCAAGGTTTATCTTCGGTCATATTTCTAATTTAACCGCTAAAGATCTCGCTAATGGTATCGATAAGACTCTTTTAGGATTAGAAGATTACTATATTCTTGATGGATTCAATCAGTTGTTACAGCAATTAGATTCTGCATATCAAAGCTATGCTTTCGATAAGGTAACAACTCTGGCATATGAATTTTTTAGGAATGATTTTTGTTCTACATACATAGAAATTATCAAGCCCATACTTTATGGAAAGCAGGGTAGAGAGGAAGACCGACTTACAAAGCAAAAGCTATTAGCAGTTTTTCTTGTGAACATTTTAGGTGTTTTACATCCTATAACTCCTTTTGTTACAGAAACGCTATTTCTGAAACTAAAGGAAGGGCTAGGTGAGGTTAACGAGGAATGCGCTGACGTTATCACAGCACATGCTTTAGATATGTTGCGAGAAGAATCTTATGTAGTGGCTCCTTATCCACAAGTCATAGATATTGCTATTCCTAAGGATCTTCATGAATCTTTCGCTCTTGCAGAAAGGTTAGTTTATACTATTAGGAATATTCGTGGGGAGATGCAGATAGATCCTAGAACTTCTTTAGAAGTGTTTGTTATTTGCCCTGAGGGAATTTCTATCAAGGCTTACGTGCCTATGATGTGCGCTCTTGGTGGGATAGCTTCTCTTGAGTATCTATTAGAAGAACCTAAGGCTCGTGTCTATAGTTTAGGAGTTGTTGAAGGTATTCGTCTTGGGGTGTTTGTTCCTGTAGAACAAATTATCAAAGAAAAAAATCGACTAGAAAAAGAGAAAACACGTTTGGAAAATTCTATCGAAAGTATCTCACGTTTATTAGATAGTGAAAATTTCCGAGGAAAGGCTAATCCGGATCTTGTGCGTTCTAAAGAAGAAACTTTAAAAAATAATCGTATGGAATTACAAAGTATTCTTGATAAGCTAGCGTCGTTTTCTTAGAACTAGAGGACAAAGCACTTTTGCAACGTTACGATATTATCAGAATGATCGGTAAAGGGGGTATGGGAGAGGTTTATTTAGCCTATGATCCTGTTTGCTCTCGTAAGGTTGCTCTTAAGAGGATCCGAGAGGATCTCTCTGATAATGAGTTATTAAAAAAACGTTTTCTTAGAGAAGCCAAGATTGCTGCTGATCTTGTTCATCCGGGGGTTGTTCCTGTTTTTGCGATTTGTAGTGATAGTGATCCCGTTTACTACACAATGCCTTACATAGAGGGATACACACTTAAGAGTTTACTAAAGAGTGTGTGGCAATGTGATTCCCTTCCTAAAGATCTGGCTGAGCAAACATCGGTAGGGACTTTCCTCTCCATTTTTCATAAGATTTGTTCTACTGTAGAATATGTACATTCTCGAGGAATTCTTCATCGAGATCTTAAGCCTGATAATATTTTGCTTGGACTTTTTAGTGAGGTGGTTATTTTAGATTGGGGAGCTGCATTATCTAAAGAAATGGTAGAAGACTTCCTTTTAGACATTGATATCCCTATTGAGGGATCATTGTTTTCCAATATGACTATTCCTGGTAAGATCGTAGGTACTCCTGATTATATGGCTCCTGAACGCTTGCGAGGTACTCCAGCTTCAGAAAGTACAGACATTTATTCTCTAGGAGTAATTCTCTATCAAATGCTGACATTGTCTTTTCCCTATCGGAAGAAAAAGGGAGAGAAAATCAGTCTTCGTCACCAAATTAGTTTTCCTGAAGAAATTGCTCCTCATCGAGAGATTCCTCCTTTTCTTTCTCAAGTAGTCATGAGAGCTTTAGCATCAGATCCTAAATTGCGTTATCGTTCTGTAAGTGCTTTGAAAGAGGATATAGAACAACATTTACAAGGTAGTCCCGAATGGACTCCGAAGATTATTTTACATACTCAAGATACAGAATGCTGGAAGTTTCATGAATCTATTTTATTATCTAAATATTTCCCAATGCTAAAGGTGTCGCCAGCGTTATGGTATAGCCTAGCAATTTCCAAGATAGAAAGTTTTTCTGAAGTCCGTCTGGAATATACATTATTGCGGAAGGGATTAGAAGAAGGCTTTGGAATCTTACTTCCTCCTTCTGAAGATGTGGATCATGGGGATTTTTATCATGGTTACGGTTTTTGGCTACACATTAAGGAAAATGTATTGTCTGTATCCTTGGTAAAAAATGGCTTAGAGATACAAAAAACTTCCCGAAATATAGATGAAAATAAGGACAAGTTTTTTATAGCTTTTGAAAAGCAAAATCACCGTTTATCATTAATCATCGATAATATCGTGTGGATGATTCATATGGATTATCTTCCTGCGCGGGGAGGACGTATTGGGGTGATCATTCAGGATGTTGCTGATGTTTGTGGAAATATTGTTGTTTTAGAAAGTAGTGGATCTTTACAAGTCAGTTGTTTAGCAGTTCCCGACGCCTTTCTTAATGAAAAATTATATGATCGTGCAATTACATTTTATCGTAGGATTGTTGAATCTTTTCCAGGACGTAAGGAAGGGTACGAAGCGCAATTTCGTATAGGAATTGCTCTATTAGAAAAAGCCTCTGAAAGTAATGATAGTGAGGAATTCACTCAAGCTCTTGAAGAGTTTTCCACTTTACACAATAGCATTGCAGCTCCTTTAGAGTACCTCGGTAAAGCTTTGGTATATCAAAGATTAGGAGAGTATAACGAAGAAGTTAAAAGCTTATTATTAGCTTTAAAGCGCTATTGTCAACGTCCAGAAATTTCTCGTGTTCGTGATCATGTTATCTATCGTTTGCATGAAGCATTATATAGCCATCATCGCATCTCTTTAGTCTTTATGCTTCTTGCTCTTCATGTTGCTCCCGAATCTATAAATTCTTCTGAGGAAGAGCATTTCCTTCAAAATTTACATGGGAAAATTCAAAATACTCTATTTTGTAATTTAGACATTTCTCCTATAGATTTCCGTTCTTCCAAAATGGAATTGCTATTGAGTTATTGGTCAGGATTTACCTCATTTCTTCCAGGGTTATTTCAAAGATCTTGGGATTTAAAAGATTATCGTGCCCTTGCAGATATTTTTTATACAGCTGTGGATTTAGGGAATAAAGAGTTTGTTGAAGTATACTCAGAAATTTTACGTGAGAATATTCAGGCAACGACTTTCAATGAAGAAATCGTAGAAATTCTCCCTGATCAGCTTCTATATTTCCTTTCAGGATTAAAGATTATCTCTCTTCAGGAATCTACAGAAAAGGTCTTTGACCATATTGAAAATTTAGACTCTGTTTTGATTTTGTATTTGTTTGATTTGTTTGCTAAAGACGCTTTGATCCATGGTAGAGGTGAAGAGATTCTCAAGGCTATTACATTAGTAGAAAAGTATATTTCCCCTAAGCAGCGTTATGAATATCTTTTGTCTTATGAAGTACTTGCTTATTTGTGGATGAAAGATGGGAGTAAAGTTTATGATCTCTTATCTAATTATGACGAATCTTTGTGGATAGACGGTAATAGCCACGCCTTTGTTCTTTACGGTTATTGGTTAGCACTTGCTGAGGATAGTTCGTTAGCTTATTTACATCTTTCAGGATGTCGAGAAGATTCTGTATTTCCACAGACATTAATTGGAGTGTTTTGTAGTCCGTTAGGTATTTGTGAAGAGCAGCTGAGTTATCAAGAACGTCGGCAATTGCTTTTACAGAAATTTATCTTTTTCCATTGTTTAGGAAATAGTGAAGAACGTGACAATTGTCGTATTGCTTATGATCTTCTCTCTATAGAGCGTCCTTTATAATTCACGCATATATGTTTTTAATATCGACTTTTTAGAAGTCGCCATATCTTTAGGCTGTCCTGAAAAGAGCACCTTTCCTCCATGTTTCCCAGATCCCGGTCCAAGTTCTATAATATAATCGGCATGTTTTAACAACTGTATGTCGTGGTCAACATAGATAATAGAATGTCCTTGGGATATTAACGTGCGAAATAGTTTTTGCAGTTGGCATTTCTTATTGATATCCAAGGAAGTGGCTATTTCATCTAGGAGAAATAGCGTGGGTTCTTTAGGAGGTAGATGGAGGAAACGGGCAATTTTTACAGAGATTTTTTCACTTAGCGATAGGGAAGAAAGATTTTGACCTAATGGAAGATAGCCAAGCCCTGAATCTATAAGAGCTTGTAGCGGTGCTTGGATTTTTTTAAGAAAAGGAAAGATAGTAAGGATCTGTTCAATAGGAGTTTGTAACAGCTTCCCAAAGTGTTTGCCTTCATAAACAACTTCTTGAGATAGAGGTTGAATGCGGTATCCTGAACATGTAGGACATGTGCGTTTTTCTAAAGCATAAAAAGCTCTATCTATTAGGTGATATCCTAAGCCTAGACAATCTGAACACTGTCCCTGTTTTGTATTTGTACTAAGCATGCTTGCTGTAATATTCAAGGCCTTTGCTTGTGTAAGCGAAGCGTAAAAGTTTCTTAGGTATGGAGCAATATCAAAATACGTACTGATGTCTGATCTTTGTGAAGAAGATAGGGGATGAGAATCTAAGAACACTACATTGAAGAAATGCTCATTTCTAGTGTCTATAAGTTTTTGTGCCTGTTTGTAGAAACCTTCGGTTAATAGAGAAGTTTTCCCCGATCCCGATGCCCCAGCAATAGCTACAAGACTATGAAGAGGAGCTTGTACATGAAGATTAGAAATATTGTGAATCGAAAGATGCACGTCTAAAGTTGCTTTAGGGAGCACATCTTTATGATCGGCATCTTCTATAGATGAGGGTGGTTGGGCTGTTAGATAGCCTCCTTGAGGTCCTGATCCCGGACCTAAATCTATGGTATGATCAGCGTAAAGTTTTAATAGATTATTACGGTCTGTAGCAATAACAGTGTTATTGTTAGCAACGAGTTCTTTAAGCAATTTGATTAATGTTGGGATATCTTGAGGATGTAGTCCTGATAGAGGATCTTCAAGAAGATAAACGATATCTGTAAGATTTGTAGAGATTTTCTTTGCTAGATGTAAGCGGTAATGCTCGCCATCACTTAAGGTGTCTTGTTGTTGTCCTAAAGTAATGTAGCTCAATCCGACCTTGTCAATGAATCCTAAGCGGTTTTGTAGGTCTTGAATGATAGGTTGTGCTTGATCATCATGGATAGTCATTAAAAGATCTTTGAGGAAACTAGTATCTTCTTGGTAGATATCTATGAGAGAAGTTTTTCCTATGCGTACATGTTGCGCATAGGTATGGATTCCCCATCCTGAGCATGCTGAGCATATGTCGGATATAATTAGAGGATGTAAAAGAGGACATGAGGGAATAAGATTAAATTGTTCTATGAGAATTCTTTCTAGTCCTACATGCTTTTGAGTTCCTTGAAATAATTTTTCCTGAGTAGGGATATCAAGATCTTGAATTTGTGTGGATGAGGAAATTTTCAGTTCTCTAATAAGATCAATTACACGTTTTGGAGAACTATCGGGGAAAAATAACCTAAAGAGATCTATAGGAGAGTAGTTGAGAATTTTATCTTTATGTTTCATTAAAGAGAGTTTTAAGATTTTTCCTGATCCACAACATTGCTGACATTGTCCTTCGACATGTTCTCGGGATAAGAGTTTGCGTGTGATATTTGGATAACTGTTGCCTAAGGAATCTTGCCAACCTAGAGTATAAGATAGAGAGCATTTTATTTTTCCATGATCATGAATATGTAATCGTATTGTTGGCGATAATGAAAAAGCTAAAGTTAATGAGGACAACAAAGAGGATTCATGATTTCTGGAAATTTTCGTATGTTGGATAACGATCGCTGGATTTTCTAAAATTTCTGGAAGACGTTCTTCAAGATCATAAATCTCATTATTGGCAAAGAGTTTTAAATACCCCTCTTTTTTCTTCATTTCCAAAGCAATGGATAAATCTTCTTCAGGAGATATAGGTGCCGTTATTGTTGCGTAAGAATTTTCATACTTTTGGAAAAGTTTATCTACAATTGTTTGTAGAGTAATTTTTTCAAGGAGCTTACCTGTTAATGGACAATGAGGTTTTCCTAGCAGAGCAAAGAGTTTCTCAAGACCATTAGTAATATCTAAAGATGAAGCTAACGAATGTTTTGAGTTTTTTCGTATTCCCATTTTTTTTATCGCAACGACTGGAGATAATCCTCGAACGCTTTCTACTTGTGGTAGAGGAGTTTTCTTAATAAGAGTTTGGCGAACGTAATAAGGGAATAACTCGGCATAAGCAATATTTCCTGCAGCATAAAGAATATCAAAGACTAAAGAATGTTTCCCTGATGCTGAAGGCCCTGAGATTGCTGTCAGAGCATTGCGAGCGAGAGTCATATCAATGTGTTTGAGATTGTGATGATAGGCATCTTGAATAGAAATATCTGTGAGTAGATGCTTATTTTGAGATTTTTTAATTAGTTTAGGCAGAGCTTTAATCTTTTTAAAATAGGGGCGCAGAGCTTTTGCTGTAGGTGTGTCTAGGGAAATCAGTTCTTCAGGAGAGCATGAGGCTAAGAGATATCCACCGAGATTTCCTCCTTCGGGACCAAGTTCAATAACATAATCAGCGATCTTCACAATATGCATATTGTGTTCTATAATTACTACAGTATGTCCTTGTTGGGAAAGAGATTGGAGAACATGGATAAGAGCATGAATGTCATGAGTATGCAATCCTGTTGTCGGCTCATCAAGAATATAAAGAGTAGGTTTTTTAGAAGGAGCAAGTAGCTCATAGGTAAGTTTTAATCTTTGGATTTCTCCTCCTGATAGGCTTGATAAAGCTCTTCCTAAAGGAAGATGATCAAGACCTAAGGAGCATAATGCATGAATTTTTTCATGAATATGTGGAGTAGATATGAAAAATTTTTCAGCTTCATATGCTGTCATTTCTAAAATGTCAGCGATATTCTTTCCTTGATAATGCACTTCTAGGATTTGAGATTGAAATCGTTTTCCATGACAGAGTGGGCAGGGAATTTGGGTATGGTCATCAAGGATTATAGATCCTATACCCTGACATTCTATACAGGCTCCTAAAGAAAGATTAAAACTAAAATGGCCTTTTGTTAACCCCAAGTTTTTACTTTTAGGTTGTTGGGAAAATAATTCTCGAAGTTCATCAAAAGCTTTAATATATGTTAGTGGAATAGAACGTTGCGAACGACCTGGAAGATCACGAGTAATATGTACAACACGTTCTATGACCCCTCCTTCTACATATAAATGGGGGTCTATATTTCCTTGAATAAAGCGTTCCATAGAAGGAACGAGTGTATCATTAATTAAAGAAGATTTTCCTGATCCTGAAACTCCTGTTACTGCCGTTATTCTTTCTAGAGGTAGAGAGATAGTGACATTTTTTAAATTGTTTGTCGTGGCATGAGCAAGCGTAAGCGTGGCTTTTGATTTAGGTCGTCTTATAGGAATGTCTATAGTAAGTTCATGACGCAGATAGTTTGCTGTTAATGAATTTCCAGTTTTTAAAAAATCTTTAGGTGATCCATTAAATAATACTTCGCCTCCGAAAATCCCCGCTCGTGGACCAATATCGATAATACGATCAGCAAAAGAGATCATTTGTTCATCATGCTCAACAAGAAGAATGGTATTTCCTTGATCGCGTAATTTTTGAATTACTTGAATCAGTTTATGTGTATCGCGAGGATGCAGTCCTATGGATGGTTCATCGAGAATATAGGTAATTCCTGATAGCTCAGCTCCTAAATGCTTAGCCAAAGCCGTGCGTTCTTGCTCTCCTCCTGATAATGTTGCTAGTGTTCTTTCTGGAGTAATATAGGAGAGTCCTAAGTTGATCAATGTAGAAAGGCGGTTCTTTAGACCATCTAATACTTCACGAACGGAATTTGATGTAGTCGTGATAGAAGATATAAAAGCAAAAAACTCATCAAGAGGCATTTTCTGAAAATCTACGAAAGTCTTTCCTTGCCATATGGCTGCACAGGCATATTCTCCAATTCCGGTGCCTTGACATGTAGGACAAGGTGTTGCTGTTGTCCCTTCAGGAACAAATTTTGAGGGTTTTGCTCCATAACGGACTTTCTCTCCAATGTCATTAAGAATACCTCTCCAAAGTTTGTGTGATAGGGATTTTTTCCCTAATGTGGGATCAAAAAGACGTACAGGAAGAATAAGATGCTTTTTACCATAAAGAAAAGCATGTTGGATAGAATTGGGAAGATCTCCCCATGGAGTATCTAAACTAAAATCTAAAGTATCCGCGAGAGATTGATAAAGAGTATGATAGAAATAAGTAGAACAATTTCCTGCTAACTTACAACAATTTTCTCGGATGGATAAGTCATTTTGAATGAGAGAAGGATCTGTGATGGTGATATAGATTCCTGATCCCTGGCACTTCATGCAACGATCTTCGAGATTGTGGGGAGAAAATAACTGTGGTGTTAATGGTGTATATGTCTGTTGGGTTTCAGGAATGTGTACCTGTGTCGAAAAGGTTTCTTCATATGTTTCGGTGTTTATAGAACAGTGCCCTTCCCCTAGATTAAGAGCCGAAAATAAACTAACTTTCATGCGTGCATTGTTACTTTCATTTTTAATGAAAGAGTCAATAACAATAGCTATAGGAGTATCTTCAGCAAGAGGAGAAGAGAGAAAGGGATAAATAGAAGAAATAACGTTATTTATACGGATTTTTGTATATCCTTGTCTTACACATTCTTGAATAGAATTTATGCTTTTATCTATTAGAGGAGTGAGAATTGTTACCTGTGTTCCATCAGGGATATTGGCAAGTGTAGCGAGAATTTTTTCCTTACTTTGTAAATGAAGGACTTCTTTTGTACGAGGATCTCTGGCCTCTCCATCCAGAGAGAATAATAAAGCAAGATGTTGTGAAAGTTCTGTGGTGCTTCCAACAGTGGCGTGCGCATGATAGGCAAAATGATTTTGCTTAATAGCAATAGTTGGAGATAATCCTTGGATTTTTTCCACAGTAGGATCAGGTAGAGAAGATAGGGTTGTAGCAAAAAATGATGATAAAGTGGCTATATACCGTTTTCTTCCTGCTGCATAAATGGTGTCAAAGGCTAGTGAAGATTTCCCAGATCCTGATACGCCAGTAAGTAAGACAATCTCCCCAGGAAAAAATTCTATGGAGATGTTTTTTAGATTTCTAACTGTAATACCAGAAATACGGACAGGCAGGCTGGACATAGATCTCACAATAATTTAGGAAATAAGGAGAGATGTTCTACATGAATAATTATAACCACGTAGCAACTAGTTTGATTCACTTTTAACTTTATAGAAAGAAAAAAAGCAAACTACTCATTTCCCAGGATTAAGAAACTAAGTATAATCTATGTTTTCCATAAAATAGTATAATGTTAAGTATTTCAACATACAAATTAAGATCGAATCATGTATCTTATCTTGTGTAGCGAAGCGTGTCAGATATTGTTGAAGTCTTTCAAATTATTTTTGTATTAAGAGATCCATGTTAGCTACTAGGGTAAATAAGTTTTTGATTGGTTTGAGAAATTAGGGAAGTATGATCGCAAGAACGAAAATCATTTGTACTATAGGTCCAGCAACAAATACTCCAGAAATGCTTGAAAAGCTTTTAGATGCGGGTATGAATGTTGCCAGATTAAATTTTAGTCACGGTACTCATGAAAGTCATGGAGAGACAATTTGTCTTCTTAAGGAATTGCGAGAGAAGAAAGGTGCCCCTTTAGCGATTATGTTAGATACTAAAGGTCCAGAAATTCGTTTAGGAAAGATCCCAACGCCAATCAAAGTATCTCGAGGGCAAAAAATTACCTTAACAGGAAAAGAGATCGAGGGATCTGCGGAAGGTGGAATTACTCTACATCCTCAATGTGTTTTCCCTTATGTGCGTGAAGGTGCTGATGTCTTGATAGATGATGGATATATTCAAGCTGTTGTGACATCTGTTAGTGATGGTCAATTAGAATTAGAATTTATCAATTCTGGAGAATTGAAATCGCACAAGTCTTTAAGTATAAGAGAGATTGATTTAGCTCTTCCTTTTATGACGGATAAGGATATCAATGATCTTAAATTTGGGGTTGCTCAGGGCATTGATGTTATTGCTGCTTCTTTTGTTCGTTATGCTGAGGATATCGAAAGTATGAGGAAGTGCCTAGCAGATGCAGGGCGTTCAGATATGCCAATTATTGCTAAGATAGAAAATCGTTTAGGAGTAGAAAATTTTTCTCAGATTGCTAAAGTGTCGGATGGGATTATGATTGCTCGTGGAGATTTAGGGATTGAGCTCTCCGTTGTTGAAGTTCCTACTCTACAGAAGTTCATGGCGAAAGTATCCCGTGAAACGGGACGTTTTTGCATTACTGCTACACAAATGTTAGAATCTATGATTCGTAATGTTTTGCCTACACGTGCTGAGGTTTCTGACATTGCCAATGCTATTTATGATGGTACCTCTGCAGTAATGTTGTCAGGAGAGACTGCCTCGGGAAGTTATCCTGTGGCGGCTGTAAAAATTATGCGTTCTGTCATTCAAGAGACAGAAAAAAATCTCAATTACATGTCTTTCTTAGAACTTAATGATAGTGAATGTGCAGTTAAGGTATCTCCTTATCTTCAGTCTATAGGTTTATCAGGAATTCAAATTGCTGAGAAGGCTGATGCTAAAGCCATTATTGTTTATACAGAATCGGGGGGATCTCCGATTTTCCTTTCTAAGTATCGTCCGCGTTTTCCGATTATTGCTGTCACTCCAAATTTATCTGTGTACTATAGGCTTGCTTTAGAGTGGGGAGTGTATCCTATGCTTACGGAAGAGTCTGATCGCACAGTATGGAGACATCAGGCTTGTGTATATGGAATTGAACGAGGAATTTTATCAAATTACGATAAGATTTTAGTTTTAAGTCGTGGTGCTCAAATGAAGGATACCAATAACCTTACGTTGACAACGGTAAATGATATCATCACAGCATCAGGTAAATAAGCTGATGCTCTAATTTTATGTGGTAGTCGCAAAACGATTTCTTGCTTTAAAACATCCAGCAGATAGTGAAGCTGTAACAAGTGCTATTGCCAGGAGTACTGGTGTGAGAATATATTTACTAATGCCCCATAGAGTATCGGGAACGTGGATAGTTCCTGCGCATATTAATGAGAAAACAACAATTGCTGCTATTGCTAATATTGCAAATGCTAATGCTGAAATCAATGCAAGAATACGCTTGTTTTTCTGAGAGTCCTGACAAAAGCAAACACAGTTAAGAGTACACTCAAACGTAGATCCTAAACATTCTGTTAAGCACATAAGATTCTTTTAATTTAAAAATTGCAAAGAACATTTTCTCTTAAATCAAGAAAAAAATCAAAAAAATTTCTTTCGTTTCTTGTTAAGATTTTTTTGAGAATTTACTTAATGCCGTAATTAAAGATGCTTGGGGATGGGGTAATTTCTTCTCTAGTGCTTTTCGTGTGTAGAGAATCGAGGAGCCTGTTATTTTGAAATGTTTATGTAGAGTTGCTGGGAGTCCCGCAAGATCAAAAATAGCAGGGAAACTATTAGGGAAGTCGTAAAGAGCTGCAGGAGATGAGAATTCTTTTATAGTATATTGGGGAAGATAGTCTATAAGTATCTTCTCATTGGATTGATTTTCTAAAGCTAGTGTTAACAGAGCCCCTGAATAGAGATCAGCAAGATCAGTAAGAAATCTCTTATAGTTTTTAAGTTCTGCATAATTAGCAATAACGAGAATATGGCTGTAAGCGTGTCTCTTTTTCAGATTGCTAACGAGTTTTCGTTTCCATCGTTTATGCATCCACATCCATTGCTCAGGTTTGTGAGCGATGCCTTTTTCTAAGAATCTCATGAGATTGTTCATAAGCGAAGAAGTTGCTTCTTTAATGGGTAAAGATTTATCAGCGTAAAACTTCTTACTAGGAATAATAGTATATCCATTTTTATTGCGGAAAACCGATACAGCCATTACGGGTTTTCCTGTTTTATAGGCGAGTAGTGCTGGAGATGTTGTTGTGAATGCCTCATTTCCAAATAAAGGATAAGCATATGAGGATATGAGTAGTGCCTGATCTCCGACTATACCAATAACATGTCCTTGTTGTAGAGCTTGAAGTGCGGAATGTATCCCTTGTTTTGGAGAAACAATTTTTCCCTTAAAAGTCTCTCTTAGAGAAAAAATTTTTTTATTTAGTCGAATGTTTTTTATCGGTTTTGCAAAAGCTAAACCAGGATAATCTCTAGTAATATAAAGGAAAGGAAGTTCCCAGTTTGCCTGATGGCCGCAAAATAAAATGATTCCCTCGTTTTCACTTAATTTAGAAAACGTATCTTCTAATTCTTTTTGTGTAAGAACTTCATTATTACAGAACCCTTCAGGATGAGTTTCTGCAGTTGCTATGGAAATTAAACTATCTAGATTTCCAATCAGTCCTTCTACTGCCAATAGTTCTAAAACAGTGATCATGACATGCTGTATAGAATGCTTAGCAATGCGTTTTCTTTCTTTAAAAGGCTTATCAGGAAAAGCAAGAGCCAGATTTGTAAGTGCTGTTTTTCTGTAATCAGAGATTGTATAGAAAATGACAGTTCCTAAAGCTCTTCCACAACGACATAAAAGAGAGCGGGGAATATATTTAAAAATTCCGATTAACGTTATTCCTAAATAATAAACGAAGAAATCTATAATAGTTTGTTTGGCGCGACGTATGTTCTTTAACATAAATTAGGATCCCTACTCCATTTAGTATAACAGGAGATTGGGAACAAATGGGTACTATTTTCTTTATTTATGGTAGATCGAGCTCTTTCATAGTTGAAAGAGCTATTATCGACACTATAATAGCTTCGATAACTCTTCCAACTGTTTTTATAATTTTTATATTATTAATTACACAAACTTCTATTTGTGAACATCTAATACGTGGATCTAATGATCTACCATTCTTTTTTATGTAGCTTGGAGGTTTCTATAGGTTTTGAACGAATAATTACTTTGTTATGGGAAATCTCTGCTGAAAGATTTAATGGAGACCCATCTTTTCCGAATAACGATAGTTTCCTTAAATATTCGCGGAATCGATGACGTATTCCAGTTTCATCAATTAGAGCGAAGTCGTGGAGAATACCATGTTCTTGAGCCATGATAGCTTGAACAAAAGTATCTTCAAGAGTTTTTTCATCTATAAATTCTACAGCCCAGTTTACAGAATTATTCCCGTGAGGTGGAGCCATGACAATAGCCAGAGCGATATTATTTTTAACAACATCTAAGAAAAGCTTGCTAACATCTTTTGCATATAGGGGAATATCTATTTGGTAGATACCTTGATTAAGAATAATAGGATGGGAAGGTTCTAAAGTATAGGCCTGAGGATTGAAGATGTTACTATATTTTACAGGGAAGAAAAGCAAAACAGGAAGATTAAGATTTAAAGGAATAAATTCCTGTTTTAAAAAGAGTAAACGTAAGAAATCTGCTTGAGGGTCGTTGAGATTTTCATAGGTATTAGTATTGCCAAAAGGTATAAGAATTTTTTTCCATTCTTCAGGAATAGGGAAGATAATCTCATCGTGATTCCCTTGAGCTATACGATTTCTTTCTAATTCTTCGAAAGACACCTTATTCAAATTAAAAGTTAGTTCTAAACCTTGTTCCTTAAGGGCATTTACGTATTCCTTGGGACCACTGACTTTCTGGATAAGATACTTAGGCCAAACGTCTAAATACTCGTAGCCTTTAGGAGGACTGCCTACAGGAGTTGTGATTGTTACTGTAATGTCTTCAGTAACATATTGTGTCAGACGAATAAAAATATCATCAGCTGAGACACTTTGAATATCTCTACGAATATTTGTTTCACCATCAAGGCTAACAAGATTGTACTTATCAATAGCAGCTATCCAGCTTTCCGTATGTCCTGTAGCACTAATAACCACTTCTAGATTCGTCGGGCGAAGATCGTGGACGGTATTTTTATTTCCTGTGATAGTTAATGAAACTTTTTTATCTAATAGACCATTACTTTGTAATCCTAAGACTGTTTGATCGGGATCAAGATCAATAATACGTACGGGGACGTTATTTAAGGTGCGGGTAATGGTTACCGTTTGTCCGACGAGTACCCAAATAATAATGGCGAACCCTAAAGATACTACTTTTCTCAGCCAATTGCGCATGAAAAAACGAGAAAGGAAATCGATCATTTTTTCCAAATCCATGAGCTAAAGGGTTTGCGTTTTTGTTCTTTTAGAGTGAGGATACTTCTCAATACTGCTTTGAATCTGTCCATCTTCACTCCGCGTGTCAAAATCCCATCACGAGATAACGATACATAGCCATTTTCTTCAGATACAATGATAATTAATGCATCAGTACGTTGGCTTGCTCCTAAAGCTGCACGGTGACGTGTTCCCATGGAACGAGATAATTGTGTGGTATCGTGAGCCAAGGGGAGAACAACCCGCGCATAAGCTATCGTTTCTGCTCTAAGAACTACGGCCCCATCATGAAGAGGAGAAGAAGGTTCAAAAATAGTTTCTAAAAGTTCTTCTGAAAAATCGGCATTAATTTTTACTGAAGAGAAACTTAAAAATTCATCGAAGGAATCTTTGTTTTCAAGAACAACAAGAGCTCCAACCTGTCTCTCTGACATCTGATAGATGCATGAGGTAAGATGTTCAATAAATTGATCCTGTAAATCAATAACAAATTTTCTTCCATGAAATCGCACACGTGACAAGGCTAGGCGTATCTCTGGTTGGAAAATAATAAAAACAACAATAGCAGCGACATTAACAACATGTAGCATTAGTCGTCTGATTATAGGAAAGTGTAGCTTATCTGCTAAGACAAATAGAAACAGGAAGGCAAGCAAGCCGAAGACAACGTCCATGGCTCGAGTTCCCCAAAAGAACTTCAGAAGATAATTTAACACTACCCAAATCAGAATAATTTCTAATAAGGGAGTAGTATAGTAAGTAATATCTATGGGCATAGCTTTACTAGTTTCCTAGAATAGAATACTCGAAGAGATTCTCACCTTAAAGGCAAGCGACTGTTTTCTAAAAGAAGGTAATATAATACTGTAGCATATAGAGAAAAATGTTAACAGCAAAGTATTTTATAGTTGCAATAGTTTGTTATATACTTCACATTACAGCTTTTTTATTTGTTCTCGGATTTCTGGCGGACATATGGACACGGTGATTTTATCTAGAATACAGTTTGGTTTATTTATTGCTTTTCACTACTTATTTGTTCCTTTGAGTATGGGTCTCAGTATGATGCTTGTTTTGATGGAAGGCTTGTATTTAGTTACGAAGAAGAATATTTATAAACAGATGACTTGGTTTTGGATTGGTGTCTTTGCTTTAACGTTTGTTGTTGGTGTTGTCACTGGAATCATGCAAATTTTTTCTTTTGGATCAAATTGGTCAAGATTTTCTGAGTATACTGGAAATGTTTTCGGAACACTTTTAGGCAGTGAAGGTGTTTTTGCCTTTTTCTTAGAATCAGGATTTTTAGGTGTCTTGTTATTTGGACGTCATAAGGTTTCTAAGAAAATGCACTTCTTTTCTACTTGTATGGTAGCTTTAGGAGCTCATATGAGTGCTTTTTGGATTGTATGCGCGAATTCTTGGATGCAAACGCCTTCAGGTTATGAAATGGCTATGCACAATGGGCAGCTTGTTCCTACAATGACTTCATTTTGGCAAGTGGTTTTCTCTCCTTCAAGTATAGATCGTTATATTCACGTTGTGTTAGGGACTTGGTTGTCAGGAATTTTCCTCGTAATTAGTGTTAGTGCGTATTATTTACGCAAGCAACGTCATGTAGAATTTGCTCGTCAGGGATTAAAATTAGGTGCAATTACTGGGATTATCGTACTTATTTTACAATTGTGGTCTGCCGATGTCACAGCACGTGGTGTTGCTAAAAATCAGCCTGCAAAATTAGCGGCTTTTGAGGGTTTATTTAAAACTGAAGAATATAGCCCAATTTATCTATTTGGTTATGTTGATGTAAAGAATCAAAAAGTTATAGGCTTGCCTATTCCTGGAGGTCTTTCATTCTTAGTCCATAGAAATACTAAAACTCCCGTTGTTGGTTTGGATCAAATACCACAAGATGAGTGGCCTAATGTGCAGCTAGTTTTCCAATTCTATCACTTAATGGTTATGCTTTGGGGATTAATGGTTCTCCTCGCCATCATTGCTTGGTGTGCTTATAGGAAAAGACGCTGGGCGTTAAAATCCTTTATCTTATCTATACTCTCATTTTCTATTCTCTGCCCTGAAGTATGTAATGAAGTGGGTTGGTTTGCTGCAGAAATGGGGAGGCAGCCTTGGGTAGTTTACGGTTTATTAAAAACCAGTGATGCTGTTTCTCCTATAATACGTGGAGGTCAGGTTGTTCAAACTCTTATTTTATTTAGTTTAGTGTTTGTTTGTCTCTTATCTTTATTCCTCTTTCTTTTATGGAAGAAAATACAACGAGGACCCGATCAAAACGATCTTAATGAGGTGGAAGTATGATCATGGATTTTTCTTTAGCTTCAATGTTGCCGATAGCTTGGTATGTTATATTAGTAGTTGCAGTATTTGCTTACTCCTTGGGAGATGGTTTTGATCTAGGTTTAAGTGCGATTTACTTTATGTCTCGTGCTGATAATGAGCGACGTACACTACTTAATTCTATAGGGCCTGTTTGGGATGGTAATGAAGTGTGGCTAATTATTATTTTTGGCGGGCTTTTTGCAGGATTTCCACCGGCTTATGGTGCACTATTATCAATTTTTTACATGCCAATATGGACATTAGTTTTACTTTATATCTTCCGAGGATGTTCTTTAGAATTTCGTAGTAAGGCAGAATCTACAAAGTGGAAAGCGTTCTGGGATATTGTTTTTTGTATATCAGGAATCGCTATTAGCTTTTTCTTAGGAGTTTTGGTAGGGAATATGATTTTAGGACTGCCTATATCTCCTACAACTCCTTATTCTTCTTTATCTTGGGTGCTATTTTTCCGTCCTTATACATTACTATGCGGTGCTCTCGTTGTTAGTGCTTTTGCAATTCATGGAGCTACTTTTGTTTTAATGAAGACTACAGGAGAGTTGCAACAGCGGATCATTAAGCGTTTTTCTTATGTTTTGTCCGCATTTTTAGTTATTTATCTCCTTTTAATCGGTGCTACTCTTGCTATGATACCGCAGATAAAAGGATACTCTTTTCAGGTAGGAAGTTTTACGGGAGTTCCTACATATCCGGTATTGATATTGTTGCTCGCTATGACTTTGGGAAGTTGTCTAGCAACTAAAACTTGTATATCCAGAAAACGCTACGGCTGTGCTTTTCTTTATTCGTCATTGAATTTACTTCTATTGATACTATCAACGGTAACTTTAATTTTTCCGAATATTCTATTTTCTACTGTAGATCCTGAGCATAGCTATACTATTTATAATACAGCAGCAAGTACGAAAACATTGCAGAGTCTTTTGGTAATCGTACTTGTAGGTTTACCATTTATTATAGCTTATGGAGTCTACATCTATCGTGTTTTCAGAGGTAAAACCGATTTTCCTTCTGTGTATTAGAAAGTTTTAGAGATGACTTGTTTTTGCTCATTACAAAAACTCTAAAATTTTTATAACATGCTTCCTATTTTTTATTTTTAGGTTGCATTTATGTGGAAATTCTGGATTTTTTTACTCATATTTTCTCCGCTGAGTTTATGTTCTGGAGAATATAAGCCTTATGAGGAGCTGTGGCTATCTTCTGAAAATAGCATTTCGAGTTCCTCTACAATTGTCGAAACCTCTAGCAAACTTCTTGTTGTTTGGCAAGAGAGCGGCAAGCTTATAGGAAGGTATTGTGATCGGGGATTATGGTCGGAACCTAGCGAGATTTTCCCTCAAGAATCCGCGAGTTTTTCTAAACCTGTATTGGTAAGAATTAGCTCTCAAGAAATATGGTTGTTTTATAGAAAGCAACTTTTTGGAGAGAGCGTGAGTCATCCTTATCTAGCTTTTTCTTTTAATGCAGGAAAAAATTGGTCTGAACACAGACTCTTACCTCCTGGATTAGAGGGAACAACAAGAAATCCTCCTTATGTGGATAGAATAAGAAATCAAATATATATTCCCTCATATAGTATCTATGGGATGCTAACAGATCAAGAGCTTGTAGGAGCTTCCTGGGTAGAAATTTATAATTTCTGTTCTCGATCTTGGGAAGGACGTTTTGGTCCTATTTTAGGAAAGACTGGGAATCAAGTTCCTATAGAACCTGCCATTGTATCTTTAGCTTCAAACAAGTTGGCACTTTTTTGTAGAAATGCTTCTGTGGAAGAGAATTATATTTGCATGTCAATATCTACAAATCGTGGAATTTCTTGGTCAAAATTAAAGAACCTTCCTTGGCGAAGTTATAATAGTAGTATTGCTGTTCAATCGGGGAGAAACGGGAGATTATTTCTTTTTGCTAATAGTGCTCCTGATGGAGATGGGCTAACATGCTTTCCTTCTTATAATGAAGGATTAACTTGGAATCATCCTAAACTTATTGATGCGAATTATAGCATAGATCCTTGTGCGTATTTAGATAAACAAGGATACATGCATATTGTTTATACTGGTAAGGATGTTTCGGGTAATCAGCGTATTAAATACTATAGAGTTGAGGAAGAGGCTCTGCTTTTAAATTGTCCTGAATATTGGATCACGGACAATTCCAAAGAGAGCATAAGAAAATAGTCTAAGAAATAACTTCTTTAATATTGATTATATAATAAGCTGGAAAAGCAAAATGGTTATTTGGACGAGGTAAGCATTCTACAGAAACTCTCTTTCCTAACCATTTTTCTAAGTCTATTTTTGTTGCATAGACAAAAGCTATAGTATTTTCCTTGTCTTTAAGCAAATAATCGCCTGGATTGTTTTTTACAACATGGGGATAAACTTCAAGCTCTCCAACAAAAGTTTGTTTTTTCTTTTTCTCTTCTTCATAGAAAGCATCTTGAGTAAGCTTTTTAGCATTTTCTTGCGGCTGCATGCTTGCCCAAATTTTAAATAAGGAATATTCAAGACTTTCTCTTCCTTGAGTTTTTGGAGAGGTCTTAATTACTGTTTGCTTACGGATATGTCGCGATAATAAAGATCCGGTAGTTACAGGTTTTTCCGTACTATAGAAAGTATCGGAAGAACTGGATGCTTGTTGTTTTCCGATTGCCTTATCTTGATTTGCTAGGGATTTTGAAAGATAAGAATCCTGAATCTCCTCTAAGGCTTTTTGTATTAACGGCTGCAAACCAGGGACGTCATTGAATTCTTCAGATTGTACAAGATTGACTTTTTTATAAATTGCTTCTAAGTCGATGGAATCCAAAGTTTTTTTCAACTCATCTTGAGCGAATTTCACGGCAGAATCTAGTAAATCTAAAGCGATTTTTTTTTGGCCTTCTCTATGTTTATAAAGATCTATAGAACCTTTTTGAGAAACAAAATTTTTAGCAACATAGAAAGCACATTGACTGGGTAGAGCAATCTCTAACCATTTTCCTTGTGGCTGACTCGATGTCGCTTGAATTTCCGTGCCTCGGGATAAACGTACAAGTACGGGGGCTGACGTCGAAGGTTCTAACCTTACATTTACTTGTTCACCTTCAATTATGTTGTCCAAAACAAACGTGCGGAATACATAGCCTTTGAGTCCTTCAGGAGCAGCAACGATATAATAGTCTTTGTTCTCACCAATAACGGCAATATAATCGCCTTTGGAGAGTTCTTTGATAATAGAGCTGTCTACATGCGGAGCTAGACGCAACCGCACACGATTTCCTTTAATTTCTCCTGTAAATGGAGAAAAAGAAGACTTGTCCATTTGCGCAACAGGTGTCTTTGATACGGAAGGAGCAGCATGTAAACTTACTGAACTTATTCCTGACCCGATGGTAAACAAAAGCATAGAAATCGATAGCGTTCGCATGCTTTACTCCTACAATGTGTTCACATTAGAAATCGATACAAGGATGTGACCTAGTCCTCTAGGGGAAGCGACCCCTAGAAAAAAGAATTATATCGACTGCAGTGAAAAAGTCAATTATCTTACCAATCGAGTAACTCGACTAAGAGTTAAGTATAGAGAACTGCTTTTACATGTTCACAATTTAACTTACCGCACGTACAACCAATAGGCGTCCCTAGATATACACTAAACTGCTCACTCGGGTTTAACGGATCGGTAACAAGATACAATTTATTTCCACTCGGGCTAATGTCCCATGTACGGAAAGATAAATCTTCTTCCGAAACAGTGGCGTCTTCTTCTTCACTAATTACTCTACCAATTTGGCAATGCATACAATTGCAATGAGGCTCTGCTTTAGGGAGAAGATTTGGATTATTTCCCGCCAGAGTGCGAATCACCATAACCATTTTTTCTAAGATATCCGCAGGTGCATCGGGATGGTCCTTATGTTCCGGAGTGTGTTGTAGGATCATTTCCATGGGACTAGTTCCAGAAAATAGCGGAGACATTAGACCTTTATGTGAAAACATTTGTACGTCTGTATCTTTAGATAGTTGCTGAAGTACATTCATGAGCATACCTAGCTTATCATCTTCACGACCGGATTCGTCTCGAATTATTTGAGAAGTTTCTAGATGGAGGAGGTGCTCTTGGAAAGCAATATCAATAATTGATTGATCTAAATTAGGGATAGAGATGATCTTCCCGTCAATTAAATGTAGTTTGAGGGTGGCCTGCCCTTTAACTTCTCCTTCTTGCGATTCAATAAAGGCTATTTGATTCCATCGTGCAGAAATATAGGGAGGAATGCAAATCAATTGGTCATTAATTTTCACTTTCATGGCCATCTCCAGTGGTAACTCTACTGTTATTGCTTAACGTCATTGTAGGGGAGCGCTGTTTTTTTGACAATCGAATTAGCAGTTGATATCGTCGATTGCTAAATTTAACCTAACTTCTTGAAGATGTTAAGCAGTTTTCCTTTTTAGAAGAATAAGAATAGAGTTTTTTTTACTTAGAATTATATAAAAGGGTCAAGAAGTTTCTAATAAAATTTTGTCAATACAAGCACAGATTTTCTCAGTATTTGTTTTAAGTATTTTCGTCATTTTATTAGGAAGAATATTGGCAAATATAAAATGTCTTGATTAGGGTTGGAGCCCTGTTTCATTAGGAGTTAGCTGAATGAAGAAAACAATGGTCATTGATACGAGTGTGTTTATTTATGATCCTGAGGCCCTATCATCTTTTGAGGATACACGAATTATCATTCCTTTTACTGTAATTGAGGAGTTGGAAGCATTTGCTAAAGATCGTGACGAATCAGCAAAAAATGCTTCACGAGCTTTGAGTAATATCCGTTTGTTACTCGAACGTTCCGGCAATCACTCCGAGGGGATATCTCTTCCTAATGGTAGTGAATTACGTATAGAAGTATCTTCCATTGCTAACTTAGCTAATGATGAGAAACGTCGAAAACTACTCACGTTAGAGCTACTTCAAGTGATAGCGCAACGAGAGCCGATGATTTTTGTAACAAAGAGTCTAGGACGTAGAGTTCGAGCTGAAGCCTTGGGGATAGAAGCTCGGGATTATGAAAATAAAAGATTTTCTTTTAGATCTTTATACCGTGGTTATCGTGAATTAATTGTACCTACATCTGATGTGGAGAGCTTTTATACAAATGGATATTTAGACATTCCTTTAGATTTAGATATAGATCCATCGCCTAATGAATATTTTTTTATTTCAGCAGGAGAAAATTATTTTGCTCTCGGCCGTTATCATGAAGGTGAAGGAAGAATTGTTTCTTTAAAATCTCTTCCAGATAAGATTTGGGGAATAAAACCTTTAAATACTGAACAAAAGTGTGCTTTAGATCTTCTTTTGCGCGATGATATAAAATTAGTTACCCTTATGGGACAAGCAGGATCAGGGAAAACTGTTTTAGCTTTAGCTGCGGCTATGCATCAGGTATTTGATAAAGGGAATTATAATAAGTTACTAGTGAGTCGTCCTATCATTCCGATGGGAAAAGATATTGGATTCCTTCCTGGAGTTAAGGAAGAAAAGCTTTTACACTGGATGCAGCCTATCTACGATAACATGGAATTCCTTTTTAATATTAGTGGTATGGGAGATTTTTCAGAGGTCTTACAATCTTTAATGGAAGCTAAAAAATTAGAGATGGAAGCTCTGACATATATTCGTGGAAGGTCCTTACCAAAAGTGTTTATGATTATCGATGAAGCGCAGAACCTTACACCTCACGAGATTAAAACCATCATTTCTCGTGCAGGGAAAGGCACGAAAATTGTTCTTACAGGTGATCCTACACAAATCGATAGCCCATACTTTGATGAAAATTCCAATGGACTTACCTATTTAGTAGGTAAATTTCACCATTTATCTCTTTATGGTCATATGTTCATGACACGTACGGAACGTTCCGAACTTGCTGCTGCTGCTGCAACTATTTTATAGTTTAGTGGTTTAGCCTAGGAAATCATAGATTTCTTCTTGAGCAGATTTTGGAGGGAACATGGGTTGTTTCTTGGGATCAATATCGGCAGATGTTGGTGTGATATCACCGCAGACTCTTTTAAAGTAATTGATTATCACTCGAAGAACTTTCAGAACTACTTGACAAATAGTTAGAAGACCTTTGATTCCAAAAATTTCTAACCAGGCATCCTTGCGAATCGTGGGTAACGCTTCATTGATTTCGAGACAAGGGGAAATAGTACATACTTTACTATAACCTCCTGTTGGAAGAAGCAAAGCAGTTTCAATATCGGAAATTCCTAATAACGCACGTACTCCTGTTAGAGTACTAAAAATTGGTAAATAGCTCAGGAAAGATTCAAAACATGAACGATACAACGGATTCTGAACAACATGTTGCTTATTTTGTTCAAAATAATGATCTAGTTGCCCAGTTGATGTGTGCTGGTGATTTATTATTAAAACTGTGTCTTGTGTAATTCTCATGCTTTGCTCAAGCTTGCTATTGTGGGATTTAGAGAAAAACTATAATGCAAAAATAAGTTTCCGGACAAATTCTGATTGAAATCCTTGTACATTTCAAGAAATTATTTACTGATTCGATAAAGAATGGGTTAAAGTTGGAGTGTGGCTTGAGAAAAATTAAAAATATGGAGGTGGAGAGACTCGAACTCTCGTCCTTAGTAAACTCCCTGCTAACCTCTACATGCTTAGTCCCTAGTAGTATTACATTGAATTTCCTCAGCTAAGAACATCTATGGAAACCAACGACTCTCAATAATCTCGAAAAAACCTTCTTGAGAATTAGAGAAGGTAAATTCCAACCAGATAGATGACGGTACTTCACAAACCTCTGGTGGAGTCTATGAGCACCGGGTTATCTAGAGGTTATCTAAATAACAACTTTTGCTAATTAAGCAGCTAGTCTTTCCTCAATGAGGTCAGAGAAACTGATAATTTCGCATTCAGCCTTAGGTTCGGCATTTATTGTTTTGTCGGCTTTTTAGGAGGCCAGCCAACGCCCTCCGCATGCAATTAACACTTCATTTCCAAGTCGAAACCTATACACCCCCAGAGTATATTTTAAATTTTTCTTCGCTTTTGTGCAACTCAAGTATCTCTCTATTTTAAATGTTGTCAAGAGAAGGAGAATTTTTCTCAAATTCTAGGGTAATGTGGACGAAAACCAGAAAAATCTTTATTTTGAGAGTGATTTTACATCTATACGTACTTAACGGCTAAAGCATGAATACGGAAGGCGAAGGGAGCAAGGAAAGTCTTGCTAACAGAGAAGAGAAAATATTGGATTTTTGGAAAACAAATCATATTTTTCAAAAATCCTTAAAAAACAGAGAAGGCAAAACTCTGTATTCTTTTTATGATGGCCCGCCGTTTGCTACGGGTCTACCCCATTATGGTCACCTCCTTGCAGGGACAATTAAGGATGTTGTCGGACGTTTTGCTACTATGGATGGATATTATGTTCCTAGGCGTTTTGGATGGGACTGTCACGGTGTTCCTGTAGAATATGAGGTAGAAAAATCTTTAGATCTTACTACTCCCGGGGCTATTGAAGACTTTGGGATTGCCAAGTTTAATGAGGAATGTCGGAAGATTGTTTTTCGTTACGTCGATGAGTGGGAACACTATGTAAATCGCTTGGGACGTTGGGTAGACTTTTCTGCTACGTGGAAGACAATGGATGCTTCATTTATGGAAAGTGTCTGGTGGGTATTTCGTTCTCTTTATGATCAGGGCCTAGTTTATGAAGGTGTGAAGGTGGTTCCTTTCTCTACGAAATTAGGTACACCTTTATCTAACTTTGAAGCAGGTCAAAATTATAAAGAAGTAGATGATCCTTCTGTAGTTATCAAGTTTGCTTTGCAAGGAGATCCTGCATCTTTATTAGTATGGACAACAACACCATGGACATTAGTATCTAATATGGCAGCTGCGGTGGGTCCTGAAATTACTTATGTACGTGTTGCGGATAAGGTTTCCAAAGAGGAATGGATCTTAGGCCAAGGGTGTTTATCCCGATGGTTTTCAGACCCGGATTCATATGAAATTTTAGAAAGTTTTTTAGGGACAGCTTTAGTAGGGAAAAGCTATGAACCACCCTTTAGCTTTTTTGAACATAAACGTGCAGAAGGAGCTTACAAAATTCTTTCTGGCTCATTTGTAGAAGAGAGTGAAGGTACAGGGGTTGTACACATGGCTCCTGCATTTGGTGAAGCGGACTTCTTTGTATGTAAAGAACACCATGTACCTATAGTGTGTCCTGTGGATAATCACGGATGCTTTACGGAAGAAATTCCTGAGTATCAGGGCCAATACATTAAGAATTGTGATAAGGGAATTATTAGATCTTTAAAAAATCTAGGAAAGGTTTTTTATCACGGGACTATAATGCACCGTTATCCTTTCTGTTGGAGAACAGATACCCCATTAATTTACAAAACAGTGAACTCTTGGTTTGTTTCTGTTGAGAAGATCAAGGATAAGATGTTGCGAGCTAATCAGAAGATACATTGGGTGCCTGAACATATCAAAGAAGGGCGTTTCGGTAAGTGGTTAGACGGTGCTAGAGATTGGGCAATTAGTAGGAATCGTTATTGGGGAACTCCTATTCCTATTTGGAAAAGTAAAGACGGGGAAATCTTAGTTATAGGCTCTGTAAAAGAGCTTGAAGAGCTTACTGGGGAGAAGATTTCTGATTTGCATTGTCATTTTATTGACCAATTAAAAGTTGAAAAAGATGGGAAGACTTTTCAAAGAGTTCCTTATGTATTTGACTGTTGGTTTGATTCAGGCGCTATGCCTTATGCGCAAAATCATTATCCTTTTGAAAATCAGAAGGAGACTGAAGCTGGGTTTCCTGCAGATTTTATAGCAGAAGGTTTAGATCAGACGCGAGGATGGTTTTATACTCTCACTGTGATTTCTTCTGCCTTATTTGATCAACCAGCATTTAAAAATGCGATAGTTAACGGTATTGTTTTAGCTGAAGATGGAAATAAGATGTCTAAAAGGCTAAATAACTATCCTAGTCCTATGGGAATTATGAATACCTACGGAGCTGATGCTCTAAGATTGTATTTGTTAGACAGCGTTGTTGTTAAGGCTGAGGATTTGCGGTTTTCAGATAAGGGTGTTGAATCTATTCTTAAACAAATTCTCCTACCTTTAACAAATGTGTTATCTTTTTTCAAAACTTATACAGATCTGTATGGTTTCGATGCTAATAATTACGATAAGGAAGAGATAACCTATACCGAGATCGATAGATGGATTCTTTCTAATCTCTATACTGTTGTTGGTAAAGTTCGTGAGAGTATGAGCTCTTATAATTTAAATACTGCTGTAAATCCTTTTGTTACTTTTATTGACGATCTAACAAATTGGTATATTCGTCGTTGTCGTAGACGTTTTTGGGAATCTGAAGATACTCCAGATAGAAGAGCAGCTTTTGCTACACTTTATGAAGTGCTTACTGTTTTCTGTAGAGTAATCGCTCCTTTTATCCCATTTATATCTGAAGATATTTACCAACAGATCAAAACTGAACATTCTCAAGAGTCTGTACATCTTTGTGATTTCCCTCATATAGATCTTGCTAAAGTATTTCCAGATTTGGAACAACGCATGAGCGATGCTCGAGAGATTGTAGGTCTAGGGCATTCTCTACGTAAGGAACATAAGTTAAAAGTACGTCAACCCTTAGCGAATTTTTATATAGTAGGTCCTAAAGATCGTTTAGATGAGTTGACTTCTTTTGAGCAACTCATCGCAGAAGAACTCAATGTAAAAAATATCGTATTTTATAAAGAGACGCCAAGCTTTGTAAAAACGACTGTGAAACCTAATTTTCGTTCTCTAGGTAGGAAGGTTGGTGAGAAGATAAAGGACGTGCAAAGAGCGCTGAGCTCTCTTTCTCAAGGGCAAATACAACAGTTGCTAAAACAACAATTTATTCTTCTTGATTTGGGTTTGGAAGAAATTACTTTGGGTATAGATGATGTATTAATTTCTTGGGAAACAGATCCAGGATATGTTGCTCGAAGTTCTTCGTTATTTACTGTGGTTCTTGATTGTCAGTTAACTGAAGATTTGATCATTGAGGCAATTTCTAGAGAATTAGTAAATAAAATTAATACAATGCGTCGCAATCATAAGTTGCATGTTTCTGATCGTATTCTTCTGCAAATAAATACGTCAGAAGACGTTAAAAAGGCATTTCTTCATTATGAAGATTACATTTGCGAAGAGACGTTGACTATTGGATTCGAATTTAAAGATACTGTTGAGGGAGAAGAGTGGGATATTAATGGACATCCTACATGTATTGCTCTTACATTAGCTCCCAAAGTAAACTAAGGTTCTGAAATTTCTTCAAAGAAGATTCTCTACAAAATAGAGAGTCTTCTTTATTTCTTCTTGTCATTTTTTGGAAATAGACGGCGATGTCTTTGGTAATACATATATCCAAAGATATAAACGAAGAATCCTAAAGCTAGGCTATTAACTAAATATCCAGGTAATGTGGTTGGAGCGGGAACATTTTTTAAATGTCCAAAATGTCCCAAAGGCCAGAAAATCCATAAGGGTGATCCTAAAAGATTTTCTATAGGAACAAAGCCAAATTCACGGCTATCAGCACTCATAGGATAATTATCTCCTAAAACTAGAACATGACCTTCAGGAATTTGTATTCCAAAATTATGAATGAATCTTGAGAATTGTTCTAGATCTTGTGGAGGAGGGCCTCTATCAATAAAACCTATATAAGGGCGATCTTCTGAAGATGCTTCTTGCTTTGTTTTTTCAGATTCTATGAACTTTTGTAAGGCGGGATCATTTTTAATGAAGATAGGAGAATCCATAACATAGAGATTCCCTTGGTTATAAAATGCATAACGACTTGGCAAAGGGTTGTATTTGGGATTTTTTGGAATAAAGAAAGAGCTAAAATTAATACCGCAGTTAAATAGATCAATTACCTGACTATCATTTAGTTGCATTAATGCGTGCGTTGGTTTTAGCTTATAACGCATACCCCCAAAACCTATTTTATAAGCTTCTCCCTTAGAATATTCGTAACAACCGTTATCCACTCCTGGAAAAGGTAGGGCAAAGAGTTTTGCCGTATCCTCTGATCCTCTCGCAAATGGTTGGTACTTGTAAGCAACGCCATCGGAAATAACAAATCGTGATGTATTAAGATTATTCCTAATAAGATGAATATGCTCTTGCCTTAGGGGAAGAAGCGTCTTCATAGGTTGTATAGTAGGAATTATTTGGTTGTTATAGTGTTGAAGATGGGGCGTAGGGTAAGAAACGTTTGGAGTGTGACAAATTTCTAAATAGGTTTGAGCTATTGGATTTGGAATAGTATGACATAGACTGGCTTGTTTATGAGTAAGAATACGTACCATAGCATAGTTGCCCATGCCAAAAAGATCGGAATAACTAACAGGAGATGTGTGGGGAGTTTTCAACGCGTTAGGGATATCATTATGCCAAGAACCATTGTGAAAAAATTTGCCGTAAGGGCCTTCCTGAGGTAATGAAATCTTACCACAAGGTTGGTTCATTTGTTTAAATAATGCTATAGTTTTTTCATTATTTATAATTTCTGTAGAGCCGTCGAAAGATATGTAGGGGACGTGATAGAGATTCTCAAGACCAAAATCATTAGGGAAATGAATAACCGCCCCATCTTTATCAAGACCGTAAATTTTTCCTCCGTAAAAATAGAGAATATCACCGGGTTTCCCCATACAACGCTTAATATAACGTTTTTTCCCGGGAATGAATCCAAAGTACTTTGTATCAGAATTTGGAATGGGAAGATCGCCAACAGTGAAAACTATAAGTCCACCACGAGTAATGGCTTCAGGACGTAATCCCCATGGTTTTTTCTCAAAAGGGAAGTGTAGACCGAAAGTTGTTTTGGAAACAATCATCCGATCTTGTTCTAAAATCGTTGGGCGCATAGACCCAGTAGGAACTTCATAAAGCTCAAACCAAAATTGACGAATAAGAAAAGCAACTACAGCGGCAAAAAGAATAGCTTTAGTAAGCTCCCAAGATTTCTTTGCAAAAGAAGCGGGATAGCATTTACTGAATCTCTGAGCCTGCTCTGCAAGTTGACTAGCTGTTTCTTGATCTTGTTGAAAGATAGCTTCTTCGAGTTGTTCTAGTAATATTTGTAATTCTTTTTGAGAGTCGGGATGTTGAGAAAGTTTTTTGCTTTTAAGTAACTTATAAGTCGAGTGCAGTATTTGACGACTTTTATTTAAGGAATACCGATGTCTCATGAAGATGCCTAGTGAAACCCTTAATTTCTTTCTGAGTTTGAGAGTCCTCATTTAAATGAGGGTTCGAAAAGGGCGTTCCCCTAATCGAAATAGTGGCTATATTTAGCGCACCTGAAATAGACAAAAGTTTTGCTGCATATTTTAATTGTAACATTAAAAATTAAAATATGGGCATTTAACAAAAGCCTTGACCGCTATTTTACTGTATCAGATTTTTCAATCAAAAATATTTTCTAGATAAGTTTAAAAATTTCGTATTTTTTAAGACTTAATCTATAAAAATGTCTAGAAACCACTTTGAAATAGGTTTGCCCATCCGGTTTATTCTTTAATCTCGGGAAGAGTATAAGAGTAGGGAGATATAGCTTCGTGACCCACATCAATAGTTCTTAAAACAACTGTCCCTTTTGGGGTTTCTATGCTAGTCCATAAGGGGAAAACAGAGATTTCACAAGCTGTGAAATACATGAGTACATTTTTTCCTGATAAAACGGATGAATCTTTAGGCCAACTCGCGCACCAAGCTTGAGCAGGCATTTTAAGAGAATGATTTCCCTCTATAGTAATTCTAGGTGACCACGGATCGCGGTTTTTACCCTGTCTTTTTATTAAATGATCAGGTGCTTCATTTAAAGAAAGTTGTAAGAGTGTAGAGAAAATAGGAAGATCTTCTGATTGCAAGCGCCGTAGTTGCTGAGTTTTTGGATTCAAACAAAAGATATGAGTATCTTTTTTTGATAGAGATATTAAAAAAACTCTTCTGGGGGAATGTAAATTGTTAATTAAGTTTTTCCATGGTGTATTTTGTACCAAGGTTCGATCTTGCTGAGATAAGTGTGGGAATTCTGTCATTTCTATCCATACAATGTTGGAAGACACAGATTTTACAAATAAAAAAAACTTTTGAACTCCCTTGCTGAAAACAGCGTAGTCCCCAGTTCGCGCACGAAAAATATTTTGTTTTAAAGAGAGGGGAGTTTCAGTGAAGGCAGAAAACGGATAGAGGAAAATTGCTAAAATAAAAAGTCTCTGAAACAGAGGTGATAAGCGTATTTTTTCTTGCTTTTTCATAAGGTATTTCTGTACACTTTTCCTTTAGTATTTCATGATGTTATTTCCCACATACCATAAGATGGTGATTTTGGAGTTGTCAATATGAAAAAGAACACTCATCCCGAATATAACAAAGTTTTATTTGTAGATTCTTCTACAGGATATAAATTTGTTTGCGGATCTACATATCAGAGCGATAAGACGGAAGTTTATGAAGGACAAGAGTATCCTGTATGCTACGTCAGTGTGTCCTCCTCTTCACATCCTTTCTTCACAGGAAGTAAGAGATTAGTGGATGCCGAAGGCCGGGTAGATAAGTTCTTGAAACGTTACAGCAATGCAAAACCTGCGCAACCTGCTCAAGCTTCTGTAGAAGAACAGCCTGTTGCTAAAGCTAAGAAAAAAACTTCCATAAAGAAAAAGAAATAGTCTTTTCTATTAAATTCTAATCTTTTTGTATAAACACGTTATCATTCTCTTTGATCTAGGAGATATTGAAACGTGTTTTTTTATTTAATGTTTCATTCGGAAATATTTATATCCCTTTAGTATATATTTTTGTCTTCCAATAGTTGTTGGAATGTTTTTTTCGTTTGCAGTGACTCATATTGACAGGATATGATAAAACATTGACTCATGATGTTGACCACAAGGTGATTGAAAATCTTCTTGTGTTAATAATGTTCTCTATGCCCTACAGAGCGTTAACTTGTTCTCTAATTTTCAATAATTGCGATATTGAAGAAGGAAACTTGTAAAACTTCAATGGGTAAAGAATTTGAAAAGTTAACTTAAAAGCTCCTCGGTATTCAATTCGAGAAGTATGTCAGGAACTCTTGATTGAGAAGTAATTCATGGAAAAAAAGATTTTAGAGTATTTGAAGCGTCTAGAGGAAGTGGAAGTTAAAATCTCTAACCCAGAAATTTTTGAAAATCCTAAAGAGTATAGTAGCTTGAGTAAGGAGCATGCGCGTCTTTCTGAATTAAAGAACGTATATGATAAGGTTTTAGGACAGGAAAAAGTTCTCAATGATGATAGAGAAGCATTAGTTCAAGAAAAAGATCCTGAAATGATCGCTATGTTAGAAGAGGGTATTCAATCAGGAAAAGTTGAAATTGATAAACTGTATAAAGTTTTAGAGAATCTATTAGTCCCACCAGATCCAGATGATGATTTAAATGTTATTATGGAATTGCGTGCGGGTACTGGTGGAGACGAGGCAGCTCTTTTCGTCGGAGACTGTGTCCGGATGTATCATCTGTATGCATCTTCAAAAGATTGGAAATATGAAGTCCTTTCTTCTTCTGAGTCTGATATTGGCGGGTATAAAGAATATGTAATGGGTATATCGGGAACAGGAGTAAAACGTTTACTACAGTATGAAGCTGGAACACATCGCGTGCAAAGAGTTCCTGAGACTGAAACGCAAGGTCGTGTGCATACTTCTGCAATTACTGTTGCTGTATTGCCAGAGCCTGCAGAAGACGATGACGAAGTCTTTATTGATGAGAAAGATTTAAAAATAGATACCTTTAGGGCTTCTGGGGCAGGGGGTCAGCACGTAAACGTTACTGATTCTGCAGTTCGAATCACTCATATACCCACAGGTGTTGTTGTTACTTGTCAAGACGAGCGTAGTCAACATAAGAATAAAGCCAAGGCTATGCGTATTTTAAAGGCAAGAATACGGGATGCAGAAATGCAGCGACGCCATAAAGAAGCTTCCGCTATGCGCTCAGCTCAAGTGGGTAGTGGAGATCGTTCGGAAAGAATACGTACGTATAATTTTTCACAAAATCGCGTGACTGATCATAGGATAGGTCTTACTCTTTATAACTTAGATAGAGTTATGGAAGGGGATTTAGATGCTATCACTTCTGCTTTAGTTAGTCATGCTTATCATCAGCTCTTGCAACATAATGGAAACGAAGAGACTTCTTAAAGAGGCTGCTGCATATTTAAAGTATCGGGGTGTAGCTTTTCCTGATAGAGAGGCTGCAGATATTTTAATGGACTTTCTTGGAATTAGTTCCAGGACACAATTAGCCACTATTCTATTAGATGAGGATCTTATCCCAATTTATTGGAGTCGCATTCAAAAAAGATCCAGACGTTATCCAACAGCATATATTCATGGTAGTGTGAATTTTTTGGGTCTGAATTTGGAAGTGGATTCTCGTGTCCTTATCCCTAGAATGGAAACAGAATTATTGGCCGAACTGATTATAAAATATTTAAGCAAACATCCTCATATTCAAACATTTTATGATGTTTGTTGTGGAAGTGGTTGTTTGGGATTATCTATAAAAAAATATTGCCCCAATATTAAAGTTATTCTTTCAGATATTTGCCCAAAAGCAGTCACTGTAGCTAAGACAAATGCATTTAAAAATAATTTAAATATTGAAATCTTTAATGGGGACTTATTTTCTCCGTATTCTTGCCCTGGAGATGCTTTTGTTTGTAATCCTCCCTATCTTTCTTTCGATGAGATCTTACGTACGGATCCCGAGGTTCGTTGTCATGAGCCGTGGAAAGCTTTAGCTGGAGGCAATTCTGGATTAGAATTTTATGAACGAATTGCTAATGAGCTGAATAGTATTTTGTCCCCTAGAGGCGTCGGTTGGCTGGAAATTGGCTATAAGCAAGGGAATGCTGTAAAAAGAATTTTTGCAAATCAAGGTATCTCAGGAAGTATACATCAAGATCTCTCGGGATGCGATAGGTTTTTTTTTCTTGAAAATCATGCAAGCGATACTGTATCCTCATGAGATTATTCTTGATTTTTGCTGAGTAGATGATCAGTTCTTTATCGCAAAAACTATCCTCAATTTTTTCTTCGCTGGTTTCCTCTCGTAGAATTACTGAAGAAAATATCTCTGAAGCGATCCGGGAAGTCCGCTTAGCCCTACTAGACGCCGATGTGAATTACCATGTCGTCAAAAGTTTTATTGCTAAGGTAAAGGAAAAAATTCTCGGAGAGGAAGTATGGAAACATGTTTCTCCCGGACAGCAGTTTATACGATATTTGCATGAAGAATTGACAGAATTGCTTGGAGGCAAGGCCGACTTAGTTACTTCAGGGAATCCTGGGGTTATTTTACTTTGTGGCTTACAAGGAACGGGAAAAACTACGACATGTGCTAAACTCGCTGCCTATGTTCTAGAGGAACGCAAGGCAAAGAAGGTATTAGTTGTTCCCTGCGATTTAAAACGCTTTGCAGCAATAGATCAATTAAGAAACTTGATTTCAAAAACCCAAGCCGAACTGTATAATAGCGAAGGTCAGGATCCTGTGAAAGTAGTTTCTCAGGCTTTAGACTATGCAAAACAGCATGGTCATGATCTTATTTTGATTGATACAGCAGGCCGATTGCATGTGGATGAAGTGTTGATGGAAGAATTGGTTTCCATACAAAAAATCTCTAAATCATGTGAACGGCTATTTGTTATGAACTTGGCTATGGGACAGGACGCTGTTACCACAGCCAAAGCGTTTGATGATTATTTAGATCTCACAGGAGTAATTATCTCCATGACAGATGGAGATGCTAGAGCCGGAGCTGTATTGTCGATGAAAAGTTTATTGGGAAAACCAATAAAATTTGAAGGCTGTGGTGAGAAAATACAAGATCTTCGACTTTTTAATGCTGAATCTATGGCGGATCGCATTTTAGGTATGGGAGACACCGTGCATTTTGTCCAAAAAATGCGTGAATGTATTTCTGAAGAAGAGGACGAAGAGCTTGGGAAAAAATTAATAGAATCGACCTTCACTTATGAAGATTATTATAAACAGATAAAGGCGTTTCGACGTATGGGTCCACTTAGAAAGCTTATGGGGATGATGCCGAGTTTTGGCGGTGCTAAACCTAGCGATAAAGATATAGCGGATTCTGAAGAGCATATGAAAAAAACAGAAGCGATTATCCTTTCTATGACTCCCCAAGAAAGAAAAGAGGGAGTTGATCTAGACATGAGTCGCATGAAAAGAATAGCTGCTGGCTGCGGATTGACTTTAGGTGATGTAAACCAGTTCCGTAAGCGTATGGCACAATCTAAAAAGTTTTTCAAAAATATGAGTAAAGAGAGAATAGAACAAATGAAAAAGAAAATGTCTGGAGGAAACCTGTGGCGTTAAAAATTCGTTTACGACAACAAGGGCGAAGAAATCACGTAGTCTATAGATTAGTACTTGCTGATGTTGAGTCTCCTCGTGATGGTAGATACATAGAATTATTAGGTTGGTACGATCCTCATAGTGCTGTTAACTATCAATTGAAAAGTGATAGAATTTTCCATTGGTTGAGTCAAGGTGCTGAACTTACAGAAAAAGCTGCTGTTTTGATTAGACAAGGCGCTCCTGGAGTTTATAGCGAATTGATGGCTAAACAAACTGCTCGTAAAGCTGCTATATGTCAGAAACGTCGCGCTTATCGTCAACGTCGTGCTTCAAAAAGAGCTGAAGCTGTAAAAGCTGTTGCGAAATAGTTTTTAGGGTTGGGATGGAGATCGAGATACTTTCTTTATTCCCAGACTATTTTGATAGCCCCTTACGTTCCAGTATTTTGGGCAGGGCTATTAAGAACGGGCTGTTAAAAATTCAATCCAGAGATATACGAGATTTTGGATTAGGAAAGTGGAAGCAAGTAGATGACGCTCCATTTAATAATGATGGAATGCTTCTTATGGCAGAGCCTGTAGTACAGGCAATACGACATATTAAAAGAAGTGATACCAGGGTAATACATCTTTCTCCTCAAGGAATGCTTTTAACAGCACAAAAGAGCCGAGAATTGGCGAAGTGTTCTCATTTGATATTCTTATGTGGGCACTATGAAGGAATTGACGAAAGAGCTTTAGAAAGTGAAGTGGATGAAGAGATAAGTATCGGAGATTATGTTTTAACTAATGGTGGAATTGCTGCTTTAGTCGTAATCGATGCTTTATCTCGGTTTATCCCCGGAGTTTTGGGAAACCAGGAAAGTGCGGAAAAAGATTCTCTAGAAAATGGATTATTAGAGGGACCTCAATATACACGTCCTCGAGTATTTGAAGGTAAAGAGGTTCCCCAAGTGCTTCTTCAAGGAGACCATCAAGCAATTGCTCGATGGAGAAAGAAAGTAAGTTTAGATAGAACCCGAGAAAGGCGCCCTGATTTATATGTGCGCTATCTTTATGATCGAGAGAACAAGGAAATTTTCCCACAGGAAGAAGATCCAAAACGGTGTACATTAGAAGGGGAGAGTGCTGTAGTTTTAAAGGTGGAAGATGTACAGCGATCTCGCAAATTTTATTCTAAGATGTTTAGATTAAATCAACCTGGCAATGATAAACTACAAATCCCGGGAAAGACGCAAATGGTTCTACATTTGCAAGAAGTAGGGTTAGAAAATAAAAATACAGCCATTTTGTCGCTTCGATTGGATTGTGAGGACGATTTTTTTAATTTTTTAGGACGATGGAAGATGCTTGGAGGGACTCTAGAACAAGCTGATGATCGTGGAGCGGTGAGAGTAGTACGTGATTTTGACGGACATCAATGGATGATCTCTTACAAAAAGGCAAAATAGAAATAGAGAATTTAGGTGAAGTATATGGGGAACTTAATTAAAGAATTGCAAGACGAACAACTTCGAACGGAAGCTCTTACAGATTTTCGTGTGGGTGATACAATTCGTGTGGCTACAAAAATTGTAGACGGTGGTAAAGAACGTACACAGGTATTCCAAGGAACAGTGATGGCCCGTAGAGGCGGAGGAGCCGGAGAAACTGTTGCTTTGCACCGCGTGGCTTACGGTGAAGGTATGGAAAAGAGTTTTTTACTTCATAGTCCTAAGATCGTAAGTATTGAAGTAGTAAAACGCGGTAAAGTTTCTCGAGCGCGTCTATACTACTTGAAAGGTAAGACTGGTAAGGCTGCTAAAGTTAAAGAATATATTGGTCCTAGAGCTGCTAAGAAATAGTTGGTTACTATTGAATTTAGCTGATTTCTGAATTCTACCTAAGATATACCGATCTATGAAGACACTAGCTATTGATGAAGAACAATTATTTCTATCAAAAACTATCTTTGAAGAAGAAGTTTTTGATGAGGGTTTCTCTATCATAGCTGGAGTAGATGAGGTCGGAAGAGGCCCTCTAGCAGGGCCTGTAGTTGCAGGAGCCTGCATACTTCCTCGAGGTAAGGTATTTCCTGGGGTGAATGATAGTAAAAAGTTAACTCCCAAGGAAAGAGCTAAAATTCGCGATATTCTATTGAATGATTCAGATGTATATTATGGAATTGGAGTTGTATCTGTAGAAAGAATAGATGAGATCAATATTCTTGAAGCAACCAAGGAAGCTATGGCAAAAGCAATAGCAAATCTGTCAATTTATCCTGATTTTCTTCTAATAGATGGCCTATATTTACCCCATAAAATTCCTTGTAAGAAGATTATTAAAGGAGATTCAAAATCCGCATCTATAGCTGCGGCATCGATAATAGCTAAAGAATATAGAGATGACTTAATGCGAGAACTTCATCAACACTATCCTAATTATGGCTTTGATAAGCATAAAGGTTATGGAACTGCCGCGCATTTAGCTGCATTGAAGGCTTTTGGCCCTTGTGATTGTCATAGAAAGAGTTTTGCTCCCATAAGGCAGGTATTCTAGTATTTTATGAAAGATAAAGTTCGTGTTCCTTTTTCACCTGATCAACCTTCGTGTGCACCGAAACTATTTACTGTTAGCGCTCCTGCAGGAGCCGGGAAAACTACACTAGTGCGTATGTTAGCACGGGAATTCCCTGAATCTTTTCAAAAAACCTTATCCTTAACAACACGATCTCCTCGTCCTGAAGAAGTTTCTGGTGTAGATTACTGGTTTGTTTCCCAAGAAGAGTTTAAACAACGATTGGATAGTAATGATTTTTTAGAGTGGGTTTCGCTTTTTGGAGAGTACTACGGAACAAGTCGTTTAGAAATTGATGAGATTTGGAAATCGGGGAAACATGCGGTTGCAGTGATTGATGTAGAGGGCGCTTTATCTTTAAAAAATAAGATCCCTACAGTCACTATTTTTATTTCCGCGCCTTCTCAAGAAGAACTAGAGAGGCGTTTAAAACATAGAGGATCAGAGAAAGATTCTCAAAGACAAGAACGATTGCAGCATAGTCTCGTTGAACAAGCTGCATCGGACCAATTTGAATACGTCATTATCAATGATGATTTGGAAAAATCTTACGAGATTTTGAAGAGTATTTTTATAGCAGAAGAACATAGGAACGTATTATGAGCAATAAAGATCGTTTAACAAATGAAAAGTTAAACCAATTGTTTGAAAGCCCGTTTAGTTTAGTTAATTACGCAATTAAGCAGGCAAAAATTAGAATAACAAAAGGCGACGTACGTTCTTCTAATGCAGCCATTGAGGCATTGGTTCTACTAGAAAGGGATGGTGTGCAGGCAGATTTTACAGAAGAAGATGTGGAAAGCACTACTGCTCCAGTTGCTGAGAGAAGAAGAGAAGGGACCTCATCAGGAAGAAGAAAAGATCCTTCGGCTTACACATGGAGTGATGTGAAATAATGCCCGCGCGCGTTTTAATTACTTCGGCATTGCCTTATGCGAACGGACCTCTACATTTTGGACATATAGCTGGAGCCTATTTACCTGCGGATGTCTACGCGAGATTTCGAAGATTATTAGGAGATGATGTTCTTTATATTTGTGGTTCTGATGAATATGGAATCGCAATCACATTAAATGCCGAACGCGCAGGTTTAGAATATCAAGAGTATGTGAATATGTATCATAAGATACATAAGGATACTTTCAATAAATTAGGGATTTCCCTAGATTTCTTCTCACGTACAACGAATCCTTTTCACAAAGCTCTTGTGGAAGACTTTTACCTACAGCTAAAATCGAAGGGCTTGGTAGAAAACAACATTTCGCTTCAGCTATATTCTGAAGATGAAAAGCGTTTTCTTGCTGATCGTTATGTAGAGGGTACGTGTCCAAAATGTAGATTTGATAGTGCGCGTGGTGATGAATGTCAAAAATGTGGAGCTGACTACGAAGCTACTGATCTAATTAATCCACGATCTAAATTATCAGGATCTCAACTAGTTCTTAAAGAGACTGAGCATGCGTATTTTCATTTAGAACGTATGGTTGAGCCTTTATTAGCGTTTGTAGAAAAGGTATATTTACCTGAGCATATTCGTAAGTTTGTTGTAGATTATATTAAGAATTTACGTCCACGTGCCATTACTAGAGATTTATCTTGGGGGATTCCCGTTCCTGATTTCCCAAATAAGGTATTTTATGTGTGGTTTGACGCTCCTATTGGTTATGTCAGTGCAACTATGGATTGGGCAGTATCTGCGAATAACCCTGATGCATGGAAAGACTTTTGGTTAGAAGAATCTACAGATTACGTACAATTTATAGGTAAGGACAATATTCCTTTTCATTCAGCGATATTTCCAGCTATGGAATTAGGTCAAAATGTCCCTTATAAGAAGGTTGATGCTTTAATATCTTCAGAGTTTTATCTTCTCGAGGGTTATCAATTCAGTAAATCCGAAGGGAATTATGTAGATATGGATGCCTTCTTGGATACGTATTCTCTTGATAAATTACGTTATGTGTTAGCTGCCACAGCTCCAGAAACTTCTGATAGTGAATTTACTTTCATAGATTTTAAGACACGATGTAATTCAGAGCTTGTCGGTAAGTTTGGGAATTTTATTAATCGTGTACTTGCTTTTGCAGAGAAAAATGGATTTAGAGAACTAGCATATTCTGCAGATATGTTAGAAGACAAAGATAGACAGTTTCTGGATGAAGCACAAAGAATTGTTCAGGAAGCTCGGGCATATTATAGTAAGTATAGCTTGCGTAAGGCCTGCTCAGCAATTATGGAGTTGGCAGCGTTAGGAAATGTATACTTTAACGATCAGGCACCTTGGAAGCTTCTTAAAGAAGGAATATCGCATCGTGTAGAGACTATACTTTTTTGTGCATGTTATTGTCAGAAATTATTGGCGTTGATTGCATATCCTATTCTTCCGGGGACAGCTTGGGAGATATGGAAAATGCTTTCTCCAAAATCTCTAGATCTTGAAAACCAGAATAAAGATCGTGTGGCAAGCCTTTGGGATGCTGAGTTTTTGGAGTTCTCAGACGAGGTTTTCTTTTTAACAACACCGCAGTTGTTATTTACAATTGTAGACTAGTTTCTTGTTTGTCTCATGAAGATGAGAAAGTTTCTTGTGCGGGTTGCGTAAGTTTCTCAAGGGCTTGCACAAGTCCTGTACAGCGATGTTGTACCTTATCATTTCTTGTGGCTATAGCTATTGCTTTTTTTGTTCCCACTAGAATGACAAGCTGTTTTCCCCTTGTAATTGCTGTGTAGAGAAGATTCCTATAGAGCATCATGAAATGAGATGTATGTATAGGAAGTACAACACAGGGACTTTCACTTCCCTGATATTTATGTACCGAAGTGGCATAGGCTAAAACAAGATCATCAAGTTCTGAGAAGGAATACACAACGTACTTTCCTTCCATATTTACTATAACACGCTTATTTTCAAAGTTGATCATGGAGATATAGCCAATATCCCCATTGAATACTTCTTTATTGTAGTTATTGCGGATTTGCATAACTTTATCTCCAATAGCATAGGAGTGAAACCTGCCGTGGAGAGTTGCTTGTTTAGGATTTAAAGCAGATTTTAGTACTTTGTTGAGATTATGAATTCCTAAAATACCTTTTTTCATTGGGGAGAGAATCTGAATATCTTTAGAATAAATATGATATTTCTTAGGAATAAACTGTGTGACTAGGTGGACAATATGATCCACAGCCTCTTGAGGATCCTCTTTTTGAAAGAATAAGAAATCCTTACGTCCTGATTCAGAATAGAGTATAGGGAATTCACCTTCATTTACTTTATGAGCATTGATAATGATATTTGAGTCATGTACCTGACGAAAAATCTTATTGAGCTTAGTTACGGTGATTTTTTTAGAATTGATAATATCTTTTAAGATATTTCCAGGGCCGATACTAGGTAGCTGATGTACATCTCCGATCAGGATGATAATCACATGATCAGGAAGTGCTTTCAGAAAATGGTATAGGAGATAGGTATCCATCATTCCTGATTCATCGACTATGATTAGATCGCAATCTATAGGATTTTCATAATTCTTACGAAATGAACGTGTTTTAAAATCATATTGTAGTAGAGCATGAATAGTCACCGAGTGCTTTCCGGTAATTTCTGTCATGCGTTTAGCTGCCTTTCCTGTAGGAGCTGCTAGAATGATTTTATAGGTAACCTGCTCAAATATCTTCAGAATAGCCTTTGTAATGGTACTTTTTCCTGTTCCCGGTCCTCCGGTAATGATGTGAATCTTTTCTGAAAAACATGCACGGACTGCTTCCCTTTGATTTTGCTCTAAGTGAAGGCTTAGATTGTCCTCAACCCATTGAATGGCCTTATTTCCATCTATAGAACGAATTTTCCTAGAGGAAAATAAGATCCGTTTTAAATCAGAAACTACAGTCTTTTCTGCTAAGTAAATATGCTTTACCCAGACGTGTGGTATGGTTTCTAACTCTTGAATATGCAAAAGATTTTTCTCGCGCATGCTATATACCTGAGAGATGATCTCTTCAGTTTGTATAATTTTTTCAGGAATGTCCTGATTTAGGAGTTTCTCTACAGCTTGAGCAAGCCCCTGTAGGGGATAACAAGTATGGCCATCTTCTTGAAGTTCTTCTAGAGCATGCTGTATTCCTGCAAATAATCTACTTTGTGAGTTTAGGGGTACTCCTAAGCGTGTGGCGATCAGATCAGCTGTTTTAAATCCAATACCCTCCATTTCTCTAGCGAGTAGGAAGGGATCTTCACAGATTTTCTCTATGGAGTGCTCTTTATATTTTTTATAAATTCTTACGCCATAGTGGATAGCGATATTGTATTGTTGTAGGAAAAGAAGAGTAGTTCTCAGATCTTTTTGTTCGCTGAGTTGTGTGCATAAACTATCACAGCGGGCTTGGCTAATTCCTGGAATTTCAATTAATCTTTCCGGTTGATTATCAAGAATATCAGCAGTCTCATTTTGAAATTTTTCGATAATCTTCTCAGTGATTTTCGGCCCGATACCTTTGACAAGCTTAGATGTAAGATAATTGACTATTCCACGGTTATCGCCCATTTCCGAAGAATCGCAACTGTATACTTGGAAATATTTTCCTAAATTTGAATTTTCTGACCATTTTCCATACAGGTGTAGCTGCATACCGATTTGTAGAAAAGAATCAGGAAACTGACCTTTGATAACGATGATTGTGCCCTTGTAGGGTATTCTCATGTGCGCAGCGGTTTCTTTTGAATCCTGATCTTCAAAAAGTACGCTTTCTAATTTTCCGGAAATTTTTTCCATAGAATTCTTAAATCTAATTTAGGGGAATCAGTGTCATAGGAGAATTAACTGACATATTTCCACAGCTATAGCTTAGAGGATTTGAGAGTATAACCTTTTTCAAGTGGCTTGCCTCCTAAGGCACGCGAATTACCCTTCTCCAATACTTTTTATCTATTGGAGACTGAAAAATTCCCTAGCGCTTAAATGTAACAACAAAAGACACCTATACACTAGTATTTCCAATGTGTCCATAAGAACACTTACGTAGTTTCTTTTTCTCACCAAGATATTCGCGTTATACATTGCGCTCTATATTTTCAAACGCGAGATTTTGATTTGATCTTTATCAAGTTTCATTGATTAAGATAGTAAGGCGAGTGTAGCTGAAGATAAATTTTTTATTCGATGAGTATTTTTAAAGATATACTTTCATCCTGAAGTAAAAATCGCTCTTGGATTCTTAAAAACAAGTTTTATAAATGTATCACGAGAAATTTTGTGTGCTAATCTGCAGAAGGAAGAATCTTGGATTCCTCTGGTTCCTTTTGATTTGCCTTTCTTCCGAAAAGAATCAAACAAATAAGACTGCCTCCCAACATCAAGAAAATCCCAACACCTTCTTGTAAGGTGGGCAGGGTCTTTTCATAAAGATAGGATAAAATCAACCCAAAAATAGGCTCAAAGATTAACATGGCTCCTAAAAGAGCAGGAGATAAATGTAAGCTAGCCTTATTCCATGACGTGATAGCTCGCGATGAGGAGAATATCCCCATAGCTGAGCAGAGAAGAATAAAGAGCAGTCGTTCTGATGTTGGGGTATGTGCTATAAAATTATGAGCAATGTGTGTGATACCTAGACAATCAAAAATAATAATCAGGGGGAGACAAATCGCCAACGAAGCTACCCCCAGCATCCCACACCATAAATCTGGAGAAATATTAGGATTTTTTAACAAAAAATCGTAGTTACAGATAATATAAGCAACCCAAATACCCGTAGATATGATTACACAAGAAAGCCCTATAAAATACTGTAGAGGGTTTACTGCTGTTGTTGAATGAAATTCGGAGAGATTTGTTAGCACGACCCCTAAGAAAATCACGCAGCTAATTGCAGAGAGTAGGGTGTAGGAAAGCTCTTTTTTCTTTACATTTGAATGAAATAGAACAGCTATGGGAGCTAATCCGGCGATAATGATAGTTATAGCGGCCCCCACGTAACGAATTGCCAAAGCAATGCCAAAATAGTAGACCATATTTACAAGAAAGGCCCAGAGGAAGCTTTGACCCCAAACATGCAAAGAGATGTTTTTAAAGATATTTTGTCTTTTCCATAGGATAGGGAACAGAGAAAAAATCCCGAAAATGGTATAACGGGTTAAGACAATATCAAGTTCTTGAAAAGATTCTAACAAATTAGGAATCACGAAGACTATTCCCCAGTAGAGACAAGCTAATAGACTATGAAATAGTCCTACAGGAACGCTACGGGATTGTTTTGTTTGAGAATCATTAACAAACATATCTGCCTTTGAAAGAATTAAATGGTTTTATAGGCAATAAAAGAGATATTTTACCATAAACAACATTTTTAATGGATTGAACACTTTATAATACTTGGGTGATTCTAATCCAAGTATTAATCCTCGGTTTATTTTCTATGAGAACCAAAGTACTTGTTTACTCTGACGAAGGCGTCTCTCCTTATTATTTGCGTCATCTGATCCGCTGGTTAAAAAATAGTCTTCCCTCTGAGGAGAACCTAGAAATCTGTCGCGTAGATGGGAATTTTCTTCTTTACGATCCTTTATGGGAATTTACAGCACGTCTACTGATTATCCCCGGAGGTGCTGATCGTCCTTATCATAAAGTTTTGCAAGGTTTAGGTACCGCAAGAATAGATAATTATATTCGTGAGGGTGGGAATTATCTAGGCATTTGTGCTGGAGCTTATTTTGCGTGTAAAAGCTTAAGTTTTAATGAGCCCGATGGTTCTCTTTATGTTGCCGATCGAGGATTAGGTTTCTTTCCTGGTCGTGCTGTAGGTCCCGCGTACGGTTCGTTATTCTCTTATACAAGTCCAATAGGTGTACGTGCTGCACCACTATTTTTTTCTAATTTGAATACGAGTAGTTGGGCTTTATTTAATGGTGGTCCGTATTTTGAATACGCAGATACCTATGCGGGGATTTGTGTAGAAGCTCGTTATGCGGATCTTCCTGAACAACCTGCTGCAATTATTTCTCGACGCTTAGACAAAGGTTTAGTCATTCTTTCTGGATTGCATATAGAGTATCTTCCTGAGTATTGTCAGATGTTAGAGGATAACGTCGTTAAGGCTCGCGAGATTTTAACAAACGCTACAGCTTTGAATCAGTATCGTGTATCCCTTTTATCACGTTTACTTCATACAACAACGTCTGTAATGATATGATTTAATGAGCGTTATCTCGAGATCGTTCTGGATTTTCTCGTCTAGAGAGATAGCTGAGATTTTGAATTTCAACTTCAGTTAAGTTAGCAATCACTAGGTTTTCTGTTTCCATAAAACGTGCCTGATTTAAATTCCGCATTGAATCTCCATGATTTCCTTGAGGATGAGAAAGAAGTCCGTATGGAGAACATTCTCTTGGGAATGATGTCGTATCTTTCTCTACGAATATCTTCCAATAATCTTCTGGAGATAAAATATAGACGGAGGTTTGGCTTACATCTGTGGAAATGTCTTGTTGAGGTCCCTCCTGAACTAAGAAAGTTTGAATTTCATCAAATTGAGGTGTGGAGATTGTCTCTGTAGACGCTCTTGCTCGTAGTTGGCCGTAGGGAGATTGTTGTAGAATCACCTCAGGATTTGTGTTGTGATTGCGATTTATTGATACGGATGTTCTAGGAGATTCTGTGTTTTTGGGCACGAATGTTCTTAGCTTATTATAAGGGGACTCGTAAGCAGTTGTTATAGGTGTGGCACGTGGGGATTCATGTTTAAGATTAGATGTTGGCTGTAGTACTGGTATGGATACCGGTAATTGTTGCGACTCAACTGTATTTCTCCGAAGATTTGGTAGTTCGGGTGTCCGTGTGAAGCGCATTTGTTCAATAGCACAAAATAGCGCGAAAATTTCCATTTGACGTACTCTAATATCGGGACATCCTGATCTGAGTAGTTGTAGGTTAATAATTTTTTCTTTAGAAACGCTAGCATTTAATGCTACATAATACTTCGTGAAGAAACTTTTGAAGATTTTATAAAGGGTCTCATCGATATCTTCTTTACTTTCTATAACCGTATTTTCATTAGGTGTTAAAGAGTCTCGAAGAATAGGAATTACGTAATTTAGATTCCCCAATGTCGTTCTTATGACCTGGCTTTCTATATTTCGGGATAAATTCTTTTGAAGAACCTGATGTATGTAACAGCGCTTTGGTTGTTCATTGATAACAGATTCTGTTTCAAGTTCTGCGAAATTACGAGTTGTAAGGGTGATATTAAATCCTATGTGATTTCTAGAAAGAGTGACCTCCTCACCATCTGTTTGACAGGTTTTCCATGAAGCTAGGATGCTTTGCAATAAAAATTGCGGATCTCTTAGAAAAATCTTTATCCAAGCATCCTTATCAGGGAAGAAATCCTCTTGATTGACGTGTATGAGATTCTCTATTGTTGCTTGTTCAGATCCTGAAGATATCTTTTGTTCTAGCTCTCTAAAAATAGCTTCAGGAAGTTGAGGAAGAGCCGGAACTGTTCTGGATATTATCGGTATGGGTTGTAGGTGAGATGGATACTTTATTGCCTTTTGCTTCTGATCATGAACATGAAAAACAATTTGTAAAAAACAGAGAATAATAAGAATCCCTGTGATGAATGCAGTTATGACAATAAGTATTTCTGATGAACAAGCTAAGCTTAAACAGGTAATCACAGATGCTGTAGCTAAAATAGCAGACACACTGATAAGGATCCCTAGAGCAGAGGAAGAAATGGATCGGTTATAACAAAGAGGAAAACTAGTTTGGGTCTGATTTTGTATGATTGTTTGTTGCGAGACAGGCTTGGTCATAGATTATATTTCCCTCTACGCCATACGAACCTAATAAAAAGAGAACTCCGGAGGATGGGTTCGAACCAACGACCAATGGATTAACAGTCCACTGCTCTACCGCTGAGCTACTCCGGAATATCCAAAGAAGACAATTCTAAGTGAAATAGCAAAAAAGTCAATAGGTTTTCTGTATAAATATGTTCTTGAGTCAGAGCTATCATTAACGTGAGATGAAAAGCTAAGTAGAACAAGGCTAAGAATTTTATTCATTGCTCTTTTTAATGAAAAAAGAGCTCTCTAACAAATCCTACGATTTCATCTGTGGACTTTTTTGGAGCGACCGTGGTTTCTGGTTCTTCATTTTCTATCAAAATAGGGTATGCAGAGCTGAAATATGTATGGGATTGTTTAGATAGCGCCTTAACAATATCTCCAGGGATATTTACATGATATAAACTTTCCTCTACTGCTAGGTAGAGAATAGACGTAAGTGCTGTAGCAAGATTAGGTAGGGAACTTTGTTTGCTTATATTGCTATGATACTCTAAGGATGGGACAGCAAGATAGGGGATTTCTTTATTATTCGATTTTATTCCATGAATGCGAGTGTTTACAAATAGACAACGTTTAATTAATACAGGGACGTCATCCAATCTTGATGAAAAAGATTGAGATGAAGAAAGTCTGACAGTTTCTTGGTTTTGTGGAGTGAAATTTTTCCATAATAATGACCAGTTCGTTTTTGACGATTGATTGTCATAGGGAAGTATAGTGAAGTTTGCTCCATGAACAAGAAGATCAGAGATCTCTATTTTCTTAGATAGAAACATAGAAATAAGAGAAAAACGTAAGTTCACATATTCAATTTCCATGGCATAAGGAAAGCGCTCCGAGGGCATGGGATTGTGAATACACAGATAACGAATTTTCATTCCTGAAGTTCTAGGAGATACTCTTCCTACAGTTACTTGAGTGTGTAACTTCGCAGATAACCAATGCTCAACAATGCTTTCTTTGCGAATCCAAAAATAAGCGATAATGCAAAATGCTAATAAAAATAAATTCTTTAAAAGTTTAAACATGCATGATGAGAATATTATTTATCTTAGTTCCTAACATAGATGAATAAAGAAATATTAGAAAATAAAAAAAGGCCCCCCTTCTTCTCAATATGGATGAAAGGAGACCTTGTAACATTAGAAAGAATACTTCTAAATTAAGGATTAATAATCCATTCCTGCGCCTGGCATTGCGGGAGCAGAAGAGGATTTATCTTCAGGAATATCGGCAATTAAAGCTTCTGTTGTTAATAGAAGTCCAGCTACAGAAGCTGCACTTTCTAAAGCACAACGTGTTACTTTAGTTGGATCGAGAATTCCTGCCTCAATCATGTCGGTGTAAGCATCGCGTAAAGCATCATAGCCTTCGCTAGAGGAACGAGAAAGCACCTGTTGACAGATGATAGCGCCTTCTTTACCAGCATTTGCTGCAATTTGCTTTAATGGAGCGGATAGTGCTTTGAGAACAATACGTGCTCCGATTTGCTCATCTTCATTTGTAAGAATAGGAATGAAAGCTTCTAAAGTGGGAATGCAGCGAACTAAAGCTGTACCACCACCAGGTAGAATACCTTCTTCAACTGCAGCAAGAGTTGCATGCTGAGCATCATCTACTCTGTCTTTTTTCTCTTTCATTTCGATTTCTGTAGCAGCGCCTACACGGATTACAGCTACGCCTCCGGAAAGTTTAGCTAACCGTTCTTGGAGTTTTTCTTTATCGTAATCAGAAGTGCTGTCTTCGATTTGTTTTTTGATATTTTCGCATCGAGATTCAATATCTTCTTTACTTCCAAGTCCTTCAACAATTGTCGTATCTTCTTTGGAAACGATTACTTTTTTAGCTTTTCCTAACATAGCTAGAGTTGTATTCTCAAGCTTCATGCCAAGCTCTTCGCTAATGAGCTGACCACCAGTTAAAATAGCGATGTCTTCTAACATTGCTTTTCTTCTATCGCCAAATCCAGGAGCTTTTACTGCACAAACTCTAAATCCAGCACGTAGCCTGTTCACTACTAAAGTGGCTAAAGCTTCACCTTCGATATCTTCGGCGATGATAAGTAGGGGACGTCCAGATTCTGCTACTTGTTGTAAAACTGGTAGGAAATCCTTAATTCCGGAAATTTTTTTGTCATAAATAAGCACAAGAGCTTCTTCCAAAACACATTCTTGTGTTTCAGGATTTGTAGAAAAGTAGCTAGATAAATATCCACGGTTGAAATTCATACCTTCGACAACGTCGAGAACAGTTTCGAAACCTTTAGCTTCTTCAACAGTAATAGAGCCATTTTTGCCAACTTTTTCCATGGCTTCGGCGATAAGATTACCGATTTCAGAATCGTTATTTGCAGAAATAGTTGCTACTTGAGCTATTTCTTTGTGATGTTGTACGGGTTTACTAATTTTTTTGATTTCATCGACAACGACTTTCACAGCCTTATCGATTCCTCTTTTGAGATCCATAGGATTGGCGCCCGCAGTTACGTTTCTCAATCCTTCGCTGTAGATAGCTTCAGCGAGAACAGTAGCTGTTGTAGTTCCGTCACCAGCTTTATCTGCAGTTTTGCTGGCAACTTCTTTGACCATTTGAGCTCCCATATTCTCGTGTTTATCTTCGAGCTCAATTTCTTTGGCGACAGTTACACCGTCTTTTGTAACTTGAGGAGAACCAAAGCTTTTATCGATGACCACATGACGTCCTTTAGGACCTAAGGTTACCTTTACAGCTTCTGCAAGAGTTTTAACCCCTTTATGGATTTTCTTTCTGGCGTCTTCGTTATATTTAATATTTTTTGCTGCCATTGTTTTTGTGCTCCTTAACTTTTTGCAATCTATAAATAATGATTTATCTTACTTGAGAACTGCCATAACTTCGCTTTCCTGAACAATGACGTACTCCTCACCATCGATGGTAAGGTCTTGTCCCGCGTATTTATCTATTAAAACAGTATCACCTACTGAAACCTCGAAAGGTAGGGTATTACCATCTTTATCTCGTTTTCCTGTGCCTAGAGCGAGTACTTCTGCTCGATCTTGTTTTTTCTTTGCCGTATCAGGTAAAATGATGCCGCCGCGCGCTGTAGAATCTTCTTCTTCTCTTTTCACTAAAATTCTATCGCCCAGGGGCTTAATCCTAAGGGTCGTTGCTTGATCTGACATGTTATAAGCTCCTTGTGTTTTATGTTCTAAGAGACTTTGCCGTTTCTCGAAAACGATATCAGAGTCTCTCGTTTTTGGCAATGATTTTAGCACTTAATAATATCAAGTGCTATTTTTTTTAGTTATTTCAAATTAAAGATGATAACTCCTGGATTTTTCTCTCTATAAAGGAAAAGGCCTTATGTATTGGCTCACTTGTTATCATATCCAATCCAGACTTCTTCAAGATTTCTAATGGGAAGTCAGAGCCTCCACTTTTTAAGAAGTTCAGATACGAGTTGAGAGCGTTGTCCTCTTTGTTAAGAATTTTTTCTGCAAAGCATAGAGAAGCAATGATACCTGTTGCGTATTGGTACACGTAGAAATTGTAATAGAAATGAGGAATTCTTGCCCATTCTATGTTAGAAAGAGTGTCGAATGTTACGATTTCTCCATAAAAATCATTTTGTAAATTCTTATAAGTTGAAGATAGGTACTCTTCGGTTAAAGGAAGACCTTGTTCTGCAGCAGAATGCACTTCATATTCGAAAGATGCAAATAACACCTGACGAAATAGTGTAGAGAAGATTGTATCCAGACATCTTGTAAGAATAGTGATTTTCTCTTCTTTAGAATCGCTCTTTTTAAGCATTGAGTCCATAAGAAGCATTTCATTTAGCGTTGAGGCAATCTCTGCAAGGAAAATAGGGTATTGTGCTTCATGGAAAGATTGATTCTTCCGACTGAAATAGGAATGCATGCTGTGACCACCTTCATGAGCAATTACAGATACATCATATAATGTTCCCGTGTAGTTTAATAGAATATAGGGGTAGCTATCATAACATCCCGAAGAATAAGCTCCAGAGCGTTTGTTAAGGTTCTCGTATTTGTCTACCCAACCTTCTGTAGTTAGTCCCTGTTTTAAAGTATCAACATATTCAGTTCCAAGTGGTGAGAGGCTGTTATAGATAAGATCAACGGCATCTTCATAAGAATATTTTTTTTCTTCGGATTGACTTAGAGGAGCATATACATCATAAAAATGGAAATCTTTTAGATTTAGAGCTTTTTGTTTTAGAGAGTAGTATTTTGTAATCAGTGAAGAATTTTTCTTCACGATTTCGATGAGATTAGTATAAACCGTTGTCGGAATATTATTATGATATAATGCTGATTCTAGACAGGAACTGTATTTTTTGTTTTTTGCATAGAATAAATGTGCTTGAACTTTTCCATTAAGGAGATTAGCAAAGGTATGTCGATAATTATAATATCTTTCGCATTGTGCTAGATAAGCTGTTTTCCTTAATTCTCTATCCATAGACTGCATATATAATGATGCTAATGCATGGGAAAGGGGATGAGAATTGCCTTCTGAATCGGTAGCTTGACCAAAAGGAATTTCAGAATCACTTAAAGAAGAAAATGCCTTGCTAGCCACTTCAAAAGGAGCAAATGCGGAAGCTAAGATTTTTTCTTCTCCAGGGGTGCCTGTATGCATAGATAGTCTAAAGATTTTCTCTAAATAGAATCTATAAGGTGCTAAGCAGGGAACCGATAAATGTTGAGCTATTATAGTCTCTGATAAACTAATTAAAGCAGGTTGTATCCAAGAGATTTCTTCAGAAAAGAGAGTATATAGATGTGTGATCGATTTTAGATCTGCGATTCCCTCCTGGTTTGTTATGTCTTGATCATGAACTAGATGAGCATAAACGTAGAGTTTGTCAAGCTTTCTTTCAACCGAGAAAAGTTTAGTTAATAGAGAAAGGAGAGATTCTGAATTCTCAATTTGATATTGCGTTGCTTGTAGTTCTGGCCAGGTAAGTGAGCCGTCCGTTTTCAGCCCAAAAGAATCCAAATCTGCTTTCCAGTCCGCTCTATTTGGGTATAGAGGACTTACATTCCAGCAGTCTTCGGTAGGGATTTCGTTTCTTGGACGAACTATTTGTTGTTTTTCTGTATCTATGGTCATGATGATCTATGGATTTTTGAAATAGTAAAAAAGAACTTACTATAAAGTAAGTTCTAAGAAAAAGCCAAGAACGATCACACACATTTTTTGTATATTAAAACTGATTGTCAGTATCAATAAATGTTGAGGAAACTTGTAGGTTTGTTTGAAGATAATGTGCGAGAGCTTTTGGTCCTACTTTTTCTGTTGCCGTATGACCAAAGGCTAGAAAATGCACATGATTTTCTATGGCCATTGACCATGCAGGTTCATCAAAATTTCCCGTGATGAAACAATCAATTTTACAAAGAATAGCTTGAGATAGCTCTTTGTAAGCTCCGCCGGAAATTAATGCTGCTGAGGAAATGGTTTGCGGACCACCAAGTGCTTGAGCTTTTATTGGAGACTGGTAGTAATTAGATAGATTTTCTACAAAATTATCTATAGATATTGGGGTGAAGGATCCTTGAACTCCTAGATAGGGAAGAGAGCTGCCAAATGGCTTTAAGTTTGTCCATTGTAAATCGCGAGCTACTTTCCAATTATTTCCAAGGATTGGATGCGCATCTAGGGGTAGATGATAAGATAATAACTGTATGTTATGCTTGATCAGGAGTTGTACACGCTTATAAAGCATTCCTGTAATAGGATAGGGCATTCCTTTCCAAAACAGTCCATGATGAACAATCAATATATTAGCGCCTAGTTTGACAGCTGCTTCTATGGTTGCTAGGTCTGCAGTTACCCCAACAGCTATCTTCTCAACATTCGTGTCAAGATTTCCTATTTGTAGTCCATTAGGGCCATAATCCGGAAATGATTCCGAAGAGAATAGATCGTTTAAATAGATAAGAAGATCGGTAACGTTCATGAGAAGATAATAGTTATAAGAAGTCATTATTAATTCATAAATGCACATTCTTGACAATCTTTACCAAGATATAGAGATATTACGATTATTTTTTTCTTATGTGATGGATCAGATTCTTCAAACTTTCATAGATAAACTTATTTTTTTTCTACCCAGACATCTCTCATAAGTAATTCTCTAATATATTGTTTATTAATCTCTTAGTTTGTTTTTGTTTTGCAAAATAATTTCACAGATAAAAATATAGATTCACTAATTAGTTAATTATAAATAGACTGCTTACCCTAATATATCAGGGCTTTTTAATTTAACTTGTTGCACCCCTGTCATTGGATAAGAAAACTATTCTTGATAGTCGTGGATCAATGAGTTGTCACAATACATTTTTTTTCTGTGTTAAATCATCTCTAGTTGATGATTGTTCATATTCTTGTATTTCACAGCGCTTGTATAAGCATGCTGTAGTTATATCTAGCGTTTTTTTGCGATCATATCTCTTGTCTTGGCTTCTGTTGTTTTTAGTGGAATCTCTGAGCCAATAATAATATTAGGTTTAGTAATCTCTTTAGTGCTTTGTGGATCTGTATTAATCTCTACTTTGTATTATTCTAGACGCCCTCATGTTATTATAACGCCTGTTATTGATCCTGGTATAAGTAGTTCTATTTCTCCTTCTACTGAAGAGGGTTCTTTTTTTGAGGATTTTACAGAGGTTAGTCCTAGCTCTACATTAGATTCTCAATTTGCTGCTGAAGCATCTTCTCAGGAAGAAATAGATCCTGTTTCAGAATTGCTTTCCGAAGTTGTTTCTATTGTTGCATTGGATTCTGATGTTGTTCATGAGGCATCTTTTGAAGAAGAGAGTATTTTTTTTGAGGATTCTGTAGAGGTTGGTTCTAGAGATACATTAGATTCTACAATTGATGGTGTGGAACCTTCCGATAACGATTTTGTTTTAGCTGAAACACCAGAATCATATTCCGAGAATGCTACCGCATCTATGTTAAATTCTAATGTTATTCGTGAGGAATGTTTCGATGAAGAATCGACTTCTATTTTAAATACCGCATTTAATTTATCTCCCTTGGTTGCTAGTGATGTCTCTACTAGAGAGGAAGATAGTTTAGAAATAGATATGGACTTAAGTTCGTTATACGATAGTCAATTAGCAATCAATACGGAGGCTGCTGTTGACGTTGCAAACTGTGTAGATGAAAGAAAGCTTATTCCACAAGGATTTCTTGAAATAGTAGAAAAAAATTATCCTAGAATTATCTATCAGATATGTATTGACGAGAGCTTAACAGTTCAAGAGCTACGCCTTCTTATAGAAGGCTTGATTGAGAATAGAAGGCTTGAAAATTATCCTGAAAGTCTCAGGATAAAATTACAAAGTTTCGGTTTATCTATTATAGAACTTAATTGTCATAATATTGAGCTGCAGCTCTTAGATGAAATTTTACTAAAGGAGTGCCCTTTTTATTTTCTCAATAAGTTGATTGCATTAGGGAATAGAGAATTGCCTGCAGCAGAGAGAATATCTCCTGCTGTTTATTGGACAAGTCGTTTAGGGTTTGTGAGTCAAATGGATACGATTTTCATTCCATCCGTTTGGATTTTATCTCGAGTAGCAACTCGAGAAGAATATGTGACGTTATTCGATCATGCTAAAAATAATACATGGAATCAAACTCAGGATTTAATTTCTGATTTGCAGAATCGTTTGATGATCTATTTAGATAGTGAATATAATCCAAGCTTTTCTTGCACGAAGAGTAGTGTTCGGTGGGATTTAAGAACTTCTTCTTGGCTTTTCTACCTATCTAAACACGGATTGAGTTGGGAACAGTTACAGTTATTTAGAAAAATAGATAGCCGTTCTGTGAATTTCCTTTGTGAAATTGAACAGCAAGGTCGAGGGGGACATTTAGCAAGAAATATGGTCTCTGTTTTCGCATATATCAATGAGAATCAAGAAAACTTCGATTCAAATATTGCATTATTTACATGGGAAGAATGGATGAGGGATTATTCTGAGAGTACTAAAAGAGGCGAAAGGTGGAGAACACACGAATCAACCATAAGGTTATTAAATGCTAAACGAAATGAATTAGATTCTCTTAAGGAGACTTCATTTGATTGCGAAGAGTTAAGTGGGTTGCCATATTATACTTATGATTTCTCTACAGGAGAAAGACGGACTCTAAGCTAACTAATTTTACATTCATTTAGTATCAGTTCTTGATTGTTATAATTGTCAGTTTGTAAAGAATCTAGGGTCTATAAATACTTAAAGAATAAGTAGATCATTTTATATTTTTTTTGAATTGCTAATATTTAGATTCACTTTCTGATTGAGGACATAATGCAAAAATTTGTCGCAATACATTTTCTTTTGGGTATCTAAAACACTCTCCTTAATATTAGGGCCTTAGCTATTTTATTATGTCAATGATACAGGATTATATGAGAATATTCCATGAGTCTTATTTTTGGAATAGATAGGGATAAAGGAACAAAGGCTCTAGCTTGATTTTCAAAATAGTATGGAATTGCTGAGAATAAGATTTTTTGTGTGATTGGGAATGTAGTGTGGCCAGTTCTATTGCTGATGTGGTCTTCCCAATAGTTGGAGAAAACACCTGACTTCGTTACCTAATAGATAAGTTGAATAAGGCTGCCCATTAGTCAGTAGGTTGTGTTTAATTATTCTTTCTATCACTGGCTATTCCTATTATTTATGAGATAATTCATTTGGCATTACGTCCTTGTCTACTTTTTAGTTTATGCTTTGGTATTTTCTTAGTTTCTATAGGAATAGCATCATATTTGAGAAGGGAACCTTCTATTCCTAAAGGTTCCCTTTCTGTCATTCGTCAAGCTTTTCTTAGCGTGATTTATAAGTTGATTCTTCAACAAAGATTATAGCTACATGAATTATGGGATGTTTCATTATGGTTGATTTCGGGAAATTTTATTTTCGACCCATCCGGAGAAGTTCGGCTTTGAGTGTTTACAAATAGCTTGTGGGGAAGTTGATCTTCTAGATTTAGAAGATCTTTTACCTATACATTGTCCTTTTTATTTAATCCAATTAGGTCCTAGGGAATTTCCTGAGTTAGAGGAGTTAGATCCGCCAATTTATTCGCTAAGCCGTTTAAGTTTGTCAGATAGTTTGGATACCGTATTCCATCTCTCTACGTATGGATGTTTGCGCAATCTATTCTCAAAATGAATATGAACAATTGTTACTGCATGCTAAAAACGCTACCTGGGATCGTGTTGAACATATAAGAGAAGATCCCTTGTGAGGTAAAATAGCTACACCCGGGCTACTATATCTATGTTAGCACGGTGTAACTTGGGAACAACTGAAACTTTGTAAGAAAATCTACATGAAATCGGTTAGATTTCTTTATGATTCAGAAAGATCAGATGAAGGTAGAGATCTTGGACGAATAATCAACTCTACATCGAATTATATTCACGAAGATAATGAAGAGATTGACTCCTTCATGGCTCTTACCTGGGAGGAATGGAGCGAGATTGTCAGGAAAATAGTGGGCATCCTAACTGGTGCTATAGATTTTTTGAATAAAATCGAGCGTGAAGAAGGTTTTCCTTATTATACAATAAATAGAACAAAGAGAGGGAGGGGAATCAATTAAATCTTTACTATTTCTTAATCTATTGAACTTTAATATGTTAAATGGTTAGTGTATTTCAAGTTTTTTGTTAAAATGAGAGTTCTTCCTTCTCTCTTAGAGGAATTTTTTAGTGAGGTATTTATGCAGGAGACAACCCCCCCCCCTTAGGGTCTAAATTAATGCAAGAAAGAACTTCTTTTCATTGTCTTGCAGAGAAGTTATGTAAAAATGCCTAAAGATATAGAGTGTGAAAACTTGTGCCTTATACATCATTTGGACATGTCTATGAGGGGGAAAGTTTTAATGAAGCTGGGAATCGCCCTATTCCCCCATATTGATGAGAATGATCCGAAAAATTTCGATCCATTCATTACTTTACTCACTTTTGATGAGTTGTGGGAAGATTATAAACATAATCAGGATAAACCTCCCTGGAGCTTCTATGATGCGATAATCACACTTTTAAATAAACGGAGTATAAATCCCGTACAAAAGTACAATGATGAAGCTACTCTTTTAGCTTTTCAGTATGACATAGATAAACTTACAGGAAATAGGTTGCTTGTAAGGGTTGATGACATCTGATTTGTAGGTTTTTTTATATGTTATTATTGTCAATAAGTTGAGTGAGTTAATGAATTTAATAAGTACACCTTCACATTCTGGTTCCAATGAATTCCCAATAATTAAACAAAATAGCCAATCGTGCTTAACAGATAAGTTGCGTAAGTACGCTTTAGTTACAACCAGTATTTTTTGTTCAGCTGTTGCTATTGCTATGGTAGCTATAGTTGCCTGTGGATTTATACAGCCTATAATTCTTGCCTGTTTATTAGTGTCTCTTATTGTTGCTGGAGTGATGTTGGTTTTAATGACCCGTCATATCCGTGACATGCGACCAGTACTTCCCTCAGGTTTTCTTAATGTAATAAAAAAAGAATACCCAGAAGCGCTTTACAACTTGATTATTCAGGAGAGATTGACTCTACAAGAGCTGCGTGTTGTTCTTTCAGGTTTATCTTCTGGAACATTTACTTTTCCTTCGAGCAAATGTCAAAAGAAGCTAGAGAGATTTGGTTTTGAGCGTTTGCAAAAAGCTTGTGAAGGAATTCAATTACCCGATTTAGAGAAGATTCTTTTGAAGAATTGTCCATTTTATTTTGTGAATAAATTTATTCAATTAGGTCCTAAAGAATTTCCTGAAGCGGAAAATATGGATCCTGAGATTTATTGGGTGTGTCGTACGGGGCTAGATTCTACGTATAATACCGCTTTTGATCCTGATGTATGGGTATTAGCTCATGTGGTCACTCAGGAAGAGTATGAAATGCTATTGATGCATGCAAAAAATAATACCTGGGACCAAGTTAGCGAGGTTTTTATTGCTCAAGAATTAAATCCTCGACTTAGAAAATTTATAGAAACTGCAAATGTTGAAGGTTTTCATATTGACAGGGATATGTTGTTGGGAGGTCTGATATTAAAGTGGTTGTTAAGATTATGTAAACACGGAGTCTGTTGGAAACAGTTGGAACTGTTCAAGGAAATAGAGTGCAAACACGTAAATTTATTTACTCTATTTGACTTGGCAGCTAGAAATTTGAATATCATGAGGTTAATGCTTGTTATTGCTCCCTATATCGATGAGAATAAGGAAGGATTCGATCCGTTTATTACTCTAATTACTTGGGAAGAATGGATTAGAGAATATGAACAAATAAAAGGAGCTAATTTCTTTTTCGGTAGGACTTTAAAGTTTTTAAGTAAGAACAGCCGTAAGACATTAAAGGATCCACCATCTTTTATAACTCCGGTATATTATATAAATACTCATACTGGTAGTAGAGTTTTGGAAGAAGATTCTGAAAAAGGAAAGAAGTTTTTTAATCCATAATGCCTTCTACCCCTATAATTTAGTTATCGTATCATGAATCTAGCCCCCCCCCATTCAGATGCCAGCGCTTCTTTGCCGATAGCGCAGGCCTCTTTTAAGAATAAGTTATATAAGAATATAGCGTTAATAGGAGGTGTTTTTTGTTTAGCCCTTTCCACGGTATTTGCAATTACGCTAGCTTGTGGATTTACACAGCCTATAATTCTTGCTTGTTTATTAGTATCAATCATTGTTGCTGGAGTAATGTTAGCCTTGGCAATTCATCGTATAGTACGCGGTGATATGCGCCATTCACTTCCCTCAGGCTTTCGTTCAGTAATTAAAANTTATTTTAGGTTTATCTTCTGGGACATTTACTTTCCCATCGATAGCATGTCAGGAGAAGGTAGAGAGATTTGGTCTTGAGCGTTTGCAAAAGGGTTGTGAGGGGATCGAATTGCCTGATTTAGAGAAGATTCTTTTAAAGAATTGTCCATTTTATTTTGTTAATAAGTTCATTCAATTAGGTCCTAAGGAATTCCCTGAAGCGGAAAATATGGACCCTGAAATGTATTGGGTGTCGCCAACTGGTTTGGCGGATAGTCCTGACATAGCGTTACATCCTTTTATTTGGATTCTTGCAAGAGTTATTTCTAAGGAAGAGTATGAAACACTACTATGTCATGCACAAAATAATACTTGGAATGAAGTCAGTAATTTAACCAAAGAAATAAAATCCCGCGTCAAGAATAGTTTGAAGGAATACGATGTTAGCGGACTTGGTGTGAAAAGAACTAGTCTCATGGTCGGTTCTCCGTGGCTATTACGCTTATGTAAGCACGGAGTCTGTTGGAATCAATTACAGTTATTTAATGAGGTAAGTAGTCAAAGTATCAATTTATTGAATGCTTTTGATTATTCATTCAGGGGTCTGAATCTCCAGCGATTGTTATTTGTCACTTCTTCCCGCTTAAAGGAAGATTCTCAGGATTTTGATCCGGGAATTGCTCTGCTGACATCAGAGGAATGGATTAAAGAATATGAAAAGAATCGAGATAAAGACGATTGGAAGCCTTTTAATGGTACTATAGATCTTTTAAACAAGCGTGGTAAAAAAATCTTTATAGAATTAGACAATGAGGGACTTCCTGTGGTTTTTAGATATGACATGAATAAGTCTACTGGAGAGAGAATTCGAAGGAAACGGCTCTCCCTCGATATTTAATTTTAAAAATGCTATAATCGTCTTTTAGTTTGTTTATTTTTAATAATTTAGAGGGCCATGAACCCATCAAGTATATCTTCACATTCTGGCTTAAATGGATCTTCAATAATTAAACACAATAACCAACCTTGTGTAAGGAGTAGGCTACATAAGTATACTTTAATTATAACTAGTATTTTTTGTTCCGCGGTTGCTATTGCTATGGTGGCTATAGTTGCCTGTGGATTTACACAGCCTATAATTCTTGCTTGTTTATTAGTATCAATCATTGTTGCTGGAGTAATGTTAGCCTTGGCAATTCATCGTATAGTACGCGGTGATATGCGCCATTCACTTCCCTCAGGCTTTCGTTCAGTAATTAAAAAAGAGTTTCCAGCAGCTGTCTATGATCTGGTAGTTCAGGAGAGACTAACTCTTCAAGAACTGCGTGCTGTTATTTTAGGTTTATCTTCTGGGACATTTACTTTCCCATCGATAGCATGTCAGGAGAAGGTAGAGAGATTTGGTCTTGAGCGTTTGCAAAAGGGTTGTGAGGGGATCGAATTGCCTGATTTAGAGAAGATTCTTTTAAAGAATTGCCCATTTTATTTCGTTAATAAATTCATTCAATTAGGTCCTAAGGAATTCCCTGAAGCGGAAAATATGGATCCTGTACTTTATTGGGTGTCTAGAACCGGATTTTCCTCTACTTGCAACACGGTCTTTGATCCTAATGTCTGGTTATTAGCTAATGTAGTGACTCAAGAAGAATACGAAATGTTATTGATACATGCGAAAAATTCTACTTGGGATCAAGTTCGAGAAACTTTTGTTAGAGGCGAACTACGTAATCGAATCGAAGCACTTATAGTCACGGCGGATGTAGAGCACTTCGATACGCAAAGAGAATCTCTGAAGTTATGTGTTGGTGGTTTAGGTTTCACATGGTTACTATATTTATGTAAGCATGGAGTTTGTTGGGAGCAGTTACAGTTGTTCAGAGAGATTGAGTGTAGGCATATTAATTTTATATCCATGTTCGATGTATCATCCAGAAGTATGGTGACTACGAGGTTGATTTACAGCATTGCTTCTTATATTGATGAGAATAAGGAATTCGATCCGTTTATTGCTCTAATTACCTGGGAGGAATGGATCAACGAATATGAGAATAATAAAAACAATCGTCGATGGCGTTTCTTTGACGGGACCACGAAGTTTGTAAATAAACAAAGTAAGCGTGTTTTAAAATACAACCAAGTTCCTGAGACCCCTAGCTATTCTATAGATAGCCGTACGGGTAAAAGAACCCTTGATTATGATCCTTCCGATAGTGGGAAAGATCAAGAAATAGAATAAGATTCGTGCACCTTATTCCTTTATCCCTTTCGTTGCTTAAGGATAATAGAGGTGTGTGGATAGATGACAGACGTGTCTTATTGTATTTACATTTTTTAGCAGCTAAACAACAGTTCTGATCGATACTATGACTGTGATAGGTGTTCCCCCCATTCCATCAGTGGTTAAGCAAGATGGTAGAATATGTCTTTTCTTAGATATCTTATATAAGAACTCTCTACTTATTAGCAGTATTTGTTGTTTATTTCTTTCTACCGTTTTCATGACATTAATTGCTTTCGGGGTGACTCAGCCCGCAATCATTGTATGTTTAACGGTATCTTTTATTCTCTCTGGAATGCTTTCAGCATTGATTTTGCATCGTTGTGCAACACGAGATTCAAGGTTGCCTATACCAGAAGGTTTTCGTTATGTAATTAGAAAGCATTTTCCTAAAGTACTTTATGATTTGGTTATTGAAAAAGGGATAACGATTCAAGAGTTGCGGGTTGTTTTATCGGGGTTGCATTCGGGATATTTTACTTTTCCATCGACAGCACGCGATGAGAAGGTAAAGAGGTTTGGTCTTGAGCGTTTGCAAAAGGCCTGTGAGGGGATCGAGCTTCCTGATTTGGAGAATCTGCTTTTAAAGCACTGTCCGTTTTATTTTATGAATAAATTTATCCAACTAGGTCCTAAGAATTTCCCTGAATCAGAAAATATACCTCCTGCTATGTACTGGTTCTCTCATACAGGTTTGTCAGATAGGCTAGATACCATATGTCATCCTTATATTTGGATTCTTGCTCAGGTAATCTCCCAAGATGAATATGAAACTCTACTTCTACACGCAAAAAAAGGAACTTGGTTTGCAGTTAAAGACTTGGAGGAAACGGTAATCAATAAAATCCGTATGCATATGAGGAATATTTTTCTAGATAAGTCATGGGTGGAAACAGAGAGGTTATTTACATGTATTAAGTTGCCCTGGCTATTATATGTATGTAAACATGGTGTTAGCTGGGGGCAACTAAAGCTGTTCAAAGAAATATGTTATGATGATGTGAAGTTCCTAAATAAGATTAATAGGCTAGGTGGGGGCATGAACCTAATGAAATTAGCGGCTACAGTTGCTCCTTATATTAATGAAAATAGAAAAGGATTTGATCCATATATAACTTTGCTAACCTGGAATGAGTGGAGAGAGGATAAAAAACACGCTAGCTATGATAGAATAGTAGACTTTCTAAATAGCCATAGTAAAAACCATTTAACGAAACAACTTGTCTTTAAAATTCCCTGTTATTCTTATGATTCCATTACTGGAGATCGTAAATTTAAGAGATGGCTGAAAATCACGAGTTAAATTCTTTTTAAATGTTCTTCCGTTATCTCGATTCACAGATTAGAAAGAGTTGGATTTATTAATTGTTTTTACCCGTGTAAATTGATATAATTTTTCGAATTTATTGGATTAAGTAGGGCGTGGATTATGAATCCTATACAGACTTCCCCTCTCCCAGGATCTAATGCTTCCTTGATATTGATAAGAAAAGACGGGGACACAAAGCCTTGTGTAACCGAAAAGTTGCGTAAATGTGCTGTAGCTATAGGTAGCCTTGCTTTCCTTGCCACATTTACAGCTTTTATTATTATGGGATTGACCCATTTTTCCATTGTTTTAGGTTTAATAATTTCTCTAGTTCTTTCGGGAGTAATGCTTGCATCGTTATATCGTTTATACCTTCCATGTCGAGAGAAACTGCCTATTCCCTCGGGATTCCTATCGGTAATTAAGCAAGAGTTCCCTAAAGCAATTTACGATTTAACTGTTCAGGAGAAGCTTACTCTTCAAGAGCTCCGTATTATTCTCACAGGTTTATCTTCCAAAACATTTACCTTTCCTTCGTTAGAGTGCCAGGAGAAGATAGGGAGATTTGGTCTTGAGCGTTTACAGAAGGCTTGTGAGGGAATTCAATTACCACATTTAGAAAACCTACTTTTAAAACATTGTCCTTTTTATTTTATAAAAACGTTTATTCAGATCGGTCCTAGAGAGTTTCCAGAAGCTGAAAATATGAATTCTGAAGTTTATTGGTTATCTCGTACAGGATTAACACACCGTTTAGATACAGCTTTTCATCACTATATCTGGATTTTTTCTAAAGTGGTTTCTAAATCTGAATATGAAACTCTATTAAGTCATGCTCGAAATAATACTTGGGATGAAGCATCTCCTATGGTTGAAGAAGTGCGAACCCGACTTATAGGTCGTACACCAAATGAGCCTGTGGAACATTTTCATATTGATAGAGCTTGGCTATCCCGTTGTTTTAGTCAATTCTCTCTAGAATGGTTGTTGTACTTCTGTAAGCATGGCGTTTCTTGGGATCAACTACAGTTGATTAAACAGGTAGAATGTAGGGATATGATCTTCCTTTCCATGTTTAATGATGCCAACGGAGGTGCAAATTTAATAAGGCTTATCCTTTCTATATATCCACATATTCAGGAAGATCATGATGAATTTGACGCTTCTATTATGCTACTTACCTGGGAGGAATGGATTGATGATTATGAGAAAAATAAAGAGAATCGCGACTGGCGTTTCTATGATAGGACGATTACCTTCTTAAATGGACGTAGAGGAGAATCTTTAATGAGAAAAGAGCCTCCACATATTCCTATTTATTCAATAGATAGCACAACAGGAATGAGGATACTCGAGTAATATACTTTCTAAAGAGGTGTCTTGAATTTATTTTTTTGTTATTTCTCTGATTGCAGCTAATAATTTTTTTAGATTGTTCTAAGAAATAAAAGATCCCGAGATAGATTGATTTTGCTTGTTGTTTTTAATTTTGGATGTGATTAAAAATCTTCGGATTTTTTTTTATTGCTAAAACTTTAGAAATAACTAGGTGGGTTATGACTTTAAACAACATATTCCCTCATATACAATCTCCTTCTTGTTTACCCTTAATGAATCTAGGAAAGAAAACACGCGGCGTATTGGATACATTGTGTAAGCATGCTATAACTATAACGGGCATATTTTGTCTTATCTGTGCTGTAAGCTTGCTGTCGGTAGTTATCTATGGATTTGCTCATCCCCTACTTGTAACGGGTGTAGCTTTATCTTTAGTTATTGTGGGAATAGTAAGTGCTTTGGCATTACGCTACGCAATGCGTGAGTTAAAACATCCTCTTCCTTCTGGGTTTCGTTCTTTGATAAAAGAAACTTATCCCCAAATTATTTACGATCTCGTGTTTACGAAAGCTCTTACCTTTAGAGAGTTTCGTGCTGTTGTATCCGGATTATCCTCAGGAAATTTTCATTTCCCCTCTGAAGACTGTAAGAATAGAGTAGAATCATTTGGTTTTGAGCGTTTGCAAAAGGCCTGTGAGGGTGTAATGCTTCCTAATCTAGAGAAGATCCTCTTAAAGAATTGTCCTTTATACTTGATAAATAAGTTTATTCACCTTGGTCCTATAGAATTTCCTGAGGCTGAACATATGGAACCTACTGTGTATTGGGTGAATCGAGTAGGTTTATCAGATATAAACCAAACAGCATTTCATCCTTTTGTTTGGTTATTAGCACGTCTTACTTCTGAAGAAGAATACAACATACTATGCCAACATGCACGAGACAATACTTGGCGAGATGTACGTAGTCTTGTTGAAGCGTTATATACACGATTTAGAATGTATTTAGAAAATGAAAATGTAAAAGGATTTGAAAGAAGAGAATCATGGTTATTAGAGGATCTCAATGGGTCTCGAGCTCCTTGGTTGCTGGCATTATGTAAACATGGGATTACATGGGAGCAATTACAGCTGTTTAAAGATATAGAATGTTGCCAACTCAGCTTCCTTCACACTTTCGATACATCTCGTGTTGGAGGTATTCTTATGGAGCTATTACTCGTTGTTTCTCAATACATCAATGAGGAGAATATAAAAGATTTTGACCCTCATATTACTTTACTTACATTGAAAGAATGGATGCACTTCTATCGCCACGACTCGCATCGTCTTTACGGTTTTCATAAGGGGGTCTTGGAATTTTTTAACAAACACAGTAAACATAATCTACAAAAACCGAAACTTTCTTCGTTTCATCTTCATTACTATCTCATGGATCCAAATACGGGAGTAAGATATCGCTAATCAGCAACCATTATTAAATAGGAATGGTGACTCTGACTTGATGTTCTAGTATTGATTTTCTTAAGTATTTAAGAATCAGTTTTTATATCTAGGCTCAAAAAAATTATTCTATTATCAATTACTATTTTATCTCCTAAGTGATTAATACATAATTTATACCTAAAGATATTGTGTTAGCATTGAAAATGAGACTAGATAATCAAAGACCTATGGGCTCTCAGGTAGGAAATAGAGCTACCACGCCCTCTGTTTCTAATACATTTGCTAAATCTAAAATTTCCTACGCTTTAATAACATTAGTCACACTATTTGCCATTGGGATAATAGCTCTTTCTGTTGCTATTCCTGTATTGGGCTTAACAATTAGCTTAGGGCTGCCTTTAATTGCTGCAGCAGCTTTTGGCTGTATTACTGCATTAATTGGGCTACAGCGTATTCATGCGCATAGAAGAAACCGTATTGTCGAAAATAAGAACATCCCTAATAAATTACGTGAGAGAATTTTTGCTAAATATCCTCGAGCTTTCGTATCTCATATAAATAAGCAAGATGGTTCTACAGCTACAGTTTGTGTGTTAGATAAATACAATTTATCATTTGCTCAGCTTTATAGATTAGGGGTTTTAGCTTCGGGAGCAGATATAGATCCCTTTACAGATTCTCAAGAATTAATCGCAGCCTTTAATAGTTTATCTCAAGAATCTCGAGAAAATTTGAAAACCCTAATGCGTAATGGTGAATTGGATTTAGATTCTATTATTGAAGAAAATTGCCCATGTTATTGGCTGGAAACTTTTTCTTCTAAGGTGCTTCAAGATTATAACAGTGATATCTTAAATAGTTTAATCACTGGACAGATGGCATTTTCAGGAATTTTTCACCCTCAATATTTACCGGTATTTTCTTCAATAAGCATGCAAGACTATCGAACATTATCTGCAGCTATGGATCAATCCATGTATACTATCTGGAAAGAAGATGTTAATGTAAAAGCCATAATAGATACAGCCTTGGCCACACAACCTTCTTTATCTAGAGCAGATAGAGAAGAGTTTCTGATTTGGCTATATTCAGGACTAGGGATTTGTACGTTAAATACAGAAGCAAAAGCTTTGCTAAAAGATCTTAGCGATCGTAAAGGTCAGTACTTAAATAAATTTTCAAAAAAACAGATTTGGAATCGTATTTTAGATATATCTACAGATATCGATGATGTTGAATTTCAACCTAGCCTTGCTTATAAAACCTGGGAAGAGTGGGTATAAAGCAGTTATATTTTTGATATAATATTCAAGATAATCAAAGCTACTTTTTAACCTATATGCGGTTTACCAATATCCTCATTTGACCTTGCAAATATGATTATATTAGTATGACTTCGGCTTTTATTTTTTATCTGACATGTCGAGAGTTCTCGATATAAAAGCTATGGAGAATGAAACAAATAGAGGTGTTGTGAAAGAAGATCCCTATTTAGAAGTAAAAAGACATTTAGCTCGTGAAGCTGCTGCTTTAGTAACCTCCGGAATGCTTTTGGGATTGGGGAGTGGTTCAACCTCTAGAGAGTTCATTAAGGCTGTTTCTGCAAAGCAAAAACGGGAAAACCTAGATATTCGTGCTGTAGCGTCTTCAAAAGAATCCTACTCTCTAGCAAGTAGTTTAGGTATTCCTTTGATTGATGATGAAGAATTCACTGAAACAGATCTTGCTGTTGATGGTGCTGATGAGATAGATCCCCAACTGCGTATGATCAAAGGTGGAGGTGGAGCTATGTTTCGAGAAAAGATTCTACTACAATCGAGTCGGCGATGTTTAATACTTGCTGATGAGAGTAAAAGTGTTGAGGTCTTAGGAAAATTTGGTGTGCCTGTCGAGATTAGTCCTTTTGGAAGGTCTTCTATTGTTGCTGCGTTGGCAAATCTTGGATATCAGGGGAATTTAAGAAAGAATCCTCGCGGAGGACTTTTTATTACTAATAACGGGAATTATATTTACGATATTCATACCCCGAATGTATATCCTCATCCCGAGGAAGATCTTCTGAAGCTATTACAAATTCATGGTATTATTGAAGTGGGGTTTGTTATAGCAAATGTAGAGGTATGGTTTGGTTATACCAACGGTCAGATTGGTAAGAAGATTACTGGTAAAGTATGAGTATAGAGAAAGAATTGCTCCAAGATACCCCTTTGGTTTTACTTAACTTTTACAAGTTAGTTAGCTTTTGTCATTACGCAGGAATTATCTTGGGTACCGATGAGAAGAAATTTGCGATATACGGACATGTATCGATGGGACAAGCATTTCAGAATTCTGATCCCTCACACTTTTCTTTATCACGACCACTAACTCATGATCTCCTAAATTTTGTTTTCTCAGGTTTTGATATTCATGTAGCGCGTGTTGTCATAAGTGATTACAAAGATAATGTATTTTACACACGCATGTTTTTAGAGCAAAAACAAGGAGATTTTCTCTATATCACAGATGTTGATGCTCGCCCTAGCGACAGTATTCCCTTAGCGCTTACACACAAAGTTCCTATTCTTTGTGTGAAATCTGTATTTGATGCTGTCGTAGCTTACGAAGAATAAAATATCACGGTATCTTATGGCAAAAATTCCCTATGCTATTTTAGAGAAAGGTTCATTGTTATTGGCTTCTCCTGATACGGATCAGGGGGTCTTTGCTCGCAGTGTAATTTTATTATGTGAGCATAGTCTTAATGGTTCGTTTGGACTGATTTTAAATAAGACATTAGGCTTGGAGATATCAGATGATATTTTTACTTTTGATAAGGTGTCTAATAACAATATCCGTTTTTGTATGGGAGGTCCCCTACAGGCGAATCAAATGATGCTTTTGCATTCCTGTTCTGAAATTCCTGAACAAACATTAGAAATCTGTCCTTCTGTATATTTGGGAGGAGATCTATCTTTTTTACAAGAGATCGCTGCTAGTGATACGGGGCCTACGATAAATTTATGTTTTGGTTATAGTGGTTGGCAGGCAGGACAATTAGAAAGGGAATTTTTAGACGGGAATTGGTTTTTAGCTCCTGCAAGTTATGAGTATGTATTTGCTGATAATCCTGAAAATCTTTGGTCTATGATTCTTAAAGATTTGGGAGGGAAATATGCATCGCTATCAACAGTCCCTGAAAATCTTTTGCTGAATTAGACTTTAGTTTTATTTAATCTTTAGTAAGTCTTTTTCTAGGTTTTAAAGCGGCTATGGCTCAGAATAATCCCGGATTTTTTAGGGGGTTATATGGCGGTTATTGATGAAACAACAATGACATATGCTGATGCTTGTCGCTATTTTCCTGGAGGAGTAAATTCTCCAATACGTGCATGCATTCCTGTAGGGATTGTTCCTCCCATTGTCTATAGTGCTTCTCGAGATATTTTTATAGATAGTTTCGGAAAAAATTTTATTGATTTTTGTGGATCTTGGGGATCATTAATCCATGGCCATAGCCATCCAAAAATTTTAGATGCGATTTGTACTGCAGCATCTCAAGGGACCTCTTATGGCCTCACTTCAGAAAATGAAATTTCTCTAGCAGCTACCTTACTGTCTTGTTTGAAGTTACAAGATCATAAACTACGTTTTGTTTCTTCAGGAACGGAAGCTACAATGACCTCTGTACGTCTTGCTTGTGGAGCAACTAAACGCTCGGTGATTATTAAATTTTTGGGATGTTACCACGGACATTCTGATATTCTATTAAAAGGAATTTCTATAGATGAGAGTAACCTTATGGAAGTTTCTCTTATCGTAGATAGATACTTTTCTTCGGATCCTTGTCTACCTCTTACGTTAATTTTACCCTACAATGATGTAAAAATTTTTGAAGAAGTAATGCAGAAAATAGGAGAACGTGTTGCTTGCGTGATCTTCGAACCTATAGCCATCAATATGGGTGTTATTCTTCCAGAATCTGGATGGATTGAGAGTATTATAACTACATGTCGATGTTATTCAGCTTTATCGATTATGGACGAAGTCGTCACAGGATTTCGTATGGGAATTCAGGGCATGCGTTCTATCCTCGATGCGATTCCTGATATTACTGTATATGGTAAGATTTTAGGTGGAGGTATGCCTGTCGCTGCACTCTTAGCTCATGAAAGTATTATGGATTATTTGATGCCTTTGGGAACAGTATTTCAAGCAGGAACTCTATCAGGAAATCCTATTGCTATGGCTGCAGGAAAAGCGTCTGTGGAGCTTTGCCAGGAGATAGATTTTTATCCCAGGTTGAAAAAGCTCGCAGAAGAGTTCTTATCTCCTATAGAAGATACAATCCGTTCTAAAGGATTCCCAGTCACATTAGTAAAAGCGGGTTCTATGTTCTCATTATTCTTTAGAGAAACACCTCCGAAGAATTTCTATGATGTGCAGCAATGTGACCAGGAAACATTCGGTGTATTTTATCGGTATGTATTTTCTCAAGGGGTGTATTTATCTCCTGCTTCTATGGAAGCGAGTTTCATTTCTGCTGTACATAGTAAAGAAAATCTAGCCTATACGCAAAATGTGCTTATTGATAGTTTAGTGAAAACATTCGAAAGCATTTAAGATAAAAGGTTTTCTCAAGGTTTTGAGGATATGAGCATGGAGGCAAAAAAACGTTCTCGTATTTTCCGTATACTATGTTTATTTCCTTTGGAATTAGGCAGATGGATAGGTTTTACCTGTGCGGTAATAAAAAGTTTCTCATGGAAGAAAAGTTTATTTCAGTCTGCAAGTATACAGGGGTATGATATTGGTGTTGCCTCCCTGCCTGTAGTTATGCTTACAGGAGCTGTTACGGGAGTTGTTTTAGCTCTACAATCCTATTATCAATTAGGTGTTCATGGCTTATCCTGTGCTATAGGATTTTTTGTTGTAAAAAGTATTCTAGTGGAAATAGGTCCCGTACTGACTGCTCTTGCTCTTTCTGGAAGAGTAGGAGGGGCAATTTCTGCATTCTTAGGAACTATGCGCATGACTGAACAAGTTAGTGCTATGGAAACTTTAGGGGTGAATCCTTTAGCCTATTTTGCACTACCAAGAATCATTGCGGGCATTATTGCTATGCCCGCGTTGGTAATTGCTGCAGTGTGGTCAGGAATTTTTTGTGGCTATTTACTATGTCGTTATGCCTTCCAACTTCCTGCTCAGGTCTATTTACATATGGTATCTGGAAATGTATTTGTATCCGATATTGTAATGGTAATTGTTAAATCACTAGTATTCGGATTTATTATTACGTCTTTAGCCTGTTATCAGGGATTAGGGAAGCATTGTCGCATTACAAATGTGGCGAAGGTGACTACAGCAGGAGTTGTTACTTCGTATATTTCTATCTTATTTGCTAATTGCGTGATTACATCATTCTTTCATGTTCTAGGTTACTAGGGAGAGAGGAAGGTATGGTAGAGCCCTGGATTTCTGTAGATCGTATTTATAAGAGTTATTGCAATACCGAAGGTCAAGGTCATATGGTATTGCATGGGATTTCCTTGCAGGTATTTCCAGACGAGCTCTTAGTGATTTTAGGTAAATCTGGGACTGGGAAAAGTGTCCTTCTTCGTCATATTATGGGATTAGAGATTCCTGATTCTGGAGAGGTACGTTATGCCAAGGAACTTACTCATAAAGGACGTTTAAAAGATCTCACCATTGGTATGGTATTTCAGGGTGGCGCCCTTTTTGATTTTCTTTCTGTGAGAGAAAATGTGGCTTTCGGTCTTCATGCATATAATGAACGTCATAAGATATTTTCTAAAGGTGAGATAAACGCTAAAGTAGATCAAGCTTTAGAGAACGTAGGATTAAGTTATGCTTCGGAGTTTATGCCAAACAAGTTGTCGGGAGGCATGGTCAAGCGTGTCGCTTTAGCACGTTCTTTGATTTATTCTCCTAAACTTGTTCTTTATGACGAGCCTACAGCAGGATTAGATCCCATGACGAGTCGGGAAATGACTCATCTGATTTTCCGTTTGCGTAAGGAACAGGGAATCGGAGGAATTGTTATTACTCACGATATAGCATTAGCATTAACTCTTGCAGATCGTATCGCTATTCATCATGAAGGAACAATTCCCCATATCTATACAAAGGAAGAGTTTATACAGACAAAGGATGTGCTGGCAAAGCAATTTCTTGCTAGTCAATGTAACATGCCGATTAAGGAGGGCTAGTGTCTAAAGAAGATCGTAAATCAATATTTTTTGGATTATTTCTTTGTGTGGGGATGTTAGGTTTGTTTTCTGTAATGCTATTTACTCCTAAAAGTCGCGGAGATGGCAAGCAAGAAATCCATGTAGCTTTTACTCATCTTAGTGGTGTGAGCAAGGGAATGAATGTTTGTCTTGCAGGGAAGATAATTGGTTCCGTAGCTTCTGTACAAAACATTATGGATAGAGGGATCTCTGGAAAGTCTGGAGAGCTTTATTGTTATGAATTGGTATTAAAAATCGATTCAGGAGTTTCTCTATATAAAGATGATACTTTTGCTATGTATTCCCCCAAAATCATAGGAGAGTCTATTGTAAACATTATTCCTGGGAAGACAAGAGGAGAGTATAATCGTCTTTATACTCAGGATTTAGTTTACGGACATAATATTGATCCTATTGAGAAATTGATACAATTTGTTGATAAAGCGGATAAGGCATTAGGGAAACTAGAAGCTGAAACTGTGAATCTCTATTCTAAAATATCAACTTTACTCGATGAAGAAAAAGATTCTTCGTTAGTGAAACAGGCTCGATTAGCAACAGAATCTATACACAAGAGCGCTAATAGATTAGCGGATTGTTTAGATAGTGCACGTATCGGACGTATCGATGGGTTAATGGAAGATTGTAAGGATATTACTGCTGCTGTTAAAGATTACGGATTACTATATCAGTACAACTCGCAATGGAAAAAACAGCAGAGAGTAAAAGATAAGAAAAAACAGAATTGTGAGCAGCAAGGAATCGCTTTGGAAAATAGGTAGATTTTTTGTTTTTTCTATGCAATGAAGAAAATGTTTCAGCCGAGTGTTAGGGCTATTTTATGGATAAGATATCGGATGCGGTAAGCGAGGCTCTAGAAAAAGCTTTTGAGCTCGCTAAATCAGCAAAAAATCCTTACGTAAGTGAAAACCATTTCCTCAAATGTCTTTTAGAGAATACGGAATCGCTATTTTATTTGATAATTAAGGATATTCACAGCAATCCCAAATTACTTATTTCTGCAGTAGATGAAGCGCTTTCTTTAGAACCTTCAGTTGTTGAAGGAGACGCAATGCCTAAGCCTTCACCAGGACTGCAAAGTCTACTATTAGATGCGAAGCATGAGGCTAAAGATCTCGGAGATGAATACCTTTCTGGAGATCATATGTTATTAGCTTTTTGGAAATCCAACAAGGAGCCTTTCGCTTCTTGGAAAAAAACGGTAAAAATATCCTTAGACGATCTTAAAAAACTCATTATTAATATAAGGCGTGGCAATCGTATGGACTCTCCTAGCGCGGAAAATAATCTTCGGGGCCTAGAAAAGTATTGTAAGAATCTAACTTCATTAGCGAAAGAAGGAAAGTTAGATCCTGTGATTGGTAGAGATGAAGAAATTCGTCGTACTGTTCAAGTGTTATCGCGAAGAACTAAGAATAACCCCATGCTTATAGGTGAACCAGGAGTAGGAAAGACAGCAATTGCTGAGGGATTGGCTCTGCGTATTGTTCAGGGGGATATACCAGAAAGCTTAAAAGGCAAACAGCTTTATGTTTTAGATATGGGGGCGTTAATTGCAGGAGCAAAATATCGCGGGGAATTCGAAGAACGATTAAAAAGTGTTCTTAAAGATGTAGAATCTGTTGATGGCGAGAGTATTTTATTTATTGATGAAGTGCATACTCTTGTGGGCGCTGGTGCTACTGACGGAGCTATGGATGCTGCAAATTTATTAAAGCCTGCTTTAGCACGTGGCACCCTGCATTGCATTGGTGCCACAACTCTTAATGAATATCAGAAGTATATTGAGAAAGATGCTGCCTTAGAAAGGCGTTTCCAACCTATTTTTGTAACAGAGCCTTCTTTAGAAGACGCGGTGTTCATTCTTCGCGGTCTTCGTGAGAAGTATGAAATTTTCCATGGCGTACGTATTACTGAGGGAGCATTAAATGCTGCTGTCCTTCTCTCCTATAGATATATCCCAGATCGTTTTCTTCCCGATAAGGCAATTGACTTAATAGACGAAGCCGCAAGTTTGATTCGTATGCAAATTGGTAGTCTACCCCTGCCAATTGATGAGAAAGAACGAGAACTTGCGGCTTTGATTGTTAAGCAAGAAGCTATAAAGCGTGAAAAAGCTCCGTCATATCAAGAAGAAGCTGAGGCTATGCAACAGTCTATAGAGCAACTTAAAGAAGAGCTCGCAGCTTTACGATTGCGTTGGGATGAGGAAAAGAAACTCATTGCAGGTCTTAAAGAAAAGAAAAATTCTTTAGAAAATATGAAATTTTCTGAAGAAGAAGCTGAACGTGTTGCGGACTACAATCGTGTTGCGGAGCTACGTTATAGCTTAATTCCCGCTCTTGAAGAAGAAATACGCCAAGATGAGGAAGCTTTAAATCAAAGAGATAATCGTTTGCTTCAAGAAGAGGTGGATGAACGTCTTATTGCTCAAGTAGTGGCAAATTGGACAGGAATTCCTATTCAAAAGATGTTAGAAGGTGAAGCTGAAAAACTTCTTGTTTTGGAAGAATCTTTGGAGGAGCGTGTTGTAGGTCAGCCATTTGCCATTGCAGCAGTTAGTGATTCTATACGCGCTGCACGTGTAGGACTTAGTGATCCGCAACGTCCTTTAGGAGTGTTCTTATTTTTAGGACCTACAGGAGTAGGAAAAACAGAGCTTGCCAAGGCTCTAGCTGATCTTTTGTTTAATAAAGAAGAAGCTATGGTGCGTTTCGATATGACTGAATATATGGAAAAGCATTCCGTATCTAAATTGATAGGATCTCCTCCAGGTTATGTGGGTTATGAAGAAGGAGGAAGTCTTTCTGAAGCTTTACGCCGACGCCCTTATTCCGTAGTGCTTTTCGATGAAATCGAAAAAGCAGATAAGGAAGTCTTTAATATTCTCCTACAAATTTTTGATGAAGGAATTCTTACAGATAGTAAGAAGCGTAAGGTAAACTGTAAAAACGCTTTATTTATTATGACTTCAAACATAGGTTCTCAAGAACTTGCTGATTACTGTGCGAAAAAAGGGAGTGAGGTAAGTAAGGAAACCGTATTATCCGTAGTTGCTCCCACATTAAAAAAATACTTCAGCCCAGAGTTCATCAACCGTATTGACGATATCCTACCTTTTGTTCCTTTAAATACCGAAGATATTGTTAAAATAGTCGGTATTCAAATGCGTAGGGTTGCACAACGTTTATTGGAAAGACGGGTAACGTTAACTTGGGATGATTCTGTGATCCTTTATTTAAGTGAGCAGGGTTATGATAGTTCTTTTGGGGCGCGGCCTTTAAAACGGCTAATTCAACAAAAAGTAGTTACGCTATTATCAAAAGCTTTGCTTAAAGGTGATATCAAATCTGATACTTCTATAGAGCTTACGATGTCTAAAGACGTCTTGCTATTCAAAAAAGTAGAAGGTTAGTTTTTTAAAGTAATCGCTATTTATTTCTTGTTTTAGATCCTCTCTCATATGATAGAGGGTCTTTTTCTTTATAAGATCAGCATTGTTAGAGGGCCTGAATAGGCCCTGCCCCGTGGTGGTGGGCAGGGGAGGTGGAGGTGAGTTAGAACTGGATTTTAGATCCGAGGTCTATATTGTAGGTTCTAGAAGAGCCTCTGAGCTCGAAACCGAACTGACTAAAGACTTCAAAGTTTGGGCTGAAAGATAAGTAATTTCCAGCTCTTACAATGAAGGCTTGTCTAGCTAAGTTTGTTGCTTTAGTTAACCAAACAGCTGTTGTTGGGCTAACTAATAGAGAGGTTGTACAATCAGGATTGCTTCTTGCAATATCTGGAGAGTAGGCCAGAGTTAGGTTGTAAGAAGCACTATCGTTTGCGGAGAATCTCTCAAACTTCACGCCGATGGGCATAGCAATGTTTGTGAGATTACTGCTCTCAAAGTATCTTCCTTCACTACTGCTGTTTTCTTTAAAGTCCTCTTGGTGAGCATGAACAAGCTGGAACTTCAAGAATGGAGAATACATATCGAATAGGGTAGAGTATTGAGACTCGATAGGCACAACAGCGCCAAGTTCCACTCCGAAACAATCGTTGCCCCAATCACCCTTGATCTCTGAGTAGACGACATTTTGCGGAGCGTATTTCGTAGTCATATTAGTCTTCATATCGTTAGAAGTATGACTATAGGTGAGTTGTGCATTAAGAACTAAAGGAGCTTGAGCACCGATAGTATTTTGTAGCAGTCTATCCCAAGGGCTCCAGAATGAGGTATGTTGGTAGTAAATAGATCCTGCATAAATGTTAGAAGAGTTTTTCGAAACAAGATAGTCCTTGTCTTTTCCAAAGAGTTGGCAAAAAGCAGCACTGAAGATATCTTCGGAAGGCGTTTGAGCAAAGGCTCCTAACAAGTATCCTACACTATTGTGACGGAACTTGCGTTTTGTTTCTGTCCCACTTTTGTGTAAGAAGTTAGCCAATCCTGATACCCAGAAGCCTCTCTGATAGTCAGCACCATTAACGCTAACATCCATAAGATTCTGAATAGCGCGTACATCCGAGAAGGATCCCCATAATGTATTAGGAACTAATGGACCTTGACGTTCTGGATTAGGGAGATAGCCAGTTTGTTTCCAGTCCAGGGTAGCTGTTTGTGTGGCAGTGGTTGATCCTTGTTTCCAAGTTGTTGTCCAGTCCCCTTGATAACCATAATGGGCGGGTGGGACATAGTTAGTTAGATTGGTTGTTGGTTTTGTGGCTGTTCCATTGCCATTAGCTTTAGCTTCTATTGCTGAAAAGGATTGTGTTGTGGAGAAAACAGGATATTCGTAGCCGTTCCCGTCGGAATCGACTAGATTAATAGATTGGATTGTAACATTTTTGTCGGTTGTGCCAGCTGAGATTTGAGCTGGTGAAGGAATACCCCCCCCCCCCCAATGAGGCAACGTTAATGGCTAAATCTGTTAAGGTAATAACATCTCCGTCTGTGGACGGGGTTTGTAATGTAGTGCCTAGATCCATCACAACAGAACCACCCGTTTGTTCTAAGGATTTCGCTTCTACTGCTACACCATCTTTAAGAACTAATGAACCAGAGCCTAATTTGACTGTTTGCTTGAATGTAGATTTGAGGTTGTCTGCGACTTTTCTTTCTTCTTCTGTGAGTTTTTCTCCAGAGAAAACAATTTTACCTGAATATGTTGTAGATCCATCAGTCTTATTAATTTCTATAGTAGAAGCGGTGTCTCCGGAATTTGAAATTGGATCATAGAAGAATACGCCAAAACCTTCTTTGGCATTTAATTTCATGAACTTTCCACTGGAGTCTATATTGATAGCATTTCTTTTCGTTGTAGGTTGTGCAACAGAAGTTACGACAGTATTCCCATTAAATATGATATCTCCTAATTTAGCTTCTAGATTAAGTTCCCCAGAACTCGCTATAGATATTGCTCCACCTTTTGGGTTTGCATTTTTAGAAGCAGAATTGTTGAAAAATACTATAGGAGCTCCCGAAGAAATCGTAAGCTTTTTTGCATAGATAGCTCCTCCTTCATCTTTGGAAGTATTGCCTTCGAAGATTATTTTCTGATTGTTTTCTAACTTTAAATCCCCATCACTACAGTAAATAGCCCCGCCTTTCTTATCAGATGCATTTTCTATGAAACTTGCTAATCCTGATGAGTTTTTTAAATTTAAAGTTTTACAACTAAGTGCGCCACCGTTCTCTGTTGAGCAATTTCTCTTGAAAAGCAACATAGTATTGTTATCAAAATTAATTGTTCCTGTTGACTTAACAGCGCCCTGGCCTTTATTTTCCGGAGGGCAGAAAGAACATGAAAACAATGAGAATCCAGTTATTGCTAATGTTTTATCGGCTTCTACATTAATGGCAGCTGGTTTAGCTGTCGTATTGATATTATCAAAGCAAAGGGTATACCCCTTTCCTGTAAAAGTTAAATCTCCGGTAGTGTCTGAAAAACAGCTATTTGATAGAGGTTGTCCTTGCCCTGCATACGCAATACAAATATCTCCTTCACAATTATAAATTGTTCCGTTTGCGTCGTTGCTTACTTTAGGAGTAAAGGTAGAATTTCCTGCAGTATTGCCATTATAACTATTAGAGGAATTCAGAGTTTCTTCCTTTGCAGCTGCGAAGCTCAAGGAGGTCGAGGCCATCAACCCCGAAGATATTAAGAACCAGTAAACTGGATGTTTCATGTTTTCATGCTCTGGGTGAATTGAGATAGCGTTAACCGATCACAAAAATAATTAAAAGTCAAGGGGGTTGGCTCTGCTTTCATGAGATGACAACCTCATGAGTGTGTATTTATCATTGAAAAGATAGAGAGCCTTTCGGAAGATCTTGAAAATAGGAATTATCTAATATTTCTTTTCATGATCTATTGTTAAGTTAGGCATTTAACAAATAAAGAATCAAAATATCAGCAATAGTCTGGTATAGTTATTGTGTTAGTTTGAATATCGGGTTAAAGATACCTAGGAAAGAACGTTTATGATGCCAAGGTTGCTTTGCGCTTTTCTTGTATTTATCATTGGTATAGAAGGATTTGGGGCAAAGATATTTTGTGAAGGTATAGCTGGTTCAAAAAATAAACATGAGGACTTTTGGAATCTTGATCCTTATTGTTTGGAGAGTTTATGTGCGTATTTTATAACACATGGCGATCATCAAAGTAGACAGAAGCTGGCGAATTTTTTCCCTCAATTAATCACTGATGAGTTGACCACTCTATCTAACTGCATTTTATTATCTAAAAATCCTGATTATGTTTTCTCATCTGAAGATATTTCGGTTATGAAAAAACTATCTCTTCCAGGGGTTGTCTTTTTATGTAATTCTGATGGTAATAGCCCTCCTGAAAAAGATCTTGCCCGGGCTTTAGTTCTTGCTGAGTTTCCTGGAGAAGAGGAGATATGTAAGGCAGAGCATTATACCCGTTATCTAGATATTCTGGCATTACGTGCGTATATTGAACGGCAAAGGTACTTGGATAAGGAACATTGTGCTTTAGGATCAGACGCCTATCACAGAGCAACGATAGAAGCTTTGAATACGATTCTTTTTTATGAAGAAGGGATTCGTTATCCATCAAAAAATGAAATGTTTTCTGATGAATTTTCTTTCTTATCTTCAGTTGCGGATAGAAAATTTGGAGTCTGCTTAGGCGTGTCTTCCTTATATTTGTCTTTGTCTCAACGCTTGGAGCTTCCTTTAGAATCTGTCACACCTCCAGGCCACATCTATTTGAGATACGGTGGAGGGAAAATCAATATCGAAACTACCGCTGGGGGCAGGCATCTCCCTACGGAGCAATACTGTGAATGTTTGAATATTGATGAATTAAAGGTGCGTTCCGCAAAAGATCTGATAGGATTAACATTTATCAACCAGGGGTCTTTTGCTTTGCAAAAGCAACAATATCATGAAGCTGATCTCGCTTACGAAAGAGCTAAAGAATATATAGATGACGATGAACTTCAAGAACTTCTGGGTGTTGTAAAAATCCTAAAAGGCCAGAAGAAGGCGGGAGAGATTCTTCTTAAGGGGTCTTCTCAAGCGCAATCTGTCGGGTCGGTAGCTTATGATTATTTGCAGGGCAATATTGATAAAGCAACCTTAAAATTGTTGTTTACTCACCCAGGATCTACCTATGATGAGGTCGTTTCGTATCAAGAAGCATTAAAGAAAGCTATACAGCGTTCTCCGAAATGTTGCGAATCTCGCCGTAGACTTGCTTCTGTATTACTACATCTTGGGAAAACAGCGGAAGGTGTAGTTCTTTTAGAGCAGTGTGCTAAAGAGTCTGCTGATGATATCGCTCTACATTTGAAATTATCCAAGGTTCTTTGTGACCGTCATGATTATGAAAAAGCTCAAAAATATTTTTTAATAGCGCAAAAAAATCTAGAGGAGAAGGGGCTACAATATGAAGATGAAAGATCCTTCACTCTATACCATGAAATCCGTAAAAAAATATTTTTAATAGCGCCTTAATATTAATATTTTGATTTATTGAGATTAATATTAATTCACTATATACTTAATTATCTTTTTATTTGTGAATCACGTGTTTATGAGTACTAATATAGATAGGACGGTGACTCCTGTTCAAATGTCTACCCAGCAGATCCGTACTAGATGTGATAATCTTACATTAGAAATGAATAGAGTTCGGGTTGTCCCTACATGTAGGCTCGTTATTGAGATTGCAACCGCTATTTTAGGAGCCGCGTGCTTTGCTTTAGCCGTTGCTCTTGCTACCGGACTTTTGATTGTCAGCTGTAGTATATGGCTAGTCCCTACAGGATTTGCTTTAGGCTCAGCTTTGTTAACCTTTGCGATTACATCAGCGCTTTTGAGACAGGGAGAATTAAAGCTCGAAAGAAGTTGGAGAAGTCATGCAATGCGTTGGAACTATTTCGCAAATGATTTACAACATGCTCTTAAAATTGCGAAACACAAAAGAAGCGCAGAGCGTGATTCTTCATCCTCTGCAAGTGTACATTCTTGTTAAATAGCTAATTAAATTTTTTTATTGGTGCATATTTATCTACTCAGCTTAAGATATTTTGCAAGAATTTTATAATCAATGTTTTAGGTATTTTATGTCTTGTAAACAAGTTATGTCGGATATTCGCGACGGCCTAGGTTTTAATGGTTTCAGCTCAAGGCATCTTGTGAAACAGAAATTATCTGTGAATATTACTCGCGTTATTATGACGCTTGTAACCTTACTTCTTGGCTTTGGTGCTTTAATTTGTGGTATTGGTACATGTACATCAGCATCCTTTATGGCCATGTCATTAGCCGGTGGCGCTGCTATAGCCTTAGGATTAGTCATGCTAATGTTGGCATGTTACTGGAGTTATGGTGTATTCGCTAGTTTTCAGGCTAGAAAAGCTCCTCTACCTGGAACTATCCAACACGTCTAATACGGCCTTAGACTGTCAATCTATTATTTAAGATATCTTTAGATAAATAGCTTAAATTTGTGATAACCGTTCTATAATCTTTAAGGTTGTAGAACGGTTTTTTTATTAGGGAATTCCCGTTTATAGGTAGTTCTTGATGTATATAAATATAAGAACCCTGTTCTTAGATATGTGTGAGTGGAATATATCTAGTTAATAAGCAATTTCTTCTTTGTGATTATCTTTTGAAATTGCCCTCTCAAGTTGGTTTCAATTATGTAAGGGATGCGAGCAATTTCTGTTTTTATGTACTTAAAACTCAGCATTCTATATCGTTCTTCTCAAATTAAAAAAATAGGAGATAATCATGAGCTGTATGGCAAATGTAAAAGAGGTTTGTAGTGGATTAGGAAGAGTTGATTTTTCTAAAGACGCTGTTCCTTCATTTAAGAAAAAAGAACACCTATGCGCAAGTATAACTAGAGTTGTTCTTTGTGCTTTAGTGGCTATTATGGCAATTGCATCGATTATAGTCGGTTGTATTTGTTGCGCTGCTGGTGGAACATCTCTGTATTGCGGTTTGCTTACTATTGCCTTGTCCTTACTTGGTGTTTCTTGGGCTGCTATTGTCTTAAGACGTATGTTTGATAAGAAGTCATAAGAGATTTTTTTGTGTTTCTAAGCAAACATAAAATGGACTTAATGGATTGTGAAATTACTCGTTCTGGAAAAGTCGAGTCCTTATGATACAGGTGAGATTAATGTTCTTTCAAAATCTCTTTAATCTTATGGATTAGAATTTTTTCTATTGTAACATTAATCATTTCCTGTGTGGTAGCTTATTCTTAATGAAAAGTATTTCCTAAGAATAGGTTCCAAGGGATCTTTTGATGATATCATATAGAAGATCCTGCCCTTTCATAAATTTAGTAGCATTTATGTCCTGCGTTTTTGGATATAGGCAATTTTTTATGAAAGAAGAAACGTAAATTTATTTTGATGCGGAGCATCTAAATAATAAAAGTCTTGCAGTGGGATTATCCGCTGCAAGATTATTTCTTTTTTGTGATTTTCAATCAGAGAGGAATCTCTGATTGAATATTTGAATTCTGTTTATATAATCTATAAGCTGTCTCTAGATACTTATGCAAATAGAGGGGTTTTGATGCCTTTTATTGAGAATGTAAAAGATATTTTTGGTGGTTTAGGGCGCTGTGATCTATCTGTAGAAAAAATCCCTGCTTTTCGAGCAGAGCGTAAATGTGTGGATGTTAGCAGAGCTGTTATTACTTTTGTTGGAGCTATATTTGCTATTGCTATTTTAGTCCTTGGAGTTACAACTTTGAATTTATGTTGTCCAACTTCAGCATTGGCAGGTGGATGTGCGATTGTCCTGGGCATCCTCTTTTTATCTTGGGTTGTGATAATGATTCTTCGTTTATGTGGTGTTGGGAAAATAACTAAAGAACCTCTAGCTAGAAATCTTGCTACAGAAGAACCTGCAAATACTAGTCAATCCATTATTAATGAATAGACTATAGTATTTCTCTGGTTATAATAATATTGTAACGTAACTAACTTTGGTTAAGAGAGAGTTATAAATAAGAAATCTGATAAAATTTCATTTATTCTTTAAACAAAGAAGGACTTTAGGAGAATCTTCCTCGAGTCCTTTTTTGTTATTCTTGTATATTGCAATCATCCCTTTCCCTTACTATAGTTAGCTCAATATAAGCTGAAGATAGAAAATCTCAAAAAGGCAAGGAGTTTGCTCCATGGAAGGCGAGCAAGATGTAGGAATTGAGTTTTTAGGTGACTATAAGATTCTCTGTTATTTGCGAAAGGGCTTGTGGTGCCAAGATATTCTTGCCGAGCATCGTTTTATAAAAAAACGGTACATTCTAAAGTTGCTTCATCCTGAGCTTTCCTCATCCGAAGTATTTATGAATGCTTTTCATGAAGCTATTATTAAATTGGCAACAATAAGACATCCTGGGATTATCTCTATAGAGAATGTTTCGCAATCAGATGGTCAGTATTTTTTAGTAACTGAAGAAAAAGAGGTTCCTACGCTCTCTTTGGGGCAATATCTTGCTAGTTGTCCTCAAGGATTATCAGAATTGGAAATTTGGGATCTTGCCAGTCAGCTTTCTGAAGTTTTAGACTATGCTCACTCGAATGGATTAATTCACGGTGGTTTAAGTTTAGATTCTGTACATATAGATCTTTCTGGACAATCACCAAAGATATTTCTGCCAGAATTGGGGTTTTCGTTTTTGCTTGAGGATCAATATACTCGGCATCTTTTAACAATTTCTTCTGAGAGATCTTCTTTTGATAAGTTAAAGCAAATACTTCTATTTCAAGCTCCAGAAAACACTTCAGGCACCGTTGCTGAAGATGTTTATGCATTTGGAGTGATTATATATTTTCTTTTGTTCCGACAGCTTCCCCAGGGGATATTTCCTTTGTCTTCCGAAGTTTTTCCTGAGTATATTTATGATTGGGATCGATTAATTCAATCTTGTTTAAGTTATACGATAGAAAAAAGACCCAAGAAATTGGCTCCTTTGCTTATAAAAAAGACGTTGGGAGAGCAATTCTTTAATGCCAAGACGCAATGTAGAGAAGAAGATTTAAGAGAGATAAAAGAAGAGCCTCAAGTTCCGAGTGTAGAAAATATTTTGAAGGAAGGTGAGAATCAGATAATTGAAGAAGTTTCTGATCATTTGGAATTTGTCCTTGTAGAAGCAAAATCTATAGATGAAGCTATGAATACCTCTGTAGATTCTACAGAAGAGATTATTAGGGAAGATGAAAGTTATTCTAATGCTTTACAATCATTATTAATACGGGAACCGGTTGTTAGTCGTTATGTAGAAGAAGACAAAGAGGAAGTAAAGCCTCAGCCTTTATTTACAGAAATGGTATTTATTGAAGGTGGAGAATTTACACGGGGAAGTCGTGAAGGACAACGCGATGAACATCCTGTACATGAGATTTTCCTACAGAGCTTTTTCTTAGATATCCATCCAGTCACGAATGAGCAGTTTGTCCGTTACCTAGAATGTTCAGGGAGCGAACAAGATAAGTATTATAACGAGCTTATTCGTCTTAAGGATTCGCGAATACAACGTCGTTCTGGCAAGCTTGTTATAGAACCTGGTTATGCCAAACATCCTGTCGTTGGTGTTACATGGTATGGTGCTTCAGGTTATGCCGCTTGGGTGGGAAAACGACTTCCTACCGAGGCTGAATGGGAAATCGCTGCTTGTGGAGGTGTGACTCAGCTGCGTTATCCTTGTGGCGAAGAAATAGATAAAAGTCAGGCAAATTTCTTTAGCTCGGACACAACGGCAGTGATGAGTTATCCTGCAAATCCTTATGGATTGTACGATATGGCAGGAAATGTATATGAGTGGTGTGAAGATTGGTATGGCTATGATTTCTATGAAATCTCTGCTCAAGAATCGCATGTCCCTCAAGGCCCTGCCCAAGGTGTTTATCGCGTATTGAGAGGGGGATGTTGGAAGAGTTTAAAAGATGATCTTCGTTGTGCTCATCGTCATCGCAATAATCCTGGTGCGGTAAATAGTACTTATGGTTTCCGCTGCGCAAAAGGAGTTAAGTAAACACTGCATGCAAAGTCCGTATTCCAGAGAACAGTACTTATCTCTGTGTAAAGATATCGAAGAAGATGATTATCGCTATTATGTTCTTCATAATCCCATAATCTCAGATTATGATTATGATATGAAAATGCAGAAGCTTCTTGCTATAGAAGCTCAGCATCCCGAGTGGAAGGTGTTATGGTCTCCATCTATGCGCCTTGGAGATCGAACCTCAGGAAATTTCCCTGTCGTTGCACATTTCCATCCCATGCTTTCTATTGCGAATGCCTATACTCTGGAGGAACTTAATGATTTCTTTTCTCGTGTGGAGAAAGCCCTAGGGTATACTCCCGTATACACTCTTGAGTTGAAAATTGATGGTATTGCTGTAGCTATCCGTTATGAGCGAGGAATTCTTGTTCAAGCTTTAAGTCGTGGAAATGGTCGTAAGGGAGAAGACATTACGACAAATATTCGTACGATACGTTCTCTTCCCCTCCGTTTGCCAAAAGATGCTCCAGAATTTCTTGAAGTTCGTGGTGAGGTATTCTTCACACGAGAAATTTTTGAGCAGATAAATGCTGCACAAAGACATGCTGAAAAACCGGAGTTTGCTAATCCCAGAAATGCTGCGGGAGGCACGCTAAAGCTTTTATCTGCTAAAGAAGCAGCACAAAGAAATCTGGAGATCTCTGTTTATGGATCCTTATGCGATGAGAATACAGAATCGCATTATGATAATCTTATGCTATGTGAGGCGTGGGGTTTTCCTGTGTTTGGACAGCCACGACAGTGTAAAACTATAGATGAAGTAGTGAAAACTCTTGATGAAGTGGAAGTTTTTCGTGATCAACTTCCTATGGAAATCGATGGTGTTGTGATTAAAGTAGATGATATCGAAGCTCAGAAAGCTTTAGGAATGACAGCAAAGCATTATCGCTGGGCATTGGCTTACAAGTATGCTCCAGAGCAAGGCGAGACTATTTTAGAAGATATCTTAATTCAGGTAGGTAGGACAGGAGTTTTAACTCCTGTGGCTAAGCTGCAGCCGGTGTTTTTATCAGGATCAAGGGTTTCACGAGCTTCTTTATATAATGAAGAAGAAATCGAACGAAAAGATATCCGAATAGGTGATACTGTATATGTAGAAAAAGGTGGAGAAATCATCCCTAAAGTAGTTGGTGTATGCTTAGAAAAACGTCCTGAGGGTACACAACCTTGGATGATGCCGGAATACTGCCCAGTATGTCATGGAAAAGTAACCCGTGAATCTGACAAGGTTTCTGTCCGGTGTGCTAATCCTTCGTGTTCTGCGGGAGCTATAGAGAAAATTCGTTTTTTTGTTGGAAGAGGGGCCCTAGATATTGACCATCTTGGGGAAAAAGTAATCACAAAGCTTTTTGACCTCGGAATAATTCATAGATGTTGTGATATTTTCCAAATTACCGAAGAAGATCTCCTTCAAGTACCGGGGTTCAAAGATAAATCCGTGAAAAATGTTCTTAAAAGCATAGAGAAGGCTAAGAAGGTTCCTCTAGATCGCTTTATTACAGCTTTAGGAATTCCTTATGTTGGCATTGGAGGAGCCACTGCTCTTGCTCAGTCTTTCCTTACTTTAGAAGCTGTAATGAGTGCTTCTTTAGATAAGCTAAAGGCTATCGAAGGGATCGGGGATAAGGTTGCTGAGTCCATAGTTGCCTACTTTAGTCAACAAGACAATATTAAGGAGATTCAAAGAATGCTCTCTTTAGGGGTAAATATCTTGCCGTATCATAAGGAGAGTACATCGTGTTTAGGAAAGACCTTTGTTATTACAGGCACTCTTGAAAAAATGACAAGACCTGAAGCCGAGGCCTCTATTCGCAGATGTGGAGGTAAGGTAGGTTCTTCGGTTTCTAAAAGCACTAATTACCTTGTTGTCGGGGACGACCCCGGGTCTAAATTGAAAAAAGCTCAGGAATTAGAGATCCCTATTTTAACCGAAAATGATTTGTTAAAAATCCTTTATCCTATCTAGAATCACACTTTTTATCTTTTTGTTAAGTTCTTAACTTTCATTATTAAGTAAAATAACATCTCGGTTTTACTCTTATATGATTTAATATAAATTCTTATAAGGTTATAATGTTTATCTAAAAATTAAATATATTTCTAATATTATTATGTCTCGAGGTAGCCTGTGTCTATTTTCCTAGCCAATGGAGATACTAATCAAACCCCTCAGGAGCTGTCTTCTTCCCCTCCACCGCCACCGTCTCCATTGAGCCCAGAGGCTACGGGGCTTCGTGCTTCTCTAACCACTCAACAAGCTCTTTTAGATACTGTAGAGGGAGAGATCTCTTCTATGGATCAGACGGATCTGAAGAAGATGCGTTTATATAAGATTGCTCTTGTTATTTTGACAGTGATTGGGATGGCGATTCTCTTTGTCATTCCAGTAGCTATGGTTTTCAATGTATCTATGTGGATTCCTATTGTGATTACTTTAGGGGTGTCCTTAGTTAGCGCAGCTGTCACCAATAAGCTAAGATCTCGTTGTGAGGAAATAAGGTTAAAATATCGTTCTCTACAAGTCTATCGTAGACATTTATTTAGCAAACATCCGGATCTCAAAAGCTCTACTTTATCTAAGTATCATGTTGAGCTTCCTAAAGGGGGATCGTTAAAAGAAAAGCTACTCGCTCAATTGCGTCCAGATATGCATCAAAATTCGTTTGATGGGGGAGCCTCTTTAGATCAGAATATAGGTTTATCAGGGGAAATAAACTCACGTTATCAGTGTGAAGCACTTTTAGGCGTGGATAATGTCAATGATGCGGCGTGGCAAAAACGTCTTACCGATGTATTGAATGCTAAAGTAGAATTATTAAAAAATAATTCTGCTTATGCAGCTTTGCGAGGTCTTTCTAACTCTGCTCTGCAAGAGACTGGGGTGGATTTACCCTCATTACTTCCGGGAATGGATTTCATAGATCTTGCTAAATCTTTAATGAGCATCTGTGGATTCGGGAATAGAGTTGGTTTAGAGATCCGCCAATCTATCGATCAATATGAGCGTACGTATTTACATAGTAAGACGCTTTCCTCTTGGTTATATGATGTCTCTCCCGCAACACGGTTATATTTATCTCAGGAACGACAAACTATTGATGTTACCTTAGATATGTTCTCAAAGCTACAAAACCATGTCAATAAAGTGCACCTTGCAGATTGGGTAGTGCATTTTGAAAATTGGAAAACGGATGTTTGTACCTTAGCTGGAAACCCTGCAGATCCCGATCTACATAAGAAAATTATAGCAGGTGCAAATAAGCTTAATATTCATGAGGGAATAGATAAACCTCGCCAGGCTATGGTGAGAAATATCCTTATTCAGCTTGAGGCTATTATCACAGAACATCAATCTGAGAATTTGGCAAATGTAAATAGAATGAAAGTAGATCTTGAAGCATCTATAGAAACAGAGTTCAAGAAGATGTGTAAATCCTTAGGGAATAAGCACGCGAATCCTTCAGATTTGTTGAATAAAGTAGAAAGAGAGTTTATCGGATATCTTGCAAGCTTAGGGAATTTGAGTCCTCTATTTGATAAGATCTATAAATGTATACAGCTTGGAAAGTTTGTCCGCATGGATATGGAGAAGGCTATCCAAAGGCACCCCGATAATCAACGCATTAGGATTTTAAGTTCTATAGATCAGCTATTAAACTTAGTAAATAGAGATAGCTGGGGAGCTGTATCTACGAAATCTATAGAAGAGATTCTTAAAGAAAAGCATAGGATTAAACAAGATTTAGAAAAAGCACGACAGAAGGTCGAACAGTGGAGCGAGAAGTATAATAACTTTAAAAGTTATAAGATGACCCGAGTCTTAATGAATGACTTTTCTGAAAGTTATTCTACGATAGAGTCTGAAATTGATAAATTGTGGAAAACACATCATCGGGCCTCTGATGTTAGAGGTTTCATAGATGGTTGTCGTAACTTTTTAGATACTACCTATGGTGCTCTTGGAGGTTCTCAAAATCTTCCTACTAAAGAAGAGATCACCGCGTGGTCCGAAGAGTTTAAAACCCTAATTAACGAATTAGACAGCATAATTCCTGATATTCAAGCCGTAGGACAAAGAATTCAAACTGAAGGTACTTCAGGGAACTCCATGCTATTACAGGCAATTACTAGCAAAGAGTCTTCTTTAAAAGCTGCCTCTAAGAAAAAAGCTGCAGAGCTCACAGCCGCGATTAAAGGACAGTATCCAGGATCCCAGGAAAGTATCACTACGTTGCTTGATGATGGTATTAATCAGATACAGGCTCTTCTTGGAGGTATGGGGGATTTAGAGCAGTCTTTAAATGATCCTGATAACATTGCTGTTGAAGAGGTAATTCGTGCCTCTAACCATCTATTTTCAGTGATGCATAGTCCTAAATCTACTAAATTAGGAGATTTAGAAAAATTATTATCAGCACGTAGTGAGGGTATTGCTAGCGCATCAGCTATGGAGCAAAGAGAAGCTGCAGAAAGTACTATGCAGACGGTTAGAGATGCTCAGAAAGTCGGGAAGAGTTTCTGGGAAACACGTAATAAAGATTTAGATAGTTTCTTAAAGCAGGTACAAAAAATCGCCAGTAAATGGAACATGGGACAGTCTATTGTCATGTTCGTTTCGGGTTTGATTCTTCTTATTGTCAGTTTATCCCTACTATCACTCCAGATGGTATGGTTGCCCGTAGGTATTAGTGCCGTTGCTCTTGTTTTGCAGATCATTCCAATGTTCTTTAATCATATGATCGAGAAAAAGACTTTTGATGTGCGTGCGACATCATTGGCAAAAGATATGCTTCCCTCGACAAAAATTCTTACTTCAGAATTTGATAATCCAGATGTTCAGCGTCTTTCTCAAATTCAAGATATTTTACAGTTGGAAGGTTATGAGCAGGCTTGGGCTAGAGGGATTATTAAGGATCTAGACGGTTCTCCTATTGATAAGAAGGACGATTTCAAAAAATCGATCAAAGAACTTAAAAATTCTTCGAAATCTTTAGATAAAAGCATTAAAAAACGTTTTGGAACTACTGATCTTCAAAGTATTATACATCGTAAAAAGTCTGCCACAGAAGTTCCTCAAGAAGCACAATCTGACGCTTCCTCCCAACAAGAACAAGATTCTGTAATAAATAGAGTGGTTGCAAAATCCTCAGATTCTACTAGAGAAGCTAGTATAGCTGCACGTCAGCATCGTTTAGATCAGATTACAGTGGATATTTCCCGCATAGAGGAAGAAGAGAATAAGATAGTAGATTATCGTCTCCGTTACAATGTTGAGATGACACGTTATGAGCAGCAATCTGCTTATCGTAATCAGTTGCAAAAGCAATTTGAGGAGGCTAAAGCACAATTTCCTGTTTTGGAGAAAAATCTTGTTGAGAGCCAGGGAATAGTAGATATGTTTACTCAAGCACTATCCCAAGTGCCTGCTGCACAAACGAATCCTCAGGAAATTAATAGTAAGCTTGATGTTCTCACTCAGTTAATGTTTAAAATCCATAATTCGAATACCAGCGCTAATGATGTGCGAGAGGCCAAGAAGCTCTTTGACAATTTGGTTCAAGAAGCTGCTGATAGAGGAAATCTGCAAGATCTCCAAGATGCGTTAGAAGTGTCTGCATGTTTAGGAAATAATGACGTAAGGTTAGACCAAACACGTAGAGATCAGCTTTCTCGCTTTCAGCTTGCTAGGGCAGCTTCTCTACCCGGTGAAAATGTAGGATCGCAACGACCACGTTTTATGTCTCAAAGATCTGTAGTTGGTGAGCAAGAGCTCGAAGTGCGTAAGAGAGCTTTGGATTTCTTAGGTGTGAGTTATATCTCTCCGTTCTTAGAGTTTTCTTCCTCTACTATCTACGGGAAAGGAAGTTCTATGGCTCAAGATGCTTTAGGAGAGCTTCGACTTCTCAAAATGAAGATGGATTCAGGAGATGAGATTTCTTCTGAAGAGTATAAAAAGGCCAAAAGACTTCTTTCTTCCTACCTAGATCTAGAAAGGCAATTATCTCCATTAGCTTACGGAACATTATTAGGAGATGAGAACTTTATTAAAAGTGCGCAAATGATGAGAGAGAAACAATCTCTTCAGGAGATCGTTGGAATCAATATCACTGTCGGTCGCCATGATTTATGCTCTTTAGCGCTTAAACGAATCGATAATTGGATAAATAAGAAAGTCGAAAAGACAGAAAATAAAAGTCTGATTTCTAGTGTATTAGAGGGTATTCGAGCTTATGATAGCTCTAGTTCTTCCGATAGTCAAGAGAAGCTGCGCGATCTGTATGGGGAACTAGTGAAGCTTCCTAAGCACATTTTAATGCGTATAATAAAGAATTTCAAAGTTCAAGCTTTATTGACTACGCAAAAGATACAGAATGTCAAGGAAATACAGAAACAGCTTATCAAAGTTTCCAGTGTAGTTGAAGAGAAGGATAAGATGTTCGTCCAAAGTCGTGCAGACTGGGAGGATGAACTACGAAATTTATCGCAGATACTTCAAGATTTGCAGAAAAGAAAACAACAACTAATTCAAGAGAAAGTCTCACTTCGAGATAGATTATTCTCAGATGAGATTGATAATTAGGTAAAGAAAAGGGAGTTTACTGTATCTGGAAAGCCAGAAATTTTCAGATACAGTATTCTCTTAATCTATTTTCTCAGCAGCAAATATCCGCAATAAATAGGAAATAAGCTCGTGTAATTTGAACTTATGTGTCCTATAACCGATATAGCAATCGGGACGGATGATAAATAACGAATCCGGATTTGCATGATAGAGATTCAAAATCTTTTGATCTTTGGTAACAATTACCTCTAACCATTCCCCATACTCTTCTTTGAGGGCCTGTTCTAGGTCATTACGTTCTTTAAAGAAGATCAGAAGATGCTTGGTGCTCTTCAAACCATCTAATAAATAACCCCCGTTTTCAAGCTGAGCGTTAATAGCACGCATTCCAGGTCCGGGCCCAAGAACTTCTTTATCTTGAGAAGACATTTTAATAATATCGCTATTTTGATATTTCAATGCCTTGTGCGGAGGGTAGTAATACTCTCCTCCAGAAACATCTAATTGGCGGCAGCCCTTTAAGAAATAATACATAAGGGCTGGTGCATAAAGATTGGAAAACAATAGATTTTTAGCGCGTCTTTGTCTTTTCTCACTAAGATGGGGAAGAATGTTCCCACTTTCATTTTCTTTAGCTGTTATCAGGTATTTTGAGGCAGCCTTTTTTACAACAGGAATAAGCTTCCACGTTAAGTTAAAGGCAGCATGGATATTCGAATTTATTCCCGTAAGATAAGAGAAATTCAAGTTATTAGCCAGGTTCCCAACAAATAGGAAATTGCTGTAGTCCGTAGGATACTGATGGAAAACAGATTTTATATGATAATATTCATCCGCAACAGCAAGATTATAGTTATAGAGAAGCTTTTGTTTGTGTTTAACTGAGAGGGGATAGGAAGTATTTGTTAAGCAAAGTTGCTTGGATCCCTTCTCATGATTATAAAAGACAAAATTCAAGAAACTTTTTGAGCTGGGAACAAGGTGGATATGGCTTTCTTCAAAAGGTTCACCTTCATCACAGTGAACAAAAAGAACTTCTTTTGCTTGTTTGCGTAGTTTTAGCTGGGTTTTAAAAAGATCTCGAATATCAGGATCAGCATCAGCTTCGGCAGCAATTACCCACTTAGGATTATAAATTTCTCGATTCTCGAAATTTTGTGATGTCTTAGTGCTTTCAATGAAGATGCTATTGTCTACCAAAGTAACGGGGCGTGTACCCCAATGTATAATCCCACCTTGTGCTTCAAACTTATGGATGAGGTGCTTCGTTAGTTCTTGATAAGAGGTCGATAAAGCAAAAGGAAAACGCGATTCCGATGCTTGGTTAAATTTAAACAAGACCGTGCGTTTCTTCCAATGATAACGAGCGCCGAAGAGTTTATAACCCTTTTCTATGAAATTATCTAATAGGCCTGCGTTGTCTAAGAGTTCTAGAGAAGAACAAGATAAAACAATAGGCAATTCCCTACAGTCTATAAGATCGGGATCGTCCGAGGAATCTCGATGGTCTATAACTTTTGCAAGAATGCCGTGCTGAATCAGCATGTTTGCTAAAATGAGACCCGTGGGGTTTGCACCTATGACTAATACATCTGTCATATCGATCTCTATAAGTAGAAGACACGAATAAACCTAGTATAGGGAAAAGGATCAGATGAATCAAGCAGGTAATGATATGAAAAAGCTTGTTACCCTATTTCTTCCCGAGAAGTATTTTTAGATATGCACACTAGATCATATATGTTTATAAAGTAGATTGAAAATACTCGACAATATCGTTAATAATAACTGCTAAATATGGAGATGAGCCCAAATTATGGTCAGTATTTTCATAAGTTTTAAATTCTGTATTCCCGGGAGCGGTATTTTTAAATAGATCCCGCTGCGTTAGTGAAACTAAATTATCCTCAAGACCCTGTAAATGCAGAATAGGTATTCTTACAGGTAGAGAATTTAAAACAATATGGTCTTGAAGGGAAAGAAAATCTTTCACATCCTCTTCACATACCACTAGAGGCGCTGGACCAAATCCAAAATCTTTTCCAAGATTGCCCACGATATTAGTATTATTTTTTACAGCTTCATACATTTCTTTAAATAAAATAGCTCCGTCTGCAACTGGTGCCCAAATACTTATGGCGCGAATGTGAAACTGTTTAGGGTTATAAAAACTTGCTAAATGAAATGCTGTGTGACAACCCAGGGAGAAACCCGCAATACCTAATCTATGTGGATTGATTTCAGGATACTGTATAAAAGTATAAAGAATATCTTCGCCATTTCTTAAGTAGGTTCTAATAGGTACTTCGGTAGCAATACCTTCGCTGTTGCCACAACCAGCCATGTCAAAGCGTACACTAGCAATTCCTGCTTGAGCTAAGGAGCGAGCGATTTTTCTATAAGATCCTGTTAATCCTCCGACTGTGCTACCTCGGAACCCGTGGAATAGGATAACCATAGGATAACCGCCTTTCGGCATTGGAGTTGTGGGTAAGTGTAGCGTTCCTACAAGATTATGCTCACCACTTTGTATGTTGATCGCCCGACAGATTTCATTTTTCGGAGTCTTTGTTTTATTGATAATAAGTAGGGTGTCGGGGATTTCTGGGAATCCAGGGATTTTAACGGCTTCAGCATAGGATGCGTTTGCTATTATGAAAAACAAAAAAATAAATGCGGATAGTTTACGCATTTTAACTAACATGGAAGACAACCTAACTAAAAGATAATTAAAATAGGGTTTTATATTTTTTTTGTCAATGGGGCGAAAAGGAAAAGCGGGTCAAAACTATAACATAAGTTGTTTTTTATAAAAATTTTTAATCTTTTATGACCTCTCATATAGAAGATACTTGTCTTTTCATCAAGTGAGCGATACACTAGCCTTTATTTTAAAAAGATCTCTTTGTCAGGATATTATGCGGTACGATCCTAGTTTAATAGAAAAAAAGTGGCAGGAATTTTGGAAAGAGCACAGAAGCTTCAAGGCAGATGAGGCTAGTGATAAACCAAAATATTATGTATTAGATATGTTTCCTTATCCTTCTGGAGCAGGATTACACGTTGGTCATTTGATAGGTTATACCGCTACAGATATTGTAGCTCGGTATAAAAGAGCTAAGGGATACTCAGTTTTACATCCTATGGGTTGGGATAGTTTTGGATTGCCTGCAGAACAGTATGCTGTTAGGACAGGTACGCATCCTAGAGAAACTACACAGAAGAACATAGAAAATTTTAGAAAGCAGCTTTCTGCTATGGGATTCTCTTATGACGAGAGTAGAGAGTTCGCCACTAGTGATCCGGATTACTATCGTTGGACACAAAAACTATTTCTTTTTCTTTATAAAAAAGGTCTTGCCTATATGGCAGATATGGCGGTCAATTATTGTCCCGAGCTGGGAACAGTTCTATCCAATGAAGAAGTAGAAAATGGTTTGTCTGTAGAAGGAGGGTATCCTGTAGAGCGCAGAATGTTGCGCCAATGGATTCTACGTATTACGGCTTATTCAGACCAGCTTTTGGAGGGTTTAGAAGCTCTTGATTGGCCAGAAAATGTTAAACAGCTTCAGAGAAATTGGATAGGGAAGTCGGAAGGAGCTCTTGTACGTTTTAAGGTAAATAAAGAAAGTGTTTTAGAGGTATTTACAACGCGTCCAGACACCATATGCGGTGTATCATTTTTAGTAATTGCTCCAGAGCATCCTGAGGTTAATCAATTAATTTCTGAGAATCAGCGTGAAGCTGCGGAGGGCTATATTCGTTATGCTCAAAGTAAAAGTGAAAGAGATCGTATAAGTGAGACTAAGGTAAAAAGCGGAGTGTTTACAGGAACATATGCTAAACATCCTATAACTGGAGCGGATATTCCTATTTGGATTTCGGATTATGTGATTTTAGGTTATGGCTCTGGTGTTGTTATGGGTGTTCCTGCTCATGACGAAAGAGATAGAGAATTCGCAGAAACCTTCTCCTTACCTATTTGTGAGGTTCTTGATGAAGATGGATATTGTATTCATAGTAACCATGGGGACTTTCATTTAAATGGTCTTAGGGATCAAGAGGCTAAAGACTACATAATTGCTTATTTGCAAAAGAAAAATTTAGGAGAAGCTAAAGTTGCTTATAAGCTACGTGATTGGTTGTTTTCCCGACAAAGGTATTGGGGAGAGCCAATTCCTATTATTCACTTTGAAGATGGTACTTGTCGTCCTTTAGAAGACGATGAGCTTCCCTTATTGCCTCCTGAAGTCCAGGATTATCGTCCTGAAGGTTTTGGTCAGGGACCTTTGGCAAAAGTAAAAGAGTGGGTGGATATTCATGATATAAAAACTAACCGATTAGGCAGACGTGAGACACATACTATGCCCCAATGGGCAGGATCGTGTTGGTATTACCTACGTTTTTGTGATGCTCATAATTCTCAAGCTCCTTGGTCTAATGAAAATGAAAGATACTGGATGCCTGTAGATCTATATATTGGCGGTGCAGAGCACGCTGTTTTACATCTATTATATTCTCGTTTCTGGCATCGAGTATTTTATGAAGCTGGTATGGTTTCCACAGCAGAACCATTTAAAAAGCTGATAAATCAAGGATTAGTTCTGGCAACTTCTTATCGGATTCCTGGCAAAGGTTATGTTTGCCCTGAAGATGCTCATGAAGACAATGGTATATGGACGGCTACTTCTGGAGAAGAATTAGAAGTGCGTCAGGAGAAGATGTCTAAATCTAAGCTAAATGGAGTGGATCCTCAAATCCTCATCGATGAATTTGGTGCAGATGCATTACGTATGTATGCAATGTTTTCTGGACCTTTAGATAAAAATAAGCTTTGGTGTAATCAAGGTGTTTCTGGCTGCAGACGCTTTCTCAACCGTTTCTATGAAATGGTGACATCATCTTCTGTTCAAGATGTCGATGGTCCTAAAGGGATGGCTTTGGCGTATAGATTAGTGCATCGTGTAGGTGAGGATATTGAAAAAATGTCTTTAAATACTATTCCATCTTCTTTTATGGAGTTTATAAATGAATTTGTGAAGCTTGATGTCTATCCTAAATCAGCTTTAGCTATGGTTGTACAGGCTTTAGCTCCTATAGCCCCTCACATTAGTGAGGAGCTATGGGTAGTCTTAGGCTACGCTCCTGGTATAGATACTGCAGGATGGCCGAAAGTAGATCCTAAATATTTAGAAGATACTTCGGTAACATTTGTAATACAGGTAAATGGGAAGCTACGCGCGCGTTTAAATATGGATAAATCAACTTCTAAGGAAGAAGCCTTATCTTTAGCAAAAGAAGCTGTCGCTAAATATCTAGAAGATAAAGAAATTAGAAAGGAAATTTTTGTTCCTAATAGATTGGTGAATTTTGTTCTATGATCAAACGTCGACTTACTAAGCTACACACTTTCTTATATGATTGTTTTTTAATTTTTGCATTTACAGTAGCACTTCCCAGAATTCTTTATAAAAGATTCGTTCATGGTAAGTATAAAAAGTCATTAAAAATTCGTTTTGGTTTAAAGAAACCTGAATTGCCTGGAGAAGGTCCTGTAGTTTGGTTCCATGGAGCTTCTGTAGGTGAGGTGTCTCTTCTTGTCCCTATTGTGCAGCAGTTCATGAAAGATTATCCTCATTGGCGTTGTGTTGTCACTGCCTGTACTGAATCTGGATGCCAGAATGCCGAAAGATTGTTCGGACCTATGGGAGTTACAACCTTCATTTTGCCTTTAGATTTAAGTCTGATTATTAAACCTGTTGTTAGAGCCATCTTACCCTCTTTACTTGTATTTTCAGAAGGAGATTGCTGGTTAAATTTTCTTGAAGAGGCAAAAAAGGTAGGAGCTACAGCAATCGTAATTAATGGGAAGCTCTCTGCAAACTCTTGCAAATGGTTCACAATTTTAAAACGGTTTGGTAGGAACTATTTCTCTCCTATAGATGGATTTCTACTCCAAGATGATCAACATAAAGCACGTTTTTTACGTCTTGGTGTTGATGAAAAGAAGATAACAGTCACAGGAAATATTAAAACCTATACAGGAATTTTATCTGAAAATAACCAACGGAATTATTGGAGAGAGAAGCTCCAAATATCTCAGGATACAGAGCTGCTTGTTTTAGGCTCCACACATCCTAAGGATGTCGATGCTTGGATTCCTGTAATTCGTCAACTTCGTCATAGAAATCTCAAAGTGCTTTGGGTGCCTCGTCATATCGAGAGAACTAAAGAATTGGAAAGTCTCTTAGTAAAAGAAAATATTTCTTATGGCTTATGGAGTCGGGAAGCTACATTTGATAAAAATGATGCGATTATTGTTGATGCTATAGGTTGGTTAAAGCAACTATATTTTGCTGCCGATCTTGCTTTTGTTGGCGGTACGTTCGATGATAGAATAGGGGGACATAATCTTTTGGAACCCTTGCAATGTGGTGTCCCATTAATTTTTGGTCCTTATATTAAATCTCAATCAGATTTGGCAATGCGTTTATTATCGATAGGAGCGGGTTGTTGTTTAGATAAGAGAAACATGCTAGAAGTGATAACTTCTTTACTTGATCATCCTGAAGAAAGAATTACTTATATTCGTAAGGGGAATACGTTCTTACATGAAGAAAGAGCAGCTTTTGATTGTACCTGGGAATCTTTTAAGAGATATATCCCTTGTGTAAAAATATAGAGATTTGCTAAAGTCTTTTACTTATCGCGGGATAGAGTAGTGGTCATCTCGTTGGGCTCATAACCCAAAGGTCGGAGGTTCGAATCCTTCTCCCGCTATTAATTTTACCATCTAGTGTGGCGGTATAGCTCAGATGGTTAGAGCAGCAGAATCATAATCTGCGAGTCGTTGGTTCAAGTCCGACTACCGCTATTTTCTTCTATAAGCATCTTTTTAGAGAGTAGTTTTTTGAAGTAGCCAACTATGTTGCCTTAAAAGGTGCTTATTTTTCTCTTCTACTTTCTATTTCCATAGTAATGTTAAAGGCCTTTGATCTACTAAACGTTCCTCACCGAAGTATTGCAATGGTCCGGGGAAACAGTAAAGATCTTTCATTAAGCATGCATCACTTTGATTTAGTAGATACTGTACTTCTGGAGCATTAGGATTTACAGAATCAGTTTTGATTACAGGTGTATCTTCTCCTAAGCGATGTTCCAATTGCATCATTTTATACAGAGGTGTAGCTCCACCACTCCATTCGTTATAGGAACTAGCAAGGTTATTGATGGTTACCATATAGCCGGTCCGTTGTCTAACGAGAAAAAGAGCGGAAATAATGCCCAAAGCTAGTCCATAATTTGCATCAAAATTTGAGGGGAATCCTGCTCGGGATTCATAACCAAAAAAGTGATTTACAGATTGGAATTCCATATTTGGTTCTATTTTCTGAATTTCTTTTTTTATTAATGCGGCCAAGAGCTCTTCGGTGGCAATTTTAGATACACGCACATTTCCATAAGAGTCTCTAGCAATTAGTAATTGATGAGCAATTTCTGTAGGCAAAGAAGAAAATGTCTTCAGAGATTCTGGAGAAAGCTTTTGATTTACATTATCTAAATTCAGATTGTTGTCTAACAATAAGACATTCAACTCATTAATTAGCTTTCTCGTATCAAATACATGTTCAAGTAAACCTTCGGGAATAAGCATTGTACTATAATTTTTCCCTGATCTATAACGGTTTACTAGGCCCATAGCGATATGTTCGCTAAGCTTTTGTAGGGAAATCTTCCTCATAGCGATATGCTCACTAATGAGAGTAACATTGGGTAAGGTCTGTAAACCACACTCTAAAGTTGTATAGGAAGCTTTTTGTCCCATGAGACGGACAAAATGGTGGTATTTCTTTATAGATAAAGTGTCTTTTTCTAAATTCCCGATCATTTCTGAGTAGATGCGACAGGAAGTATGAAAGCCTAATGGTGTTTCAATCCAGAAATTTTTGAGATCCCCATCAATAGTTTTAGGCACTCCTATAATAGGAATATTACAGTTATGCTTAAGGAAATACTCAGCGAGCATTGCAGTGTCGGTATTAGAATCATTTCCTCCTATAATGAGTAAACCATCCAGCTTTAGCTTTTTCACATTAGTGAGGATTGTACTTTTTTGTTCCTTGGTTTTGATTTTCTCCTTACTGGAAGAGAGCATGTCAAAACCTCCGACATTGTAATAATCATAAATTACAGAAATATCGAGATCTTTGTATAGTCCACGAGTTAATCCCAAAGGGCCTTGGATAAACCCATACAGCTTTGTTTTTGGATTGAAGGCTCGTAGGCCTTCAAAGAGCCCTATAACTACGTTATGGCCTCCAGGGGCTTGACCTCCAGAAAGTAAAACACCAATTCTTAAGGGTTGTGAAGGCGAGGCTTCTCCTTTTTCAATAGTTACTTCAGGAATAGAACATAAATTAGGAATATATTCTTGAAGATCTTTAGGGATGGAGGGAGGCTTTGTAGAATCTACAATATGTAGTGATGTGATACCATTTAAGAAACTTAGCGTTTCCGGACGATAGTGCAAACGTTGTAATTCAAAGTAACTTTTATTTACAGAGAGAAGCTCCATAGGTAGTTCCTAGGGAATAAGTTGATGTTTTAACCATTCTACAAGTTCTAATAACATAGAGCAAGACTGAGGAATATGGTGTCCTGTATTTGGATATGTGCGTATCTCACAAGGATTCGGTTTACGGCTCATAGCCTCAGCAAAGATTTTCTGATGATGTAAAGACACGGTTGTATCATTTTCTCCTTGCATATGGAGTATAGATAGAGAATCAGAAAAATTAGGAATTTCTTTAGTCACGTCCATTTCAATGAATTGTGAACAAAACGTTTTGTTTATTGGCATACCTGCATAGAGAATATCTTCTGAAGATGAAGCATGGGCAATAAGGTTATTGGGGATATTGATAGCTTCCTGTAGCCATATAGCACCTTGGATTGTTGGTGCCCATACAGCAAGACTTTTTACATATTGTAGGGTAGGCATATTTAATAGAGCTAAAGTTGCTCCTAATGAAGAACCAAAAACGGCAATATTTTTCGTATCGATATTATTTAAGCCATAACCATGGGAGACAATCTCATTTGCACTAGTGATATAATCACTAAATGAGAAGTCATATAGGGAACCCTCGGAATCACCGTGTCCGGGAAGATCAACACGTAAGACAGAGATACCATGTTCTGTGAGTTTTTCAGCAAGCTGCACATGCGTGCGTTTAGAGCCGATTTTACTTGAGGCTAATCCATGAAGAGTAATCACCAATGGGTAAGGAGCACAAGCCTGCAAAGGTGTATGAAGAACACCAAAAGTTGTGATGTTATTGAGAATATTAAATTTTATAACATGGCGTTGTTCATGTTTGTGGCATGTAGTGCTCATTCCGTTACATTTCTCCTAAGTTTATGGAGGCTTTTACAATGTTAATTTAGTTTTTTAAAAAGAATTCGTCGAGAAGAAACACCTCTTATTATTTTCTGATTTTAAGGATATCGGAATGGTGAGATTAGTAATCACAGTCAGGAATTTCCATACAGATTGAGCATCTTTTTTGCCATTCATTATGATTGAGGAGTAGGGTTAGGGGAGGGAAATGATCGGAATGTGCGTTTGGCGGTGTGTCAATTTGTAGAGGTCCTAAAAAGCGATAGGAGTCTTCAAGAGCCCAGATTTTTCTATATAACTTAAATTTAAGGAAAGCTGGACTACTTATATCTATTAAACTCTTCCTTATTAGGGGTTTTATAGCTCCATCTGATTTTTTCTTTGTTGTAAACATTTTCACAATAGGTATGGCGCGTAGCCGCCATTTATCCACTATATTGATTAGGGATTCAATAACTGTGAGATAACCATTACAACGATTAAATGTTAGAATTCCTGCGCTATAACCCAGAGCATAACTGTAGGTGTTATCGAATTTTGTCGGTAGACAGGATCTTCCTTCATAACCTAAGAAATGGGAAATCGCATTAAAGGGAACATTTTTGAAATGTTTCTTTAAGTGATTATCTACAAGGTGGATGAGAAGCTTGTCTACACTAATTTTAGACACATAAACATTTCCATGAGCATCTCTATCATTAAGAAGCTGGCTGGCAATGGCTTCAGGAAAGCTTTTCAATAATTTTTGAGATTCTCGAGATAATGATGAGAATTTATCCATATCTTCGGGGATTCTCTCTATTTCCTTAACAAGATTATTAATCTCAGGAATAAACTCGATAATACCCTCAGGAATGAGAATAATCCCGTAGTATTTTCCCATGGCGGCTCTATCAGCAATAATCGAGCATACCTTGTGAATGATCGTTTTTAAGGGGACATTTTTTTCTGCGATTTCTTCGCCTATAAGTGTGATATTCGGATGGGTTTGTAAGGTACATTCTAAAGCAATATGCGATGCTGATCGGCCCATAAGCTTTATAAAATGATAATGTGCTTTGCAAGATAGTGTATCCCTAGAGATATTACTGATGATTGAAGAATAAAACTTTGTCGCTGAATCAAATCCGAAGGTAAGATCTAAAAATAAGTGTTGGAGATCTCCATCAATAGTTTTAGGAACGCCTACAACGCAAGTTTTGGGGTGATGCTGAGAAAAGTATTCGGCAAGGATTGCGGATGCTGTATTTGAGCCATCTCCGCCAATAATTACTAAACCATCAAGATCTAAAGCTTTCACTGTTTTCAAGCACGCAGCTTTATTTTCTTCGGTGATGATATTCGTTCTTCCTGTTCCTATACAATTAAAACCACCAGAATTTCTAAAGCATTCCATAAATTCTTCGGTAATCTCTACCGTGTTGTTGTTAAGAATGCCCTGACCATTATTTAGAAATCCTATTAAGGAGCTATCTGGATGGATTTTTTTTAAACTATGTAATAGCCCCCAAATGACATTATGCCCACCAGGAGCTGGTCCTCCGGATAGCATCACACCAACTTTTAATGGATGCATAGGTGGTATGGTTCCTGAGGTGAATTTTAGATAGGGACTGTCATAAGTATTGGGGAAAAGTTTAGCGACATCAGCGTCAAATTTAGGAGAAAAACGTAGATCGTTGGTAGGAATCAGAGAGGGGAATTTTTGTAGCTCTCTAGGCAAAGGAGGCGTGCCTGGAATAATTACACCGTTGAGATCGCCAAAGTTTGGATGCATAACAATTAATGGATACGGTTATTTTCGTAAGTTAGTTGTGTTTTTCTTTACCAACAACGAGAAAACCTTCTTTTAGAAGGTTTTTTATCTATCTCGTTGTTAAGGAATATTCAGTTTAGATAAGACCGAGAATTTTCCACCATAAGCTGCCAATACCGATCCAAATGACGATATTTACCATGCTAAGCACAAAACCAGATCTCCACCAATCTTTGACTGAAACAAGTTGAGAGCCAAAATAAAGGGGAGCGGGTCCTGAACCATAGTGCGTGAGCCCACCAAATAAGTTACTTGAAAAAGCGAGTGCTAGGCAGGCAAAAATTGGATTTGTTCCTAGTGATATAGAAACTGCTAAGAATACAGGGAACATCGCTCCGATATGTGCTGTGTTACTTGCGAATAGATAATGCGAGTAAAAGTACATAAGAAAGAGGATCGGGAAACCTACTTTCCAGGATAATCCTGCAACTCCTGCAGCTACAGAGTCGCCAATTAAAGGAATAAAGCCGAGTTGATTTAGGAATGATGCCATCATAATTAGAGCACCGAACCAAATAAAAGTTTCCCATGCGGTAGTATTGGCCATAACATCTTTATGCCAATCTAAAATATTCGTAAGGATGAGTAGAGATAAACCAATTAGAGCTGCTGTTGTTGCTGAAATTCTTAATAAGTCTCCAAATGTCCATAAGACAACAAGGAGAATGAAAATCATTAAGATGATCTTCTCTCCTTTTTTCAAAGGTCCCATTTCTTTGAGACGTAATTTTGCTGTGCGAATTGCTTCTTCACAGGAAGTAATTGTTGGTGGGTAGAGCTTATAAAGTATTATAGGCATAAGTACTAAGCTGAGTAATCCAGGAATTACCGCAGCTTTTGCCCATGTTGCCCAAGTTAGAGCGACTCCAGCATTACTTGCTAGAGCTGCTACCAAAGGATTACCTGCCATGGCTGTAAGAAACATAGCACTAGTAATTACAGAACTTTGATATGCGACTTTAATTAAAAATGATCCGATTAGGCTTTCTGTACCTTTTTCAGCAGAACTCCCAAATGATTCTGATAATCCCATAACTACAGGATAGAGAATACCTCCTGAACGTGCTGTTACACTGGGAATAGCAGGAGCTAGCAAGAAATCAGTGATTACTAAACCATAGCTTAATCCTAAAGGATTTTTCCCCAAGATACTGACGAAAAAATAAGCAACGCGTTCTCCAAGTCCTGTTTTAATAATACCTTTTGCTATGGAAAATGATAAGAAGACCAACCAAGCTATTGGATTATGAAATCCTGATAACCCTTGTTCTAGAGTTAAGGTTTGTGTAAGTAAAAGAGTGGAAATCCCAATAATGACTATGGCTCCCATAGGCACTGGCTGTAAAATAATTCCTAAAATTGTCGTTGTGAATACCGCAAATAAATGCCAAGCATTAGGGTTTATTGCTTCCGGATGAGGGCAAAACCATATACCTAAGAGTACGAGAGTGAGGAATAAAAGAGATAGGAAACGTTTTTGTTTATTCACTTGGGACCTCTTTGCGTTATGGTCTGTTGGAAAATCCCTTGGGGGTTAAGGCTCTATAGGAAAATCTTCGAGCCATTTTTCCATTTCTTCTAGGGTGTCGTTAATGAGTTCTGGTGAGGATAGAAGTTCTTGAATACAGGACTCAATAGTTTCTTCATTTATGATATTCGTTACGTCTTCCATGCTAATGAAAGTTACATCTACGAGACCGGCATTAAAAGCTTTGCTAATTGGGTAGAATAATTCCTGGGGATATAATGCACATATAGCGGCTATAAGACTATCCCAAGCAAAAGAAGGTTTTTTTTCTAATCTATAGTTTAGCAATTCTCCAAAATAACGAATAGTTGCATCTCTAGAGATCTTTTTTATGCCTACGAGATGTACAAGACTGGATATTCCTGCAGCTTTTACGTAAGGATTTATCCCAGGAGTTTCTATAAGCTCTTTAATCAAAGATTCATCGTCACATACACTAGCAAGAATTCTTGGAAGATCTTCGGTAAGAACATCACCAGCGATTGCGTGGGGCGTATCATCAGTATAGGAAAAAAGTTTAATGATTAATGGAAGAGCTCGGGTTTCTCGAAACTGTGCTAGCAAATACATAGCGTAGAGATGCCCTTGGTAACTGCCATCGTTGATTAATTCTGGTACGCGTTCCGTGGCGTCTTCAAGAATTTGAAGTAGATAAGGAGTAATTTGAGTATGTTTGACGATAGCAGCTTCTATAGCTTCTCTGGGAAGTGTCCCTTCGTCATAGGCGAGGTCTTCCAAGATATGAGAAATTTCCATCGTCAATGATGCTCCATTTCAACGGATGTTAGTTTGATTCGTAGCATGCTCAACTTCTTCCTGTCAATGATTTACACATAACGCCTAAAGGGCTCGATAACGATTTTTACATGCTATTGAGGGGCAATTCTCTAGGTAATATATAAGACTATTTTATCTTTGTAATTGTTGTTTCACAATCATGTAATTTAAGACAAATCATAAGATGAGTATGCATTGCAGTATACATAACTCCTCACATACTACAAAGAACTTTAGGTATCCAGATCCTGTCTAATTTTTTTTGTTTAATTTAAACAAGTGCTTTTTCTTGAGATGTATAAGAGGAACTACATTCGGTATCTTCTAGAGAAAATATCGGAATGGCGTCAAGAAGCTCTTGGGTTTTTTTATGTTTAGGATTTAAGAAAATCTTATCTCTGGGACCATATTCTACAAGGGATCCTTTGTCCATAACAGCAATAGTATCTGCAATATAGTAAGCTGCTGACATATCATGTGTGATGAAGAGTAGCGTACTTTCACATTGCTGCTTTATTGTTTGGAAAAGTTCTAATATGAGTGATTGATTCAGAGTGTCTAAAGCAGATATTGGTTCATCACAAATAAGGAGATCAGGTTCACATACTAAAGCTTTCGCAATCGCCACACGTTGTTTTTGACCCCCGCTGAGTTTGTGAGGTTTTAAGCGTAGTATAGATAGCGGTAGATTAACGAGTTGTAAAACACGTTGGATTTTTTCTTTTTGTTTTTCTTTAGAGTGCGTTCCTATGATATGCAGAGGCTCTAAAATCAGATCTTCAATACTCATTGTAGGATTTAAACTTGAGTGGACATCTTGCCAGACAATTTGTACTGTTTTTGCTTTTGGTGTTTTAGGATCAACATGAAAGGTAATAGTACCTTGATTGGGTTGTATTAATCCTAAAATAGCCAGAGCTAATGAAGACTTTCCTGATCCACTTGCGCCAACAATTGTCAGACACTCTCCTTTTTTTAATTGGAGATTGATACTATTAAGGATAACCTGTTTCCTAATCGCAATGGATAGATTATTTATAGTTACTAAATTAGTCATGAATTGTCTATAGGGTATCTGTATTTCTTAAAGCTGCAAGCTTCGCTTTTAAAATAGGCGAAGAGGAGGCTGTGAGAGGGATTTTCGATACAGCTTTGAGAAGACGTTTCGTATAAGAATGCTTTGGATAAGAAAAAATCTCTTTTACACTTCCAGTTTCTATAAGTTGGCCATCTTTAATAATCGCAATATCATCACAAAGTTCTGTTACTAGAGCTAGATTATGGGTGACTAGCAGCATTGCTGTATTATTCTCTTTATGAACCTTACGCAATATACGCAATACTTGGGCTTGTGATACAGAATCTAGGGCTGTTGTAGGTTCGTCAGCAAGAATAAGTTCTGGAGAGCTAGCTAAAGATATAGCGATTACTGTACGTTGACGCATACCGCCACTTAATTCAAAAGGATAGAGATGAAAACAACGTTCTGGATTAGGTATGCGTACGCTTGCTAATAATTCTATAGCTTTTGAATAAGCTTCTTTTTTCGTTATGGGATGATGTTGTCGTAAGGTTTCTACAATTTGCGCTCCTACACGCATAGATGGTGTAAGGGATCCCATAGCATTTTGCAATACTGTAGCTATTTTCCTCCCTCGAATTTTTTGGAAATTTTTATACGACATTGTTTTCAGATTCTGATCTTCAAAGAAGATGTTGCCTTCTACAATTTCACAATTATCTGGAAGAAAACCAAGAATTGCCTTAGTAATTGTTGTTTTCCCTGAGCCATTCTCTCCTACCAAAGCTAGACTATGCTGTTTTTTGATAGTAAGACTAAGATTGTCTATCAGCAATCTACGTGGATTATTTGATGCTATCGTGAGGTTTTGTATATTGAGCAGCGTATTAGGCATGAGAGTTTTCCTCTATGAATAGAGCTTTTGCTCCTTCTCCAATCAGGTTAAAGCTTATTGAGAGTGTAATCATGAAAAATGATGGAATAAAAAATAGCCAAGGATAGTAATCAATAGCGTTAATACCTTCTTTTACTAATGTCCCTAAGCTAGCTTGTGGAGGTTGGATTCCTAAGCCTAAAAAGCTAATAAAAGCTTCTGTGTATATTGCTCCAGGAATAGTGAAAATCAGTGTAGAGATAATCGGAGTAAGTGTATTGGGTAAAAGATGCTTTCTCAGAATATGAAATGTAGACGCGTTCATAGTCTTTGCGGAAAGCACAAACTCTTTATTTTCTAATAATAAGAATTGTCCATAGATAATTCGTGCTATCGGTATCCATCCTGTTAGTGTCATAGCAAGAATCAGGGGAAGAATCCCATGATCAAAGATAACAAGAAGAAGAATGATTACAGGAATTCTAGGAATTGAAAATAGGATTTCTGTAATACGCATCATTAGAAAGGCTATTTTTTTTCCGGAAGATAAGGCTACCGTAGACCAAAGAAGCCCTACCAAGACATCTATAAGGGTTGCTGTTACAGCGATCAGTAACGATAGACGAATACCTTGAATAGTTCTAGCCAACATACAACGTCCTAGAGAATCTGTTCCAAAAGGAAACATTTTCCCTGGTTGAGCTAAAGTATGTTCTAAAGACGTGTGTTCATAATTAGGATAAATCCACGGAAGAAGAATGGCGCATAGGATTAAAGTCCCAAGTATCAAGATTCCTACCATAAACATGGTATTTCCTTTCATACGTTGCCATAGAGTAGGTTGAGAAGATTTTAAAGAAATATCCATGAAGTTTTTTTAATCGCCTTATTTGTTTCTTTTAATTTTGTTTGTTCGTCACCTAAGTTTTATGAATTTCGTTAGAGATGTTCGCTTTCTTGAGAAAAGTTTGTTTCTTGTTCAAATTCTTTATAAGAGTAGCGAAGCTGAGGATCTATCATTGCCTGTATAAGATCTGATAGTAGTGAGGCTAACATAAAGAAGGCCCCATAAAATACGGATAGTCCTAGAGTCACTGGATAGTCGCGTTGTTTAATACTACAGACAAACCATTTCCCTAAACCTGGAATACAGAAGATATTTTCTATAGCAAATGTTCCGGTCATGACGGTAGTTACAAGAAATGCAGCATAGGAAATAGTGGGGAATACCGCGTAGGGGAGAATATGTTTAAGTATAACTTTTATTGGCGATAGCCCTTTAGCATATGCAAGTAACACGTAGTCTTTGTTTAAGACTGAGGATACGGAAGAAAAAGTTAGTTGAGTTATGAATGCCATAGGTGTGATTGCTAAAGCTAGAGATGGCAAAATCGTATGAGAAAAATTCCCCCAACAAGCTATGGGGAAGATAGGTATTTTCACTGCAAAAATATATTGTAGCATAGTTGCTAGGACAAATGCAGGAATGGAAATTTGTAAAATAGAAGAAAATAAGATATAGCGTCCTTGTTTTTTCTTCCTCAATGCTGCTAAGGTTCCTAACGAGATTCCACCAGAGATAGAAAGGATAAGGCTTTCAAGTCCAAGTATTGCTGATGCAGGAAATGCTGTGGAGATAATGCTTGTTACACTACGATCTTTGTAAACAAGGGAATTTCCAAAATCTAAAGTTACCAAAGATTTCAAATAATGAATGTATTGTTGGTACAGGGGTTTATTTAATCCGTAGCGTGACTTAAGAATCTGCAAAGTTTCTTGTGATAAAGTATTGCTACTTTCATCATTAAATGGATCACCGGGAATAGTTTTCATTACAAGGAAAGTTAAGGTTAGGATGATCCATAAAGAAAGCAAGTTAAATACTAGGCGCTTCTTGATATAACGGAACATTATCTACACCCTTAAAGTCTTTGATAAGTTGGTAAGAATTCCTGATTTAGAATCTTGACCAAAACAAAATATTATATCTCTGATTTATCGTAGCTGCAATATAAAATAATTCATTGATTCGTGTGGAGAGTCGCTTTTAAGACATTTTTTTTCAAGTTTAAGTCAATATTTTGTTTGACTTAGGGAAAGGCTTAAGAAGTTTTTAGAAGCTTTGAAAAAGCGAATATTATTTTGAAAGTTCTGTTTCTTTCAAATCAATATGCCCCAATAATGAGGTATAGGAATTTTGAATTTTAGGATTCGCTGCGTAGGTGTATTCGAAATGGTATAGAGGAATAATAGGGAGCTCATCTTCGATAAGTTCTTCAGCTAAAATTTGATCTCGAGAATTTTCTCCTGGAGATAGAAGGGAATCGAGAATATGATTGTATTTTTCGTTTTCCCATTTTGTTAGAGATTTTGTAGGTTCATCACTTTTGAAGTTTCCAAGGATTGCCAAAAAGGATGTAGGTCTTGGATAATCTGCTACCCATCTTCCTGTGGCTAGAGTAAAATCTCCACGCCGTCTTTTATCTAAGAAACAATGATATTCCATGCCGTGGATTGTAATATGAATCCCTAAGACATTTTTGATTTGTTGTTGTATTTCTTGAACAACGGCATTTAAACAGGCGGACTCTAAAGGATAGATAATAGATAATTCTGAGATATATTTTTGAGATAGCTCTTTTTGAGCTTCTTTAAAACATTCCCGAGCATATTCCTGACGTTCTTCTTGCGATAGATAAGAGCATTTAGAGATTTTTGATAATTCTGGAGGTAAAAAATGCTCAGCAACCTTCCCATGGCTAATAAACTGTAGTAAAGTCGTTTTGTCAATAGCATAAGCTAGGGCTTTTCTCAGCGCTACATTATTTGTAGGGCTATTTTTTAAATTGCATATTAGTGCTGTTGTTCCAAGTACCGGGTAATTATGAAGCTTATCTTTTGGGATATGATATTGGTCTTCTTTAGAAATAGGGGAACTCCATGGAGAGCCTACCCAATCAATAAGATTCTTTTGTAGAAGCTGCATTGCTGTATGCGTATCTGGAACAATTTGAAATATAATGGTATCAAGATGAACGGAACATTTATCATGATATAACGGATTTTTTTTAATGATTAATTGATTTTGTGGTTGGTAATTTTCAATAACAAAAGGTCCATTAGAGATATTAGGAAGATTTATTCCTCCGGAAGAATAAAAATTTCTTAGGGATTTGTGTACTGGAAAGAAAATAGGATAGGCAAGAAGTTCTAAAAAGTAGGGAACAGGCTTTTCTAGGATGATTTCTAATTTTGATTTATCTAATGCTCGAATGCCTAAAGTATCAATAGGCAGTTTTTTACTTATTACTGCTTGGGAATTTTTAATCACCCGAGGAAGAAAATTAGAAGATAAGGTGACTTCAAGTTTATGAATTTGTTTGATTGATTCTTCAAAGTCGTAAGCTGTTACGGGGTCTCCATTGCTCCATAAGGTGTCTTTAAGATAAAAAGTGTAGACGGTCTGATCATCAGATATTGTGTAGCATTTTGCTAGAGCAAGTTCGGGATTTCCCGGACGTTCTCTTACAAGACCTTCATAAAGTGCTTGAGCTATTGAAATATCTTTACTTAAGCAAGCACTTCTCGGATCTAGGGACATAGGGTCATGGCTAATTGCTATTTTTAAAGAATTTTGATTTTTAGAAATATTTGTATGACAGCTTGGGCATAATAGAAAAATTCCTAGAAAAAGGATAGCTGATAGAGTAAGTTTTAGAAGCTTATGCAGTTTTCTTGTCATATGGTTAAGAAGCATTTCGCGTGCTTATTCGAGGTTTTTGATCCCGGTTTTATTTTACTCAATTATGTAATTAGAGTCGCTGAATCAATGGGTTGACTAGACATTTTAAAGCTATATGTTTGATTTGTACACATTTTCATCTTTAAGAAATGTTTTAATGGAATCTGAATTACATCGTGGGGAGAAGCTCTACTTCTTTAAGGTCCACATGTCCTAAAGGAGAAGCATAGAGATTGTTTACTTGGGGTTGTGTGATATAGATATAGTTAAAGTGGTATAAGGGAAATATGGGAATATCTTCTTCAATAAGTTCTTCAGCTAATATTTGATCTTCTCTTGTGAATGCTTGGGTATGGTATTTCCCTAAGATTTCATCAAATTGTTTATTATTCCATTTCCCTAATTGATGACTTGTTTCTTTGTTTTCTGGATTTCCAAGTATTGTAAGGAAATTTCTAGCATTGAGGTATTCTGCAATCCATCCTCCCACGGATAAATAAAAATCGCCTTTACTTCTTTTTTCTAAGAAACAGAAGTATTCGATGCCTTGAATGGGTATATGAATACCAAGAACATTTTTGAATTGTTGTTGAAGTTCTTGAACTACAAGAGAAAAAACTCCGGATTCTTGAGGATAAATAAGAGAGAGTTCGGAGAGTTCTTTTTCTGATAGAGTGGTTTTTGCTTCTTTGAAGTATTCCTGGGCTTTTTTTTCTCGTTGCTCTTTTCCAAGGACGTCTTGATTATGAATTTCAGATAGTTCTGGTGGCACAAAGGAATTGGCGATTCTTGCTGAATTGAGTAGAGGAATAAGAGATTCTTTATCAATAGCATAGGCAAGAGCTTTTCTTAAGGCTTTATTTTGTAGAAGAGGCATTTCTAGATTATAGATAAGTATAGAAGTTGAACATACGGGATATACGTGTTTTATCTTTGTAGGAGTATTATTTAATATCTCTTGAGGGATTTTAGATACCCAAGGATTTCCGAGAATATCAATAAGATTATTCCTGAAGAATTTGGCTGCTGTATGTACGTCGGACATGACTTTGAAGATAAGAGTATCGATTTTTACCTTATCAACATCATAATAGTAGGTATTTTTTCGCATAGTCAGATGTTTTTGTGGCTGAAAATCATCCAATGCAAAAGGCCCATTAGAGATGTAAATAGGCTTGATTTTTGGATTTTTATAATACTCTCTAAGAGATGTGTGAACAGGAAAAAATAACGGGTGAGAAACAATCTCTATAAAATTTGGAGAGGGGTGCTCTAAGGTGATTTCTAATCTATTCGAATCTAGAGCTTTGATTCCTAGTTGTTCTATAGGTAACTGCTCTTCCATAATTGCTTTGGAGTTTTTGATAATATAGAGAAGGTTGTGATAGGATATGGGGAGATTTTTTGTATGAATTTGTTTGATTGATTCTTCGAAATCGTAAGCTGTTACAGGATCTCCATTACTCCATTTTGTGTTTTTCAGATCAAATGTATACACAGTGCCTTCATGAGACACTTTGTAATCTTTAGCTATTCCCAAGATCACAAGATCGTTAGAAATACGTTCGCGAGCTAAACCTTCATAAAGGGCTTTTGCTAATGAGATATCTTTTTTTAAGTAGGTACATCTAGGATCCAATGAAAGGGGGTCGTATGCTATGCCGATTCTTAAGCACTTCCCCATATCTTGAGGAGATTGTTTATGACAACTAATTAGAAACACACTAGCAAGAGATAGGAAATAAATAGCACAGTATTTTCTGAATCTATTCGTCATGAGGTTGTCTCGAAATTGAATAGTAGATTGGGGTTAGATTACTGATTAAAAAAATAATTTCCAATCTTGGATCTCTAAAACCAAGATTTTTGATTTCTCCTTCATTCTGTAAAGAAGTTTTAAGGTAAACATGCGTATTTAAGATCAACAGCTCCGGAGGCGTTGTGAAGGATTTTTTCTATTGGAGATAGTGTTATATAATCGTAGCTCATGTGGTAGATAGGAATGATTTCTAAATTTTTCATAAGCTTTTCTGCTTGAGGAAGGAGTGCGGCATTGGGATGGTAAGCCACTCCTGTTGCTGTAGCGATTGTAAAATCACACATTTGTCTTTTGCTTAGGAAAACATGATATTCTAGCCCCTCTAAAAATAGATCAAGACCTACGGATTTACACTGTTCTTTAAGGATCTCTGCAATGCGTTGGCATCTTAAAATGTTTGAAGGATATGTCAGGGTTAGCTTTTCTGTTGGGGTAATGAGTTTTTGTTTTTTATATTGATAGTAGGGAGCAGTATTTCTTGATAGCGTATAAGCTGGCTCTTGGTTCCCTTGCAGAGCATAATCGATAATTTCTTCTCTATTAATAGCTGCTGCTAATCTATAACGGTTGTGGATTTGAGATAAAACAGGATCTTTTGTATTGAGTATAAGCCAGAAAGCCCCCTCCACAGGGTAACTAGTATAATGGTAGGGTGTAGTGTCTTTTAGTTCTTTAGTCAGTCCTTGATGCCAAGGTTGTCCTAGCCAATGAATTTTGCCTCGATTTAGTAAAAGTGCCCCAGTATATAAATCTGGAATAACTAGTAGACTAACATAGGATATACTGACTTTTTCTCTATCATAATAGTGAGGATTTTTTTCTAACAATAGGCAGTGACCAGGATTATGAGTTATTAAGTGGAAAGGTCCGCTAAATACATTTAAATCTTCAGGATTGAAAACAGAAAATGCTGGAAATGCCAGTAATTGTAATAGCTTAGGATTTGGGGTGTCTAGGGTTAAAGTGATGCTGGATGGTGAACAAGTTTTAAAATTAATTCCTTCAAAAGCTTGATGATGAGGAGAAAATGTTTTTGCATGTTCCCAAGCTCTAACAATATCCTGAGATCTAATTGGGGTCCCATTACTCCATAACGCATCATGTTTTATGAAAAATGTATAGGTTTTTTCGTCAGCGGACACCGTGTAATGACTTGCTAGAGCAAATTCTACATGATCGCTTTTATAAGGATTTTCTCTTGTGAGTCCTTCAAAAATGAGTTTTGAGATAGAAAGATCTAGGGCACGTTTTGCTTGTTCTGGAGAGAAAGATACGGGATCATCATGAATGGCAATGGTGAGAGTTTTTGACGATCTCAAAGCTGTCGGAAAACAGCCTCCTAAAATTGAAGACGCGAAGACAACAGCAAACAGCCACCATGTGTACATCATAATAAAAGGAAAACACCCTATTGCATTTTTTTAAAGAAGTGACACGGTAATTTATCAAGTCGTATCAGATTGGCAATTTTGAAAATCTTTTAGATTGTAGGTGGGCTGAGATTTTCAAAGCTAGGAGGTTAAGATTTTTTAGTTTTTTGTTCAAAGTAATTTTATCCGTTATCGAATTTAAATAATTTATATATACGAGCTATTTAATTAATAATCTAAATAGATTTGAATTCTTAATTCTTAAGGAATTAGAGACATGATTAATGATTGCTGTATGGAGGGGATGATTAGGAGTAAATTTGGGGAGAACTTTCTAAAAAACTTGTGAGGATGAGGGTTGCGGCAATACTGTCAGCTTTCCCTTTTCTTTGTTTTCTATTTAATCCGCAATCACCTTTTAGCATACGTTCTGCTTGTGCTGAGGAGAGTCTTTCATCCCAAAGAATAACTTCAACAGAACAAGATTCCTGAATTAAGGAAGAAAGTTTGATGATTTCTTCCTGTAGAATGGATTTTTGGCTTTTTTGCATAGGGATAGGATTTCCTAGAATTACATAAGAGACATTACGTTCTTGGATGATTTTACCAAGAATTTTTGCTGTTGCCTCTAATGTCTTTCCTGCCTCTATAAATCCTATAGGCAAGCTGATGAGCAAAGGAGAGGCTGCATAAGCAAGGCCTATACGCCTCTGTCCGTAGTCTACGCCAAGGAAGATTCTTTCTGTCTGAGAATTAGACATAACTTTTATTCCTAGAATATAGAATTGCTGCCTGAATAAAACCTATAAATAGTGGATGAGGAGCTATCAATTTCGACAGAAATTCTGGATGAAATTGTACACCGACCATCCATGGATGATCTGCGATTTCTACGATTTCACAAAGTCCTTGTTGTGGACATGTACCTACAATATTCAGACCGTGGTCGCTTAACTGTTGTACGTAGTTAAAATTTACTTCATAGCGATGGCGATGGCGTTCCATAATTTCCGATTTTCCATACGCCTCGTATACTTTAGTCCCAGGAGATAATACACAAGGATAGGCTCCAAGACGCATTGTCCCCCCTGTAGCCACTAGAGATGCTTGTCCATCCATCATACAGATAACAGGGTCAGGTGTATCCTTATCCATTTCTGTCGAATTTGCTTTTTCTAAGTGCATAACGTTGCGAGCATATTCGACAACAAGAACTTGCATTCCTAGGCAAATACCGAAGTAAGGAATACCTCTCTCCCTACAGAGCTTTGCTGCTTTAATTTTTCCTTCCCATCCACGAGATCCAAAACCTCCAGGAACCAAGCAACCATCACATTGTTCTAAGGTTTCAAGGAAATGAGGATCATCAGAATCTAAAGGAAGAATTTCTACGGAGTAATTTAAGCTTAACGCAGCATGGGTAATCGATTCAAAAACAGATTTATAGGCGTCTTTGTGTTGTACATACTTACCCACTAGACCTATGCGCACTTTATTTGGAAGGGGGTCGCGTAGACGCTCTATTAAGATTTTCCAATCACTTAGATCTTCTTGTTTTGTGAATAACCCTAATTTTTCTGTAATAAATGTCGAGATCTTTTCCTGAGATAGCATCAAGGGCATTTCGTAGATCGAATGTTCAACATCTATAACGTTAAAGACCGCGTTATTAGGTACATTACAAAATAAACTGATTTTCTTTTTTACTTCGCTACTTAAAGGAGACTCGGATCTACAAAGAATAGCATCGGGAATGATACCGATACCTCGTAAACTTTGAACAGAATGTTGGGTAGGTTTTGTTTTAACCTCTCCAGCAGCTTTCAAATAAGGCACATAAGTCATATGAATGCTGAAACAGCTATCAGCATGCTCATAGCGGAATTGTCGAATAGCTTCAAGAAAGGGTAGGGATTCTATATCACCAACAGTACCACCGATTTCTACAATTAATACGTCAGGCTGATTTTCCTTGGCACACTCTAAGATAACTTCGATGATTTCATTAGTAATATGAGGGATAACTTGAACAGTGCTTCCTAGATAAAATCCTTCGCGTTCTCTCTTAATCACGCGAGCATAGATTTGTCCTGAGGTCGCTGTAGAATATTTAGATAAGTTTACTGAAGAAAATCGATGATAGTGACCAAGATCTAGATCCGTCTCTATGCCGTCATTGGTAACATAGACCTCACCGTGTTCGTAAGGATTCATTGTTCCCGGATCAACGTTAAGATAAGGATCCAGTTTTAACATGGCAACTTTAAGATTTTGACGCTCTAATAATAGAGCTAGAGAAGCAGCGGTTAATCCCTTGCCTAAGGAAGAAACAACTCCTCCTGTTAAAAAGATGCACTTGAATGGCATGTTAAGTATTTTTCTACCTTATTTATATCTTCTGGATAATCAACTGAGGGGCTCTTAGCTTCCACTACACATACGTGGATAGACCCACCGTGTTCTAGTATACGTAGTTGCTCAAGATCTTCAGCTTGGCTTAGCGGAGTAGGGGAAGATTCAATATAATTGAATAGAGCATTCCGCCTAAATGCATATACGCCAATGTGAAGATAAATCGGTGTCTCTTTCTTTAAGATGTGTGGAATAGGGCTTCTACTAAAATATAAAGCCTTTCCATTTTTATCGAAAACACATTTCACTTTTTGATTTGTTAAGATCTCATGTGAATCGGTAGTTTTAGCAACCGGAGTAACCATTTGAATCTTAGGGAATTCTTCGAGTTTTCTAACAAGAGAGTCAACAACAGTATGCTGTAAACATGGCTCATCTCCTTGAATATTCACTATAATCTCAGCTTCAGGGAAATAACGCGATACCGTTTCTGCTGTACGTTCTGTTCCGTTAGCACACTCTGGACTTGTCATTACGCAATGACCACCAAATTCTAAGACATGATCCATAATGCGTTGATCATCAGTAGCTACAACAACTTTATCTAGTGTTGTACTTTGATTAATATTCTCATAAGTTCTTTGTATTAAAGACTTTCCTAGGATGTTTGCTAGGGGCTTTCCAGTAAATCTGACGCTACCCCATCGTGCTGGCAAAACTCCAACCTTCTTACTAGCAAATACTTGCTCTTTCATACGCGCTATAACTCTTAATTTCTAAGATTTTTTAACAAGCAGGATTATCATTATGGATTTTATAAAATACAAGGTTTTTTGATGATTTTGATTTTTTATGTTTTATTTATAATAAAAAGTCTCGGAAGTTATATTATTAAATTAATAAACGTATTTTATTTTTATTATGCTTTCAAAATTAAGTAAGTTCATATTAACCGTATTAATATCTCTTCAAGCCCTATGCCCAGCTTCATTAGTTGCAGGGGAGTCAAAGACTGGTTTTCTCTCTAAGATGAAGAACTGGTTCTCTAATAAAGAGATCAAAGATAGTGATATCCCTATTTCTCAAATTAAAGATAGTCTCAAGTGGAAGCGGTATGACTATACGAAAAATTGTGGATTTTCTGCAGAGTTCCCAGGGGATCCGGACCATTCTGGTCAGATCATAGAAATTCCTCAATCAGAACTTACTATACGCTATGATACATATGTTACAGAAACACAATCAGATAATACTGTATATGTTGTGTCTGTATGGGAATATCCTGAGAAAGTGGATGTCAGTCGTCCAGAATTAAATCTTCAAGAAGGATTTTCAGGAATGCTACAGGCTCTACCAGAGTCGCAAGTCCTATTTATGCAGGCAAAAGAGGTACAAGGACATAAAGCTTTAGAGTTTTGGATATCTTGTGAGGATATCTATTTTAGAGGGATGTTAATTTCAGTAAACCATACTCTTTATCAAGTTTTCATGGTTTATAAAAATAAAGATGCTAAAGCTTTGGATAAAGAATACGAAACATTCACGAAATCATTTAAGATTACCAAAGTGCGCGAAGCAAGAACTATAGATTTAAAAAAGAAAGTCAGACTTTGAAAAATGAGTATTTCTCTTTATTTATGAATAAAGATTCATAGAAGGTTTGCTCTTTCGAGTCTAGTCTTTCGCTACCTCTAGAGTCGAAAGGGCTATCTTCACTTCTAGCTTTTTCATTCTCTTTAACAATTCGTTTTTCTATAAGGAACCAGGATTCTATAATTGGAATTTTTATGGTTCTTCGCATTTTTTTTGTTTCTATTCTTTGTTGTTCCTTTATCTCTTTAAAAGCAGAACCTATTGATATTTTTAATGAAAAGAACGCCCCTTTATCTCGTATAGGAATCATTTTTGCTCTTCCTGAAATTTCTGAGTCTTCTGATGCAGAATGTCCTATACCATGGTTTGCTAATAATAAGAAAAGTGTGGAGGGAAGAAGGACATATTATTCTGGAGATTATTTTGGAAAGTATCTGGTGATGTCTTCTTTTTGGCCTAATAAAGTTTCTGCATCTGTAATTAGTTGTAATATGATTTTAAAGCATCGTGTAGAGCTTATTTTAATTATTGGCACATGCTATTCACGTTCGGAAACTGGTCGCTTTGGAAACGTTTTAATTTCCAACGGTTATATTAATTATGATTCCGACGTTCGTCCGTTTTTCAAAAGATTCGAAATACCAGATATCAATCAGAGCATTTTTGCTACAAGTAAAGCCTATAGAGAGGCCGCAAAGAAAGGAGGAAGACAGTTTATTGTTACTCATAAACAAGCTATAGAAGATCTGTTAAAGATGCATGGTTACTTGAAACCTATGACATCCACAGAACACGATCTTATTGAGGGTATCATAGCCACTGGAGAAGCTTTTACAATGTCTAAGAACTATTTTCTTTCTCTTCAAAAAGTTCACTCCGACATTCAAGGTTTTGATAGTGCTGGGGGAGCCGTTTCTCAGGTGTGTTATGAATTTGATGTTCCTTGTTTAGGGGTCAATATTCTTATTCCTCATCCTCTTGAGTCCTCAAGTAATACAAGCTGGTTACAACTTCAAAGTGAAACAAGTAAATTTTACATGGATTCTCTTTTAAAAAGTGTCCTCAAAGAAATCTGTTTAACCCATTGATTCGTTTTTTCCTAATTCTTTGGTTGAGGTTAAATCTCTTAGTCATTAAGATAGCTTTTTGTTTTTCTATAGTAATATGAGAAGAATAAACGGGGACTTAGCTTAGCTGGTAGAGCGTCTGATTTGCATTCAGAAGGTCAGGAGTTCGACTCTCCTAGTCTCCAAAACTCGCGGTTATAGCTCAGTTGGTTAGAGCGCGACACTGATAATGTCGAGGTCCCAAGTTCAAGTCTTGGTAACCGCAAGCCGTCTTCCTCTCAAAAATCATGGTTTCTACATGTTAGAAGTCAAAGATCTTGGCTATTCTTACTCGGATAAGTTAATTTTTAAAAAAGCTTCTTTTACTGCGTATCCAGGAAAAATTTCTATTGTTTTAGGTGTTTCTGGAATAGGAAAGACCACCTTATTTCGTTTAATTGCTAATTTCTTATCTCCTTCTGAAGGGGAAATCTTATGGCTTGGCCAACCTATTCAGCAAACAGACGTGGCTTATATGCAACAAAAGCAGACTCTACTTCCGTGGAGAACCGTGTTGAAAAATATTTATCTCGGCTCTGAATTGGGAGTAAAGAACAAACGTTTCTCTATATTTTCTGAGAAGTTGTCTGAAGTGATTGAGAGCTTTAATATAGGCAATTTATTGGATTGTTATCCCGATGAATTATCTGAAGGACAAAAGCAAAGAGTATCTTTGGCTTGTCAGTGTTTATCTCCTAAACCGATATTACTATTAGATGAGCCATTTTCTTCTTTAGATATTACGACTAAGGAACTGTTATATAAGTACATTTTGCGATTAGCAAGAAAAGACTATAAAACTGTAGTGCTTGTTACTCATGATTTTCGTGATGTAGCCTTTCTTGGAGATGCATTTTATGTACTTAAAAATCGTGGACTCGTTCCTGTATTCTTTAATGATTCAACGCGTTCTTCCGGTAATGTCCATATGCTTATAGAGGATATCCGGGAGTGTCTTTTAACATGACATTACCACTTGCTAATGTACAATCTTCACAGTTAGACTACACTCTACTTTCTTCTAATGAGAAACTTTCTCTTTATAATGGTATTCATTCCCATCGTTGTAAGGGTTCGCCTCTTGTGGTTATTGCTACGATTGTTTTTGTCTGTTCTATAGTATTGTTATTGATAGGATCTCTTTTAGCTGGATACCCTTTGGAGGGATTTTCTTTTGCTTCAGACGTGTTTCTCCCTTTCATTCTTCCTGGCATTCTTTCTTCGGTATTGATTTCGGCACCTTTAATTATGTACGCCTTCCAGCATCATAAAGGAGCATTAAGTAAACACAAACAACTAGCAGAGAGTAATTATCTGCAAATTCTGAATTACTGTAATAGTCAAAGAGGCAAATTTACGAAAAAAGAGGTCGCGGTGTTTGTAGAATCTCAAGTTCTACTTCCTGAATATCCTCAGAGATTTTCCTATGTTACTTTATTACAGACTATAAAAGTTATTCCTGATAAGGATTCCCCGCATACTTCTGTTCATGATGCTGTTATAGCTGAGGGCATAGATCGTGCTCGAGATGATATTTATGCAAGCGAGTATGACAAAGAAAAGCGAGATCGTTTAGAAGCTGAAGAAGAGGAAGATCAAGCTGCTGAGGTACAGCAGGGAGAAACCTCATCAGGAATTAGCTCGATGCTGACTTAGTGAAAGCTATTTACTTTTTCTGTATTATTTTCCCTACAGATAGAAAAATCAAAGCAATTCCTATGATGATTGTTGGAATCAATATAGGAGAGTGTAGAGGAATATGGAAGAAAACAGGAGAAAGTAGTATTGCCGCTGAGAAAATTACACATAGCCATCTAAGATGACGAAGACTATTAGCAAAGGATAGGGTGGCTAATACGATGATAAACCAACAGCAAATGTCGATATAATTTCTCAATTTATCTGTAACAGCAAGCTCATCACTGACTTTGATAAATCCTATTGCTATACAAATAGCGATCAGAAGATTAATAGGAAAGGAAATACCCTGGAAAGCTTGCTTGCATGCTTTTATAAAAGGAAGGACAGTACGTTCTTCCCAAAATAATGAATCTCGGTAGTACTCGGATCCGAATAATGATATACGAATTAGTTCGCGTTTTTTTCCAATAAATTGTCCTAGATAGGTAAATGTTGCTCTAAGTTCATCATAAGCAAAAACAAAGGCTAGAGCAGGTTGTATTGTTAGAGATAAACATATCCAACAATCTAAGGTCATCTGTTTCGATACAATAGGGATAAAGGTAAGGATAATAGCAGAAAGCAAGGTGATTGCTGTAGCTAATACTATTTTTGGTCGTGTATGCCAACGGCGTTCTCCTCCAGATAAAGAAAGCACAACAAGTAGGGAATAAGCGGCCATCATCGCTGCGTAGACAAGGAAATCACATTCAAAAGCAGTCCTAGAGATTCCTAATGCAGATGCTGTTAGAAAGCGTGATTGCAGCCAAGCTAATAAACTTAATATTAAGACAGCAGCTCTTCGTCCTCCTGAAGACGGGTTATAAGTCATTCCTTCAGGAAGAGTGGGACCAACTTCCAAAGCTTCTGGTCGTGTAGGGGGAATACAAACAACAGCAAAGATAGCAAATCCTATGAGTGTATCATTTGCAAAAACAATAGAGGAACGTTCTGGAAAACAAGGGAAAAGAGTTACCCAAATACCTATAAATACACCAAACCAAAGTATAGAACGTCTATAAAAAGATATCAGGGCTAAAATGATTAACAAACTTCCACAAACTCTATCGGAAAGAATGACACTTGGTGCTTGATAATTCAGAGTATTTGGTGTGCATATAAGCAATAATCCTAAGAATGCGGGGAGAATACTTAATTTAAAAAAACGATAACGGAAGTGCTTATAAATATTTTCTAAGGTTTCTTTATCCATGAAAAGAAAAATGCTGGGATCTTTCTTTCTAAATAGAATGAGAATAATAAAACTAAAAGGTTTTTTATCAAATTCAACCCATTTCAATATATAAATGAAAGACAAAGGGAGGGTGTTCTATCCTTTTTATGTAAAAAAATAGTTTTAAATTTTTATTTTTTTATTCTATTTCTTAGTTCTGTGAGAGCCTTACAAGAGAACGATCATTGAATAAAAAGATATTAGTCATAGTTACCAGTGCTTTTTTCATACTATGCTTTGGATTAATGATTTATAAAAAGCAGACGATATTACCTCCTAAAGCTCATATCCCTACTAACGCTAAACATTTTCCAACTCTTGGTAATCCCTATGCACCGATTAATATTACAGTATTTGAAGAACCTTCATGTTCCGCATGTGCGGAGTTTAGTACTGAGGTTTTCCCTCTGTTAAAAAAGAACTACATTGATACCGGTGAGGTATCATTTACGTTAATTCCTGTATGTTTTATTCGAGGATCGATGCCGGCAGCTCAAGCGTTACTTTGTGTCTACCATCATGACCCACGTCAGCCTGACATAGAGGCTTATATTGAGTATTTCCATAGGTTACTTACTTATCCTAAGGAAGAGGGGAAACGTTGGGCAACTCCTGAAGTATTGACTAAACTTACTGAGAATTTGAAAACACATTCAGGTCGTAGTATCAATCCTAAGGGATTAATCCAGTGTATAGATTCTCAGCAATATGAAGAGCAAATTAAGAAGAACAATATTTATGGCTCTCAAGTTCTTGGGGGACAGTTAGCAACACCAACAGCTGTAGTTGGAGACTATCTGATTGAGGATCCCACATTTGATGAGTTAGAACGTGTCATTCGACAAATCCGTTATTTACAGGCTACAGAGGAAAATGATGATTAGATTCCTTCGTAATTATGCTTTATATTTTGCTTGGTTGATTTGTTGTACAGGGACGGTAATGAGTCTTTATTACAGTTATCTGTTGAACATAGAGCCCTGTGTTTTATGTTATTATCAAAGGATTTGCTTATTTCCTTTATCGATTATTTTAGGAATAGCTACATATCGTGAAGATAGTTTGGTAAAGATCTACGCTTTACCTTTATCTATTATAGGCATGATAACTGCTGTTTATCAGATTTGTCTTCAGGAGATTTCTGGAATGACGATAGATATTTGTGGTAGAGTTTCTTGCTCAACAAAATTATTTATCTTTGGGTTCATTACGATTCCCATGGCATCAGCATTGGCATTTTGCGCTATTTCTTGCCTATTGATTTTATCGGGAAGTAAAAAAAGATAGATTTGAGTTTCCTGTGGACGCGAAGAAAAGTCTCTTCTCTTATATTTTGTAGTTTATAAGAGGGTAATACAGGAGAAGAGGTTCAGTTTTCTTATAGAATCATTAAAGGTGCTATCTAAAAGACTGTTAAGATTTTCTTTAAGAGTTTTCCTCTTCTGTAGTTGTAGTGGATAATTCTCTTAAAGAAGAGGTCATTGTATGCACTTGGTTGTGTATGCGACCTGTACCTAGAATGTTTTGAAATTGAGAAATACCTCTCATTATACCTTCTTCATCATCCTCATCAATATTCACGATATCGGATAATAACTGCGTTGTTGTATTTATCATCTGCTCCATTGCTTGAGGATCTATTGTTAGAGATACTGTAACTTTTTCTCCTTTAGAAGGATCTCCGTGAACAGTAGTAGAGAATAAATTTGCAGCTTGTTCTGGATTAAAGTTGGCTAAGTCCATTGCGTTTAAATCTGTAGATCTGAAATCTTCAATGTTTGTTGAATCTTGAGAAGATGTGGAGATAATTTCCAGATTTTGATAACGGCTGCAGCAGCAACATGGACCGATTTTTTCGCATAGCATTTTAATTGCTAGACGGATAATTTTTGCGATTAAAAGGATAATGCCCAAGCCTAGGGTTTCGATAACACCCGTTAGGGTATGTAAGAGTAACTGTATTTTACTTGTGGTATTATCTTTTGTAGACCAAACGCTATATAGCCTACCCAGACCCATGATTGTTCCTAAAATAGGAGTGGCTTTTTTTATTTCCAGCATATTTGCTTTGGAGAAAATGCCGTCTCTTGTTGAGATATTCCATTCTCTATTAATAGGTTGAACGCCTAAATATGTACGAACAAAACCGGAGCGTAATAAAGAACAAGAATTTCTTGTTCGAATTGAGAAGTTCCAATTATTTGGATATCTATCAATAAACATAACTATATTTTTCACTTTTAAATATTGAGTGCGAAGTAGTTTATGTATTATTTGAAATAGTTTCAATTATAAATATAAAAAGGTCTCACAAGTTATTAACAGATAATAATTTGGCGTTTTATTTTTTTCGAAATCTTTGTTTTTTAATGGTTTATTATCATAAAGATAGAGTGGGGAAAAGAGAGTAGAATTATAACCCCAAAGAAAATGTATCGATTAAGAATTCTCTCATGTTTTCTTCTGCTTCGGAGCCTCTTCTTATTCGAACACATGCGGGTACAATGGTTACAATAATGCGTACAAGAACGAAATAAAAAATTTTCATAATCAAAGTGATAATGCCCAATCCGCAGATTTCAATCAGTCCGACTACTGTATGAATGATTTTATCTTTTAGGCTATCATCTAAAGTATCTGTAGACCATACGCTATAGATTCTACTTACACCCATAACCGTTCCGATAATAGGAAGAGCGCGTAAAATTTGTATAAAAATTCCATCAGCATCTAAATCTTCAATATCATCAGAAATTAACCAATCAAATTTCCAATCTTTGAGACCGAATTGATCGCGAACAAACCCAAGTCTAAAAAGTGCGGGGTAGTTTTGTGCAGCATCATGAAATTCTGAATTATCTCTATAGGTATTTATGAACATAAAAAACATCCTGGTTAGTTTAAATTATGCTGTATAATAAAACATTTATTATCTGGGTATGATACAGGAGTTCTTGTCTCGAATAAGTGTTCAATTATCTTGTATTTATTTTTATTAAAATTTAGAGCGAAGCATTTTACTTATATTTGGTAATAATTGCAATTATAAATAAAATAAAATACGGAAGTTGTTTGTTATTAACAGCTTGCTTTATCATTTTTATTTAAAAAAATAATAATTTTAAGCAGTTAATTTTATGAAATAGAATCCATATTCTGTAAATTTGATTAGAGTCAACAATCAAATGTGAATACGCTAGTTAAAAAGTATCGAACTTTAAACCCTTGCTCCTCATCAAATATTAACTCTGTGATTTCCCCGGCTATTGTTACTACGATTAATTGAATACAGAAGTAAATAATTTTGATAATTGTAAAAATAGTTCCCAATCCATAAATCTCTAAAATTCCTATGATTGTGTGAAAACATCTATCTATGTATCTGTCTTCGATTTCAGATTCAGGACGAGCCTCTGTGGACAATGTACTATAGATTCTGCCTAGGCCCATTATAGTTCCTATTATAGGCAATCCTCTCAGAGCTTGTACCGTAAGGCTATCGCTGCTTAAAGAGGTAAGATCGCAAGAAATAAACCAGTCCTCTGACCAATTTTCAAGACCAGAACGATCTCGGACAAAACCTAATTTAAATAAGACTGGATGATTTTGTGTGGCATTTACAAAATCACCACTATTTTTAAATTAACATCTATCTATAGAATTTATTTTAATTTATTAAATTCTTAATATTTTACGTCTAAACTAGGGAGAATCTTTCTGAAGATGGGGAACCTGGGAGAAACATAGAGATCATTGTATATGTCAGGCATTCAAGAAATTCAAAGATATAGAAAATTATCGTTGTAATTATTTTCAAAATTAAAGCTACTATACCTAAGCCCAAAGCTTCTAGTACTCCTGAGAGCGTATGGAATAGGATATCTTTATATCGATCCGTAGGATCTCGTGTGGACCATAGGCTATAGAGTTTTCCAAAGCCAAGAATATTGCCTACTATAGGAATGCAGCGAGCAAGGAGTTCTTTGATTTCATCAGCGCTACTTATATTAATTTCCCAATCCAGAGTGTAGGGTAGCATCTGGGTTTCTGATCTAATGAAGCCTTCTTTAAATAACCAGCAGGCGTTTTGCTGATCAAAAAAAAACTCTGTATTATTTCTATACCTATAGATAAAACAATCCATATTTATGCTTGGAATATAATAGTTTTTATTAAGTGTAAGTCTGTTTATAATTAATATTTCATAAATAAGGTTTCTTATATAACTTTAGGGTCGTTTCTTATCTAAAACTCGAAAAAAATTATGCTTATTTTTAATAAAAAGCAATTTTCTATTTCGTATTCTTATTTTAAGTAATTTAAGGTAAATCACTTTAGAATTGAAAAATTGAGATTAATTCTCAGGATAAGTCGGATCAAATCTCATCATTTAAGATCTGTTTTCGGATATTTTGCATAACTTGTTGCATATAGTAGAGATTATGGATAGAGGCCCAAATTCCTGCATTAGGTTCGTGAACTTTGAAAAGGTGCCGTAGATAAGCTTTAGAGATGTTTGATGTGCATGTTAGGCATCTACATTCAGGATCTAAGGAAGAAAGATCATAAGCGTAGGCCTGATTGGCAATTTTGATAGGCCCTTGAGATGATAGGATCAAACCGTGGCGCGCCGCCTTAGTTGGATAAGAGCTATCGAAAGAATCTATACCAAAGCCAACTGTAGCGTGTATCGAGGGGAGATCTCCTATTCCTAAAAGATGTACAGGGCGATCTTTGGATAAATATGACGTGGTGACATCAATAACAGGTACCATTTCTTTTAGATTTCTTCCTAAGCTGCCTCCGATAGCGAATCCGTCAAAAGAATGATCTTCAACAAACTGGCACCCAATTTTCCTTTGTTCTGGATCTATACCTCCATGAATTACCCCATACATAGACTGATATCTAGGGTCTTTTTTATGGTAATCTAAAGAGCGTTTTTCCCAGACATATGTTCGTGAGCACGATGATAAGAAATACTTTTCATTAGAATGAAAGGGTAAGAGTTCGTCTAGGGGAATAATGATATCAGCACCCAGATCTTTTTGAGCTTGTACAGAAACTTCCGGGGATAGAAAGAGTTTATGGCCATCTCTATAGGATTTGAACCATACGCCTTCATCATTAATCTCTAAGATGGATGAAGAGCCTTTCTTTTTCCCACAACTTTTAATTTCTTCTGCTACTGAGCCGTAGGCAAGGCTAAAGATCTGAAATCCCCCAGAATCTGTAATTATAGGAGCATTTCTATTGATAAATTTATGTAGTCCTCCCATAGCGGCAATAGCTTCTGTTCCAGGATGTACCAAGAGATGGTAGGTATTACAAAACATGAGTGGAATGTTACTATGATCGACAACGCCTTTCAAGGCACCGTTAGTCGCAACAGGAACAAAAGCGGGGGTGTCTATGACTCCATGGGCAGTTTCTATTTTGCCTACACGAGCTCGTGATTTTTTAGATTGATGAAGGACGTGAAATTTTAATGCCACGATTAGGAACCTGAATTATCCCAGGGAAAACTGTTGTTTTATATCTCGCTTGAAAAGAGTAAAGTAAGCGTATCGGGCCTATATTTTACTGTAAATAGAATTTACGGGGAATTTAAGCTTCTTTTCTTTTTCTAAAATATTTACCAAGAACTACAACGGGAACTGACATAGTAATTACACATATCTTTGTGATGAGAGAAAATAGGATGACATGAGTGAGATTAGATACGATACCGTAGAGACCTAGGAAAGAAAATAGTAAAGTATCTAAGACTTGCGAGGAGATTAGGGATATAGCCGAGCGGGTTCCAAAAGCCTTATCTTGAAATAGGCTTTTTAGATACGAGAAGAGCTTGAGATCAACAATCTGGACAAGAATCACAGTGACTAAAGAGGCTAGGGTTAATCTTAGTGTTGGTGAAAATAGCGCTATGAAATGATGTTGAGTTGCATCGTTTAATGAAGGAATAAGAGCGAGATGCAATTGCGTTAGAATAAGAAATGCTATTGTGATAACCCAGGAGCCGATCATGGCTTCATTTACCTTATTTTGTCCATAGAGCTCTCTAGAGAAATTTAAGCAGGAGAGTATACCGATCATATAGACATCAGCAGATGTCACCTCTAAACCGCAAAGGAAAATCTGCTTCAATACAAATACATTCATGATTACTGATAGAGTAGCCAACCATCCTGTTAGCCATCCTGTGCTTTTAGAAGCGAAAAATATTCCCGCAAGTACGATTAGCACGGTTTGTGCTATAAAAATCATTTCATTATGCAAAATAGATTCTCCTTAGTTTGAGACTCCTTCGGAGTTGGGACTCCTAGATAAATTGATCATGGAAGCATTTAGATCATTGAAGGATCTAAAAGTATAGAGAGAAGGCAACTTAATTTGCATCTATTTTGCTTGTAAGCTTCTTTGATAGAGAAATGAAGCAAAGGAATATTATTTTATTAAAAAATATTAAGGAGATCTAAGTTTAAAAAATCAAAAGATCTACTTGGAAAAGCCTAGGTTATTTTCACAACTCTAGTTGTCTTCTTTGATTAAGCCCAATTTAGTTCCTGTAAAGAAAACAAGTATTGTTAAGGCTAAGATAAGAATTTTAGCAATAAGAATGAAGATTCCTAAGCCTAGGGTTTCTAGAATACCTGTAACGGTGTGGATAATAATATTTGTTTTAGAATCCTCACTTCTATCTTTAACAGACCAAACACTATAAAGACGTGCTAAGCCTCGAATAGTTCCTAAAATAGGTACAGCACTTAATATAGTAGAGAGAAGGTTTTTATTACTATCTAGCAACAAACATTCTATATGAGAGTTGACGCCTGTACTATTACGCGCGTAGGCACTTTTAATAAAGGATGGGTGGCGAGCCGTTCCTTCCATAAAATTAAAACTTGTATCATAACTTGTAAACATACTTTACCCCTAAAAAATCTCCATAAATCAGAAGCATTTTATCAGATAAATGGTTAAAACAAAACTGGAAACGAAAGGGAATAGGTCGTCTACTCCTGGTTTATAAGAGGAAAATACATAAAAAGAGTTAACATTTGTTGGGTAGACAAGGTTTTGTTAAGAACTTAACACCACATTTAATTCCGTGACAAAACAGACCTATAACTCCGATGGCGATGATAGAGAAAATTCCGATAACAGCTAGAGCAATATTCAATGCTAGGAAGATAGGGCCAAATCCAAGGACCTCTAAGATACCGACTATTGTGTGAGCAGTTACATCTTTTTGAGCATCCCCGCTTCTATCTTTAACAGACCAAACACTATAAAGACGTGCTAAGCCTCGAATAGATCCTAAGATAGGAAGCGCTCCCAAGAACAAAGATCGTAGATCTTGCTCATTAGAAATCCCCCCGTCCATACTTTTACGTACATAAGCACTTTTGATCAATGGATGATGATTAGAAGTTCCTTCTAGAAAATCGGCAGGTTTTTCATAACTATTGATGAACATAGTTTTCTCCTATGTTAATTTTTTACAGGGTAAGATTTTAACATAAATCGTTAAATAAAACTATAAGTGTCTGCTTCTTATGAAGTGCTGAATTCAATGAGTGCGATATTTACACTATCCGAACTTCGCTGGTTAAACTTTTAGAGAGCGCGGATTCAAATTGGTTTTTGAAACAAGCAATTAAGACAGTGCATAGGTAAAATAGAAGTATTATAGGAATAAGTACGGCTGTTAAGGTGATTCTAAATACCAAGAGAACTATTCCTAAACCAAGCGTTTCTAAAATACCCGTAATAGTATGAATAATTGTGTTATTTATTTGTTCTACGGTGCCTTTAATAGACCAAACGTTGTAAAGACGCGCTAGACCACGAATGGTTCCTAAACCAGGCATAGAAGAAAGAAAAGAAGCTTTTAAATTATCATAGTCAAGAATTATCCAACAGTTCCTGTGAGACGCTGTCGATTCCAAATCGCGAATATAACCACTTTTGATCCAATTAGGATGGTGCGTGGTTTTTTCCTTAAACTCAAGATGTGTTGCGTATTTTGAAATAAACATCGTCTTGTATAAAAAATAATTTATAGAAATTTTAGAGTGTAAGTGGTTAAAAAACAAGGAAGCACTTATCTCTGGAAAATAGTGCTTCTTCGATTCTTACAGATTCATATGTCTTTCTAAGCTTTATTAGCTGTAGTAACTTTGTTAGGCAAACATAGTCGTTTTAGATTACAGATTCCTCTTCTAATAAACTCAAAGAGTGTTTTTATAAATGCTAGGATTATATTCAGGAAGATTAAGGAAATAGGAATAATCATTAGGACTATGCCCAAACCTAGAGTTTCAAAAATACCTACTAGGGTGTGTACTATTAAAGCTGAAGTTGTGTCTTCACTTCTATCTTTAACAGAATAAATACTGTAAAGACGTGCTAAACCACGGATAGTTCCTAAAATAGGAAGAGAACTTAATACCATGTGTGTCCAAGCTTCTTTTGCCCCGATAATCTCATTAGTTCGAGAGTAGGCAGTTCTAATGAGATAAGGATGATTTTTAGTTTTCTCCGTAAATTCAGCGTTTGTGTTGTACATTTTCATGAATATGCTTTTTCCTATTTAAACAATCGAAATATTTATTCCAAAAAATCCTTTCCTTGAGGACTAGTGTGGAGAGGATTTCAGTATTTGCTTTAAATCTTATTAGTTTCAGAACTTTGTTTGGCAAAGCATGGTAACTTTTGGAATTGCGTACTTGCAATTTCATAGAACATGCCAAACAACATAAAGAGAACGAAGGAAATGTATATCAAAGCTGTGATAGCGATTTTTACAACTAAAAGAGCAGCACCCAACCCCAGGACTTCGAAAATTCCCAAAAGGGTATGAGTTACTTGATCTTTAAGTTGATCGTTACTTCTATCTTTAACGGACCAAGTGCTATATAAACGTGCAAAGCCTCGAATAGTTCCTAAAATAGGGAGCGAACTTAATACAGAAGATTTTAGAGAAGAACAAGAAAATAACGTTATATCCTCTATACCCATACGTAAGCATGGGGTATGACTAGTTGAGGCTTCGCGTACGTAAGCATTTTTCATCAAACAAGGATGTTTTCGTGTTTGGTTAAAAAAATCTAAATTAGTTTCGTATAGGGATAACATTTCTCTGATTTAACTATAAATTGCAAAACATAAGATTTTAATGTCTAAAGCATTAAATATGAATAAAATAAAAATGTTGCGAGTTTTGGTAGTCTAAGGATTATTTAGGTTTTTGACGGCAGAATCTGGATAAGCAATGTTTTTTAACGATCGGGATTTTTCAGTACTGGCTTAAATGAAAAAACCCCGCAAGGATATTTGCGAGGTTTCATAATAAGTATTCTAAAGATTACTTTAGATTATTTATTTGCTGGGATTAAAGAGTTAATAGACTCTCCATTAGCAAGGACCGTTGTATTGATATAGTCTGCGGGGAAATTCTCTCCGTAAAAATCAATAACATCTCTACAGTTGATGCTATTCCAGATTTCTAAGAAATGTTCGCGGTTAGGAAGAACATCCTGCCGGGTTTGTAAAGCAGGATTTGTTACTGAAAACATAAATCCGAGACTATAAGTAGTATCTTGACCAGACGATCTAGTTACGATTACAGGTACCAAACTATGTTGTGGATAATGTTTGCATAAAGCGACAAATGTTTCTTTTTCAATACCGTGTAAAATAGCAGAGAAATGAGATTCTTCTTTAGAATTTCCTAAATCTAGAGCAAGAGCATTAATTTCTGCGTAATTCTTTGCAGAATTATCTTTTTTATCGGTACGTGCGTCGTAATTGAAAATACGTTTGCTGTTAGATACGTCTACAGGAGTATTCCAAAGACTTTTTCCTTCAGTTTGGAATCTGAAAGGATTCATGAGGTCGTCGTAAATCACTACAGGAACACAATTCATCTGCTGAGATAGGCCCCAAGCTGTTTTTATTGTATCCCAGACACGATCGGTATCAGTGGTTTCTGTGAAAATTGGAGCTGAACTTTTAGCTTCTTCAACTAGGTGTTTATCAGTAGTAAATACATCATCAGCATCACATCCAGTAATTAAAACAGAAAGGGAAGCTAGGCATAAAGCACCCAATAATCTGATTTTCGATAGAAAGAAGTTTTGTGTTCTCATATCCTTGCCTCATTCGCAATATTTAGTTTAAAAGCAAAAGACCCTAGCAACTTACAACTTTGTTTGCGATAAAAAATATTGAATAAAAACAAAAAAAATGGTGTTCAGGTAGTGCTAAAAACGCGATTTTTTATAAAAAAATTCTTAAGAAATTTTCTAAATGATTGATTTCTTGATTGTTGGTTTTTGGCAACATTATAAGCTAAAGTTTAGTCTGCAATTTTCATTCAATGATTTGTAGAACTCATTTGGCTATTTATCTCCATGATAGTTTCTACAGTTGTTTCTGTAGGCTCAGATGGTTCTATATTTTCAGAGATTCCTGTAGGATCTTCCGATGGGGCAAATGCATGATTAAGTTCGTAAGTTTGCAATCGGTCTCTAAGATCCCTTATCTCCAACTCTGTTTCTTTTAAACGTTTTCTCAAAATGCCAGAAAGTCCTTGTTCTATGTTATTAACAAAGAAAAGTACTCCGATGCTAATAAATACAATGCCCATAAGAATTAAGGATGCGGATAAGACGATTGTTGTTGTATTTAGCATACCGAGTCCATTGAGAAAAAACATTGCTACAAAGATTGAAACTACAGTAGAAAAACCCAGAACAATCAACATTGTATCTAAAAATAGTCTTAGAGATGATCTACGAGGAGAAAAATTTCCCTCCATTGCAGTATGACTCGTGATTGAGTGAAAAGAAGAAATATTGGGGTGTTGTGTAGGTATTGGATTTGACATGCCGAATCCCTAATTGGTTTATTAATTTTTGGTTAAATAAGATATATAAAAATTTTTTTAACTGCAATGGATCATCTGAATTCTTAAGATAGATAGATCACCCATAAGAATCTCAGAAAGGAGAAAAGACATTTAATTTCATTAGGATACTCATTTGCCTGCTGCCTGATTCCTATGGATTTTTTTTTAAATTGATGTGTCAATATAGCTATTTGGTTGATTGATACATTTTAATGATGGAATTTCTCTGAGACTCATGTCTTGAAGCTTATTTAACATTTGTATAAGTGTTTTTTTATAAGATTTTTTAATCTTGTTAAAAAGATAATCAAATTAAAATTAATGCGAATGAATTGCTATGTTGAATATATTCAAAATCTTAAGAAATTATTAGTTCTCGTAGAAGTCAATTAATTAGTAAGTACTCAGATGCTACCAATTGTCTTCTTCTCATAGTATAGGGAGGATTTTTATGTATAAATCAATAGCATACCTATTTGGATGTTTATTATTAGTTCTTAGTGGGTGTTCTGAACCCATTTCTTTAAAGGATGCTAGTGTTGATCAGGTATTTTGTATTAACTTACCTATCTCTGATTTTTCTTCGTATCCTGCTGCTTATACGCCAGCTCAATGCTTAGCAAAGGAAAACAAGGATCCTAAAGTTATTGAGGGAGTGAATAGAGAATCTCGTAGGATCTGGAGAGAGATACACAAAAAAATGCATCTAACCACTCCTTATATTCCTATGTTTGTTTATGGGAGTTTAATGAACCCAATTTCAGCGAGAAATACTCTTGAGGAATACCATCCCCATGCTGTTTGGTTGCATGATTATGTAAGAATATTCGATTTAGATATTGATCTCTTAGGAGGTTCCGCTAGATTAACAGAAGCAGATGGTCCTAAGAATCGCGGTTTTTTAAATTTAAAATATGCATCAGGAAAATCTTGCAACGGTATTGTTTTAGCCATAGGAGAAGATGATTTTGTAGCTTGCCGTCGTCGTGAAGGAGTTTATGAATTCGTTCCTGTTATAGTGTCTGATTATACGTCTTCAGGAAAATGCAACCATAGTATAGCTTTTGCTTGGATTGCTGGACCACAAGTACGTTCCAGTGATGTCTTACCAGTAAAAGGTTATTATTCTATGGTCTGGGTTGCAGTGGAATCTGATAATGTAAAAGAGGATTTCGGAGATAATTTTGCTCAAGATTATCTAGATACGACATTTTTATCTAATGAACAGTCAATAAAGACTATTCATGAAGAATACAAAGATGCTCCATTGCGTTATTAAATTTCTGTATGAGAGATGAAGCAAGGACTTTTGCTCCGGGAGCTATTTACAGGCTCCCAGATTTTCTGTTTTGAGTTCTAAATCGAACAATCGTTATTAACTTTAGCGTATCCTGTTTTCTTTGTGGTGTCTATAACGGCTTTCTATTTAATTTCCTCGTCATAAATTTTCTAAGAATTTTCAATAATCCGTTGAGATTATTGTCTAGTGGTATTACGATTTTTCTAGCCGGAATCTCTTTAATTTTATTTGAATGTGATTTTCCTTTTATTTGTTACTGATGAGAAGAATAAGTTTCTCAATCAGCGCTTGATCTTAATCATTTTTTCTCATCGAGAAGTATATGCGCGAAGCCCTGACTTTTGACGACGTTTTATTGGTTCCTCAGTATTCTGAAGTTCTTCCTCAAGATGTTTGTTTAGCCTCTTCTGTTTCAGGATCTTTAGTTTTAACTATCCCTATCTTGTCTGCTGCAATGGATTCAGTTACAGAATTGTCTATGGCTACAGCCATGACTGTAGCTGGAGGGCTTGGAATTATTCATAAAAATATGGATACGGATGCACAGGTTGCTGTTGTAAAACAAATAAAATCGCAAAGTTCCTCTTGGGCAGTTGGTGGTGCTGTAGGTATCGGTCAACAAGGTTTAAAAAGAGCTGATGCTTTAGTTGAAGTGGGTATAGATGCTTTAGTAGTAGACACTGCTCATGGACATTCTAAATTAGTACTTGATACAGCCTTAACTATTAAAAAGAATTATCCTTCGGTAACTCTCATTGTGGGAAATATTGTTTCAAGAGCAGCTGCTCTTTGTTTGGCTGAAATTGGTGTAGATGCTGTTAAAGTGGGGATTGGCCCCGGATCTATATGTACAACGCGGATCGTCTCAGGTGTAGGATTGCCTCAGTTGACAGCAGTTATGGATGTTGCTGAAGCATTGCGTGATTCTTCTGTACGAGTCATTGCCGATGGCGGGATGCGCTATTCTGGAGACATTGTTAAAGCTTTAGCCGCTGGAGCGCATTGTGTTATGCTTGGTAGCATGCTAGCAGGAACTGATGAGGCTCCAGGAGAAGTTGTTCAGATCAATGAACAAGCGTATAAGATGTATAGAGGCATGGGTTCTCTTGGTGCTATGAAGAAAGGTAGTGCTGAGCGCTATTTTCAGGAAAGTAATGCTAAGAAATTTGTTCCAGAGGGTGTTGAAGGACTTGTACTTTACAAAGGTTCTCTTCATGACGTTCTTTATCAGATTCTAGGGGGGATTCGATCAGGTATGGGCTATCTAGGAGCTCGCAATTTAGAAGAATTACGTCAGAATGCTGTATTTGCCCGAATCACCCATTCTGGACGAGCTGAAAGTCATATTCATAACTTACAACACGTTCAATATGCTCCAAATTATCTAACCTCTAAATAGTAAAAGGTAATCTATCTTGAGTAAGATTCTCATTCTTGATTTTGGTTCTCAATACACCAATATTCTGGCGAAAAAAATACGTTTACTCTCCGTGTTTTGTGAGGTGCTTCCTTGGAATACACCTTTGGAAAGTCTTCTTAAAGCATCTCCTGCGGGTCTGATTTTTTCTGGAGGGCCTCATTCGGTTTATCAGGAGAATAGTCCGCAAGTTGATAAAGCAATCTATAACAGTAATATTCCTATACTTGGAGTATGTTATGGCATGCAGCTTATCGCTAGAGATTTTGGAAGTGAGGTAAACGGCGGAGGTAATGAATTTGGTTATACACCTATAGTTTTTTATCCAAGTGTACTTTTTGAAGGTCTTGTTGATCAGGATACTTTCCATACAGAAATTCGAATGAGTCATTGTGATTCTGTTACTGTTCCTCCTAAAGATTTCTTTGTTACAGCGAGTTCTGAGCATTGTCCTGTTGCTGCTATAGAATGCCCTGAAAAAAAACTGTTTGGTCTTCAATTCCATCCTGAAGTTTCAGATTCTCAAGCAATAGGAGATAAAATCTTATCAAATTTTGTGAAACATATTTGTCAGGCTTCAGAAACTTGGAAAATTGAAACAATAGAACAACAACTGATCAAGAGTATTAGAGAAAAAGTAGGGGAAACAGAACGAGTGCTTCTCGGTCTATCTGGAGGGGTAGACTCTTCTGTTCTAGCTGTTTTACTTCATAATGCTTTAGGTGATCGCTTGTCTTGTGTCTTTGTTGACACGGGACTATTGAGAAAAAATGAAGTGGAAGAGGTTAAACAGCAATTCTCTTCTCTAGGTCTAGAGATCATTGTAGAAGATGCTTCTGAAAAATTTTTCTACGACCTATCCGGAATAGAAGATCCTGAAGAAAAACGTAAAGTCATAGGATCCTCTTTTATTGAAGTTTTTGATGAAGCATCTAGAAATCTTCAGGTTCAATGGTTGGCTCAGGGGACTATTTATTCTGATGTAATTGAATCCGCAAAATCTTGTGACGCAACACAGGTGATCAAGTCTCACCATAATGTTGGTGGACTTCCAGAAAAATTGAATTTGAAACTTTTAGAACCTCTGCGTTTTCTTTTCAAAGATGAAGTTAGAGCTTTAGGTAAAGTTTTAGGTTTGCCGGAAGCTTTAATATCCCGACATCCCTTTCCTGGACCTGGTTTAGGCGTCAGAGTTCTTGGAGAAGTTCGTCAAGAATATGTAGAAATAGTGAAAAATGCTGATAGCATTTTTATTGAAGAGCTAAGGAAAGCCAATTTATACCATAAGGTTAGCCAAGCTTTTGCTGTATTTTTGCCAGTTAAATCTGTTGCTGTAAAAGGAGACTGCCGTCATTACGGCTATACGATAGCTTTACGTGCAGTAGAATCGACTGATTTCATGACAGCATGCTGGCCATCTTTACCTAGAGAATTCCTTAACCGTTGTTCCTCACGCATCATTAATGAAATCCCCGAAGTTAGCAGAGTAGTTTACGATATTTCTGATAAACCTCCAGCAACTATTGAATGGGAGTAAGATCTGACATTAAGAAAGTAAAAATAAGATATGATCGATAAGAGGCTTTTTTTTATTACCCAACAGTTGTCGCAGTTGGCGTCTGAGTTGTATGATAATATTCCTTGTACAAGTCAGTTTATTAAAAATCTTCCTAAGGCTGATATTCACGTACATCTTCCAGGAACTATTTCGCCAGAAACAGCTTGGGAGTTAGGAGTCAGAAATGGTCTTATAAAATGGGAGAATAACCGATGGATATCTCCTTATTTATCTAATGGGAACCCTCACAAGAATTATTCTGAAATATTCAGAAATTTTGAGAATATTTGCTATGAACGGGACCCTAATGTTTCTTTATTAAAATACGCTGTTATTTCTCGTGATTTTTCTAGCTTTGATCGGATTATGGCTACTGTACAGGGGCATAGATATCCTCCAGGAGGAATCCAAAATGAAAACGATCTTTGGCTTGTTTTGCAAAATTATTTAAAACAATGTCTACAGGATAATATCATTTACACCGAAGTGCAGCAAAATATCCGCATAGCTTACGTAATTTATCCTTCGCTTGAACCTCAAGAAGCTCGCTTACGCTTGTATGGTTTGTTTTCTAGAGCCTCTCAATTTTTCCAGAGTCAAGGAATTATCCTTCGCTTTATCAATTGTTTTAATAAAACAGGTTCTTCTAATCTCCGACAATCGACACAACAACGATCAGAAGAGGCCGCGAGTTGGCTTGATGAAGTAGAGACGTTCTTCCCTAATCTCTTTGTCGGCTTGCAATCCGCTGGAGCAGAAATTTGTCCTGAGGCAGCACCAATCAAATTAACTTCAGGTTATCGTCATGCTTATGAGAAAGGATTTGGTTGTGAAGCTCATGCAGGAGAAGGAACGGGATTTTTATATTTAAGCCAAACGTTACAAGCCTTACCTATACAGAGAATAGCACATGGATTTCAAGCGATTGAACATCTACCGACTATTCATGAAATCCAAGAGAAAAACATTACACTTGTTATGGCTCCGGTTATTAACCTGATACTTGGAGCTTCACTACACCAATACTCTGGTTTGAAAAAAACAGATAAAATAATCATAAATAATCTTGATGAGCATCCTTTCTTTGCATTGCTCAGAGATCACAAGCTTAGCATAACATTGAGTTCCGATAATCCCCAAATGGGAGGGACTTCTTTGCAAAATACGCTTTTGCTTTTATCAGGATTTCCTGCCTTTGAAGATTCTCAATTAACTCATGTTAAATATTCACCTTTAACTCTTAAAGAGATCATACAACTCAATACGAAGGCTATAGTTTCTTCATTTGTAGATACTGATACAAAAATCACCCTTTTAAATAAGATCCTCGGATATTTATCAGAAGAGCAAACAAGACTACTATCTACTTGTGGGTGATACCTTCTTATAAAAAGAACAAACAATCATAGGTGCAAGACTTACGTACAATAGTAAAGGAGCTTACTAAAGGTCAATTTTGCACTAAACATATGTTGCTTGTGAGATGCTATTATTCTCTGACCTGTAAAAGAATGTCATTGAGCAACTTTCAAAGCAGCTTTAGTGATAATTTTACTTAGGATTGATGTATCATTTTTACTTGCGTATGATGAATCTGAAGATCTTCTTCATCGACGATTAGACTTCTTATTTTTTTAATATTGCATTAAGCAATAATCTTCTGTTCTGGATGTTTCTTACAGTTCCAGATCTTTCTATTTTGAATTTCAAATCTAATTTCCCCGCTTGAATTCATGATTTCGTATTTTTTTTCATCCGCAATTTTTTCACATAGCTTTTTGAAGGATCTTCCTAAATTTGATAGGGGAAGTGGTTACCTGGAATCTTTAGCAGAAAGGGTGGATAGGATACTCCAATTTCGAGATGGATCTCATGTTTTGTATATTGATAGCATGAATACACAGGGACAACTTGTCTATGTGGACATACAGATTCCGTTATTCTTTCAAGAGAAATTGAGGACTCTGTTCCTATATCTACTTATCATTCCTGTAATTATAGCTTTTATTATCAAGTTAGTCATGAGAATAGCTCTGTACTACAAATATGGAGGATGGGAGAGATGGTCAGAGCAGACTGCTATTTTAGTAGGGCATCCATCAAGACCAGATGAAAACCCTCCTCAGATATTCAGTAAAGAGCAACTCCAATCTATGAATTTTCACCTCCCACCTTTGGGGCAAAAGAATATGGAAAGAATATTAAATGAACATCAACGTCTTAGAAATATAGGAAGCAAATCAGCTCTAAATAGGATGGGTGTAGGGATTAAATCCAAGACGGGTAAAAGCGACGCTTTAGGAGATGATGATGACATTTTTTTCACACATCCAGATTTCCCTCGACTAGAATTTGAATCTATTGGGCCAATGAAAATCAACGATCTTGTGGGTTATTCTGCTCAGGAATGGGCAGATATGCATGTATTGGACTATCTAGCTTTTCAAAGAGAAGAACTTTCCAAACTACGCGGATTTACTAATCCCCGTACTATTCATATCCAAAGAATGCGTACAGATCCTGTGGGACACTGTGTATTAATCATTCGGGAATGTTAAGTTTTTTACAGATAATTAGGATCTTTTAGGTGTTGGTATAAGGCTGATGGCAGGTTATTTATCTTAAGAGGTTTGTTGGAAAAACAGAATAATTTTACATTAAATTCTAGTGTTAATATTCTTAATATCTAAGATTTGCTTAAGTAATAAGAGATTAATTATTTAGAAAGTGTTAAAATAAGAAAAATCATTCGGCTATATTTTTTGAATAATCTAGGTATTTTAATGAGCATAAGCTTTTTTACTCCCCTAAGCTTTTCCCAGCATTGTTTGGGGGAGATTGCTGAGGCTGGAAAGTCTACTCTTTTAGAGAAGCTATCTGGGCGCCTAGATGAGTTGT